>JAEWIF010000047.1 GCA_023387335.1 Pseudomonadota bacterium | reverse complement strand
GCGCGGGTGCCGGCGCGGCGGCTTGCGGCTGCGCCTGCGGCTGGGCCTGCTTCTCCGGGCGCGGCACGGCGATGGGCGCCGGCGCGTCGGGCAGCACGCCCTTGATCAGCGGCTCCTGGCGGTTGGCGCGCTCCTGCGAGCGGCGCGTCACCTCGGTCTTCTCCTCGACGTCCTCGGCCATGTGGTAGCTGGCCTTCAGGCTGTCCAGGCGCGGATCGTCGTGCTTCAGGCGATCGAGCTTGTAGTGCGGCGTGTCCAGGCCCTTGTTGGGCACGAGGAGGACGTTGAGACGCTGCTTGAGTTCGATCTTGGTGATCTCGGTGCGCTTCTCGTTCAAGAGGAACGAGGCGACTTCGACCGGCACCTGCACGTGCACCGCGGCCGTGCTGTCCTTCATCGACTCTTCCTGGATGATCCGCAGGATCTGCAGCGCCGAGCTCTCGGTGTCGCGGATGTGGCCGTGGCCGCCGCAGCGCGGGCAGGGGATGGAGGCGCCTTCCGACAGGGCCGGGCGCAGGCGCTGGCGGCTCATCTCCATCAGGCCGAACTTGCTGATGGTGCCGAACTGCACGCGGGCGCGGTCCTGGCGCAGCGCGTCGCGCAGGCGGTTCTCGACTTCACGACGGTTCTTGGATTCCTCCATGTCGATGAAGTCGATGACGATCAGGCCGCCCAGGTCGCGCAGGCGCATCTGGCGCGCCACCTCGTCGGCGGCCTCCAGGTTGGTGCGGGTGGCGGTCTCCTCGATGTCGCCGCCCTTGATGGCGCGCGCCGAGTTGACGTCGATGGAGACCAGCGCCTCGGTGTGGTCGATCACGATCACGCCGCCGGAGGGCAGCTTGACCTCGCGGGCGTAGGCCGACTCGATCTGGTGCTCGATCTGGAAGCGGGAGAAGAGGGGGGCGTCATCCCGGTAGCGCTTCACCTTGGAAGCGTGCTCCGGCATCACGTGCGACATGAACTGGTGCGCCTGATCGTAGATCTCGTCCGTGTCGATCAGGATGTCGCCGATGTCGTTGTTGAAGTAGTCGCGGATGCAGCGGATGACCAGCGACGACTCCTGGTAGATCAGGAAGGCGCCCTTGCCGCCCTTGGCGGCGCCGTCGATGGCGTTCCACAGCTTCAGCAGGTAATTGAGGTCCCACTGCAGCTCGGGCGCGCTGCGGCCGATGCCGGCCGTGCGGGCGATGATGGACATGCCGTTGGGGTACTCCAACTGGTCCATGTTCTCCTTCAGCTCCTGCCGGTCCTCGCCCTCGATGCGGCGCGAAACGCCACCGCCGCGTGGGTTGTTGGGCATCAGCACCACGTAGCGGCCGGCCAGCGAGACGAAGGTGGTCAGGGCCGCGCCCTTGTTGCCGCGCTCTTCCTTCTCGACCTGGACCAGCAGTTCCTGGCCTTCCTTGATCACCTCGTTGATGCGCGCCTGAGAGGGCGACACGCCTGGGGCGAAGTAGGACTTGGAGATCTCCTTGAACGGCAGGAAGCCGTGGCGGTCCTCGCCGTAGTCGACGAAGCAGGCTTCCAGGCTGGGCTCGACGCGCGTGACGACGGCCTTGTAGATGTTGCCCTTGCGCTGCTCGCGCCCTTCGATCTCGATCTCGTAGTCGAGGAGCTTCTGCCCGTCGACGATGGCCAGCCGGCGCTCTTCGGCCTGCGTGGCGTTGATCAGCATACGCTTCATTGCGTCACCTTCTTGTTCTCTCACGTTCGACCCAGGGACGGGTCCACGATGCCGTGGCAGACGCGGGCGAAACGGGAAGCGGAAGGCGGCGCAGGGCGCTGCTGACGGCCGGAAGGCTAAGTCAGCAGTCGCAAGGGCGGCGCGTGGAGGAGGGCGAGACGGGAGGCGGGGCGCAGGGACGCAGGCAGCAAGGCCTGCGGCGCGCGCGGCCGGCGCTGCGGCGGGCCATAGCCGAAGTCGGCAGGCATCAGCCACCGCCAGCAGGCCAGGAGAAGCGCCATCAGCACAGGAGACTCGCTTGTCCGCCGCCAGCCTCGTTACGGCGCTGGCGGCTTGTATTCCGGTTCAGGGTTTCGTGATCGCGTCGAAGCGTTGGCATCGACCTGCCAGCGTCACCAGTGCAGGGGCGGGACTAAACTCCAGCCAAATCAAACACTTACGGCGAAACGCTAGTGAAACGGATTATAGGGGCCGCCACGGCCCCCGCCAAAGCGGCCGTGAAAATCGTGCGGGTCGGTGACGAGTTCGCGGGCCAGCGCCTCGACAACTTCCTGTTGCGCGAGCTCAAGGGCGTCCCCAAGACCCACGTCTACCGGATCATCCGCAGCGGCGAGGTGCGGCTCAACAAGGGCCGTGCGGCCGCGGACACGCGGGTCGAGGCCGGCGACGAGGTGCGCGTGCCGCCGGTGCGGCTGCCCGAGCGGGTGGTGGACGCGTCGGCGCGGCCGGCGCCCGCCCGCGAGTTCCCGGTCCTGCTGGAGGACGACCACGTGCTGGCCATCGACAAGCCCGCCGGCGTGGCGGTGCACGGCGGCAGCGGCGTGAGCTTCGGCGTCATCGAACAGCTGCGGCAGGCGCGGCCCGCCGCGAAATTCCTCGAACTGGTGCACCGGCTGGACCGCGAGACCTCGGGCGTGCTGCTGGTGGCCAAGCGGCGCTCGGCGCTCACCGGGCTGCAGGGCCAGTTCCGCGGCCGCGAGACCGGCAAGACCTACCTGGCGCTGGTGAGCGGGGCCTGGCCGGCCAACAAGAAGGTGATCGACCTGCCGCTGCACAAGTACCTGCTGGGCGGCGACGAAGAGGCCGCCGGCGAGCGCCGCGTGCGGGTGGTCGGCAAGGATGATCCCGACGGCATGCGCTCGATCACGCTGGTGAAGGTGGCGCGGCGCCTGGGCGGCTTCACGCTGCTGGAGGTGACGATCAAGACCGGCCGCACGCACCAGATCCGCGTGCACCTGGCCTCGCAGGGCCACCCGATCGTCGGCGACGACAAGTACGGCGATTTCGAGCTGAACAAGTCGCTGCAGCGCCAGGGCCTCAAGCGCATGTTCCTGCATGCGTGGCGATTACAGTTCCGCCATCCCGCCACCGATGAACCCGTCGCGCTGGAAGCGCCGCTTCCCGACGACCTGCGCCAATTCGCCGAACGCCATGCCCAGCCCACGACGGTTTGACCTGATCGCTTTCGACTGGGACGGCACGCTCTACGACTCCACCAGCGTGATCGTGCGCTGCATCCAGCGCGCGGTGACCGATGTCGGCGGCGCGATGCCCAGCGACCGCGCCGCCGCGTACGTGATCGGCATGAGCCTGGTGCAGGCGTTGGCGCGCGCCGCGCCCGACGTGCCGCCGGAGAAGTACGCCGAGCTGACCGATCGCTACCGCCACCACTACTACCAGCACAAGGACGACCTGAGCCTGTTCGACGGCACGCTGGCGATGCTGCGCGACCTGCGCGCGCGGCACCACTGGCTGGCCGTGGCCACCGGCAAGTCGCGCCGCGGGCTGGACGAGGTGCTGAGCAGCCAGGAGCTGCACGGCGTGTTCGACGGCTCGCGCACGTCGGACGAAACGGCCGGCAAGCCGCATCCGCGCATGCTGGAGGAGCTGATGCGCGAGTTCGGCACCGATCCCGAGCGCACGCTGATGGTCGGCGACACCACGCACGACCTGCAGATGGCGCTCAACGCCGGCTGCGCGAGCGTGGGCGTGAGCTACGGCGCGCACGAGCCCGACGAGTTCCATCAGCTCGGCCCGCAGTACGTGGCGCATTCGATGCGCGACCTGCACGATTGGCTGCTGGCCAACGCCTGATGGAACAGGTCCCGCTCTGCAACAGCCGGGACCTGGTGGACGGCGGCGTCGCCGTGCCGTTCGACGTGGTCTTCGGCGGCCAGACCTGCCGTGCCTTCGCCGTGCGCTGGAAAGGCGCGGTGCATGCCTACCTGAACCGCTGCGCGCACGTCGCCATGGAAATGGACTGGCAGCCCAACCGCTTCTTCGACGACAGCGGCCAGTGGCTGCTGTGTTCCACGCACGGCGCGGTGTACCGGCCCGACACCGGCGCCTGCGCCGGCGGACCCTGCCGGGGAGGGCTGGTTCGCATCGCCTTGAGCGAGCGCGACGGCATGGTGCACTGGCATACTGACTGGAACCTCCAACCCGTCTCCTTCTGACTCCCGACAACATGAACGAACCGACCTGGGGCCCCTCGGAGCCCGTGCCTACTCCTGCGCCTTCAGGCTCCAAGCCGGGCTGGGAGCGCGAGACCATGGAGCGGCTGGTGTTCGCCACTGTGAACGAGCAGCGCGCGGCGCGCCGGTGGCGCACCTTCAGGAGCTTCGCCTGGCTGCTGTTCTTCGTGTTCCTGATCTGGGCGCTGGGCTTCCGCGGCGCACCGAAGGCCGACAAGACCCTGCCGCACACCGCGGTGGTGGAGGTCAAGGGCGAGATCGCTTCCGATTCCGATGCCAGCGCCGAATTCATCGTGGCGGCGATGCGCGCCGCCTTCGAGGACGCGGGCGCGCAGGGCGTCGTGCTGCTGATCAACTCGCCGGGCGGCAGCCCGGTGCAGGCCGGCATCGTCAACGACGAGATGCGCCGCCTGAAGGCCAAGTACAAGAAGCCGGTGTACGCGGTGGTGGAGGAGTCGTGCGCCTCCGCGGCCTACTACATCGCCGCCGGCGCCGACCAGATCTTCGTGGACAAGGCCAGCATCGTCGGCAGCATCGGCGTGCTGATGGACGGCTTCGGCTTCACCGGCCTGATGGACAAGCTGGGCGTCGAGCGCCGCCTGATGACGGCCGGCGAGAACAAGGGCTTCCTCGACCCGTTCAGCCCGCAGACCGAGCGCCATCGCCAGCACGCGCAGGCCATGCTCGACCAGATCCACAAGCAGTTCATCGACGTGGTGAAGGCCGGCCGCGGCAAGCGCCTGAAGGACACGCCGGAGCTGTTCACCGGCCTGTTCTGGACCGGCCAGCAGGCGGTCGACATGGGCCTGGCCGACCACATGGGCAACCTCGATTTCGTCGCCCGCGAAGTGATCAAGGCCGAGGAGCTGGTGGACTACACCCGCCGCGAGAACGTGGCCGAGCGGCTGGCCAAGAAGTTCGGCGCTTCCATCGGCGAGGGTGCGATGCGCGCCGTGCGCGTGCTGCCGGTGCTGCGCTGAGCGCCTAAGCCCCGATCAGGAACACGGCGGGCGTGTCCGGCGACGGACCGCCCGCTTCCTTTTTCCACTGCGCGATCGTCCGCGAGCGCACCTGGGCCTGCGGCAGCGTGAGGCCGGTGGCGACCGCCAGCCGCGTGGCCGGCTTCAGCGATTCGAGCAGTGCCTGCCACAGCGCGGCGTTGCGGTACGGCGTCTCGATGAACAGCTGGGTCTGGCCGGTGCGAAGCGCCAGGGCTTCCAGCTCGCGGATGCGCTGCGTGCGCGGCCCGGGCTGCTGCGGCAGATAGCCGACGAAGGCGAAGTTCTGGCCGTTCAGGCCGCCCGCCGCCAGGGCCAGCAGCAGTGACGCGGGGCCGACCAGCGGCACGACGTCCAGGCCGAGGTCGTGCGCGGCGCGCACCACCGACGATCCCGGGTCGGCGATCGCCGGCATGCCGGCTTCGCTCACCAGGCCGATGTCGTGGCCCTCGAGCGCCGGCGCGAGGAGCGGCCGCGCGTCGAAGCCGCCGGCGTGGTGATCGCCTTTCTTGTGCACCTCGCGCGGCAGTTCCTGCAGCTGGATCTCCTGGATCGGCCTGGCGAGCGCATGGAGCTCGTTCACGCGCTTGAGGTAGGCGCGGGTGGACCTGGCGTTCTCGCAGATCCAGTGCGCGAGCCGTGCGGCCACCTGCAGCGTGCCGTCCGGCATCACTTCGGACAGCGGCGCCTGCACGGTGCAGCCGAAATCCAGCGGCGCGGGAACGAGATAGAGCCGGCCCGGCGCCATCAGGGCACCTGCAGGCCGGCGGCGCGCAGCATACGGCAGGTGCGGATCAGCGGCAGGCCGACCAGCGCCGTCGGGTCGTCGCTGTGGATCGCCTCCAGCAGCGCGATGCCCAGGCCCTCGCTCTTGGCGCTGCCGGCGCAGTCGTACGGTTGTTCGGCGCGCAGGTAGCGCTCGATCTCCTCGTCGGCGAGACGGCGGAATTCCACGCGCACCGGCGCGAGGTCTTCGACGACGAAGCCGCGGGCCTGGCACACGATCGCGACGGCGGTCTGGAAGACCACGGTGCGGCCGCTCATGCGGCGAAGCTGCGCCGTGGCGCGCGCGTGGTCGCCGGGCTTGCCCAGCGGTTCGCCGTCCAGGTCGGCCACCTGGTCGGAGCCGATCACCACCGCGTCGGGATGGCGCAGGGCGACGTCCCGCGCCTTGGCCAGCGCGAGCCGGCGCGCCAGGTCCACCGGCGATTCGCCGGGCCGGGGCGTCTCGTCCACCTGGGGCGCGACCACGTCGAAGGACAGGCCGAGGCGGCCCAGCAGTTCGCGGCGATAGCGGGAAGTGGAGCCGAGGATGAGGGTTTGCACGGGGGCGATTCTCTTACACTGGCCCGGATGAAAAGGCAGTTCAACGCGCAGCGGCTCGAGGTCCAGGCGTTCGCGGAAGACGCGGCGCAGCTGTCGGGCCAGGGCCGGGTGGGCGACTTCCCGCGCCTGTCCGAGGAGGCCGGCGGCCGCGGCGCGGAGCGCCCGGTGAACTGGAGCGCGCAAGGCGAATTGATCAACCCGCGCCATGTCCAGCCCGAAGTCTGGCTGCACCTGAGCGCCTCGACCGTTCTGCCGCTGACCTGCCAGCGCTGCCTGGAGCCGGTGGACGTGCCGCTGGCGGTGGACCGCTCGTTCCGCTTCGTCGCCGACGAATCCACCGCGGCCGCGCAGGACGAGGAGTCGGAAGAGGACCTGCTGGCGATCAGCCGCGCCTTCGACCTGCTGGGGCTGGTGGAGGACGAGCTGCTGATGGAAGTGCCGGTCGTGCCGCGCCACGAGGTCTGTCCGAAGCCGGTGGCGCTGACGGCCGCCGACCCGGATTTCGAGGAGGCCGAGCCGGCCGAGAACCCCTTCGCCGCCCTCAAGGTGCTCAAGGGCGGCAAGGGCTGACGCGGTGGGCTATAATGGCGGGCTTCGCGCCGGCAGCCGATCAGCTTGATCCTTCGCCTGGCGCAAACCCCACCCACCGATCAACCGCGCTTCGCGCCCGCCGCGCAGCTGCTTTTTTAGCCCAGGAGCCCGCAATGGCCGTCCAGCAGAACAAGAAGTCCCCCTCCAAGCGGGGCATGCACCGCTCGCACAACGCGCTGACGGTGCCCGGCATCGCCGTGGAACCCACCACCGGCGAAACCCATCTGCGCCACCACATCAGCCCGACCGGCTTCTACCGTGGCCGCAAGGTGCTCAAGACCAAGAACGACGCCTGATCGCCTTCGTGGCGAGTACCGTCGCGGTCCACGATGCCGCGGCAAGGAGGGGCCCGCCGCTGCATTCGCAGCCCGGGCCTTTTTTCCGTCCGCTCGCCGCTTCGCTCCACATTCGAGCTTCGCTCTACATTTGAGCTCATGACGACGATCGTTGCGGTCGACTGCATGGGGGGCGACCACGGCCCCGCGGTGACCTTGCCCGCCTGCCGGCGCTTCCTGGAGCAGCATCCCGAGGCGCGCCTGCTGCTGGTGGGCGGCGACGCCCTGAAAGCCTTCCAGCATCCCCGCGCGACGCACGTGCCCGCCACCGAAGTGGTGGCGATGGACGACGCGGTCGAAGTGGCGCTGCGCCGCAAGAAGGATTCCTCGATGCGGGTGGCGATCCAGCAGGTCAAGGACGGCCAGGCCCAGGTCGCCGTCTCGGCCGGCAACACCGGCGCGCTGATGGCGCTGGCGCGCTACCTGCTCAAGACCGTGGACGGCATCGACCGTCCGGCCATCGCGAC
Organism: Pseudomonadota bacterium; assembly: GCA_023387335.1. Lineage (GTDB taxonomy): Bacteria > Pseudomonadota > Gammaproteobacteria > Burkholderiales > Burkholderiaceae_C > Ramlibacter. Next base: position 41,207 of record JAEWIF010000047.1, on the reverse strand, counting down.
CCATCTGCCCAACGCCAAGGGGCGCGCGACGACGGTGCTCGACCTGGGCGCCAACGTCGACTGCACGGAGCATCACCTGCTGCAGTTCGCGGTGATGGGCTCGGCCCTGATCGCCGCCATGACGCATGAGGAGCAGCCCAGCGTCGGGCTGCTGAACATCGGCGAGGAGGTCATCAAGGGCAACGAGGTGATCAAGCGCGCAGGCGAACTCCTGCGTGCCGCGGCCGCCGCCGGCGACCTGAACTTCCACGGCAACGTGGAAGGCAACGACATCTTCAAGGGGACCACCGACATCGTGGTGTGCGACGGCTTCGTCGGCAACGTGGCCCTGAAGACCAGCGAAGGCGTGGCGTCCCTCATCGTGGGCTTCCTCAAGGAGGAGTTCTCCCGCACGCCGCTGAGCAAGCTGGCGGCCCTGGCGGCCTATCCGGTGCTGTCCGCGCTGAAGAAGCGGGTGGACTATCGCCGCTACAACGGTGCGGCATTGTTGGGACTGCGCGGCCTGGTGTTCAAGAGCCATGGCTCGGCCGACGCGTTCGCGTTCGAGCAGGCGCTGACGCGGGCGTATGATGCGGCCCGAAACAACCTGCTCGATCGCGTCCAGGCCCGCATCGCGCACGCCCGACCCCTGCTGGCCGGCGCGCCCGCGGAGCAGCAACCGGCCCTGGCGATCGCTTCCGAATGAGCCGATATTCGCGCATCACCGGCACCGGCAGCTACCTGCCCCCGCGCCGAGTGACCAACGCCGACCTCGCCGCCGAACTGGCGGTCCAGGGCGTAGAGACTTCCGATGAGTGGATCGTGGAACGCACCGGCATCCGGTCGCGCCACTTCGCCGCGCCCGACGTCACCACCAGCGACCTGGGCGTGCAAGCCGCTCGCCAGGCGATGGAAGCGGCCGGCGTCGGCCCGTCGGACATCGACCTGATCATCGTCGCCACGTCCACGCCGGACATGGTGTTCCCCTCGGCCGCGTGCATCCTGCAGAACAAGCTGGGCATCGCGGGCTGCCCGGCGTTCGACGTGCAGGCCGTGTGCAGCGGCTTCGTCTACGCGCTCACGGTGGCCGACGCGATGATCCGCACCGGCAGCGCCAGGCGCGCGCTGGTCATCGGCTCCGAGGTGTTCTCGCGCATCCTCGACTTCAAGGACCGCACCACCTGCGTGCTGTTCGGCGACGGCGCCGGCGCGGTGGTGCTGGAAGCGTCGGAGACGCCCGGCATCCTGGCGACCGACCTGCATGCGGACGGCAAGCACGTCGGCATCCTGTGCGTGCCGGGCACCGTGTCCGGCGGGAAGGTGCTGGGCGATCCTTTCCTGAAGATGGACGGCCAGGCCGTGTTCAAGCTGGCCGTCGGCGTGCTCGAAGATGCCGCGCGCAAAACGCTCGCCAAGGCGGGCCGCACCGACGCCGACATCGACTGGCTGATCCCGCACCAGGCCAACATCCGCATCATGCAGGGCACGGCCAAGAAGCTGAAGCTGCCGCTCGACAAGCTCGTCGTGACGGTGGACCAGCACGGCAACACCTCCGCCGCCTCGATCCCGCTGGCGCTCGACGCCGCGGTGCGTGGCGGCAAGATCCGCAAGGGCGACACGCTGATGCTCGAAGGCGTCGGCGGCGGCTTCACCTGGGGCGCGGTGCTGCTGGATTTCTAGCGCGCCCCGGCTCCGCTTTTCTTTCTCTCCGCAAGATGAAACCGTTCGCATTTGTCTTTCCCGGCCAGGGTTCGCAGGCCGTGGGCATGCTCGACGCGTGGGGCGACCATCCCGCCGTGCGCGAAGTGGTGGCGCAGGCCTCCGACGCGCTCGGCGAGGACATCGGCCGACTGGTCAAGGAAGGCCCGAAGGAAGCGCTGGCGCTCACCACCAACACGCAGCCGGTGATGCTGGTCGCGGGCGTGGCCGCGTACCGCGCGTGGCTGGCCGAAGGCGGCCCGCAGCCGGCCGTGGTGGCCGGCCATTCGCTGGGCGAGTACTCCGCGCTGGTCGCGGCCGGCGCGCTGAGCCTGGCCGACGCCGCGCCGCTGGTGCGCTTCCGCGGGCAGGCCATGCAGGAAGCCGTGCCGGTGGGCGAGGGCGCGATGGCCGCGGTGCTGGGCATGGAGGCCCAGAAGGTGGTCGAAGGTTGCGCCGAGGCGCAGCGCTCGTTCGGCACCAACAGCACCGAGGTGGTCGAGGCGGTGAACTTCAACGATCCGGCGCAGACCGTGATCGCGGGCAGCAAGGCCGCGGTGGACAAGGCGTGCGAAGTGCTCAAGGCCCACGGCGCCAAGCGCGCGCTGCTGCTGCCGGTGTCGGCGCCGTTCCACTCCAGCCTGATGAAGCCCGCGGCCGACCGGCTGCGCGAGCGCCTGTCGCAGGTCGCCTTCCACACGCCGGCCATCCCGGTGGTGAACAACATCGAAGCCAGGGTGGAAACCGACCCGGACCGCATCCGCGCCGCGCTCTACGAGCAGGCCTTCGGCCCGGTGCGCTGGGTGGACTGCATCAAGGCGATCCAGGGCCGCGGCGCCGCCGTGGTCATCGAGAGCGGTCCCGGCAAGGTGCTGCAGGGCCTTTGCAAGCGCATCGACCCGGCCATCGTGTCCGGCGCGGTGTACGACCCGGCCTCGCTGGCCGAAGCCAAGGGACTGCTGGCATGAGCACACAGGAACTGAAGGGCCAGGTCGCGCTGGTCACCGGTGCCTCGCGCGGCATCGGCGCCGCCATCGCGCTGGAACTCGCGCAGCGCGGCGCCACGGTGGTCGGCACCGCCACCACCGACGACGGCGCCGCGAAGATCACGCAGGCGCTGCAGGCCCAGGGCGGCAGCGGCGTGCGACTGGACGTCAACGACGCCGCGGCCTCCGAAGCCGTGGTGGACGCCATCGTCAAGCAGCACGGCGGCCTGCAGGTGCTGGTGAACAACGCCGGCATCACGCGCGACATGCTCGCGATGCGGCTGAAGGACGAGGACTGGGACGCGGTGGTCGACACCAACCTCAAGGCCGTCTTCCGCATGAGCCGCGCCGTGATGCGCACGATGATGAAGCAGCGCTACGGCCGCATCGTGAACATCACGTCGGTGGTGGGCGCGTCCGGCAATCCGGGCCAGGCCAACTACGCCGCCGCCAAGGCGGGCGTGGCGGGCATGACGCGCGCATTGGCGCGCGAACTCGGCAGTCGCGGCATCACGGTCAACTGCGTGGCGCCCGGCTTCATCGAGACCGACATGACGGCCGCGCTGCCCGAAGAGCAGCGCAAGGCGCTGCTCGGCCAGATCCCGTTGGGACAACTGGGCAAGCCGGCCGACATCGCGCATGCCGTGGCCTTCCTGGCCTCGGCGCAGGCCGGCTACGTCACCGGGCAAGAGCTGCACGTCAACGGCGGCATGCACATGGCCTGAACGCCGACGAACGGCCCCAGCCGAGCGGTCGGGGCTGAACAGGCGCAAAGGCTAAAATCGCGGATTCATTCAACAACACCCGAGAGGGAACCCATGAGCGATATCGAAGCACGTGTCAAGAAGATCATCGCCGAGCAACTCGGCGTGGAGGAGTCCCAGGTGACCAACGAGAAGGCTTTCGTGGCCGACCTCGGCGCCGACTCCCTTGACACGGTCGAGCTGGTGATGGCGCTGGAAGACGAGTTCGGCATCGAGATCCCGGACGAGGACGCCGAGAAGATCACCACCGTCCAGAACGCCATCGATTACGCCAACGCCCACCAGAAGGCCTGATACGCCAATGACCCGTCGTCGAGTCGTCGTCACCGGACTGGGCTGCGTCAGCCCCGTCGGCAACACGGTCGCCGAATCGTGGGGCAACCTGTTGGCGGGCAAGCCCGGCATCGACTTCATCACGCAGTTCGACGCGACCAACTTCGCCTGTCGCTTCGCCGGGGAGGTCAAGGGCTTCGACATCGCGGCCTACATCCCCGAGAAGGAAGCCCGGCACATGGACCGGTTCATCCACCTCGGGCTGGCGGCCGCCTGCCAGGCGGTGGCGGACAGCGGCCTGCCCAGCGGTGACGCCCTGCCGGTCGAGCTGGCCGAGCGCATCGGCGTCAACATCGGCGCCGGCATCGGCGGCCTGCCGATGATCGAGCAGACCCATGCCGAGCTGACAAACCGCGGACCGCGTCGCGTTTCCCCCTTCTTCGTGCCCGCCTCGATCATCAACATGATCTCGGGCCACGTGTCGATCAAGTACGGATTCAAGGGCCCGAACATCGCGGTCGTCACGGCCTGCACCACGGGCCTGCACGCGATCGGACTGTCGGCCCGCATGATCGAGGCCGGCGACGCCGACGTGATGGTCTGCGGCGGTGCAGAGTCGTCCGTCTCGCCGCTGGGCATCGGCGGTTTCGCCGCCTCGCGCGCGCTGTCCACCCGCAACGACGATCCCAAGACGGCCTCGCGCCCCTGGGACAAGGACCGCGACGGCTTCGTGCTGGGCGAGGGCGGCGGCGTGCTGGTGCTCGAGGAATACGAACACGCCAAGGCGCGCGGCGCGAAGATCTACGCCGAGGTGGCGGGCTTCGGCATGTCGGCCGACGCGTACCACATGACCGCGCCGGACGTCGACGGTCCGCGCCGGGCGATGGTGGGCGCGCTGCGCAACGCGGGCGTCAACCCGGACCAGGTCGACTACCTGAACGCGCACGGCACGTCCACGCCGCTGGGCGACCTGAACGAGACCAACGCCATCAAGGCCGCGCTGGGCGACCACGCGAAGAAGACGGTGGTCAGCTCGACCAAGTCCATGACCGGCCACCTGCTGGGCGGCGCGGGCGGCATCGAGTCGGTGTTCACCGTGCTGGCCGTGCACCACCAGAAGGTGCCGCCCACGATCAACATCTTCAACCAGGACCCCGAGTGCGACCTGGACTACTGCGCCAACACGGCGCGTGACCGCAAGATCGACGTGGCCGTGAAGAACAACTTCGGCTTCGGCGGCACCAACGGCACGCTGGTCTTCAAGCGGGTCTGACGCGCTGCGCGAGCGACCTCTTTCCTGCCCATGCACGGCGCCCCATCGGTGAGCTATCCGGTGGGGCGTTCCGCTTTGGTGGGCGTGCTCCTGCTGGCCGTCTGGTCGCTCGGCCTCGTCGCCTGCATCGCGTTCGCCTGGCAAGGAGCATCGGTTTCGCGCCTCGCGGCCGCCGCGGTCGCCTGCCTTGCGAGTGGCGCCTGGGTGGGCGCGTGGTGGTGGCGCCAACCGGCCGGGCTGCTGGCCTGGGACACGGCGACGTGGTCCTGGTCCGAGGGCGATCCCGACGTGCGGACCGGCGCGCTGGAGGTGGTGCTGGACCTCCAGTCGCTGCTGCTGCTGCGCTGGAGCTCACCTGACCGCGCGCGCTGGCTCTGGGCCGAACGCGCGCGCCTGCCGGCACGCTGGGACGCGCTTCGCCGTGCGGTATATTCCCGCGCCAACCCTGAGGCGCCGCCCCGGGCCGAGCCGCCTTCGGCCACACCATGACCCAGAGCCCGCCCGCCCCCGCGCCTTCCCCCGCCGACACCGACCAGATGCTGGTGGCGCGTGCCGTGGCCGGCGACCAGCGCGCGTACGAGCTGTTGGTACTGAAGTATCAGCGCCGCATCGAAAGGCTGATCGGGCGCATGGTGCGCGACGTCGACCTGGTCGAGGACATCGCCCAGGAAACCTTCATCCGGGCCTATCGCGCGCTTGGCCAGTTCCGCGGCGAGGCGCAGTTCTACACCTGGCTGTACCGCATCGCCGTCAACACCGCCAAGAAGGCCCTGGTCGACCTCAAGCGCGACCCCCTGGTCTCCGAGAGCGCCCTGCGCGGCGGCGACGATGACGATGAAACTTCCGCGGTGGAGAACGAACTAACCAGCCCGGAAACGCCGGAGACGGTGCTGGCCGCCAAGGAAATCGCCGCCACGGTCAACTCGGCCATGGAGGCCCTGCCCGAGGAACTGCGCCAGGCGGTCACGCTGCGCGAGATCGAAGGGCTGAGCTACGAGGAGATCGCGGAAGCGATGAACTGCCCGATCGGCACCGTCCGCTCGCGCATCTTTCGCGCTCGCGAGGCGATTTCGGCCAAGGTGAAACCCCTGCTGGAAAACCAGTCGGGCAAGCGCTGGTAAGTCGCGAGGTGGTTGCGATGAACGACATGATGGAACACAAGGAACTCATTTCCGCGCTGGCCGACGGCCAGCTGCAGGGCGAGGCTTTCGCGCGCGCGATGGAGACGGCCTGCGCCGGCCGCGAAGCGCTGGACACGTGGCACGCCTATCACCTCATCGGAGACGTGCTGCGCTCCGGTGAACTGGCCGGCGGCGCGCCGGCCGACCGCTTCATCGAGAAGCTGTCGAAACGTCTGGAGCAGGAAGGAACCGCCGACCGCCCTCGGCCCGCCATGCTGCCGCCGATCGTCGTGCGGCCGGCGGCCAATGACGGCGTCTTCCGCTGGAAGATGGTGGCGGGCGTCGCCTCGGTGGCGGCGTTCGCGGCGGTCGGGTGGTCGGTGCTGGGCACCGTCGCATCGCCCGCCTTCACGACCCCGGCTCAGCTGGCGATCTCGCCGCAGCAGCCCGGCGAGGCCGCCACGCTGCTCACGCGCGCCGAGCCTGGCGTGATGATCCGCGACCCGAAGCTCGACGAACTGCTCGCGGCCCACCGCCAGTTCGGCGGCGCTTCCGCCCTGCAGAGTTCGGCCGGCTTCCTGCGCAGCGCCACCTACGAGGGCCCCGCCCGCTGAACATGCCGATGACCTTGCCGTTGCGAGCCGCCGCCGGCAGCTGCCTGCTGGCCCTGTCCGCACTGGCGGGCGTCCACGCCGCCCCACCCGCCGCTCCCGCGGAGCGCGGCGTGAACGAGTGGCTCATGCGCATGCAGGACGCCTCGCGCCTGCGCAGCTATGCCGGCACGTTCGTGGTTTCGTCCAGCGGAGGCGCGCTGTCCAGCGCGCGCATCTGGCATTCGGGCGACCGCTCGCAGCAGATCGAGAAGGTCGAGATGCTCACCGGCAGCCCGCGTTCGACTTTCCGCCGCAACGACGAGGTGCTCACCTTCCTGCCGGAGCAGCGCGTGGTGCGTGCCGAGAAGCGCGATTCGCTCGGCCTGTTCCCGCACCTGCTCAAGTCCGAGGACACGTCCATCCCCGAGTTCTACGCGGCCCGCCGCATGGGCAACGACCGCGTGGCCGGCTTCGACGCCGACGTGGTCCAGCTCGCGCCCAAGGACGCCTTGCGGTTCGGCTACCGCGTCTGGAGCGAGAAGCGCTCCGGCCTCGTCATCAAGCTGCAGACGCTGGACGGCGAGGGCAAGGTGCTCGAGCAGGTGGCTTTCTCCGAGCTGCAGATGGACGCACCGGTGCGCGCCGACAAGCTCTCGCAGATGATGCAGCCCCCCCAGGGCTGGCGTGTCGAACGCGCGCAGGCCGTTCGAACCGATGCCGCCGCCGAGGGCTGGGCCCTGAAGGCGCCGGTCGCGGGCTTCAAGCCCATGAACTGCTACAAGCGGCCGGCCGCCACGGGCGCGCCCGGCGGCATCCAGTGGATATTCTCGGATGGGCTGGCGGCGGTGTCGCTGTTCGTGGAGCCCTACGACCGGGAGCGGCACACCCAGGAAGGCCTGTTCGCCAGCGGCGCCACCCACACGCTGGCGCGCCGCGTCGAGGACTGGTGGCTCACCGCGGTCGGCGAGGTCCCCGCGCCCACGCTCAAGGCGTTCGCGCAAAGCCTTGAGCGGCGCCGCTGAACCCCCATCTGCGGGGCGTTCGCCGGCCGAGTGAACCATTCGGCTGTGGCAAATTCTGAAGTTTGAGTTCAGCCCTAGCTGTCAAGGAAGAGGTTCAAATGTCCCGCACCCACTGGAATACGCTGCGCGGCCAGGCTTTGGCCGGCGTGCTGGCGGCCGCCGCGCTGATGCCGGCGGGACCCGCGCTCGCCCAGTCCGCGCCCCAGCCCCGCACCGGCCTGCCCGACTTCGTCGACCTGGTGGAGCAGGTGGGCCCCGCGGTGGTCAACATCCGCACCATGGAGCGCGCCCGCAGCTCGGGATCGCAGCAGGGCCCGCAGATGGACGAGGAGATGCAGGAGTTCTTCCGCCGCTTCTTCGGCCAGCCGATGCCCAACGTGCCCAATGCGCCGCGCGGCCCGCGATCGGCGCCTGACGACGAGCAGCGCGAACGCCCGCGCGGCGTCGGCTCCGGCTTCATCATCACCGCCGACGGCTTCGTGATGACCAACGCGCACGTGGTGGAGGGCGCCGAGGAGGTGCTGGTCACGCTGCCCGACAAGCGCGAGTTCAAGGCCAAGGTGGTCGGCACGCCCGACAAGCGCACCGACGTGGCCGTGATCAAGATCGACGCCACCGGCCTGCCGTTCGTGAAGATCGGCGACGTCGCCAAGCTCAAGGTGGGCGAATGGGTGATGGCCATCGGCTCGCCGTTCGGCCTGGAGAACACCGTCACGGCGGGCATCGTCAGCGCCAAGGCGCGCGACACCGGCGACTACCTGCCGTTCATCCAGACCGACGTCGCGATCAACCCCGGCAACTCGGGAGGTCCGCTGATCAACCTGCGCGGCGAGGTGGTGGGCATCAACAGCCAGATCTACTCGCGCTCGGGCGGCTTCATGGGCATCTCGTTCGCGATCCCGATCGACGAGGCCATCCGCGTCGCCGACCAGCTGCGCGGCCCCAACGGGCGCGTCTCGCGCGGCCGCATCGGCGTGCAGATCGACCAGGTCACCAAGGACGTCGCCGAATCCATCGGCCTGGGCAAGCCGCAGGGCGCGCTGGTGCGCAGCGTCGAAGCGGGCTCGCCGGCCGACAAGGCGGGCGTGGAGGCGGGCGACATCATCACCAAGTTCAACGGCCAGACCATCGACAAGGCGACCGACCTGCCGCGCATGGTGGGCAACACCAAGCCGGGCAGCCGCTCGACCCTCACGGTGTTCCGCCGCGGCGGCTCGCGCGACCTGAACGTGCAGATCGCCGAGTTCGAGGCCGAGCGCCCGGTGAAGCGCGCGCAGGCGCCGGAGGACAAGCCCAAGAGCGGCTCGCCCGCGGTGCAGTCGCTGGGCCTGGGCGTGGCGGACCTCACCGACGCGCAGAAGAAGGAGCTCAAGGTGAAGGGCGGCGTGCGCGTCGAAGCCGTCTCCGACAGCTCGGCCCGCGCGGGCATCCGCGAGGGCGACGTGATCCTGCAGATCGGCAACACCGAGGTCGCCAACGTGCGCGAGTTCGAGGCGGCGGTGAACAAGGCCGATCGCACCAAGCCGATTCCCGTGCTGCTGCGCCGCGGCGAGCTCGCGACCTACCTGCTGATCCGGCCGGCCCGCTGAGATCGGAGCCCCCTCGTGACAGCCCCGAAGCCGTACTGGGTTTCGGGGCTTTTGCGCAAATGGGGGAGGTCGTTCCCGACCTCAGCAATTTTTTTCGTATCGAAAAGATGAGCTGTGGTGTTGGCGCTCGCTAACTTTTGCCCGAGTCGCACCCACTCAAATGGATAGAATCAGAGCCCTTCTCGGTGGCTTTCTGGCATAACGGCAGGGCTCCAACCCACGATACGGGATGCTCCCAAGCACTCCACTGCTGATCCACAGGCCGCCCACAAGTTGTCCCGAAACCCTCTCCCGCGTTCTGTTGATATCCTGTGGATGAATTTCGCGTTGCAGGGCTGCAACGAGCCCTTCCCGGCGGTCCGTCGGCTGTACGTGCGGGGCTTTTTGCCTACAATGAAGCTCCAACTATCGCAGTTGCCATAGATTGTTGGTTCAGGGCGCGTCGCCACTCGACGCGCCCTTTTTTCTTGGGGCCGCCCCAGATGAATCAATCACTTAAGCGTTCCCGTTGATGAATCACATCAGAAATTTTTCGATCATCGCCCACATCGACCATGGCAAGTCGACGCTGGCGGATCGCCTGATCCAGCGATGCGGCGGCCTCTCCGATCGCGAGATGGAAGAGCAGGTCCTCGACTCGATGGATCTCGAAAAAGAGCGTGGGATAACCATCAAGGCGCAGACCGCCGCACTGCGCTACACGGCCCGCGATGGGAGCGTCTACAACCTGAACCTGATCGACACGCCGGGGCACGTCGACTTCTCGTACGAGGTGAGCCGCTCGCTCTCCGCATGCGAGGGCGCGCTGCTGGTGGTGGACGCGAGCCAGGGCGTCGAAGCGCAGACCGTCGCCAACTGCTACACCGCGCTCGACCTCGGCGTCGAGGTGCTGCCGGTGCTGAACAAGATGGACCTGCCGCAGGCCGATCCCGAGAACGCGAAGTCGGAAGTCGAGGACGTGATCGGCATCGACGCGTCCGAGGCCATCCCCTGTTCCGCCAAGACCGGCATGGGCATCGACGAGATCCTGGAAGCGATCGTCGCCAAGGTGCCGGCGCCGCGCGGCAATCCCGACGGCGCGCTGCGCGCCATGATCATCGACAGCTGGTTCGACAGCTACGTCGGCGTGGTGATGCTGGTGCGCGTGGTCGACGGCCGCCTGGCCAAGGGCGACCGCATCAAGCTGATGGCCACCGAGGCCACCTACGAGGCCAACCAGCTCGGCGTCTTCACGCCGGCCAACGAGCAGCGCGACTCGCTGGAGGCGGGCGAGGTGGGCTACATCATCGCCGGCATCAAGGAGCTGCAGGCGGCCAAGGTGGGCGATACCGTCACCATGGTGAAGGCCGGCACCGGCGGCGCCGCGTTCACCGCGACCGAACCGCTGCCCGGCTTCAAGGAGATCCAGCCGCAGGTGTTCGCGGGCCTGTACCCGACCGAGGCCAACCAGTACGACAGCCTGCGCGACGCGCTGGAGAAGCTCAAGCTGAACGACGCCTCGCTGCGCTATGAGCCCGAGGTCAGCCAGGCGCTGGGCTTCGGCTTCCGCTGCGGCTTCCTGGGCCTGCTGCACATGGAGATCGTGCAGGAGCGCCTGGAGCGCGAGTTCGACCAGGACCTGATCACCACCGCGCCGAGCGTGGTCTACCAGGTGGTCAAGGGCGACGGCGAGGTCATCATGGTCGAGAACCCGTCCAAGATGCCCGACCAGGGCCGCATCGAGGAGATCCGCGAGCCGGTCGTGACGGTGCACCTGTACATGCCGCAGGAGTACGTCGGCGCCGTGATGACCCTGGCCAACCAGAAGCGCGGCGTGCAGATGAACATGGCCTACCACGGCCGCCAGGTGATGCTGACCTACGAGCTGCCGCTCGGTGAGATCGTGCTGGACTTCTTCGACAAGCTGAAGTCGGTCAGCCGCGGCTACGCGTCCATGGACTACGAGTTCAAGGAGTACCGCGCGTCCGACGTGGTGAAGGTCGACATCCTGCTCAACGGCGAGCGGGTGGATGCGCTCTCCATCATCGTCCACCGCACCCAGGCGCAGTACCGCGGCCGCGCGGTGGTGGCCAAGATGCGCGAGATCATCAGCCGCCAGATGTTCGACGTGGCCATCCAGGCGGCCATCGGCGCCAACGTCATCGCGCGCGAGACGGTCAAGGCGCTGCGCAAGAACGTGCTGGCAAAATGTTACGGCGGCGACATCAGCCGCAAGCGCAAGCTCCTCGAAAAACAGAAGGCAGGCAAGAAACGCATGAAGCAGATCGGTTCGGTCGAAGTCCCCCAGGAAGCATTCCTCGCCATCCTGCAGGTCGAGGAATAGGTCCGCCATGCCGATCCTGACCGCCGCGGTGCTCGCGGCCTTCGCCGGCTACGCGTTCGCCTGGTACCTGGGCTTCCTCGAGGGCAACTTCGCGCTGCTGCTGTTCCTGGCCACCCTGGTCACCGGCGTCTACTGGGTCGCCGAGCGGCTCTGGTTCCTGCCCAGGCGTCGCCGCGGCGCCGAATCGGTGGCGGCGCAGGCGCAGCAGCGCCGCACGCAACTGGCCGCCCAGGGCATCACCCAGGTCGACACCCCCGACATCGACCAGACCCGGCAGAAGCTGCTGATGCAGCCCTGGTGGCTGGACTGGACCGCGGGCCTGTTCCCCGTGATCCTGGCGGTGTTCGTGCTGCGCTCGTTCCTGGTCGAGCCGTTCAAGATCCCGTCAGGCTCGATGATCCCGACGCTGCTGGTGGGCGACCTGATCCTGGTCAACAAGTTCACCTACGGCCTGCGCCTGCCGGTGCTCAACACCCGCATCACGGAAGGCAAGCCGCCCGCGCGCGGCGACGTGATGGTGTTCCGCTATCCCCCCAAGCCGAGCCTTGACTACATCAAGCGCGTGATCGGCGTGCCGGGTGACGAGATCGCTTATCTGAACAAGCGTCTCACGATCAACGGAAAGCCCGTGCCGCACCAGCCGCAGTCCGATTACTTCGACGACGACTCCATGCGCTACTCGCGCCAGTTCGCCGAGTCGCTGGAGGGCAAGTCCTATCGCGTGTTGAACGACGACGACAGGCCCGCGTTCATCCCGGGCGCCGAGGATTTTCCCTTCAAGGAGAATTGCCGCTACAGTGTCGAGGGCGTCACATGCAAGGTGCCTCCCGGACACTATTTCATGATGGGGGACAACCGGGACAACTCGCTCGACTCGCGGTTCTGGGGCTTCGTGCCGGACCGCAACATCGTCGGCAAGGCCTTCTTCATCTGGATGAATTTCGGCGACATCGGGCGGATCGGTTCCTTCGAATAAGAGTTGTTGGAGAAGAGAGGGGTAGACAGAAATGAAGCGCAGCTCGAAGGGCCGCCAGGCCGGCATCTCGTTCCTTGGCCTGATCATCGTGATGGCGGTGCTCGGTGTCGGAGCCGTCATGGCGGCGCAGATCGTTCCCAGCGCCCTGGAATACCAGGCGATCGTGAAGGCGCTCGAGCGGGCCAAGGAGGGATCCACTCCGCAGGAGGTCCGCACTGCGTTCGCGAATTCCGCCAACGTGGACGACATCAAGTCGATCACCTCCAAGGACCTGGAGATCACCAAGGTCGAGAACCGCAATGTCGTGAAGGTCGCCTACGACAAGCAGATCCACATGTTCGGCCCCGCGTACCTGTTGCTCAAGTACGCCTACCAGACCAAGTAGCGCCGGCGTGGACGGCGCGCCCTCACTGGCCGCGCTGCAAGCGCGGCTGCAACACCAATTCACGCAACCGAAGCTGCTGGCGCGGGCGCTGACCCACCGCAGCTTCTCTTCCGAGCACAACGAGCGCCTGGAATTCCTGGGCGACTCCGTCCTCAACCTCGCCGTCGCGGCGCTGCTCTACGAGCGCCTGGGCAACCTGCCCGAAGGCGACCTCTCCCGCGTGCGCGCCAACCTCGTCAAGCAGGACACGCTGCACCAGCTGGCCGTCGCGCTGGGCCTGCCCGACGTGCTCAAGCTGGGCGAGGGCGAAGCCCGCTCGGGCGGCCACAAGCGCCCCTCCATCCTGGCCGACGCGCTGGAAGCCATCATCGGCGCGGTGCACCTCGATGCCGGCTACGGCGCGGCCGAAGCCCTGGTGCACCGGCTCTACCGTGACGTCGAGATCAACCCCGGCATGCAGGCGGCCGCCAAGGATCCCAAGACGGAACTGCAGGAATGGCTGCAGGGACGCAAAATGAAGCTCCCCGTCTACCGCGTCGCGGGTGTGCTGGGCGCCGCCCACAAGCAGACCTTCGACGTAGAGTGCGAGATCCCCGAGCTGGGCGCTTCCGAGCGCGGCATCGGACCCTCGCGCCGGGCGGGCGAACAGGCGGCCGCGGCCGCCATGCTGCAAAAGCTGAAGTCGAACCTGAAATAAATGAGTCCCGAGTCGCAGGAACCGGCCGCCGCGCAGCGTTGCGGCCTGATCGCCATCGTCGGCAAGCCCAACGTGGGCAAGTCCACGCTGCTCAACGCGCTGGTGGGTCAGAAGATCAGCATCACCTCGCGCAAGGCGCAGACCACGCGGCACCGCATCACCGGCATCCGCACGATCGGCGACACGCAGTTCGTGTTCGTCGACACGCCGGGCTTCCAGACCCGCCACGCCACCGCGCTGAACCGCTCGCTGAACAAGACCGTGATGGGCGCGGTGGGCGACGTCGACCTAGTGCTGTTCGTGGTCGAAGCCGGCAAGTTCACGCTCGGCGACGCCAAGGTGCTGTCGCTCCTGAAGCCCGGCGTGCCGGCGCTGCTGGTGGCCAACAAGCTGGACCAGGTGCACCGCCGCGCCGAGATCGCCCCCTGGCTGCGCGACATGCAGGAGCGCCACGCCTTCGCCGAGTTCGTGCCCATGTCGGCCAAGAACGCCAAGGACATCGAGCGCCTCTTCGGCATCTGCGAGAAATACCTGCCCGAGCAGCCCTGGTGGTACGCCGAGGACGAGCTCACCGACCGCAGCGAGAAGTTCCTCGCCGGCGAGACGGTGCGCGAGAAGCTGTTCCGCCTGACCGGCGAGGAGCTGCCCTACACGTCGACCGTGGTGATCGAGAAGTTCGAGGAGGAACCCAGCCCGCAGCACGGCCGCTTCGTCAAGATCGCCGCCACCATCGTGGTCGAGCGCGACAGCCACAAGGCCATGGTCATCGGCGACAAGGGCGAGCGCCTGAAGCGCATCGGCACCGAGACGCGCCAGGAACTGGAGAAGCTGATGGGCGCCAAGGTGTTCATCGAGCTGTGGGTCAAGGTGCGCACGGGCTGGGCCGACGACGAGGCGCGGGTGCGCAGCTTTGGCTACGAGTAGCCGAAGGATCTCGGACGAGCCGTCCTTCGTTCTCCATCGCTACGACTGGAGCGAGTCCAGCCTGATCGTCGAGGTCTTCTCCCGGCACCACGGTCGTCTCGCTCTCGTCGCCAAGGGCGCCAAGCGCCCCAGCTCCAACTTCCGCCCCGTGCTGCTGCCGCTGCAGCCGCTGCGCCTGGCGTTCGGCGGCGACGCAGAGATCCGCACGCTCAAGGGCGCCGAGTGGGTGGGCGGGCAGGTGATGCCGACCGGCGACGCGCTGCTGTCAGGTTACTACCTCAACGAGCTGCTGCTTCGCCTGCTGGCACGCGACGATCCGCATCCGCGCCTGTTCGATGCCTACGCGCAGGCGGTCGGCGTGCTCGCGTCCGAACACGGCGAGGCGCTGCAACCGGCGCTGCGCGCGTTCGAGCTGCTGCTGCTGCGCGAGGTCGGCCTGCTGCCGTCGCTGGACACCGAGACCCTGACGCTGGCATCGCTCGACCCTCAGGCGCGGTACTCGCTGCTGCCCGAAAGCGGGCTCGTGGCCGCGGCGTTCGATCGCCCCGCGCTGACCGGCGCCCAGTGGCTGCAGCTGCAGTCGGCGCTGGGCGACGCCGCACCGTTCACCGCTACCTTGCGAGCCGCCGCCGAGCCGGCCGAGCTCAAGCCGCAGCTGCGCCACCTGCTGCACTACCATTGCGGCGTCTCCACGCTGCGCACGCGCCAGCTGATGCTGGACCTGCAATCCCTATGACCGCTCCCAAGACGGCGCTCTCCGTCAACCTGAACAAGGTCGCGCTGGTGCGCAACACGCGTCACCTGGGCATCCCCAGCCTGGTCCGCGCCGCTTCCATCTGCCTGCAGGCCGGCGCGCACGGCATCACGGTGCATCCGCGTCCGGACGGCCGCCACATCCGCGGCGACGACGTGCCCGCGCTCAGCGAACTGGTCGGCCACCACGCCGGCGCCGAGTACAACATCGAGGGCAACCCCTTCCACAACCTCATGGACTTCGTGCGCCGGCTGAGGCCGCACCAGTGCACCTTCGTGCCCGATGCGGAAGGGCAGTTCACCAGCGACCACGGCTGGGACTTCCCCAAGGACGCCGACCGGCTGCGTCCGCTCATCCAGGAGGCGCGCGCGCTCGGCGTGCGCGTCAGCCTGTTCATGGACCCGCGCCCGGAGATGATGGCCGCCGTGCGCGCCGTCGGCGCCGACCGCGTCGAGCTCTACACCGAAAGCTACGCGCGCGCCTGGGGCACCGTGCGTCAGGACGAGGTGCTGCGCCAGTTCGCCGAAGCGGCGCGCGCCGCGCAGGCGGCCGGCCTCGAGGTCAACGCCGGCCACGACCTCAACCGCGACAACCTGGCCGACTTCCTGCGCGCCGTGCCCGGCGTGCGCGAGGTTTCCATCGGCCATGCCCTGATCGCCGACGCGCTGGAGCTCGGCTACGAAGCGACGGTGAAGGCCTACCTGGCCTGCATCGACTCCGCGTCCGCCTGACCGCCGGAGCGCCCGCATGGTGTACGGCATCGGCACCGACGTCTGCGACGTGCGCCGCATCCGCGCGTCGCTGGAAAAACACGGCGACCGCTTCGCCCTCAAGATCCTTTCCGAAGCCGAACTCGCCACCTGGCGCAGCCGCAGCGCCCGCTGGCCCGAACGCGGCGTGCGCTACCTCGCCACCCGCTTCTCCGCCAAGGAGGCCTTCAGCAAGGCCGTGGGCATGGGCATGCGCATGCCGATGACGTGGCGCAGCTGCGAGGTGGCCAAGCTGCCCAGCGGCCAGCCGGTGATCGTGCTGCACGGCGCGCTCAAGGAATGGTTTGACGCGCGCGGGCTCGTCGCCCACGTCAGCGTCACCGACGAAACCGACTACGCCGCCAGCTTCGTGGTGGTGGAGCGAAAACAAGAAACACGCGAATGAACGAACACGCCCCCCTGATCCTCGACATCGCCGGCACCGAACTGACCGACGTCGACCGCCGCCGCCTTCAGAACCCGCTGACCGGCGGCCTGATCCTCTTCTCGCGCAACTGGAAGGACCGCGAGCAGCTCACGCGCCTGTGCGCCGACATCAAGTCGGTGCGCGCCGACCTGCTGATCTGCGTGGACCACGAAGGCGGCCGCGTGCAGCGCTTCCGCGAAGGTGGTTTCACCCACCTGCCGCCCATGCGCGTGTTCGGCGAACAGTGGATGCGCGACGCGCTGGGCGCCACCAACGCCGCCACCGCCGCCGGCTACGTGCTGGCGTCCGAACTGCGCGCGTGCGGCGTGGACTTCAGCTTCACCCCGGTGCTGGACCTCGATTGGGGCGAATCCGGCGTCATCGGCGACCGCGCCTTCCACCGCGACGCGCGGGTCGTCTCCATGCTCGCCAAGAGCCTGATGCACGGCCTGCTGCAGGCCGGCATGGCCAACTGCGGCAAGCACTTTCCGGGGCACGGCTTCGTCAAGGCGGACTCGCACACCGAGATTCCGGTCGACAAGCGCGCGCTGCGGGCCATCCTGTCGGAAGACGCGGCGCCGTACGGCTGGCTCAACACCACGCTCAGCAGCCTGATGCCGGCGCACGTGATCTATCCCAAGGTCGACAGCCTCCCCGCGGGCTTCTCGCCGCGCTGGCTGCAGGCCATCCTGCGCGAGAGCCTGGGTTTCCAGGGCGCCATCTTCAGCGACGACCTCAGCATGGAAGGCGCGCGCCGCATCGAAGACAAGGTGGTCAGCTACACCGAGGCCGCGGTGGCCGCGCTCAACGCCGGCTGCGACATGGTGCTGCTGTGCAACCAGTCGGTGGGCGAGGGCAAGCCGGTCGACGAGCTGCTGGACGGCCTGGCCGAATCCCAGCTCAAGGGCCAGTGGCAGGGCGACCCGGCCAGCGAGCAGCGCCGCCTGGCGCTGCTGCCGGTGGGCGAGGCGCCCGCCTGGGACGACCTGATGGTGCAGCCGCGCTACATGCAGGCGCTGCGGCTGCTGCCCTGATGCCGTTTCAGGCGCGGGCCGCGTAGGCCAGGCCCGCAGCCACGCCCCCGAACAGGTCGCCTTCCACCAGGGGCACGCCGGCGAAGCGCCGGCGCAGGCGCTCCTGCAGGGTGGCGAGAGCCGACGAGCCGCCCGTGAGGTAGACGGCGCCCAGCCGTGCTGCCGCGATGCCGGCCTGCCGCACGCAGTCTTCGGCGTGGTCGGCCACCTGGTCCAGCAGGGCCGCCAGTTCCGTCGCCATCGTCGCCGGCGTGAGCGCGGCTTCGAGGCCGGCCTCGACCGCGCCCAGGGCGATGCGCGCCGGCGCGCCTTCGTCGGAGCAGCGGATCTTGGCTTGCTCGACCTCGCTGGCCAGCTGGTGTCCCAGCCGCTGCTCCAGCACCGCCATCAGCCTGCGATGCAGCCGCGGGTCGGTGAAGTTGCTGCGCAAGCCCTGCGCTTGCGCCATCCGCTGCGGCGCATAAAGGAAGTTGATCAGATGCCAGGTGGCGAGATCGGCGTAGACGGGGCTGGGCACGGGGCGGCCGTCGGGGCCGGCATGGCCCAGGCCCAGCAGCGGCATCACCTGGGACATGTTCAGGCGGCGGTCGAAATCGGTGCCGCCGATGTGCACGCCGGCCGTGGCCAGGATGTCCGTCTCGCGCGAGGGGCGGCCGATCCGGGCGGGGCCGAGCCTGGCGACGGTGAAGTCCGAGGTGCCGCCGCCCACGTCCACGATCAGCACGAGCGCCTCGCGGTCCAGCCGGCGCTCGTAGTCGAATGCCGCCGCGATCGGTTCCAGCTCGAAGCCGACCTCGGCGAAGCCGGCGGCCAGCGCCGCCTGCCGCAGCGCCTCCTGCGCCTGGAGGTCTCGCTCGGGCGAATCGTCGACGAAGTGGACGGGCCGGCCCAGCAGCACCCGCGGCGCGAGCGTGCCGAGCTGGCGGCGCGCGCGCTCGGCCAGCTCGGAAAGAAAGCGGGAGACGATGTCCTGGAACGACAGCGAGCCCCAGCCGATGGCGGTGTGCTCGCGCATCAGGCTGCTGCCCAGCAGGCTCTTGAGCGAGCGCATCAGGCGGCCGTCGACGCCCTGCAGGTACAGCGCCATCGCGTCCCGCCCGAAGTGGACGGTCTTGTCCTCGGCGTTGAAGAAGATGGCCGTGGGCAGCGTCGTGGCCCCGCCCTCGAGCGGCAGCAACCTGGCCGCACCGTCCGGGCCGACGACGGCCGCCGCAGAATTGGAGGTGCCGAAATCGATGCCGAGGACGGGGAGGGAGGTGGCCGTCATTCCCGGCGCAGGGCCGGGAACAGGATCACGTCGCGGATGCTGGGGCTGTTCGTCAGCAGCATCATCAGGCGGTCGATGCCGATGCCGCAGCCGCCCGTGGGCGGCATGCCGTATTCCAGCGCGCGCACGAAGTCGTGGTCGTAGAACATGGCTTCGTCGTCGCCGGCATCCTTGGCGTTCACCTGGGCGGCGAAGCGGGCGGCCTGGTCCTCGGCGTCGTTCAGCTCCGAGAAGCCGTTGCCGAACTCGCGGCCCGTGATGTAGAGCTCGAAGCGCTCGGTGACCTCGGGGCGCTCGTCGTTGGCGCGCGCCAGCGGCGAGATCTCGGTCGGGTGCTCCATGATGAAGGTCGGCTGCCAGAGCTTCTCCTCCACCGTCTCCTCGAAGTACAGCACCTGCAGGCTGGCCAGCGAGCGGCCGGACAGGCGGTTCTTCTCCTCGGAGAGGCCCAGCTTGCGCAGCGCGGCGATCAGCCAGTCGCGGCTGTCCACGTTGTCGCCCGCCTCGGTGTGCTTGAGGATGGCTTCGCGGATGGTCAGGCGCTCGAACGGAGCGGCCAGGTCCACCGGCTTGTCGGCGTAGCTCAGCTGCAGCGTGCCCACGGCCTTCTGGGCGGCGTCGCGCACCAGCGCCTCGGTGAAGTCCATCAGGTCGCGGTAGTTCCAGTAGGCCGCGTAGAACTCCATCATCGTGAACTCGGGGTTGTGGCGCACCGAGATGCCTTCGTTGCGGAAGTTGCGGTTGATCTCGAACACCCGCTCGAAGCCGCCTACCACCAGGCGCTTGAGGAACAGCTCCGGTGCGATGCGCAGGAACATCTCCTGGTCCAGCGCGTTGTGGTGCGTGACGAAGGGACGCGCGTTGGCGCCGCCGGGGATCGGGTGGAGCATCGGCGTCTCCACCTCCAGGAAGCCGTGCTGCACCATGAACTCGCGGATGCCGGAGATCGCCTTGCTGCGCGCGACGAAACGCTTGCGCGCGTCCTCGTCGGTCATCAGGTCGACGTAGCGCTGGCGGTACTTCACCTCCTGGTCGGCCACGCCGTGGAACTTGTCCGGCATCGGCCGCAGGCTCTTGGTCAGGAGGCGGATCGAGGTGGCGTGCAGCGACAGCTCGCCGGTGCGCGTCTTGAACAGCTTGCCTTCGGCGCCCACGATGTCGCCCAGGTCCCAGTGCTTGAACGCGGCATAGGCCTCTTCGCCCACCGCGTCGCGGGTGACGTAGATCTGGATGCGGCCGCTCTGGTCCTGCAGCGTGGCGAAGCTGGCCTTGCCCATCACGCGCTTGAGCATCATGCGGCCGGCCACGCGGGCCGCCGTGCCTTCGGCTTCGAGCTGCTCGGCCGGCTTCTCGCCGTGCGCGCCGTGCAGGTCGGTGGCGTGGTCGCCGGGCTTGAAGTCGTTCGGGAAGGCCACGCCCTTGCCCTGGCGCTGCGCCTCGCGCAGGGCCTTGAGTTTCTCGCGGCGCTCGGCGATCAGCTGGTTCTCGTCGGCGGGAGCGGCGGCGGGTGCCGCGGGCGTGTTCGGCTGGGACATGAAAGGCGGGACCTTGCGGCTGGGGGCAAACCGCTGATTCTAAATTTTTGCGCAGGCCCGACGGCCGCGCTTCGTATCATCGGCGCCCATGTTCCTCCGCGCGGGCGCCCTGTCCCTGGCCTTGCTGCTGGCCAGCCGGCTGCTGGGGGTGGCGCGCGAGTCCTCGCTGGCCGCGGCCTTCGGCAGCAGCGGGCTGGCCGACCTGGCGGTCCTGGCCCTGTCGCTGCCGGACTGGATCGCCTCCGTGATCGCCAGCGGCGCCCTGGCCTACGTGCTGCTCCCGGCCTGGGCGGCGCAGGACGGCCCCGCCGTCGCGGCCCTGCAGCGGAAGGTGGCCCGGGCGCTGGTGGGCGGGGGCATCGCGCTGGCGCTCGTGCTTGCGATGGTGGGTGGCCCCGTGGCCCGGGCGCTGGCCGCCGGCGTCCCGGCGGCGATGCAGCCGCTCGCGGTCCAGGCGCTGTGGTGGAGCGCCGCCGCCGTTCCCCTGGCCCTGCTGGCCTCGCTCTGGGCCACGCGCGCCCAGCACGAGCGCGACTTCACCGGCCTGTACGGCGCCAACCTCGTCGTCAACGCCACGCTGATCGCGGCCATCGCGGCGGCGGGGCTCAGCGGTTCGTCGCCGGCCGCCGTGGTGGTCCTGGGGCTGGGCCTTCTGGCGGCGATGGCGCTGCGACTGCTGTGGTTGCGGGTCCGGCTGCCGTCGGCGCCGGAGCCTGCGGTGCGCGACGTGGCCGTTCCAGCTCCGCCGGTCTGGCTCTGGGCCATCCTCGGCGCGGGCCTGCCGCTGGCCCTGCCGTTCGCGGCGCGCTCGGCGGCCTCGCAAGCGGGCGAGGGCGCCCTGGCCACCTTCAACTACGCCTGGAAGCTGGTGGAGCTGCCGCTGGTGCTGGCGATCCAGCTGGTCGCCTCGCTCGCCTTCCCGGCGATCGCGCGGGCGCTGTCGGCCGGCGGCGCGCCGGCCGCCGCCCCGGTTCGGCAGGCCTTCGCGCTGGCCTGGACCCTGGCCTGCGCCGCCATCGCCGCGCTGGCCGTGGCCGCGCCGGCGCTCGCGAGGCTGTTGTTCGGATGGGGCCGCATGGACGCGGCGGCGCTGGAGCAGGTCTGGCGCTGGGGCCTGGCCGGCAGCTGGGGCCTGCTGCCGCAGGCCATCGCGGCGGTAGCGCTGACGGTGCTCGCGGCGCGTCGGAGGATGCGGCCGGCCGTCTTCGCGTATGGCGCGGCCTTTCTCCTGTTGCTGGCCGCCGCGGCGGCGGGCGTCTCGGATGGGCTGCTGCTGATGCAGGTGCTGAACGCCGGCTACACCCTGGTGGCGGTGGCCTGCGTGGCCGCGCTCGGCCGCGAAGGCCTGTCGTGGCTGCCCGGCGCCACCATGGCCTGGTCGGCGGCGGGACTGGCCGGGGTGCTCGCGATCCGATTCGCGCTTCCGCCCGGCTGGCGCGACGGCGCGCTGCTCGCGCCGCTGCTCGCCGCCGCCGTCGTCGCGGCCTTGCTGCTGCTGCTCACGCTCTGGCGCAGCGGCGATCTGCGCCAAGCCCTGCGGCGATAATTTTCGCCATCCCATGCTCGATCTGATCCAGATCACCAACGATCCGGCGTTCGCCCGCCGCTGCGACGCGCTCGAGGGCATGCGCCTGTTCGTGGACCTCGAACGGCTGGGCAAGGCCGAGCGCCAGGCCGGCCGCGACACCTTCATCAGCGCCCACACCGTCGCCGACATCGGCCGCATCCGCGCCGCCGCGCGGCGCAGCCGGCTGATGGTCCGCGTGAACCCCTTGAACGAGGGCACGGCCGAGGAGGTCGATGCGGTGCTCGCGGAAGGCGCCGACCTGCTGATGCTGCCGATGTTCCATCGCGCCGCGCAGTTGCGCGACTTCGCGCGGATCGTGGACGGCCGCGCGCCCATCGTCGCGCTGCTCGAGACGGCGGCGGCGCTGGACACGCTGGACGAGTGGATCGCCACGCCGGGCCTGCACGAGGTCTTCGTGGGCCTGAACGACCTGCACCTCTCGCTGGGCCTGCGCTTCATGTTCGAGCCGCTGGCCGAGGGCCTGGTCGATCGCGTCGCCGAGGCCACGCGTGCCCGGGACCTGCGCTTCGGCTTCGGCGGCATCGCGCGCGTGGATGAGGGCCTGCTGCCCGGCCGCGACGTGCTGGCCGAGCACCTGCGGCTGGGTTCGCGAGCGGTGATCCTCTCGCGCACCTTCAATCGCCCGGGCGAGGACGAAGCTCCCGACCGCTTCGAGCGCGAGGTGCAGGCGCTGCGCGACGCGGAAGCCGAACTGGCGCGGCGCACGTCTGACCAGGTGCAGGCCGATGCGGGCCGGATCGCCGCGAACATCCAGGCGATCGCGGCGCGCCTGCCCCGGCGCGCATGAAGCGGGGGTTCGACGTGGCGGTCGCGCTGTTCGCGCTGGTGCTGCTGTCGCCGCTGCTGCTGGCCGCGGCGCTGGCGGTGGCGCTGGAAAGCGGCCGTCCCGTGCTGTTCCGCCAGCAGCGCGTCGGCCTCGGCGGCCGGACCTTCGAAATGCTCAAGTTCCGCAGCATGGTCAAGGACGCCGCGGCGCGCGGCCCGCACTACACGTCCGGAAACGATCCGCGCATCACGCGCGTGGGCCGCTTCCTGCGCCGCAGCAGCATCGACGAACTGCCGCAACTGCTCAACGTGCTGCGCGGCGACATGAGCCTGGTCGGCCCGCGCCCCGACCTGCCCGTGCAGGCCGGCGACTACCGCCCCGAGGACTGGGCCCTGCGCTGCAGCGTGCGCCCCGGCCTCACCGGCCTGGCGCAGGCCACGCTGCGGTCCCAGGCCACGCCCGAGCAGCGACTGGCGGCCGACCTGGCCTACGTGCGCCGTCCGACGCTCGCCGCCGACCTGCGCATCCTGCTGCTGACCGTTCGCCGCCTGGGCGGCGCGGGGGCCAACTGATGTGCGGCATCTTCGGCCACTGGAGCCGCGACCGGCGGGCGATGCCGCCTGCGCAACTGGAAGCGATGGCGAAGTCGCTGGTGCATCGCGGTCCCGACGACCAGGGCGTGTGGCAGCCCCCCGGCCGCGGCGTGGTGCTGGGCAACCGGCGCCTCTCGATCATCGACATCGCCGGCGGCCACCAGCCCTTCGTCTCCGACGACAGCCAGGTCGCGCTGGTGCAGAACGGCGAGATCTTCAACTACGTCGAGCTCGCGGCCGAGCTGCGCGCGCAGGGCGTGCCGCTGCGCACGAACTCCGACACCGAGGTGCTCTTGCGGCTGTACGAGCGCGAGGGCATCGCCTTCCTGCGCCGGCTCAACGGCATGTTCGCGATCGCGATAGACGATGCGCGCGAGGACGCGATGTACCTCGCGCGCGACCGCATCGGCGTCAAGCCGCTGTACTGGCGCGACGACGGTCGCGAGCTGCTGTTCGCCTCCGAACCCAAGGCGATGCTGCCGGTGCTGCGTGCGCGCGGCACGCCGCCCGCGCTGGACCTGGAGGCGATCCACCACTACCTGACGTTCAACTACATCCCCGCGCCGTGGACCGTGTGGCAGGACCTGCGCCATGTCATGCCCGGCACCTGGATGAAGTTCACGCGCACGGGCGCGACCACGCAGCGCTGGTGGAACCTGGCGGACCAGCGCGAGCAGGCGATGCCGTTCGAAGCCTGGTCGGAAGAGTTCCTGGGCCTGCTGGACGACGCCACCCGCATCCGCCTGCGCGCCGACGTCCCCTGGGGCGCCTTCCTCTCCGGCGGCGTGGACTCCAGCACCATCGTCGCGCTGATGACCCGGCACGTCGCGCAGCCGGTGCGTACCTTCTGCATCGGCTTCGACGATCCGCGCTTCGACGAGTCGCCTTACGCGGCGCAGGCGGCTGAGCGCTTCGGCTGCGACCACACGATGGAGATCGTGGAGCCCAACATGCTGGACCGCTGGCCCCACGTGCTGCACCACCTGGACCAGCCGCACGGCGACGCTTCCTTCATGCCGACCCTGCGGGTGAGCGAGCTCGCGGCGCGCCACGTGAAAGTGGTGCTGACCGGCGACGGCGGCGACGAGCTCTTCGCCGGCTACGAGAAATACGCCGACTTCTTCGCGCAGCCCGGCGCGGCGGGGCTCGGCGAGCATGAGTTCCGCCGCCGCTACTTCGATTCGATCTCGCTGTTCCCGCCCGACGACAAGGTCGCGCTCTACCGCCCCGAAGTCGCACGCCAGCTCGCCGGCATCGACAGCTTCGCCGCCGCGGCCTCGCCCTGGCTCGAAGAAGCCGGCCACTTCGACCGCGTGAACCAGGCGCTCTACCTGGACATGCAGCTGCTGCTCTCGGGCAACAACCTGGTCAAGCCGGATCGCATGGGCATGGCGGTGTCGATCGAGGCGCGCACGCCTTTCCTCGACTGGCGGGTGATGGAGTTCGCCTTCCGCTCGCCCGGCTCGACCAAGCTCTCGCCGGACGGCGACAAGAAGCAATGGTACAAGCGCGCCGTCACGCCGCTGATCGGCCAGGACCTCGCCTACCGGCGCAAGCAGATGTTCACGGTGCCGGTGGGCGAGTGGTTCCGCCGCGAACTGCACGGCTGGCTGGCAGAACTGCTGCGGGGCGATGAGCTGCTGCGGCAGCTGTTCGAGCCGGCGCGCATCGACGAGCTGCTGGAAGCGCATCGCTCCGGCCGCGCCAATCGCACGCGCGAACTGCGAGCGCTCGCCGCGCTGGCGCTTTGGCACCGGGGAGTGCACGGATGAAGCGCGTGCTGTTCGTCGGCTACGGGGGTGGCCATGTGCGCATGCTGCTGCCGGTCGCGCGGTTGCTGCGCGAACGCGGCCTGGCCGAGCCGGTATTTCTCGGCCTCACCACTGCGCGGGCGGAGGTCGAGGCGGCCGGCTTTCCCTGCCTGGGCTTCACCGACTTCATCGTGGAAGCCGATGGCGCCGCGCTGGAGCAAGGCCGCGCACTCGCTTCCCTGCTCAGCTCGCACGCGATCAGCTTCGAGGAGAGCGCCGCCTACCTCGGTCTCTCGTACGCCGACCTGGTGCGCGAGCACGGCGCCGAACGCGCCGCGGCGCTCCATGCCGCGCATGGCCGCCAGGCCTTCCTGCCGGTCGCGACGCTGGAGCGCATCCTGTCGCGGGTGAAGCCCGACCTGCTCGTGGCCACCAGCTCGCCGCGCGCCGAACGCGCGAGCTTCGTCGCCGCGCGCCGGCTCGGCGTGCCGTCCGTGTGCCTGGTCGATCTCTTCGCCGCCTACGAGATCGAGTGGTTGCGCGAGGCCGGCTTCGCCGATCGCATCTGCGTGCTGAACGAGCGGGTGCGCGATCGCATCGTCGGCGCAGGCCGGCGCGCGGACGAGGTGGCCGTCACGGGCAATCCCGCCTTCGACGGCCTGCTCGATCCCGCGGTGCGCGAGCGCGGCGCCGCGCTGCGCAAGGCTCGCGGCTGGGACGGTCGTCGCGTCTGGCTGTGGGCCTCGCAGGTCGAACCCGAAAGCCATCCCTGCCAGCCGGGCCGGGGCGACACCATGCTGCCGATGCGCATCGCCGGGGAGCTGCAGCGCATCACGCAGGCGCGGCCGGACATGGAACTGGTGATCCGCCCGCACCCTTCCGAAGGCGCGTACCGCATCGAGCCCGGACCGCGGCAATCGCTTTCTCCACGCAGCGAGAACCTGCATGAGCTGCTGCAGGCCTGCGATGGCGTGGTGGTGCTCACGTCCACCGTCGGGCTGGAGGCGAGCATGGCGGGCTGCGCGGTCGTGCAGGTCACCGGCTCGCTGTACACGGCTGATGCGCCGTACCTGGCCTACGGCATCGCCGACGCCGCCGTGCCGCTGGAAGGACTCGAAGCCGCCATCGATGCGGCGCCCGCACGCCGTCCCGCCGCGGACCTGGAACCGGCCGCGCCGCGCGTGCTGGAGGCGCTGTCGCCGTGGCTGTGAGACCGGCCCTCGAGCTGCCCGTCGCCGAGGCCCTGGCCTGGTTCGACGCCATGCCGCAGGACCAGCGCCTGCGCAGCCTGGCGCCCGACTTCGGCCAGGCCGACACGCATCGCGCGGACGGGCTCTCGTGCGTGCACGTGGGTTTCGAGCAGGACGGAGCGCGCTGGCTGCACACGCTGCACCTGCGCTCGGTACCCGGCTTCGGCTGGGCGGCGATCTCGCCGTACGGTTACGGCGGGCCGCTGTGCAACAGCGAGGACCCGGCCTTCATCCGCCGCGCGTGGGACGCCTACCAGGCCTGGGCGCGCACGCGCGCGGTGCTCGGCGAGTTCTGCCGTTTCCATCCCGAGACGCCGCATCAACGCTTCTTCCTTGGCGACGTGCGCCCCAATCGCGCCACCATCAGCGTGGACCTGCAGGTGAAGCCCGTGGAGTCGCAGTTCAACACGCTCGCGCGCCGCAAGCTCAAGCGCACGGCCGACGTGCCGGTGCGCTGGTCGCGCCACGCGGACGACTGGCGTGTCTTCGGCGGGTTCTATCGCCGCGCGATGGCCGCGATGGGCGCGCACGAGCGCTACCACTTCGGCGACGACTACTTCGCCGCGATCGCCGGGCTCGATGGCGCGGAACTGTGCATCTGCGGCGAGGGCGCCGACTGGCTTTCCGCCGGCGTCTACCTGTTCCAACCCGGCGGAACGCTGGAATACCACCTGGGCGCGAGCAGCGAAGCCGGCCACGCGATCGGCAGCGCCTACCGGCTGCAGCAGGCCGCCGCCACGGAAGGCGCGGCGCGCGGACTCGTCCAGCTCTACCTGGGCGGCGGAACCAGCACCGACCCCGACAATCCGCTGCTGTTCTACAAGCGCGCGTTCTCGCGCCGCGAACGTGTCTTCCACGTGGGCAACGCGGTCCACGACGAGGCTCTGTACGACGCCTTCGCGCGCTCGCGCGGGTACGATCGCGAGAGCGCCCCGACCAACCTGCTGTTCGACTGAAAGAGAGCGTCCCGCCGCCATGGCCCTCGACCTCCGCTGGGAAGAGATCTTCCGCACCCGCGCCTGGGGCAAGTACCCACCGGAGGAGTTCATCCGCTTCATGGCGGCGAACTTCTATCGCCACCCCGCGCGGCACGAAGTGAAGGTGTTCGAGGCGGGATTCGGCACCGGCGCCAACCTCTGGTACGCGGCGCGAGAGGGCTTCACGGTGTTCGGGCTCGAAGGCGCGCAGGCCGGTTGCGACGTCGCCGCCGCGCGGCTCGATGCCGAAGTGCCCGGCTGGCGCGACCACGGCGCGCAGCTGCGGGTGGGCGACATCTGCAAGCCGCTGCCCTGGGCCGACGCCAGCTTCGACGCGGTGCTGGACAGCGACGCCGCCACCTGCAACAGCCACGAGGAAGCCCGCTCGCTCTATCGCGAGCTGCACCGCGTCGCCAGGCCGGGTGGACGCCTCTACGTCCGCACGCCGGCGGCGGGCACCTGGGGCGAGGGCACCGGCACGCCGCATGGCCGCGGCCAGTGGCGATGCGACGAGGGTCCGTTCGCCGGCACCGGCGTGGTCCGCTTCGCGACCGAGGACGACCTGCGCGAGCTGCTGGCCGACTGGCGCGTCGAGCAGACCGAGGAGGTCTCGCGCACCATGGGCAACCGGGCCCACGTGGTGCGCGAGTGGGTCGTGAGCGCGGTGAAGGACTGATCGGATGGCACGCGTCATCGCCACGATCTGCGCGCGCGGCGGCAGCAAGGGCCTGCCGGGCAAGAACCTGCGTCCGCTGTCCGGCAAGCCGCTGATCGTGCACACCATCGAGCACGCGCTCGCCTGCCGCGGCATCGAGGGCGTGTTCGTGACCACCGACGATGCGCGGATCGCCGAGGTCGCGCAGCGCGCCGGCGCGCAGGTGCCGTACCTGCGTCCCGCCGAACTCGCCACCGATGAAGCGCCCAAGCTGCCCGCCATCGAACACCTGATCGCGCATCTGGAGCGCGGCGGCGCGGAGATCGACGCCGTGGTGGACCTGCAACCCACTTCGCCGTTGCGCAAGCCCGAAGACATCGAGGCCGCGCTTCAACTGCTGAACGACGGCGACCTGGTCGTCAGCGTCACCGAGCCTTCGCACAACCCGTACTACACGCTGGCCGAGTCCGATGCCCAGGGCTGGCTGCATCTGAGCAAGCCGGCCCGGTTCGCGCGGCGGCAGGATGCACCGGCCGTGTGGGGCCTGAACGGTTCCATCTACGTCTGGCGGCGCGCGGCCTTGCCGAAAGCGATTGCGGAAGGCTTCTGGAGCGTGCGCGCCAGGCCGTACGCGATGCCGCGCCGTCGCTCGGTGGACATCGACGACCTCGAGGACTTCGAACTCGCACAGTGGCTGCTGCAGCGGAGCGACGCATGAACCCGCGCAAAACCTTCGTCATCGCCGAAGCCGGCGTCAACCACAACGGCGATGCGGCGATGGCCATCGCGCTGGCGGACGCCGCGCTCGCGGCCGGCGCCGACGCGGTCAAGTTCCAGACCTTCCGCGCCGAGGACGTGGTCAGCGCCAGCGCGCCCACCGCCGACTACCAGCGCACCAACACCGGCGCCACCAGCCAGTTCGAGATGATCAAGGCGCTGGAGCTCGACGAGGAGGGCCATCGCGCCGTGGCGCGGCACTGCGAGCGCATCGGCATCGAGTTCTTCTCCACGCCCTTCTCGCCGCAGGCCGTGGACCTGCTGACGGGCCTGGGCGTGCGCCGCATCAAGCTGCCCTCGGGCGAGATCACCAACCGGCCGCTGCTGCAGAAGGCGGCGGGCACCGGGTTGCCGTTGCTGCTGTCCACCGGCATGTCCACGCTGGACGAGGTGCGCACGGCGGTGGGCTGGATCGAGCAGGCCTGGGCCAGCGGCAAGCGGCCCGCTGCTTCGCCGGCGCTGATCGTGCTGCATTGCACGTCGGCCTATCCCGCGCCGGCCGACGCGTTGAACCTTCGCGCAATCGGTGCGCTGGCGAGCGCGTTCCCCGAGCTGCCGGTCGGCTATTCGGACCACAGCCAGGGCATCGAAGCCGCGCTGGCCGCGGTCGCGCTCGGCGCGACGGTGATCGAGAAGCACCTCACGCTCGACAAGTCGCTGCCCGGCCCCGACCACCGCGCCTCGGCGGATCCCGCCGAGTTCGCCGCGCTGGTCGCCGCATTGCGCCGGCTCGAACCCATGCTGGGCGACGGCGTCAAGCGCCCGCATCCGGTCGAGGAGAACACGCGTGCCGTGGCGCGCCGCAGCGTGGTCAGCACGCGCGCGCTGCCGGCGGGCCACGTGCTCACCGAGGACGACCTCGCCCTCCGGCGTCCCGGCACCGGCATCGCGCCGGACCGCATCGAATCGCTGCCGGGCCGACGCCTGCGCGAAGCCGTCGCGGCCGATGTGCCGCTGCAGTGGTCCATGCTGGAGGAGGCCGCCTGATGCGCCGCATCGCCTACCTCACCGGCACGCGGGCCGACTTCGGCCTGATGCTGTCCACCCTGCGGCGGCTGCAGGCCACGCCGGGCGTGGAGGTGAGAGTGTTCGTCACCGGCATGCACCTGAGCGCGGCCTACGGCGACACGGTGCGTGAGGTCGAGGCCTCGGGTCTGCCGATCGCGGCCAGCGTGCCGATCAGCATCGACGAACGCACGCCGGAAGCGATGGCCAACGCCATCGGCCAGGCCGTGCAGGGCCTGACGCAGGCGCTGTCGGTGCATCGCCCCGACCTGCTGATCGTGCTTGGCGATCGCGGCGAGATGCTGGCCGGAGCCATCGCGGCGCTGCACCTGGGCATCCCGATCGCGCACCTGCACGGGGGCGAACGCTCCGGCACGGTGGACGAACCGATCCGGCACGCGATCACCAAGCTGAGCCATGTGCATCTGGTCGCGAGCGAGGAGTCGCGCGATCGCGTGGTGCGCATGGGCGAGTCGCCGGAGCAGGTGCACGTGGTCGGCGCTCCGAGCCTGGACGACATCGTCGGCCGCGCACCGGTCGCACGTGAAGCGCTCATGCAGCGGCTCGGCCTGCCGGCCGATGCGCGTTACGCGCTGGTGCTGTTCCATCCCGTCGTGCAGGAAGCGCAGCAAGCCGGCGAACAGACGCGCGCGCTGGCGCAGGCGTTGCGCGACGAAGTCCTGTCGCAAGGCCTGCACGCCGTGTGGCTGGCGCCGAACGCCGACGCGGGCTCGGCCGCCATCGTCGAGGAAATGCGGCGCGCGTCCGCCGATCGCCTGCGCTGCATCACGCACCTGCCGCGCGAGGACTACCTCGATGCGCTCGCGGGCGCCGAAGCGCTGCTGGGCAATTCCTCCTCCGGGATCATCGAGGCGGCCTCGTTCGGCACGCCGGTCGTGAACGTGGGCTCGCGCCAGCGGCTGCGCCAGCGCAACGCCAACACCCTCGATTGCGAAGCCGATGCGCGAGCGATCGGCGCGGCCCTGCGCCAGGCCTTGCAGCACGGGCGCTACGCCCGCGACAACGTCTACGGCGACGGCCACGCGGGCGAACGCATCGCGAAAGTGCTCGCTACGCATCCGCTGCCGCGCAGCCTGCTGGACAAGACCAATGCCTACTGACACCGCCAGCCCCCTGGTCGCACGCCTGCAGGTGCCGCTGTCGCTGGCCTGGACCGAGGCGGTGCAGCGGATGGACCGCGAAGGCGAGGGCATCCTGTTCGCGGTGGACGAGCAGGGCGTGCTGCGCCGTACCGTCACCGACGGCGACCTGCGCCGCGCGATGCTGGCCTCGGCCGCGCCCGGCGCCACGCTGGCCGACCTGCCGGCGAACCCGCCGATCTGCGTGGGCGAGGACGCCGACGCATCGGCGGCGCGCGGGCTGATGGAGCAGCACCGCATCAGCCACGTGCCGGTGGTCGATGCGCGCGGCCGCCCTGTGGACCTGATCCACAGCCGCGAACTCGCCGGCCGCATCTGGCTTTCCTCGCCGCACCTGGGCGAGGAGGAAACCGCTTTCGTCGAAGAGGCCTTCCGCACCAACTGGATCGCTCCGCTCGGCCCGCACGTGGACGGTTTCGAGCGCGAGGTCGCTGCCTTCACGGGCGTGGGCCACGCGGCTGCGCTGAGCTCCGGCACGGCCGCGATCCATCTCGGCCTGCTGCTGCTCGGCGTGCAACCGGGCGACACGGTGTTCTGCTCCGCACTCACCTTCGTCGGCAGCTGCAATCCCATCCTGTACTGCGGCGCCAGGCCGGTGTTCATCGATTCCGAGCCGGGCAGCTGGAACATGTCGCCGGCGGCATTGGAGCGCGCGTTCGAATGGGCGCGCCGCGAGAACCGGCTGCCGCGCTGCGTGGTCGTCGTCAATCTCTACGGCCAGAGCGCGGACATGGACGCGCTGCTGCCGATCTGCCGGCGCCACGGCGTGCCGGTGCTGGAGGACGCGGCCGAATCGCTGGGCGCCACCTGGCGCGGACGGGCCAGCGGCAGCTTCGGCGACGTGGGCGTGTTCTCGTTCAACGGCAACAAGATCATCACGACCTCGGGCGGCGGCATGCTGGTGAGCGACGACGGCGCGCTGGTGGCGCGCGCGCGCAAGCTGTCGACGCAGGCGCGCGAGCCGGCGGCGCACTACGAGCATCGCGAGGTCGGCTTCAACTACCGCATGAGCAACGTGCTGGCCGGCATCGGCCGCGGCCAGCTCAAGGTGCTGCCGCAGCGGGTGCAGCGGCGGCGCGAGGTGTTCGAGGGCTACCGGCAGGCGCTGGCGGATCGCGAGGACATCGAATGGATGCCCGAAGCCGCCGGCTCCATGTCGACCCGCTGGCTCAGCTGCCTGCAGTTGCGCGGTCCGGATGCCCGGTCGCGGCGCGACGCCGTGCTGCGTCGGCTGGAGCGCCACGCGATCGAGGCGCGGCCGGTGTGGAAGCCGATGCAGCTGCAACCGCTGTTCGCCGGGGCGCCGTACTTCCCGCATGCCGAAGGCACGGACATGTCGGCGGAGCTGTTCGAAGCAGGCCTGTGCCTGCCCTCCGGCTCCAACCTCAGCGCCGCGCAGCACGAGCGCGTGATCGAGCAGCTGCGGCATGCACTGGCCTAGGCGCGTCGCCGCGGTCGCGCTGGACCTCGCGCTGGTCTTGCTGGCGTGGTGGCTTTCGTTCTGGCTGCGGTTCAACCTGGAGCCGCCCGAAGAACTCCTGGACGTCGCGATCCAGGGCATGGGACTGAGCGTGCTCGCGTACGCGGCGGCGCTGGCGGTCACCGACGCCTGGCGGCCCGTCTGGAGCTACGTCGGCCTGCCCGAGCTGCGGCGGTTGGTGCTGGGCATCGCCCTGGGGGCGCTCTTCACGGCGGCGGCGGTGCTCGCCCTGCGCCTGCCGCAGTTCCCGCGGTCGGTGCTGCTGCTGCAGCCGCTGGTCGCGCTGGTGCTGCTCGGCGCGGCGCGCGCCGCCAAGCGCACGCTGGTGGAGCGGCGCACCACCAACGGCGGCGGCCGGCGCGTGGTGGTCGTGGGCACGCTGCAGGATGCCGCCGATGCGGTGCGGGCGCTCAAGGGTTCGCGGCAGTGGCTGCCGGTCGGCATCATCAGTCCGGTCGCGACCGAGGTCGGCCGCTCGATCCAGGACGTGCCCGTGCTCGCCGGCCTGGACGAGATGGCCCAGGCCTGCGCCCAGGTGGACGCGCAGACGGCCATCGTGGCCAGCCCGCCCGGTTCCGAGGAACGCCGGCAGGCCCTGCTCGGCGCCGCCGACGCGGGCATCCCGCTGCTGACGCTGCCGCGCCCCGACGAGTGGCTGCGTGCCCAGGGCGCGGGTCCCCGCAAGGTGGAACTGGAAGACCTGCTCGGCCGCGCGCCGGTGGAGCTGGACGTGGCGGGCCTCTCGGACCTGCTCTCCGGCCAGACCGTGCTGGTGACGGGCGCCGGCGGCTCGATCGGCTCCGAACTCTGTCGGCAGATCGCAAGATTCGGCGCGGCGCGCCTGGTGTGCGTCGACATGTCGGAGTTCGCGATCTACCAGCTCGAGCAGGAGCTGCGCGCCAGCCATCCGCAGCTGCAGGCGCTCTACTACACGGGCAACGTGCGTGAAGTCGAGCGGCTGGCCGCGATCGCGCAGCGGCACCGTCCCGCCGTCGTCTTCCACGCGGCCGCGTACAAGCACGTGCCGCTGATGGAGGAGCTCAACGAGATCGAGGCGCTGCGCACCAACGTGGTCGGCACGCTCAACGCGGCGCGGGTCGCGGGCGAATGCGGCGCGCGTCGCTTCGTGATGATCTCCACCGACAAGGCGGTGAATCCGACGAACGTGATGGGCGCGAGCAAGCGGCTGGCCGAGCTGATGGTGCAGTCGGTCGCCGGCCGCTATCCGGGCACGAGCTTCGTGTCGGTGCGCTTCGGCAACGTGCTGGGCTCCAGCGGCTCGGTGGTGCCGCTGTTCAGCGCGCAGATCGCGCGCGGCGGGCCGGTGACGGTCACGCACCCGGAGATCGTGCGCTACTTCATGACCATCCCCGAGGCCGCGCAACTGGTGCTGCAGGCGGGGTTGATGGGGCGCTCGGGCGAGATCTTCGTGCTGGACATGGGCGAGCCGGTGCGCATCGTGGAGCTGGCCCGCATGCTGATCCGGCTGTCGGGCCACACCGAGCAGGAAGTGCCTATCACCTACACGGGCTTGCGTCCCGGCGAGAAGCTGTACGAGGAGCTGCTGGCCGACGACGAGACCACGCTGCCCACGCCGCATCCCAAGCTGCGCGTGGCGAAGTCGGGCGGTGCGCTGCCGGACGTGGAGGTCGTGATGGGCTGGATCGAGGCGTCGGGCGCGGCGCCGGCGCAGGACGCCTTGCGGCAGTGGCTGCGTGAGCAGGTGCCGGAGTACACGCCGCGCGGCGCGGCCTCGACTGTCTAGGTCGAGATCCCGGTCTTCACGAGCACGTCGCTCACGAGCTCCAGGCGCACCAGCGGGTTGTCCAGCTCCATCAGGCGCTGCTTGAGCGGCACCGGAAGCGGCAGCAGTTCGCACCAGCGGTTGGCCACCCAGCCGCAGTCGTCCAGGCGCCAGGGCTCGGCCACGGGCATCTCTTGCGGCGAATCGGCGCGCTCGCGCAGCGAATGCAGCACCTTGCGCAGGGCGTCGGCGGTGGCCTGCAGGTCGTCGGGGACCGGCACGGGCTGGTCGCTCTCGACCTGCTCGACATCGGCCACCCACAGGCCATGCTTGAGCTGGTCGCTCGCGCGGATGCGGAAGCGCTGCTGGCCGAGCGCGCGGATCATCATCAGCCCCGGCCGCGGATGCTCCAGCGCCTCGATGGTGGCCAGCGTGCCGACCTTGGCGAACGCTTCCGGTCCGTTGCCGGGCTGGCGCACTTCCTGGCCCTGCGTGAGCGAGACCACCCCGAACGGCGCGCCGGCCTTGTGGCAGCGGCCGATCATGTCGAGGTAGCGGACTTCGAAGATGCGCAGCGGCAGCAGTCCGCCGGGAAAGAGCACGGTCCCCAGCGGAAAGAGCGGCAGCGACTGCAGGGTGAGGGCGGTTGCCAAGAAGAGGTACCGGGGTGACGCCGCTATCATCCCACGCGATTCAACAAGGCGGGGCCGATGGCGCACGAAATCCTTTCTTTCCTGCTGGACGTGGTCGCCGGCCTGATAGCCGGCGCCTGCCTGCTGCGCCTGTACATGCAGCACCAGCGCGTGCCGTTCGGCAATCCGGTGGGGCGCTTCGTGTTCGCGGTCAGCGACTGGATCGTGCTGCCGCTGCGGCGCGTGCTGCCGTCGGTGCGCCGCATCGACACCGCGAGCCTGGTCGCGGCCTACCTGATCCAGCTGGCGCAGTACAGCATCCTCTGGGCGGCGTTCGGCGGAGGCGGCTACGGGGCCGTGCCGGTGCTCGCGCTGTTCGGCCTGCTGCAGCTGGTCATCTCGGCGCTGACCGCGCTGCTGGTCGTCTACGCGATCCTGTCGTGGGTGCAGAGCGATTCACCGATCACCGACGTGATCGACCGCCTGGCTTCGCCCATCCTGCGGCCGATCCGCCGCGCGATCCCGCTGGTGGGCGGCATCGACCTGTCGCCGCTGGTGGCGCTGGTCGTGCTGCAGGTGCTGGGGATGGTGCTGCGCGCCGCTATGCGCGGCGCGTTCTGACGCGACCTTAGATAACGGCGTCGGCCGGCTGGCGCAGCAGCATCGCCAGCGTGTGCGCCACCTTCTGGCGCAGCTCGCGGCGGTCGCAGATGAAGTCGACAGCGCCCTTCTGCTGCAGGAACTCGGCGCGCTGGAAGCCTTCCGGCAGCGTGACGCGCACGGTGGACTCGATCACGCGCGGACCGGCGAAGCCGATCAGCGCCTTGGGCTCGGCGATCACCACGTCGCCCATGAAGGCGAAGCCGGCGCTCACGCCGCCCATGGTCGGGTCGGTCAGCACGCTGATGTAGGGCAGGCCCTTCTTGGCCAGGCGCGTGAGCGCGGCGTTGGTCTTGGCCATCTGCATCAGCGACAGCAGGCCTTCCTGCATGCGGGCGCCGCCGGTGGCGGTGAAGCAGATGAACGGCACCTTCTGCTCGATGGCGCTCTCGACGCCGCGCACGAAGCGCTCGCCGACCACGCTGCCCATGCTGCCGCCCATGAAGTCGAATTCGAAGGCTGCGGCCACCAGGCTGATGCCGTGCACCGCGCCGCCCATCACGACCAGCGCGTCGGTCTCGCCGGTGTTCTCCAGCGCTTCCTTCAGGCGTTCCGGGTAGCGGCGGCTGTCCTTGAACTTGAGCGCGTCGACCGGC
This sequence comes from Pseudomonadota bacterium, assembly GCA_023387335.1. Classification (GTDB taxonomy): domain Bacteria; phylum Pseudomonadota; class Gammaproteobacteria; order Burkholderiales; family Burkholderiaceae_C; genus Ramlibacter. The sequence continues at coordinate 5,204 of JAEWIF010000047.1, read as the reverse complement.
AGCACTTCCTGGCCGATCTCCCAGCGGCCCTCGGCGTCGAGGAAACCGTTGAGGCGGGGGCGTGCGTTGATGCGGTGATGGTGGCTGCAGCTGGGGCAGACGTTCTGGTTCTGCTCGAGGTCGGTCTTGTAGAGAACCGTCTCGCAGCTGGGGCACTTGACCCACAGGCCTTCGGGCACGCTGCGGCGCTCGGTCGGGTCGGTGGGTTGGATCTTGGGAGGAAGGAGTTTTTCGAGCCAGCTCATGGGGAGGTGCTCCGTTGTGTTGTGCGGGATTCTATTGGTCCAGGGCTTGGCGGATGCCGCGCAGGAAGGCGCTCGCCTCGGGCACCACGCGGTCGCGCGGCTGCTCCTCGATGAGCTGGATGAGCTTGGTGCCGATGACCACGGCGTCCGCCACCCGGCCGATGGCCTTGGCGGTGGCGGCGTCGCGGATGCCGAAGCCGACGCCGACCGGCACCTTCACGTGTTCGCGGATGCGCGGCAACGCCTGCTCGACCGCCGTGGTGTCCAGGTGGCCGGCGCCGGTCACGCCCTTGAGCGAGACGTAGTAGACGTAGCCGCTGGCCACACGCGCGACCTGCTGCATGCGCTGCGGGGTGCTGGTGGGCGCCAGCAGGAAGATCAGGTCGAGCCCGGCCTTCTTCAGGTCGGCCGCGAACTTGGCGCATTCCTCGGGCGGGTAGTCGACGATCAGGACGCCGTCGACGCCCGACGCCGCCGCGTCGCGGATGAAGGCGCCCGGGCCGTGCGTGAGGTCGTAGCGCTCCACCGGGTTGGCGTAGCCCATCAGGACCACGGGCGTTTCGCTGTCGTGCTCGCGGAAGGCGAAGACCATGGCCAGCACCTGGGCCATGCCGATGCCCAGGCTGAGCGCCTTCTCGCCGGCCTTCTGGATCACGGGGCCGTCGGCCATCGGGTCGGAGAAGGGCACGCCGAGCTCGATGACGTCGGCGCCGGCTTCCACCATGCCGTGCATCAGCTGCGGCGTGATGTCGGCGAACGGGAAGCCGGCTGTGACGTAGGGGATGAGGGCCTTGCGCTTCCGGGAGGCGAGGCGGGCGAAGGTGGCGGAGATGCGGCTCATTTGCCACCCTTCAGCTTCAGGCCGCGCATCGACGGTCGGTCGTAGAAGTCGACGCCGGCCAAGTCGGCCACGGTGCCGATGTCCTTGTCGCCGCGGCCGGACAGGTTGACCAGGATGTGCTGGTCGGAGCGCATCGTGGGCGCCAGCTTCATTGCGTAGGCCACCGCATGGCTGGATTCCAGCGCGGGGATGATGCCCTCGGTGCGGCACAGGTAGTGGAAGGCCTGCAGCGCTTCCTGGTCGGTGATGCCGACGTACTCGGCGCGGCCGATGTCCTTGAGCCAGGAGTGCTCTGGGCCCACGCCGGGATAGTCCAGGCCCGCGCTGACGCTGTGCGTCTCGGTGATCTGGCCGTTGTCGTCCTGCAGGATGTAGGTGCGGTTGCCGTGCAGCACGCCCGGGCTGCCGCGCTGCAGCGAGGCCGAGTGCTTGCCGCTGTCCAGGCCTTCGCCGGCGGCTTCAACGCCGACCAGGCGCGTGTCCGCGAACGGGATGTAGGGATGGAAGATGCCCATCGCGTTGCTGCCGCCGCCCACGCAGGCGATCACGGCGTCGGGCTGGCGGCCCGCCATCTTCGGCATCTGCTCCAGGCATTCGTTGCCGATCACGCTCTGGAAGTCGCGCACCATCATCGGGTAGGGATGCGGGCCCGCGACGGTGCCGATGATGTAGAAGGTGTTCTCGACGTTGGTGACCCAGTCGCGCATCGCCTCGTTGAGCGCGTCCTTCAGCGTCTTGCTGCCCGATTCCACCGGCACCACGCTGGCGCCCAGCAGGTTCATGCGGTAGACGTTGGGGCTCTGGCGCTTGACGTCCTCGCTGCCCATGTACACCACGCATTCCAGCCCGTAACGCGCGCAGATCGTGGCGGTGGCCACGCCGTGCTGGCCGGCGCCGGTCTCGGCGATCACGCGCGGCTTGCCCATCCGCTTGGCCAGCATCGCCTGGCCGATCACGTTGTTGATCTTGTGCGCGCCGGTGTGGTTGAGGTCTTCGCGCTTGAGGTACACCTGCGCGCCGCCGAGCTCGCGGCTCATGCGTTGCGCGTGGTAGACCGGCGAGGGGCGGCCGACGAAGTGGGCCAGCTCGTAGCGGAATTCGGCCAGGAATTCGGGGTCGTTCTGCCAGCGCGCGTAGGCTTCGCGCAGCTGCTCGATCGCGTGGGTCAGCGTCTCGCTGACGAAGCTGCCGCCGTAGGGGCCGAAATGGCCGGACGGGTCAGGTTGCTGATAGGAGGGCATCGGGAGACCTTGCAAGAAGCACGTCGGCGGCGCGCACGGCCGCGACGAACTGATGGATCTTTTCCGGGTCCTTGACGCCCTTGGCGGCTTCGACCCCGGAGCTCACATCAACGGCCAGCGTCCTGCAACGCGGCCGCACTTGCACGATGCCGTCGGCCACGTTTGCAGGCGTGAGTCCACCACTCAAGACGAGGTGAGCGTCGACGCTTGGTGGCAACCGTGACCAATTGAATGCCTTGCCGCCGCCGCCGTAGCCTTCGACGTGGGCGTCGAGGAGCAGGGCCCGGGCGTGTTCGTGGAGAGCCGCGAATTTTAGCAAGTCGAACGGCTGGGCCTCGTCCAGCGGGATGCGCGCGGCGCGCATCCAGGGCCGCATGCCGTTGCCGCTGGCGGCGAAGCATTGCTCGGGCGTTTCGTCGCCGTGGAACTGCAGCATCGCGGCGGGCACCTGGTCGCAGGCCGCTGCCACGTTCTGCGGCGTCTCGTTGACGAACAGCAGCACCGGCGTGATGAAGGGCGGCAGGCGCCGCGCAAGTTCGCCGGCGCGGCGGGCGCTGACGAAGCGAGGGCTCCTGGGATAGAGCACGAAGCCGACGGCGTCGGCGCCGGCCTGCACGGCGGCGTCGACGTCCTGTTCACGCGTGAGGCCGCAGATCTTGATCCGCGTGCGCTGGCTGAGCGGGTTGTGCGCGGCGGCGGAAGTCATGGCAACCCATCATACGCAGCGGTGCGCTGCGGCAAGCCCCAGCGCTCTTCGTACACGGGGCCCAGGAAGTAGAGGCCGTCGGGCGCGAAGGTGGGGGCGGCCGCATCGCGGTCGCGCGCCGCGAGCACGTCGTCGATCCAGGCGGGCGGCTTCTGTCCCTGGCCCACCACCAGCAGGCAGCCCATGATGTTGCGGATCATGTGGTGCAGGAAGGCGTCGGCCTCGAACTCGAAGCGCCAGTACGCGCCGCGGCGCGAGATCTCGATGCGGCGCATCGACTTCACGGGCGAGCGGGCCTGGCAGGCCGAGGCGCGGAACGAGGTGAAATCGTGCGTCCCGAGCAGGCGGGCGGCGGCGTCACGCAAGGCGGCTTCGTCGAGCGGCCGGAACACCCAGCCGGCGCGGCCGCTCTCGACGCTGGGGCGCACGGGCGATTCGAGCAGCACGTAGGCGTAGCGGCGCGCGATGGCGCTGGCGCGCGAATGGAATTCGTCGGGGACCTGCTGCGCCCACTGCACGGCGATGTCGGGCGGCAGGAAGCTGTTGGTGCCGCGCACCCACGAGAAGGGCTCGCGCTGGACTTCGGTGTCGAAGTGCACGACCTGCATGAGGCCGTGGACGCCCGCGTCGGTGCGGCCCGCGCAGACGGTCGACACCGGTCGCGCGGCGAACTGGGAGAGTGCGGCTTCCAGGTGGTCCTGGACGGTGCGGCCCGACGGCTGGCTCTGCCAGCCGTCGTAAGCCTGTCCGAGGTAGCTGATGCCGAGGGCCCACCTCACGGCCGGCCTTTCCGAAACAGCGGGATCAGCCGATCTCCGCCAGGAACTTCTGCGCCTTGCTCTTGAGGTCGCCGGAGGCTTCGGCGATGACTTCCTGGGCCAGGCTGCGGGCACCGTCGGCATCGCCGATGGCGTTGAACTCCTGGGCCAGGGCGAGCTTGGTGGCGAGCGGGTCTTCGCCGTCGTTCGTGTCGAGCTCCAGGCCGCCGGTGCTCAGCGAGTCGCCACCGACGGTGGCAGCCGCCGGAGCGGGAGCGGCCGCTGCGGGCAGGTCGAGCGAGAGAGCGCCGAGGTCGAACTCGATCATGCCGCTGTCGGCCGCCGGCGCGGCGGGTGCCGCGGGGGCGGTCGCCGCAGCCTTCGACACGGCCGCGGGCGCCGTCGAGTCGAAGTCGAGGCTGTTGTCGTCCGGCAGCGTGAGGCTGGGAGCTTCGAACTGGCTTGCCGGGGGCTCGATCGCGACCGGCTGCGTGGCGCTGCCGAAGTCCATGCTCAGCAGAGGCTCGGCGGCGGACCCAGCGCTGGGCACGGCGGCGGGCTGAGGCGCGGCGCTCGCCGACGGCTTGGCTGCCGGGGCCGAGTCGTCCAGCGAGAAGTCCAGGTCCAGGTCCATGCCGGGAAGCCCGCTGTCCACCGCCGGGGTGGAGACGGGCGCCGGAGGCGCGCTCGCCACGGCTGCCGCGGGAACAGCGACGGCACCGACGGTGGCTGCGGCCAGCGGCGCATTGCCCGACGGCTGGCCGCCCGGCTGGTACATGGGATTGGAAGGATCCAGGTCCAGGCCCAGTTCGCAGATATGCGCCCACTCGGGACCCGTTCCGTGGCTCAGGCCGTAGACCTCGCCGGCGAGCTGCTCGAACGCCTTGGTGTCGCGGCGCTTGGCGTAGATCTCCAGCAGCTTGGTGTGGATCGCGAGGCGCTGCGGGTTGATGCGCAGGGCTTCCTTGAGGATCTCTTCGGCCTGCAGGTCCCGGCCGTACGCCAGGTACACATCGGCCTCGGCCACGGGGTCGACGTCGCCGGCCGCGTCGAGCTGGCTGGGCGAATAGACCATCGAGGAGCCGGTGGGCGCGCCTTCGTTGGTGTCGATCCGCTGGCCGCCGCTGGCGCCGAAGAACGAATCCGGCTGCAGCCGGCTTTCCAGGAACGAGCTGTCGACCTGGGCAGACTTGCGGCGCTGGCGGGCTTTCCAGACGCCCAGGCCGAGCAGCAGGGCCAGGGCACCGCCGATCGAGGCCGGGATGAGCGGATTGCCCAGCAGCTCATCGAGGAGGCTGGGTTCCTGGATCGGGGGCGGCGCGACCGGGCGCTTCGGGGCGGCGGCCGCAGGCGCGGAAGCCGGAGCGGCGGCGGTCGGGGCGGGAGCGGTCGCGTCGGTGGCCGGAGCGGACG
>JAEWIF010000041.1 GCA_023387335.1 Pseudomonadota bacterium | reverse complement strand
GGTTCTCCGCGTTCGCGGTCAGCGCGTAGCTGGCCAGCGTGCTGCGCACCCAGTCCAGGCCCTCGCCCGCGGCTTCGGTGACCACGTCCCCGGCGTCGTCCACGAGGTAGGTGTCGTCGCCCGCGCCACCGGCCATCTGGTCATCGCCGGTGCCGCCGTCCATGAAGTCGTTGCCTTGGCCGCCCGCCATCTGGTCGTTGCCGGCGCCACCACTCAGGTAGTCGTTGCCCTGGCCACCGTCCAGCTGGTCGTTGCCGGCATCTCCCAGCAGGAGGTCGTCGCCGCCGTTGCCGGCCAGGACGTTGTCGAGCGCATTGCCGGCAATGCGGTTCGCCTGCTCGTTGCCGGTGCCGCTCACCGCGGCGCCCAGCAGCTCGAGGTTCTCCACGTTCGCGGAGAGCGCGTAGCTGGCCGCCGTGCTGCGCACCCAGTCGAGGCCCTCGCCGGCGGCTTCCGTGATCGCGTCGGCTGCGCTGTCCACCAGGTAGGTGTCGTCACCTGCGCCACCGGCCATCTGGTCGTCGCCGGAGCCACCGACCAGGAAGTCGTTGCCATCGCCCCCGGCCATCTGGTCGGCACCGTCGCCGCCATCCAGGTAGTCGTCGCCCAGGCCGCCGCCGATCCGGTCGTTGCCCGCGTCGCCACGAAGGACGTCGTTGCCCGCGTCGCCGGCCATCTGGTCGTCGCCGGCGCCGCCGACCAGGAAGTCGTTGCCTTCTCCTCCGATCATCTGGTCGGCTCCGGCTCCGCCGTCGAGGTAGTCGTTGCCCAGGCCGCCGTCCATCCAGTCGTTGCCGGCCCCTCCCAGCAGGACGTCGTCGCCGCCGAGGCCGAGGATGCGGTCCCGCCGCTCGTCGCCGGCGAGGACGTCCGCGCCCTCGGTGCCGACGATGTCGGGTGCCACCAGGGATACCGTGCCGTCGGCGAACACCAGCGTCTCGATGTTGAACAGCCGGTCGGTACCGTCGTCGAAGCCGCCGGCTTGCGGCGCGGCGTGGCGGACCGTGACCGAGCCGTCGTCGTTGTGCTCGATCTCGTACTCGGCGCGGTTGCCGCGGAACACGGCCTGGTCGACCGCCGTGTCCATCGCGTCACCGTCCAGGATCTCGCGCACGATGGACAGCTGCCCCGGGTTGAGCGTGCGGTCGAACATGAGGCTGTCCAGCGTGCGGCCGCCGTACAGCAGCGCCCCGGCGGCCGAGTACACCCGGCCCGCCAGGTCGTCGCTCCAGCCGATCTCGCGGCCCTGGGCGTCGTTGATGCGGATGCGAACGTTCAGCCAGCGATCGCCGTCGATCACGTCGTTGCCGGCCTTGCCCTGCAGGATGTCGCTGCCGCCGCCACCGAGCAGGATGTCGGCCGCGGTGTCTTCCAGGCTGGTGACATTGCCCTGCGCATCCCGGCCGAGTGCCGCCTCGTCGAACACCACGAAGCGGTGCTCCTTGCCGGCCACCGTGATGTTCGCGCGTTCGAGGTGCGCGACCAGTTCGGACAGCCCCGCGATCCGTGCGACACCTTCCTCGAGCAGGGCATTGGAGTAGGACTCGAACGGTGAAGCGGGCGTGGCCTGCGCGGCCCCCCCGTTGCCGCCGATCTGCCCGACGACGGTGTCGCGCCCGGTGAGCCTGTCGTCATGGACCCAGCCCGACAGCCCCTCGACCAGGTCGAAGCGGTCGCGCAGGATGAACTCTTCCTGGTTGACGAAGATCGGGATGCCCAGGTCCGAGTCGGCGCCTTGCGCACTCCCCTTGTGGATCGCCCAGTCGAAGCCGGCCATGCCGTTGTTGCGCTGGATGCCCAGGCCCTGGACCATGATGTCGTCGCCCGACTCGCCGTCGTAGTCCGTGTCGTTGCCGCGGCCGTCGAGCACGTCGTGGCCGATGATCGGGCTGTTGAAGAACAGCTCGGAGTTCTCGCCGGCCAGCGTGTCGAAGCTGTCGCCGCCCTCCAGCCAGTCGTCGCCCTCGTTGCCCGCGATGAAGCTGATCCCACCCGGCCCGCGCACGAAGTCGTTGCCTTCACCAGCGGTGATCGACTTGCCGTCGGCTCCGCCGAAGATGAAGTCCTGGCCCGCGCCGCCGAAGATCAGGTCCAGCCCCATGCCGCCGTTGATGACGTCGTTGCCACCGTCGCCGTGGATCACGTCGGCCGCGCCGGAATCCGTGCCGGAGTCCGTGAGGATGTCGTCGCCGTCGCCGCCGAACAGGTGGTCGACGCCCAGCCCGCCCTCCAGGCGGTCGTTGCCCCCGTCGCCCCAGAGGGTGTCGTCGCCTTCGCCGCCGATGAGCGTGTCGTCGTGCTCCGTGCCGCCGATCACCACGTGGTCGACGCCGGCATAGCGCAGGTAGTCGTCCACGCCGTCGCTATCGGTGTCGCGGCGCGTCACCAGGGGCTGCATGGCGGCCAGCACCGGGTCGGCGTGGTGGGGATCCGCCACCTTCTGGCGCGACTGCTCCAGTTCCAGGATGAAGGCGGGCGTGAGGAACAGCGAGCTGGGAAGGTGCGTCGCGTTGGGGTCGCCGAGGTCGGTATTGCGCATCACCAGCTCGGCGAAGGAATCCGCCTCCAGCTGGTTGAGCAGGTTCATCCCCTGCGTCCGGCTCAGGTAGTAGAAGCGATCGCCCTCCTGCAGCTTCTCCATCTGCACCTCGAACACGAAGTTGAAGGTGCTTCCCAGCTGGCCGCCGAACGGCATCTTCTTCTCGGCCAGCCCGCCGATCCAGAAGTCGACGTCGTTCAGGCCGCCGAGCGCGCCGCCGGCCCAGGCGCCGGTGGCGTTGAGGAAATCGAGGCGGTCGGCCGGCGCGCCGGCGCCGCCCAGCACCAGGGCGGTGGCGGCCGCGCGCTTGTCTTCCAGCGTCGCGGCGCCGGTCACCGTGCCGTGCGTGCCGTAGGCCGCGACGAAGTTGATCAGCGAGGCCGGGTTCTTGATCGCCAGCGCGAAGTCGTACCAGCTGTCGTAGGGCTTGAGCGCGCTGTCGTGGGTCTGCTCGTGGAACTGCCGGCGCGCCTCGTTCAGCGAGGGCACGCCGACGTCCCGGCCGCGAGCGATGTTGATGGCGCCGAGGTCGAGGGGCAGGCCCACCAGGTTGTTGCGCAGGGCCTCGGTGAGGAACTCGTCGATCTCGTTGCCCACCTGCCGCGACATGCCGCGGATGATCGCGCCGGCGGCCGCGTCGGCGTCGGCGCCGCTCGCGACGAAGGCCTGCGGGTTCAGGAAGGCTTCGATCAGGCCGATGTCGTTGGCGGTCTGGCCGTCGGCAGCGAGGCGGTCCACGGTTTCGCGCAGCATCGAGTGGCCGAACCGGTACACCACGTGCGCGAACTCGGCCACGATGGCCGCGTCGATGTCGACCGTGTTCGAGAAGGTGAACGGATCGACGTCGGGAGAAACCAGGCGCGCGAACTCCTCGAACACGAGATGCTGGTAGACCATCTCGGTGCTGAAGCGGGCGGCCTGGAACAGCCGCTCGCCGTTCCACAGCAGGTCGTCCGCGCCGGGCAGCGGGCCGCCGGCCGCGACCGGCGCCAGCAGCCACTCGTTGATGAAGGCGGCGTCACCGCTCGCGAGGACCTCCTGCTTGATCTGCTCGACGCGGTTGTTGTGCTCGCTGTGGAACACGTGGTGCACGGCGGTCAGGCCGATGTTCTCGTTGCCGCGGCCGTCGCCGACGATGAAGTGCTGGTCCAGCAGCTCGTCGTCGTAGGTCGTGGCCACGCCGTACAGGTTCGCGGGGATGGCGTTGCCGGCGACGTCGTCCGCGTCGGCCGTCGTGGCCACCGCGGCGGTGCCGGGGTTCCGGTCGTGGTCCACCATCCCGGGGACCGCGGTGTGCGCGATGTCGTTGAGGAAGGCATGCCCCGCGCCGTAGGCCAGGCCCGATGCCACCGGCGCGGCGGCATCGCCGCTGACGAGGCCCCCGGGCGTGACCAGCTGCGCGAAACCGTTCGCGCCCGGCTGGAAGTTGCCGTACAGGTCGGTCGCCACCAGCGGAACGCGGTGCACGTCCATGTCCGTGAGCTCGATCCCCAGCATCTCGCGCGCCTGGCGCTTGACGTCGGCCCAGGTGGGCGGGCCGCCGTGCTCGCCCTCGAGCATGTGGCCGGTGGCGACCGTGCGCATGGCGCCGCCCAGCTCGACCCGCACGTACTCGCGCAGGAACACCTGGTGCGACTCGTGCGAGGTATAGACCTGGTTCAGGTCGATGAAGGGCGTGGTCTCGTTGCGGTGTTCGCGGACGTCGTCGGCCGTCCCCAGGATGCCGTCCGCGCCCGGCTGGTTGGTGGCGCGCGTGAGCACCATGAAGTTGGTCGGGCTGCCCGGTTCGTACAGCGGGTCGTCGGGCTGGAGCGGGATGTAGACGGTGCCGCTGCCGCCCTTGGACACGAGGTCCAGGCCGTGGTCGAAGAACTGCCCGAACAGCGTGAGGAAGCCGTTGAAGGGCGCCGTGTCGCCCAGGTCGGGCATCACGTTGGGAATGAACAGCGTCCGGTCGTTGACGTCGAACTCCAGGCCCAGTTCGGCGGGCAGCGCCTGCAGCGTCGCGGCGGTGCTGTCGGCCAGCGTGCGGGCGGCGGCGACATCGGCCGGGTCGGGCTGCGGCCCGGTGCCGCTGTCGATCGCGTCCAGCAGTTCCTGCAGGTTGGCGGCGGCGTCATCGGCGGCCTTGCGCACCGTGGCGTAGCGGGACGCATCGCCATAGGGGTCGCTGGAGCCGAGCGCGGTGAAGGCCGCGACGAACACCGCCGGGTTGTCGACCGACTGGTCCGAGACCAGGTTGCTGATGGTCCGCGGCGCCGAGTCGTAGACGCTGCCGGAGGTCTGCTGGTACGCCGGCCGGAACTCCGGTGTCAGGAGCCGCGGCATCAGCCCGTCGGACGCGCCGTAGTCGATGTGGACCAGGTTGTTGTACTGCCCGCTGACGGTGCGCAGGCCGTACGGCATGAGGTTGTGCAACGGATTGCCGAGCTCGTCCGTGAGGACGCCGTAGCCCGACTGGACGTGGCGCTCGGCGATCCGGATGTGGCCGAGCATGCGGTGGAGATCGTCGAGGTTGACGTGGAATGACATGTGCGCTCCCTGTGGTTGTGCTGGCTCGATCGCAGCCCGTTTTCGAAAGCGGATGTTCGGTTTCGTCCCAGGCTGTAAACCATTGTTGGAAGCGCGCTTCGAGGGCCGCAATACCAAACTTTTGCTCGGCCGTTGCGTCGCCCATTCCCTTCGGCGGAGTGGCGAACAACGGGCCTCCTCAAAGTAGGTAGTTGCCGCTCGTATCCCGAGTAAAAATAAGTTGCAGTGCTCGGCCGTAGCACGGCTTGAAAACTCTACCGTGATGTAAGCCGGGCCTAAAGCCGAGCTGGATCCTTCAAGCCGGAGCAGAGCGGCAAGGCGAGCGCCGCCAACCCCGCCATCAGCAGGAAGCCGCCGGCCCCGAGCCGCGCGTACAGCAGCCCGGATGACAGGGTCAGGAGCGCGGTGAGCAGTCCCGGTCCGAGCGCATAGATCGCCTGCGCGGTGGCAGCGAGATGCCGGGGCACGGCGGCGCCCATGAGACGCATGCACGCGAGGTGCAGGAGCGCGAAGGTCAGTCCATGAAAGGGCTGGACGATGGCGAGCGCCACGGGGTCGGTCGACAACGCCATCACGATCCATCGCACGACCGCCGCGACGGACGCGATCGCCGCCGCGCCGCCCGGTCCGAGCTTGTCGACCACCCGCGGCCCGATCAGGAAGAAGACGACCACCTCGGCCACGACCGCCTCCGACCACAGGACGCTGATCGTGGCGGGACCGATGCCGGACGCATTCCACCGGATGACCGCGAAGGCGTCGTGCATCGCATGGCTGCCGAAGACCAGCGCCGCGATGAGCACCAGGCGCCGGAAAGGGGCGATCCCCAGGAGTTCCCTGAATGCGCGGATGGACGAGGGTCCGGTGGTGGCGCTCGTGCTGCCATGAGGCACCGGCAACAGCACGGTGCTGGCCGCCGCACCCAGGAGCAGTGCCCCCTGCATCCATGCGATCGAAGTGAGCGAAGTCCAGACTATCACCTGGCCGGCGGCCAGCGTCCCGAACACGAAGGCCAGCGACGCCGAGCCGCGTACCCAGCCGTATTCGAAGCCCGTGCTGCGCGATTTGGAGGCGCCCAGCGCCAGGGCATCGGCCAGCGACGTGGTCGGTGTCAGCGCGGCTTCATGGCAGAGACGCGCGACCAGGAGGATCCAGAACCCGCCGACCAGCGGAAGCCCGGATGCGAGGCAGGCAGCGAGCGCGGCCGCCGCGGCCAGGACGAGCCGCAATCGCTGGAGGCGATCCGCGACACGCGCCGCGACCGGTCCGGCGGCCAGGCGGACGATCGTGCCCAGTCCCAGCAGAAGCCCGATCTGTTCCGGCGACATCCCGTGCGCTTCGAAGAAACGCGGCCAGAACGGCGACGCCACGCCGAACGCGGCGTACAGCAGCGCGTACAGAAGAATGAACGAGCCGAGAGGTTTCGCCATCGCTTGTCCGGAATGGCAATCGCCAGGCCGTCATGCCACGCGAGGGCGAGAGAACGCGGCGCCGCCGCGGCCAGCCGGAATCGCCCGATCCCGGCGGATCCCGCCTACTTGCCGAACAGGCGCATCACGTGCTGCCACCCGCGCATGAAGAAGCCCGAGCGCTCCACGCCCGCCTGCGCGACCAGCGGCGCTTCCGACAGCGGCTTGCCGTTCGAGGTCGCGACCACCTTGCCGATCACGGCGCCCTTGCTCACGGGCGCTTCCAGGTCGGCATTGAGCTGCACCGAGGTCTGCACCTGCTGGCCGCGCGGCACCGTGACGCTCCAGGGCGAGGCCAGGCCCGCGGCAACGGTATCGGCCTTGCCGAAGCTGACCTTGGCCGTCCCGACCACCGCGTCCGGCTGGATGGGCGTGGCCTTCTCGAAGCTGCCGAAGCCCCATCCCAGCAGCGTGCGGGTCTGGTCGGCGCGCGCCTGCATGCTCTTCGTGTTGAGGATCACCGTGATCAGGCGCATCCCGTTGCGCTTGGAAGAGGTCACCAGGCAGTAGCCGGCCTCCTCGGTGTGCCCGGTCTTCAGGCCGTCGACGGTGGGGTCGGTGTACAGCAGGGCGTTGCGGTTGCCCTGCTTGATGTTGTTGTACTTGAACTCACGTTCCGCGTAGATCGGGTAGTACTGCGAGCTGTCGCGGATGATCGCGCGCGCCAGGATGGCGAGGTCCCGCGCGGACGCCTTGTGCGCCGGGTCCGGCAGGCCCGTCGGGTTCACGAAGTGCGAGTTCTTCATGCCGAGGCGTTGCGCCTCGGCGTTCATCAGCTTGGCGAAGCCCTCCTCGGAGCCGGCCATGTGCTCGGCGATCGCCTTGGAGGCGTCGTTGCCCGACTGGATGACGATGCCGCGCAGGATGTCGATCACCGTCGCCTGGCTGTTGAGCGGCAGGTACATGCACGATTCGGTGCTGGAGCCGCGGCACCAGGCGTTCTGGCTCACGGTGACCAGGTCGGTTTCCTTCAGCTTGCCGGCGCGAAGGGCCTGCTCCACCAGGAAGCTGGTCATCATCTTGGTCAGCGACGCCGGCGGCAGCGCCTCGTCGGCGTTGGCCGAGGCCAGCACCTCGCCGGAGTCGAAGTCCATCACCAGCCAGGCCTTGGCGGCCAGCGCGGGTGCGCCGCCGGCAAGGGCGGTCTGCGCCGGGACCAGGTCTTCCGCCGCGGGCGGGGCCTTCTTGGCGGCAGCGGCCTTGGCGGCAGCGGCCTTGGCGGCGCGATGCGGGGCTGCGAAGGACGGGGAGGTCGGGGCCAGGGCGCCCGCGGCGATCGCGAGGACCACCGGGAGGAGGGAGGAGCGCTTGATTTGCATGGTGTTCGTGGGGGTGCGGTCATTGTCGCGTATCGCGCGACCCCGATTTCGTAACACCCATAAGCGCCTGTAGAGCCGGCGGGGTCAGAACCGGTCCCGCGCGACGCCGCCGGGCGTCCGGTACATCTCGCGGGCGCCGCGTTCGAGGCGGGACTGCTCGAACGCGTTGACGACGGGTCCGAAGTCCTGCGCCGGCGCGGAACAGGCGACGAGCAAGGCGAGCAGCAGGCTGCCGGCCACCAGCGAAAGCAGAAGGCGCGCGAACATGTCGAAGTCCTTTCCGGGGTGCGTTCGGGCGGCCAGACGCTGCCGGATGCGCAGTGGACGGAGCGTCCGGGACGCACGTAACCGGCATTTGTCGATCGATCCCCGCTTTGTTGCCGGCGTGCATGCGTTCAGCGGGGGATACGCCGTCGATACAGACCGCACCATCGATCGACGCCTGCCCGTTACCGGCGCTTTCCAGACTGCATGCCGGCCCGCTTCCTCGCGAGCGCGGGCCGCAATGTCCACCCCTGCGAAAGGAATGCACCATGAACGCCGCCCCTATTGCGACCGAGCGCTACGCCCGGGTCATCGAAGTCTCGAAACGCGTGCGCTGGGAGATCGAGCGCGACGTCATCCGCGGCCGCCGCTTCGACTACGGCAAGACCTTCATGCCCGACGGGCTGTCGCTGGCCCGGGAACTCCCGTTCCTCAGTCCGGCCGATGCCCGGCTCCTGAGCCAGGTGCAGGGCCGCACCTACTCGTACATGTTCGGCCTGGTCGAACGCTTCATCAGCGCCAAGGTGCTGGACGTCAGCCGCGACCACAGCTTCGGCGACCAGGTGGCCCTGGAGGCCATGGTGCGAATGAGCGACGAGGAGATCAAGCACCAGGAACTCTTTCGCCGGCTCGAGTCGCAGATGGCGCAGGACATGCCGGCCGGACACATGCAGACGGCGGCCCCGAACGAAGTCGCGTTCGTGGTGCTGGGCAAGAGCACGTGGGCCGTGCTGGCGCTGACGCTGAACATCGAACTGATGTCGCAGGCCCACTACCGCGCCAGCATCGGACCGCAGGAGGGCCTGTCGCCGCTCTGGAAGGACGTGTTCCTGTTCCACTGGCGCGAGGAGTCGCAGCACGCGATCCTGGACGAACTGGAACTGCGAAGGGAAGACGCGCATCTGAGCGCTACCGAGCGGGCCGCGGCGGTGGGCGAACTGATCGAGCTGGTGGGAGCGATCGACGGCATCCTGCAGGCGCAGGCCGCTGCCGATGCCGGCTACTTCGTGGATGTGGCGGCAGGGCCGTTCACCGCGCGCCAGCGCGAGCAGATCCACGAGAAGATGCTCAAGGCGTACCGGTGGCAGTACATCGTTTCCGGCGCGACCGAGCCTCGCTTCCAGAACGTGCTGTTCGGCCTGATCGACGAAGAGCAGCGCCAGCGCATCGCCACCGCGCTGGAGCCCCTCGGCTACGCCGTCCCCGAGAAGCAGGTGGAGATGCCCGCCGTGGTGTGAGCCGGAGAACGCCGTGGCCGCGGTCGCGGCGGCCCCGGGCGGAGGTGCGATGCCGTCCGGGGCACGCTACGATCGCCGCCATGGATGCCGAACGGCGAGGACTTGTCACCGGCGCGGGTTGGCTGGCCTTGGCCGGCCTTGCCGGCTGCGCCGCGCCGGCGAGAGACGGCCGCGAGGGTGCCTTTCCGCGGCCGTCACCGATGTCGGACGTGCAGGCCGGCGAAGCCGCGTTCCTCGCCCTGGGGTTGGTGGGAACCCCGTACCGGTATGGCGGCAACACGCCGGAGGCCGGGTTCGATTGCAGCGGCTTGATCGGCTACGTGTACCGGCAAGCGGCAGGGATCTCGCCGCCGCGGACCGTCGCGCAGATCAGCCGCTGGGGACAGTCCGTGAGCGCCGGCGACTTGCGCGCAGGCGACCTGGTGATCTTCGGCAGCGACGGTTCGCCGTCGCACGCGGCCATCCACGCCGGCGAGTCGCGCTTCGTGCACGCGCCCAGCACCGGAGGGACCGTTCGCCTGAACCAGATCCACGAGCGGTACTGGAAGACCCGGCTGCTGGATTACCGCCGGGCCTGAGGCCTCACGAAGTGCGGGGCTTGGCCGGCTGCACCGCGCGGCGCCCCAACTGCATCACCAGCACGACCAGCAGGACGGCGAAGCCCGCGCCGTTGGAGACGGCCGACGGGTAGACGAGCGCGAGGCCGGCGGCCGCGAGCAGCACGCGCTCGAAGGCGTTCGTCTTGCGGAACGCCCATCCCTGGAACGCGGCGGCGAGCGCGGCGATGGCCGCCGCGGCCGTGAGCGTCACCTTGGCCACCAGCAGCCAGTCGATGGTGGCCGCCGCCTTGGCCGATCCCATCAGGAGCAGCGCGCGTCCGTCCGGATCGAGCACGAACATGAACGGCAGCAGGAACGCGGGGAGCGTGTACTTCCAGCAGTGCAGCGTCGTCTTGTAGGGATCGCCGCCCGTGATCGCGGCCGCGGCGAACGGCGACAGGGCCGTGGGCGGGGACACCTCCGACAGCACCGCGTAATAGAAGATGAACATGTGCGCGGCGAAATCGGGGACGCCCAGCTTGGTCAGCGCCGGCGCCGCGATCACCGCGCAGATGATGTACGACGCGGTCACGGGCACGGCCAGGCCGACGATCCACACCACGAGCGCCGTGAACACCGCGGTCAGCAGCAGCGAGCCGGCGGCGTACGCGATCACGATGGAACTGAACTTGAGGCCGAGCCCGGTGAGCGTGACCACGCCGACGATGATGCCGGCGCCGGCGCAGGTGGCGCCCACGTTCAGCATGCCGACGGAGCCGCCTTCCATCGCACGGGTGAGCGGCATGTCCAGGAGCTTGCGGCCCAGGTTGCCCGGCGCACTGAACAGGTCGTACGGAATGAGCGAGGTGTCGCGCCGCAGCAGGCTCGTGGCGAGGGACACCGCGGTCGCCCAGAACACGGACATGATCGGCGAGTAGCCCCACAGCATGAAGGCGACGATCGAGACCAGCGACAGGAAGTGGAACCAGTAGCGGCGCGCCAGGGCCCAGTCCGTCTCCACCTTGTCGAACGTGATGCCGCCCATGCCGTACTTGCGTGCGTCGATCTCGACCATGAGGAACAGGGCGAGATAGAACAGCACGGTCGGGATCGCCGCCATCAGCAGCACGTCCATGTACGAGATCTTGAGGAACTCGGCGATCAGGAACGCCGCCGCGCCCAGCACGGGCGGGGAAATGATCGCGCCCAGGCCTCCGGCCGCGAGCAGGCCGCCCGCCGCGTTGCGCTCGTAGCCCACCTTCGACAGCATGGGATACGCCACGGACGCCAGCGTGACGGTGGTGGCCACGCCGGAACCCGACGGGCCGCCCAGCAGGAAGGACGACAGCACCACCGTGCGCCCCGCGCCCGTGGGCTTGCCGCCCAGGGCCGCGAACGAGAAGTCGATGAAGAACTTCCCCGCGTTCGAGTACTGCAGGAAGGCGCCGAAGATGGTGAACAGGATGATGAGCGACGACGAGACGTCGATCGCCACGCCGAAGATGCCTTCGAGCGTCATGTACATCACGCCGACCAGCCGGCCGACGTCGTAGCCCTTGTGGGTCCACGGCGGCGGCAGCCAGGGGCCGGCCAGCGCGTAGGCGAGGAAGGCCGCGGTGATGACGGGCATCACCCAGCCGCTGGTGCGCCGCATGGCTTCCAGCACGAGCACGATCAGCGCGATGCCGAAGACGATGTCCCAGGGCAGCGGCAGCGTGTTGCGGTCGGTGAAGTCGTCGCCGCCCTGGATGGCGTAGGCCGCCACGGCGATGGCGAGCGCCGCCGCCAGCCAGTCCCACCACATGATGCGGTGGCGGAACCGCCGCGCGATCGGGAACAGCAGGAACGTGAGCGCCAGCACGAATGCCACGTGGATGCCGCGCAGCGTCTGCGTCGGAACGATGGCGTAGGCGGCGTACAGGTGGAAGACGGTCATGGCGACCGCCGAGAGGGTCAGGAAGACCGCAAGGGCGCCGCGCAGCTTGTTGGCGGCGCCCTCCTCCGCCTCGATGTACTCCTCGGCCTTCTGCAGGCTGTCGGCCGAGACGGCTTCCGCTTCCCGGATCACTCGACCTTGACCCCGCGTTCGGCGAAGTACTTCACCGCGCCCGGGTGGAACGGGATCGGGGTGGCGCTCGCCTTCTGGCTCTCCAGCTTGAAGTTCTCGGCTTCCTTGTGGACGGCGACCAGTTCCGCCTTCTTCTCGAAGATGGTCTTGACGATGTTGTAGGCCGTCTTCTCGTCCATGCTTTCGTGGGCGACCAGGATGTTCATCACGGTCGCCTGCTTGTTGTCGGCGTCCATGCCCTTGTAGACCGCCTTCGGGATGGTGTCCTCGACGTACAGGTTGCCCCACTTCTTGTTCATCGGCGCCACGAGTTCGGCGTGGTCGACCATCCTGATCTTCGTGCCGGGCGTGTTGGCCAGGTCCGTCACCGCCGCGGTGGGCAGGCCGCCCACCCAGAAGAAGGCGTCGATCTTTCCGTCCTTGAGCGCGTTCACGGATTCCGCGACGCCCAGGCGCTCGCGCTTCATGTCGCGGTCCTTGTCCATGCCCGCCGCCTCGATCAGGCGGAACGCCATCACCTCCGTCGCGCTGCCGGGCGAGCCGGTCGAGACGCGCTTGCCCTTGAGGTCGGCGAACTTATTGACGCCCTTGCCTTCGATGCTCACCACGTGCATGCGGTTCGGGTAGAGCACGGCCAGGGTCTTGACCGGGACCTTGTGGCCCTTGAACTTGTCCTCGCCCTTGTAGGCGTCCTGGGCCGCATCGCTCATCGAGAAGCCGACGTACGGCTTTCCGCTGGCGATCAGCTTCAGGTTGTCGACCGAGCCGCCCGTCACTTCGGCCGTGGCCTGCATCCCGGGCACGTACTTGGACAGCACGGCCGCGAGCCCGCCGCCCATCGGGTAGTACACGCCCCCGGTGCCGCCGGTCGCGATCGAGATGTTCTGCGCGAGCGCCGCGAACGACACGCCAACGGCGACGAGTGCGGCGAGAAAGTACCTCAGCAACTTCATGGATTTGCCTCCGTATGGAATGAGCAAGGGGCGGTCCCCCGGTGCCCCTGCGATTCTTGGCAATGCGGCCACGACCCGGTCTAGTGGCTTTCCAGCAGTCGCACCCCGGGGGTTCTACTGATCCGTCAAGGAAGAGCTCCGGAACATCGCGCGAATTTCCTGCACGCCGGCCAGCGTCATCGAGAGGAATGACGCGTCCAGCGGGAGCGGCTGCGAAGAGCATTTCGCAACCACGAGATCGGCCGCCGGATCGATGAACACGTGTTGGCCGAAGACCCCGAAGCCGAAGATCAGGGGCCGCTCGCCTCGCAGGACGTACCACTGGCTTCGGTAGTGCATGGTCGCGCCGTCGAAGAGGTCGAAGAAGTCGCCCGTTCTCCAGGCGTCTTCGCCGTCGAAGCCGACGATGTCGTCGATCCAGCGTTCCGGCACGACCTGCACGCCGCCGTGGCGTCCCCCGGTCACGAAGAGACGTCCGATCCGGGCCATGTCGCGAGGGGTGGCGCAGAAGCCTCCCGCGCAGCGAGGCGCACCCAGGCGATCGACCGTGATGTAGGCGTCACGCTCCGCGCCAATCGGCTGCCAGAGCACCTCGCTCACGAGGTCCGCATACCGGGTTCCGGTCGCTCGCTCCAGCACCCAGCCCAGGAGGTCCGTGTTCGGCGAGACGTAGTGGAAGCGGCCGTTGTGCTCCCCATCGCGCTCGGCCAGGGTGAGAAGGAAGCTTCTCATGTCGGTGGCCGACTCGCCGACCGGGACCGGGTCCCACAGATGCGACTTCCTGTACTCGATGATGGCGCCGCCCGTCGCCAGGTAGTCTTCGTCGAACCGGATGCCCACGCGCATGTCCAGCGCGTCCCGCACGGTCGCTCCAGCGAACGCCGATCCCTCCAGTTCAGGGATCAGTTCCGTGAGGGGTGCATCGACATCCAGCTGGCCACGCCCCGCGACGACGCCCGCGACGAGTCCCAGGACGGATTTCGACACCGACATCCAGATATGCGGGACGTCGGGGCTCTGGCCGTCGGCATAGTTCTCGAAAACGACCTTCCCGTCCTTCATGACGACGATCGAGTCGTTGAACGTCTTCTCGAGCCACTCGTCGAGACCCAGGCCGCGGCTCTCGGCTTCCAAAGGGGCGGGATTGCGCGCCGCCCTGACGAATGCCGAGGGAACGAGTTCGCTGACGTGGTTGAAGGCCCAGCGATTGAACGGAGGTTTTCGCCAGTTGGAAAGCGTCACCCGCTTGTCCGGTGCCGGCGGGAATCCCGTCATCAGGTCCATTCGTTCCGCTCCCTAGAAGTGCAGCCCCAACCACTGCTGCACCTGCTGGTGCAAGTCGCCCTGGAAGTCGGCAGCCGATCCTTCCGCCGTCACCCGCCCCAGGCTGAGCACGCACACCCGGTCCGACATGCGCACGACGCGCCGGACGTTGTGGTCTATGAGCAGGATGCCCATGCCCGCAGCGGCGAACTTCGAGATCCACGTGAAGATCTCTTCCGAGACCCGCGGAGACAAGCCGATGCTCGGCTCGTCGATCAGGCACAGCTTGGGCTGCTGCAGCCATGCCTTGCCGAATTCCAGCTGCTTCTGCTGGCCGCCGGAGAGGCTGCCCGCGGGGTCCGAACGCTTTTCGTAAAGCGCGGGGAACTGCTCGTAGACCTCCTTCATGCGTTCACGAAGCACGCCGGCGAAGCGCGCGCGGCGCCCCAGCAGCGGCAGGGTCAGGTTGTCTTCGACCGAGAGGTGCGGGAACAGGCTCGATTCCTGCGGGATGCAGCAGATGCCCAGGTCGATCAGCCGGTGCGGAGCCACGCCCGAGATGTCCGCCGACTCGAAGGTGACGCTTCCGAGCTTGGGCGGCAGGAACCCGCAGATGGTCTTGACCAGCGTGGACTTCCCCGCGCCGTTCAGTCCGACCAGTCCCGTGATCTGGCCCGCGTGCACGCGCAGCGACACTTCGCGAAGCACGTCGATGTCCTGCGCATAGCCCGCGGTGACGGCGCGCATCTCGAGCAGCGGCGTCTCGGCGCTCATGCGTTCACCTCCAGCGTCGGCGGTTCGTCGCCTTCGTGGGTCTCGCCGAGGTAGGCCTCGATGACCTGGTGGTCGCGCAGCACCTCGTGCACGCCGCCGGTGGCGATGACGCGGCCCGCATTCATGCAGACGGCGCGCTGGCACAGGTCCACCACGATCGGCATGTCATGGCTGACCAGCAGGAACGTCGCGCCTTGCGCGTGCCGGGCGCGGATGAATTTCGCCATGACTTCGCGCATCACGGGGTGGACGGCCGCGAACGGCTCGTCCAGCATCGCGACGCGCGGCGCCTCGATGAAGCACATGCCGAATTCCAGCAGCTTGCGCTGCCCGCCCGAGAGCTGCCCCGCATCAAGGTGCTGCACCGGACCGAGCGTGAGCTCCTCGACGAGCGACTGCGCGCGCCGTGTCGATTCAGCCTCGCTCAGGCCGCGGGCCATCCCCGCCGTGAGCAGGTTGTCGAAAGCGCTGGTGCGCGTGAACACGCGCGTCATCTGGAACATCCGCAGGATGCCCGCCTGCGCCAGCTCCGCCGGCGGCATGCGCGTGACGTCACGCCCGTCCATCGCGATGCGGCCGGCATCCGGCGGCAGGAAGCCGGACAGCATGTTCAGGACGGTGGTCTTGCCCGACCCGTTGGGCCCGATCAGCCCGAGGATCTCGCCCTCGCGGACGTCGAAGCTCACGCGGTTCACGGCGGCCACCCCGCCAAAGCGTTTCGACAACCCGTCGACGACCAGCAGGTTCATGCTTGCTTGCGTCCGATCCGCGCGACCGCCGCGCTCCACAGGCCGCCCGGCACCCAGCGCGCGAACAGGATCACGAGCAGCGCGAACACGATCACCTGCACGTTGCCCAGCTCGCGCAACCATTCGGAGCCCAGGTACACCAGCAACGCGCCGAGCACCGACCCCGTCAGCGAGCCCATCCCGCCGATCACCACCATGGCCAGCACCAGTCCCGTCTGCTGGAGCAGTCCGAGCTCCGGGCTGACCAGCTGGCTGAACGTGCCGTACAGCGATCCCGCCAGGCCGCAGATGGCGCACGAGGTGCAGAACACGATCATCTTCACGCGGACCACGTCGATGCCCCGGCTCTCCGCGCCGATGGCGTCGTCGCGCACGGCCGTCATGAAGCGGCCCAGCCGGCCTCGCAACATGAAGTACAGGACCGCGAGAACGAGCACCAAGGCCGCCAGGAAGATGTAGTAGTAGGCCACCCGGCTTTCGGTGAGCGTGGCCACGTGCATGCCCTGGTCGCCGCGGGTGAACTCGTGCGAATTGCCGATCACCACGCGCGCGATCTCGGCGAAGGCGAGCGTGGTGAGCGAGAGGTAGGGGCCGCTCAGGTTGAGCACGAGCTTGCCGAGCACCAGCCCGAGGAGCGCCGTGGACACGATCGCCGCGGGGATCGCGAACACGAGCGGCACGTGCCAGTAGAAATCGAGCAGCGCGGTGGTGTAGCCGCCCAGCATGGCGAACGCCGCCGGAGCGAGCGAGAACTGGCCCGTGAAGCCCGCGAGCGCGTTCCACGCGAGCGACAGGATCGCGAAGTACATGCTCACGAGGATGATGCCTTGCGCGTACGGTCCGGTGACCACCAGCGGCAGCGCGGCCAGCACGGCGCAGAGCAGGACGGCCGCGCGCGCGTCGAAGGCAAGGCGGTCGCGCCAGAGGGAAGCGGGTCCGGCCTTCATACGTCGCGGCCCTTCTGCCCGAGCAGGCCCTGCGGGCGCAGCAGCAGCACGAGCACCAGGATGGCGAGGCCGAACGCGTCGCGGTAGTCGTAGGAGCCGTACACCGAGAAGAACGCCTCGCTCACGCCGACGATCAGGGCGGCGATCATGGCGCCCCACACCGAGCCCATGCCACCGAGCACCACGATCACGTAGGACTTGATCGCGGGGAACGAGCCGACGTCCGGCGAAGGATTCACGAGCGGCGCCAGCAAGGCGCCCGAGAGCGCGGCCAGCATGCCGGAGATCGCGAAGATGAGGCTGGTCGTGCGCGTGGCGTCGATGCCTGCGAGCGACGCGCCGAGCCGGTTCTGCGCCACCGCCTGGATCTGCTTGCCCCACACGGATTTCTTCAGGAACAAGGCCAGCGCGATCATGATGAACACGGCGACGACGGTCGCGATGGCCTTCTGGCCGGTGAGCATGACGGGCCCGAGCGCGAACCGGCTGGTCTCGACCAGCGACGGCCCCTTGTACGAGTAGGGGCCGACCGCCTTGTCGACCAGGTTCACCAGCAGCAGCGACAAGCCGAAGGTGACGACCACCGCGTACTCGTCCTTCATGAATCCCCAGCTCGCGTAGCCGGCATACAGCGGCCGCATGAGCAGCCGCTCCACGATCCAGCCGAGCGCCGCGCCGCCGACGGCGGCGCAAGGCAGCGCGAGCCACGGCGACACCGAGAAGTTCAGGGCGACCAGCACGTAGGTGTACGCGCCGATCATGAAGAACTCGCCGTGGGCGAAGTTCACGATCTTCAGCACGCCGAAGATCATGGCCAGCCCCACGGCCATCAGTGCATAGAAGCAGCCGTAGATCAGCCCGTTGGCGAGCAGGTCCAGCGAGAGACTCAGCACCTCGCGGCGATCACTTCGGACGAACGATCTTGGCCGGATCGAACTTCTGCCCCGGCGCCTGGATCAGCACCGTCTGCCCCACGGGCTGCTTCTCGGCGGTGAGCTCGTAGTTCACGTACGGGATTTCGAGCCACTGCTGGAAGCTGTAGCCCGGTTGCGTGGAGAAGTTGGAGACGCCGCGCAGGCTCTCGAACTTCATGGTGCGCATCGCGGCGCCGACCTTGTCGGGTTCGGTGCTCTTGGCCTGCTTGATGCCCTCGATCACCAGGTGCAGCGAGTCGGCGGCCTGCAGCACCAGGCGGTTGACGTCGCTGCCGGTGCGCTTCTTGTATTCGGTGGCGACGTCCTTCGCCAGCTGGGTCTGCGGCATCGCCGGGTGGTACAGCGCGAACGAAAGCAGGTACTTGCCACCCTCCTTCACGTTCTGCCAGAAGTCCGGGTAATCGGCCAGGCCGCCGCCGTCGTACAGGATCGTCTTGGCACTGGGTGCGAGCCCCTGCTCGTAGACCTGGTTCATCACGATGTAGGCCGCCGGCGGCAGCATCGACATGACGATCACGTCCGGCGGGTTCGCGCGCAGCGGCAGGATGGCGGCGGTGAAGTCCTTGCTGGCGCGGTCGAGCGTCTCGTACTTGTATTCGATGTTCGGCGCCTTCTGCTTCAGCAGCTCGCCGGTGAGCTTGGCCTGCCCGATGCCGTAGTCGGTGTTCTCCGCGAACGCGACCACGCGCTTGACGCCCATCGTCGCGAGCGTCGTGGCCATCGACGACGACACCAGCGTGTTGTACGGGGAGGTGTTGAACACCTCCGGATAGCCGCGCTTGCGCACGTCGTCCGACCAGCAGTTGGTGTTGACGTACGGCACCTTGTAGCGGTGCGCCACTTCGATCTCCGCCAGGCACACCGAGCTCTGGTGGCCGCCCGCGAGCGCGACGACCTTGTCCTTGGAGATCAGCTTCTCGGTGGCGGCACGCCCCTTTTCCGGGATGCCCTGGTTGTCCTCGTACAGGACCTTGATCTGCCGGCCGAGCACGCCGCCCTTGGCGTTGACCATGTCCTTGAGGATCTCCATCCCGTCCTTGACCTGCGTGCCCTGCACGACGGACCCGGGCGGCGATTGCGTGATGCTGGCCCCGATGAGGATGGGGTCGGCGGCGAACGCGGGCTGCAGCGTCAGCGTGGCGCCCGCGCAGGCGAGGCCGGTGGCAAGCTGTCGGAACTTCATGGCGTGCTCCTATGAATGCAGGGATGCAATTTAGCCGCACGCGCAGCGGCGCAGTATCGAAAATCGCCCGGGGAAACCCGAGCCTGAAGCGGGACGACAAGCCATTTAGCATGCCAACGTATTCATCCAGACCATGACACCCGACCCGACGTCCTCCCGACACTGGTTGCCGGTCGAGCCACTCGATGCGCAAGCCTTCTCAAGGTTCGGCGATGTCATCGAGGTGGACGCCCGTGCCCGGCACCGGACCATCAACGAAGGATTCGCCGAGCGCTTCGACGAACTGGCGCGACTCGACACGCAGAGGCAACAGGGCCGGCCCGTGCTCAGCGTGTTCCGCGCCAGGCCACGCGCGATGCCCTTGCAGCTGCGCCTGGTCGAGCGGCACCTCCTCGGCAGCCAGGCCTTCGTGCCGCTGGTGCCGCAGCGCTTCCTGGTGGTGGTCGCCCCTGCCGGACCGGCGCCCTCGCCCGTGGACCTGCGCTGCTTCATGACCCGGCCGGGTCAGGGAGTGAACTACGCGGCGGGGACGTGGCACCACCCGTTGATCGCCCTCGACGCGGGTGGCGACTTCCTCGTCATCGACCGAGGCGGCCCGCACGCCGTCGAGGACTGCGAGGAGCTGTCCCTGCTGGAAGCGGACGTGTGGATTCAAGGATGAGCCAGGATGTTCGTACGATGCATGGGCGCCCTACCGGCGAAACGGGAGCACCCATGAAATTGATCCTCGCGATCGCGGCAGCATCTCTATTGGCAGCGGCCTGTGCCGGGAACGGAGTGCTGGGTCCCGGCGCTGCTCCCCCGCCGGCGGGCGGGGAGGCGGACCTGCGCGCCAGGTACCAGAAGTACAGGAGCACCGGGTCGCCGCCGTACCTGGACTACGAAAGCTGGAAGCGGCAGTTCGGCACGCCCAGGGACTACACCGGCTCCGGCTCCTGAGCCGGCATGGCCGCGGCGCTTTCCCGTTCATCGACCCGTTCGCTGTCGGGACTGCTGCCCTTCCTGCGTCCCCACCGGGCGCGCATCGCCCTGGCGGTCTGCTTCCTGGTGCTGTCGGCGGCGGCCACGCTGGTCTTTCCCGTCGCGCTGCGCGGCCTGATCGACCAGGGCCTGGCCGACGGCGCGCACGGCCAGCGCCTGGTCGGCTTGCGCGGCCACTTCCTGCAGCTGTTCGGGCTCGCCATCGCGCTGGGCGTCTTCTCGGCGGCGCGCTTCTACATGGTGAGCTGGATCGGTGAACGCGTCACGGCCGACCTTCGCACCGCCGTCTACGCGCACGTGCTGCGGCAAAGCCCGGAGTTCTTCGAGACCACGCAGACCGGCGAGGTGCTGTCGCGGCTGACGACGGACACCACGCTGGTCCAGACCGTGGTGGGCTCGCAGTTCTCGCTCGGGCTGCGCAACGCGGTGATGGGCATCGGGGCGCTCGTCATGCTGGTCTACACGCATCCCTACGTGATGTCGCTGGTGCTCGCGGCGGTCCTCTGCGTGGTGATGCCCGCGATGGTGTTCGGCCGCCGCGTCCGCCGGCTGTCGCGGGCCAGCCAGGACCGCGTCGCCGACTCCAGCGCGATCGCCGCGGAGGTGATGAACGCCATCCCCGTGGTCCAGAGCTACACGGGCGAATCGCGCGAGACCCGGCGCTTCGCCGAAGCGACCGACCACGCCTTCAGGACCGGAGTGCGACGCACGCGGGCGCGGGCCGTGCTGGTGGCGTTCGTGATCATCGCCAACGCGGCCATCGTGCTGTGGGGCCTGTACCGCGGCACGCAAGCCGTGATGGCCGGCGAGCTGAGCGCGGGCCAGCTGGGCCAGGCGGCGCTGTACGTGATCATCTTCGCGGGGGCCGTGGCCGTGCTGGGCGAGGTGTACGGCGACCTGCTGCGCGCGGCGGGCGCGACCGAACGGCTGATGGAGCTGCTGGCCGCGCGCTCGCCGGTCGCCGAGCCGCGGCAGCCGCTCGCGAGGCCGCCGGCTTCAGGTCCCAGCGCCGTCTCCGTTCGCGGGGTCACTTTCCACTATCCCTCGCGGCCCGACACGGCCGCCTTGCAGGACTTCGACCTCGAGGTCGCGCCGGGCGAAACCGTGGCCCTGGTCGGGCCCAGCGGCGCCGGCAAGTCCACCGTGTTCGCGCTTCTCCTGCGGTTCTACGATGCCGCACGAGGCGCCCTTTCCATCGACGGCGTTCCGATCCGGGACCTTGCATTGCAGGACCTGCGTTCGCGCATCGGGCTGGTGGCGCAGGAGCCGGTGGTCTTCTCCGCCAGCGCGATGGAGAACATCCGCTACGGCCGCCCCTCGGCCGGCGACGAGGAGGTGTTTCGCGCCGCGAAGGCCGCCTTCGCCCATGAATTCGTGGAAGCCCTGCCCGAGGGCTACGCCACCTTCCTCGGCGAGCGCGGCGTGCGGCTGTCGGGCGGCCAGCGCCAGCGCATCGCGATCGCACGCGCGATCCTGAAGGACCCGCCCTTGCTGCTGCTGGACGAAGCGACCAGCGCGCTCGACGCGCAGAGCGAACGCATGGTGCAAGCCGCGCTGGCGACGGCCATGAACAACCGCACCACGCTGGTCATCGCGCATCGCCTGGCGACCGTGCAGCAGGCCGACCGCATCGTCGTGCTGGACCACGGCCGCATCGTCGAGCAGGGACGGCACGACGAACTGGTCGCCGCGGGCGGCACCTATTCGCGGCTAGCCGCATTGCAGCTGCTGGCTTGAGCCCCTGTCGGTCCGTCGGAGCGGCGAGTACGATGGTCCGACCATGCCGAACCTGGCAGCCGAGCTGGAGCAGCTGATCCTGGCGAACCGACACATCGCCGAAGCGGAGGCACAGCTTTGCAGGATGAAGGAGAACACCGACCTCCAATACCAGTCCGGCGGTCCGGTCCAGGCCTACATCGAAGCCGTCGGAGCGGCCGAAAGAAGCCTCGAGGCGTTCTATGCCCACCGCGACCTGATCGTGCAGATCATCGAGGACATCCGCGAGGGGCGCCTCGTGGACACGGGCCGGCAGCCACCGGGCCGGTGAGCGGCGACGGACCGCGCACTCACCCCGAACGCCGCACCATCGCCAGCCATCGCGGCGCGGGCAGGTCCCAGCGATCCTCGATCACCGCGGCGCGCGCGGCCAGCAAGCCGTCGTCCGGCACCTCTCCGCGGTGCGCGATCACGACCACGTTGCCGGCCTCGGTCGGCGGGAACTGCCAGACCGCGCCGGGCCGCAAGCCGGCGCGGATGCGGGCCACGCTCGCGCGCACGTCCATCGCGCGGCCGATCAGGTTCACCGCCACCGTGCCGCCCTCGCGCAGGCAGGCGCGGCAGTCGGCGTGGAAGGCTTCGGTGTCCAGCACGGGTTGCTCGACCCAGGCGTCGTAGGCGTCCACCTGCAGCACGTCGATGCTGCCGCGGTGGTTCCCCTGCCCGACGAAGTCGCGCGCGTCCGCATGCACCACGCGCAGGCCGTCGCCGTCGTGCGGCAGCAGGAAGTGCGTGCGGCAGGCGTCGATCACGCCCTGCTCGATCTCCACGGCCGTCGACCGCATCCCGAGCACGCGATGCGCGAAGCGGGTGAGCGAGCCGGCGCCGAGTCCCAGCGTGACGAGATGCTTGTCTTCCAGGCGATCGAGGTCATGGAAGAGCAGCCAGGCGAACATGCGCGCGGCGTACTCCAGTTCCAGCTGATCGGGTGCGTCGAGCCGCATCGCGCCCTGGCACCAGGGCGTGCCGCCCATCCGCAGCAGGCGCAGGCCGTCGTCTTCGGTGATGGCGATGTCCATGGCGTGCAGACTAAGCCTTGCTGTCCTAAAGTGGCCTTTCCCCATCACCAGGAGCCGCCAAATGCCGATTCGTACAGCCTCCGTGACGAAGAAACTCTCGGCCAACGGGCAAGCGCTTCATCGCGCGATGTCGAGCCGGATGGAAGCGGGTGAAGGCGAGAAGCCGTCCGCAGCGGAGTCCGCCCTGATCGAGGAGCGCAAGCAGCTCAAGGACGAGCGCGAGAAGCGCAAGGCGCAGGCCCTGCAGCCCCGGCCGACGGCCCTCGACAAGCTGTTGCGCACGCACCATGCCGAGCCCAAGGAAAAGCCCAAGGCCAAGAAGGAAGGGCCAAGCGCGGGCGGCGAAACCAAAAAGCCCAAGGCCCGCATGTCGCGCGCCGAGAAGCACGCGGAAAAGGCAGCGGCGATCGAGGCTGCGCGCAGGTCGCCGAAGAAGCCGGCGACGAAGTGATCGCCCGGTAGCGTGACGAACTCGACACCGCCCGCTGAATCGGGCCTCGCGGGCCGTGTCGCACCTAGGGTCTTCCCCAGTGGGCCATACTCTCTGGTTTGAAGGGACCCGATGAAGATCTGGACTGAAGAACTGGCGCAGGTGGAAGCCGCCGCGCTGCGAGTCGAGGCCCTGGAGCACGAGGCTGAACAGCGCTTCGACACCGTCCGCGCCGAGGCACTTGCCCGCGGCGACGCCGAACACGTGCACAAGACCCCGGAACTGTCCGAGTGGATGGCCGCCCGCGCCGCCACCGATGCCGCCTGGGGCCGCTGGGCCCAGGTGATGGACGCCAGCCTGGACGGCAAGGACTCCGGCGCCTAGAACCGCTCGCCCGGCCCGAGGTAGCACCACTGGCCGGGCGGCAGGCCCGCCATGGGCACCCGCCCGATGCGGATGCGCTTGAGGCCCTTGAGCTCCAGGCCGACCTGCGAGCACATCCACGGCACCATTTCCGGTGCGATGCCCTTGACGGCGAAGCGCAGGCGCGCCTCGCTTTGCCAGCTCACGCGTGCGGGCGGCAGGGCCTGGCCTTCGAACACCAGGCCTTCGCGCAGGCGCGCCAGGCCCTCATCGCCCAGCGTGCCCGCGACATCGGCGAGCAGTTCCTGCTCGATGAGGTGGGCGTCCTCGCGCAGCTTGCGCACGATCCTTCCATCCTGGCTGAACACGCACAGCCCCTCGGCGGGCACCGGCAGCGCCAGGAGCGGGACCAGCCGCACGCGGTGGCTCTTCACCGGCCGGATGCCCGAGGCGTCACCCGGCCAGTGAGTGGCGGCGCCCATCGAGGCCAGGGCCTCGGCCGTGCCCTGGCCGGCCGGCTTGTGCATGAGGAAGGTGGCCGGCGTGGCCGGTTGCAGGTTCGCACGGGGATCGATGTCGACGCGCTCGGTCGACACCCGGTGCTGCGGCTCTTCCACCACCACGCCGTCCACCCGCACCCAGCCCTCGGTGATGTACTGCTCCGCTTCGCTGCGCGAGCAGGGCACCAGGGCCGCGACCACTTTCGACAACCGTCTCGGTTCCTCGGGCACGGGGGTCACCGGTCTTTCCGCTCCATCGCCGCCTTGTACCGCGCCTTGTTCTCCGCGTTTGGCGGATAGAGCCCCGGCAGCGCGGCGCCCTTGTTGACCTCGTCCATGATCCAGCCCTCGAGCCGCTCCTGCTCGGGGGCCTCCTGCAGCACGTGGTCGAGGAGCGCGGCGGGGATCAGCACCGCGCCGTCGTCGTCGCACACCACCACGTCGCCCGGGAACACGGCCACGCCGCCGCAGGCGATGGGCTGCTGCCACGCGACGAACGTGAGCCCGGCGACCGACGCCGGCGCCGCCGCGCCGCTGCACCACACCGGCAGGTGGGTGCCCAGCACGCCCTGCACGTCCCGCACGACGCCGTCGGTCACCAGCGCCGTGATGCCCCGCTTGGCCATGCGCGCGCACAGGATGTCGCCGAAGATGCCCGCGTCCTGCACGCCCATGGCGTCGACCACGGCGATGCAGCCGGCCGGCATGTCCTCGATCGCGGCACGCGTGGAGATGGGCGAGCCCCACGACTCCGGCGTCGCCAGGTCCTCGCGGGCCGGCACGAAGCGCAGCGTGAACGCGCGGCCCACCAGCCGCGGCATGCCGGCGCGGATGGGCCGGGCGCCGCGCAGCCAGACGTTGCGCAGCCCCTTCTTGAGCAGCACCGTCGTGAGGGTGGCCGTGGTGACGCGGGACAGCGTTTCGATCACCTGGGGATCGAGGTCCATCGTCGCGGGTGACGGGGCGGAAGGCATGGGCATGCGAGGGCTCCTGGGTTGGTTTCGCGCGCTTATCTTGCCCCAAGGCGCCGCGTCCCCTCAATGGCGCTGGGCGCCCGCCCGCGCCGGCGCGACGGCTCCGGTCCGCACGCCGGCGGCCAGCAGGGACTCCACTTCCGCCGGGTCCACCGGCTTGGTGAGATGGAAATCGAAGCCGGCTTCGCGCGTGCGCTCGCGGTCCTGCGCCTGGCCGAACCCGGTCACCGCGATGAGGCGCACGCCCGGGCCCATGCGGCGCCGCAGTTCGCGCGCCACCTCCAGCCCGTTCATCCCCGGCATGCCGATGTCCAGCAGCACGGCCTCGGGTTCGAACTCGAAGGCCAGCGCCAGCGCCTCCTCGCCGCTGTTCGCGACCTGCAGTTCGTGCCCGTCGTGCGACAGCAGCGCGGCCAGGGTCTGGGCCGCGTCCTCGTTATCGTCGACCACCAGCACGCGGCGCAGCATCGCGGGCCGAGCGGCCGGGCGAGCGGCATCGACCCGCGGCGCCTCGGATTCCAGCAGGGGCAGCTGGATGAGGAACTGGCTGCCCTTGCCGGGGCCCGCGCTGTGGGCCTTCACCGTGCCGCCGTGCAGCTCGACGAAGCCGCGCACCAGGGCCAGGCCGATGCCCAGGCCGCCGTGGCTGCGATCGCGGGCGCTGCTCACCTGCGAGAACATCCCGAAGATGCTGTCGAGGTGCTCCGGCGCGATGCCGATGCCGTTGTCGGACACGCAGATGCACGCCCGGGCGTCCTCGTGCCAGGACGACACCGAGATGTGCCCGCCCGGCGGCGTGAACTTGGATGCGTTGTTCAGCAGGTTCACCACCGCCTGCGTGATGCGGGTGGCGTCGGCGTTCGCGTACAGCGGCCCCGGGTCGGGCACGACGACCAGCTGGTGCCCGGCCGCCTCCAGCGCCGGCCGGGCGGCGTGGATCGCGTCGTTCACGCATTCGGACAGAGAGACCGTGGCGCGATGCAGCAGCACCTTGCCCTGGGTGATGCGCGACACCTCCAGCAGGTCGTCCACCAGCCGGGTGAGGTGCCGCGACTGGCGGTCGAGGATGTCGCGCATGCGCACCACGTTGGGCGGCAGGTTGCTCGTGCGGGCGATCAGTTCCAGCGCGGTGCGGATCGGCGCCAGCGGATTGCGCAGCTCGTGCGCCAGCGTCGCGATGAATTCGTCCTTGCGCTGGTCGGCGATGCGCAGCGCTTCCTCCTGCGCGCGCTGCTGCGTGATGTCGGTGTTGGTGCCGAACCAGGCCAGCACGCGTCCCTCGCCGTCCTTCAGCGGCATCATGCGGGTGAGGAAGGGCCGGAACCCGCCGTCGGCGCCGCGCAGCGGGAACACCATCTCGAAGTCCTCGCCGGTCTCGAAGCTGCGGCGGATCCTTTCCACCACGATGGGCCGCACGGCGGGGTCGTGCACGCTCTGCCAGCCCCAGCCTTCCATGTCCTGGAAGGTGGTGCCCGTGTACTCGTACCAGCGCCGGTTGTACCAATAGATCCAGCCGTCGGGCCGCGCCATCCAGGCGAGCTGCGGCATGCCGTCGGCCAGCGCGCGGAAACGCGCCTCCAGCTCGGCGGTGGCCTGGGCGCCCTGCTTCTGGGCGGTGATGTCGGCGGCCACGCCGAAGAGGCGCGCGGACCCGCCCTCCTCGTCCAGCCGGGCCTGGCCGCGCGCGTCGAGCCAGCGCCAGCCGCCGTCGGCGTGGCGCAGCCGGAACTCCACCGCGAATTCGCCTTCCGGCAGCTCCGCCGGGTCCATCATCCCGCGCACCGCGTCCCTGTCGGACGGGTGCACGTGGTCGTAGAAGAACCGTTCGGAAGCGCTGAGTGCCTCCGTGGGCCAGCCGGTCAGCTCCTCGATCTCGGGGCTCCACCAGGTCGCCCCGCGCCCCAGGTCGCGCGTCCAGGCCGCCATGCGGCCGCCGTGCATCGCGAGGCTGAGCACTTCGCGGCTTTCGCGCAACTCGGCTTCCGAGCGCGCGGTCTCCTGGGCCGTGGCCAGTTCGCGGTAGATCTTCGCGTGCTCGATCAGCAGCATCACCAGGATCACGCACGAGGCGAGCATCGCGTAGACGCGGCCCGCATAGAAGCCGACGTCGTAGCGGCCGGCATTGAAGATGGCGACCAGCGCGATCTCCAGGAAGCTGTCGAACAGCATCACCAGCAGCCAGAGGTCGAGCACGGACTGCGTCCGGCGCCGCCAGAGCACCGCCATCGCGACCGCCGTCGCCACCCACTGCCCGTAGCGCCCGATGTTGAAGGCCGACGAGTAGCGCGTGCCGTCCAGCATCGCCGGAAGCAGGTGGTTGCCCAGCGTCGCGAGGACGGCCAGGGCGCCGGCCAGCAGGGCCACGACGAGCAACGCCTGGGCGATGGCCGTGGGCGCCGGCTGGGTGAGCCTCTGCTTGCGCCGGCGCAAGGCGGTGTAGGCCACCACGACGAGCGGCATGCCCATGTGCCAGAACACGTGCAGGTAGCCGGTGGTCTGCGGGCCCGCGCCCAGCAGCCCGCCGGGTGAGAACACGCCCGGGAAGGTGAGCATGTGGAGGCTCGCCATCACGGCCGCGAACACATACCCGCTCGCCAGCACGAGCACCGCTCGTTCCCGGCTGAACCGCAGCTGGCCGAACAGCAGCGCGGCCGTGATCAGGTCGTTGAGGATCAGCGCGGACTGGAACAGCGGGATGAACCAGTCGGCGCGCGCGAGCGGGACCTTGGCCAGCGGCGCCAGCGCGAGGAACATGCCTGCGGAGAGGGCGACCACCAACAGTGCCGCGCGACGCGAACTCGCGTCGGCGGGTCGATCGGACAAGGTGAGCTGCGGAGCGCCGCTGAGGCCGGTTGAACGGTTCGGGCTCACGGGGACAAGTTAACCCGGTGCGGCAGTCGCCCGTGTGGGCCGAGCGCTGATGCGCGGATAGGAAAGGTAGGGCAGCGGCCGTTCAGCCTGCCTCTTGGAAACGGGGTAGCGCGGAGGAGCCATCGCCGTCGCGCGCGGCCTGACTAGCATGAACTCGTGAAGCTGAGCGTCATCCTGCCCTGTTTCAACGGCTCCGCCACGCTGGCGGTCCAGCTGGAAGCGCTCACCCGCCAGCGCTGGCCCGGCGGATGGGAGGTGATCGCGGTCGACAACGGCTCCACCGACTCGTCCGTGGAGATCGTCCGGCGCTTCGAAGGCCGACTGCCCGGGCTGAAGATCGTGCAGGCGCACACGCCGGGCACCCCGCGCCTCGGGGTTCCCCACTCCTACAACACCGGCATCCAGGCCGCCGAGGGCGATGCCTTCGTGTTCTGCGAGGCGGACGACGAGGTCGCGCCGGGCTGGCTCGGGGCCATGGGCGAAGCGCTGGCCGAACATCCCTTCGTCGTGGCCCGGCTGGAGCACGGCAAGCTGAATCCACCGTGGGTGCTTCCAGCGCGCACGGACGGCCAGCGGTACTCCGGGCTTTCGCGCAGCGCCTCGCCTCCGTACCTGCAGTGGGCCAGCGGCGCGGTTCGTCCAGGGGCGCTACTGGGGCCGCGACAACACCCGCCTGGAGCGGCATCTCGGGGCGCGTGAGAAACCGCACTCCGCCCTGCGCCAGGGCGTGTTCCTGCTCCGCATGGGCTCCGCCGGGGTCGTCGTCGCGCTCATGGCGGTGGGGACCGGCGACCTCGAGTCCAGGAGAAAGCTGGCCGACTGGGCCTGGAACTTCGGTTGGGCCGTCGGCACCTGGATGGCCATCGGCGGCGACGTGTAGCCGCGCCTTCAGTCCCAGGCCGGCGCGAGACCCGCGGGGTTGGTCACCCGCTCGTTGCGGTCCAGCGCCGCGATGCGCGCCATCTCGTCGTCGCCGAGGCGCAGCTTGCGCGCTTCCAGGTTGCTGGCCAGGTTCTCCGCTCGCGTGGACGAAGGGATCACCGAATGGCCCAGCTGCATCGCCCAGGCCAGCGCCACCTGCGCCGGCGTCGCGCCGTGCGCCTGCGCGATCGAGGCCAGCACCGGGTCGTTCAGCACCTTGCCGTACGCGAGCGTCTGGTAGGACGTGAGATGGATGCCCTGGCCGCGCGCGAACTCGGCCAGCTTGCGGTTCTGCAGGTAGGGATGCAGTTCCACCTGGTTGGTGGCGATCTCGCCCTCGCCGACCGCGGCGACGGCTTCGCGCAGCAAGGCGATCGGGAAGTTGGAAACGCCGATCAGGCGGGTGAGCCCGCGCGACTTCGCTTGCGCGAGCGCCTCCATGAACTCGGCCAGCGGCACGGCGTTGCCCGGTGAAGGCCAATGGATCAGCGTCAGGTCCACGCTGTCGGTGCGCAGCTTCTTCAGGCTTTCTTCCAGGCTCGCGGCCAGGCGATCGCGCGAGAGGTTCTCGGTCCAGATCTTGGTGGTGAGGAAGAGCTCGTTTCGCGGCACGCCGCTCTCGGCGATGGCCTGGCCGACCTCGGCCTCGTTGCCGTAGATCTGGGCCGTGTCGATGGCGCGATAGCCGAGCTTGAGTGCTTCGCGCACGGAGGCACGGACGACGTCGCCCTTCAGGCGGAAGGTGCCCAGGCCGAACAGGGGAATGATGCTCATCTGAAAAGACTCCTTGATGTGGGTATGAGATGGATTCGTGCGGCCTGCGTTCACGGGCAGGCCGTCGCGGGCACCAGCCGGGAGGCGGCACGGCGGTCGAGCCGGCCGCTCCACTCCGTCAGCGCGAGCGAGAGCAGGACCACGGCGGCGCCGATCCACGGCGTGTGCATCAGGCCGACGCGGGCCACGATCTCGCCACCCAGCCAGGCCGCAGCGGCGATGCCGAGGTTGAACGCGGCGATGTTCAGCGCCGACGCGACATCCACCGCGCCGGGCGCCACCTGCTGGGCCTGGCGCACCACGTAGACCTGCAGGCCGGGCACGTTGCCGAACGCGACGGCGCCCCACAGCAGCACGACGGCCATGACGAGCCACGGATGCGGCGCGGCCAGCTGCAGCAGCAGGAGCACGGCGGCGAGCAGCGCGAAGATGATCCGCAGCGCGGGGATGGGGCCGTGGCGATCGGCCAGGCGCCCGCCCCACAGGTTGCCCGCGGCGACCGACACGCCGTAGAGCAGCATCACCCAGCCGACCACGCCCGAAGGCAGGCCCGCCACTTCCGTGAGGAGGGGCGCGAGGAAGGTGAAGGGGATGAAGCTGCCGCCGTAGCCGACGGCGGTCATCGCATAGACGAGCAGCAGCCGCGGCTCGGCCAGCACGCGCGCCTGGGCCGCGAGTGAGGCGGGCTTCGCATGCGGCAGGCGGCGCGGCACGAACGCCAGGCTGCCGACGAAGGCGATGGCGCCCAGTCCCGCGACCGCGAGGAAGGCTTCGCGCCAGCCGAAGTGCTGGCCGATGAAGGTGCCGAGCGGCACGCCGGTGACCAGCGCAACGGTGAGGCCGGTGAACATGGTGGCGATGGCCGCCGCGGCCTTCTCGCGCGGCACCAGGCCGGTGGCGATGGTGGAAGCGATGGAGAAGAACACGCCATGCGCCACGCCGGTCAGCATGCGGGCGGCCACCAGCGAGGCGTAGCCGGGCGCCTGCCAGGCCAGCAGGTTGCCGAGCGTGAACAGGGCCATCAGGCCCAGCAGCAGGTGCTTGCGCGGCAGGCGCGCGGTGAGCGCGGTCAGCACCGGCGCGCCAAGGGCGACGCCCAGCGCGTACAGGCTGACCAGCAGGCCGGCGGACGGAAGCCCGACGCCGAGGTCGGCGGCGACGGTGGGGATCAGGCCGACGATGACGAACTCCGTCGTGCCGATGGCGAATGCGCTGAGCGTCAGCGCGAGCAAGGCGATGGGCATGGAAAAGGGCTCCGGTGTCAGGCTTCGAAGTCTGGGGACGGAAGCCTTGCGGAAAAAGCCGTGTGCGAGCCAAAGATCCTTGCGCCAGAATCAACAGTATGAAGGCGACCCTGGACGAACTGCAGGCCCTGGTGGCCGTCGTGGACGGCGGCTCGATCACGGCCGCGGCGCAGCGGCTGGACCTGACCGTGTCCGGCCTGAGCCGTGCGCTCGGGCGGCTCGAGCAGAAGCTGGACACCACGCTCGTGCGGCGCACCACACGCCGCATCGAGCTCACCGAGGAAGGCAAGGTGTTCATCGCGCGGGCGCGTTCGATCCTGGGCGCGCTGGACGCGGCCGAAGAGGAGATGGCCGTGCGGCGCCAGCAGCCCGCGGGGCGGCTGCGCGTCAACGCGGCCACGCCGTTCATGCTGCACGCGGTCGCGCCGCTGGTGCCGGAGTTCCGCCTCGCCTATCCGCGCATCGAACTGGAGCTGGACACCGACGAACTGAACATCGACCTGCTGGAGCGGCGCACCGACGTCGCCATCCGCATCGGCGCGCTGCGCGACTCCAGCCTGCATGCGCGGCCGCTGGGCACGAGCCGGCTGCGCGTGCTCGCGAGCCCGGACTACCTCGCGACGCACGGCCCGCCGAAGACCGCGGCGGCGCTGGCCGGACACTCGCTGCTCGGCTTCACGCAGCCCGAGGCGCTGAACCGCTGGCCGCTGAGGGGAACGGAGGCCGACGGCCTGGTCGTCGCGCCGACCATTCGGGCGTCGAGCGGCGAGACATTGCGGCGGCTCGCGCTGGAAGGCGCAGGCATCGTGTGCCTGTCCGATTTCATGACGGCGGGCGACCGCGCGCAGGGCACGTTGGTGCAGGTGCTCGCGCGCGAGACGCTGGACGTGCGGCAGCCGATCCATGCGGTGTACTACCGGAACACGCAGCTGGCGGGACGGATCCGGTGCTTCCTGGATTTCCTGCAGCAGCGGCTGCCGGCGGCGGGCTGAGCCGTGTCCTCCTCCGCGGATCACGTGCTGCTCGAAGCCCTCCGGCTTGCGCCGCGGCGTTATCGGATGCCGGCGTTGCCGGCGGATGCGGCAGCGGCTGAAGCGGCGGGGCCCGACGTGGCGGTGGCGTTCGCGATCGAGGCGCTGCGCCGCGGACAGCAGGGGCCGGCGCTGGCGGACTTGTTCGTCCGGTCGCTGGCTGCCCTCGTCCCCCGCGCCTTGGACGGCACCACGGGCGATCCATCCTTCCAGGCGATGGTGCTGGCGAACCGGGAGCGCGTCGTCGCGGAACACCTCGAGCTTGCGGCGCTGGGCGGTGCCGACCAGCGTCGCGTGCGCGCGGTCGTCGACGCGTTGGCTCATCCGGGCAAGTGGCGTGGACAGGCCATCCCGGATTCCCTTGCGCGACTGCACTCGTCGGCGCAATCAGGCGGATGGCCCGCCGTGCGCGAGTCCGCACGGGCGCTGGCAGGGACCGCGTTTGCATCGCAAGGTGAGGCACTTCTCAAGGAGCCCGCTCTCGCCCGGCTCGAACGGGCGTCGTCGATCCGGAGCGACCCCGCCGTGCAGCGCTACCTCGCCTTGGCCGCCGCACGAGGCCCGCTCGCGGACAGCGAGGAAGCCGCCGGGCAAGGCCGCGCGGCCGCACGCGCGGGGGCGGCGGTCGAGCAGGAAACGGTTCGCGCGTTCGAGCACCTCGCGGCCTGGCTCGATGCAAGCGGATCGGACCGCCACCGCGTCGCGCGGGGCCTCCGTCCGCGCAGCGGCCTGCCGCGCGCCACCCACGGCGCGAAGGACGAGTGGGACGTGGCGCTCCTGCGCGCCGCGGAAGGCAGCGACGCGTTCGACCTCGTGCTGCTCGCCGAAGCCAAGGCCTCGCCCTCCTCCGCCGTCTCCGACTGGCCCCGTCTGCGGCGCGGCCTGGAGCGGCTGGCGCAGGTGCCGCACGGCGTCGATCCCGTGTTCGGCGGCGATGAACGCGAGGTGCGTGTGCGGGGCGACTCGCTGCGCGCCTTCGCGCCACCGCAGCGCGGCTTGCCGGCGCGGGTGGTCTATTGCTGCACGGCCGAGGAGGCGCGAGTGCCGCTGTTGTCCGCACCGGCGCGCGCGATGCTGTTGCAACAGCCGGCCTCGCTCGCGTATGCAGGCGCGCTGGGGCGAGGCGAATCACCCGATCCCGGCACGCTGACGCCGCTCTGGGACGCGTTGGCGCGCAGCCCGCAGCTGCGACCCGTGCTGGAGCAGTACGAGACGGCCCGCAGCGCGCGGGAGGTGATGCTGCACCCCGACGACCTGCGGCGGCTAAGCCCCTGACCGCCGCCCGAGCGTGCGCATCACCTGCTCCTCCATCGCGTCCGCGGCCGGAGAGCCGGCCGATGCGCGGCTGCGGAGCAGGACCACCGGCAGCGAAGGCAGGACCGGCAGGCCCTGCTTGCGGCCCAGGATCTCGTAGCCCTCCGGCACGCTGCAGCGGGTGAAGAGCGCGACCGCGAGTCCGGCCTCCACCGCCGCCAGCATGCCCGAGGGGCTCGCGCTTTCGCAGACGACGCGGAAGGGCTGCCGGCGCGAACGCAACGCGCCCAAGGCGGCGCGGCGGGCCGAGCTGCCGGTCTCATAGACCACGATCGGCAAGGGCGACGCCCGCCAGGCCTCGAAGCGGGCAGGCGCGGCCCACACGAGCGGCTCGTCGAACAGCGGCTGTCCCCGGCCCGCGCGGTCGCGCGTCACCACGCCGATGTCCACCTCTCCCCTCAGGATGCGCGGCACCAGCTCGGTGGACTGCTGGCACACCAGCGTGAGCTCCACGCCGGCATGGCGCTTGGCGAAGTCGCGCAACACGGGCGCGAGGTAAGGCACGGCGTAGTCCTCGGGCACGCCCACGCTCAGGCGGCCGCGGATCACCTGGCGGCCCATCGCCTGCACGGCCTCGTCATGGAGGGCGACGAGGCGGCGCGCGTGTTCCAGCAGTTCCTGCCCGGCCGGCGTCACGTCCATCCGCCGCGGCGTGCGCACCAGCACGGGCCGGCCCACGGCCTGCTCCAGCTTGGCGATCTGCATGCTCAGCGCCGACTGCGAGCGGTGCACCTGCCGGCCCGCGGCCGTCAACGAACCCGCGTCGACCGCGGCGACGAAGGCGCGCAGCCAGTCGAGCTGGAGGTCGGTGGAGGGCATGGCGGACTTCCTTCAGGTATTCGATTTCGCGATGGTAAGTTGCCGAAGGATTCGTTTTACGGGTCGCCGCGTCGCCTCCACACTTGCCGGCATGTCCTCGCGCCTTTCCGTTCTCCCCCTCGCCGGATCGTTGATGGACGCCGCCTCGCCGCGGCGCATGCGCGAAGGCCAGGCCCTGATGGTGGGCGGCGGCCTCCTGCTCGGCACGGTGGGCGTGTTCGTCGAGGAGGCGGGGCAGGATCCGGCAACCACCGTGTGGTTCCGCTGCGTGTTCGGGCTGGCGGCCTTGCTGGCCTGGGGCGCCGCGACCGGTCGCCTGCGCGAGCTCACCGGCCTGCGCGGCCGCGGGCTCGCGGCCGTGGCCGGCGCGGGCGTGCTGATGATCGCGAGCTGGGGCCTGTTCTTCGCGGCCATCCCGCTCTGCTCCATCGCCGTGTCCACGGTCGTCTTCCACCTGCAGCCGTTCTGGCTGCTCGCGATGGGCGCGGGGCTCCTGCGCGAGCGCGTCACGCGCGCGCAATGGATCGCGACCGGCGCGGCGCTCGTGGGGCTGGTGCTGGCCAGCGGCGTGGCCGACCACGACAGGGCCTGGTGGGCGGAGCGCAGCGGCTACCTGCTCGGCCTCGCGCTGAGCCTTGGGGGATCCGTGCTCTATGCGGGCGCGAGCCTGATCGGCAAGACCGAATCGCAGCGTGCCGGGCCATTCGCCCTTTCCGCGGGCCAGTGCGCCGTGGGCACGGTCGCATTGGCGGCCTGGCCCTTGGCGCATGGCTTGCCCGCGTGGGGAACGGCGTGGGCCTGGCTGGCCGGGCTGGGCGTGCTGCACACGGGCCTGGCCTACGTCGTGCTCTACGCCGGCATGGCCCGGCTGGCGACCGGACGCATCGCCGTGCTGCAGTTCGTCTACCCGGCGACGGCGGTGCTGGTGGACTGGGCGGTGTATGGCCGGGCGCTCAGCCCGCTGCAGATGGCGGGCGTCGCGCTGATCGGCGCCGCGTTGTGGACGTTGCGCCGGCCCGGGTGATCAGCTTCCCGGCGTGAGGTGCTTCGCGAGCGCCTGCCCGCCGCCGAAGCTGGTCTGCAGCGGATCAGGACCACCGGGCACCACGCGCACGGCGCAGTACTTGAACTCGGGGATCTTCGCGAACGGATCCAGCGCCGGGTTCGTCAGCTTGTTCGCCGCCGCTTCGTAGTAGCAGAACGGCACGAACACCGCGCCGCGGGGCGAACTGTCGTCCGCGCGCGCGTACAGGCTCACGCTGCCGCGACGCGACTGGATCGTGATGACGTCGCCCGGCTTGCAGCCGAGCGCATCGAGGTCCAGCGGATGTACCAGCGCCACCGGATCGGGCTCGATGGCATCGAGCATGCTGGCGCGCCGCGTCATGCTGCCGGTGTGCCAGTGTTCGAGCTGGCGGCCGGTGATGAGCACCACCGGGTACTCGGCATCGGGTTTCTCGTCGGCGGGGATGATGTCGGCGGGCACGAAGCGGCCGCGGCCGTCCGGGCGGGGGAATTCCTCGATGAAGACGACCGGCTGCCCCTCGTCCCCTTCGTTGCGGCAGGGGTAGGTGACGGAGTGCTCGCGCTCGAGCCGGTCCCAGGTGATGCCGCCGATGCTGGGCATGGTGCCGCGCATCTCGTCGAACACCTCGCGCACGTGCGAGTAGTTCCAGTCGAGGCCGACGCGGCGCGCGAGCTCCTGGATGATCCACAGGTCCTGGCGGGCGTCGCCGGGCGGATCGATGGCCTGGCGGCCGAGCTGCACCATGCGGTCGGTGTTGGTGAACGTGCCCGTCTTTTCCGGGAACGCGCTGGCCGGCAGGATGACGTCGGCCAGGTAGGCGGTCTCGGTGAAGAAGATGTCCTGCACCACCAGGTGGTCCAGCGCGGCGAGCGACTCGCGCGCGTGGTTGGCGTCCGGGTCCGACATCGCGGGGTTCTCGCCCATGATGTACATGCCGCGCACCTTGCCGGCCTGGATGGCGTCCATGACTTCCACGACCGTCAGGCCGGGCCGGGTGTCCAGCGTGCCCGACGCCAGGCCCCAGGCCTGCTCGAAGCGCTCGCGCACGCCGGGCGCGTCGACGCGCTGGTAGTCGGGATACATCATCGGAATGAGGCCCGCGTCCGAAGCGCCTTGCACGTTGTTCTGGCCGCGCAGCGGATGCAGGCCGGTGCCGGGGCGGCCGATCTGGCCCGTCATCAGCGCCAGCGCGATGAGGCAGCGCGCGTTGTCCGTGCCGTGCACGTGCTGCGACACGCCCATGCCCCACAGGATCATCGAGCCCTTCGACTGCGCGTACAGGCGAGCGACGTAGCGCAGCGTCTCGGCGTCGATGCCGCAGACCGGCGCCATCGCCTCGGGGCTGTAGCCCTCGACGTTCTTCTTCAGGTCGTCGTAGCCGATCGTGCGGCTGGCGATGAAGGCCTCGTCGACCAGCCCTTCGTGGACGATGACGTGCATCAGCGCATTGAGCATCGCCACGTCGGTGTCGGGCTTGAACTGCAGGTGGCGGTGCGCGTGGCGCGCCAGGTCCGACTTGCGCGGATCCATGAGGATGAGTTTCGTGCCGTTCTTGACGGCGTTCTTCATCCAGGTGGCCGCGACCGGATGGTTGACCGTCGGGTTGGCGCCGATGAGGACGACCACGTCGGCCTTCGCCACGTCCATCACCGGGTTGGACACCGCGCCGGAGCCGATGCCTTCCAGCAGCGCGACGACCGACGATGCGTGGCACAGGCGCGTGCAGTGGTCGACGTTGTTGCTGCCGAACCCCGTGCGCACCAGCTTCTGGAACAGGTAGGCCTCTTCGTTGCTGCCCTTGGCCGAACCGAAGCCGGCGAGCGACCCGGGACCGTGCTGGTCACGCAGTTGCCGAAGCTTGCCGCCCGCGAGTTCGAGCGCCTCCTCCCAGCTGGCCTCGCGGAAGAACTCCATCACGCGCTCGGGATCGAGGTTGGCGGACGGGTCCTTCGGAACGCCGGCGCGCCGGATCAGCGGGACCGTCAGGCGCTGCGGATGGTGCGCGTAGTCGAAGCCGTATCGGCCCTTGACGCACAGGCGGTTGTGGTTCGCCGGCCCGTCGCGGCCTTCCACGTAGAGGATCTTGTTGTCCTTGACGTTGTAGGTGAGCTGGCAGCCGACGCCGCAGTAAGGGCAGACCGAGGGCACCTGCTTGTCGGGCACCTGCAGCGCGACATCGCGCGCGGGCATCAGCGCGCCGGTGGGACAGGCCTGCACGCATTCGCCACAGGCGACGCAGGTGGACACGCCCATCGGGTCGTCCATGTCGAACACGATCTTCTCGTGCTCGCCGCGCCAGGCCAGGCCGATGACGTCGTTGACCTGCTCGTCGCGGCAGGCGCGCAGGCACCGGGTGCACTGGATGCACGCGTCCAGGTTCACGGCGATGGCCGGATGCGAGACGTCGGCCGCCACCTGCCCGCGCTGCGCGAAGCGCGGCTTGCCCACGCCCAGCTTGTCGGCCCACTGGTCGAGCTCGTTGTTGCGCGTGTACTCGCGCTCGGGCATGTCGGTGAGCAGCAGCTCCAGCACCATCTTCTGCGAGGACACGGCGCGCTCGCTGGTGGTGCTCACTTCCATGCCGTTGGAGGGATAGCGGCAGCAGCTGGCGGCCAGCGTGCGCTCGCCCTTGACCTCCACCATGCACGAGCGGCAGTTGCCCGCCTTGTCCAGGCCGGGCTTGTAGCAAAGCCGCGGGATGGACACGCCCATCTCGTCGGCGATCTCGATGAGGGTGCGGTTCGCGGGCGCGGTGACTTCGCGGCCGTCGAGCTTGAAGGTCACGGTCGGCGCCTCGACCTGCGCCAGTTCCGCGCGGGTGACGGCATTCATTTGGTGTCTCCCAGTTCCTGCGGGAAGTACTTCACGACGCAATCCACCGGATTCGGCGCGGCCTGCCCCAGGCCGCAGATCGAGGCGTCGCGCATCACGCGCGACAGCTCGTCCAGCAGGGGCAGGTCCCACTTCGGCTGCTCGATGATCGCCAGCGCCTTGGCGGTGCCGGCGCGGCAAGGCGTGCACTGGCCGCACGATTCCTCGCGGAAGAAGCGCATGAGGTTGCGCGCCGCGTCGGTGGCCCGGTCCTGGTGCGACAGCACGACGACGGCCGCGGAGCCGATGAAGCAGCCGTAGGGCTGCAGCGTGTCGAAGTCCAGCGGGATGTCGTTCATCGTCGCGGGCAGGATGCCGCCCGAGGCGCCGCCCGGCAGGTAGCCATAGAAGCGGTGCCCGTCCAGCATGCCGCCGCAATGCTCGTCGATCAGTTCCTGGATGGTGATGCCGGCGGGCGCGAGTTTCACGCCGGGGTCCTTCACGCGTCCGGACACCGAGAACGAGCGCAGGCCCTTGCGGCCGTTGGCACCCTGCGAAGAGAACCACTCGGCGCCGTGCTCCAGCAGCTCGCGCACCCAGTACAGGGTTTCGAAGTTGTGCTCCAGCGTGGGCCGGCCGAACAGGCCCACCTGAGCCACGTACGGCGGGCGCAGCCGCGGCATGCCGCGCTTGCCCTCGATCGATTCGATCATCGCGGACTCTTCGCCGCAGATGTACGCGCCGGCGCCGCGGCGCAGCTCTATCCTCGGCAGGCCGGCCGAAGGCGGATCGGCCTGCAGGCGGTCGAGCTCCTGCTGCAGCAGCGCGCGGCAGCCGTGGTACTCGTCGCGCAGGTAGATGTAGATCGCGTCGATGCCGACCGCCCACGCGGCGACCAGCATGCCTTCCAGGAAGCGGTGCGGGTCGCGCTCCAGGTACACCCGGTCCTTGAAGGTGCCGGGTTCGCCTTCGTCGATGTTCACCGCCATCAGGCGCGGAGCGGGCTCCGCACGCACGATCTTCCACTTGCGGCCGGCGGGGAAGCCCGCGCCGCCCAGGCCGCGCAGGCCCGACGATTCCAGCGTCGCGATGACGTCGTCGACCTTGCGCTTGCCCGAGAGGCAGTCCTCGAGCACGCGGTAGCCGCCCGAAGCGCGGTACTGCGACAGGCCGATGTAGCCCTCGGGCTCGTGCTTCGTGGCGCCCAGGCGCACCGAGCTCACGACCTTCTCGGTGGTGGCGCAAGGCACGGGGTTCTGCCCGACCACGGCGGCGGGCGCCTGCTCGCAGCGGCCGATGCACGGAGCGGGGATCACGCGGACGTTGGCGCCCAGCAGCGCCGGCAGCCTGTCGAGCAGCTTCTGCGCGCCGGCCATTTCGCACGACAGGCCGTCGCACACGCGCACCGTGAGTGCCGCGGGAGCCTCGCCGCCTTCCTTGACGATGTCGAAGTGGTGATAGAACGAGGCGACCTCGAAGACCTCGCTCTGCGCCATGCGCATCTCTTCGGCCAGGGCGGCCAGGTGCTCCGCCGAGAGATGGCCGAACCGGTCCTGCAGCTTGTGCAGGTGCTCGATCAGCAGGTCGCGGCGGCGGGGCGCATCGCCCAGCGTCTCGCGCACTTGGGCGACCGCGGCCGCGCCCGCGCGACGGCCTTTCGGGCCGCCGCGCTTGCGCTCGCGCTGTACTTCGCCGCCCGCGACGATGGGAATGACTCGGGCCTGCACAGGGTCCTACTTGGGCAGCAGGCCGGCGGCGCGCGCCCACTGGTACTTGGCGCCGAGGATCTCCACGGGGATTTCCGTGGAGTAGGCGTAGGCGGGGATGCCGTTCTCGTACAGGTACTGCGCGGCTTCCTCGACCTCGACGTCACCGGCCAGCGATGCGACCACCGGCTTGATCTTGCCCTTCTCCTTCATCTCGTTGACCACCTGCACCATGTTCTTCGCGAACACCATCGGCGGCGTGACGATGGTGTGCCAGTAGCCCAGGATGAGCGCATGGATGCGGTCGTCCTCCAGGCCCAGGCGCACGGTGTTCATGTAGGTGATGGGCGGCTCGCCGCCGGTGATGTCCACCGGGTTGCCGGCCGCGCCGAACGGCGGGATGAACTTGCGGAAGGCC
Organism: Pseudomonadota bacterium; assembly: GCA_023387335.1. Taxonomy (GTDB): domain Bacteria; phylum Pseudomonadota; class Gammaproteobacteria; order Burkholderiales; family Burkholderiaceae_C; genus Ramlibacter. Next base: position 113,869 of record JAEWIF010000041.1, on the reverse strand, counting down.
GCGTCCAGGTCGTCGGGCATCGGCTTGAGCAGCTTCAGGCCGTTGTCGACGCAGGCGTCGGACAGCAGCACGCCCGAGCCGCCGGCGCCCGTGATGATGACCACGTTCTCGCCCTTGGGCGTCGGCAGGATCGGCACGCCGCGCGCGAAGTCGAGCAGCTGGCGCAGGCTCTTGGCGCGCACCACGCCGCTCTGGCGCAGCACGTCGTCGTAGATCTTGTCGGTGCCGGCCACGGCCCCCGTGTGCGAGCTGGCCGCCGCCGCACCCATCGCGGTGCGACCCGCCTTGAGCATGATCACCGGCTTCTTCTTCGAAACGCGCTTGGCGACTTCGGCGAACGCGCGGCCGTCCTTCAGGTCCTCGGCGTGCTGCGCGATCACCTTGGTGTTGTCGTCCTGCTCGAAGAAGAGGAGCAGGTCGTCCTCGTCGATGTCCGACTTGTTGCCCAGGCCGACGATGGCCGAGACGCCCATCTTGGCCGAACGCGAGTAGCCGATGATCGCCATGCCGATGCCGCCGGACTGCGACGACAGGGCGGTGGAGCCCTTGTAGTCGTACGCCGTGCAGAACGTGGCGCACAGGTTGGACGGCGTGTAGTAGAAGCCGTAGATGTTCGGCCCCATCAGGCGGATGTTGTACTCGCGCCCGATGCGCTGCAGCTCTTCCTGGCCTTCGATGTTGCCGGTCTCGCCGAAGCCCGAGGGGATCAGGATGGCGCCGGCGATCTTCTTCTCGCCGCACTCCTTCAGCGCGCCGGCGACCAGCTTGCTGGGGATGGCGAAGACCGCCGTGTCGATCTCGGCCGGCACGTCCTTGACGCTCTTGAAGGCCTGGATCCCCATGATCTCGGCTTCCTTCGGGTGGATCGGGTAGATCTTGCCCTGGTAGCCGCCGTTGATCAGGTTCTTCATCACCGAGTTGCCGATCTTGCCGGCCTCGTTGGAAGCGCCGATCACGGCCACGGCCTTGGGCCGCATGATCCGGTTCATCGACGTGACCACGTCCTTCTCGTCGGGGCGGTAGCGCGCGGGCTTCTGCTCGAAGTTGACGACGATGCGCACGTCGGCCGCGATCGCGCCGGTCTTGCTGGCGAAGACCGGGTTCAGGTCCATCTCCGCGATCTCGGGGAAGTCACTCACCAGCTGGCTGACGCGCACGATGATGTCCGTGACCGCCTCGCGATTGACCGCATCGCCGCCGCGAACGCCCTTGAGCATCTCCGCGGCCTGGATGGAATCGAGCATCGAAGCGGCGTCTTCCTTCGTCGCCGGAGCGAGCCGGAACGTGACGTCCTTCAGCACCTCGACCAGCACGCCGCCGAGGCCGAAGGCGACCAGCTTGCCGAAGCTCGGGTCGGTCATCGCGCCGACGATGACCTCCTGGCCGCCCTTGATCATCTGCTGGACCTGCACACCCACGATCTTGGCGTCGGCCTTGTACTTCTTCGCGTTGGCGATGATCTGCTCGTAGGCCGAGGCGGCTTCGTCCGCGCTCTTCACGCCCACGACCACGCCGCCGGCTTCGGTCTTGTGCAGGATGTCGGGCGAGACGATCTTCATCACGACCGGGAAGCCCATCGAGCCGGCAAGCTTGGAAGCCTCGGCGGCGCTGGAGACCACGCCTTCCTTGGGCACGCTGATGCCGTAGGCGTCGCAGACGATCTTGCCTTCCGGCGCGGTGAGCGAATCACGCCCGGCCTTCTTGACCTCGTCGAGGATCTGGCGGACTTTGGCCTTGTCGTAGCTCATGGTTCGCTCCTTAGATGATCTTGGACTCGCGCATCTCGGCGATCTGCGATTCGGTGTAGCCGAGCTGCTTCAGGACTTCCTCGGTGTGCTCGCCCAGCAGGGGCGACCGCTCGACCTCGGTGGGGCTGTCCGACAGCTTGATCGGGTTGCCGACGGTGAGGTACTTGCCGCGCTTGGGATGGTCGACCTCGACCACGGTGCCGGTGGCGCGCAGCGACGGCTCCTCGGCGATTTCCTTCATCGACAGGATCGGGCCGCAGGGGATGTCGTACTTGTTCAGGATGTCCATCGCCTCGAACTTGGTCTTGGTCTTGGTCCACTCCTCGATGCGGGCGAAGATGGTCTTCAGGTGCGGCAGCCGCGCCTTGGGCGTCGCGTAGCTCGGGTCGGTGATCCAGTGCTCCTCGCCGATCACCTTGCAGATCGCCTCCCACACCGGGGCCTGCGTGATGAAGTAGATGTAGGCATTGGGGTCGTGCTGCCAGCCTTTGCACTTCAGGATCCAGCCCGGCTGACCCCCGCCCGAGGAATTGCCGGCGCGCGGCACCGCCTCCAGGAACTCCTTCTCGGGGTACTGCGGGTACTCCTCCAGCACGTGCTTGCGGTCCAGGCGCTGCTGGTCGCGCAGCTTCACGCGGCACAGGTTCAGCACGGCGTCCTGCATGGCGGCCAGCACGCGCTGGCCCTTGCCGGTGGAGTTGCGCTGGTAGAGCGCGGTGACGATGCCCAGCGCCAGGTGCAGGCCGGTGCCCGAGTCGCCGATCTGCGCGCCGGTGACGAGCGGCGGGCCGTCGTCGAAGCCGGTGGTGGACGCCGCGCCGCCCGCGCACTGCGCGACGTTCTCGTAGACCTTGCAATCCTCGTACGGGCCGGGGCCGAAGCCCTTCACCGACGCCATGATCATGCGCGGGTTGAGCTGCTGGATGCGCTCCCAGCCGAAGCCCATGCGGTCGAGCGCGCCGGGCGCGAAGTTCTCGACCAGCACGTCGCATTCCTTCACCAGGCGCTCGAGCACTTCCTTGCCCTTGGGGTCCTTGGTGTTGACCGTGATCGAGCGCTTGTTGTGGTTCAGCATCGTGAAGTAGAGGCTGTCCACGCCGTCGATGTCGCGCAGCTGGCCGCGCGTGGCGTCGCCCTCGCCCGCCTTCTCCACCTTGATCACGTCGGCGCCGAACCAGGCCAGCAGCTGCGTGCAGGTGGGTCCGGATTGCACGTGCGTGAAGTCGAGGATCTTCACGCCGTCGAGAGCTTTACCCATGTCTTTCGGTTCCTGTGGAAGTTGCGAATCGGTGCCAGTGCGCGTCAGGCGGTTTTCTTCTTCGCCGCCGCGGGGTTGAGGCTGGTGATGCGGCCGCTCTCGGTGCCGGCCGTCTCGTCGATGATCGCGTTGATCAGCGTCGGCCGGCCGCTGGACACGGCCTCGTCGATGGCGGCCTTCAGTTCGGCGCGCGTGGCCGCGCGCACGCCCTTGCCGCCGAAGGCCTGCATCATCAGTTCGTATTTCGCGTCCTTGACGAAGACGGTGGGCGCGACTTCGGTGCCGCGCGGGTTGACGTCGGTGCCGCGGTAGATGCCGTTGTTGTTGAACACGACCACGCAGACCGGCAGGTCGTAGCGGCAGACCGTCTCGACCTCCATGCCGGAGAAGCCGAACGCGCTGTCGCCGCAGACCGCGATGACGGGCTTGCCGGTGGCGACCGCGGCGGCCACCGAGTAGCCCATGCCGATGCCCATGATCCCCCACGTGCCCACGTCGATGCGCTTGCGCGGCTCGTACATGTCGACGATGGAGCGGCAGAAGTCCAGCGTGTTGGCGCCTTCGTTGACCAGGATGGCGTCGGGGCGCTCCTTGATCTTGTCCTTGATGACGGAGAGCGCCGTCTGGAACGTCATCGGCGACGTTTCCCTGGCGAGGTTCTCGGTCATCTTGGTGAGGTTCTTGTCCTTGCGTTCGGCGATCGCGCCCGTCCAGTCGGAACCCGGCTTGCTCCAGCCGGAGCCGATGGCGCGGTTGAACTCGGCGATGCACGAGCCGATGTCGCCGATGACCGGCGCGGCGGTGGCGATGTTGCTGTCGGGCTCGATCGGCGAGATGTCGACCTGGATCAGTCTTGCCTTGGTGGGCTCCTTCGAGGACCCCGCGCCCCAGGTCTTGCCCTTGCCGTGCGACAGCAGCCAGTTCAGGCGCGCGCCGACCAGCATCACGACGTCGGCCTCGGCCAGCACGTACGAGCGGGCCGCGGAGGCGCATTGCGGATGCGTGTCGGGCAGCAGGCCCTTGGCCATCGACATCGGCAGGTAGGGCACGCCGGTGGTTTCGATGAACTTGCGGATCTCGGCATCGGCGCGCGCGTAGGCCGCGCCCTTGCCCAGGATCACCAGCGGCTTCTTCGCGGACTTCAGGACATCGAGTGCGCGGGTGACGGCATCGGGCGCGGGGATCTGCCTGGGCGCCGGATCCACCACTTCGATCAGCGACTTGGCGGCCACGTCCTTCGGGATGCTTTGCGCGAACAGCTTGGCCGGCAGGTCGAGGTACACGCCACCCGGGCGGCCCGAGAGCGCCGAGCGGATCGAACGCGCGACGCCCACGCCGATGTCCTCGGCGTGCAGCACGCGATAGGCGGCCTTGCACAGCGGCTTGGCGATCGCGAGCTGGTCCATCTCCTCGTAGTCGCCCTGCTGCAGGTCGACGATCTCGCGCTCGCTGGAGCCGGAGACCAGGATCATGGGGAAGCAGTTGGTCGTGGCGTTGGCGAGCGCGGTGAGGCCATTGAGGAAACCCGGCGCCGACACGGTGAAGCAGATGCCCGGCTTGCCCGTGAGGAAGCCGTGCGCCGCGGCCGCATTGCCCGCATGCTGCTCGTGCCGGAACGAGATCACCTTCATGCCCTCGGCCTGCGCCATCCGCAGGAAGTCGGTGATCGGGATGCCGGGCAAGGCATAGATCGTGTCGATGCCGTTCAACTTCAGTGCATCGATGACCAGATGGAATCCATCCGTCGTTTCCGTGGCTTGCGTTTCAGTGTTCATGGTCGTCGTGAGGGCTGCTGCAAGGTGTGCGGGCTATCATAGGAATCGCCCCTTCCAGGGTTCTTGACCGCAGTCAATTTTTGAAAAATTGCTTCTCGTGGCGTCGATAGATAACCATCCCGAAAAGAACGTCATTCGCGTGCAGCTCGCGCACAACGTCGTCCTGAAGGGCATGACGGCGTCGCAAATGGCAGAGCTGGAACCACTGCTGGTCGTGGTCGATTGCCAGAAGGGCGAAGGCCTGCTGCGGCAGGGCGTTCACGAGATGGAGCAGTACTTCATCCTCGACGGCATCCTCAAGCGCGTGGTGAGCAACCAGGAAGCCAAGGAGATGATCCTTCGCTTCGCCCACGAGGGCGAGATGGAGACCAGCTACGCCGCCTGGCGGCTGGGCACGCCGGCGCCGTACAGCATCGTCTGCGTGACGAAGTCGCGGGTGGCGAAGCTTCCGTTGCGCGAATGGGTGGCCTTCATCGAGCGCCACCCCGGCCTGAAGCAGACCTTCGAGTACGAGGTGATGCACCACATGAGCGAGATCATGGCGCACACGATCACGCTGCACCTGCACGATGCGCCGGGGCGGTTCAGGCGCTTCATGCGCAAGCACCCGGACCTGTTCGACCGCATCCCTAAAAAGGAATTGGCGTCGTACCTGAATCTTTCCGCGGAAACGCTTTCCCGACTCAAGCAGCGCGGGAAGATTTAGGTCTTGGAGTGCGTGAACCTGCGCGAGATGGCCATCACGCGCAGGCGGTTGTCGACGTTGCCGGTACCGGCGACCGTACTGGCGACCCGCGCAACCTCGTTCCGCTCGTCGTCGTTCAGCACCAGGCCGGTGAGCACGACCTTGCCGTGCTCGGCGTCTATGCCGATGTTGGTTTCGCCCGTGGCCTCGTTCGCCAGCAGCGCGGCGCGCACGCGGGCCGAGAGCGCCAGGCCTTCCAGGCAGGCGATCGAGGCGTCGGTTTCCTGGAACTCGGGCGAAGCCGCGAGCGCCAGGATCTGCTGCACCGCGCTTTCGACCGACACCCGGTCGGTGTTGATCACCAGGTCGTAGAGCAGCGGATCCCCCCAGGTGACGCCGAACTGGGCCCGCATGCGGTTGGCATGCGCGTCGTCGCTGCGGCGCACCTCGGCCTCGGCGGCATCGCGGTCGGTCATGCCGAGGTTGTCCATCAGCCAGTCCACGCGCTGCGCGAACGGCCGGGTGATGCCCACGCGCACCACGTGCCGCACGGGCCGCAGCAGGAGGGTGGCGCCCCAGCCGCGCAGCACGGTGTCGCCGCGCCGGGCCTGCGAGAAGACTTCCTCGGCGGTGAAGACCGCGACCTGCTGCTTGTCCGTGGACAGGCGTTCGCGCAGGCCCGCCTTGCCCTCGCGCAGCCGGTGGATCAGGCTGGTCTCCACCTGCATGCGGCCGGCGATGTTCTCGGCCACCTCGTGCCGCATGACCTGCAGGCCGGCGACTTCGCCCAGGCGCATCGCCACGTCCTTGGCGAGCGACCCCATCTCCTGCGTGAGTGCGATGACGGGCATGCTTCTTCCTCGTTTTCTTCAGTCGACCGGCTGTTCCTGGGAGAACTCGACGCCCCGCTTCGGGCGGCGGATCCTGGCCCAGGCCCTGGACACCAGCGGCCAGAGCAGCAGCACCAGCGCCAGCCCGGTGATGGAGCCGACCAGCGGGTTGGACCACATGATCGACAGGTCGCCCTGCGACACGAGCATGGCCTGGCGGAAAGAGTCCTCGGCCTTGTCGCCGAGCACCAGCGCCAGCACCAGCGGCGCCAGCGGGTAGTCGAGCTTCTTGAAGACGTAGCCGATCACGCCGAACCCGAGCATGAACCACACGTCGAGCATCGCGTTGTGCACGGTGTACGCACCGATCGCGCAGATCACGATGATGACGGGCGCGATGATGGAGAACGGCACGCGCAGGATGGCGGCGAACAGCGGCACCGTCGTCAGCACGATCAGCAGGCCGGCGATGTTGCCCAGGTACATGGAGGCGATCAGGCCCCACACGAAGTCCTTCTGCTCCACGAACAGCAGCGGTCCGGGCTGCAGGCCCCAGATCAGCAGGCCGCCGAGCAGCACGGCGGCCGTCGGCGAACCCGGGATGCCCAGCGCCAGCATCGGCAGCAGCGCGCTGGTGCCGGCCGCGTGCGCCGCGGTTTCCGGCGCCACGACGCCCTCGACCTGCCCGGTGCCGAACTTGGCGCCGTCGCGCGACATCTTCTTGGCCAGGCCGTACGACATGAACGACGCGGGCGTGGCGCCGCCGGGCGTGATGCCCATCCAGATGCCCACGAGCGCGCTGCGCAGCGAGGTCACCCAGTAGCGGGGCAGCTCCTTCCAGGTCTCCAGCACGACCCGCGGATTGAGCTTGGCGGACTTGCCGGAGAACTTCAGGCCCTCCTCCATCGACAGCAGGATCTCGCCGATGCCGAAGAGGCCGATGACCGCGATGAGGAAGTCGAAGCCACGCATCAGGTCGGGCAGGCCGAACGTGAGGCGCAACTGGCCCGTCACCGTGTCCATGCCGACGGCCGCCAGCGCGAAGCCGATCGTCATCGACGCCAGGATCTTGAACGCCGAGCCCTTGCCCATGCCGACGAAGCTGCAGAACGTGAGCAGGTAGACCGCGAAGAACTCCGGCGGCCCGAACTTCAGCGCGAATTTCGCGACCAGGGGCGCCATGAAGGTGATCATCACCACCGCGAGGAAGGCGCCGACGAACGAAGAGGTGAAGGCCGCCGACAACGCCTTGCCGGCCTGCCCGTTCTGGGCCATCGGGTAGCCGTCGAAGGTGGTGGCCACCGACCAGGGCTCGCCCGGGATGTTGAACAGGATCGAGGTGATGGCGCCGCCGAACAGCGCGCCCCAGTAGATGCACGACAGCATGATGATGGCCGACGTGGGCGACATGCTGAACGTGAGCGGCAGCAGGATGGCGACGCCGTTGGCGCCACCGAGTCCCGGCAGCACGCCGATCAGCACGCCCAGGACGATGCCGACGATCATCAGCCCCAGGTTCAGGGGCGAGAGCACGACCGCGAAGCCGTGGAACAGTGCGCTGAGCTCTTCCATGTCCTCAGTACCCCGTGAACTGGAGCATGTTGAATGCGCCCTTGTAGAGGGGCACCTTGAACCAGACCTCGAACAGCAGGAAGAACAGCACCATGATCACCACTGCCGCCAGCGTGCTCTTGATGGGCGAGTACTTGCCCAGAAGGGTCATGAAGAGGGCGATGTAGACGGCCGAGGCGATGTACAGGCCCACCAGCTGCACGGCGAGCACGTACAGGCCGGCGGGCAGCAGCACGATCAGCACCTGCTTGAGTTGCTGGCCGTCCGCGAAGATGCCCTCGGGGCGCTTGCGCAAGGCCTGGATGGCCACGCCCGCGCCCGAGATGCACATGATCAGGCTGATGTAGAACGGAAAGTAGCCCGGCCCCGGGCCGTCGCTGGTCCACTTGGAGCCGAGCTTCCAGCTTCCGATGAGGACCGTGAGGCCGAGCGCGAACACCAGCAGGGCGACGACGACCTCGACGGAATGCAGGGAGATGCCGCGGCTCGCGCCGCCTTCGCTGTGTTCGTGCGCCATGTCAGTTGGACAGGAAACCTGCACCCTTCATGAGTTCACGGTGCATCTGCTCGGCCTTGCCGAGCCAGTCGGCGTACGCCGGGCCGTCCATGGAGGTCTGGTTGAACGCGCCCTTCTCCATGTAGTCCTTCCATTCCGGGGTCTCGCGCACCTTCTTGAGCAGGTCCACGTAGAACTTCTTCTGGTCGTCCGTGACGCCCGGGGGCATGAAGATGCCGCGCAGCATGGTGTAGCTGGCGTTCACGCCGGATTCCTTGCAGGTGGGAACGTCCTGCCAGGACTGCGTGTCGGTGATCTTGGAGGGATAGGGCATGCGCTTCTCGTCGAACACGCACAGCGGGCGCAGCTGCTTGGCGCGCCATTGCGCGACGGCCTCGACCGGGTTGTTCACGCTCGAGTCGACGTGCTTGCCCACCAGCTGCACGGCCACTTCGCCGCCGCCCTTGAACGGCACGTAGATGAACTTGGTGCCGCTCGCCTTCTCGATGCTCACGGTGAGGATCTGGTCCTCCTGCTTGGAGCCCGTGCCGCCCATCTTCATCTTGCTGGGACCCGCGGCCTTCACGGCGTCGAGGTATTCCTTGGGCGTCTTGTACGGCGACTCGGCGTTCACCCACAGCACGAAGTTGTCCAGCGCCATCATCGACACCGGTGTCATGTCACGCCAGTTGAAGGGCACGCCCGTGGCCAGCGGCGTGGTGAACAGGTTCGACAGCGTCACCACGATCTTGTGCGGATCGCCCTTGGCGTTCTTGATCTCGAGGAAGCCTTCCGCGCCCGCGCCGCCGGACTTGTTGACGACGACCAGCGGCTGCTTCATGAGGTTGTGCTTGGCCACCACGCCCTGGATCAGGCGAGCCATCTGGTCGGCGCCGCCACCGGTGCCGGCCGGCACCACGAATTCAACGGGCTTGGTGGGTTCCCACGCCGCATGCGCGGGGAGGATCGCCGTGACGGCGACGGTCAGTGCGCCCGCGAGCCGGACGAACTTTTGTCGGGTACTCATCGCGTTGTCTCCTGGGTCGTTGGATGCGCGCATCCGACGTCGCGGATAACGCGTCGCGATGCTCCCCCCGACTACACGCGAGTTCTCTTGACGAAGGTCAAGATTGCGGAAACTCAGGGTTTGTCCGGGGAGCCACGGCTCAGGCCGTCACGCGAGCGCAGGTGTTCTCGATCACGCTGACGAGAAAGTCCGCGTCGTACATGCGAAGCAGGTGCGGATGTTCACGTTCGATGTACGCACGCAATGGCTCGATGCCATCCCATTGCCAATCGAGGTTGAGCTCTTCGAAGGCGAGCGCGTAGCGGGCTTGCGGTTGCGCTTGCTGCTGTACGGATTGCATGGAAAGTCTCCTTTTGCGATCGAGTCCGATGCAATGTAGGTTCGGCGAACGATTAGCGATAGTGAATGTTTTTGATCGTTTTCATTCGCTCCGACTTATAGTTCGCCGATGCGCAACGCGACGCTCCGCCAGCTGAAGGTGTTCGAGGCCGTGGCCCGGCACCTGAGCTTCTCGCGCGCCGCGGAGGAACTGCACCTCACCCAGCCCGCGGTTTCGACGCAGGTGCGCAAGCTCCAGGAACACGCCGGGCTGCAGCTCTTCGAGCAGCTCGGCAAGAAGGTCTATCTCACGCCCGCGGGGACGCAGATGCTCGCGTCCAGCCGCGAGATCATCCAGAAGTTCCACGAGGCCGAGGAGGCGCTCTCGGCCTTCAAGGGCGTCGAGGGCGGCCGCCTCAACGTGAGCGTGATCAGCGCGGGCGACTACTTCTTTCCGTCGCTGCTGGTCGCCTTCGCCCAGCGGCATCCGGGCGTGACGCTCAACTTCGGCGTGTGCAACCGCGAGGAACTGCTGGGGCGCCTGGCCGACAACCTCACCGACCTCGCGGTCATGGTCCGTCCGCCGCCCGCCGCCGAGACGGACACCGTGGCGCTGCCGTTCGCGCCGCACCCCTATGTGTTCGTCGCGCCACCGTCGCACCCGTTGGCGGGCCGCAGGCGCATCCCGGTCGAGCGCGTGCTGAAGGAGCCTTTCATCGTTCGCGAGAAGGGCTCGGACACCTGGAACTCCATGCTCCAGGGCCTGGGCGACCACGTCGACGACCTCAACCTCGCGATGGAGATCAAGAGCACGGAGACGATCAAGCAGGCCGTGATCGCGGGCATGGGCATCAGCTTCCTCTCCGCGCACACCATCAGCCGCGAACGCGAGGCCGGCAAGCTGGCGGTGCTCGACGTGCGCGGCTTTCCGCTGATGCTGAACTGGTTCGTGGTGCACCGGCGCACCAAGCGCCTGCCGCCGGTGGCGCAGGCCTTCCTTCGGTTCCTGGAGGACGAAGGCGCGGCGCAGATCGAGCAGGCGCTCAGCCCGCAGGCGTGAGCGTCAGTCGAAGGGAAGCCAGGGAGATTCCACCTGCGCGGCGATGAACTCGCCAAGGCCCGCGGCGTCGTCGGTCATGTGCACGCCGGAGGCGCCCAGGCGGGTGGCCTGCGCATGGTGGGCATCGGCCGGGTCGATGAAGCCGAAGACGGGCTTGTCCGTGTGCCGCGAGATCCATTCGGTGCACGCGCGCTCCTCGCCGGCATCGATGGCGCCGACCAGCAGCACGGCATCGGTGCCCCAGTGGTCCGAGAACATCTTCAGCGTCGCGAGGTGGGTGACGCCCTGGGCAGGCAGGTGCACGACCTTCGAAGCGCCCAGCCCGTAGGCCGAGAGCTGGCGCAGGACTTCGTCCACGAGTGCGGGTGAACGCGAGACGATGCCGATGCGGCCTGGTTCCATCCGATGTCTCCTTCGCTGGGCGCGTCGTCGACATTCAATGTCCACCGTCGCCGATTCGGCTCCGGGGGAAACCCGAGCCCCGGCGGATGAGCTGGGTCCCTACAGGTAGGTCCACAGCATCTTCGTCGCCAGCACGTACAGCAGGCAGGCGAAGATGCGGCGCAGCATCTGCACGGGCAGGCGGTGGGCGGTGCGGGCGCCGAGCGGCGCCGTCAGCACGCTGCCCGCGACGATCCCCAGCAGGGCCGGCCCGTACACGAACCCCAGCGACAGCGGCGGCAGGCCGGGGACCTTCGAACCGCTGAACACGTAGCCTATCGTTCCCACCAGGGCGACCGGCAGTCCGAGCGCGGCGCCCGTGCCGATCGCCGTGGTCATGGCCACGCCGCAGAACAGCATGAAGGGGACGGTGAGGAAAGCCCCGCCCGCGGACACCAGCCCGCACACGACCCCGAACAGGAGCCCGATCACCACCAGCGCCGGCGCACCGGGCAAGGTGCGCGAAGCCGAGGGCTTGCGACCGAGCAGCAGCTGCGTCGCGCCCGCGTACACGATCGCCGCGAAGGCCAGCGCCAGCGCGCGCTGCGACACCCATCCGGAAAGCGCGGTGGCCAGCAAGGTGCCGATGACCATGCCGGGACCCATGCGGCGGACCAGCGTCCAGTCCACGCCACCCAACCCGTGATGCGCACGCACGCTGGAGCTGGAGGTGAACACGATCGAAGCCATGCCCGTGCCCAGCGCGAGGTGCACCACGTGGTCGGGGGCGAGTTGCTGGGCGGTGAACATCGCCGCCAGCAACGGAACCAGTGTCATGCCGCCGCCGATGCCCAGCAGTCCGGCGAGGAAGCCGATGGCGGCACCCGTGGCGAAGTAGATGAGGATCCAGGTCACCGGGGCGAGTATGGCGTACGCTTTGCGCCATGCCAGGAGGCCCCGATGGCCAGGACTGATCGCATCGCCCCCTGGGCTCCGTGCCTGTTGTGGGGGGCCCTCATCGCTTCCGCTCCGCCCGCGGCCGCGCAGGCCGAGGCCCCGCCCGACCTCACCCTGCGCAACACCGCGACCATCGCCGCGATCGGCGCGCTGTGGGCGGGCTACGGCTCCAACAAGTGGTGGAAGGACGGCTTCGGCGGCGGCTTCAGGACCACCAACGAAGGCTGGTTCGGGACCGGCACCAACTCCGGCGGCGCCGACAAGCTGGGACACATGTTCTCCAACTACGCCAGCGTCCGGCTGCTGACGCCCCTGTTCACGGCCACGGGCAACAGCCGCGAGGAAGCGATCCGCCTGGCGGGCTGGACGACGATCGGCATTTTCACCGCCATCGAGGTGGTGGACGGCTATTCGCGCAAATACGATTTCAGTCCACAGGACGCGGTGATGAACGTGGCCGGCACGGCGCTGGGCGTGTATCTCGAGAGCCATCCGGAAGTGGACGACAAGTTCGACTTCCGCTTCGCCTACCGCCGCTCCAAGGGTTCCGGCTTCGACCCGTTCGGCGACTACTCGGGCCAGCGCTACCTGCTCGTGGTCAAGGCCGACGGCTTCGAGTCCACCCGACGCATCCCGGCGCTCCGCTACCTGGAGCTCTCGGTCGGCTACCAGGCGCGCGGGTTCGAGCAGCCCGGCGGCGATCGCCGGCGCGACCTGTACGTGGGCGTGAGCCTGAACCTGTCGCGCCTGCTCGCGGACGGCGCCTACGGTGGCCAGATGCACTCCACGCCGACCCAGCGTGCGGCCGAGCGTGCGTTCGAGCTCCTGCAGTTCCCAACCGCGGTGTACTCGCGCACCCCGCTGAACTGATCAGCGGATCTCGCCGTCCACGTAGTACCAGCGCCCGTCGTCCTCGCGCACGAAGCGGCTGCGCTCGCGCAGGCGCCCGCCGCGTCCCTTCATGCGGTAGCGCGCGACGAATTCGACGACCGCGTGCGAGCCGTCGATCATCTGGTGGTCGTGCACCTCCAGCCCCAGCCACTTGGTCTCGGGATCGGGCGTGGCGTCGTCCGGCCGCGTGCTCGCGTGCCAGGTGGCCAGCAGGTACGCGTTGTCGCGCAGCACGTGGGCCGTGTAGCGCGAGCGCATGAGCGCCTCGGCATCGGGGGCCGGTTCACCGGCGATCCAGCGGCCGCAGCAATCGGCCAGCGACACGGCGTGGCCGTCGTCGTCGACGCGGCCGCAGGGGCAGGGTTCCTTCGATTGGCTCACTTGACCCTCTGCTTTTCGAGCTTGCGCGCGAGCGTTCGCCTATGCATGCCGAGACGGCGCGCGGTTTCGGAGATGTTGAACCCGGTCTCGGCCAGCGTCTGGTGGATGCGTTCCCACTCCAGCGTCTTGATGCTGGTCTGCCGCTCCGTGAGCTCCACTTCCGCGTTGCCCTCGGTGCGCCCGAACGCCGCCTCGATGTCGTCGGTGTTGGCGGGCTTGGCCAGGTAGTGGCGCGCGCCCAGCTTGATCGCCTCGACGGCGGTGGCGATGCTCGCATAGCCGGTGAGGACCACGATCACCATGCCGGGGTCGTGTTCGTGCAGCACCTGCACGCACGCCAGGCCCGAGCCGCCCGCCGCCAGCTTCAGGTCCACCACCGCGTAGCCGGGACGGCTCTGCCCGAGCAGGACCTTCACCCCGTCCAGGTCGGCCGCGCGCAGCACGCGGTAGCCGCGCCGCTCGAACGAGCGCTGCAGCGTGCGGGCGAAGGCGTCGTCGTCCTCGACGACCAGCAGTTCGCGTTCAGCTTCCATCGGTGGAGTCGGGCGGCATCAGGGCGGCCAGCGGCAGGGCGATGTCGACCTGCGCGCCGCCTTCCCGGCGATTGTGCGCGTGCAGCTGGCCGCCGAGGGTGCGCGCCACGTTGAGCGCGAGGAAGAGCCCGAGCCCGCGGCCCGGCGTGCCCTTGCTGGACTGGTACGGCGCGCCCACCCGCTCCAGGAACTCGGGCGGAAAGCCGGGGCCCTCGTCGAGCACGCGCAGCGTCAGCGTTTCCTCGTCCCATTCGGCGCGGAAGCGCAGCGGCGCGCCCGGCGCGGCCTCGAGCGCGTTGTCGAGCACGTTGCCCAGCATCTGCCGCAAGGCCGTGTCGGAGATGATGGGCAGGTCGGGGCCGTCGCGCTCGTAGGCCAGTTCGGGCTCGCCGCGCGTGCGCTTCCACTCGGCCACCAGCTCGTCGAGGAAGGCATGCAGGGTCGTCTCGACGGGCGCTTCGCCGCGGGTCTCGCCGGCGGAGGTGAGGATGCCGGACACGATCGTCTTGCAGCGCTCGATCTGGCGCTGCATCTCCTCGATCTCCTCGCGCAGCTCCGGCTCGCCGGCGAACGGCGCCATGCGCGACCAGTCGCCCACGATCACCGACATCGTCGCGAGCGGCGTGCCCAGCTCGTGCGCCGCGCCCGAGGCCAGCAGGCCCATGCGCACGATGTGCTCCTCCTCCGCGGCGCGCTGCCGCAGGCGCGCCACGGCCGCGTCGCGCTGGCGCAGGTTGCGCGAGATGCGCCCGATGAACACCACGAACAGCAGCGCGTCCAGCACGAAGCACAGGAGCAGGCCCCCGATGAAGGTGGCCGGCAGCTGCAAATCCAGGCCCGGCAACGCGAGCGGTCGATGGAAGAGCACCAGGCTCATGAAGGCGACGGTCGTCGCGCCCACCATGGCCCACAGGTAGCGCGGCTGCAGCAGCACCGAGCCCAGCGCCACCTGCAGCAGGTACAGGAAGATGAAAGGGTTGGTGACCCCGCCGGCGAAGTACAGCTGGCCGGTGAGCGCGGCCACGTCCACCAGCAGCGCGGCGAACAGCTCGCCGTTGGGCACCGGCACCCGCAGGCGCGTGCGCAGCCAGCTGCCGAAGTTGAAGACCGCCAGCAGCGCGAGCAGCCCCAGCATCTCCCTCAGCGGAAGCGGCACCTCCAGCATGTACTGCACCGCCAGGATGGTGGCGAGCTGTCCGGCCACCGCCAGCGCGCGCAGGTGCACCAGCTGCAGCAGGTTCTGGCGGTCCGCCAGCCGCTCGGGCGCGCGGCCGGCTTCGGCGATCGCCGGCGGCGACTCAGGAGGAAGGGTCGGCAAGGGAAGCGGCTCCTTGCTGGCGGCGCAGCCGCCGCTCGTCCGCCATCAGGTAGGCGACGGCGGCGGCCACCATGGCGGCCAGGACGAACCACGTGATCGCGTAGACCAGGTGGTGGTTGCGGAAATGGATCACCGTCAGGCCGGCCCGCGGCCAGGCGGCGGCCGCTCCGGGGCCTTGCGGCTGCGCATCGACGAAGTACGGCGCGACGGGCCCCTGCAGGCCGCGGGCGGCGGCGATGGCGTCGACGTCGCGCGAGTACCAGCGGCCGGCGGCCGGATCGTTGTCCTGCAGCGGCGTGCCCCGGGGCTCGCTGGTGCGCAGCAGTCCGATCACGCTTTGCTCGCCTTCCGTGGCCGGGACCTGACCGCGCATCGACTGCGGCACGAAGCCCCGGTTGACCAGCACCCACCCGCCCTGTGGTGTGCGAAGCGGTGTCAACACCCAGTAGCCGGAGCCCAGGTCGGTGCTGGCTCTCACCAGCACCTCGCGCTGGTGATCGAAGCGCCCTTCGACGCGCAGGCGGCGGTACTCGTCCTGCGGACCGAGCGCCGGCCACGCGGAAGGACCCGGGGCGGCGATGGGTGCGGCGCTGACGTTGCGCTCCACCCTCTCGATCAGCGCCTCTTTCCAGCCCAGGCGCTGCACCTGCCAGCCGCCCAGCGCCGCAAGCAGCGCGCACAGCAGCAGCCCGGCGCCGGCCAGCGTCGCCAGCACGGCGGCCGAGCGCGGGCGGCGGGCTGCGGGATCCATGTCAGGGCATGCTACGCATGTCGTGCGGCGCCATGGGCATCATGTTCGTGTTGAGGTGGTACATCACCCAGACCGAGCCGGCCAGCACGATCACCACCAGCGCGGCGGTGAACACCAGCGCCAGCATCGACCAGCCGCCTTCCACCTTGGCATTGAGGTGCAGGAAATAGACCATGTGCACCAGCATCTGCACCGCGGCGAATCCGAGCACGATGAAGCCCGTCGCGGCGGGGGTCGACACCTTCCCCATCACCAGCCAGAACGGGATCGCGGTCAGCACCACTGACAGCAGGAAGCCGACGACGTAGCCCTTGACGGTGGCGTGGTAGCCGATGTCGTCGTGGTGGTCGTGGTGGTCGGCGGAAACGGCGGCGCTCATTGCAGCACTCCCATCAGGTACACGAAGGTGAAGACGGCGATCCAGACCACGTCCAGGAAGTGCCAGAACATGGACAGGCAGACCAGCCGGCGCTTGTTCTCGCGCGTCAGGCCGTGGCGGCGCACCTGCGTCATCAGCGTGAACAGCCAGACGCAGCCGAACCCCACGTGCAGGCCGTGGGTGCCCACCAGCGTGAAGAAGCTGGACAGGAAGGCACTGCGCTGCGGGCCCGCGCCTTCGCCGATAAGGTGCGCGAATTCGTACAGCTCCAGCGACAGGAAACCCAGTCCCAGCACGCCGGTGACGGCCAGCCAGCGCAGCACGCTGGTCTGGCGGCCGTGCTGCATGGCGATCATGGCCATGCCGTAGGTGATGGAGGACACCAGCAGCAGGCCGGTGTTCACCGCCACCAGCTTCAGGTCGAACAGGTCGGCGCCCGAGGGACCCGCGGCGTAGCTGCGTCCGAGCACCGCGTAGGTCGCGAACAGGATCGCGAAGATGAGCAGGTCGCTCATCAGGTAGAGCCAGAACCCTAGCAGCGTGCCCTGCTGCGGATGGTGGCTGCCGTCGTCGTAGAAGACCGGCGCGGCGCCGGTCGCGTTCATCGTGGTGGAAGACATGTCTCGTCGGCTCCCCGCGATCAGGCCGCCGCCAGCGCGCGGGTGCGCTCGTCCTCGGTGCTGCGCACCTCGTCGGCGGGGATGTGGAAATCGCGGTCGTAGTTGAACGTGTGGCGGATCGCCGCGGCAATGGTCAGCGCGAACAGCACCCCGGCCGGCAGCCACATGTGCCACACCAGCGCGAAGCCGAGGGCGGTGGCCAGCATGGAGATGACGAAGCCGGCGGCGGTGTTGCGCGGCATGTGGATCGGCTTGAAGCCGGTCAGCGGACGGCGCGCGCCGCGCTGCTTCATGTCGTGCCAGGCGTCGAGCGAGTGCACGACCGGCGTGAACGCGAAGTTGTAGGCGGGCGGCGGCGAGGAGGTGGACCACTCCAGCGTGCGGCCGTCCCAGAGGTCGCCGGTGGTGTCGCGCAGCTTCTCGCGGTTGCGGATGCTCACCACGATCTGCACCAGGAAGCAGGCGATGCCGATCGCGACCAGCACCGCGCCCAGCGCGGCGATCTGGAACCAGATCTGCAGCGACGGATCGTCGAACTGGCTCATGCGGCGGGTCACGCCCATCAGGCCCAGCACGTAGAGCGGCGCGAACGCGAGCCAGAAGCCCACGAACCAGCACCAGAAGGAGGCCTTGCCCCAGAAGGCGTCGAGGCGGAAGCCGAAGGCCTTGGGGAACCAGTAGTTGATGCCGGCGAAGATGCCGAACAGCACGCCGCCGATGATCACGTTGTGGAAGTGCGCGATCAGGAACAGGCTGTTGTGCAGCACGAAGTCGGCCGCGGGCACCGCCAGCAGCACGCCGGTCATGCCGCCGATCACGAAAGTGATCATGAAGCCGATGGTCCACAGCATCGGCACGTCGAAGTCGATCCGGCCGCGGTACATCGTGAACAGCCAGTTGAAGATCTTCGCGCCCGTGGGGATCGAGATGATCATGGTCGTGATGCCGAAGAAGGCGTTCACGCTCGCGCCCGAGCCCATGGTGAAGAAGTGGTGCAGCCACACCAGGTACGACAGGATCGTGATCGCCGCCGTTGCGTACACCATGGACGCGTAGCCGAACAGGCGCTTGCGCGAGAAGGTGGACACCACCTCGGAGAAGATGCCGAACGCGGGCAGGATCAGGATGTAGACCTCGGGGTGGCCCCAGATCCAGATCAGGTTCACGTACATCATGGCGTTGCCGCCCAGCTCGGTCGTGAAGAAGTTCGTGCCGGCGTAGCGGTCCAGCGTGAGCAGCGTCAGCGTGGCGGTCAGCACCGGGAAGGACACCACGATCAGCACGTTGGTGCACAGGGCGGTCCAGGTGAACACCGGCATCTTCATCAGCGACATGCCGGGCGCTCGCATCTTGACGATGGTGGCGATCAGGTTGATGCCTGACAGCGTCGTCCCCACGCCGGCCACCTGCAGTGACCACAGGTAGTAGTCCACGCCGACCGTCGGGCTCTGCAGGATGCCCGAGAGCGGCGGATAGGCCAGCCAGCCGGTGGTGGCGAACTCGCCGACGAACAGCGACACCATCAGCAGCGCCGCGCCGCCCACCGTCATCCAGAAGCTGAAGTTGTTCAGGAACGGGAAGGCGACGTCGCGCGCGCCGATCTGCAGCGGCACGACGAAGTTCATGAAGCCCGTCACCAGCGGCATGGCGACGAAGAAGATCATGATCACGCCGTGGGCCGTGAAGATCTGGTCGTAGTGGTGCGGCGGCAGGAAGCCCGCGTCGCCGCCGAAGGCGACGGCCTGCTGCAGGCGCATCATCACGGCGTCGGCGAAGCCGCGCAGCAGCATGACGAGGCCCAGCACCATGTACATGATGCCGATCTTCTTGTGGTCGATGCTGCAGATCCAGTCGCGCCACAGCGGCGTCCACAGGCGATAGCGCGTCAGGGCCGCCAGCATGGCGAGGCCGCCGAGCGCCACGCCGAGGAAGGTGGCGATGAGGATCGGCTCGTGCAGCGGGATCGCCGCCCAGCTCAGGCGGCCGAAGATCAGTTGGCTCAGGTCGGACATCGGAAAAATCTTCAGGGGGCGGCGAGGACCGGGGCGCCGGTCGGGTTGTCGGGGGTGCACAGGGCGGCCACCACTTCGCGCTCGCGGCCGTTGGCGGCGGGCTGGCGCGAGACGCCGACGATGCCGCCCTTGCCCGAGCCGCCCTGGGCGTCGATGTGCATCATCTGGCCCATGCACATCTTCCCGGGCTCCACGCAGCGGTTGACGATCGCGTCGAACAGCTTGGGATCGACGGCGGCGTAGCGGCGCACCGGCTCGCGCTCGGTGGGCTTCTCCAGCTGCAGGTAGGCCTCGCGCGTGAGCTTGCCGCCGGCGTCGCGGTTGGACTGCACCCACTTGTCGAAGTCGCCCTCGCTCAGGCCGCGGAAGCCGAAGCGCATGTGGGAGAAGCCGGCGCCGCTGTAGTTGGCCGAGAACCCTTCATGGTCGCCCACGCTGTTGATGACGGCGTGCAGCTTGGTCTCCATGCCCGGCATGGCGTAGATCTGGCCCGCCAGCGCCGGGATGTAGAACGAATTCATCACCGTCGAGGCCGTGATGTGGAAGCGGATCGGACGGTCCACCGGCGCGGCGATCTCGTTGACCGTGGCGATGCCCTGCTCGGGATAGATGAACAGCCACTTCCAGTCGAGCGCGACCACCTCGACCTGCAGCGGCTGCAGGCCCGCGGGCACGGGGCGCTGGGCGTCGATGCGCTCCAGCGGCCGGTACGGGTCCAGCTTGTGGGTGCTGATCCAGGTGATGGTGCCCAGCACCAGGATGATGGCCAGCGGGGCGCCCCAGATCAGCATCTCGAGGCGCGTCGAGTGGTCCCAGTCCGGCTCGTAGGCCGCCTCCGTGTTGGCCCGGCGGTAGCGCCAGGCGAAGAACAGGGTGGCCGCGATCACCGGGACGATGATCAGGAGCATCAGCACCGTGGCGACCACGATCAGCTGGGCCTGCTGCGCCGCGACGTCGCCGTGCGGCTTCATGACGATGGTGTTGCAGCCGGCCAGCAGGGTCACGGTGGCGAGAGCACCGATGCGGGCGGCCGTGGAACGGAGGGCTTGGAGGGGCATCGACGGACAGATAGCTGGGGGAAACGCCGATTGCGTTTCGAGCGGCAATCTATCCTGATTGATGCACGTCAACCATTGGACATTTTGTCCCAGGCCCTGCAGTACCCATGTTCGCCGACGTCGCCATTTCCGCCCCGCGCGCACGCGCTTCCGACCCCTCCTCCTCCCCCCGAAACGCAGATGCCGACACCGGCGCCGCCGTGGCGGTGGTGCGCGCGGCGGAATCCTTCGACCAGACCACGTTCGCCCTCGCGGCTTTCCTCGTCTTTCCTGCCCTGGTGTTCCCTTACTGGGGCGAGCTTCTTGGCCTGCTGTTCGGCGCCGCGCTGTTCGCGCTGGCGTTCGCGCTGCGGCCGGTAGGCCGATGGGCAGCCCTGGCGCTGCGAGGCCGCTTCGGCGCTCCGCGGGTGCTTTTCGTCGCCGGCGGCGCGCTGGCCCTCTGCACCGCCGCGACCGGCACGCTGCCGGGCTACGGCGTGGCCGGCGGGCTGGCGATCCTTCTCCTGGTGGCCTGCCGCACCGGCCAGGGGCTGGCCTGGGGCGCCAGCGGGGCACTGCATCCGGCGCCGGCCAGCGCCTCCGCCGTGGTGGGCGCCCTGGCGGGCGCGGTAGCCGCGGCCGGCCTGATGGCCGTCATCGCCTCCCAGCTGGTGCACGCCGACTTCGTCGCCTGGGGCTGGCGCTATCCGCTCTGCGCCGCGCTGGCGGTGCACCTCGTCGCGCTGTTCGCGCGGATGCGGCTGGCTTGCGGAGCAGGCGAACTTTCCGATTAGTGATCGGCGCGGTGTGTCAACCACGCCACGGCGCCGATGAGCTGCCGGACCACTGCCCACGAAATAGGCAGCGCATCGCGGGCCGCGCCGCTGCTCGCTCCGGCACACCTGTCACGCGGTTTTCCACAAGCTTCTCCACGCGGGCTGTGAAATGGCCGCCGCGGGACCTGTGGTAGGTGCCGGCTAGGGTTCCTCGAGCAGCTTCGCGAAGCTCAGCTCGTGCCCGTCCGGATCGACGATGTGGAAGAACCGCTCGCCCCAGGTCGCGTCGCGCGGCGGCGCCTGCGGCTCCAGGCCGGCGTCCAGGGCCTGCTGGTAGAGCAGGTCCACATCCGCGACATGGAAGATCACCCGCCCCCACCAGGACCATTCCCGCTCGCTGCCCTCCGTCGTCAGGTTCAGGCACGCGTTGCCCGCGCTGAAACTGGTGAAGGACGCGGACTCTCCGCCGTAGCGCAGCGCGAAACCCAGCGCGGCATAGAACCGCACCGCGCGCGCCATGTCGTGCGTCGCCAGGGTCAGGGCGCTGATCGATTCGATCAGCGCCGGGCGCGCGTCACGCGGCCGACTCGCGCCGCTCACGGGGCATCCACACGCTCGGCTGGATGTTCCGGTTGACGCCGAAGACGTTCTTCGGGTCGTACTTGTTCTTCAGCGCCACCAGCTTCTGGAAGTTCTCGCCATAGGCGTCGCGCACGCGGTCGCCGCCCTCCTCCTGCGTCAGGAAGTTGACGTACACGCTGCCGGTGGAGAACGGCGCCGCCGCCTTCCACAGGTCGCGCGCCCAGCCGATGCAGGCCTCGTCCTTGGACGGATCGGCCCACCGGCCGTGCACGTTGAGCACGTACCGGCCGTCGCGGTGGTTGTAGGCCGTGGCTTCGCGCGGCACGCGGCCGACGGCGCCGCCGAGCTGGGCGCACGCGATCTCGGTCTGCGGATCGGGGATGCGGCGCGCATGGTCGACCAGCACGTCCACCAGGCCGTCGGACAGCGTGGCGAAGTCGTGCGACTTCCAGTAGTTGCGCGCTCCCGGCGTCAGCAGCGGATCGAGGATGGTCTGCCAGGCGGCGTACGGCATCGGCCCCACGACGTCGGCGATCGGCTGGCCGAACTCGCGCAAGGGCTTGGCGATGCGCTCGCCCTCCGCGACGTCACCGGCGTAGCACATGGCCAGCGCGAGAATCTCCTTGCCGTGCCATTGCGGCGGCAGGAAAGGCAGCGGCGGCGCCTGCCGCAGCACGAACCAGCAGACGAACTCGTCCGGCGCCTTGGCGACGAACTCGCGCTTGAAGCGCAGCACCTCGGCTGCGGCGTCGAGCGGATGGATGACCAGGCCGGCCAGCACGGTCGGCCCCACCGGATGCAGCTTGAACTCGAACGAAGTCACGACACCGAAGTTGCCGCCACCGCCGCGCAGGCCCCAGAACAGGTCGGGGTTCTCGGACTCGCTGGCCGTCACCAGGTCGCCGGCCGCCGTGACGACGTCGGCCGACAGCAGGTTGTCGATCGACAGCCCGAGCGCGCGGCTCAACCAGCCGAAGCCGCCGCCGAGCGTCAGCCCGGCCACGCCCGTGGTGGAGTTGATGCCCAGCGGCGTGGCGAGCCCGAACGCCTGCGCCTCCTTGTCGAAATCGCCGAGGGTGGCGCCCGGCTCGACGCGCGCGATTCGCCGTGCGGGGTCGATGCGCACCGACTTCATCAGCGACAGGTCGATCTGCAAACCGCCTTCGACCACCGCGTCGCCGGCGATGTTGTGGCCGCCCCCGCGCACCGCGAGCGCCAGGTCGTTCTCGCGCGCGAACCGGATGGCCTGCCGCACGTCCGCGGCGCCGGCGCACCGCACCACCACGGCGGGGCGGCGGTCGATCATGCCGTTCCAGAGCGTGCGCGCCTGCTCGTAGTCGTCGCCCGACGTGGCGACCTTGCCGCGCACCACCTGCCGCAGTGCCGCGAGCGCTTCCTCGCTGAACGTCTTGTTCTCGGCCATGGCTGCCCTCCCCTGAGTTCAGGGAAAAAAATCAGCCTAGGCGGCGCAACGCGTCTTTTCCAACTTTGTTGCTTCTTGCAATCCGACGCGGCGCGCGCAGCTCAAGACTGCGCCAGCGCCTGCAGCACCTCGTCGTAGCGGCCTTCCGCTTCCGCCCGCCGCAAGCGCAGCACCCGCTGGACCAGGATCTCGTCGGGCAGCGGGCGCTGCGCCAGCAGCCGCATGCTCTCGTTCATGAACTCGTCGAGCGGCATGTAGCCCTCGCGGTTCGACTGCCCCGGTGTCAGCTCGGTCCGCAGCGCGGGCGGCACCCATTCCACGACGGTCACGGCGCCGCGCAACTGCAGCCGCAGGCAGACCGTCCAGGCGTGCATCGCCGCCTTGCTCGCGCAGTAGCTCGGGCTCCCGGCCGCCGGCACGAAGGCCAGTCCCGACGTGAGATTGATGATCGTGCCGCCGTCCTGCTTCGACAGATGCTCGACCAGCGCATTGGTGAGCCGGATCGGACCGAGCAGGTTGGTGGTGATCGTCTCCTGCGCGTCCGCCAGGTCGCCGTGCACGCGCAGGTTCTCGCGGCGCATGACGCCGGCGTTGTTCACCAGCACGTTGAGCCCGGGATGCTCGCGCACCACGCGCGCGGCGAACGCTTCGATCGACGCCGGGTCGCTCATGTCGAGTTCATGGGCCGTGATGCCGTCGCGGCCCGCGGCGGTCCGCCGCAGCGCGGCCATGTTGCGGCCGGCGACGATGACGCGGTTGCCCGCGTCGTGCAACCGCTGGGCCAGGGCCTGTCCGATGCCGGAGCCGCCGCCGGTGACGAGGACGGTGTTGTGTGAGGTGCGCATGGGTTCTCCTGTGTCGATGGGGTCATGCTAGGAATCGGGGGGCCCATCGACTAGCTGGATAATCCTGGATGGCTTGTTAAGCGCCATTGAACAATGCGCTCCTGTCTTCCCGAGCTCGAGGTCTTCGCCGCGGTCGCGCGGCACGGCAGCTTTCGCCGCGCCGCGGTGGAGCGCAAGGTGTCCGCCTCGATGGTCAGCCAGGCCATCCGCAAGCTGGAAGACCAGCTGGGCGTGGTGCTGCTCAAGCGCACGACCCGCAGCGTGGCCGTGACGGCCGCGGGCGCGGAGCTGCTCGCCAGTCTCGAGCCCGGCCTGCGCCTGATCCACGATGCCGTCGAGCGGGTGAACCTGCACCGCGGCTCGCCCATCGGCAGCCTGAGGATCAACGCGCCCGCGCCCATCGCGCAGTTCCGCCTGGCGGCGCTGGCGGCCC
This sequence comes from Pseudomonadota bacterium, assembly GCA_023387335.1. Taxonomy (GTDB): domain Bacteria; phylum Pseudomonadota; class Gammaproteobacteria; order Burkholderiales; family Burkholderiaceae_C; genus Ramlibacter. The sequence continues at coordinate 89,781 of JAEWIF010000041.1, read as the reverse complement.
GCTTCACGCGCGAGCATCCCGACGTGACGATCGAAATCACCGCGGAAGCGGCGCGTCAGGACATCGTGGGCGAGGGTTTCGATGCCGGCGTGCGCTTCGGCAGCGAGGTTCCGCAGGACATGGTGGCCGTGCGCATCGGGCCGCCGCAGCGCTACGCGATCGTGGGCTCGCCCGACTACTTCGGGCGCCATCCGCCGCCGCGCACGCCGCGCGAGCTGGCCGGACACGAATGCATCCGGCGGCGCTTTCCCGGCGGCTCGATCCAGGAATGGGAGTTCCAGCGTCGCCCCGGCAAGATGCAACCGCCGTCGGGCCGCCTCATCGTCAACGATTCGCAGATCGCCGTGAACGCGGCGGTTGCGGGCGGCGGGCTGGCTTATCTGCACGAGAAGTACGTAGAGCGCGAACTGGCGGCGGGCGAACTCGTGCGTGTCCTGGAATCGTGGTCGCCGGGCATCGGCCCGCCCTACCTCTACTACGCGCGCCAGCGCTACCTGCCGGCAGCACTGCGCGCCTTCATCGACTTCGCGCGGGACGAGGCCCGGACCGGCGCGTAGCATCGAACCGTGCGTCCGCGGGCCGCAAGGAGAAGTGCGATGGCCGAACCCAGCATCCACGACAACTGGCAGCAAGGTGATCCCTACGAGCGGTACATCGGCCGCTGGAGCCGGCAGGTCGCCCCGCTGTTCCTTTCCTGGCTCGCGATCCCGCCGGAGCTGCGGTGGCTCGACGTGGGTTGCGGCACCGGCGCCCTTTGCGCGGCGATCGTGGAGCACGGCCGTCCCGCGGCGCTGACCGGCGTCGAGCCTTCGGAGGGATTCCTCTCCGTGGCCAGGCGGCAGCTGCCGGCATCGGTGCATCTGTCCACCGGCAACGCCGGCGCGCTCCCGCTGCAGGATGCGCAGGTGGACGTGGTGGTGTCGGGCCTGGTGCTCAACTTCGTCCCGGACGTCCCGTTGGCGCTCGCCGAGATGTCGCGTGTATCGACGCCCGACGGCATCGTGGCCGCCTACGTCTGGGACTACGAGGACGGCATGGAGATGCTGCGGCGGTTCTGGGACACGGCGGTGGAACTGGATGCCGATGCCGCGCGCCTCCACGAAGGCCGGCGCTTTCCCCTGTGCCGGCCGGCCGCGCTGCAGACCGCCTTCGAGCAGGCCGGCCTGGTCGAGGTGAGCGTCGCGCCGCTGGAGATCGCCACGCCGTTCGCGGGCTTCGAGGACTACTGGCAGCCTTTCCTCGGCGCCCAGGGCCCGGCGCCGGCCTACGTCGCGTCGCTGCCCGAGGACCGGCGGCTGCGCCTGCGCGAAGCCCTGCGGACCCGGTTGCCGGTGGCCGCCGACGGCACCCTGGCGCTGCGCGCGCGGGCCTGGGCGGTACGCGGACGCAAGCGCTAGCACCGGCGGCCTGTGCAGAATGCGCCGGCCCCTGTCGAATCCGGGGCCGGTGGTTCGTCGTGACGGGACGAACCCTCCGATCGAAAGGAAACTTGCCATGACGTCCCAAGACGCCGGCCGGCGCAAGCGCTGGTGGGCCCTGTACGTGCTCTGCCTGGGCGTGCTGATGATCGTGCTGGACACGACCATCGTGAACGTCGCGCTGCCCTCCATCCGCACCGACCTGAAGTTCACCGAGACCGCGCTGGTCTGGGTGGTCAACGCCTACATGCTGACCTTCGGGGGCTTCCTGCTGCTGGGCGGGCGGCTCGGCGACCTGTTCGGGCACCGCCGCGTGTTCCTGGCCGGCATCGCGCTGTTCACGGTGGCTTCGCTGGCCTGCGGCCTGGCGCCCTCGCAAGCCGCGCTGGTGACGGCTCGCGCCGTGCAGGGACTGGGCGGCGCGGTGGTGTCGGCGGTCGCGCTGTCGCTGATCATGAATCTCTTCACCGAGCCCGGCGAGCGCGCCCGGGCGATGGGCGTGTACGGCTTCGTGTGCGCCGGCGGCGGCAGCGTGGGCGTGCTGCTCGGCGGCGTGCTCACCAGCCTGCTCAGCTGGCGCTGGATCTTCCTGGTCAACCTGCCGATCGGCATCGCGGTGGCGCTGCTGTGCCGCGCGCTGATCGCCCCGGGCGAGCGCCGCGCCGGCCTGCGGCTGGACTGGGGCGGCGCCACCACCATCACGGCGGCGCTGCTGCTGGCCGTGTACGCGGTGGTCAACGGCAACGAGGCGGGCTGGCTGTCGGCGCACACGCTGGGCCTGCTGGGCGCGGCGGTCGTGCTGCTGGGCGCGTTCATCGCCATCGAGTCGCGCATCGCGCAGCCGCTGATGCCGCTGGACCTGTTCACGCACCGCAACCTGGCCACCGCCAACGTGGCCGGCGTGCTCTGGGCGGCGGCCATGTTCGCCTGGTTCTTCATGTCGGCGCTCTACATGCAGCTGGTGCTGGGCTACACGCCGATGCAGGTTGGGCTGGCGTTCCTGCCGGGCAACCTGATCATGGCCTTCATGTCGCTGGGTGCCTCGGCCCGCATCGTCATGCGCTGGGGCATCCGCGGTCCGCTGGCGGTGGGGCTGATGGTGGCCGCGCTCGGGCTCGCGCTGTTCGCGCGTGCACCGGCCGACGGCCGTTTCCTGGTGGACGTGCTGCCCGCCATGCTGCTGCTGGGCATCGGCGCCGGCATCGCCTTCAATCCGATGCTCCTGGCCGCGATGAACGACGTCGATCCGCAGGACAGCGGCCTGGCCTCCGGCGTGGTGAACACCTCGTTCATGATGGGCGGCGCGCTGGGGCTGGCCGTGCTGGCCAGCGTGGCCGCCGCGCGCACCACGGCCGCGCAGGCGCAGGGGGCCGCCGACGCGCTGGCGCTCAACGCGGGCTACCAGCTGGCCTTCGCGATCGGTGCCGCGTTCGCCGCGGGCACCGGCCTGCTGGCCTGGGTGCGGCTGCGCGATGCCAAGGCCGTCGCGCGGGGGCAGCCGGCGGGTTCGATGCATTGATAGCGACCGGTCGCCGGCGGCCCCGCCCGGCCCGCCGGCGCGGCATCATGCGTGCCATGCCAGGAGCACTCGCATGAAGCAGCGCGGCGCGGCCGATTTCCGCCAGACGGTGCTGTCCCTCGCGGCGCCTGGACCGCGCGCGGGCATGGGCGGACGCATGCTGCTCTGGTACCTGGCCGCCTTCGCCCTCGCTTCCGGCGCCGCGCTAGCCGGCGTGCTGCTGCACATGCGGTCGGAAGCCTTGCGCGGCGGCGAGCGGCTGACGCGCGCGCTCAACCATGTGATCGCCGAGCAGACCACCCGCAGCCTGCAGGCGGTGGACCAGCGGCTGCAGGCTGCTTCGCACGAGCTGATGGAGATGCGTTCGCAGGGCACGGTGGACGAGAACCACGGCCGTTCCTTCCTGCGCCGGCACCTGCGGGACCTGCCTTACGTGCGGGCCATCTGGACCCTGGACGAGCAGGGCCGCATCGACCTGGATTCCGACGTCGGCAACATCGGCATATCGCTGGCGGACCGAGAGTACTTCCAGGTCTATCGCCAGCAGCCGGGCACCGGCTTCTACATCGGCCCGGGCGTGCGCAGCCGCAGCACGGGCACCTGGCTGATCAGCGCCAGCGTGCCGCTGCGCGACGGCGCCGGCCAGTGGCGCGGCGTGATGGTCGCGGCCGTCGAGCCGCCATTCTTCGAGCGGCTGTGGCGCGAACTCGACCTGGCGCGCCAGGGCGCCGTCTCGCTCTTCCACCGCAACGGCCAGCTGCTGATGCGCAGCCCGCCGGACCCGAAGGGACTCGGGCAGCACTACCCCTCGCTGCCCCTGTTCACCCGGATGCTGCCGGAGGCGCCCGAAGGCGTGTTCGTGGGCGCCCAGGGCCTCGACCAGGTCCAGCGCATCGTCGCCTACCGCGTGCTGGAGCTGTACCCGCAGCTGGTCGTGGTCGTGGGTTCCTCGGTCGAGCAGGTGCTGGCGCCCTGGCGGCGCTTTGCGTGGATCACGGGCGCGATCTGGCTGGCCGCCATGGCCGTCGCGGCCGCGCTCGGCCGCCAGCTGCAGCGCCAGTTCAGCCGCCGCCACCTGGAGCGGCGCTTCCGCGTGCTGGCGCAGGCGATGCCGCAGATCGTGTTCATCACCGATGCCAAGGGCGTGGTGGAGTTCGTCAACGAGCGCTGGACGGAAGCCACCGGCCGGCCGGTCGAGGACGCGGTCGGCAAGCGGTGGGCCGAGCTGGGCCACCGCGACGACTCGCGCGCCGCCGCCCAGGCGCTGTCGGAGAACCTGGCCGGCGAGCCGGTCGAGATGGAGTTGCGGCTGCGCTACCTGGACGGCAGCGACCGCTGGCAGCTGGTGCGCGCCCTGCCCAACAAGGACGGCAGCGGCCGGGTGGTCTCCTGGTACGGCACCTCCACCGACGTGCACGAGCTCAAGCAGGCGCAGGAGCACCTGCGCCTGCAGGCGGACGAGATCGGGCGCCTGAACGCCACGCTGGAGGAGCGCATCGCGCAGCGCACGCACGAACTGGCCCTGGCCAACGAGCAGCTGCGCGCGTTCTCGTACTCGGTGTCGCACGACCTGCAGTCGCCGCTGCACCGCATCACCTCGTTCGCACAGCTGCTGCAGCGTGACGGCGCGCTGAACGCGCCGGACTCGAAGTCCGCGCACTACCTGCAGCGCATCGTCGCCAACGTCGAACAGATGGTGCAGATGGTCCAGGGGCTGCTGGCGCTGTCGCGGGTGACGCAGGCCGAGATCGACCTGCGCCCGGTCGACCTGAGCGCCCTGGCCACCGAGGTGCTGGAGCAGCTGCAGGCCGGCGCGCCGGAGCGCGAGGTGCGCTGGCACGTGGAGCCCGGCCTGCAGTCGGCGGCCGACCCGCGCCTGATGCGGTCGGTGCTGGAGAACCTCCTGGGCAACGCGTGGAAGTTCACCTCGCGCACGCCGGACGCGGAGATCCGCGTCGGCCGCAACGGCGACAAGGGCGAGTTCTACGTGCGCGACAACGGCGCCGGCTTCGACATGGCCCACGCCGGCCGCCTGTTCGGCACGTTCGAGCGCCTGCACCGGCAGGACGAATTCCCCGGCAGCGGCATCGGCCTGGCGACGGTCGAGCGCGCCATCTCGCGGCAGGGCGGGCGGGTGTGGGCGGAAGGGGTGCCGGGAGGGGGAGCGACGTTCCGGTTCACGCTGGCGTAGCGGCAGTAGCTACGGAGGCCAGCGCATACGACAGCTGGTTGGTGGCCTTGATGACGCTCCTGGCGTGCTTCTCCAGCTTCGTCTTCGTCAACCTCGAACTCGACCCCGAGATGCTCTCCCTGCATTGCCCGCTGACGCCCGAGAACCGCGCGAAGCCGATGGCGGTGCCGCATCCCTTCCAGGGCGAGGCCACATCGTCCTCAGCCCGCACATCGGCGGCGTGACGAGCGAACGTACATCAACATGGGCGCGGGCGCGGCGCGCAACGTGCTGGCGGCGCTGGAACCGGCCGCCGCCCAGGCTGCCTGATCGAGAGCGAGGTCCGGGCAACCGGACAGCAGGGGGAATCTCTTTGGGTTCCCCCTGATTCCCGCCTGCCGGGATGTCTCTAGATTCAGGACCTTCGTCAGGTCGACGACCGAAGGAGCCTCGATGACAGCCAGCAAGATCCGCCGCGCCCTCGTCTCAGCCGCCGTGGTCGGCCTGGGATTCGCATGGGCCGCGCCCGTGCTCGCCCAGAACTACCCGAGCCGGCCCGTGACGCTCATCGTGCCCTGGGGCGCGGGGGGCGGCACCGACGCCACGGCGCGCATCATCGGCTCGCTGCTGGAAAAGGAGATCGGCCAGCCGGTCAACGTGGTGAACCGCACCGGCGGCAGCGGCGTCGTGGGCCATGCGGCCATCGCCTCGGCACCGCCCGATGGCTACACGATCGGCCTGGCCACGGTGGAAATCGGCATGATGCATTGGCAGGGCCTGACGGAACTGACCGGCGCTTCGTACACGCCCATCGGCCTGGTCAACGCCGACCCCGCCGGCGTGCAGGTTCGCGCCGATGCGCCCTACAAGACCATCCAGGACCTGCTGGCGGCCGTGAAGGCCAACCCCGGCAAGTTCAAGGCCTCGGGCACGGGCCAGGGCGGCATCTGGCATCTGGCGCTGGCCGGCCTGCTGCGCGACCAGAAGATCGATCCGGCCGCGGTGCCCTGGGTGCCCAGCAACGGCGCGGCGCCCGGCCTGCAGGACATGGTGGCCGGCGGCATCGAGATCGCCCCGGTGTCGCTGCCGGAAGCCCGCTCGCTGATCGACGCCGGCAAGGTCAAGAGCCTGGCCATCATGAGCGACAAGCCTGCCGCCCTCTACCCCAACGTGCCCACGATCAAGTCGACGCTCGGCAGCGACTGGACCATGGCCGCGTGGCGCGGCATCGTCGCGCCCAAGGGCCTGCCCAAGGACATCCAGGACAAGCTGGCCGCCGCCATCAAGAAGATCGTGGCCAGCAAGGAATACAACGACTTCATGGCCAGCCGCGGCTTCGGCGTGATCTATGCGCCGGCCGACGAGTTCGGCAAGTTCATGGCCAAGTCGGACGCCGAGCTCGGCGCCACGATGAAGGCCGTCGGCATCGCCAAGTAAGCCGCCGGTGAAGCTCAACGACGCCGTCTTCGGCGCGATCTTCCTCGCGCTGGGCGCGCTGGTGCTGTTCGCGATCCAGGGCTTCCCGAAGATCCCCGGGCAGCCGGTCGGCCCGGCACTGTTCCCCGGCATCATCGCCACGGTCCTGTGCGTCGCCGGCGCGGTGCTGCTGTTCCAGGGAGTGCGGCACCGCCGCGCTTGCGGCGAACCCTGGCTCGCCTGGGAACCGTGGGTGCGGTCGCCGCGCCATCTTGTGGCCCTCGCGGTCCTGCTCGGCTCGGCGCTGCTCTACATCTTCGCGGCCGACGCGGTGGGTTTCCTGCCGCTGGCCACGCTGATCCTGGCCGCGCTGTTCATCGTGCTGCGCGTGCCGCCCGGCCGGGCCGTCCTCATCGCCGTCGTCGCCGCGCTGGTGGTGCACTTCGCCTTCTACAAGCTGCTGCGCGTCCCCCTCCCCTGGGGCGTGCTCACGCCTTTCGCCTGGTAGGTCCCTGATGTTCCAAGCCGTGGCCCAGGCCTTCTCGATGGTGTTCGAGCCCTACACCATCGCCGTGATGGTCGGCGCCTCGCTGTTCGGCCTGTTCGTCGGCGCGGTGCCCGGCCTCACGGCGACGATGGCGACGGCGCTGCTGGTGCCGGTGACGTTCTTCATGCCGCCGATCCCCGCTATCGCCGCCATGGTCACCGCCACCGCGATGGCCATCTTCTCCGGCGACATCCCCGGCTGCCTGCTGCGCATCCCGGGCACGCCGGCATCGGCCGCCTACACCGACGAGGCCTACGCCATGACCCGCAAGGGCCAGGGCGAGCTCGCGCTCGGCGCGGGCCTCGTGTTCTCCGCCATCGGCGGCCTGTTCGGGACGGTGGTGCTGATCGTCGCGGCGCCCGCGCTGGCCGACTTCGCGCTGAACTTCAGCTCGTTCGAGTATTTCTGGCTGGTCCTGCTGGGACTGACCTGCGCGATCCTGATCACGGGCGACCAGCCGCTCAAGGGCGTGGTCACGCTGCTGCTCGGCCTGCTGGTGGCCTGCGTGGGCCTGGGCAATCCCGCGGGCTTCCCGCGCTTCACCTTCGGCAACGCGGAACTCACGGGCGGCATCGGGATGATCCCGATGATGATCGGCATGTTCGCGATTTCGGAGGTGATCCGCTACGTCGTGGACACCAGCCCGCCTGCGGAGATGGTGGTGGACAAGGTCGGCAATGTGATGCGCGGCCAGTGGGAGCTGGCCAAGAAATACCCCGCGCAGATCCTGCGCGGCAGCACGCTGGGAACGGCCGTCGGCGCCCTGCCCGGCGCGGGCGCGGACATCGCCGCCTGGATGTCGTATGCGATGAGCAAGCGGTTCTCCAAGGAGCCGCAGAAGTTCGGCACCGGCCACGTGGAAGGCATCGTCGAGTCGGGCGCCGCGAACAACAGCGCGCTGGCCGGCGCGTGGATCCCGGCGCTGGTGTTCGGCATCCCGGGCGACTCGATCACGGCCATCGTGATCGGCGTGCTGTACATGAAGAACATGAACCCGGGGCCGACGCTGTTCACGACCAACCCGCAGAACATCTACGCGGTGTTCCTGCTCTTCATCATCGCGAACATCATCATGGTCCCGCTGGGCCTGCTGTGCATCAAGGTGGCCAAGCGCATCCTGCGCGTGCCGCGCAACGTGCTGATGCCGCTGATCCTGCTGTTCTGCATCGTCGGCACCTTCGCCATCAACAACACGGTGTTCGACATCAGCATCATGCTGGTGGCCGGCGTGGTCGCCTACGTGCTGGAAGCCAACCGCTTCCCGATCGCGCCCGCGATCCTGGGCGTGGTGCTGGGCGGCATGCTGGAGGAGAACTTCATCACCTCGATGATCAAGTCCGACGGCAACCTGGCCGCCTTCGTCGGTCGGCCGATCGCGGCGGGTCTCGCGTTCCTCACTTTCCTGGTGTGGTTCGCGCTGCCGCTGATGCGGATGCTGCGCGCGAGGAAGAAGCTGGCGACGTCGCCGTGAAGGATCACCGCTACCGCACAGTTGCTTACTGCGCGGCTACAGCCGGGTTACAGCCCGTCGATAGGATGCGCGGACCTGATGCCGTTCATCCGTTCCGCCCCATGTCTTCGCGCCGCTCGCGCCTTTCTTCTCGCCGCCTGCGTTGCGCCGCTGGGCGGCTGCGCCGTGGTTGCCGCGGTGGACACCGCGGCCGGCCTCGCCGTCTCGGGCGTGGGCCTGGCGGCTGACGCCGCGATCGGCACGGTCCGGTTGACGGGCAAGGCCGTCGGGGCGGCGGCGGACCTGGCGATCCCGGATCGGGAAGAACCGTAAGAAGGCCCGCCCCGCTTCAGGGATTTGTGTCCGCCCCCGTCGGGCAGACGCTCCCGCCGATGCGCCGCAAGCGCCGCGAGTCCTCCGGCCGGTACGCGGCCGACGGCGGCTTGAACCGCGCCAGGTAATCCGCCAACGCGTCGACGTCCCTCGGTCCCATGCGGCGGTCCGTTCCCTTGCGGAAGGTGGCATAGCCATCGCCGCCTTCGGCCATGTAGTTGTTGACGGTGACGCGGTAGCGCCGTGACGAAAGCAGCTTGCCATCTTGGACGATCGATTCACCGCGAAGGGTGAGCACGCGAATCCGTTCGCCGCAAGCGCGCGCGCCGTCCCATGTCGAGTTGAACCCGGCCGAAGCCAGCATCACCCGCGTGTTGCCGGACGGCTGTCCGCCGCAACCGGCGAACTGCTCTTCCAGCACGCCGCGCAGGTCCGCTGCGGTCAGCGTCAGCGTGACGAGGTCGTTGCCGAACGGCTGCACCGTGAACGCCTCGCCGAACGTGACGTTGCCGTCGCCTTCACCGGCGGCGCTGGAGCGGAAGCTGAAGCCCGGGCTGCGAACGCCGCCGCCGTTCATGAGCGCGAGCTGCGCACCGCCCGCTTCCGGCGCCGAGGTGGCGGCGAGCATGGCGTCGGCGATCAGCTGGCCGGCGGGCATGTTGCAGGCGGCGTCCACGCGCGTGTTCGGCAGGTCGGCCGCGATGGCGCCGATCACGCGGCCGGCCAGGCGCTCGGCCAGGTCTCGGTAGCCGTCCACGATGCGCGCAACGGCGGCGTCGGGCGGCAGCGAGGGATCGTCGCGTCGCACCAGCCGGTTCGTCGCGGCGACGGCGGTGATGTCGCGGCTTGCGGGATCGATCGTCATGTCCGCCTCGGTGAGCAAGCGGCCGAATGCGCCCGCGCTGGTCACCGGGATTTCGCGTCCGGCCGCGTTGGGCAGCCTGCACTTGTAGGCCGCGTGCGTGTGGCCGCTGACGACCAGGTCCACCGCATCGTCGAGACGGGCGACGATGCCCGCGAGCGGCGAGCCCGCCAGGCGCCCTTCGCAGCCGTTGATGTCGGGCTGCGCTCCGCGCTGCACGCCGCCTTCGTGGATCAGCAGCACGACCGCTTCGATGCCGCGCGCCTTGAGTTCCGGCACGAGCCGGTTGACCGTGTCCGCCTCGTCGCGGAACTCGAGGCCGCGCACGCCGCTCGGCGTGACGATCGTCGGCGTGCCCTTCAGCGTCACGCCGATGAAGGCGACGGAGACGCCGTCGAAGGTCTTGACGCCGTACGCGGGCAGCAGCGGTCGGCCGCTCGCCAGTTCGATCACGTTGGCCGACAGCCAGCGGAACTTCGCGCCTTCGAACGGCACCGGTGTCCCGACGCGCGCGCCCTGGCAACTGTGGGCCTCGCCGCCCTTGCAACCGCCGTTCTGCAGCCGAAGGAGCTCGGCCGCGCCCTTGTCGAACTCGTGGTTGCCGACCGAGTTGAACTCCAGGCCGATGCGGTTGAGCGCCTCGACCGCCGGCTCATCGAGGAAGAGCGAAGAGACCAGCGGACTCGCGCCGATCGCATCACCCGCGCCGACCACCACGCTGTGCGCCGCCCGCCACCGCATGCGCGCGACGTTCGCTGCCAGCGCATCGGCACTTTCCACGTGCCCGTGGAAGTCGTTGAAGGCGATGAGCTTGACGTTGACGGGCGCCCGCGGCGCGGCGTCGCGCACCGGCGGATCGATGCAGCCGCAGAGCAGCGCGAGCGGCAGGGCCGCCGGCAGGAAGCGCGATCTCATCGGGCCAGTATGGCGCGCCGGCTCAGGCGGCGTCGTGCAGGATCAAGCCCGCCGTCGTGCGCTGGCCGCGCAGCACGCGGCTGACGCCGTGGCGCAGGTTCACGCGATACGTCCCGCGCGTGCCCTGCACCGGCCGGTGGCTCACCGCGAAGATCGCGGCGTCGCCCTGCACCAGCGGCACCACCATCGGCCGCGACTGCATGCGCGGCCGCTGCTCGGTCATCACGAACTCGCCGCCCTCGAAATCCTCGCCCGGCCGCGACAGCAGCATCACCGCCTGCAGGGGAAACACATGCTCGCCGTACAGGTCCTGGTGCAGGCAGTTGTAGTCGCCCCGGCCGTAGCGAAGCATCAGCGGCGTGGCGCGGGTCTGGCCCGCCGCGTGGCAGCGCGCCAGGTACTCGGCGTGCGAGGCCGGGTAGCGCTGGTCGAGCCCCATCGATTCGTTCCAGCGGTTGGCGATCGGTGCGAGCCGCGCATAGAGCGCGGTGCGCAGACGCGACAGCAGGTCCGGCAGCGGGTAGTCGAAGTACTTGTACTCGCCGCGTCCGAACCCGTGCCGCGCCATCACCACCTTGCTGCGGAAGCGGCCGGCGCCGTCGTACAGCGCGGCGAGGCCGGCGCACTCCCGCGCGTCCAGCAGTCCCGGCAGGACCGCGAAGCCGTCGGCATCGAGCCGTCCGGCGACGCCGTCCCAGTCGAAGGCCGAGAGACGGACCGCCATCACGACTTGCGCTCGCGCTGGAGCAGCGCCGCCTTGCGCTCCACGCCCCAGCGGTAGCCGGAGACCGCGCCGTCGCTGCGCACAACCCGATGGCAGGGGATGGCGAGCGCCAGCGCATTCGCCGCGCAGGCCTGCGCCACCGCGCGCCCCGACTGCGGCGAGCCGATGCGCTGCGCGACCTGCGCATAGCTGGCCGTCTCGCCGGGCGGGATCGCCTGCAGCGCCTGCCACACGCGCCGCTGGAACGCGGTGCCGCGGATGTCCAGCGGCAGGTCCAGGCTCGCGCCGGGCTGCTCGACCGCGGCGACCACGCGGGCCACCAGCTGCTCGAAGTCGTTCGCGCCGCCCACGAGCTCGGCCCGCGGGAAGCGGTCCTGCAGCTCGCGCACCAGCGCCTGCGCGTCGTCGCCGAGCCAGATGGCGCAGACCCCGACTTCGCTGCGCGCGACCAGGATGCTGCCCAGCGAGCACTCGCCCACCGCGAAGTGGATGGTCGCGTCGGCGCCGCCTTCGCGCCACGCGGTGGGCGTCATGCCCAGGATGCGGTTGGACTCCGCGTAGAAGCGGCCGGCCGAGCCGTAGCCGGCGTCGTACACCGCGTCGGTGATGCTGGCCGCGGGAACCAGCCCGCCGCGCAGCTTGCGGGCGCCGGGCGCGCGGGCGTACTCGCGCGGCGTCACGCCCGTGGAGCGCTTGAACACGCGATGGAAGTGGAAGGGACTCATGCCGGCCTGCCGCGCCAGCTCGGCGAGCGTGGGTTCCGAGTCCGCCTGCTCGATGAAGCGGCACAGCTGCGCGACCAGCTCGGCCTGCCCACCCGCAGCGCCGGCCGCGCGGTCGGGCCGGCAGCGGCGGCAGGGCCGGAAGCCGGCGGCCTCGGCGGCGGCGGGCGAATCGTGGAACGACACGTTCTCCGGCCGCGGCGAGCGCGAGCCGCAGCTGGGCCGGCAGTACACGCCGGTGGTGCGCACCGCGTACACGAAGCGCCCGTCCGCCTGGGCGTTGCGCTCCACCACGTCGCGCCAGCGCGGATCGCTCACGGTCCGCACGGCTTGGCTTTCCTTGGGGCTGGCCATGTTCATCGCATTCTCCTGTGCGTGCCGGGAAAGGGGCACAGGATCGATTCTTCGCAAGGCCGCCCCCCACCGCACTCCGGTGCTTGCGGTGCAATTCCGGCCCGCGCGGGCCGGAGGGCGAGTTCGCCGGCGGCTCAGCCGACCAGCCGGTTCCACCAGCCGCCGTACTCCTTGTCGACGGCCAGGACCCACAGGGTCAGGACCACCGCGGCCAGGCCGGTGAACAGGGCCACCTGCACCGCCAGGGTGTTGCCGGAGAAGCCGAGCGCCCAGGGCGAGAGCATCAGCAGCACGCCGATGGCGGCACCGATCCACTCTTCCCACGCTCTCGGCGACAGCATCGAGCCGACGGCGGTCGCCACGAGCAGCGCGCCCGCCACGATGAACGTGGCCACGGCGACCCGGGGCTGCTGCAGGCCCAGGATCCACGGAGACAGAATCAGCCAGGCACCCAGCACGCCGTTGGCCGGGTCCTGCCAGTGCTTCAGTTGCTTCATGCCGAACTCCTTCCGCCCGTGAAAGGCGGCACTGTTTAGACAGGGTTCAGGTCGACTTTGTTCAGCCCGACCGTTCACCGCGTGGAGCCGAATCGCGATTCCAGCCACCGCACGCCGAAGTCCACGATGTGTGCGGCTTCGAACAGATGGCACGCGGCGGCGCCGACCCGCCCTCGCCTGCCCTGACCGCCCGCCACGTAGTCGCGCGCGATGGCCTCCACCGCGTCCGGGCGGCCGGCCACCGCGAACTCGTCCAGGATCCCGTTGGTGTCGAAGTTCTCCGCCCTCACCCATCGCTTGCCGTGCGGCGTGGCGAGCGGAACCTCGTAGCTCACGCGACGCTTGCCGGGGATGTCCGCCAGCACCTCGGCGTGGTGCAGCACGGTCACCGAATCCAGCCCCGCTCCCAGCAGCAGCACGCGGCCTTGCATCCGCACGATGCGCCCGAGGGGCGATCCCGGCCCGTAGCCCTCCACCAGCGGATGCTCGCGCGTGATCTCGTCGGCCAGCCGGCCTATGGCGGCGAAGCTGGCATCGGGATGCGGGCTGCGCCGCACCGCCGGGTGGCTGCAGATGAACCGGTTCAGCGCGCCGAACTCGGCATAGGGCTCCGGATTCGCCGCGGGATCGAACGCCGGCCACGCCTGGCGCTCGCGCTCGTCCAGCACCGCGCCGTCCAAGGTTTCCACGTAGGGGGACCGGTCCCACGACACGAAGGCCGCGATCGTGCCGCCGGGCCCCACGGCGTCGAGCAGCGCGCCCAGCACCTGCGGCGGCCCGCCCTCGACGGGACCGATGGCCCGCAGCGAGGCATGGACCATCAACAGGTCGCCTTCGCGCACGCCCAGCGCGCGAAGGTCTTGCGCCAATCCGGTCCGGCTTCGCATGGCGGCATTATCGAAACCAAGGCCGGGCTGGATGAAGCAATCCTTCACAACATCCGGCGACGACGCGCGTTCAATGGGAGCAAATGCTTCCTTCACACGCGACCGAAATGGCCGCCGCGATGGCGGCGGCCGTGCAGCGCCTGGACCACTACGAAGCCGCCGTACTGCAGGTGCTGCAGCACCCGGACGACGAAGGCCTTTACGCCAGGACCGCCGAGGAGTTCGACGCGATCCGTGCCCTGACCGCGACGATGCCCGGCCTGCGGGTCCGCTGGATCGAAGTCCTGATCAGCCGGTTCGAGCTGCTGGAAGAGCTCTGGAAGGTGAAGGAGGGCGAGTCGGCCGGCGCCGACCTCGACCGCCTGCGGGCCAACCACACCGCATCGCTGCAGAGCTTTCGCAGGCTGGGCCTGCGGCAGGTCATTTCTGCCGGAGCGACCGCATCCCGCTGAAGTACTCGCGCATCACGCCGCGCAGCCGCTCCGCGCCGGGCCGGCCCCAGTCGCGCTGCAGCTCGCAGGCCAGGCCCAGCACGGTGATCGGCGTCGCGCCGGCCTGCGTCATCCGCTGCATCGCGCTCTCGTGCGCGGTGCGGCTCACGCCGCCGATCGCATCGGCGACGAAGTAGACGCGGTAGCCCGCCTCGATCGCGTCGAGCGCGGGGAAGGCGACGCAGACTTCGGTCCAGAGTCCGGCCAGGATGAGGTTCTTGCGTCCGGTGCGCTCCACCGCGCCGCGGAAATCCGGGTCCTCCCACGAATTCATCGTCGTGCGATCGATCTCGGGCACGCCGGGCAGGGCCTCGAGCAGCTCGGGATTGGTGCCGCTCATGCCGTGCTTCACGTACACGGTGCTCAGCACCACCGGCAACTCGAACGTGGTCGCCACGCGGCCGAGCATGGTCACGTGGTGGAGCAGCTCGTCGTGCCCCATCGAGCCCACGCCGGCGTACTGCTCGGGCTGGTAGTCGATCAATGCGAGGACCGCGTTGCTGGGCGTGAGCAGGGAATCGCGCTCGGGGTTGCGCACGGCGGTGACGTCGGACATGGCACTCTCCTGATGTCCGGGGCAGCGATTGTGCGCGGGCGCCGTTGCAGAGCTTCGATGGCTTCTCTTCCAAGATTCCCAAGGAGATTCCCATGCACCTGGAAGGCTCTTGCCACTGCGGCAAGGTGAAGTTCACCGTCGAGTCGGCCGAGCCGATCCCGTTCATGCGCTGCTACTGCTCGATCTGCCGCAAGACCGCGGGCACGGGCGGCTACGCGATCAACCTCGGCGCGGTGACGCGGAGCATGAAGGTGACCGGCAAGCGCCACCTGCGCATCTACCGCGCCCGGATGGAGGACGACGAAGGCAACGGCACGCATGCCAGCACCGGACGCCGCTACTTCTGCTCCCACTGCGGCACCGCGTTGTGGCTCTGGGACCCGACCTGGCCCGAGCTCGTGCATCCGCACGCCGGCGCCATCGACACGCCGCTGCCGACGCCGCCCGAGAACGTGCACTGCATGGTCGGCTCGAAGGCGCCTTGGGTGAAGGTCGAAGGCGGGCCGCGCGACCCGCGCTTCAGGAACTATCCCGACATGTCACTCGCCGAGTGGCACGAGCGCAAGGGCGGCAAGGTCAACCGAGCTCGAACGTCGTGACCCCGTAGAGGCCGTGCATGTTCATCGCCGGCGGCCGGCCGGTGTACATGCGCGCGGTCTCGAACACGACGTGCATGCGGTGCCGCTGCGCCAGCGCCACCGCGGGCGGGTTCGCCTCCGGCAGGTCGAGGTAGACGGGTTCATCGGCGCCCGCCTGCGAGCACAGCGCGAGGAACAGGCACTCCGCGATGCGCTCGTGCTCGGCGAACAAGGGGCCGATCTTCCAGCCGCTGCGGCAGCGGCGGATCACGCCGTAGCCCTGCAGCCGCCCGTCCTCGATCCAGCCGCGCGCGGCGGCGTCGGGCTGCGCGAGCCAGGCGCGCAGGAAGGCCGTGCGATCGACGGGGAAGTACGCGTGGTCGAACGCGCACACGCTTTCCAGAGGCACGCGCGCGAGATCGACGATCCGTGCCTCTTCCGGCGCCGGTGTGCCGCCGCGGCCTTCGTAGCGCACGTTGCGCCAGGCCAGCTCGAATCCGGACTTGCGGTAGTTGGGCTGCTGCGCGACCACGCCGTCCAGGCCGACCTGCCGTCCGGCGGCCGAGGCCATGCCGTGCCGCCACAGCGCCCAGCCGAGGCCGCGCCCGCGCCATTCGGGCCGCACGATGTAGAGGCCCAGGAAGGCGAAGCCGGGTTCGTACTTGACCACCGAGATCGAGGCCACCGGCTCGCCCGCGACCGTGCCGACGAAGAAGCCTTCGGGATCGGCGGCGGGGAAGGTCCGCGCGTCGTGCAGGCCGGGGTTCCAGCCTTCCTGCGCGGCCCAGTCGATGGCCAGCGCGACCTCGTCGCGGCTCATGGTGCGGGTGACGTACCCCGTTTCCATGGCCGCATGCCGGGTCCCGCCGCGCCGCGATCAGCGGCCGGACTTGTCGCCGGCGCGTTCCTGCGGCGGCTGCTGGTCGCTGCGCTTGGCGGCCTTGGCCTGGGCGATCGAGAGTCGTGCCGCTTCGGCACGCTGCTGTTGAACCGGTTGGCGTCGCTTGCTGTTGTCCGAGTAGCGAGTGCGCTTGCTCATGAGGGGTCCTTCCAATCCAAAGCGACCCATCCTAGGCCGCGACCCTGCAGGAGAAAGCTCGGCAATCAACTGTTTCCTCAGCCGGTCCTCGTTGCAGTTAGCTTTCGGCGCATGCCCTACCTGCAGCTGGACGTGACACGCGCCTACACGGCGCTCGACAAGCAGCGGCTCGCCGCGGCCATGAGCGAGACCTACGCGCGATTGATGTCCGTCGACATCCGCCGCATCAGCGTGGCGATCCGCGAGCTCGGCGAAGGCGGCGTGTGGCGCATCCCCGAAGTCGGCCAGCCGCCGACGGAAGTGGCGATGCTGATGCTGGACATCCGCCGGGGGCGCCCGGCGGACCTGCGCATGGAACTGGCGAAGGCCCTGTGCGCGCACTGCATCGAGATCCTCGGCCTGCGCGAGGACCGGCTGAACGTCGAGTTCACGCAGCACGAGGGCGACGAGATGTACCACCCGGCGCTGGGCGGATTCAGCCCGGACTGGAAGCCTGGCGAAGCTGGCTGATCAAATCTTTTCAGTATGATGACTGCGTTTGTAAAAAAACGCTCATGGCCGCCTCCGCCCCCGCCAATCCGCCGCTGGCGCAACGCATCGCGCGGGTGCTGCCCGCGCTGACGCCGTCGCACCGGCAGATCGCGGACTGGGTGCTGGCGCATCCGCTGCATGCGGCCACCATGCCGATCGACGAACTGGCCGCCACCGTCGGCGTGTCGGTCGCCACCGCCAACCGCTTCGCGCGGGCGCTCAAGTTCGACGGCTACGCGCAATTCCGCGCCGCGCTGGTGCTCGGCTTCGAGACAACGCTGGCGCCGGTCGAGAAGCTGCGCAGCAAGCTGGAACACACGGCCAACGCGGCCGAGGTCTTCTCCGGCGTGCTGGCGGACATCCAGCACAACATCGAAGCCACGCGCCAGGCGCTGGACCCGCAGGCCTGCGAGCGCGCGGTGGACGCCCTCCTGGGCGCGCGGCGCGTGTACGTGCTGGGCCTGGGCGCCAGCAGCTGGCTGGCCGGCCTGCTGCAGCGCGGCCTCGATCCCTATTGCGACAACGTGCAGTCGCTGGCCACGGTGGAGAGCTCGTCCTTCGCGGCCAAGGCGCTGGCGCGCGCGCACGGCGACGACCTGCTGGTCGTCATCGCCTTCCCGCGCTACCTGGCCGACACCGTGCTGCTGGCGCGCCAGGCGCGCGAGGCCGGCGTGCCGGTGCTGGCGCTGACCGACCGCGTGAGCTCGCCGATCGCGCGGCTCGCGCAGGTGAACCTCTACATCAACGTCGACAGCCACTACTTCGCCTCGTCCGAGGCCAGCGCCCTGCCCCTGATCGAAGCCCTGTGCAGCGCCGTGGCGCATCGCGCCAAGGGCTCCGTCGGGGCCGCCACCCGCGTCGCCGAATCGGTGCTGCCCTGGCTGCATGGCGCCGACGGCCGCGCAGGCACGCAGCGGGCCGTGAACCGAACTTCCAGGATCCCCACCAAGTGACAGCCCCCACCTTGCGACCCGTCGTCGCCATCCACGGCGGCGCCGGCACCATGAGCCGCGGCAACGCCGCCGGCCAGGAAGCCGCCTACCACGACGCGCTGCGCGCCGTGCTGCTGCCGCCTCAGGAACTGCTGGCCCAGGGCGGCAGCGCGCTCGACGCGGTGACGCTGGCGGTGCAGCTGCTGGAGGACTGCCCGCTCTTCAACGCGGGCCACGGCGCGGTCTTCACCCACGACGAGACGCACGAGCTCGACGCCGCCGTGATGGACGGCGCCACGCTGCGCGCGGGCGCCGTCGCCTGCGTCAGCCACATCCGCCGGCCGGTGCGTGCCGCGCGCGCCGTGATGGAGCACAGCGAGCACGTGCTGTTCGCGGGCGCGGGTGCCGAGGACTTCGCGCGCCGCCACGGCCTGGAGATGGTGGAGCCTTCCTATTTCTCCACCGAGGCGCGCCGCCAGCAATTGCATCGCGCGCTGGCGACCGACCGCGCCGTGCTGGACCACGACGGCGCCGCGGCGCTGGCCTTCCGCACGCCCGCCGCGCCGCTGGAAGAGCGCGGCAAGATGGGCACGGTGGGCGCAGTGGCCGTCGATGCCAAGGGCAACCTCGCGGCGGCCACTTCCACCGGCGGCATGACCAACAAGCAGCCGGGCCGCGTGGGCGATTCGCCCCTCATCGGCGCCGGCACCTACGCCGACAACGCCACCGCCGCGATCTCCTGCACCGGCACCGGCGAGATGTTCATCCGCCTCGCGGTCGCGCACGACATCTGCGCGCGCATGCGCTACGCCGGGCTCTCGCTGGAGCAGGCCTGCGGCATCGTGGTGCAGGAAGCGCTGCCCGCCATCGACGGCCGCGGCGGCCTGGTCGCCGTGGACCGGAACGGCAACGTCAGCATGCCCTTCAACACCGAAGGCATGTACCGCGGCTACGCGCGCGTCGGCGAAGCGCCGCACACCGCCATCTTCCGCTAGAAGCGCCATGCAGAGTCCCCCGAACGGCGTCCTGGTGCTCCCCGAGCAGCGCGTGGTGCAGGTCGACGACCTGTCGGTGCGCTTCTCCACCTCGGAGCGCAACGTGGACGCGGTGCGCAACCTGTCCTTCCACGTCGACCGCGGCGAGACGCTGGCGATCGTCGGCGAATCGGGCTCCGGCAAGTCGGTGACCTCGCTATCGCTGATGCGGCTGGTCGAGCACGGCGGCGGCCACATCGTGGGCGGCCGCATGGCCCTGCGCCGCCGCGACGGCAACGTGCTGGACCTGGCGCGCGCGCCGGATTCGACGATGCGCGGCATCCGCGGCGCCGACATCGCGATGATCTTCCAGGAGCCGATGACGTCGCTGAACCCGGTGTTCACGGCCGGCGACCAGATCGCCGAGTCGATCCGCGTGCACCAGGGCAAGTCGGCGAGCGAAGCGCGCGCCGAGGCGCTGCGCATGCTCGAGCTGGTCCGCATCCCGGAAGCTCGCTCCGTGCTGGGACGCTACCCGCACCAGCTGTCGGGCGGCATGCGCCAACGCGTGATGATCGCGATGGCGCTGGCCTGCCGGCCGGCGCTGCTGATCGCCGACGAACCGACCACCGCGCTGGACGTGACGATCCAGGCGCAGATCCTCCAGCTCATCCGCCTGCTGCAGGAAGAGATGAACATGGGCGTGGTCTTCATCACCCACGACATGGGCGTGGTGGCCGAAGTGGCCGACCGCGTGCTGGTGATGCATCGCGCGCGCGAAGTGGAGACGGGCACCTCGGAGGAGGTGTTCGCCCATCCGCGCGAGCGCTACACGCGCGCGCTGCTGGCGGCCGTGCCCCGCCTGGGCGCGATGCACGGCACCGAGCTGCCGCGCAAGTTCGACCTGCTGCGCACCGACGACGCGCCGGCCGACGAAGCCCCGCCCCAGCCGCAGGACACGGTGCACTCGGACGTGCCGCCGGTGCTGCGCGTGCAGGACCTGGTGACGCGCTTCGACCTGCCCAGCGGCCTGTTCGGCCGCGTCACCCGCCGCGTGCACGCGGTGGAGCGCGTGAGCTTCGACCTGCGGCCCGGCGAGACGCTGGCGCTGGTGGGCGAGTCGGGCTGCGGCAAGTCGACCACCGGTCGCTCGCTGCTGCGGCTGGTGGACAGCCAGTCCGGCCTCATCGAGTTCGGCGGCAGGAACGTGCGCGAGCTGCCGCGCGGCACGCTGCAGGGCCTGCGCCGCAACATCCAGTTCATCTTCCAGGACCCGTTCGCCTCCCTCGATCCGCGCCTCACGGTCGGCTTCACGATCATGGAGCCGCTGCTGGTGCACGGCATCGCCTCGGGCAAGGAAGCGCAGCAGCGCGTCGAATGGCTGCTGGGCAAGGTCGGCCTGCCGCCCGAGTTCGCGCAGCGCTATCCGCACGAGTTCTCCGGCGGCCAGCGCCAGCGCATCGCGATCGCGCGGGCCCTGGCGCTCAACCCGCAGGTGGTGGTGGCCGACGAATCGGTGTCCGCGCTGGACGTGTCGATCCAGGCGCAGATCGTCAACCTGATGCTCGATCTGCAGCGCGAGCTGGGCATCGCCTTCCTGTTCATCTCGCACGACATGGCGGTGGTCGAGCGCATCAGCCACCGCGTGGCCGTGATGTACCTGGGGCAGATCGTGGAGATCGGCCCGCGCCGCGCCATCTTCGAGAACCCGCAGCACCCGTACACCAGGCGCCTGATGGCCGCGGTGCCCGTGGCCGATCCGGCCCGCCGGCACCTCAAGCGCGAGCTGCTGGAAGGCGAGGTCCCCAGCCCGATCCGCGCCGTCGGCGACGACGCGGTGGTGCAGCCGCTGGCCGAGGTCGGGCCCGGCCATTTCGTCGCGCGGCATCCCGTCGGCGACTACCGTTGATCCCTTGTTTTTCTTTCACTGAGGAGCTAGCCATGAAACACACCCTCGCACCCCTGGCCGCCGTCCTGGCGCTGGGCGCCACGCTGGCGACGCCGGCATTCGCCGCCAAGGACGTCGTGGCGGCCGTCGCCTCGACGTTCACCACCATGGACCCGTACGACGCCAACGACACGCTGTCGCAGGCGGTGGTCAAGTCCATCTACCAGGGCCTCTTCGGCTTCGACAAGGACATGAAGATGGTCCCGGTCCTCGCCGAGGCCTTCACGGCCAGCAAGGACGGCCTGGTCTACACCGTCAAGCTGAAGAAGGGCATCAAGTTCCACGACGGCACCGACTTCAACGCCGAGGCGGTGAAGGTCACGTTCGACCGCGTGACCAATCCCGAGAACAAGCTCAAGCGCTACGTCCTCTACAAGAACATCGCCAAGACCGAGGTGGTCGACGCGAACACCGTGAAGTTCACGCTGCACGAGCCGTTCTCGCCGTTCATCAACTCGCTGGCGCACCCCTCCGGCGTGATCATCTCGCCGGCCGCGCTGAAGCAGCACGGCAGCAAGGGCATCGCCCAGAACCCGGTGGGCACCGGCCCGTTCAAGTTCGTCGAGTGGAAGGCGAGCGACTACCTGAAGGTGGCCAAGTGGGACGGCTACTGGCGCAAGGGCTACCCCAAGGTGGACACGATCACTTGGCGCCCGGTCGTCGACAACAACTCGCGCAGCGCGATGATGCAGACGGGCGAGGCCCACTTCACCTTCCCCGTTCCCTATGAGCAGGCCGAGGTGCTGAAGGCCAAGGGCGACCTTGAGCTGGTGGCCGCGCCCTCCATCGTTCATCGCTACATGTCGATGAACGTGAACCAGAAGCCCTTCGACAACGTGAAGGTGCGCGAGGCGATCAACTACGCGATCAACAAGCAGGCGCTGGCCAAGGTGGCCTTCTCCGGCTACGCGATCCCCGCCGAAGGCGTGATGCCCAAGGGCGTGGAATACGCGGTGAAGCTGGGCCCCTGGCCCTACGACCCGAACAAGGCCAAGCAGCTGCTGAAGGAGGCCGGCTACCCGAACGGCTTCGAGACCCAGCTCTGGTCCGCCTACAACCACACCACCGGCCAGAAGGTGATCCAGTTCCTGCAGCAGCAGCTGGCCCAGGTGGGCATCAAGGCGTCCGTGCAGGCGCTCGAGGCCGGCCAGCGTGTCGAGAAGGTCGAGTCCGCCCAGGACCCGGCGACGGCGCCGGTGCGCATGTACTACGTGGGCTGGTCGTCCTCGACCGGCGAGGCCGACTGGGCCATGCGTCCGCTGCTGGCCGGTGAATCCGCGCCGCCCAAGATGTTCAACACCGCCTACTACAAGAACCCGGCGGTGGACGAGGACATCAAGAAGGCGCTGAACACGACCGACACCAAGGAAAAGACGGCGCTGTACACGGACGCGCAGAAGCGCATCTGGGCCGACGCGCCCTGGGCCTTCCTGGTCACCGAGCAGCTGCTTTCGGCCAGCTCGAAGAAGCTCTCGGGCTTCTACGTGATGCCCGACGCGTCGTTCAACTTCGACGAAGTCGACCTGAAGTAAGGACGAAGCGAGTACCGCACCGCGATGGCCAGTTATCTCCTCAAGCGCCTGCTGGGCCTGCTGCCGACGCTGCTGATCGTCGCGGTGCTGGTGTTCCTGTTCGTGCACATGCTGCCGGGCGATCCCGCCCGGCTGGCGGCCGGCGCCGACGCCGATCCGCAGACCGTCGAACTGGTCCGCAAGGACCTGGGCCTGGACAAGCCGCTCACCCACCAGTTCGTCGATTTCTTCTGGCGCATGCTGCATGCCGACTTCGGCACGTCGCTGCGCACCAAGCGGCCGGTATCCACCGAGATCGCCGAGCGCTTCATGCCGACCCTGCTGCTCACCCTCACCAGCATGGTGTGGGCGGTGGTCTTCGGCATGGCGATCGGCATCGCCTCGGCGGTCTGGCGCAACCAGTGGCCCGACCGGCTGGGCATGACGCTCGCCGTCTCGGGCATCTCGTTCCCGGCGTTCGCGCTGGGCATGCTGCTGATGGAGATCTTCTCCGTCGGCCTGGGCTGGCTGCCGACCGTGGGTGCGGACAGCTGGCGCCACTACATCCTGCCTTCGGTGACGCTCGGCGCCGCCGTGGCCGCCGTGATGGCCCGCTTCACCCGAGCCTCCTTCGTCGAGGTCGTGCACGAGGACTTCGTGCGGACCGCGCGCGCCAAGGGCCTGGCCGAGCGCGTCGTCATCTTCAAGCACTGCCTGCGCAACGCGCTGATCCCGGTGGTGACCATGATGGGCCTGCAGTTCGGCTTCCTGCTGGGCGGCTCCATCGTCGTCGAGACCGTCTTCAACTGGCCCGGCGTCGGCCGCCTGCTGGTGGACGCCGTCACCATGCGCGACTACCCGGTGATCCAGGCGCTGGTGCTGCTGTTCTCGCTCGAATTCATCCTGATCAACCTGATCGTGGACCTGCTGTACGGGTTCATCAATCCCACCATCCGCTACCGATGACCGAGCCCGCCACCCCGTCCGTCGTGACCGAGGCCGCCGCGCCCGAGGCGGATGCCATGCCGGCCGTCGCCGCCGCGTCGCGCGTGCGCACGCCGTGGACCGAGTTCTGGCGCAAGTTCCGCCGCCAGCACGTGGCGCTGGCCGCGCTGGCGTTCGTGCTGCTGCTGGTCGCCGTCGCCTTCATCGCCCCCTGGGTCGTGCCCTACGACGCCGAGAACTACTTCGACTACGACGCCATCAACCAGGGCCCGTCGTGGGCGCACTGGATGGGTGTCGACCCGCTGGGCCGCGACATCTTCAGCCGCATCGTGATGGGCACGCGCCTGTCGCTCGCCGCCGGCTTCTTCTCGGTGGCTCTGGGCGGCCTCGTCGGCTCGGTGCTGGGCCTGCTGGCCGGCTACTACGGCGGCTGGTGGGACCGCATCGTGATGCGCATCTCCGACGTGCTGTTCGCCTTCCCCGGCATCCTGCTGGCGCTGGGCGTGGTCGCCATCCTGGGCTCCAGCATGGTCAACGTGATCGTGGCCGTGTCGGTGTTCAGCGTGCCGGCCTTCGCGCGCCTGGTGCGCGGCAACACGCTGGTGCTCAAGCAGATGACCTACGTGGAGGCGGTGCGCAGCATCGGCGCCTCGGACTGGACCATCCTCCTGCGCCACATCCTGCCGGGCAGCATCTCGGCGATCGTCGTGTACTTCACGATGCGCCTGGGCACTTCCATCATCACGGCCGCCAGCCTGTCGTTCCTCGGCATGGGCGCGCAGCCGCCCACGCCGGAATGGGGCGCGATGCTGAACGAGGCGCGCGCCGACATGGTGAACGCGCCGCACGTGGCGCTGTTCCCCAGCCTCGCGATCTTCCTGACCGTGCTCGCCTTCAACCTGCTGGGCGACGGCCTGCGCGACGCGCTCGACCCCAAGATCGACCGCACCTGACGCCATGCCGGCCGAGCTGCCCTTCATCGGCCGCCTCGCGGCCGGCGCGCGCGACGCCATCACCGACGTCGCCGGCGTCACCGTCGGGCACTGCACGCTCAACGAAGGCGAGGTGCAGACCGGCGTGACGGTCGTGCGCCCGCATGCCGGCGACGCCTACCGCGACCGCGTGCCGGCGGCGGCCGTCGTGCTCAACGGCTTCGGCAAGAGCGTCGGGCTGGTGCAGGTGGAGGAACTCGGCGTGCTGGAGACGCCGATCGCGCTGACCAACACCTACTCGGTGGCGGCCGTGGCGCAGGCGCAGATCCGCGCCTGCATCGCGTCCAACCCGGAGAGCGGCCGCGGCCTGCCCACGGTGAACCCGCTGGTGTTCGAGTGCAACGACGGCTTCCTCAACGACATCCAGCGCATGGCGGTCGGCGAGGAGCACTACTTGCGGGCGCTGGCGGCCGCCGGTACCTCCGTCGAGGAAGGCTCCGTCGGCGCCGGCCGCGGCATGTCGTGCTTCGAGCTCAAGGGCGGCATCGGCACCGCGTCGCGCGTCGCGGACGCGTGGACCGTCGGCGCGCTGGTGCTGGCCAACTTCGGCAAGCTGCCGCAGCTTCGCGTCGCGGGCGATGCGCTGGGCGAGCGCCTGGCGGCACGGCGCGCCACCGAAGCCGGCGCGGAGAAGGGCTCGATCATCCTGCTGCTGGCCACCGACGCGCCGCTCGACGCGCGCCAGCTGCGCCGCCTGGCGCTGCGCGCCGGCGCGGGCCTGGCGCGCACCGGCTCGGTGTTCGGCCACGGCAGCGGCGACATCGCGCTGGCCTTCTCCACCGCGTACACGGTGCCGCTCGAATCGGCGCGTCCCATGCCGGCGCAGGCGATGCTGCACGAGACCCGCCTGGACCCGCTGTTCGAAGCGGCCGCCGACGGCACCGAACAAGCCATCCTGCGCGCGCTGTGGCGCGCGCGTTCCATCACCGGGCGCGACGGCCACCGCCGCGATGCCCTCTCCGACCTGCTTCCCGCATGAAAGTCCTGATCTCCACCGACATCGAAGGCGTGGCCGGCGTGGTGAGCCCCCAGCAGACGCGCTCCGGCAACCCCGAGTACGAGCGCGCGCGCCTGCTCATGACGCATGAGGCCAATGCAGCCATCGCCGGTGCTTTCGACGGCGGCGCCACCGAGGTGCTGGTGAACGACTCGCACGGCGACTACCGCAACATGCCGGCCGAGCTGCTGGATTCGCGGGCCCGGTACGTGGTCGGCAAACCGCGCTACCTGGGCATGATGGCCGGCGTCGACGACGGCGTGGACGCGGTCTGCATGGTGGGCTACCACTCGCGCGCGCAGGGCCGGGGCATCCTCGCGCACACGATCAACAGCTTCGCCTTCGCCCGCGTGTCGTTCAACGGCCAGGAGATGGGCGAGGCCGGCATCTACGGCGCGCTGGCCGGCGAGCACGGCGCGGCCGTGGTGATGGCCAGCGGCGACGACGTCTTCATCGAGGAGCACCGCTCCCTGTTCCCGGGCGCGGTGTTCGTGCAGACCAAGCGCGCCACCGGCCAGACCAGCGGCATCAGCCTGTCGCCCGCCGAATCGTGCGCGGCCATCCGCAAGGGCGTCGCGCAAGGCCTGGCGAAGCGCGCCGAGGTGCGTCCGTTGCGCCTGGAGCTGCCGCTGCAGGTGCGCATCCAGACGCAGACGCCCGCGCTGGCCGACCTGTTCTGCCAGTGGCCCGACCTGCGCCGCCTGGATGGCGACGAGATCGCCTTCAACGCGCCCACGGTGGCCGCGGCGGTGCGCATGGTGAACTGCTTCTCGGCGATGTCGGCGCTGCTGCGCTGATCTACGGTTCGAGCATCGGGTTCGCGATGAGCCCGGTGTCGTCCGCGTCGTCCTCTTCTCGCGGCGGCCCGGCCGGCGCGGCTTCGCGCTCCCCGATCTGCTGGCGCCACATCGCGTAGTACAGGCCCTTCTGCGCCACCAGCTCCGCGTGGCTGCCGCTTTCCACCACGCGGCCCTTCTCCAGCACGTAGATCGCGTCGGCGTGCAGAACGGTGGAGAGGCGGTGCGCGATCAGCAGCGTGATCTGGGTGCGCTCCTCGGAGACGCGGCGCACGGTCTCGGTGACCTGCTGCTCGGTCAGCGAGTCGAGCGCTGAAGTCGCCTCGTCGAACACCAGCAGCCGCGGCTCGCGCAGCAGGGCCCGGGCGATCGACAGGCGCTGGCGCTCGCCGCCCGACAGCTTGGTGCCGCTCTCGCCGACCAGGGTGTCCAGCCCCTGCGGCAGCCGCGCGAGCAGCGTCGCGCACTGCGCATGCTCCAGCGCGGCAAGGATCTGCGCGTCGGTGGCGTCGGGACGCACGAACAGCATGTTCTCGCGCACCGTGCCGGCGAAGAGGGTCGTCTCCTGCGTGACGTAGCCGACCTGGCGGCGCGCCTCGTTGTAGCGCAGCTTGCGCGTGCTGATCTCGTTGAAGAAGACCTCGCCGGAAGCGGGCCGGTACAGGCCCAGCAGCAGCTTCACCAGCGTGGACTTGCCCGAGCCCGATGGCCCGACGAAGGCGATGGTGTCGCCGCGCCGCGCGGAGAAGCTGACGTCGTCCAGCGCGTTCTCCTCGGCGCCGCGGTGGCGGAACACCACATGCTCGAACCGCAGCGATTCGATCGGCCCGACGTGCACCGCGTCCTTGGGCCGCTGGTCGATCGGCTTGGCCATCAGCTCGGCGAAGTTCGCCATCGACGAACTCGCCTCGCGCCACGCCAGGATGATGGAGCCCAGCTCCTGAAGGGGGGCCAGGATGCCGACCGAGATGAACTGCATCGCGATCAGCTCGCCGGTCGACAGCACGTCGCGGAAGATCAGCCAGAGCAGCGCGAACAGCACCGACAGCTTGAGCAGGCTGAGCGTGGAGCCCTGCAGGAAGGCCAGCCAGCGGATGCGGCGCACCTTGGCCATCTCCAGGTCGAAGATCACCTGCGTCTGCGCCTCCAGCCGCCGGATCTCGCGGAACGTCAGGCCCAGGCTGCGGATCAGCGCGACGTTGCGCAGGCTCTCGGTGATGAAGCCGGCGTTGCGCGTGGTCTCGCGGTTCAGCGCGCGCTGCTGGCTGCGGATCTGCCGGCTGAGCAACCCTGAAAGTCCACCGAGCACCAGCAGGCCGACCAGGAACACCGGCACCAGCAGCCAGCTCTTGGTGATCGCGTACCAGAGCAGGAACGCCAGGCCCACCAGCGAAGCGAAGAGGACATTGATGAACGCTTTGATGAACCGCTCGGTGTCGCGCCGCACTCGCAGCAGCAGCGACAGCGTCTCGCCGCTGCTCTGGTCCTCGAACTCGTGGTAGCGCAGGCGCAGCGTCTGGCGCAGGCCGTCGTTGAAGATCTGGGTGCCGAAGCGCTGCACCACGAGGCGGGTGACGTAGTCCTGCATGGCCTTGCAGGCGCGCGAGGCGATGGCCACGGCCACCGCCAGCGCCAGCAGCCGCAAGGCGCCGCTCACCAGCTCCTGGTCGCTCTTGACGTGGCGCTGGTTGGCGTAGTCGTCGACCAGCCATCCGAAGATGATGGGATCGACCAGCGCCATCACCTGGCTCAGCGCGGCCAGCAGCAGTGCGAGGGCCACCAGCTTGCGCTGCGGCTTGAGGTATCTCCTCAGGAGGTTCATTCCTCCGATTCTGCGGGCGCGGCCTTCCGGTTCACCCGGCCTTGCGGAACGTCAGGTTGATCCTTTGGCTTCCCAGCAGCGGATGCGGGTCGTCCTTGAGCGGCAGCACGCCGTGGTAGCGCAGCCGGTCCTCGCCGCCCCACACGACCACGTCGCCGTGGCGCAGCGGCAGCCGCGCGGGCCGGTCGGTCCGCTTGTGGCCACCGAAGAGGAAGGTCGCGTCCATGCCCAGCGACACGGACACGATGGGCGCGGAATGATCGCGCTCGTCCTTGTCCTGATGCAGGCTCAACCGCGCGCCGGGCGCGTAGCGATTGACCAGGCAGGCGTCGGGCGCGAACCCGTCGAAGCCCGCCGACTCCGCGGCCTGCTTGCGCGAGCCGGGTGAAAACGCCGGGCATGGCCGGCCAGGGCGAGCCGGTCTCCGGGTCTTGCGCCGCGTAGCGGTAGCCGCGCGCATCGCTCGTCCAGCCCAGAGAGCCGCAGTTGGTGATCGCCACCGACATGGTGAAACCGCCGGGCGTGACCATGTGGCGGAATGGGGCCGCCTGCTCTATCCGCTCGATCGCCGACAGCAGCTCCTGCGCGAACGGCAGCGCGAAGCCGCGCAGCATGCAGGCCCGCGGGCCGATGGGGTCGACCGCGCGGGCGTCGATGTCGTCGAAGAGTCCGGGAGTCCGCATCGCCTCGAGTCTAGGCGCGGCCTCCCCGGAGATCGATCAGTTGCTGAGGACCAGGCTCGCGATGATCCCCGTCGCGATCGCTGAAAGGACGTAGTCCGACCCCACCTGCACCCACTGATAGCCGCGGGGCGGCGCGTACAGGTGATGGCCATGCCAGTTGTTGACCACGTAGTAGCGCTCGCGCAGCTCCACGGGCAGCCGCCCTCCGCGGCGGAACTCCGGCCCGCGCGCGTTGTAGTAGTGGCGGCGGGCGTCGCGCCGGTCGTTGCGCGCCTCGCGCAGGTCGCGCTGGGCTTCGCGGAGATCGCGCCGCGCTTCGCGGGCTTCGCGCGGGTTGTCCGCACGGCGCAGGTCGCGCTGGGCGTCGCGGATGTCCTGTCGAGCTTCGCGCGCATCGCGGTTCGCCTCGACGCGGGCCGGCTGGGCGAAGGAAAGGGAAGAAAAGCCCAGAGCGGCGATCGCGATGCCGCATGCGATGGTCCTGGATTTCATGGTTCGTTCGCTCCTTGTTTCCTTGTTGGGAGCCTCCATGGTCGAGGACCATTGCAAACCGCCGGCAAACGGCGGGTACGGGTCGGGCAAAGAAAGATGTCGCTTCAGTCCGAGGCCGGAAAGGCCTGGCGGAAGGCTTCGCAGAACGAGTTCGAACCGCTGAGCGTGAGGCTCAGCGTCGTGCGCGCATCGCCTTCGGGAGACAGGGACAGCCGCCCCGAGGCGGCTTCGTACGCCGCGTGCAGCGGCGTGTCCGGCTCGCAGGTGGCCTGCAATTCGAAGTCCCAGTCGCCTTCGTCGTCGGAAGGCGCGCCGAACTCGCGATGCGCCCATCGCAGCACGGCCTCGATCTCGCCGATCAGTGCCGGCAGGCGATCCGGCAGCACCGACACCATCGCGTCGAAGCTGCCGGCACCGCCCTCCTCGTCCGAGAAGTCGAAGAGGAGGTAGTCGAGCGGCATCAGTGCGCGCCCGCGGCAGCGTCCGAACCGCCGCCACCCGACTGCCGCCGGGTCAACCACACCAGCGGGATCAGCAGCACGAACAGCGCCGCGGACAGCCAGAACAGGTCGGTGGCCGCCATCGTGAAGGCCTGCTGGTCGGCCAGGCGGTTGACCTGCGCGACGATCTGGTCCTGCGTGAGGCCGCCGGCGGACAGGCCGCTCCACACCGGGCCCACCGCCGGATTGGCCGGGTTCACCGCCTCGGCCAGCTGCGCGTGGTGCAGCGCCGCGCGGCTCTCCCACATCGTCGTGGAGATCGAGGTGCCCATGGCGCCGGCCGTGATGCGCACGAAGTTCGTGAGGCCGCTCGCCGCCGGGATGCGGTCGGGCGACAGCCCCGACATCGTGATCGTCATCAGCGGGATGAAGAAGAACGCCATCGCCACGCCCTGCACGACGGTGGGCACCAGGATGGTCGACATGTCGGCCGTGGTGTTGAAGTTCGATCGCAGCCACATCACGAGACCGAACACGACGAAGGCGAAGGTGGCGTAGAGCCGCGCGTCGACCTTGCCCACGGTCTTGCCGACCACCGGCGAGAGCACCATGGCCAGCAGGCCCACCGGCGCCATGACCATGCCCGCGTCGGTCGACGTGTAGCCCATGAATTGCTGCAGCCACAGCGGCAGCAGCACCACGTTGCCGAAGAAGAGGCCGTAGGCGACCGAGGTGGTCAGCGTGCCCGCCCAGAAGTTGCGCCGCGCGAAGAGGCGCAGGTCCACCACCGGATGCTCGTCGGTCAGCTCCCAGATCAGGAAGAAGGCGAAGCCCACGAGCGCGATCACGCCCAGCGCCACGATCAGCTGCGAGTCGAACCAGTCGTGCTCCTTGCCCAGGTCCAGCATCATCTGCAGCGCGGCGATCCACACCACCAGCAGCGCGAGGCCCACCTTGTCGATCGGCAGCCGGCGGATGACGCTCTCGCGCTTGTGGAACAGCGCCCACGAGGCCGCGGCGGCGACGATGCCCACCGGCACGTTGATGTAGAAGATCCAGGGCCAGCTGATGTTGTCGGTGATCCAGCCGCCCAGCAGCGGCCCCAGCACCGGCGCGACGAGCGTCGTCATCGCCCACATCGCCATCGCCAGGCCCGCGAGAGCGCGCGGGTAGCTGGCCAGCAGCAGCGATTGCGACAGCGGGATCATCGGCCCGGCCACGAAGCCCTGCAGCGCGCGGAAGGCGATCAGCAGCGGCATGCTGGGCGCCAGGCCGCACAGCCAGGACGCGAGCACGAACAGCATCACGCTGGCGACGAACAGCCGCACCTGGCCGAAGCGTTGCGACAGCCAGCCGGTCAGCGGCACCGCGATGGCGTTGGCCACCGCGAAGCTGGTGATGACCCAGGTGCCCTGGTTGGGACTGACGCCCAGGTCGCCGGCGATGGCCGGCAGCGAGACGTTCGCGATGGAAGTGTCCAGCACGTTCATGAAGGTCGCGGCGGACAGGGCGATGGTGCCCCAGACCCGCGCCGCGCCTTCCAGCGGCGGAGGCGCGACGTGCGCGCCAGCGGGCGCCGACATCAGTGCACCCCGCTCGAGGCCGCGACCGAAGCGGTGGCGGGCACCGCTGATTTGTTCGCGGGCGCGGGCTGGGCGACGCGCTCCGGCGCACGGCCCAGGTTGGCCGCCACGATGCGGCGCACCGCTTCGTCGGCACCCGCGTCCTGGGTGGCGAACACCGGCGTGGTCGCGACCGCGTCGGCGCGCGGCGCATCCGCCAGCGTCTTGCCGCCCTGCTCGCGCACGTCGACGGTGGCCGTCATCGACAGGCCCACGCGCAGCGGATGGCGCGCCAGCTGCTCGGGATCGAGCGCCACGCGCACGGGCACGCGCTGGACCACCTTGATCCAGTTGCCGGTGGCGTTCTGCGCCGGCAGCAGCGCGAACGCCGCGCCCGTGCCCACGCCCAGGCCGGCCACGCTGCCCTGGTATTCCACCTTCTCGCCGTACACGTCGGCGGTGAGCTTGACCGGCTGGCCGATGCGGATGCTGCGCAGCTGCACTTCCTTGAAGTTGGCGTCCACCCAGACCTGCTGCAGCGGGACGATGGACATCAGCGGCGTGCCGGCGGCGACGCGCTGGCCGAGTTGAACGGTGCGCTTGGCGACGTAGCCATCCACCGGCGCGGGCAGCGCGGCGCGCTGCGTCGCCAGCCAGGCTTCGCGCACCTTGGCCGCGGCGGCCTGCACGCTGGGGTGCTGCTCCACCGTCGTGCCCTCGGTCTGGGCCTGGTTGCTGGCGAGCTGTTCGCGCGCGGCGGAGACGCCGGCCTGGGCCGCGGCGAGCGCGCTGCGTGCATTGGCCAGTTGCGCCTGGGCGTGGTTCAGCTCCTCCTTGGACACCGCGCCGTTGCCGGTGAGGGACTGGCGGCGCTCGAGGTCGTCGGTGGCGCGGCGCACTTCCGACTCCGCCTTGGCGATGTCGGCCTGGCGCAGTTGCACCTGCGCGGCCAGCGAACCGTTGTTGGCGAACAGGGTGCGCACCTGGCGCACGGTCTGCGCCAGGTTGGCCTCGGCCTGCTGCAGCGAAACCTGCGCGTCGGCCGGATCGAGGCGCACCAGCGGCTGGCCCGCCTTGACGAAGTCGGTGTCGTCGGCGAGCAGCGACAGCACGGTGCCGCCGATCTGCGGCGTGATCTGCACGACGTTGCCCTGCACGTAGGCGTTGTCGGTGCTCTCGTAGTGTCTGGCGACCAGCCACTCGTAGCCGCCCCAGGCGATGCCGCCCACGAGGACGACGGCGGAGAGGGCCAGCAGGCCCTTCTTGCGCTGCGCGCGGCGGTCGGGCACGGCGGGAGTGTTGTCGGGCGTGTTGCTCATGGCGTTGTTCTTTCGGATATCAGTTGTTGCGGGCAGCCAGGCGGGCGGTGTCGGCATCGGGCTCGAAGCCACCGCCGAGGGCGCGCATCAGCTGCACTTGCGTATCGAGCGCGCGGCCGGCCAGGTCGACGGCCAGGCGGCGCTGGTTGAGGACGGCGGTCTCGGCCGACAGCACGTTCAGGTAGGTGCCCAGGCCGGCGCGGTAGCGCTGCACCGCGATCTCGTAGGCGCTTTCGGCGGCCTGCTGCGCCTGCTGCTGTTGGACCTGCTGGCGCACGATGGACCGCGACGAGGCCACCTGGTCGGCGGCGTCGCGCACCGCGTCGAGCAGCGCGCCGTTGTAGCTCTCGACCGCGAGGTCCAGGTCGGCGGTCTTGCCGCGCAGGTTGGCGCGCAGCCGGCCGGCATCGAAGATCGGCAGGTGCAGCGCGGGACCGACGCCCCACTGCAGGCTGCCCGAATCCATCAGGTTCGACAGGCCGATGCTCGAAAGCCCGAGGAACGCCGAGAGGTTGACGTTGGGATAGAACTGCGCCTTCGCGCTCGCCACGTCGTGCGTGGCCGCTTCCACGCGCCAGCGGGCGGCGGTGATGTCGGCGCGGCGGGCCAGCAGGTCGGCGGGCAGGGTGTCGGGAACGGAGACGGGATGGGCCTGCGCCAGCGAGCGCGGCTCGATGCGCAGGTCGGGCTTGCCGACCAGGGCGGCGAGCGCGTTGCGCGTGAGCTCGGCCTGCTCCTTGAGCGCCTCGATCTGCTGGCGGGCTTCGGGCAGCGCGCCTTCGCTCTGGCGCAGTTCGAGCGTGGTGTCCAGGCCGGCACGGACGCGATCGCGCACCAGGCCCAGCTGCTCGTCGCGCTGGGCCAGGCTGCGCTGCGCCACCTGCAGCTGGTCGTTGACGCGCGCCAGCTGGAAATAGCCGCGGGCCACCTGGCTGGCCAGCAGCACGCGGGCGGCGTCCACCTCGGCCTGCGAGGCGCGGGCGCCGCCGAGCGCGGCTTCCAGCGCCTGGGCGTACTTGCCGAAGAAATCGATCTCCCAGCTGGCGCCCAGTTGCAGCGTTCCGGAGTCGCGGATGGAACCGGCCAGCGGCGGCGGCACGGCGCCGGTCTCGGTGTAGCGCTGGCGGCGCACGTCGAGCGAGCCTTCCACTTGCGGCAGCGTGGCGGCGTTGGCCACTTCCAGCACCGCGCGGGCGCGGTTCAGGCGGGCCTGCGCCACCTTCAGCGTGGGGCTGCCGGCGAGGGCCTGGTCGACGAGCGTGTCCAGTTGCGGGTCGCCGAAGGCTTTCCACCATTGCGGCGCGACGGCGGGCACGGTGGACGCGGCATTCGCTGGCGTCACGGTGGCGGGATCGCTCAGCTTCGATGCAGGCTCGATGCCGGAGAAGCTGGCGCAGCCGGCCAGCGCGAGGGCGGCCACCAGCGCGGCCAGTGAGGGAGCGCGGCGCATCAGGCTTCCTTTCGCAGTTCTTGTTCGTATTCGGCGCCGTTCGCCAGCATGCGGCCCAGCATGTCCTTGAGCAGCAGCCATTCCTGGCGGGTGAAACCGCGCAGGTAGCCGTTGACCACCTTGCACAGCGCTTCCGGTACGTGGCTGACCGCTT
This sequence comes from Pseudomonadota bacterium, assembly GCA_023387335.1. Taxonomy (GTDB): domain Bacteria; phylum Pseudomonadota; class Gammaproteobacteria; order Burkholderiales; family Burkholderiaceae_C; genus Ramlibacter. The sequence continues at coordinate 55,754 of JAEWIF010000041.1, read as the reverse complement.
CGGCGCCGCTGGCGGTGAGCTCCAGCTTCACCACGCGGCGGTCTTCCAGCGACCGCGCGCGGCGCACCAGGCCCTTGGCTTCCAGCCGGTCGAGCGTGCGCGTCATCGCGCCCGCATCCAGCTGGCATTCACGAGCCAGCTCGGCCGCCGTCGTGGCATGGCCCAAGTGCAGCTTGTAGAGCGGGATCCACTGGGCGTTGGTCAGGCCGGTGGGGTCCAGCTCGTGCTGGACATGCGTCCCGACGCTGCCGAGCAGCCGGCGCATCAGGTAGACGACGTTGTCTTCGGGACGGTATTGCTCGGGCGTGTAGAACGCGGTGTCGCGCGGCGACGGCCTGCGCGTCGGCGGACGGGTGGGGGATTCGGCGGCTGACATGAGACGCGATATTAGTTGCCTAGACAATCATTGTCAAGGCGATGATCGGCTGGGCAAGCAGGCTCCGCCCTCACTAGACTCGCCGCCCATGTCGGACGATCTGATACGGCTGGTGCAGGTGCAGATGCCCTATGGGAAGTACAAGGGCACGCTGATCGCCGACCTGCCGGGCAACTACCTGAACTGGTTCGCGCGCGAGGGCTTTCCGTCCGGAGAGCTGGGGCGCCTGCTGGCGCTCATGCACGAGATCGACCACAACGGGCTCAAGCATCTGCTCGGCCCGCTGCGGGAGGGAAGCACGGGGTCCCCGCCTCCGCGGGGATGACGGAAAGGAAGCGCGCTAGCAGCGCACTTCGACTTCGCCGACGCCTTCGAACGCCACGTGCACGCGGTCGCCCGCGGCGGCGGGCAGCATGCCGCACCAGCTGCCGGTGGTGACGACCGTTCCCTTGGGCACGGCGCGGCCCTCGAGCGAGGTGACGTGCCGCAGCCAGATCGGAAGCAGCCACGCGGGATCGGACAGCGTGTGCGTGCCGACGAACTCGCGCGCGGGCGCATTGCCGATCTGCACGCGGCAGGTCTGCCGGTCCCACGCGCGCGGAGCGAACGGGATCCATTGGCCCAGCGCCAGCGCGCCGTGCGACTGCTGGTCGGCCAGCTTCAGCAGCGGCGTGGCCTGCTGCGGATCGCGCCAGCGCGAATCGACCAGCTCGATGGAGACGGTCATCGCGTCCACGAGGCCGGGCGCGTCGTCGTGCGTGAGCTTCGCCGCTTCTTCGGGCGTGACGTCGCGCGCGAGCCGCAGCGCGATCTCCGCTTCGACGATGCGCATGTTGAAGTGGCTGCTGCTCGCATCCGCCGGGCCGTTCCACACCATCGCGGGTGGAAGGGGCGCGTGCGTGAGCGCGCCATCGCGCTTGGGTCCGCCCGATTTCCAGAAGCGGGGCACGCCCGCATCGAACCACTTCAGCTCCTGCGCGACGCGCGCCTGCACGGCATAGGCCGCGTCGGGGGTCTGCAGCAGCGACGACAGAGGCGCGGCGTCCGCGGGAGCGTTGTTCCGGCGCGCTTCGACGAGGACGCGCGCGACGGTGGTGATGGAATCGGACATTCGATGGACCAGGGATGAGGAGCCCGTAGTCTGCCGTGAATCCAGCCCAGTTGCTTTTGCGGCGAAGCGAGCTCGGCGCTCACGCCCTTCGCGACAACAGCATCATTCGCGTCCTACACCGATATAGGAGACGGGCCACTCGATGCGTGGGTCGCTCGCGGTCTTTACTGCGTGGCGTTTCAACTCACTGGAGGTCAACATGAGAATCCCGTCCCTCTCCATCCCCGCTCTCATCCTGGCCGCGATGGCCTCGGGCTGCGCGATGAACCCCTCGGGCTCCACCACCACCGCGATGGGCGCCGGCCCCGCGCGGCAGACCGTGATGTGTCGCGACGGCGCCTGGACGGTCACCACCGCCGAATGCGGAAACCATGGCGGCGTCGAGCGCGCGATGGCGGCTCCCGCCGCCCAGTAAGCAAAATCCTGCTCGTCGTTTACATCCGCTCGCGAACTTTGCTCGCGAGCCATGCTGCGGCCGTCCTGAAAGAGGACGATCGCGGCATGAACGTCAGACGCATCACGACCGGAGCAGCAGTGCTCGCCATGGCGGGCCTGCTGGGCGGCTGCGCGGTCTATCCGGCCTACCCCGCCTACACGAGCTATCCGAGCGCGCCGGTGGTCTACAGCAACGGCGCCCCCGTGGCCCCCGCGCCGGTCGTCGTGCAGCCGGCGCCGGTCTACGTGGCGCCGGCGCCCGTGTACTACGGGCCGGCGTTCTATCCATCGATCAGCCTCGGCTTCTTCGGGCGCTTCGGCGGCGGCCACCGCCACCGCCACTGAGTCAGCGCGCCTTCGGTCCGAACAGGATCATCAGCCCGTCGTCGACGACGGCGAGCTTCTCCGGCACGAATCCCATCGTGTCCGCGACCGCGAGTTCCTTCTCGGTGAACTGGTACAGCACGATGTCGCCGAGGGCGTCCTTCGCCGTTCCCGCCAGCACCTTCTGCAACGCGCCGACGGCGCCGGGCTGCATCCCCGGCAGCTGCACGTCCAGGATCTCGGGCTCGTAGGCACGCACCGTCCGGTCGCGGGCCTCGTAGCGAACGCTGAAGGAGACGTCGACCTCGCCGGTCGGAAGCGCGTCGCGCAGCACCGGCCCGCTGGCCTGCGCGGTGAGCCCCGCCCCGAGCCGGTTGCGCGCCGGCAGCAGCAGCAGGCGCGGCGAGCCGACCTGCAGGGCGAACAGGTCCTCGATGCCGAACTTGACGGGGAATCGCTCCGACAGCGCGCGGTGCAGTTGCGCGGCGGAGACCTTGTGGCGCGGCGTGCCCTCCACCTCCTGCGCGAGCAGGCGGCCGATCGGCGCGAGGACCAGGGCGCTGAGCATCCATCGGCGATTCATGCGCCGATTGTGACGCTCGCGCCCGCGAGGCGTCAGAGAACGACCACCACCAGCAGCGCGACCAGCAGGATGAGGATGATGTCGCGGTCGCTCAGCGCGCCGCCGGCCGGCATGGCGTCGATGCGCTGGGCCAGCGCGTGCACTTCCTCGTGCGTCATCGCGTCGACGCGCGCGTTGGCGTTGAGGCCGTCCACGCCCAGCGTGCGCAGGCGGTCCTGGAGCTTGTTGCTATCCAGGAACTGCTTGACCTTCTCGCGATCACGGTCCGCCTGCGTGGACGCCGACGACTCCAGGACCGCTTCCGGGCCCAGCATCTCGGCTTGCGCGACGGTGGTCTGCAAAGCGAACACGGCGGCCAGGCCGCAGCAGGCCAGGCGGGTGCGATGGGACAGTTTCTTCATTGGACGTCTCTCACCGTGGAAAGGGGAGAACGACTATATCGACTGCCTCCCGCGAATGGGGCCCCCCGCTACGGATGAGTTGGTGCGAGGCTACTCGCCGCCGAGCTTGTCGATCAGCGCGGCCAGTTGCGCGACCTCATCCGCCTTCAGGTCGGTGAGCGGCGGGCGCACCGGGCCGGCGTCGTGGCCGACGATCTTCGCGCCCGCCTTGACGATGCTGACCGCGTAGCCCGGCATGCGGTTGCGGATCTCCAGGTAGGGCATGAAGAAGTCCTTCAGCAGCCGGTGCTGGGTGGCCATGTCGTCGTCGCGGACGGCCTCGTAGAACTTCATCGCCGTCTTCGGGATGAAGTTGAAGACCGCGGACGAGTACACCGGCGTGCCCATCGCCTTGTACGCGGCGGCATAGACCTCGGCCGTCGGCAGGCCGCCCAGGTAGCTGAAGCGGTCGCCCATCTTCTGGTAGATCGCGACCATCGCCTCGATGTCGCCCACGCCGTCCTTGAAGCCCACCAGGTTGGGGCAGCGATCGGCCAGGCGCGCCAGCGTCGCGGGCGTGTAGCGGGCCTGCGCGCGGTTGTAGACGATGACGCCGAAGTCGACGCTCTTGCACACCGCCTCGACGTGCGCGGCCAGGCCTTCCTGGCCCGCTTCGGTCAGGTAGTGCGGCAGCAGCAGGATGCCGTGCGCGCCGGCCTTCTCGGCGGCCTGCGCGTAGGCGATGGTCTGGCGCGTCGGGCCGCCGGCGCCCGCGATGATGGGCACCGTGCCGCGGCACACGTCCACGGCGGTCTTGATGATCTCGGGATATTCCTCGGGCGTGAGCGAGAAGAACTCGCCGGTGCCGCCGGCCGCGAACAGCGCGCTGGCACCGTAGGGCGCCAGCCATTCCAGGCGCTTGACGTAGCCGGCGCGATGGAAGTTGCCTTGCGCGTCGAAGTCCGTCACGGGGAAGGACAGCAGGCCGGAGCCCATGATGGTCTTGAGTTCTTGGGGCGTGAAGCTCATGAGGATTCGAGAGAAGGAAAGAGAAAGGGAAAGGGAGGGGATCAGCGGACGAGGCAGGGCTTCTTGGGATCGAACTTCCAGCCCGGCACCAGGAACTGCATGGCGATGGCGTCGTCGCGCGCGCCCAGGCCGTGCTTCAGGTACAGCTGGTGCGCCTTCTCCAGCTCGGCCATGTCGAGTTCGATGCCCAGCCCCGGCTTCTTGGGCACCTGCACGTAGCCGCCTTCGATGCGCAGCGGTTCCTTCGTCAGGCGCTGGCCGTCCTGCCAGATCCAGTGCGTGTCGATGGCCGTCACGCGGCCCGGCGCGGCCGCGCCCACGTGGGTGAACATGGCCAGCGAGATGTCGAAGTGGTTGTTGGAGTGCGAGCCCCAGGTCAGGCCGAACGCCTGGCAGGTCTGGGCCACGCGCACCGAGCCGGCCATGGTCCAGAAATGCGGGTCGGCCAGCGGGATGTCCACCGACTGCAGCGAGAGCGCATGCGCCATCTCGCGCCAGTCGGTCGCCACCATGTTGGTGGCGGTGGGCAGTCCGGTGGCGCGGCGGAACTCCGCCATCACCTCGCGGCCGCTGAACGCGCCCTCGGCGCCGCACGGGTCCTCGGCATAGGCCATCACGCCGTGCAGGTCGCGCGTGATGCGCACCGCGTCCTTGAGCAGCCAGCCGCCGTTGGGATCCAGCGTGCAGCGGGCTTGCGGGAAGCGCTCGTGCAGCGCGCGGATGGCCTCGACCTCCTCCTCGCCGCGCAGCACGCCGCCCTTGAGCTTGAAGTCCTGGAAGCCGTACTTCTCGTGCGCCGCTTCGGCCAGCTTGACGATGGCCTCGGGCGTCATCGCCGCCTCGTGGCGCAGGCGGCTCCAGTCGTCGGCCGCGCCGGGTTCGCCGCGGTACGGCAGGTCGGTCTTGCGGCGGTCGCCGACGAAGAACAGGTAGCCGAGCATCTGCACGGCGTCGCGCTGCTGGCCTTCGCCGAGCAGCGCGGCCACGGGCACGCCCAGGAACTGGCCGAGCAGGTCCAGCAGCGCCGATTCGACGGCCGTGACCGCGTGGATGGCCACGCGCAGGTCGAACGTCTGCTGGCCGCGGCCGCCGGCGTCGCGGTCGGCGAAGCTCTTGCGCATCGCATTGAGCACCGCCTGGTGGTTGCCGATCGACTGGCCGACCACCAGCGGCGTGGCGTCCTCCAGCGTCTGGCGGATCTTCTCGCCGCCCGGGACTTCGCCCACGCCCGTGCGTCCGCTGCTGTCGGTCAGGATGACCACGTTGCGGGTGAAGAACGGCGCGTGCGCGCCGCTGAGGTTGAGCAGCATGTCGTCGTGTCCCGCGACGGGGACGACACGCAGTGCGGTGATGACGGGCGTGGAACTCATGCGATGGCTACTGCTGGAGGTGAAGTCAGTCCGCGGTGATCTTGCGCGCCTTGATCAGGTCGCGCCAGCGGGCGAACTCACGCTGCTGGAAGGCGGCGAACTCGGCCGGCTTGCTGGCCACGATCTCCAGGCCCTGGTCGAGCATGCGCTTCTTCACCGCGGGCTCGTTGATGGCGGCGATGGCGGCGTTGGCGATCTTGTCGCGCACGGCCGGCGGCAGGTTCTTCGGCGCGGCCAGGCCTTGCCAGGAATAGACCTCCGCGCCCTTGACGCCGGCTTCGGCCAGCGTGGGAACGTCGGGCAGCACGGGCGAGCGCTTGTCACCGGTGACGGCGATGGCGTGCAGCTTGCCGGAGCGGATGTGCTGCAGCACGGCGTTCACGTTCTGGAACGAGTACTGCACCTGGTTGCCCAGCAGGTCGTTGATGGCCGGCGCGCCGCCCTTGTAGGGAATGTGCAGGCCTTCGGTGCCGGTCTGCTGCCAGAAGAGTTCGGCCGACAGGTGGTCGGACGAGCCGTTGCCGGAGCTCGCGAAGCTCACCTTGCCCGGCTTGGCCTTGAGCTCGGCGATCACGTCGGCGACCTTGCGCGCCTTCTGGTCGGAGCTGGCCACCAGCACGTTGGGCGCCTGCACCGGCACGCTCAGGTAGTCGAAGTCCTTGGTCGCGTCGTACGGAACGTTCTGGAACAGGTGCGGCGCGACCACGAAGGCGCCGAGCGAGGACACGAGCAGCGTGTAGCCGTCCGGGGCCGCGCGCTTGACCGCGCCGGCGCCGATGGTGCCGGTGGCGCCGGGACGGTTCTCGACCACGAAGGTCTGGCCCAGCTTGGTCTGCATTTCCTGGGCGATGGCGCGGGCGACCATGTCGGTCGAGCCGCCGGCCGGGAACGGCACGACGATGGTGACCGGCTTCTCCGGCCAGGCGGTCTGGGCGCTGGCGGCGAAACCGAGGGCGAGCGCGCAGGCGGCGAGGATCCTCTTCATGGGCTGTCTCCTTCTAGATTGGAAAAGCAGAGTTGTTAACGATAACATCGGTATTGTTATCGCAAACATCCATGGATGTCTACGGGTTTGTCCGTAACAATCCAGCCCATGCCGCCCTCGTCCCCCGTTCTCGCCACCGCCGCCGAAGAGCACGGCCGGGGCTCCGTCACCCTGCGCGAGGTCGCGCGGCTGGCGGGCGTGTCGGCGATGACGGTGTCGCGCGTGCTGAACACCCCGGGGCGGGTGAATGCCGAGACGCGGCAAAGGGTCGACGAGGCGATCCGGCAACTGGGCTACGTGCCCAACCTGGCCGCCAACAGCCTGCGCTCGTCGCGCAGCTACCTGGTGACGGCGCTGGTGCCGACCATGACGGGCTCGCTGTTCAGCGAGATGGTCGGCTCGCTGACCGAGGCGCTGGAAGAGCGCGGCTTCCAGCTGATGGTGGGCCAGAGCGGCTACGGCCGCTCGCGAGAGGACGACCTGCTGCGGGCCATCATCGGGCGCCGGCCCGACGGCATCGTGCTCGCCGGCATCATGCATTCGCCGCAAGGGCGCGCCATGCTGCTGTCCTCGGGCATCCCCGTGATCGAGACCTGGGACGCCACGCCCGATCCCATCGACATGCTGCTGCGGCTCGCCCACGACGAGATCGGCCGGCGCGTGTGCGCCTACCTCCACGAGCGCGGGCGGCGGCGCCTGGCCGTGCTGAGCGGCAACGACGAGCGGGCCCGGCGACGCACCGCGGGCCTGGTCCAGGAGGCCGCGGCGCGCGGGCTGCCCGAAGCGCGGGTCGTGTACGTCCCCGCGCCCACCACGCATGCGCACGGGCGCCAGGGCCTGGGCGAACTGCTGGCCGCCGATCCCGCGATCGACGGCATCTTCTGCAGCTCCGACATGATGGCCGCGGGCGTGATCACCGAGGCGCAGCAGCGCGGCATCGAGGTGCCCGGGCGGCTGGCCGTGGTCGGCTTCGGCGACCTGGACTACGCGGCCAGCATGCTGCCGAGCATCACGACCGTTCGCGTGGACGGCGGCGCCATCGGCACCCGGGCCGCCGCGATGATCGCGGCGCGCGCCAACGGCGAGCCGGTGCGCGAACGCATCGTGGACGTGGAGTTCTCGATCGTGGCGCGCGACAGCGCCTGAGCGCCCTTCGCCTACGCGCCCTCGCCCAGGTGCTGGGCGAGGTATTCGACGAACGCCTTCACCCGCGCCGCGCCCTGCACCTGCACCGGGTACACGGCATAGATGTCCGCCGGCGGCGTCTGCCAGTTCGCGAGCACCTCTCGCAGCCGCCCGCTCTTGAGATACCGCGCCACGTCCCACTCCGCCCGCAGCACGATGCCGTGCCCGGCCAGCGCCCACTGCACGGCGATCTCGCCGTCGTTGCTGCTGAGCGGCCCGTGCACTTTCACGGTCTCCGTGCGCTTGCCAGAGCGCAGGCGCCACACGCCATAGGCCTCGTCGCCCTGGCGGATGGCGATGGTGTCGTGCCGCGCCAGGTCGGCCGGCGTCTTCGGCGTGCCGCGACGCGCCAGGTAGCCGGGCGAGGCGCACAGCAGGCGCCGGTTGGGCGCGAGCAGGCGGGCGATGACGCGCGCGTCCGGCGGCTCGCCGAAGCGCACGCAGACGTCGAAGCTGTCCTGCGTCAGCGGCGGCGGGCTGGCCGAGAGCTGCAGCTGCACCTGCACGCCGGGGTGCTCGCGCACGAAGCCGGAGATGAGCGGCGCGATGTGCATGCGGCCGAAGCCGAGCGTGGCGTTCACGCGCAAGAGGCCCGTGGGCTGTTCGGTGAGGCCGCGCAGCCGACCTTCCAGCGCCTCGATGTCGGCCAGGATGCGGCGTGCGTCGGCCAGGTAGGCCTCGCCCTCCTCGGTCAGCGCCATGCGGCGCGTCGTGCGCCGCAGCAGGCGCACGCCCAGGTGCTGCTCCAGCAGCGCCAGCCGCTTGCTCACGGCGGGCGTGGTCACCTGCAGTTCGCGCGCGGCCGCCGAGAGGCTGCCGCTGCGCACCAGCAGGCTGAAGAACTGCATCTCGGCGGAGGCGGCGGGTGTGGTCATTTCCCTGCATTCTGCTCAACCGGAAGGATTAAAGTCGGGCTCCCGCAGCACGCAGCCATCGCATGTCCAACGGCAACTCTTCCTCGCGCAACCCAGGCGGCCCCGATCCCGAAGCCGCGATCGAGCGGCTGGAGCGGCTGGCGCAGGAAGCGCGGCGCTTCGACCTGAACGGCCTGCAGGACCGCTGGGACCCGCGCATCGAAGGCCTGCAGAAGCGCCTCAACGACGTGCTGGCCGACGTGCTCGGCGGCGGCACGCCCGACTACAAGGAACACAAGGTCGGCGCGCTCGACGCGTCCATCGACACCAGCTTCGGCGACCGCTACACGGACGAGGAGTTGCGCGAAGGCATCAAGGCCGGCATCACCAAGGCCATCGTCAACATCAACTCGGCGATGCGGGTGCTGGCCCGGCGCGCCGAGGGCGGAGTGAAAGCGCCGGCCCCGGGCAACAACCACAAGGACAAGGGCAGGAACTCGCAGGCGCCGAAGCCGACGCCTGCGCCCACTCCGGTGCCTACGCCGGCTCCGACGCCCACGCCCGCTCCGACACCGGCTCCGACACCGGCTCCCACGCCTGCTCCGACTCCCGCGCCGACGCCGGCTCCTACGCCTGCGCCCACCCCCGCGCCGACGCCCACCCCCACACCCGCTCCGACCCAGGCCCCCATGTCCACTTCCACCGCCCCCGCCGCTGCCAGCGGCCGCCGCGTCGCCATCGTCGGCGGCTCCGACGACGCGACGACCCGCTCGGTCGCTTCCTTCGTCAACCAGCTCGGCATGGAAGCCGTGCCGCTGGGCGCGCCGGTGGTGAGCGACGACACCACCTTCCTCGACCGCCTGGAAGGCGTGCGCGGCGCCGACTACGCCATCGTGCTGATGCCCGCCTCCGACCTGGCGCCCGCCGCGGGCGCCGCCGGGCTGCGCCCCGAGACGCTGATGGAGATCGGCTTCCTGTTCGGCCTGCTGTCGCGCCGCAAGGTCTGCTTCCTCTTGTCCGGCAAGGGCGCGCTGGCGCCCGAGCTCGACGGCCTGCTGCAGGTGCACACCCGGGACGACGCCGACCTGTGGCACCTGCTGGTCGCGCGCGAGATGCGCAAGTCCGGCCTCGACGTGGACATGAACAAGGCGGTCTGATCCGCCTGCATCCGGTTCGATTGTTCACCTGGGGGTGAACGATGGCTTGAGGCCCGGGCCGATTCGAAAGGCGTCCGCGCGCCGATGATCGATCGCTTCCATTCCACGGAGCGACGATGAAGACCTACCGCATTGCGTGCATCCCCGGCGACGGGATCGGCAAGGAAGTGGTGCCGGCCGGGCAGAAGGCCCTGGAAGCGCTGGCGGCCTCGCAGGACGGCCTGCGCTTTTCCTTCGAGAGTTTCGGCTGGGGCGGCGACTGGTACCGCGAGCACGGCGAGATGATGCCGGCCGACGGCCTGGACAAGCTGCGCGACGTCGACGCCATCCTGTTCGGCTCGGCGGGCGATCCCGGGATCCCCGACCACGTCACGCTGTGGGGCCTGCGCCTGAAGATCTGCCAGGGCTTCGACCAGTACGCCAACGTTCGGCCCACTCGCATCCTGCCGGGCATCGACGCGCCGCTGAAGCGCTGCGGCCCCAGGGACCTGGACTGGGTGATCGTGCGCGAGAACTCCGAGGGCGAATACGCCGGCGTCGGCGGCCGCGCGCACCAGGGGCATCCGATCGAGGTCGCCACCGACGTGAGCATGATGACCCGCGCGGGCGTGGAACGCATCATGCGGTTCGCCTTCAAGCTGGCCCAGTCGCGTTCCCGCAAGCAGCTGACGGTGGTGACCAAGTCGAACGCCCAGCGCCACGCGATGGTGATGTGGGACGAGATCGCCCTCTCGGTCAGCAAGGAGTTCCCGGACGTCAAGTGGGACAAGGAACTGGTGGACGCCTGCACCGCGCGCATGGTCAACCGCCCGGCCTCGCTGGACACGCTGGTGGCCACCAACCTGCACGCCGACATCCTCTCCGACCTGGCCGCGGCGCTGGCCGGCAGCCTGGGCATCGCGCCCACCGGCAACGTCGACCCCGAACGCCGCTATCCCAGCATGTTCGAGCCCATCCACGGCTCGGCCTTCGACATCATGGGCAAGGGCCTGGCCAACCCCGTGGGCACGTTCTGGAGCTGCGTGATGCTGCTCGAGCACCTGGGCGAAACCGCCGCGGCGGCACGCCTCATGAGCGCCGTCGAGGCCGTCACCGCCGATGCCAAGCTGCACACCCGCGACCTGGGCGGCAGCGCCACCACGGCGCAGGTGACGGATGCGGTCTGCCACCGATTGCTGAACCGGTGAATTTCTGAGACAAGCGTGCTCGTAAGCATGCCAACCTAGGAGACGAAGCGATGAAGGTGATGAACAAGAAATGGCTGGCCGCCCTCGGCCTGGCGCTCGCGGCGCCGCTGGCCCTGGCGCAGGGCCCGGCCCAGGCGGGCTGCCCCGACAAGAACGTCATGTACTGGCAGGCCTTCCCGCCGGGCGGCGAGTCCGACCTCTCGGCGCGCCACCAGCAGGTGGTGCTCAAGAAGAAGTGCCCCGCCATCGAGACCATCATCCAGTACAAGGCCGGCGCGGGCGGCGCGCTGATGTGGACGCAGATGAACCAGCTGCCGCCGGACGGCGCCAACGTGGTCGGCGTCAACCTGCCGCACATCGTGTTCCAGCCGATCGAAGGCACGGTGCAGTACAAGACCCAGGACGTCACGCCGGTGTTCTGGTTCCACTTCACCCCCGACATCCTGGTGGTGCCGGAGTCCAGCCCGATCAAGAACTTCCAGGACTTCCTCAAGACCGCCAAGGCCAACCCGGGCAAGCTCAACTTCGGCGGCTCGGGCCTGAACTCGGCCAACCACGCGGCGCACGAGCGCCTGAACGCCGCCTTCGGCATCAAGTCGGTGTACGTGCCGTTCAAGGGCACGGGCGACATGGCGACCTCGGTGCTCGGCGGCCAGGTCGACGGCGCGATCACCTACGTTCCGTTCGCCATCGCCAACAAGGGCCGCATCCGCCCGCTGGCCGTGGCGATGGAAAAGCGCCACCCGCTGATGCCGGACGTGCCCACCTTCCGTGAGCTGGGCGTCGACTGGGTCGACGGCGCGTACCGCGGCATCGGCGTGCCCAAGTCCACGCCGCCGGAAGCGCGCAAGCGCCTGAGCGACATGTGGCTGGCGCTCAACCAGGATCCGGAGATGAAGGAGCTGGCCGCCAAGTCCGGCTTCGAGCTGGTGAACGTGGGCGTGGAGCAGATGGACGCCTTCATGGCGGAGAAGACCAAGCTCTACACCGAAGGCGCCGCCCGCCTGAACCTGGGCAAGAAGTAGGTCGCCATGGACGCGTCGGCGCCGCGCTTCGCGGCCGACGCGATGCTGGCGCGCCTGGCGCGCTGGCTGCGCGTGCTGGGCTGGGACACCACGTTCCAGCCCGAGCTCGCGGATCCCGACCTGGTGCTGCTGGCCAACGAGCAGCGCCGCATCCTCCTCACGCGCGACCGCCACCTGCTGCGCGAACTCAAGCCGCACCGCTCGCACGAGGTGCTCAGCGACGATCCGCTGGAGCAGCTGCGCGACGTGGTCCTGTCGCTGCGCCTGCCTCCCCCCACCGAGCTGTTCACCCGCTGCACGGTGTGCAACAGCCCGCTGTCGGAACCCCTTTCCCCCGAAGAGCGCCAGGCGCTGCTGCCGTCCGACGTGCGCGACCTGCCCGGTCCCGCGCGGCGCTGCCCGGGCTGCGGCCGGACCTACTGGCCGGGCTCGCACGCCCGGCGGATGAGGGCCGCTGTGGAGCAGACGCTGCCCGGATGGCTCGGATCGTGAACTGCTTCGCGATAACGCCTGCCCAGCTGTAAGACCCCCGACCTCATCTTTGCCTCTCGACACGGTTGTAAGGCGCGTGCGCCGGAGACGATCCCAGGTCGAACTGTCGAGCCAGGAGAAAAGATGAAGAAGAACCTTCGACGGGGCGCATTCGCCCTGCTGACGACGGCCGGTGCCGTCGCCACCCTGATCGCCTGCGGTGGCGGCGGAGGCGGCGGTAGTGCCACCGCCGCCGGCGCGCCGGCCGACCTGCCCGCGGGCAGCACCATCGTCGGCACCACGTCGCCCGCCGGTGTCGCCCAGCTGGGCGACTGCGAGATGTTCCCGCCCGAGGCGGTGTTCAACACCCGCATCGACGACACCAGCCGGTTCCCGGCGCATCCCCGCAGCGCGGCCTGGATCGCGTCGGTCGGCTCCGGCACGCCCTTCCGCGCCGACTGGTGGCGCGGCGAGGACCCGACCCGGCGCGACGCCTACTACGGCATGCCCTACAACGTCGTCGACGGCAGCGCCGCGACCACGGACTGGGCCAACGTGCTCTACGACTTCAGTTCCTCGGGCCTGACCAGCCAGGCCGGCTGGCCGCACGAGAGCGATTGCGCGGTGGACGACGGCGCGGGCGGCCACACGCTGCAGCGCAACTGCAGCGCGGTGCCGGTGAACCAGCGCCGCTTCCCGATCCCGCGCGACAACCTCAAGAACGAGGGCGGCACCTGCAACGATCCCAACAGCTGCGGCGACCACCACCTGCTGGTGGTGGAACAGGGCGCCTGCAGGCTGTGGGAGGGCTACGCCACCTACCCCATCAACGGCCAGTGGTACACGATGTCCAGCGCGGCCTGGGACCTGAAGTCGCTGTCGCTGCGGCCGTCGGGCTGGACCGCGGGCGATGCCGCGGGCCTGCCGATCACGCCCTTCGTGGCCAAGGCGGCCGAGGCCGACAGCGGCGAGATCCGCCATGCGCTGCGCGTCACCTTCCGCGACGACGTGCTGGCCCGCGAGTTCTCCTGGCCGGCGCGCCACTTCGCCGGCGGCGACACGCCCGGCGGCATCCCGTTCGGCGCGGTGCTGCGGCTCAAGTCCAGCTTCGTCATCCCCGACCACTGGACGCCGCAGGCCAAGGCGATCGCCACCGCCGCCAAGCGCTACGGCCTGTACGTGGCCGACATCGGCATGGACTTCTACGTGCAGGGCGAGCCCAGCGCGGCGTGGAGCGAGCAGATGTTCCGCGACGTGAGCGGCATCCCGCTGTCGGAGATGGAGTTCGTGGACCTGGGCGCGGTGACGCGCGACGCGCGCTTCTCGGCCGACTCGATGGCCGCGCGCTGGAACTGATCCGGCCCCGCGAACGCCCGCGCGGGCGGACAATGCCGAGGTGGAAACCCAGCACCGCCGGTGGTTCCGCCTGCGGGCGCTGCGCCAGCTCGGCCCCGGCCTGATCACCGGGGCCGCCGACGACGACCCGAGCGGCATCGCCACCTACTCGCAGGCCGGCGCGCAGTTCGGCTACTCGATGCTGTGGACCATGGTGTTCACGCTCCCGCTGATGACCTCGATCCAGATCGTCAGCGCGCGCATCGGCTACGTCACCGGCCGCGGGCTCGCGGCCAACATCAAGCGCGCGTTTCCGCAGCCGGTGCTGCTGGGCGTGGTGGGCCTGCTGCTGCTGGCCAACACGCTGAACATCGCGGCGGACTTCGCCGCGATGGCCGAGGCGCTGCGGCTGCTGCTGGGCGGCTCGGCGCACGTCTACGCGGTCACGTTCGGGCTGGCCAGCCTGCTGCTGCAGGTGTTCCTGCCTTACCGGACCTACGTGGCCGCGCTCAAGTGGCTGACGCTCGCGCTGCTCGCCTACGTGGGCGTCGCGTTCATGGTGCACCTGGACTGGCGCGAAGTGCTCGCGCGCATCGCCCTGCCCCAGCTCGCGCCGGACCGCGACACGCTGCTGATGGTGGTGGCGGTGTTCGGCACCACCATCAGCCCCTACCTGTTCTTCTGGCAGGCGGCGCAGGAAGTGGAGTCCCGGGGCGCTGGCCGGCACCAGTCGCGCGCCGAGGTGCGCCGCTACCTGCGCCGGATCAAGTGGGACACGCGCATCGGCATGCTGTTCTCCAACCTGGTGGCGTTCTTCATCATCCTGGCCACGGCGGCCACGCTGCACGCGGCGGGCGGCGGCGAGATCCAGACGTCGGCGCAGGCGGCCGAGGCGCTGCGGCCGGTGGCCGGCGACGCCGCCTTCCTGCTGTTCGCGGTGGGGATCATCGGCACCGGCCTGCTGGCGGTGCCGGTGCTGGCGGGTTCGGCCGCCTACGCCGTCGCCGAGGCGGCCGGCTGGGAGGGCAGCCTCTCGCTGCGGCTGGACCACGGCGAGGGGCGTGGCTTCTACGGCGTGATCGCGGTCGCGACGCTGGGCGGCGTGGCCCTGTGCTTCACCGAGGCCGATCCGGTGCGAGAGCTGTTCTGGTCGGCGGTGCTCAATGGCGTCATCGCCGTGCCGATCATGGCGGTGATGATGCTGCTGGTGACGCGCGAGTCTGTGATGGGCGCGCACGTGATCGGCCGCCGGCTGCGCTGGCTCGGCTGGGTCGCGACGGCGGTCATGGCCGCCGTGGTGCTGGCGCTCGGTGTCGCCAGCCTGCGCTGAGGGCCGTCAGGCGACGATGACGCGGCAGCGCCGCGATTCGGCCAGCAAGTGCCCCACCTGCTGCGCCATCGATCCGAAGATGCCGCCGTCGGCGGCGCCGAGGATGATGCGGTCGCAGCCCATCTCGCGCGCGGTGTTGGCGATGGTCTCGGCGCGGCGCCCGACGCGCACCACCACGCGGTGCCAGACGCCGGCGGCGTCGAGGATGGCGCGCGCCGGCGCCAGTTCCTCCAGCCCCGCGTCCTGCTGCAGTTGCTCCAATTCGGCGCGGCCGAAGTAGGAGGCCACCAGCGGCGAGACCATGGGCTGCACGCTGAGCAGGAACACCGGCACGTTCTCCTGCCGGTGGATGCGGATCGCCTCGGCCACGGCGCGCTGCGTGCGCGCGCCGTTCCCGTCGACGGGCAGCAGGATCTGCTGCGTGCTCATGTCAGTGCGCGGCGCGGCCGTCGCCGCCGGCTTGGGCCGTCATGCGCGCCATGTACTTGCCGGTGGCGACCACCAGCAGCGCGCCGAGGACGGGCGCCAGCATGTGCAGGGTGCGCTGGTGCTCGGCCCAGTTGTGGATCGCCGGATCGGACAGGGCCATCTCGCCCGCCACCCAGCCCAGGAGGCCGGCGCCCAGCGTGATGATGATCGGGAAGCGCGCCATCAGCTTCAGGATCAGCGTGCTGCCGAAGATGATCAGCGGGATGCTGATGATCAGGCCGATGGCCAGCAGCGGCACGTTGCCCTTGGCGGCGGCGGCGACGCCGATCACGTTGTCCAGGCTCATGACCAGGTCGGCCACCACGATGGTCTTGATCGCCGCCATCAGGTTGGCGTGGCCCTCGAGTTCGCCCTCATCGTCCTCGCCCTTGAGCAGGCCGATGCCGATCCACAGCAGCAGGGCCGCTCCGATCAGCTTCAGGTAGGGCAGCTCCAGCAGGTAGACCGCGAAGAACGTGAGGATCAGTCGCAGCACGATGGCGCCCACGCTGCCGAAGATGATGGCCATCTTCTGCTGCTTGGCGGGCAGCGAGCGGCAGGCCAGCGCGATCACCACCGCGTTGTCGCCCGACAGGACGATGTTGATCATGATGATCTGGGCCAGCGCGACCCAGAATTCAGGAGTGGACAAGAGTCCCATGGATGGTCTTCCAGCAAAGGGGGAAGCCCCTTGCCTCCCGAACCGGTGAGCGTACGGAGTGCCGCTGTCGGCTTCTTGTCGGCGCGCTGTCGCGATCTTGTCGCCGCGCTTTCGGCAGGCTTACGCGGTCAGGGCCGCTTCGGACGACGGGAAGTGCACGGTGAAGGTGTTGCCCGTGCCGTCGCGGTCGTCCTCCAGCGTGATGCGCGCGCCGTGCAGCGCCACGATCTCGCTGACGATGGCCAGGCCCAGGCCGCTGCCGGAGGCCTCCCCTCCCAGCAGCCGGTGGAAGCGCTCGAACACCCGGGTGCGCTCCGAAGGCGGGATGGTGGGCCCGTCGTCGCTGACCGACAGGGTGCGGTCGCTTCCTTCCTGGCCCACCCGCACCGTCACGCGGCCGCCCTCGCGGCTGTACCGCACGGCGTTGTCGATCAGGTTGTTCAGCAGGTCGCGAAGGCGGTCCACGTCGGCGTCGATCATGGCCGACTGGTCGCGGCCCTCGAAGCCCAGGTCGATCGAGCGGCGCAGCGCGTGCGGCACCCACTCCATGCAGATCTCCAGCGCGAACGCGCCCAGGTCCACCGACTGCAGCCGCACCGCCGCCGCGGCGCCGGGCTCGTTGCGCGCCAGCGCCAGCAGCTGCTGCACGATGCGCGACAGCCGCTCCGCGCTCAGTTGCGCCTGCGCCAGCGCGTGCCGCACCTGGGCCGGGTCGTCCTCGCCCAGCGCCACCTCGACCTGGGCCTTGAGGCCGGCCACCGGCGTCTTGAGCTGGTGCGCCGCGTCGGCCACGAAACGGTTCTGCGCGTCGAGCGCGCCGCCGAGCCGGTCCATCAGCGCGTTCACTTCCTCCACCAGCGGCCGCACCTCCTCGGGCGCGTGTTCCGCGTCCAGCGGGCTCAGGTCCTGGTGCGATCGCCGCGCCAGCGCGCGGCTCAGCGCGTCGAGCGGGCGCAGGCCGCGGCCCACGCCCCAGTAGACGGCCAGGCAGGCCATGGCGATCAGCACCACCTGCGCGGCCACCAGGCTGGCCACGATCTCCCACGTGAGGCGGTGCCGCTTGCTCATGGTCTCGGCCACGCCCACCAGCACCCACTGGTCCGGGCCGGCCTCGTCGTAAGGCAGCCAGGCGGTGACGACGCGGACCGATTCCCCGTCGACCGAGTCGAAGCGGTAGCGCGGGCGGCCGTCGCGGGGCGGCAGCGGCTCGGGCGGCTGCAGCGCGCCCGAGCCGCCGAGCGGCCGGCCCCGCGCATCCCACACGCGCACATGCAGGCGGTCGTCCTGGTCGACCTGCAGCGCGCGTTCGGCCGCGGGCGACAGGTCGAGCCGGGGGCCGGACCCGTTGCCGTGGACGTGGAGCGCGACCTCGCGCGCGATCTCGTGCAGGCCGCGGTCGTAGGCGCCGTGCGCCAGGTTGGAGCCGGTCCACCAGCCGATCAGGGTGTCGAGGACGAGCAGCGCGACCACCGGGCCGAGCAGCCACCGCAGCAGGACGACCTTGAGCCGCTCACCCCGCTTCACGCGGGCGCTCCATCAGGTAACCCATGCCGCGCACGGTGCGGATCTCGCAGCCGAAGGGCTCGAGCTTGCGGCGGATCCGGTGCACGTACACCTCGATGGCGTTGAGGCCGACATCGTCGCCCCAGCCGTAGAGGTGGTTGACGATGTTCTCCTTGCTCACCACGCGGTCGGCGCGCAGCAGCAGGACCTCCAGCACCGCCAGCTCGCGGGCCGACAGTTCGATCGGCTGGCCGTCGCCCAGGACGCGCCGGCCGACGCTGTCGAAGCTGATGCGGCCGTGCTGGATGAGCGGCGAGGCGCTGGCGGTGCCGCGGCGCAGCTGGGCGCGCACGCGGGCTTCCAGCTCAGGCAGGTCGAAGGGCTTGGTGACGTAGTCGTCGGCCCCGGCGTCGAGGCCCGCCACCCGGTCCGCCAGCGCGTCCATGGCGGTGAGGATGAGCACCGGGGTGGTGGAGCGCCGGGCGCGCAGCCGGCGCAGCACCTCCAGGCCGGGGACCCCGGGCAGGCCGAGGTCCAGGATGCAGAGGTCGTAGGGCGTGGCCTGCAGGGCCACGTCCGCCTGCTCGCCGGTGGAAGCGATGTCCACCGCGTAGGCCGCGCGTGCCAGCACCCGGCCGAGCGCGTCGGCCAGTACCTGGTCGTCCTCGGCGAGCAGGATCCTCATGCGCTCCGGTCAGTCCTCCACGAAGGCTTCGTTTCGCTTGGCCTTGATCGAGGGCAGCAGCACCACCGCCAACAGGGCCAGGGCCGCGGCCAGCAGGCTGGCCGACAGCGGCCGGGAGATGAAGACCGACCAGTCGCCGCGGGACAGCAGCAGCGCTCGGCGCAGGTTTTCTTCCATCATGGGCCCAAGGATAAACCCGAGCAGCAGGGGCGCGGGTTCGGCCCCCAGTTTCAGGAAGGCGTAGCCGATCACGCCGAACATGGCGACCATCCAGATGTCGAACACGTTGTTGTTGGTCGAGTACACGCCGATGGCGCAGAACAGCACGATGGCGGGGAACAGCCAGCGGTAGGGGATGGTCAGCAGCTTGATCCACATGCCGATCAGCGGCAGGTTCAGGATCACCAGCATGGCGTTGCCGATCCACATCGAGGCGATCAGGCCCCAGAACAACTGCGGGTTGCTGGTCATCACCTGCGGGCCCGGCTGGATGTTGTGGATGGTCATCGCGCCCACCATCAGCGCCATCACGGCGTTCGGGGGGATACCGAGGGTCAGCAGCGGGATGAAGGAGGTCTGCGCGCCGGCGTTGTTGGCCGACTCGGGCGCGGCCACGCCGCGGATGTTGCCCTTGCCGAACGGCACTTCGCCCGGTTGCAGCTTGGTCTTCTTCTCGATCGTGTACGCCGCGAAGGCCGCCAGCAGCGCGCCGCCGCCGGGCAGGATGCCCAGAGCCGAACCGAGCAGGGTGCCGCGCAGCACGGCGGGCGCCATGCGCTTGAAGTCGTCCTTGGTCGGGAACAGGCCGGTGACCTTGGCGGTGAACACCTCGCGGTCGTCGCCCGTCTTGGCCAGGTTCATGATGATTTCGCCGTAGCCGAACACGCCCATCGCGATCACGATGAAGCCGACGCCGTCGGTCAGTTCCGGGATGTCGAACGAGTAGCGCGCCACGCCGGAGTTGACGTCGGTGCCGATCAGGCCGAGCAGCAGGCCCAGCACGATCATCGAGACCGCCTTGACCAGCGAGCCGGAGGCCAGCACCACGGCGCCGATCAGGCCCAGCACCATCAGCGAGAAGTATTCGGCCGGGCCGAACTTGAAGGCCACTTCGGTCAGCGGCGCCGCGAAGGCGGCCAGGATCAGCGTGCCCACGCAGCCGGCGAAGAACGAGCCCAGGCCGGCGGCCGCGAGCGCGGGACCCGCCCGGCCCTGGCGCGCCATCTGGTAGCCGTCGATCACCGTCACCACCGAGGACGATTCGCCCGGCAGGTTGACCAGGATGGCGGTGGTGGAGCCGCCGTACTGCGCGCCGTAGTAGATGCCGCCCAGCATGATCAGCGCCGACACGGGCGGCAGTGCGTAGGTCGCCGGCAGCAGCATGGCGATGGTGGCCACGGGGCCGATGCCGGGCAGCACGCCGATCAGCGTGCCGAGCAGGCAGCCGATGAAGGCGTAGAGCAGGTTGATGGGGGTGACGGCGACGCCGAAGCCGGTCGCCAGGTTGGCAAGGAGGTCCATGGAGGTGCTTTCGGTGTCAGCCTGCGATGAAGGTCGGCCAGACCGGGAACTGCAGGTTCAGCAGCCAGACGAAAGCCACGAAACTGAGGATCGCAAGGACCGTCGCGAGGACCGCCACTTCCTTGAACTTGAACTCGTCGCCGGCCAGCGCGGCGACGAAGGTGAGCGCGTAGATGCCCACGATCAGGCCGAGCGAGGGGATGCCCAGCTTCGGGAAGCCGCCCAGGCAGACCCCGAAGATGATGTTGGCCCCGATGATGTAGCACAGCGGCTTCCAGGCGATCGAGCCGATCCGGTCGCCGCCCTCCGTCTCGATCACCAGCGACTGCAGCACGACGATCGCGCCCAGGATGGTGAGCACGATGCCCAGCATGAGCGGGAAGTAGCCCGGCCCCATGCGGGCGCCGTCGCCGATCGTGTAGTTGGTCGCCCCTATGGCGAATGCCGCGCCGGTGATTGAAAACATCAATCCGGCGAAGAAATCCTTCTGACTTTTGATGCGCATGACTGTCTCTCGCGCGGTCACGGAACCGCGGATCGATTAGCGCAAGCGGCGCCTGACCGGTGCCTGACCGGCGGGGTTGCGGAAACTGCGTAGCATGGCTGGACCGAGAGCCTGTAAACCCCTGCCATGCGGATCCTGCTGATCGAGGACGACCTGGTGCTGCGCGACGTCATGCTGCGCAGCCTGCGAGACGCCGGCCATCGCGTCGACGTTGCCGGGACGGTGACCGAGGCCGACCAGGTCTGGCAGATGCAGGGCTTCGACGCCGTGCTGCTGGACCTGAACCTGCCGCACGGCCCGCAGCCGCGCAGCGGCCTGGGCAGCGGCCTCACGGTGCTGAAGGCGGCGCGCGCCCGCGGCGACCGCACGCCGGTGCTGGTGCTGACGGCGCGCAACCGCACCGACGAACGCATCGCGGGCCTGAACGCCGGCGCCGACGACTACCTGGGCAAGCCGTTCGACCTCGGCGAGCTGGAGGCGCGGCTGCGCGCGGTGGTGCGCCGCACCCAGGGCACGCAGGACCAGGTGCAGGTCGGCGCGCTCGCGCTCGACCGCCTGACGCGCCGCTTCACGCTGCACGGCCAGCCGCTGGACCTGCCCGCGCGCGAGTTCGAGGTGCTGTGGGAGCTGATGACCCCCGCCGGCCGCGTGGTCAGCAAGCGCGAGCTGTCGTCCAAGCTGTCGGAGCTGCAGGAGTACCTGGGCGACAACGCGCTGGAGGCTTTCGTCTCGCGGCTGCGCAAGAAGCTCTCGGGCGGCGGCGTGCACATCCGCACGCTTCGCGGGCTGGGCTACCTGCTGGAGGCCGAGGCTTGAGATCCGAGGGGCTGCGGCCCCTCTCGTCGCGGCTGCTGCGCCAGGTGCTGCCGCCGCTGGCGCTGACCTGGCTGGCGGGCACGGCCGTGGCGGTGGGCATCGCCTACAACTTCACGCAACGCGCCTTCGACCGCTCGCTGCTGGAGGACGCCTACGTCATCGCGTCCAACGTCCAGCTGCACGACGGCCGGCTGGAGCTCGCGCTGACCCGGGACGAGGTCAACCGGGTGATGTTCGACGTGGTCGAGCGCATGCAGTTCAGCGTGACGGCGGCGGACGGCCGCCTGGTCGCCGGCGTGCGCGGCCTGCCGTCGGCGCCGCCCGGGCCCGGCCCCTACCGCTTCCACGAGGTGGAGCGCGACGGCGCGGTGCTGCGCAGCGTGAGCGTGCACCGCGACTCGCCGCTGCCGTTCGAGGTGGTGGTGGCCGAGACCACTCGCGCACGCGGCCAGACACTGGAGCGGCTGATCTGGCTGTCGGTGCTGCCGCAGGCTTCGCTGCTGGTGGTGCTGGCCGCCTGGCTGCGACGCAAGATCCGCGCGGAACTGCAGCCCCTGGCGCAACTGGAAGACGCGCTCGGCAGCCGCGGCGCGAGCGACCTCGCGCCCGTGCAGGTGCGCCAATCCAGCCGCGAAGTCGCCACCCTCGCCGCCGCGCTGAACGACCTGCTGGCGCGGCTGGACCGAAGCCTGCGCGGCCAGCGCGAGTTCGCCGGCAACGTCGCGCATGAGCTGCGCACGCCGCTCGCGGGCATCCGCGCGCTGGCCGAGTACGGGCTGGCGCAGCAGGATCCGGTGGCGTGGCGCGAGCAGCTGCAGCGGATCGCGGCCAGCCAGGCGCGCGCCAGCCGCATGGTGGACCAGCTGCTCGACCTGGCGCTCGCGCTCGAGGCCGAGGCCGGCCTGAGCATCGAGGAAGTGGCTCTGGACGAACTGGTGCGCGACGCCGTGCTGCGGTTCCTGCCGCGCGCCGACGCGGCCGGCGTGGACCTGGGCGCGCTGGGCATCGACGCGCCCGTGCGCGTGCGGGCCGATGCCTCGCTGGTCGAAGGCGTGCTGAACAACCTGATCGACAACGCGCTGCGCTACGGCGGCGGCAGCGACGGCCAGCCCGCCGTCACCGTGGCCGTCGAACGCCGGCCCGGTGACGTGGTGCTCTCGGTGCAGGACAACGGCCCCGGCCTGCCCGGCGAGGTGCAGGCCCAGCTGGTTCGGCGCGGCGCCCAGGGCGAGACCGGGCAGCTGCTGGGCGAAGGCGGCGGCATCGGCCTGGCGCTGGTGGCGCAGTACGCGCGCCTGATGAACGCCGGGATGGCGCTGGGAACCGGCGAGGACGGGCGCGGCTGGCGCTGCGAGATCCGCTTCCCGCGGCAGCAGTGAGGGCGCTCAGCCGCGCAGCAGCGCCGGCAGCTCCTGCATGCGGGTGAAGATCGCCACCGCGCCGGCCTTGCGCAGCGCCGCGGGCGCGTCGTGGCCCGCTTCCGGCGGGCTGTAGCCGAACACCATGGCGCCCGCGGCCGCGCCGGCGGTGGCGCCGGTGACCGTGTCCTCCACCACCGCGCAGCGGCGCGGGTCGACGCCGAGGGCCGCGGCGGCGGCGAGGTAGACGTCGGGCGCGGGCTTGGACCGGGGCATCTCGTGGCCGCTGAAGATGCGGCCTTCGAAGAAGCGCATGAGGCCGCACTTGGCCAGCTGCAGTTCCACCTTGAAGCGGTCGGCGCCGCTGGCGCAGGCGATGCGGCCGCCGCAGGCCGCATGCAACTCGGCCACCGCCTCGGCCGCACCCTCGACCGGGCGCAGGTGGCGCTCCAAGCTCTCGTTGCGGCGCTCGCGGAACCGCACCAGCCACTCGTCGGTGAGCGGCCGGCCGGTGCGCGCCTCGATGATCGCGCGCTCGTCCTTCACCGCCTTGCCGATGAAGAGGCGCATGCACTCGGCCTGCGACATCGGCCAGCCCAGCTCCTCCAGCATGTCGCGCAGCGACGCCGATGGTGATGGGTTCGCTGTCGACCAGCACGCCGTCGCAGTCGAACAGCACGGCATCGAAACGGGAAATCCTGCTCATCGGGTCCGATCTTAGTGCCCGTCACTTGCGCCAGAACTGGCCGGTGAACAGCACGAACACGGACAGCAGCTCCAGCCGCCCCGCCAGCATGCCGAAGCTGAGCACCCAGAGCTGGAAATCCGTGAGCACGCCGAAATGGCCGGCCGGCCCGACCAGCCCGAGGCCGGGGCCGATGTTGTTGACGCAGACGATGACCGCGGAGAACGCCGTCACCAGGTCCAGCCCCGAGAGCAGCATCAAAAGCGTCAGCCCGATGATCGTGGCGCCGTAGATCAGCATGTAGGCGAGGACGGCCGCGATGATCTGCGACGAGACGGTGGTGCCGCCCAGCGTGACCGGGTTGATCACGCGCGGATGGATGATGCGCACCAGCTCGCGCCGCGCCTGCTTGACCAGCAGCAGCATGCGGACCATCTTGATGCCGCCGCCGGTGGAGCCGGCGCAGGAGACGAAGCAGCCGAGGAAGATCAGCAGCACCGGCGCGAACACCGGCCACTGCGAGTAGTCGGCGGTGGCGTAGCCGGTGGTGGTGGCGAGCGACACCACCTGGAAAGCCGCGGCGCGCAGCGCCGGCCAGAACTCCGGATGCACGCCGTGTTCCCGCAGCATGAGCGTGAGCAGCGCGATCGACGCGAGCAGCACCGCCAGGTAGGACCGCACCTCGGAATCGGCCAGCAGGTTGCGCAGCGAGCGCACGCGCCAGCAGATGAAGTAGCGCGCGAAGCTGATGCCCGAGGCCGCCATGAAGAAGATGGCGACGCCTTCGATGGCCGGCGAGTTCCAGTGGGCGAAGCTGGCGTCGTGCGAGGAGAAGCCGCCCAGGCCCATGGTGCCGCACATGTGCATGAAGGCGTCGGGCCAGGACATCCCGGCCCAGCGGTAGGCCAGCACGCAGGCGGCGGAGAACGTGAAGTACACCGACCACAGCCCGCGCGCGGTCTCGGCGATGCGTGGCGTGAGCTTGGTGTCCTTCAGCGGCCCGGGCGCCTCGGCCCGGTAGATCTGCATGCCGCCCAGGCCCAGCAGCGGCAGCACCGCCACCACCAGCAGGATGATGCCCAGGCCGCCGATGAACTGCAGGAAGCAGCGCCACACGTTCACCGAGACCGGCAGCGCATCCAGTCCCGAGAGCGCGGTGGCCCCGGTGGCGGTGAGCGCGCTCATCGCCTCGAAGTAGGCGGAAGCGATGTCGATGCCGGGCACGGTGTAGAGCAGCGGCACCGCCGCGAACGCGGGCAGCACCACCCACACCAGCGTGACGAGCAGGAAGCCGTCCTTGGGCTGCAGTTCGCGGCGGAAGCGCCGGGTGAGCAGCACCAGCAGCGCGCCCGCCGCCAGCGTGCCGGCGAATCCGAGCTCCCAGACCGGACGCAGCCGCGGCTCGTCCAGGCCCCAGGCCCAGGCCAGCGGCACGAGGAAGGCGAACGCGAATCCCAGCAGGGCGCGACCGACCACCGACAGGACCGGTCCGAGGCTTTCCATCAGAAGAAGGTGGCGCTCACCTGGAACAATCGCTCGACCTCGCGCACCAGCTTCTTGTTCGGGATGAAGATGATCAGGTGGTCGTCGCTTTCGATGCGGGTCCCGGGACTGGGCATGAGCACGCGCTGGGCATCGCCCTCGCCGCGCACCACGGCGCCCAGGCGCACGCCGTCGGGCAGCAGCGCGTCGACCTCGGGCACGGTGCGCCCGACCAGGCGCGAGGTCTTGGCGTCGCCGTGCGCCACGCCCTCCAGCGCCTCGGCCGCGCCGCGTCGCAGGCTGTGCACCGCCACCACGTCGCCGCGCCGCACATGGGCCAGCAGTTCGCCGATGACGGTCTGGGAAGGCGACAGCGCGATGTCGATGGTGCTGCCCTGGATCAGGTCGGCGTAGGCGCGCCGGTTGATCAGCGCCAGCACGCGGCGCGCGCCCAGGCGCTTGGCCAGCATGGCCGACAGGATGTTGTCCTCGTCGTCGCTGGTGAGGGCCAGGAACAGGTCCATGTCGGCCACGTTCTCGTCGGCCAGCAGCTCCTCGTCGGTGCCGTCGCCCTGCAGCACGAGCATGTCGCTCGGCAGTTCGGCCGCGAGGTACTCGCAGCGCTTCTGGCCGCGCTCGATCAGCTTGACGTCCACCGTGCCGCGCAGCCGGCGCGCCAGGCGCAGGCCCACGTTGCCGCCGCCGGCGATCATCACGCGGCGCACCGGCTTGTCGGCGCTGTGCACCGCGGCCAGCACCTTGCGCAGGTTGTCCTCGTCCGCCAGCAGGAACACCTCGTCGCCGACCTGCACGCGGGTGGACGCGACGCAGGGCTGCTCCTCGTCCTGCCGGTAGATCGCGACCACGCGCACCGGCGCGTCGGGGAAGTCCTTGTGGAAATCGCCCAGCGTGCGGTTGGCGTAGCGGCTGCCGGGCGTGACGCGCACCGCGATCAGCTGCGCCAGGCCCTTGGCGAACTCCAGCACCTGCAGCGCTTCGGGGTACTGGATCAGCTTCTCGATGTAGCGCACCACCGATTCCTCGGGGCAGATCACGTGGTCCACCGCGAAGCCCTTGCGCTCGAGCAGCTCGCTGCCCTCGGAGAACTCGGGCGAGCGCAGCCGCGCGATGGTGGTCGGGACGTTGAAGACGTCGTGCGCGATCTTGCAGGCCACCAGGTTGGTCTCGTCCTGCATGGCGCAGGCGATCAGCATGTCGGCATCGGCCAGGCCGGCTCGCTCCAGCGTGGACGGATGCACGCCGTTGCCCGGCATGCCGCGCAGGTCCAGCCGCTCCTCCAGCTCGCGCAGCCGCTGCGGGTCGGGATCGATCAGGGTGATGTCGTTGCGCTCGGACACCAGGCTCTCGGCGACGCTCTCGCCCACCCGCCCCGCGCCGAGGATGACGATCCTCATAAGGCGCGCTGGATGAGGATCTTCTGCACGTCCGACGTGCCCTCGTAGATCTGGCACACGCGCACGTCGCGCCAGATGCGCTCGACCGGGAAGTCGCTGACGTAGCCGTAGCCGCCCAGCGTCTGGATGGCGGCGCTGCAGACGCGCTCGGCCATCTCGCTGGCGAACAGCTTGGCCATGGCGGCTTCGGTCAGGCACGGCCGGCCGGCGTCGCGCAGGCTGGCGGCGTGCCAGATCAGCTGCCGCGCCGCTTCGATCTGCGTAGCGCACTCGGCCAGCCGGAAGCCCACGGCCTGATGGTTGAAGATGGCGGTGCCGAAGCTCTGGCGCTCCTTGGCGTAGGCCACGGCCACTTCGAACGCGCTGCGCGCCATGCCCAGGCTCTGGGCGGCGATGCCGATGCGGCCGCCTTCCAGCGCGGACAGCGCGATGCGGTAGCCCTCGCCTTCCTCGCCGATCAGGTTCTCGGCGGGGATGCGGCAGTCGTCGAAGTTGATCTGCGCCGTGTCGCTGGAATGCTGGCCGACCTTCTCTTCCAGGCGGGCCACCACGTAGCCCGGCGCGTCGGTGGGCACGAGGAAGGCGCTCATGCCCTTCTTGCCCGCGGCCTTGTCGGTGACCGCGATGACGATGGCGAGCTGGCCGTTCTTGCCGCTGGTGATGAACTGCTTGACGCCGTTGACCACGTACTCGCCGCCCTGGCGCGTGGCCGTGGTGCGCAGCGCCGAAGCGTCGCTGCCCACGTGCGGCTCGGTCAGGCAGAACACGCCGAGCAACTCGCCTTGCGCCAGCGGCGCCAGCCAGCGCTTCTTCTGCGCTTCACTGCCGTAGCGCATCAGGATGGCGTTGACCGGGCAGTTGGTGACGCTGATCGCGGTGCTGGTGCCGCCGTCGCCGGCGGCGATCTCCTCCAGCACCAGCGCCAGGCTGACGTAGTCCAGGCCGGCGCCGCCGTAGGTTTCCGGCACGCAGATGCCGTAGGCGCCCAGTTGCGCCAGCCCCTTGTGCACCTCGCGCGGGAAGGTGTGTTCCTTGTCCCAGCGCGCGGCGTTCGGCCACAACTCTTCCTGCGCGAACGCACGCACGGCGTCGCGGATCATTTCCTGGTCGGGGGTCAGCAGCATGTTGGGGTGTTGTTCTCGTGGATCCGGCTCACCAGCCCTCGAACGAGGAGCCGTCGTGGCCGAGGAAGCTGCCGCTCTGGCGGCGGGTGAGGCCGGCGATCGCCCGGCGCATGTCGGACACGCTCTGCTGAACGGTGAGCGGCGCGCCGGGGCCGCCCATGTCGGTCTGCACCCAGCCCGGGCTCATGGCGACCAAGGTGGCGAGCGGATAGTCGTGGCTGGCCGAACGCACGGCCATGTTGAGCGCGGCCTTGCTGGCGCGGTACAGCCAGCCGAAGCTGGACGAGGTGCTGCCGACGTGGGCCATGCCGCTGGTGAGGAAGACGAAGCGGCCGCCCGCCTCCTCCACCATCGGTGCGACCTGCGGGATCACCTGCATCGCGCCCAGCACGTTGGTGCGCATCACGCGGTCGAAGTCCTGCTGCGTGGGCGGCTCCAGCGCGCCGGCGGTGCTGTAGACGCCCGCCACGTACAGGGCGACGTCGAACTTCTTTCCGTCCAACGCCCACGACAGCCCGCTGACGCTCTTCGGATCGGCCACGTCCAGCTTGAGCGCGGTGGCGCCCAAATCCTCAAGCTGAGCCATGCCGGCGTCGTCCCGCGCGGTGGCGACCACGTCGTCGCCGGCCGCGCGGTACTGGCGGACGAACTCCAGCCCGATGCCGCGCGAGGCGCCGAGGACCAGGACGTTCACGGCCGGCTTCGCGTCAGAGCAGTTCCAGCGCCACCGCCGTGCCTTCGCCGCCGCCGATGCACAGCGTGGCGATGCCGCGCTTGCCGCCGCGCGCCTTCAGCGCGTTGATCAGCGTGACCATGATGCGGGCGCCCGAGGCGCCGATCGGATGGCCCAGAGCGCAGGCACCGCCGTTGACGTTGACGATGTCGTGCGAGACCTTGAGTTCCTCCATCAGCGCCATCGGCACCACGGCGAAGGCCTCGTTCACTTCCCACAGGTCGACGTCCGACACCTTCCAGCCGGTCTTGGACAGCAGCTTCTGGGTGGCGCCGACGGGCGCGGTGGTGAACCAGTTCGGCTCCTGCGCGTGCATGGCGTGGCCGACGATGCGGGCCAGCGGCTTGCAGCCCAGGCGCTTGGCCGTGCTCTCCGTCATCATCACCAGCGCGGCGGCGCCGTCGTTGATGCTGGAGGACGAGGCGGCGGTGATGGTGCCGTCCTTCTTGAAGGCCGGCTTGAGCGTGGCGATCTTGTCGAGCTTGACCTTGCCCGGGCCCTCGTCCTTGCTGATCACGGTCTCGCCGGCGCGGGTCTTCACCGTCACGGGGGTGATCTCGGCCGCGAACGCGCCCGACTCGGTGGCCTTCTGCGCGCGGCTGACGGAGGCGACCGCGAAAGCGTCCTGCGCCTCGCGCGAGAACTTGTACTTGGCGGCGCATTCCTCGCCGAAGGTGCCCATGGAGCGGCCGGCCTCGTAGGCGTCCTCCAGGCCGTCCAGCATCATGTGGTCGTACACCTTGTCGTGGCCCATGCGGTAGCCGCCGCGGCCCTTGAGCAGCAGGTAGGGCGCGTTGGTCATGCTCTCCATGCCGCCGGCGATCATCACCTCGTGGCTGCCGGCCAGCAGCATGTCGTGCGCGAACATGGCGGCCTTCATGCCGGAGCCGCACATCTTGGACAGCGTGACGGCGCCGGCGCTCTTGGGCAGGCCGCCCTTGAACGCGGCCTGGCGCGCGGGCGCCTGGCCCTGGCCGGCCATCAGGCAGTTGCCGAACAGCACTTCGCCGACGGCGTCGGCCGGGATGCCGGCGCGCTCGACGGCGGCCTTGATGGCGGCGCCGCCCAGGTCGTGGGCGGAGAGCGTGGAAAAGTCGCCCTGGAACGACCCCATGGGGGTGCGGGCGGCACTGACGATGACGACGGAATCAGCCATGTTTCACTCCTGTGGTGTGGTGTGGATTCAGGTGTTGGTGGAAATGAGGAAGCCGCGCTCTTCTTCGGCGATGCGGCGCAGGTAGTCCTGGAATTCGGGGTCCTCGCCGCGCAGCATCAGCGGCAGGACGTTGCGGAAGTCCTCGCGGCGGCACCATTCGCGCATGTAGTCGTCCCAGCTGTTCCAGCGCCGGCGGTCCTCGTCGCTCATGTCGTCCTTGTAGGCGACCAGGTAGGCCCGCTCGAACAGCGACATCAGCATATCGAAGATGACCAGCATGCGCTCGCGCTGCTCGGCCGTGGGGTTGGGCAGCGGCTCGTTGCTGCGCAGCTGCAGGTCGGGATGGTCGAGCACGACCTTCAGGAAATCGATGTACGCGTCGGACAGCAGCTGGTACTGCTCCTCCTCCTCGTTGTCGCGCTCCTTGCGTTCCTGCCACATGAAGATGCCGATGGCGCACGGCAGGCCGAGCACGGTGACGATGTAGCTGGCGAGTTCCCACGTTTGCGCGTCCATCATGCGTGGGTCCCCGCGACGGCGTGCCGGTGCTCGAAGCGCTTGTCGTGCTCGTACGGGAAGACGTCGTGCACGTGGCCGGCCTGGATGCGCGCCTTGTGGCCCTGCCAGAACTCCGCGTCGAGCAGGTCGCCGTGGTGGGCCAGGAACACCTCGCGGACCGCGGGGTTGCCCAGCAGGAAGGGCCCGAACGTCTCGGGGAACACGTCCTTGGGTCCGACCGAGTACCAGACCTCGCCCGACATCTCGTCCTCCGGCGTGCGCGCCGCCGGCACCTTGCGGAAGTTGCACTCGGTGAGGTACTCGATCTCGTCGTAGTCGTAGAAGACCACCTTGCCGTTGCGCGTGACGCCGAAGTTCTTCCACAGCATGTCGCCGGGGAAGATGTTGGCGGCCACGAGGTCCTTGATGGCGTTGCCGTACTCGACCACCGCGCGCTCCACCTGGTCGGCCGCGCCCGAGTCGAACGCCTCCTGCAGGTAGATGTTCAGCGGGATCATGCGGCGCTCGATGTAGAGGTGCCTGATGATCACCTCCTCGTGGCCGTCGCCGTCGCGGTCGCTCACCTCCAGCTGGCTGGGCGCGAACTTGCGGATCTCGTCTAGCAGGCCTTCCTCGAAGCGGTCGCGCGCGAAAGCCACCTGGCTGTACTCCAGCGTGTCGGCCATGCGGCCCACGCGGTCGTGCTGCTTGACCAGGAGGTACTTGCCCTTGATCTGCTCGCGCGTGGTGTCCTTCTGCGGCGGGTAGTAGTCCTTGATGACCTTGAAGACGTAGGGGAACGAAGGGAGGTCGAACACCAGCATCACCATGCCCTTGATGCCGGGCGCGATGCGGAAGCGGTCGCTCGAATGCTGCAGGTGGTAGAGGAAGTCGCGGTAGAACAGCGTCTTGCCCTGCTTGGCCAGGCCGAGCGCGCTGTAGATCTCGCCGCGCGGCTTGCGCGGCATCAGCGTGCGCAGGAACTGCACGTAGGCCGCCGGGATCTCCATGTCCACCATGAAGTAGGCGCGCGCGAACGAGAACAGCATCTGCAGGTCGTCCTCGCCGAACAGGCAGGCGTCGATGACCAGGTCGCCCCGGGCGTTGTGCAGGATCGGCAGCGCGAACGGAACCTCGTTGAAGCCGTTGATCAGCTTGCCCACCACGTACGCGCCCTTGTTGCGGAAGAACAGGGACGACAGCACCTGGATCTGGAAGTTGGCGCGCAGCTTCACGTGCGCGAGGCGCGTGCCCATCGCGGCCAGCACCTGGCCGGCGTCGCGCTCCAGGTCCTCGAACGGGCGCTGCAGTCGGAAGTTGGTGACGATGCGCACGAAGTTCTCGTGCAGCGTCTCGCGCGTCGGGTAGTACGCGCGGTACGTCGGCATCGCGGCCGGCTCGTGGTTCTCGATGTACTCGGTGGAGACCGCCGGCCGCACGAAGATGAAGTCGTTGTGGAAGTACGTGCGGTGCAGGATCTTCGTCGTGACCGAGTTGAAGAAGGTCTCGGCGCACTCCGGCTGGTGGTGGTCGATCAGCAGGCCGATGTAGTGCAGCTTGACCTGCTGCCACACCTCCATCGGCTGCTCGCCGGCCTTGAATTCCTGCTCCAGCCGCTGCACCGCTTCCTTGACGCGCAGGTCGTAGAACTCGATGCGCTCGCGCTGCGCGCGCTGCTGGCCGTGCCAGTCGGCCGTCTCGAAGCGGTGCTTGGCGCGCTGCGACTCCAGCCGGAACAACCGGTAGTGCCGGTTGAAGCCATCCAGCATGGCCTGGGCGATGTCGTAGGCCAGCGGGGAGTCCAGGCGCTGCGGGAACATGCCGGCCTTTCGCTTCCCGCGGTTACCGGCGGGCGGCGACCACTCCCTCGATCGCGGCGCGGTAGAGCGGCTCGATGGAATCGGTGCTGGACACCGACATGTGGAGGTCCTGCAGCAGGCCGTCGTGCACGCCGAACGCCCAGCCGTGGATCGTCACCTTCTGGCCCTTGGCCCAGGCGTCGGTCATCACGGTGCTGACGCACAGGTTGACCACCTGCTCGATGACGTTCAGGTCCACGAGCGTGTCGCCGCGCTTTTCGGGCGCGATGTTGTCGAGGATGCCGCGGTGCCGGTCGCGCACGTCCTGGATGTGGCGGATCCAGTTGTCGGCCAGGCCCACGCGGGTGTCGTTCAGCGCGGCGAGCACGCCGCCGCAGCCGTAGTGGCCGACCACCATGATGTGCTGGACCTTGAGCATGTCGACCGCGAACTGGATGGCCGACAGCGCGTTCAGGTCCGAGTGCACCACCACGTTGGCCACGTTGCGGTGCACGAACACCTCGCCTGGATCGAGCCCGGTGATCTGGTTGGCGGGCACGCGGCTGTCGCTGCAGCCGATCCACATGAACTTGGGCTTCTGCTGCTTGGTGAGCGAGGTGAAGAAGCCCGGCCGGTCGCGCTCCATCTGCGCGGCCCAGGCCCGGTTGTGAGCGAAGAGATCGTGGATGTCGGCCATGGACGAGATTGTCTCAGGGGCTACATCGTTTCGGCGAAGAGCTCGCGCCCGATGAGCATGCGGCGGATCTCGCTCGTGCCCGCGCCGATCTCGTAGAGCTTGGCATCGCGCCACAGGCGGCCGAGCGGGTACTCGTTGATGTAGCCGTTGCCGCCGAAGATCTGGATGCCCTCGCCGGCCATCCAGGTGGCCTTCTCGGCGCACCAGAGGATGACGGAGGCGCAGTCCTTGCGCACCTGGCGCACGTGCTCGCTGCCGAGCATGTCTAGGTTCTTGCCCACCGTGTAGCAGAACGCGCGGCCGGCCTGCAGCACGGTGTACATGTCGGCCACCTTGCCCTGGATGAGCTGGAACTCGCCGATGCTCTGGCCGAATTGCTTGCGGTCGTGGGTGTAGGGCACCACGTTGTCGAGCACCGACTGCATGATGCCGATGGGGCCCGCGGCGAGCACGGCGCGCTCGTAGTCCAGGCCCGACATCAGCACCTTGGCGCCGCCGTTGACCGCGCCGAGGATGTTCTCGGCCGGCACCTCCACGTCCTGGAACACCAGCTCGCCGGTGTGGCTGCCGCGCATGCCCAGCTTGTCGAGCTTCTGCGCGATGGAGAAGCCCTTCATGCCCTTCTCGATCAGGAAGGCGGTGACGCCGCGCGCGCCGAGCTCGGGCTCGGTCTTGGCGTAGACCACGAGCGTGTCGGCATCGGGGCCGTTGGTGATCCAGAACTTGCTGCCGTTCAGGACGTAGTAGCCGCCCTTGTCCTCGGCCTTGAGCTTCATCGAGATGACGTCGCTGCCGGCACCGGCCTCGCTCATCGCCAGCGCGCCTACGTGCTCGCCGGAGACCAGCCTGGGCAGGTACTTCTTCCTCTGCGCCTCGCTGCCGTTGCGCTTGATCTGGTTGACGCACAGGTTGCTGTGCGCGCCGTACGACAGGCCCACCGAGGCGGACGCGCGCGAGATCTCCTCCATCGCCACCATGTGCGCCAGGTAGCCCATGTTGGCGCCGCCGTACTCCTCGGGGACGGTGATGCCCAGCACGCCGAGCTCGCCGAACTTGCGCCACAGGTCCATCGGGAACTGGTCGCTGCGGTCGATCTCGGCGGCGCGCGGCGCGATCTCGGCATCGGCGAAGGCGCGCACGGCCTCGCGCAGCGCGTCGATGTCTTCGCCCAGCTGGAAGTTCAGGCCCGGCAGGTTCATGGAAGTCTCCTTCAGTGTTTGACGTCGTCGCGGCCGGCGACGGCCATGAGCGTGGTGCTCATCGTGGCGACGAGCTTTTCGCGCCCTTCGTCGATGGCGAAGGCGCGGCCTTCGACGACGGTGATGGTGCGGCCCGGCTTGACCACGGTGCCGACCATCCGGAAGGTCTGGCCCTTGGCGGGCGCGACGAAATTGATCTTGTACTCGATGGACAGGACGCCGACTTCGGCGGGCATCAGCGTCGAGCCGGCGTAGCCGCAGGCCGAGTCGAGCGCGGTGCCGACGATGCCGCCGTGCAGGAAGCCGTGCTGCTGGGTCAGGTGCGCGGCGTACGGCAGCTCGATCACGACCTCGCCCGGGCTGGCCCGCACCATCGAGGCGCCGATGGTGGCCATCGCGGCCTGGCGGGCGAAGCTGGCGCGCACTCGCGCCTCGAACTCGGGGTCGGCAGGCTGGAAGTCGGCGGGCATGGTCGCAATTGACGTTTACGTAAACGTCAATTATGCCTGCCGGGCGCGGCTGGGCTCCTTGCTTTCCTTTTCCAGGCGCGACAGCAGGGACTTGGCCTCGCGCTCGTGCACCTTCACCTCGTCCAGGTTGGACTGCAGGTCGGCCATCTGCTCTTCCAGCTGCTTGCGGTGCTGCGCGAGGATGGCCAGGAACTTCTTCAGCTGCGGGCCGGTGTCCCGCGGGCTGTCGTACATGTCGATGATCTCCTTGGCCTCCGACAGCGACAGCCCCAGCCGCTTGGCGCGCAGCGTGAGCTTCAGCCGCGTGCGGTCGCGCGCGCTGTAGACGCGGTTGCGGCCGCCGGGGCCGGACCGCTCGGGTTGCAGCAGCCCCATGTCCTCGTAGAAGCGCATCGCGCGCGTGGTGAGATCGAATTCGCGCGCCAGGTCGCTGATCGTGTAGGTGGTGGCCATGGTGTGTCTTCGGGCGCGTCGCGGGCGCCGATGCGCGCCCTTGCCTAGAATGGGCGGATTACATCTGACGTTTACGTCAACGTCAATTCACCGCACCACTCCCTTCGCATGAACCCCCAGGAAGCACAGTTGAACTACCCGCTGGGCGACACGCTGCCCACGCCCGGCACCACGCTGGAGATCGCCCCGGGCGTGCGCTGGGTGCGCATGGACCTGCCGTTCGCGCTGGACCACATCAACCTGTGGCTGCTGCGCGATGAGCTGGACGGCCGCCAGGGCTGGTCGGTGGTGGACTGCTGCGTCACGCGCGACGAGGCCAAGGCGCAGTGGGAGCAGGTGTTCGCCTCCTCGCTGGAGGGCCTGCCGATCCTGCGGGTGATCGTGACGCACATGCATCCGGACCACATCGGCCTGGCCCACTGGCTGTGCGAGCGCTGGTCGACGCCGGAGCACACCTGCCGCCTGTGGATCAGCGCCACCGACTACAACGCGGCGCGTGTCGCTTCGCAGAGCACCACCGGGTTCGGCGGTGAAGCCGCCGCGAGTTTCTTCGCCTCGCACGGCCTGGCCGATCCGGAGTCGATGGAGAAGATCCGCGCCCGCGCCAGCTACTTCCCGACGCTGGTGCCGGCGGTGCCGCCGAGCTTTCGCCGCCTGCAGGACGGCGACCTGGTGCGCATCGGCGGCCGCGACTGGGAGTGCATCAGCGGCCACGGCCACGCGCCGGAACACATCTCGCTGTTCTGCGCCGAGCTCAAGCTCCTGATCAGCGGCGACATGATGCTGCCGCGCATCTCCACCAACATCAGCGTGTTCGACATCGAGCCGGAATCGGACCCGCTGCGCCTCTTCCTCGCCTCGATCGACAAGTTCCGCCGGCTGCCGGCGGACACGCTGGTGCTGCCTTCGCACGGCAAGCCGTTCACCGGGCTGCACGAGCGCATCCAGCAGCTGCACGACCACCACCGCGAGCGCCTGGCCGACGTGCTGCAGGCCTGCGGAAAGCAGCCGTCGTCGGCGGCGGACATGCTGCCGGTGCTGTTCAAGCGCAAGCTCGACCTGCACCAGACCACGTTCGCGATGGGCGAGTCGGTGGCGCACCTGCACGCGCTGTGGCACGCGGGCCAGCTGCGGCGCGAGAAGGATCGGCAGGGCGTCTGGCGCTTCGCGCTCGCGGGCTAGGCGCCGGCGCGCGGACTCACCAGGGCGGCAGCGCCTCGTCGCGCAGCTGGCCGCGCAGGTCGGCGTAGTCGGGAACGACCGTCGCGACCGTGTCCCAGAAGCGCGGGCTGTGGTCCATCACGCGCAGGTGCGACAGCTCGTGCGCGACCACATAGTCGATGACCGGCATCCGGAAGTGGATCAGCCGCCAGTTCAGGCGGATGGTGCCGTCCGAATGCGCCGTGCCCCAGCGCGTGCCGGCGTTGCTGAGCGCGAGCTTCTTCCACTGCACCGAGAGCAGCGGCGCGAAGTGGTCCAGGCGCTCGGTGAACAAGCGCTTGGCCTCGCGCATCAGCCAGGCCTGCACGGCGTCGCGGATCTGCTCGCTGGTGGCGTGGTGCGGAAGACCGACGTGCAGCGTCAGGCGCGGCACGCCGGGCAGCGCCTCGCCTGCGGTGTTCAGCGCGGCGCCGGCACCTCGGCGCGGGTCCAGCACCACGATCACCTCCTCGCCGAGGAAAGGGAACGCCGCGCCCTCGCGCCATTCGATGCGAGCCGCTTCGATGCGGTCGCGGCGCTCGCGGGCGGCTTCCAGCTTGGAGAGGATCCAGGCCGACTTGCTCTGCACCGCGGAATCGACCTCGTTCAGCGGCACCCAGCGCGGCGCGCTCACGGTCAGTCCCTCGGAGCTGACCATGAAGCCGATGTTGCGACGCTTGATGCGGCGCAGTTCGTAGCCGACGAAGGTGTGGCCCAGGGTCGCCTGCCGGTTCGCGCGCGGATGGTGGAAGGTGGCGGGCGCCAGCACCGAATCCAGCGGCTCCGCCGTCGCCGCCGCCACGGGCGGTCGCGGTTCTGGCGCGGGAGGCGTCGGAGCGGGTGCGGGAGCCGCCGTGGGCGGCGCGGGATCGAACAGGTCGAGCGTGAGCTGGATGAGCTTCAGCACGGCGGCAAGTATAGGCAGCGCGTGTGCTGCAACCGCGCCGCCCGGACGACTGTTACTTGTACGCCTCGGGGTCGAGGCGACGCATCTCGCCCTCGATCCAGGCTTCCACTTCGCGCATCAGTTCCTCGGGCTTGCGGCCCTGGCTCGGGATCGGCTTGCCGATCGAGACGTCGACCACGCCGGGGTGCTTGATGAACGACTTGCGCGGCCAGCACCTGGCCGAACTCACGGCCACCGGGATCACCGGCGCGCCGGTCTCCACGGCCAGGCGCGTGCCGCCCGTCTTGTAGGTGCCCTTCTGGCCGCGCGGGATGCGCGTGCCCTCGGGGAACATGATGATCCAGATGCCCTGCGCCAGCAGCCGCTTGCCCTGTTCGACCACCTTGTTGAACGCCTGGGCGCGCTGGCTGCGGTCGATATGGATCATGTCCAGCCGGGCCATCGCCCAGCCGAAGAACGGCACGTACAGCAGCTCCCGCTTGAACACGTAGGCCAGCGGATGCGGCATCAGGATCGGCATCAGGAAGGTTTCCATCGTGGACTGGTGCTTGACCAGCAGGATGGCCGGCGCCGTGGTCCCCACGGGCAGGTTCTCCATGCCGGTGACGCGCCACTCCACGCCGCAGATCAGCCGCAGGCCCTTGATGGCCCAGGTGAGCCAGGTGACGGCCATCCAGTACATCGGGATGCCGCGTCGCCAGATCGAGGCGACCACCATGATGATCCCCCAGGGGATCACCGTGACCAGCATCCACAGCATGTGGACGGTCGAACGGAGGAAGGCCAGC
Organism: Pseudomonadota bacterium; assembly: GCA_023387335.1. GTDB lineage: Bacteria > Pseudomonadota > Gammaproteobacteria > Burkholderiales > Burkholderiaceae_C > Ramlibacter. Next base: position 18,494 of record JAEWIF010000041.1, on the reverse strand, counting down.
ACGTTACGGCTGCGGACGAGGCGCAGGCCGCGTCACCAGGTAGTCGGCGAAGGCGGCCAGGTCGCGGTGCACGCGCGTGCCGGCCGGAAAGGTCTCGGGCAGCGGGCGGTCGGTGAACTCCGCGCCCTTGCCGGTGAGCACCAGGTGCGGCTCGCAGCCCGCCGCGGCGCCCGCCTGCAGGTCGCGCAGGCCGTCCCCGACCACCGGCGTTCCCTTGAGCTCCACGCCGAACCGATCGGCGATCTGCTCGAACAGCCCGGGCAGCGGCTTGCGGCAATTGCAGCCGTCCTCCGGCGTGTGCGGGCAGTAGAAGATGGCGTCCACCCGGCCGCCGTGGGCGGCCAGCAGCTTGTGCATCTTGGCGTGCATGGCGTTGAGCGAAGCCACGTCGAAGAGGCCGCGGCCCAGTCCCGACTGGTTGGACGCGATGGCCACGTGCCAGCCGGCGTGGTTCAGGCGCGCGATCGCCTCCAGCGCGCCGGGCAGCGGCTCCCACTCCTGCGGCGACTTGATGAACTCGTCGCTGTCGGCGTTGATGGTGCCGTCGCGGTCGAGGATGACGAGCTTCATCGCGGCGCTCCTGCTTCCACTGACCGGCGGCGAGCCCACGCCAGGAGCGTGGGGACGGTGAACTTGGGGGCGTCCAGCAGGGCCAGCCGCGCCTCCAGCAGATCCAGTTTCAAATGTCCTTCCCGGAAAAGTGCGCGGACGAAGTCCGCGTCCTTGTCCCTCATGGCCGCGCACTTGGAGACAGCCAGGTCGTGGATGTCCGGCACGATGGCGGTGATGTCGCCGAAATAGTGGAGCCCCGCTCGATCCATCCACCCTGCCGGCATGGCGGCGGTCTCCGGGCTGACGCCGTCCGCGTGATAGCCGAACTCGTCGTGAAAGCGGGACAGGGCGCCGATGCTGCCATCGATGGCATCGGCCTTCTCGGGCGCGTTCGGCGGATACATGTCGATCTCGTCGGACATGGTCAGGTCCGCTCCTGGATGCTCCACGGCCAGCAGCACGGCCTGGCTTCCCACCAGGACGAAGGTCTTCTCGCCCGATATCTCGGCCGCGGCTCGAAGCACGTGCGCCAGCTGGGACAGCTTCATTCGGCCATCGCCTCCTGGCGCAGCTTCAAGCGCTCATCCTGCGCAAGGGTGAATCCCAACGGCGACATGCTGCGAAGCGTGGCCGCTTCATCGGTCTCCGCGCAGACCGCGGCTTCAAGCTCGGTGAAGTCGCCGCCCAGGAGCGCACGCCACCGGTCGCGATAAACCTTCGCATGCTCCGTCACGCCCTGGGCTTCCCAGCGGTCCAGGACGGCGGCGGCCTGCGCGCGCAGCCGCGGTTCGGCCCGCAAGCGCTTCAACGCCTCGCGATGGAAGGCGAGTGTGAAGCGCTCGATCTGCCGCTGCGTAGGCATGTTCGACCTCAGGCCGCCAACCGGGAAAGATCGGCGACGCGGTTCATCGCGCCGTGCAGCGTGGCCAGCAGGCCCAGGCGGTTCAGGCGCAGGTCGGCCTCTTCGGCATTGACCATCACGCCGTCGAAGAACGCGTCCACCGGCGCGCGCAGCGCCGCCAGCGTCTGCAGCGATCCGGTGTAGTCGCCGGCCTCGAACTTGGCCTTGGCCGCGGGCGCGAGCTCGCGCGTGGCGGCGTACAGGGCCTTCTCGGCGTCTTCCTTCAGCAGCACTTCGCTAACGTGCGCATCCACCGCGCCGTCGGCCTTCTTCAGGATGTTGCCGATGCGCTTGTTGGCGGCGGCCAGCGCCGGCGCCTCGGGCAGCGCGGCGAAGGCACGCACGGCTTCCAGGCGCGGCTTGATCTCCTTCCAGGGCGGCCGCACGGCGATGACCGCCTCGACCTCGCTGGCCGCATGGCCCTGGTCGCGCAGGTAGCCGGCGATGCGCTCGTAGATGAACTGCAGCACCTGCTCGTTGCTTTCCTTCGCCTTGGGCAGCAGCGGGCCGAAGCTGGCGGACGCGACGTCGACCAGCGCCGGCAGGTCGAGCGGCAGGCCACGCTCGATCAGCATGCGCACCACGCCCAGGGCGTGGCGCCGCAGCGCGAACGGGTCCTTGTCGCCCGAAGGCAGCTGGCCGATGCCGAACAGGCCGACCAGCGTCTCGATCTTGTCGGCCAGCGCGACTGCCACGCCGACTTCGCCGCGCGGCAGCTCGTCGCCGGCGAAGCGCGGCTTGTAGTGGTCCTCGATGGCGTCGGCCACCGGCGCCGGCAGGCCGTCGTGCTGGGCGTAGTAGCGGCCCATGATGCCCTGCAGCTCGGGGAACTCACCCACCATGTCGGTCAGCAGGTCGGCCTTGGCCAGGCGCGCGGCGGTATCGGCGGCCTGGGCCAGCGAATCGCCGCCCAGCTGCGAGCCGATGTGGCGCGCGATGGCGCGAACGCGCTCGGCGCGCTCGCCCTGCGTGCCCAGCTTGTTGTGGTAGACCACCTTGGCCAGGCCGGCCACGCGCGAATCGAGCGGCTTCTTGCGGTCCTGGTCGAAGAAGAACTTGGCATCGGCCAGGCGCGGACGCACCACGCGCTCGTTGCCGCCTATCACCGCCGAGGGGTCCTGCGGGGAGATGTTGCTCACCACCAGGAAGCGGTGCGTGAGCCGGCCCAGCGCATCCAGCAGCGGGAAGTATTTCTGGTTGGCCTTCATCGTGAGGATGAGGCATTCCTGCGGCACTTCGAGGAACTCGCGCTCGAACTGGCAGACCAGCACGTTGGGGCGCTCGACCAGCGCGGTGACTTCGTCGAGCAGCGCCTCGTCGTCGATGGCCCGGGCGCCTTCGCCGCCCTGCCTGGCCGCGGCGGCGAGCTGGCGCGCGATCTCGGCGCGGCGGCCTTCGAAGCTGGCGATCACGGCGCCCTGCTCCTGCAGCACCTGCGCGTACTGGTCCGCGTCCGGGATCTCGACCTGCGGCTTGGCCGCTTCGAAGCGATGGCCGTGCGTGACGCGGCCGGACTTCAGGCCCAGCGCCTCGACCGGCACCACTTCACGGCCATGCAGCGCGACCAGCGAATGCGCGGGCCGCACGAACTTCACGTCGCTCCAGCCATCGGCCAGCTGGTAGGTCATCACCTTGGGGATCGGCAGGCGCGCGATGGCTTCGGCCAGCGCCTTCTGCAGTCCTTCGGCGAGCGTGGCGCCGGGCATCGTGCTCTCGTAGAAGAGCGCCTCGTTCTTGCCGTCGGGCGCGCGCTTGAGCGAAGCCACCGCCGAGGCATCCGCGCCGAGCGCCTGCAGCTTCTTGAGCAGCGCCGGCGTGGCCTGGCCCTGGGCGTCCAGGCCCACGCTGGCGGGCATCAGCTTCTGCGACACGGCCTTGTCGGCGGCGCGATCGACCACGGCCGTCACGTGCGCGGCCAGGCGCCGCGGCGAAGCGAACGGCGTCAGCACCGAACCGGCGCCGGCCAGGCCTTGCGCCTTCAGTTGCTCCAGCAGCGCTCCGCCGAAGGCCTCGCCCAGCTTCTTGAGCGACTTCGGCGGCAGTTCCTCGACGTGCAGTTCGACCAGCAGGTTGGAAGTCGTCATCACGCGGCCTCCACCAGCTTGTCGGCCACCATCCTGGCGGTGGCCGCGTCGGCCCAGGCCCTGGGCGCCATGGGGAAGCCCAGCCGCTGGCGGCTGAGCAGGTAGGCCTGCGCCACGGCGCGCGCCAGGTTGCGGATGCGGCCGATGTAGGCGGCGCGTTCGGTCACGCTGATGGCGCCGCGCGCGTCCAGCAGGTTGAAGGTGTGCGCGGCCTTGAGCACCTGCTCGTAGGCCGGCAGAGCGAGTTGCTGCTCCATCAGGTACCTGGCCTGCTTCTCGTGCGCGCCGAAGGCGGTGAACAGGAACTCGGCGTCGCTGTGCTCGAAGTTGTAGGTCGACTGCTCGACCTCGTTCTGCTTGTAGACGTCGCCGTAGCTGAGGCCTTCGGTCCACTTCAGGTCGTAGACGTTGTCCACGCCCTGCAGGTACATGGCCAGCCGCTCCAGGCCGTAGGTGATCTCGCCGGTGATCGGCTTGCAGTCGATGCCGCCGACCTGCTGGAAGTAGGTGAACTGCGTCACCTCCATGCCGTTGAGCCAGACCTCCCAGCCCAGGCCCCACGCGCCGAGCGTGGGGTTCTCCCAATCGTCCTCGACGAAGCGGATGTCGTTCTTCTTCAGGTCGAAGCCCAGCGCCTGCAGCGAGCCGAGGTACAGCTCCAGGATGTCGGCGGGCGCCGGCTTGAGCACCACCTGGTACTGGTAGTAGTGCTGCAGGCGGTTGGGGTTCTCGCCGTAGCGGCCGTCCTTGGGGCGGCGGCTGGGCTGCACGTAGCCCGCCTTCCACGGCTCCGGGCCGATGGCGCGCAGGAAGGTGGCGGTGTGCGAGGTCCCCGCGCCGACTTCCATGTCGTACGGCTGCAGCAGCGCGCAGCCCTGGGCGTCCCAGTACGACTGCAGCTTCAGGATGATTTGCTGGAAAGTGAGCATTGGCTCGATTTTAAGTGCCCGCTCTCCGGCGAAGCCGCGGCAGCGCTCCCAAAACAGGAGCAAGCGCCAGCAGCCACAGCGGTGCGAGTCCGAAGCGCGAAGCCCACCACGCGAACGGTGTCGTGCCTTCGCGGCCGGCCACCTGGCCCTCGAGCGCGCCGCGGGTGTAAGGCGCCAGCGACTGCGTCACGCGCGCGCGGTGGTCGATGATGGCCGTGGCGCCGGTGTTGGTGGCGCGGATCACCGGCCGGGCGAACTCCAGCGCCCGCATCCGGCTGATGTGCAGGTGCTGGTCGATCGCCACGGTGTCGCCGAACCAGCCGATGTTGCTGACGTTCACGAAGATCGTCGGCGCGCGGGCGGGGTCGGCGAAGCGCGCCGCCAGCTCCTCGCCGAACAGGTCCTCGTAGCAGACGTTGGGCGCCAGCCGCTGGCCGCGCCACTCGAACGAGGGCTGGCCCACCGAGCCGCGGTTGAAGTCGCCCAGCGGGATGTGCATCAGGTCGGTGAACCAGCGGAACAGCGGCGGGATGAACTCGCCGAACGGCACCAGGTGGTGCTTGTCGAAGCGGTAGGCGTCGGCGCCGGGCTTGAGGCCCACGACCGAGTTGGTGTAGCCCTGCTCGAAGCTGCCCAGCGGCATGCCGACCAGCGCGGCCTGGTCGCCGCGGCCGAAGCGATCGGCCAGGTCCTGCAGATAGCCTTCGGGCAGCTGCTGCGGCAGCAGCGGGATGGCCGTCTCGGGCGCGACGACCAGCGGCGTGCGGCTGGCCTTGAGCTGCTCGGCGTACCAGGCGAGGGCCAGCGGAACGCCGGTGCGGCCCTCGAACTTCTCGTCCTGCGGGATGTTGCCCTGCAGGAGGGTGACGGACAGCGGCTCGCCGGCCGCGCGGTCGTGCGTGGGCGCCACTTGCGTGCAGGCCGCCAGCAGCAGCACCGAGGCGCCCGCGGCCGCCCAGTAGCGGCGCGAGCGCCAGGCCTGGGGCAGCCGGGCCAGGGCCGCCGCGATGGCCGCAGCGACCGCGCCTATGCCGTAGACGCCGATCCAGGGTGCGAGGAAGGCCAGCGGGCCATCCACGTGCGCGTAGCCGCCGGCACCCCACGGAAAACCCGTGAACCAGCGTCCCCGCATCAGTTCGGCGCCCAGCCACAGCGCCGCGAACGCCAGCGCGCCGCGCACCGGACCTTGCGGCGCCAGCCAGCGCCAGATCCCCGCCGCGAGCGCGTAATAGCTGCCGAGGAAGGCCGCGAGCCCGAGCACCGCGATCGCCGCGAGCACCGACGGCAGCCCGCCGTAGGAGTGCATGGAAATGAAGAGCCACCAGAACGTGCCGGTGAGCCAGGCGGTGGCGAAGGCCCAGCCTCTCAGCCCGGCCGATCGCGCGGACGGCGCCTGCGCCACGCACCAGGCGAGCGCCGCCAGCGAGGCGATCTGCAGCCACCAGAGCGGCCGGCCCCAGCCGGGCACGGCGATGGAAACCGCCTGCGCCAGCCCGGCGGCCGGCGCCAGCACCCAGGGCAGCGCCGCGGAGCGGGCCGCGCGGATCACCCGGTGTCGTCGTCGCTGCGCGCGGGCGCCACCTTGAACCAGCGCACGGCGCCGCCCTTGGTGTGCAGCACGACGAAGTCCAGTCCGGCGACGTGGTGCAGCTCGCCGCGCTTGGGCACGTGGCCCATCGCGTGGGCGATCAGGCCGCCGATGGTCTCGAAGCGGTGATCGTCCTCGTCGCGGTCCTGCGGAGGCACGAGGTCGACGCCGAAGAACTCGTCGACCTTCTCGACCGGCGTGTCGCCGCTGACGCGGTAGGTGCGGTCGGCCAGGGCGAAGATGTCGCCCTCCTCCTCGGCGATGTCGAACTCGTCCTCGATCTCGCCGACGATCTGCTCGAGCACGTCCTCGATGGTGATCAGGCCGGCCACGCGGCCGAACTCGTCGATCACCACGGCCAGGTGGTTGCGGTTGCCGCGGAACTCGCGCAGCAGGTCGTTCAGGCCCTTGCTCTCGGGCACGAACACGGCCGGCCGCAGCAGCGCGCGGATGTTCAGCTCGGGCGCCCGCTGCAGCTTGAGCAGGTCCTTGGCGAGAAGGATGCCGATGATGTTCTCGCGATCGCCCTCGTACACGGGGAAGCGCGAGTGCGCGGTGTCGATCACGAGGTGCAGGATGTCCTCGTACGGCGAATCGATGTTGACCAGGTCCATCCGCGGGGCGGCGACCATGACGTCGCCGGCCGTGAGATCGGCCATCTTGATGACGCCCTCGAGCATCACGCGCGACTCGGCGTCGATGACTTCGTTGTCTTCGGCGTCGGCCAGGGTTTCGATCAGTTCATCGCGCGAATCCGGGCCCGGATGGATGAATTCGGCGACCTTCTGCAGGAACGTGCGCCGGTCCTCTTTCTCGTGGGACCGCGCAGGGTGGGGGTCGGACACAGTCTCTGTGTGCAGGACGTGCGGTAGTTGGGGGACAACTAGGATAGCGCAATCGCTTGCCGGTTCCGTGACGCGGCCCGCGCGCCCCGGTTCAGCTGCCGGAGCGGTGCCGCGCGTCGCGAACGCCCTGGCGCGTCTCCTGCACCCCGGCCAGGAAATCCCAGAAGCTCTTGACCTGCTGCTTGAGCCGGTAATCGGTCTGGGCGAACTGCTCGTCCACCAGCTCGCTCATCCGCGTGTCCAGCGTCGCGGGCGGCAGGCGCAGGTGGGCCTCGGTCTCGGTGCCGAAGCGTTCCAGCGTGGCACCGGCGGAGCGCGCGATCTTCAGCATCGCCACGTTCTCGCTCAGCGCATGGATGAAGAGCAGCTCCACGCCTTCATTGCGGGCGTGCAGCACGGCACGTTCGAACAGGCGACGCCCGTAGCCGCGGCCGCGTGCCTTGGCGAGCACGGAGACGCCGAATTCCGCGCAGTTGGCCGACTGCGGGTCGCGCGAGTACGCCAGGTGCGCCATCGCGATGAGCTCCAGGCGGCGGTTGTAGACGCCGAAGATGTCGTCGTTGACGAAGTCCAGCCGCTTCACGTAGTTCTGGATGTGCTCATCCGTCGCGACGTAGCCGAACCGCAGGTAGCGGTCGTCGGGCGTCAGCGACAGCAGGTGCACCGCGATGCGCTCGCGGTGCTCGGGGCCCAGCGAGCGGATCGGAACGACCACGGGCGCGGGCCGGGTTTGTTCGGAGACCATGGGTTCAATTTAAGGGTTCAACCCGTCCATCCAAGCCCGTCCGAGGGTGGAGAGGTAGTTCTACCTAATCGCCGCCGTGCGGTATTTCGCCACGGCTGTGGTCGGCACGCCAACGCTCAGACCGGCATGGCGGTGGTGGCCTTCACGCTGTCGAGCACGAAGCTCGTTTTGCAGTCCTGCACGCTCGGGTGCTTGAGCAGCGTATCCATGATGAAGCGGCTGTAGTGCGCCATGTCCTGCACCACCACGCGCAGCAGGAAGTCCATGTCGCCGGTGAGCGCGGCGCATTCGACCACTTCGGGCCAGCCCTGCACGCTGGCGCGGAACACATCCATCGGGTTGCGCTTGTGGGTTTCGGTGTGCTTTTCCAGGCGCACGTTGATGTAGGCCGTCAGGCCCAGGCCCACCGCTTCGGGCCGGACCAGGGCGACGTAGCGGTCGATCACGCCGGCGTCCTCCAGCCGCTTGACCCGGCGCAGCACCGCGCTGGGCGACAGGCCGACCTGCTCGCCAATGACGTCGTAGGTCTCGCGACCGTTCAGTTGCAACGCGCGCAGGATGGCCTTGTCGAGCTTGTCGAGTGCGGACGATTCGGTCATGACGCAATTTTCCTGCGGGAGGATAGCGTTTCAAGCCGCAATCCGGCGAAAAACTGACGGCCACCGCGCCTAGAGTTCCGGGTTCGACAAGCAAAGCAAGGAGATCGCATGGACGCCGCACCGGCCGCCCGAACTTTCACCGCCTGGGACAACCCCATGGGCACCGACGGATTCGAATTCATCGAGTACGCCGCGCCCGACCCCAAGGCCATGGGCGCGCTGTTCGAGCGCATGGGCTTCCGCCCGATCGCGCGCCACCGCCACAAGGACGTGCTGCTGTACCGCCAGGGCGGCATCAACTTCATCGTCAACGCCGAGCCCGATTCGTTCGCGCAGCGCTTCGCGCGCCTACACGGCCCCAGCATCTGCGCCATCGCCTTCCGCGTGAAGGACGCCAAGGCCGCCTACGAGCGCGCTGTCACGCAGGGCGCTTGGGGCTACGCGGGCCAGGCCGGACCGGGCGAGCTGAACATCCCGGCGATCAAGGGCATCGGCGACAGCCTGATCTACCTGGTGGACCGCTGGCGCGGCAAGAACGGCGCCAAGGAAGGCGATATCGGCAACATCGGCTTCTACGACGTGGACTTCGAGCCGCTGCCCGGCATCGACGCGCAGGAAGCGCTGGATCCGCACGGCTTCGGCCTCACCTACATCGACCACCTGACGCACAACGTGCACCGCGGGCGCATGGCCGAGTGGTCGGAGTTCTACGAGCGTCTCTTCAACTTCCGCGAGATCCGCTACTTCGACATCGAGGGCCAGGCCACGGGCGTCAAGAGCAAGGCCATGACCAGCCCCTGCGGAAAGATCCGCATCCCGATCAACGAGGAAGGCAACGAGAAGGCCGGCCAGATCCAGGAGTACCTGGACAAGTACCGCGGCGAAGGCATCCAGCACATCGCGCTGGGATCGACGAACCTGTACGACACGGTGGACTCGCTGCAGATGGCGGGCGTGAAGCTGCTGAACACCAGCGAGACCTACTACGAGCTGCTGCCCCGGCGGATCCCGAACCTGGCGGAGGATATCGGGGCGCTCCAGCAGCGCAACATCCTCGTGGACGGCCAGCCGGGCGAGCTGCTGCTGCAGATCTTCAGCGAGAACCAGCTCGGGCCGATCTTCTTCGAGTTCATCCAGCGCAAGGGCAACGAAGGCTTCGGCGAAGGCAACTTCAAGGCGCTGTTCGAAACCATGGAGCTCGACCAGATGCGCCGCGGCGTGCTCGCGAACCAGAAGTAGCACCTGTCAGGTTTGACAGCCGCTTGCGCGGGCGGCCTTGCATGGGCAAGGGCGAGCTCGACAATTCCTTGCCATGGAATCGCTCCGCCCGTACGTGACGCACGCCGACGAACAGCGCACGCGCGTCATCGTGGTGCTGGATGTCGTCGAGTCGGTGCGCCTGATGGAGCGCGACGAGCAGGGCTTCATCCGGCGCTGGCAGGCGTTCGTGCGGGAGGTCCGCGACGAAGTGATGCACGCCTTCAGCGGTCGCCTCCACAAGAGCACCGGCGACGGCCTGATGCTGGAGTTCGCGGACCCATCCGACGCGATCGAGGCCGCTTTCGGGCTATTGCGGCGGGCGGACGCCGGCAATGAAGGACGCGCACCGCACGAGCGGATCGAATTGCGCGTCGCGGCCCACGTCGCCCGGTTCGTCGAGGATGAATTCGACATCTACGGCTGCGGCGTCAACCTCGCCGCCAGACTGCTGGGTGTCGTGCGGCCCGGCGAGGTCTGCATTTCGGCCTTGCGCGATCTGCTCGCGGACGACGCAGCGCGCATGGAGGACACCGGAACGCACCGGCTGCGCCACCTGAGCGAACCGGTGCAGGTCTACCGGGTGACGCCGCCGGCGGCGGTCACCAACGGGCCGGAAGCTTGCGCTTGAGGACGATGCGGCGCAGGCCGAGCTCCACGTAGCCGCCGCGTTCCAGTTCCTTCAGGATGCGGCTGACCATCTCGCGCGACGAACCCACGCGGCTGGCGATGGCCTGGTGCGTGAGCGCCGTCAGCGCCACGGGACGGGCGGCGGAGCCCGGTCCATGCGCGCCTTCCAGCACGCGGACCACCCGCTCGTAGACGTTCTTCAGCGCCAGAAGGCGCGCCGTTTCGGTGGCCGCGCGGACCCGGCCGATCATGCGGGCGAGCAGGTGCCGGGCGAACTCCGGCGAACGGTCCAGGTGCTCGATCATCGCCACGCGTCCGACCACGGCGCACACGCAAGGCTCCAGCGTGACGACCGACGCGGAGCGCGGTCCGCCGTCGAGCCACATGTCGGCGAAGTAGTCGCCGGCGTGCACCACGTCGTAGGTGATCTCGCGGCCGTCCACGTCGGTGGAGAAGACCTTCACCCGGCCTTGCAGCAGCACGAAGGTGCTGTCGCCGAGCTCGCCCTCGTGGACGATCACCGTGTTCTTGGGATAGCTGCGCAACGCGCCGCGTGAGGCGAAAGCGCGGACGATGGGGCTGAGCAAGGAAAGCAGGCGGTCTTGCGCCGCCGCATCGGGCGTGATCATCGGGTTCCCTGCGCGGGCACTCTAGCGGCGGCCCGCAGGCCGCCAAGGCCTCGCGGCTTGTTCAATGCATGGTCTCGTGGAGCAGCGGTGCGGGCGCGAGGGGCGGAAGCATGGCGACCCGGTTGACCAGCTCGCGCACGCCGCTGGAGCGCGTCTTGGCGCACAGGCTGCGGACATGGCTGCGCACCGTGGACACGGCCACTTCCAGCTGGCGCGCGATCTCGGGCGCCGAGTGGCCCTGGCACAGGATGGCCAGCACGTTCTCCTCGGCGGCGGTGAGCGAGTGGTTGCGCGCGAAGAAGCACAGCATCAGCGAGCCGCACACCGACGGGCGCGAGAACATGAGCGCCGCGTGGGGCACTCCGCCCTCGTGCTGGCGGCGCATCGGCAGCACGGCCAGGCTGAGACGCGCATCGGCGGCCCCCAGCGTGATCAGGCTGCGCCGGCCCGTGGCCGCCTTGGCCAGCGCCTGCTGCAGCACTTGCTGGTCCTGCGGCGAGCGCACCCGCAGCCGGCCGTTGTGCAGCCAGAGCGCCTGCTGGCGACCGAGTTCGTGGCGCGCCGCATGGTTGGCGTGCACCAGGTCCCCGGTACCGGTGGTGACGGCCACGCCGTAGGCGAGTTCGTCCAGCACGAGTTCAAGCGACGTCGGCATGCCGCGGTTGGGTGCGCCGTCTCGGACGGCCTGCGATGGTGTGGTTCCTGGCATTCGTTCCCCCTGCTCATGGATGTGGCGCCAGCATAGGAAAACGGGCAGGCATTGAGCGGTGAATAGCGCCACCGCGGGTTGTGAAATGCGTCACCGCCCCCGGGCGGCCGGCCGGCGAAGGTCAGGCGGCCAGGCCGGTGATCTCCGCGACGTCCATGGCCTCGGCGCGGCCGGGCAGCTTGACCTGCGCCCGGCGCCCGACGACCACGGCACCGGTGAGCTGGCGCAGGGCGGTCACGCTGGCCACCATCGGCCAGCCAAGGGAGCGGCCCTGGTGCTGCAGCAGCATGGTGGCGCTGACAGCGTCGCCCACCGGCAGCGTCTGCGGCACGGGCGAATGCAGCGGGTCGTGCAGCACCGTCAGCGTGACGGGGCCGGCGTGCAGCGCGACGTGGGCTTCGAAGCGGGGCAGCTGGCGGTCGGCGTAGGTGACGGCCAGGTGCTGCTGGATGCCGCGCGCGGCCTCGACCAGCCCCTGCGCCGCCCGCAGCGCGCGGTGGCCATGGTTGACGGTCTGGGTGTCGCTGGCGTCGACGAACACCGCGAGGACGCCTTCCCCCACGAACTGGATGTGGCGCGCGCCGAACAGGTGGGCGGTGTCGTTGGCGCTGCCGTAGAAGCGCCGGACCAGGTCGGCCAGCTCGGCCGCGTTCAGGCGACCCGCCACGCCCACGTAGTGCGGAACGTCGACGAACAGGACGGTGGCGGACGGGAAGCGCTCGTCCCCTTCGCCGCCCTCGGGGGTGGGCCAGCGGCCGCTGAGCTCATTGGCCAGGCGCTGCTCGTACAGCTTGGCCAGGTGGTGGCGCTGCTCCTCGAGAGCCACTTCCACCGCCCGGTCCACGGCCATGTTGTGCAGGTTGGCGTAGACGGCGCGCTTGTTCAGTTGCGCCTGCACGGCTTCGCGCAGCTCGCCGGGACGCAGCGGCTTGGTCAGGTAGTCGTCGGCGCCGGCCGTCATGCCGATGCGCATGTGAGCCCGCTCGGGCAGGGAGGTCAGAAGGATGACCGGTGTACGGCCGATGTGCGGATGCCTGCGCACCGCCGCCAGCATGTCGAAGCCGTTGAGCCGCGGCATCTGGACGTCGCTGATGACCAGGTCGGGCCGCCTGGACTCGACCAGTGACAGCCCCTGCTCGCCGTCCTCGGCCAGGAGCACCTCGTGGTCGTCCTTCTTCAGCACGGTGGCGACCAGCGTGCGGGTGAAGGCGTCGTCTTCGACTACGACGATCAAGGCCATGGATCGGTGCGTCTCCGTCGTCTGCGGCTGCAAGGCCGCGCCAGCCGATCTTACAGGCGTGCCGCCAGGGTGAACGTGTGCTCGACCACGGCCGGGCGAAACGCCAGGTCCACGTGGGCCGCGCCCTCGAGGAAACGGTTGTCCGCGGCCGGCAGCGTCGCGGTGGAAGGCGGGAACACGACGTTGTCGCAGTTGGAGTACCAACAGGTGAACAGGCGTTCGGCGTCCGGCTCGGCGCCCGGCAGCGCGTTGAGCCAGTCGCAGCCGACGCGCATCTGCCGGCCGTTGGGCAGCCGGCTGAAACGCGCGAGCCAGGTGCCGCGATGGGGCGTGCCGATCGTGACCACGTGCGCCACGCGCGTGCGGCCGCCGTCATGCCGCAGCCAGGCGCGCGCGGCCAGTCCGCCCATGCTGTGGCACACGAGCAGCGGGGGTCGGCCCGTCGCGTGGATCACGGCCTGAACCGCCTCGTCGATGATCCGGCAGTAGTCGTCGATGGAGCAGAAGACCGGCTCCAGGTTGACCGCCATGAAGGCATGGCCGCGGGCCCGGGCCTGCCGCAGCCAGGGTGTCCAGAAGCCGCGGTTGCAGACGAAGCCGTGGACGAAGACGATGCCCGTGGCCCCGGGCCTGCCTTCCAGGCAGTCCGGCTCCCGCCGCCAGTCGAACGGCTGGCGCCAACCGAAGACCACGGCATCGTCGACGACCTCGCGCGCCCAGGCGGATATGAGTTGCCGCGCGGAAGGCTTCGGCGCGGGATCGCCGCGGGTGGCCCGGCGCAGCATGAGGAATTCGAGGGCCAGCACGCCCGCATGCAGGAACGCAATGAGGAGGGCCACGACCATTGCCCCGATCGGCGACCAGGGCCACAGCAGCACCGCGCCGGCGCCGGCGGCGGCCAGCAGGCCGAGGAGCGCCCACCGCTGCAGGCGGGCGAGCTTGGAACTCGCGGGCATCAGGCGAGTATGGCCTCGCGCGCGCCCAGCCGCCGGGCCAGCCCCTGGGCCAGGCGGTTGGCGATGCCGTAGACCGACATCTGCGGATTGGCGCCGATGCTGGTGGGGAACAGCGAGCCGTCGTGGATCGACAGGTTGTCCAGCTGCCAGTGGACGCCGTCCGGCCGGGCGACTCCCAGCTCGGGGCGGCCCGCGAGCCCACAGCCGCCCATGACGTGAGCGCTGACCACCTTGGTCAGCAGCGGCTTCATGGGGAAGGTTGCGATAGCCTGGCGCGCTTCGTCCCAATTCGCGTACGGGCGGGCCATCTCGTGCACTGGCACGACCCGACGCGCGCCGGCGGCGAACTGGATCTCCGCCATGCTCAGGAGCGCCCGACGGGCGCCTTCCATGACGAAGCCCGTGAGCGGGTAATCCAGTTCAGGGGTGCCGTCGCCTCGCAGCCGCACGATGCCGCCGGGCGATTCCTCGTGGAAGCCGTCGCGCAGCAGGGCCAGCAGGACGTGGGTGCTGGGGAATTGCCGCAGCAGATCGGACTGCTCCTGCCCATGGCCGGATACCGTGGACGCGAAGATCACCGGGTGCAGCGGCGGGGCCTCGAGCTTGTAGCCGATGGGCCCGTCGATCGGGTGCGTCTCCAGGAAATGGTCGCTGTAGATCGTTTGAGGCGCCCCCTGCCAGCCTTCCACCTTGCCCGGCATCTGCGCGGCGGACAGCACCACGGGATGCAGGAAGGTTCGCACGCCCAGGCGGCCGTGCGGGTCGGGCGCCTGCGAGCGCAGCAGGACGGCGGGCGAATTGATCGCGCCGCCGGCCAGGACGAAGTGCCTGGCCACGATGCGGGTCGTGGGTCCGGATTGGCCTGCGGGCGCACAGAGCAACGCCTGGACGTGGCCGTTGGCCAGCTCGAATCGCTCGGCCCGGGTCTGCACCAGCAGCATGGCGCCCTGCTCCAGCGCCGTCGGCAGCGTCGTCACCAGCATGGATTGCTTGGCGTTCGTGGGGCAGCCCAGTCCGCAGGAGCCGAGGTTCCAGCAGCCCTTGACGTTGCGCTGGATGGAAACTGCGGCGATGCCAAGGCGGGCGGCGCCGCGCCGCAGGAGATCGTTGTTCTCGTTGGGCGGCGTGAGCCAGGGACCGATGGCCAGCCTGCGCTCCGCCTGCTCGAAGTAAGGCGCGAGCGTGTCGTTGGCGAACTCGGGCAGCGCGAAATGCTGCCGCCAGTACTCCAGGGTGGCGACGGGCGTGCGGAACGAACTGGTCCAGTTGACGGTGGTGGAGCCGCCCACGCAGCGGCCTTGCAGGATGTTGATGGCCTTGTCGCGGGTCTTGCGCGCGGCGCTCTCCTGGTAGAGCGCGGAATAGGCGTCCGATTCGAGCTGGCGAAAGTCGCTGCTGCTCTTGAGCGGGCCTTCTTCGACGATCACGACATTCAGGCCGGCTTTGGCCAGCAGTTCGGCGGTGATGCCGCCGCCGGCGCCGGAGCCGACGATCACGACGTCGCACACCAGCCTCGCCGGCAGTGGGGCGTGCGCGCCTCCCGCGACTTTCCAGCCGCGGCGCAGTCCGTCCGCGATGGGATCGGGCAGCTTGCTCATGCCGGCAGCGGCTCCGGGCCGGGATAGCCCAGCACCGACCAGGTGGCCGGATTGGAGAAGTAGGCGCTGCCTGTGATGTCGTGCAAGGCCTGGTAGGCCTGCTGTCGCAGGGTGAGTTGCGAGAGGCGCATCGACTGCAATGCCTGACGGATCTCTGGAACCGTGGCGTCGGCCCACTCCGGCGCCAAGCCTGCGAGAGTCCGGCGGCCGAGCGTCGTCGCGAGCAGAGACAGCAGTTGCGAGAGCTCGCGCTGCGCATGAGTCGGCAAGGCGGCGATCAGCGCGTCGGTGCGATCCAGGAGACCCGCGAGTGCTTGGGTGCGCTGCGCGTTGTCTGAGGGGAGCGATCCGTCGAGGAACGCGCGCGCCGCGTGCATGAACACCAGGCGACCGGCGGCCGTCAGACGGCCATCGCGCCATGCGGGCTCGATCAAGGCCCCCGCGCCTCCCCCGACCGCGAGCACCGCGGCCGCGCCAAGGCTGAGCTTGAGCCAGCTTCTCCGTTGCATGCGGGCGACTATCGCAGGGCGGCGATGCGGCCGGTAGAGCCCATCGCCTAGTTAGACTGCGGGTTTGCATGGAAGCCGCCCGCGCCATCCGCGACGCAGTTGCCGCCGTCGGCCGACTGCGGCAGAGCGCCGCCGACGACGCTCCGCTGCGCGATGCGCTGCTGCAGATCAAGCGCCTGCAGTCGCGGCGGTTTTCCGGCACCTACGCCGACCTCCTGGCCGGCGGGCCGTTCGCGCCGGCCGCCCGCTTCTTCCTCGAGGAGCTGTACGGCGACAAGGACTACGCGCGTCGCGACGAGCAGTTCGCGCGCATCGCGGGCGCCATCGAGAAGCTGTTTCCGGCGCATGTGGCCGGCACCGCCGCGTCGCTGGCGCAACTGCATGCGATGACGGAGGACCTCGACATGCAGATAGCGCGGTTGTGGCGGCTGCAACCGGAGGGCGATCTGAGTCGATCACGTCGGTACGCCATGGCGTGGCAGGAACTCGGTCGACGGGATGAGCGCGAACGCCAGCTGGACTCGGTGCTGGCGTTGGGGGATGAGTTGGCGCGGCTCACGCGGCTTCCCGGCCTGCGCACGATGTTGCGGATGATGCGCGGCCCCGCGAACGCCGCGGGCCTGGCCGACTTGCAAAGATTCCTGGAAGAGGGCTTCGACACCTTCGCCGGCATGGCGCGCCGGCGCGGCGCCGTCGAAGAGTTCCTGCGCACGGTGCAGGAGCGCGAGCGGCAACTGTTCTCGCTGTTGTACGCACAGGATCTTGTCGCCTGCGAGACCGAGCTCGATCGCCTCCTAGGACAAGCCCCGTAGCCCTGTTTCGCCTGCTGGCGACAATCGCGCGCAAGGAGACACGGATGGACAAGTACTGGTTGCGCAGCTATCCCGAAGGAGTCCCGCATGACATCGATGTCGGGCAGTACGCGTCGCTGACGCAGTTGCTGGAGGAGTCCTTCCGCAAGAATGCCTCGCGGCCGTTCTCCGTCTGCATGGAGCAGTGGATGACGTACGGGCAGCTCGACCAGCTGTCCCGCGCCTTGGGCGCGTGGCTGCAGGCGCAGGGTCTGGAGCCGGGTGCACGGGTCGCGCTGATGCTGCCCAACGTCCCGCAGTTCGCGGTGACGATGGCGGCCATCCTGCGCGCCGGCTACACCTGCGTGAACGTCAACCCGCTCTACACGGCGCGCGAGCTCGAGCATCAGCTGAAGGACTCGGGTTCGACGGCCATCGTCATCCTGGAGAACTTCGCCAACACGCTGTCGGAGGTGGTGAACCGCACTCCGGTGCGCCATGTCGTCGTGACCTCGATGGGCGATCTGCTGGGCTTCTGGTACGGGCACTGGATCACCTTCGCGGTGCGGCATCTGGCCAAGATGGTTCCGGCGTACAAGCTGCCGTTGTCGGGCGGCCGCAAGGTGACGCCGTTCGTTCGTGCGCTGGCCCAGGGGCAGTCGATGCAACTGAAGCCGACGGTGCAGTCGCTGGATTCAGTCGCATTCCTTCAGTACACGGGGGGAACGACGGGCCTGTCCAAAGGCGCCGTGTTGACGCACGGCAACATCGTGGCGGCCATCCTTCAGGCCGAGGCCTGGTTCACTCCGGCGCTGGGCAAGGTCGGCGACGTGAGCCGCAGCAACAGCATCATGGCGCTGCCGCTGTATCACATCTTCGCGCTGACGCTCTGCCTGCTTTCGATCCGCTGGGGATCGCACATGACGCTCATTCCCAATCCGCGCGACATTCCCCGGTTCATCGAGGTTCTGAAGCGGCGTCCTTTCCACCTGCTTCCTGCCGTGAACACCCTGTTCAACGCACTTCTGCAGCATCCCCAGTTCCGCAACATCGACTTTTCGCAGCTGTGCGTCAGCCAGGCTGGGGGCATGGCTGCGTCGGAAGGCACAGCGCGCGCGTGGCAGAAGGCGACGGGCTGCGTGATGGTGGAAGGCTGGGGCATGAGCGAGACCTGCGCCATCGGCACCAACAACCCGGTGCTCAGCCGCGAGTTCTCGGGGTCCATCGGCCTGCCGCTGCCAGGAATCGAAATCGCGATCAAGGATGACGAAGGGCGCAGCTTGGCCCAAGGCGATGCCGGTGAGATTTGCATCAAGGGCCCGAACGTCATGCGCGGCTACTACCAGCAGCCAGGTGAAACGGAGAAGGCGTTCACCCCCGACGGCTTCATGCGCACGGGCGATGTCGGGATCATGGACGAGCGCGGCTATACCCGGATCATCGATCGCAAGAAGGACATGATCCTGGTGAGCGGCTTCAACGTCTTTCCGAACGAACTGGAAAACGTGATCTCCATGTGTCCCGGCGTCGTCGAGTGCGCGGCGATCGGCGTCGCGGACGAAAAGCAGGGTGAGGCGATCAAGGTTTTCGTCGTGAAGAACGACCCGATCCTGACCGAGGAAGATGTGGCCAAGTACTGCCGACAAAACCTGACCGGCTACAAGGTGCCGAAATACATTGAGTTCCGCGACGACTTGCCTAAGACGAATGTGGGCAAGATTCTTCGCCGCGAATTGCGCACTGGCAGATAGGCGCGAATTGGGTTTTCCAAAAGCAAAAACCCCAGCATTGCTGCTGGGGTTTTCGGGGCTGTAAGAGCCTGACGATGTCCTACTTTCACACGGGAATCCGCACTATCATCGGCGCAGAGGCGTTTCACTGTCCTGTTCGGGATGGGAAGGAGTGGGACCACCTCGCTATGGTCATCAGGCA
>JAEWIF010000021.1 GCA_023387335.1 Pseudomonadota bacterium | reverse complement strand
GTTCACGCTCGAGGCCGAGCTCGGCTGCCAGGATGGTCTCCGAGATCGGGTCGGCGGTCCGGACCGGCTGCTGGGCAACCGGCTGGGCGGCGGCGGCCGGGGCCATCGGGGCCATCGTCGGAGCCGGTGCCGGCGCGGCAGCCTGCGTTGCCTGCGGCTGAATGGCGGCCGAGGGACGGATCACCGGCTTGCTGACGCCGCGAAACTCGGTGCTGCGGCCGGAGGCCTCGGCGGCCGCCCGATCGATGCCGGTCGCAACGACCGAAACGCGGATCAGGCCTTCCAGCTCCTCGTCGAAGGTGGCGCCGAGGATGATGTTGGCGTCCGGATCGACTTCCTCGCGGATGCGGGTTGCTGCCTCGTCGACCTCGAACAGGGTGAGGTCGCGGCCGCCGGTGATCGAGATCAACAGGCCCTGTGCGCCCTTCATCGAGGTCTCGTCGAGCAGCGGGTTGGCGATCGCAGCTTCCGCGGCGGCCATCGCGCGGCCTTCGCCGGAGGCCTCACCAGTGCCCATCATGGCGCGGCCCATCTCGCGCATCACCGAGCGGACGTCGGCGAAGTCGAGGTTGATCAGGCCTTCCTTGACCATCAGGTCGGTGATGCAGGCGACGCCCGAATAGAGCACCTGGTCGGCCATCGCGAAAGCGTCGGCGAAGGTGGTCTTGTCGTTGGCGATGCGGAACAGGTTCTGGTTGGGGATGACGATCAGCGTGTCGACCGACTTCTGCAGTTCCTGGATGCCCTGCTCGGCGAGCCGCATGCGGCGGCCGCCCTCGAAGTGGAACGGCTTGGTGACGACGCCGACGGTCAGGATGCCCTTGTTGCGGGCGGCCTGCGCGACGATCGGGGCCGCACCGGTGCCGGTGCCGCCGCCCATGCCGGCGGTGACGAAGCACATGTGCGTGCCGTTCAGGTGGTCGATGATCTCGTCGATGCACTCCTCGGCAGCCGCACGGCCGACCTCGGGCTGCGAGCCGGCGCCGAGGCCTTCGGTGACCTGGGCACCCATCTGGATGATCCGTTCGGCCTTCGTCATGGTCAGCGCCTGGGCATCGGTGTTGGCGACGACGAAATCGACGCCCTGCAGCCCTGCGGTGATCATGTTGTTGACCGCGTTGCCGCCGCCGCCGCCAACACCGAAGACGGTGATGCGGGGCTTCAGTTCAGTGATATCCGGCTTCTGCAGCTTGATTGTCATGGGTACCGTTCCTTCTAACTCTGGCCGCATCGCCGCCGGCCGGTTCATTGCTGTTCTTCGTGCCGCCCCCCTCTCGGGACAGGCGTCAGAAACTCTCCTTGAGCCACTGGCCCATGCGGGCCAGCCGACCGTTTCCATTGCCGAGCGAGGTTATCAGCCCCCCCTGCGAAGCATGCGTCTCCATCTCCGCGACCTGCGGGTAGATCATCAGTCCGACAGCCGTGGAGAATGCGGGCCCCTTGGCTGCCACCGGCAGGCCGGAAATCCCCATCGGACGGCCGATACGGACATTGCGGGCAAGGATCCGGCGGGCCGTTTCCGACAGGCCGGTCAACTGGCTGGCGCCGCCGGTCAGGACGACGCGCTTGCCTACGATCGGGCTGAAGCCGGACTTCTCGATCCGGTCGCGGATCAGTTCCAGCGTTTCCTCGATGCGGGCGCGAACGATCCGGGTGACCAGCGAGCGCGGCACCTGCGTGGGCAGGTCGCGGTCGTCTTCGCCGATCGGCGGGATCGCAACCATGTCGCGCTCGTCCGCGCCGTTCGCGAGAGCCGAGCCATGCACGACCTTCAGGCGCTCGGCATCCTCGATCCGGGTCGAGAGCCCGCGGGCAAGATCGGTGGTGACGTGGTGACCGCCGAGGCTGATGGCGTCGGTATGGACAAGCTTGCCTTCCGCGAAAACGGAGATCGTCGTCGTTCCGCCACCCATGTCGATCGCGGCGCAACCGAGTTCGACCTCGTCGTCGACGAGTGCCGCAAGGCCGCTGGCATAGGGCGTGGCAACCATGCCCTCGACGGAGAGATGGGCGCGGTTGACGCACAGTTCGAGGTTCTTCAGCGTCGCACGCTCGGCCGAAACGACATGCATGTCGACGCCGAGGAGATCGCCGAACATGCCGAGCGGATCGCGGATGCCGCGTTCGCCGTCGAGGGAATAGCCGGTCGCCAGCGAGTGCAGGATGGCACGATCCTGGCGCTGCGACTGCTGGCTTGCCGATACGAGGACACGGCGCAGGTCCGCACCCTCGACCTCCTGGCCGCCGAGATCGATCGTCGCGGTGTAGACGTCGCTGGCGAGACGGCCGGCGGAAACGTTGATGATCAGGCTGTCGACCGTCAGGCCGGCCATGCGCTCGGCGGCGTCGACGGCAAGACGGACGACGCTCTCGGCCGCATCGAGGTCTGCGATCACGCCCGACTTGACGCCGCGCGAACGCTGGTGGCCGATGCCGATAATCTCGACATTGTGGGTCCGTCCCGGCAGCACAAGGCTTTCCTGGCGGGGCGTCAGCCGGCCGATCATGCAGACGACCTTGGTCGAACCGATGTCGAGCACGGTGACGACGTGGATGCGCTTGGAGGAAAGTGGCTTGAGGCGCGGCAGGAAATGACCCGAACCGAAGAGGCTCATGAGCGCACCCCTGCTTTCTTGAGTTCCTTGGCGCGCAGTTCCAGAGCCGCGTTACGGCGTTCCAGCGCGCCCTGCGACAGCTGGATGGTGGTGCGATCGTCGAGCCGCAGGTCGACGGCGGCGATGTCGCGCTCCAGCACGCCCTGCTCCGCCTCAAGGCGGGACAGGACCGCGAGCGCCTTGTGAACGCCCTGCTCCGGCAGCCTAAGGACGATACCGTTGTCGAGATGAAGGTCCCAACGGCGGCCGGCGACGCGGACATAGGCGCGAACGCGGTTGCCAAGCTCGGGCCATCCCGACAGTTCCTCCACGAAGGCGGCAGCCCTCGTCTCGGCGTCGCGGCCGACGAAGAGCGGCAGCGATGCGAACTTGCCGTCGCGCAGCGGGCCGATGATGGCGCCGTTGCGCTCGATCAGCGACAGCTCGTTGCCGTGCTGCCAGATCCCGAAAGCCTTGCGCTCCTTGAGCGTGACCTCGATCGTCTTCGGATAGACCTTGCGGACTTCCGCATACTCGACCCAGGGAAGTTCGGAGAGCTTCTTGCGGGCGGCCTCGATGTCGAGGGCGACGAGCGAGGTCGTGCCGTCCAGGCCGAGGAGCTGCAGGATGTCGATTTCCGATGTCTGCTCGTTGCCCGAAACCCGGACGTCCTCGATCGCGAAACCCGCCGAGGCGGTCACCGCCTGCGAGACGACTTCCGTGTGACCACCGACGGACATGCCGTAGAGACCGACCATGCCCATGAATGCGAAGGTGGAGGCCGTCCCGATATGACGCGGAATGTGAACGCGTCCCGTGGCCAGACTGACGGCAAAACGGACCACGCGACGGAGCGGACGCGGCAGAACGCGACGATCCTCACCCGCGGGGAAAGCCAGGGGAACAGCACCCCTGAAACCGACAGAACTTTTGCGGCTCAACGCAGACACGACGCGTCCTCCACCATCCAACGCACGAGATCACCGAACGACAGGCCGGCATCCGCGGCCATTTCGGGCACCAGCGAGGTGGGCGTCATGCCGGGCTGGGTATTGACCTCCAGCCAGATCACTTCGCCATCCTCGGAAAAGCGGTCGTCGTAGCGAAAGTCCGAACGACTCACGCCACGGCACCCCAATGCCTGATGCGCCATCAGGGCCAAGGATTGAATCTTTTGGTAAACATTCGATGAAATCCGGGCGGGCAGAATATGGGTCGACCCGCCATCCGCATACTTCGCGTCGTAGTCGTAGAAGGCGTTGCCGGTCGGAACCACCTCGGTGACGCCGAGCACCTTGTCGCCCATGACGCCGCAGGTCAGCTCGCGACCATGGACGTAACGCTCGACCATCACCGCGTCACCGTAGCGCCACTCGTCCGACCCGAGGATTTGCGGCGGGTGCGACTGGTCGGCCTTGACGATGACGACGCCGAAGGACGAACCTTCGCGAACGGGCTTGACGACGTAAGGCGGCTCGATCGGATGACGGTTGCCGATATCGAAGCGGGTCATCACCCGCGCCTCGGCGACCGGCAGCCCTGCGGCCTTGACGACATGCTTGGCCTGACCCTTGTCCATGGCGAGCGCCGAGGCAAGGACGCCCGAATGCGTGTAGGGAATCTGAAGATATTCCAGGACGCCCTGGATCGTGCCGTCCTCACCGAA
>JAEWIF010000005.1 GCA_023387335.1 Pseudomonadota bacterium | reverse complement strand
TTCTATTTCACTTTGTGTTGCATCGCCTTTTTCTAGTATTTCTTTTGCTTTTTCTAGGGCTCTGTCAAATTCTATTTGTGCTATAGGGTCTGCATTTGTGTATATTCCACTTCCTTTTTTGATGTTTTCTGCTCTATCTACTAGGTCTGCTAGTTGATTTTTGTCGATGTTTTCTTTTTGTTTGTTTTTGATTTCATCGATTAGTTTTTCTAACGCATCTTTTTCATCTGTTATTTGTTTTATTGTTGGATCGTTGTTTGGATCTTGATCTTCTAGGTTTTTGATGATGTCTTTTGCTTTTTCGATCTCTTTTTCTAGTCTTGCTTTGTCTTCAGGACTTGTGTTAGGATCTTCTTTTAGTTTTTCTGCTTCTTTGATTTTGTCTTCTAACTTTGCTTTTTCTAGGATCTTGTCGATTTCTTCTTGTGTTTTTGCTTTATCGATTTCGTCTTTTAGTTTGTCTTTGTCTTTTTGATCTAGATTTTCTAAGTCTTGTATTTCTTCTTTTGCTTTTTTCTTAGCTTCTTCTAGGTCAACTGGTTGTTTCTTTTCTACTACTTTTTCTCCAGGTATTGTGTCTTTTGAGTTGTCTGGATATGTGATTGTTACATTTCCTTCTTTATCAACTGTGATTGTTGTATTTTCTGGTAGTGTAGATTTTCCATTGTCGTCTTTGTTTGCGTTTTCTACTGCTTTTTTAACTTCTTCTTTTTCTTTTTCTGTTAGGTTTTTATCGTCTACTACTTCTACTTTTTTAGTAGGTTCTTTTGGTGTAATTTTATCAGCTAGTTGTTTTGGTTCAATAGTTATTTCAACTTCTTCAGATTTTTGGTTGTTTCCATCTTCAGCCACGATTTTAATTTTATCTTTGTTTTCTGCTGGAGCTGGAATTTCTGTTCCTTCTGGGAATTTAACCTTTAGTTGCTTATTATCATTTTCTCCAATTTCTTCCACAGTTACACCATTTTCACCTGTCCAAGTACCAGTGTTGCCTTTATTTATTACTATTTGCTTATCTGTTGGAGCTCCAGGAATTGTAATTGTAATTTTAACAGCTGTATCATCATCTGCAGGTTTTTTGATTATTATTTTTTTATCTCCCTCTGTTACAGTAGTTCCTATCACTTCAGGTTTTGCAGGTTTAGTAGTTGGAGTTGTATCTGTTACAGTTTTACTTGCTTCAGATGAAACATTTCCCGCCTTGTCTTTTACAGTTGCTTTTACAGTGTCATTGGCTTGTAATGCATTGTCAAGTTTTATAGTAACTTCTCTATTTCCTTTTAAATCATTAGCTGTAATTTCGTGAGTTTTTGGAGTGCCTTTATTTACAGTTACACTAACTACATCTCCCGCCACTGCATCATTAGGTAGAGTGATTACTACTTCTTCAGCATCTTTGTTAGCAGTTTTAATTTTTGGTGCACCTGGCGCTGTTGTGTCATGTGTATATGATTCATCAGAAACAGATGGCTTTTTATCTTTTTCAGTAAGTTCAGCTTTTACTTCTTTACCTTCTGGTAAATTTGTAATATCAAACTCAATTTTGCCATTGACAATATTTCCATTTATAGCTGGATCAATTGGTTTTCCAGCTGCATCTACCAATTTAGCGGTAGCATCAGTATAATCTCCATTTGCTGGTAAATCAAATGTTAATTTATTTCCATCACGTACTGGGTTTGTAGGTTTTGCAGATTCCGGTCTTTCAGTAACTTCTTCTTCTATCTTTGTTAATTGTCTATCGGTTTCGTCTACAAATTCTACAACTACTTTATCTCCAGCAACAATACTGGTTGTAATTTTACCTTCTAATTTAGGTTGTTTTAGAAGTTCCTCAGTAAGGTTAATTTCAGTTTTTTCACCCTTAACTTTTCCGGAACTATCAGTTACATATGTGACCATTTTATCGCCAGCTTTAAGGTTTTTATCTTCAGCTTGTCCCTTTGGTGCTGTAACATTAAATGTATCCATATCAGTATATATTGGATCTATATCTCCGCCAGTTAATTTACGGCGTTCCTCTGTTAGCTCTTCTGGCGTTGCTAAATAGTCACCGTCTACGGTTGGAATGCGGAACTTGCCATCATCTGTGCTAAACCAGTAATTAGCTGACTCATCGAGCTTCAAAAGAGGTGAAATAGTAGGATCTTCTGTAAGAGCCTTTTTAATCCTATCAGCATCAGGAGTAATATCCTTTTGATTATCTACTAAAACTTTTTTAAAGTTCTTTAGAGCTTCTTTTATAAGCTCTTTCGCTGATCTATTTACAGCATCAACTAATTCAATTTGCTGACCACTATAATTCGGAAATACAAACGCTGGTCTTCCATCAGAACCTTCCGAATATGAGAAGATACGTGCCTTGGTTTTACCTTCTTTAATAGTTTGAAAGTTTGGTGCTTCCCAAACATCAAATAGTGGCTTTCTATTTTCTTCATCAGCAAATACGATATCGTTGCCCCATTTATTAAGGGATCCAGTACGTTTTAGAGCCGTTCCCAATGTTAAAGTGTAATTTCCATTTTTATCTGCAACTGTCTCAGCTATTGGATTTAATCCACGTTTTTCAGCATTCTGACCTGTAGCATCATCATCTTGTACATATAATGCAACAGTTGAATATGGTGATGCAGTACCTGTGATTACTGAACCTATGGCATATTTTAGTTTGCCGTTGTCTTGAGAATCTTCTCTTATTGTATAGGTAATCGCCTTTGAAGCTGGGTCGCTGGCGAGGATCTTTCTAGCGTTTTTCGCAGTTGCATCCACTTCTGGCGCCCATGGGTTGGTACCATTCGTATTATCAAGGTAGAGACCTTTTACCGCATGACCGAGCAACACAGAATAAGGTTGTTGGTTTGCAGGGTTAATATTAGCTTTTTCAATTTGCTCTGCAGGATACTCCCCAATACCACGTACTTGAAGCCCCGGCGCATCATCGCCTTTTAAAAGAGTTTTAAATTCACTTGGCTTCTTGATCATATAATGCTGAGTATCAGATAATCCATCGCCATTGGTATCCTGTGCTTTAGGGTTTGTACCAATGAGGCTTTCGTAGTAGTTACTTAAAAGGTCACCATCTTCATCTTTTAAGGCATCGCTAGGAAGTGCCACATCGACTTGTTGACGTACAACGGAATCATCGTAAGACTTATATCCTGCAGCTACAAATGTAGTAGTAGGTGTGCTTTGAATACGTAAGTTGGCATCACGGCGCACCATATTCCATATATCGTCTTTAAAAAAGTTCATTGGGGTGCGCTTTGTTTTAAATGTAACTACAACACGACGGTCAGCAAGACTATCTTTGTCGTTGGCGTATTGGAAGCGCATGCCATAACCCATGTCGTTCAACAAGAAATGGGCTACCGATTTTTCGTTATCGTACCCTGCATTTTCTTTATTAGGGTTGTATTTTGTTTGAAGTTCCTTTTTGCTTATAAAGGAAGTCTGACCAAGCTCAAAGCTCGCGTATCCCTGTTCATCTTTATAAAGGAATTTTTTTGACCAATTTTCCCAGTCTGCGTATTCATTGTAATCATCAAGGCTGATGTAATACATATTTTCCAATGATTCATCGCCGTTATTGATGG
Source organism: Pseudomonadota bacterium (assembly GCA_023387335.1). Lineage (GTDB taxonomy): Bacteria > Pseudomonadota > Gammaproteobacteria > Burkholderiales > Burkholderiaceae_C > Ramlibacter. The sequence continues at coordinate 742 of JAEWIF010000005.1, read as the reverse complement.
TTGCAACAGTTTTGTGCTCAATGGTTTTAGGCCCTTGGCTTACTTTTTCAGAAAGAAAGAGCTTATCTTGTGGATTGTAGTTTTTGACACGTTCGATAATGTCATCAAAATTTCCCATGTACTCATCATCATTTTGTCTGTCTTTAGAGTTTAATACAAAGAAATTGAAATCACCTAAAATTTCCATATCCTTTGAAAGCATGATAGAATACCATGGATTTGAAGTAAATGGCATATTCGCATCTTGTAACTTATTTTTTAGAGTTTGATAGTCATTTCTATCAACATCGTTAAATTGTTTTTCTTTAGTCAATTCATCATGTAAACCCATGTTAAACACAACTGCCCACTCTTGCTCAAAACTTGAGTTTTCGTCAGTAAGTGGAATAAGGCGCACATAACGGTTGGCAAAGCCTTCGGTGTTTTGACCTTCTTGGTTTTTATACGCCGTTAAATAAAGGTGCTCAAGTTTATCTTTAGTAAGCTTATAGGCACCTGTTGGTGCTGCTTGATATGTTGCAGCCACAGCCTCTTCTGCTTTTGCTAAATTTGCAAAAGGCACTGATTGCATGAGCATCAAAGAACTAAGAAGTATAGCGCTAGTTTTCATGCTTAATGAAGCAAAATTATATTTGCTTTTCTTGTTATTTTCGCTCATAATTCCTCCTTAAATTAATTTATATTCTAAATTATTAACGTTAAAATTATAGCGGCGCGCGCCGGGGGGGGGGGGCGCGGGGTG
>JAEWIF010000016.1 GCA_023387335.1 Pseudomonadota bacterium | reverse complement strand
TGCTGCGTCGCCAAGTCCAGACGTTGCTGGACGGGGATGCCGTGAAAGGCTGGCTGCAGGCGCAACGCAGGCGTTGATGTCTGCCTTCTCCGAGGACATTTGCGGGCCCCAAGCATCTGCGTTGCAGCGCTCCAGGAAATCAGACGGGAAATCCCGCATGGATGCCCGTCTCCCGTTGCGGGCCGCGGCACGTCCTGACATATAGGCCCGTTCCCGCCGATCCCAAAGCCGCCGGTGGAAACGCGTCGCGCTTCAGCTGGCCGGTTCATTCCCTCGGCGCGTGGCTGCCTGCGTCTCGCCGGCTCCCGTGAATGAGCGACCGTAGGTCAAGTCCGCCGATGTTTCAGGCGCGGATACAAAAACGCTACTCGCCGTGCTGCGCCTGCTCCCTCGTGGTTACCGACGCGATCCATTCTTCCCGGACGGCCATTCAGGCCGAATGCAAGGAGTGCGTCATGACGAGTCTTCTCTTGCTGGCGACGGTGCGCCAGCTTCTGGACTGGGCGGGTGCGTGGTTGAGGGACGCACGAGGCCGGGCCGTGGCAAGCCGTGAATTTCACGCGCTCGACAGTGCGACACTGCGCGACCTGGGCCTGGGACCGTCGGAATTCGACTCGTTGTGGGCCGAAGGAAATGGTTCAGCTCAGCGCACACGGCGCCGCGTGGCGATCCGCCGTCCTTGGGCACACCAGTGACTTGGGTCGCAACTGCACGCCCTGCTGCAGCACGCCGCCGAGCAGCGGGCGCAACTCCTAGGAAACGCAAGTCGATAGTGGCATGTCAGCTTCTGGCCGGAAGCAGACCCTCTCCGAATCGGGCGTGGCAGCGGCAGGCGCTCGCCACCCGGTGGCGCCGCAGCCCCGCCACGGCATCGACCCCAGTCGCGACACCCAAAGCCCCTGCGCTGCGGTGCCGCGGCCTTGTGGTTGCACCTGCAAGCCCGTGTTGCACCTTGCGACGGGCATGGCAGAGTCCGCGCGACCTTCAATCCTCCTTCGAGGGGGGCAGGCGATGTCCGTACGAATCGCACATGTCAGGTTCGGGGCCGCGACGCTGCTGCTGGCATCGAGCGCGTGGGCCCAGCAGAACGTGATCCAGGCGGAGAACGCCAAACCCGGGCATTCGGACTGGCCGATCACGGCGCTGGCCGACTCGCCCACGGTCGAGGGCTATGCGTCGCATACGAGCGTGAACCGGGGCGAGACCATCCGGTTCTTCGTCAGCAGCGCTGCGCCGAGCTACACCATGACGATCTACCGCATGGGGTGGTATGGCGGCGCCGGCGCGCGCCGCGTGCACCAGGTGACGCTGACCGGCACGAAGCAACCAACTCCCGCGCCCGACCCGCAGACGGGCCTGATCGATGCGCGCTGGGCCGAGTCGTACCGGATCACCATCCCCGCCAGCGCCGACAAGACCGACTGGGCCACCGGCGTGTACCTGGCCAAGCTCACGCCGAGCAGCGGCTCGCAGAGTTACATCATGTTCGTGGTGCGCGACGACACGTCCACCGCACCGTTCACCTTCCAGTCCGCCGTGACCACCCATCAGGCCTACAACGCCTGGGGCGGCAAGTCGCTGTACACCTACAACAGCGGCGGCGCGCCGGCGCGGAAGGTGTCGTTCAACCGGCCCTACAAGCGGCAGGGCTGGGCGGACGCGGGCACCGGCAAGTTCCTCAACTGGGAGATCTACTTCCTGCGCTTCCTGGAGCGCGAGGGTTACGACGTCAGCTACATCACCAACATCGACGTCCACGTCAACGCGGCCCGCCTCCAGAAGCACAAGGCCTTCCTGGTGGCCGGGCACGACGAGTACTGGACCTACCAGATGCGTTCGGGGGTGCAGCAGGCGCAGGCGAGCGGGGTGCACCTGGGCTTCTTCTCGGCCAACCAGACCTACTGGCAGATTCGTCTGGAACCGAGTTCCGCGGGCGAGCCCGACCGCACCATCGTCGCCTACAAGGAGGCCGCACAGTCGCAGGACCCGATGGCCACCGACGCCGACGCGTCGAACAACAAGTTCATCACCATCCGCTTCCGCGACCTCAAGGCGATTTTCGGCGTGGACGACCCGGTGGCGCGGCCGGAGAACGCGCTGGTTGGCGTGCAGTACCACGGCGATCCGTTCAACGGCGACATCGTGGTGTCGGACCCGGCCAACTGGGCTTTCGCCAACACGGGCGTGGTGGCGGGCTCGCGCTTTTCCGGACTGCTCGGCTACGAGACCGACACCATGACGAACAACGGGTATGCGCCGGGCGGGCTGCGCAACCTGACCCAGTCTCCCGATCCGTGGGGCAGTTCGCACGTGGTGACGTACACGACGCCCGGCGGCGCCATCGTATTTTCGACCGGCTCCATGCAATGGAACTGGGGACTGGACAACTACGGCTTCCGCAACCTGGAGAACGCGGCAGTCAAGCAGACCACGCGCAACGTGCTCGCACGGTTCGCCAGCGCCTCGATCCCGGTGCCTTTCGGCTTGCAGGCTACGGGCGGCACGCAACGGGTGGACCTGGCGTGGACCTCGGTCACGGGCGCTACCGCGTACAACGTGTACCGGGGCACCTCGGCCACGAGCCTCGGCACCACGCCGTACCGCACGGGCATCTCGGCCACATCCTTCGCCGACACGGCGCTGGCGGCCGGCACGTACTACTACCAGGTGGCGGCGACGAACGGCACGTCGGAAAGCGCGCGGTCCGCGGTGGTGTCGGCCGCGGCCGGCGCTGCGGCACCTGCACCTGCACCTGCACCTGCACCTGCACCTGCACCTGCACCTGCACCGGCACCGGCACCTGCGCCCGCGCCCGCGCCGGCCTGCTCGTTCCCCGCATGGGTGCAGGGCCAGCAGTACGCGGCGGGTGCGATCGTCACCTACCAGGGGGCGTTCTACCGGGCCAAGTTCGCCAACCCCGGCTACAACCCGACCATCAGCACCTACTACTGGGAGCGGTACACGTGCACGACGGCACCCGCGCCGGCACCCGCACCCGCACCCGCACCAGCCCCCGCTCCCGCCCCCGCACCGGCGGCGTGCAGCTATCCGCTGTGGGTGCAGGGCCGCCAGTACGCCGCCGGCAGCATCGTCACGTACCAGTCGCGCTTGTACCGCGCCAAATTCGCGAACCCGGGCTACAACCCGACCATCAGCACCTACTACTGGGAGCCCTTCACGTGCCCATGAAACGCCTCTCCCTCGTCCTGCTGGCGGGCCTGGGTTGCGCGCACGCGCAGGAGATCAGCACCGAAGCCTGGTACGCCGTGCCCGACGCGCGCGGCGTGCAGATCGTCAACATCGAATGCGGGCCCGACTACATCGACCCGCGCGAGATCGTGGTTGAACCCGACGTGCCCGTGGAGTTCTCGGTGCGCGGTGAAGACCCCGAGGAAGAGTTCCAGGCGGAGCGCATTGCCTCGCTGCGCGTCGACAAGGCCGCCAAGAAGATGGAATTCACGGCGCGAGGGCGCGGCAACAAGCACGGGCTCTTCTGCAAGCGAGCCGGCGCGCCGGACAACGAGGTCAATCCGCGCAAGCGCGGCATCCTGCACGTCGGGCATCCACACGGCAAGCCGTAGGGCGCTGGCTCGGGCACTTTCCGCGCCCCATGCGAGTGGCTGAGCGAGGCGCCCGCCGGCGCAGAGTCAATGGCACGCGGTGGAACTCATGGCCGGTTCTGAACCGGCAGCGACAAGAAACTAAGCCTGCGATGAGGTCGTCATCCTCATCCATTGATCGAGAAACGCCCGGTAAAGGTTGGAGTTCTGCTCACGTCCGGCCCGGTGATGAGGGCGGTGTCCGCTTCTGGCCGATTCCGGCCATCGCAGATGCTGGCCGAAAACGGGCGACCGGGAATCGATGCCGGCCTGTCGCCCGGTGCCGTCTGGGCGCCCTGAAGTCACAAGACGCCGCGGGAAGGAGTTCTGGATACGGGAAACGGGGCGCGGAGACTCAGTCCCCCGCGGTGCCTGGCGCCGCCGTGCTCACTTGGAGCGCCTGCAGCAGGGCCTTGGCGCCGTCGGCCGACGAGGCGGGATTCTGGCCGGTGACGAGTAGGCCATCGGTGACGACGTGCGACTGCCAGTCAGCGCCCTTGCTGTACTGGCCTCCCGCGGCCTTGAGCATGTCCTCAACCAGAAATGGCACGACTTTGGTTAGGCCCACGGCCGCTTCCTCGCTGTTGGCAAAGCCGGTCACGCGTTTGCCCTTCACCAGCGGCGTGCCGTCCGGCGCCTGCACGTGGCGCAGCACGCCAGGCGCATGGCACACGGCGGCGACGGGCTTGCCGGCGCCCAGAGTGGACTCGATCAGGGCGCGGGAGTCCTGACTCTCGGCCAGGTCCCACAGCGGCCCGTGGCCGCCTGGATAAAAGACCGCGTCGAAGTCGCCGGCTTTCACCGAGGCCAAGGGCGTGGTACTGGCCAGGGCCTGCATCGCGTCCCGGTCGGCGCGGAAGCGGCGGGTAGCTTCGGTCTGCGCATCGGGCTGGTCACTCTTGGGATCGAGCGGCGGCTGCCCGCCCTGGGGCGACGCGAGCACCAGCTCAGCGCCGGCGTCCTTGAACACGTAGTACGGCGCTGCCAGTTCCTCGAGCCAGAAGCCCGTGGGCTTGCCGGTGTCGCCAAGTTGGCCGTGCGAAGTGAGGACCAGGAGAATCTTCATGGAGGCACCCTTAGCTCGGAAGTGAGGGCTGCCGATGGTAGATGGCGGCGATCGGCTGGGCTTGTAGGAGTCGATGCCACGCGGTCCAGCGCGACCGCGACTGCTGATTCCGGTCGAGGAAAACGGGACCGAGCACCGCGCGGTGCTCACGCTTGGGCATCGCTTTACAGTAGGCGCCTCGGCAGATCTCGAGCCGGATGCGCGATTCTCGTCTCACACCCCGTCTTGCTGTCACGCGGCGCGGTGCACGTCAAGGAACACTGAGCGCGGGAATGTTGGAGAGTGGATGCCCTCATCGTCTGCAGAACTTTTCTCACGCCTTCGCCCGAGGCTGATGGCCATCGGCTATCGGATGCTCGGCTCCGTGCAGGAAGCCGAGGACCTGGTGCAGGATGCCTGGCTGCGTTGGCACGATGAGGTCGAGGGTCCGCGTGCCGCCGTGCTCAATCCCGAAGCGTGGCTGGTCACGGTCACCACGCGCATCGCGATCGACCGCCTTCGCTCAGCCAAGTTGCGACGAGCGGCCTACCCGGGCACATGGCTCCCCGAGCCCCTCGTCGAGCAAGGACCGGCTACGCCGGAGCAGATCCGCGAGCTTGCCGACGACGTGTCCATCGCCTTCCTCGTGCTGCTCGATTGCCTGACGCCGGAGGCACGCGCGGCGTTCTTGCTCAGAGAGGTCTTCGAAGCCGACTATGAGCAGATCGCTGTGGCCATCGGGAAGAGCGAGGCGTCTGCTCGGCAGATCGTTCATCGCGCCAAGCAACGTGTGGTCAAGGTGCGCGGCGCGGAGCGGCAGCACACGCGACTGCCGCCGCAGGAACAGTACGCGTTGCTGCATCGTCTGGTCCAGGCCATCACGCGGGGCGACTTCGAGGGAATCCGGGCTCTCCTGGCCGAGGAGGTCGCACTGATGGGCGACTTCGGCGGCGTCGGTCCAAGCCTGCGCTCACCTTTGAGCGGGGCCCGGCGGATTGCCCAGCTTTACTACGCGCACTACCTGCGACATGGGGACAGGATGCGGCTCGAACTGGCCTTGCTGAATGGGGAGTGGGCTCTCTTGCGTTACCTGCAGGGGGAACTGGAGTCGGTTCAGGCGTTCGAGTTCGACGGAGCCCGAATCCTGCAGGTTCGGATACAGCGCAATCCCGCGAAGCTGGCGGGTCTCAAGCGCCAGCGTCACCTACTGCTCCGGCCGGAACCTCGCTGAGGTCGGCGACTCGGTGCGCGGCGGCTGCAACCATACCGCGGCATCCCGACAGTCCGCAGATTTGCTTGGACGCCTGTCACAGCGCCTTCGAGTCAAACGTCTTATGGGCTAGAGGTCGGATTCGGCCTCTCTCCATCATTCACATCGAAGGAAACCGATTCATGAATCGCGCTGTTTGGTTCCAGGCATCTCCTGAGGGCGCCAAGGCTGTCGGGGCGCTGCACCACTTCGTCACGACGAGCACTGACCTTCCGAGCTTGCTGACACACCTGGTCTTCCTGCGCGTGTCGCAGCTCAACGGCTGCGCACATTGCATCGACATTCACACCAGGGACCTCATCGCCGAAGGCATGTCAGTGGAGAAGGTGGTGCTCGTTCCCGTCTGGCACGAGGCGCAATACCTCTTCACCGATCAGGAGCGTGCTGCGCTGGCGTGGTCGGAGGAGGTGACGCGCGTGAGCGAGACCCACGCGTCCGACGAGGCCTATGCGGCCGCCTTGGAAGCGTTCGGCGAGAAGAATTTGGTCGATCTAACCCTCACGATCGCCGCCATGAATGCCATCAACCGCATGGGCATTAGCTTCCGCATGAAGCCCCGCGCCAAAGCTTGAGTTGCCGGGGAAGCCGTCCTCCGACTACCCTCTACGCGCTCAGGCGGCGGGCCTTGGCCGGCTCCGGCGGGAGCGCGAAAGCGGCGCGGGTGCCTCGCCGCTCCTGGCGCGCCTGCTCCAGCAACGCCGCCACCAGCCGTGACCGTGCGGTGCCCCTCCGCCACAGCACTCCCAGCAGACGCGGCTCCACCGGATCAGGCAGCCGGATGCGCGCGATGTTCAGGCTGGCGGTGAGTGGCGAGGCGATGTCGGGCACCAGCGCGACGCCCAGCCCCTCCCGCACCATCAGCTCGATCGCCAGCAGTGAACTGAGCTCGAAGCGCTCGATCGGCGCGATGCCGTGCCGGTGCAGGTAGGACGTCCTCAACATTCCCAAGCCGGGGAGCGCCGATGCGGTGCGCGCCGCAAACGAGCTCGTGCGTCGAGCCGAGCGCGAGAACGGCGTGGCCGCGCCGGTGCGGCTGCTGCTGAACATCGAATCGCCCCGTGCCCTGCGCGAGGCATCCGCCCTGGCTTGCGCCGACGACCGCGTGATGGGCTTGCAGGTCGGCCTGGGCGACCTCTTCGAGCCGCTCGGCTTCGTTCGCAAGGAAGTCGCGGCGGTGCGGCAGGTGCTGTTCGCGGTGCGCATGGCTGCGGGCGAGGCCGGCGTGGATGCATGGGATGGCGCATGGGCCGACGTGCGCGATGTCGACGGCTTCCGGGCCGAGGCCCGGCTCGCGCGCCGGCTGGGCTTCGCGGGGAAAAGCTGCATCCACCCGAGCCAGGTCGCGCTGGCCAATGAAGCTTTCCGCCCCAGCGACGTCGAGATCGAGCACTCCCTCGAGGTGATACAGGCCGCGGCAGATGCCGAGGCCCGGGGCATCGGCGCCGCGATGAAGCACGCCCTGGCGACATGGAGCGGCGATGCCGCCTGGCGCACCGTGCGCCCGCCGCTGGCGGGACTGACTTCAGAGGCCGCGCGAGAGCTGGAGACGAGCTTGCGTGTGGCGGGGTTTGCGATGCCGGGTCCAGGTTGATCCGCAGCGCTTGCGCTTCAGGGGTGCCAACGGGACACCGCCGCCGGTGTCGCGGGTGACCGACCTCCCGCCAAGGCGTACGAGAGCTGGTTGGCCGCCCGGATCACGAGCTTCGCGTGCTTTTGCAGCTTCGCCTGAGTGAGGCGTGAACTGGGACCCGATATGCACATCGATCCGAGCAGGCGCCAGTTCAGACCGAACACGGGCGCGGCCACGCTGGCCACCTCGGCCTCGCGCTCCCCCAGGGAGATGTGATAGCCGCGCTCGCGGATCGATTCGTACGGCTCACCGGAGGCGCCGCTGAAGGCAAGGATCACGCGGCCAGGCGCTCCCTTCTCGAGGGGCAGCCGCTCGCCAATCCGGACGTTGTGCCGGACCGATTGCGGTCCTTCCACTCGCGCCACGCAGGAGCGGATGCCGCCCTCGCGCACGTAGAAGGACGCGCTTTCGCCAGTTTCCTTCACCAGCTGGTGCAGCGCCGGCTCGACGACGTTGTTGACGTCGAAGCCCGCCTGGTAACGCGCACCGAGCCAGCCCGCCGCAGGCCCAAGCCGCCATTGCCCGTCTTCCGTCTGCACCATGTACTGGGACAAGGCCAATGTGCGCGCCAGGCGTAGCGCGGTCGTCTTGTGCATGCCAGACCGGCGGCTCAACTCGGCCAGCGGCAGCGTGGATTCGCCGACCTTGAACGCCTCCATCAGCGAGAGCGCGCGCTGAACGGCGATCACGCCGTCGGCCTTGCCCTCCGACTCCTTGTTGCTTGCTGCCGAGTTGCGCATGTTGCACCGTGGTTCATTCCGCGAAACGCGATTGTACGGTGCGCAACGTCGCTCCAGAATTCGTGGACAACGCATTCCGCACCATCCGACAACCAGGAGACAACCCATGCAGATCTCTCGCCGTGCCGCAACCCTTCTCGCCGCCACCGCCCTGCTCGCACCCGCCATCCACGCGCAGGGCTGGCCCGCCAAGCCCGTGCGCCTGGTCGTCCCCTTCCCGGCGGGCGGCGGCACCGACCTGATCACCCGCGAGGTCGCCAACAAGGCGGCCGGCTCCGGCTACACGTTCGTCATCGAGAACAAGCCCGGCTCGGGCGGCAACCTCGGCGTGGATGCCGCGGCCAAGGCCCCGGCCGACGGCTACACGCTCGTCATGGGGCAGACCAGCAACCTCGCGATCAACCCGACGCTGTACTCCAGGCTGCCGTACGACCCGGTGAAGGACCTCACGCCCATCAGCCTGGTGGCGAGCTCGCCGCTGGTCATCGTGACGGGCGCCGACTCGCCCTTCAAGACGCTGGCCGACGTGATCAAGGCCTCCAAGGAAAAGCCGGGCAGCATCAACTTCGCGACCTCGGGCAACGGCACCGTGGCGCACCTGGCCGCCGAGTCGTTCCAGCGGGCCGCGGGCATCAAGATGACGCACGTGCCGTACAAGGGCGCGTCGCAGGGCGCCACCGACGTGATCAGCGGCCAGGTGCAGCTCTACGTGTCGTCGATTCCGACCCTGCTCGGCCACATCAAGAGCGGAAAGATGCGCCCCATCGCCGTCACGTCGCTCAAGCGTGCCGACGACCTCGCGCAGGTGCCGACGATTTCCGAATCGGGCTACAAGGACTTCGAGGCCGTCACCTGGTTCGGCATCCTCGGCCCGGCCAACCTGCCCAAGGACGTCGTCGCCAAGCTGAACGCCGACATCAACAAGGCGCTCAAGGACCCGGAACTGCAGAAAAAGCTGGGCGATCAGGGCGCCGACGTCGCGGGCAGCACGCCCGAGCAGTTCGGCAAACTGATCCGCGACGACATCGCCCGCTGGGGGAAGATCGTCAAGGAATCCGGCGCCAAGGTCGACTGACACCCGCCGCTGCCACCCCGGCCAGCGCACAGCCCCCTGAACTCCTCCCGGACCGGTGTCTCAGCGACACCGGTCCCGCCCTTCCTCGCTTCAAAAGGCCCCAAATGACCACCGACATCATTCGCGACATCGAGCGGATCTCCCCTGACCTGGTTCGCCAGGCCTCCGAGTACCAAGCAGCGATCCTGGCCGACGTCAACGGCCGCCGCGGAGCGCTGCATGGCCGGATCGCCGCGCTTCGCCCGCGCATGAAACTGGCCGGCCCCGCGCTCACCGTGGACGTGCGGCCCGGCGACAACCTGATGATCCACGCCGCCATCGCGCTGGCCAAGCCGGGTGACGTGCTGGTGATCGACGGCAAGGGCGACCAGACCGCCGCCCTGATGGGGACGATCATGATGACCGCCTGCAAGCAGCTGGGCCTGGCCGGCGTGGTGATCGATGGCGCCGTGCGCGACAGCCTCGAGATCGACGAGATGGACTATCCCGTGTTCTCGTTCGGCACCAATCCCAACGGACCGACCAAGAACGTGCCCGGCCGCATCGGGCATCCGGTGTCGGTCGGCGGCGTAACGGTACGCGCGGGTGACCTCATCGTGGCCGATGCGGACGGCGTGGTGGCGATCGAGCGCGAGCGCGTCGCCGGCCTGCTGCCACTGGCGCGCAAGAAGGTGGAAGACGAGGCCGCACGGATCGCCTCGATCAAGAAGGGCAACACCGCCGCTTCGTGGTTGGATGCCGCACTGCGCACCGCCGGCGTGCTCAAGCAGGGAGAGAGCCTGTGAGCGGTCGCCGCGCCATCATCGTGACCGGCGCCGACCTGGCGCCCCAGGCGGTGGCCCTGCTGAAGGACTTCGAGATCGTCTACGCCGGCAAGACTCCGCAGGAGCAGGACCTCGTCGCCCTGGGTCGCCAACACGATCCCGTCGCGATCATCGTGCGCTACGGCAAGGTCGGCGCCACGGTCATGGACGCCGCGCCTTCGCTGCGCGTCATCTCCAAACACGGCAGCGGCACGGATACGATCGACAAGGAAGCCGCCAAGGCGCGCGGCATCGAGGTTCGCGCTGCCGTGGGCGCCAATGCGGCAGCCGTCGCTGAGCAAGCGCTGGCGCTGCTGCTTGCTTGCGCCAAGTCCGTCGTGCAGCTCAACACCCGCATGCATGCCGGCCATTGGGACAAGGCGACGCACAAGAGCGTGGAACTGCTCGGCCGCACGATCGGCTTGGTGGGCCTGGGCGCCATCGGCCAGCGCTTTGCGCGCATGTGCGACGCCATGGGCATGAAGGTGATCGGCTTCGATCCCTTCGCGCAGAACCTGCCGGCACACATTCGTCCAGTCGACTTGGAGACGATCTGGCGTGAGTCGGATGCGATCTCGCTGCATTGCCCGCTGACGCCGGAGAACCGCGAAATCGTGAACGCGCGCACCCTGGCAGCGTGCAAGCGCGGCGTAATGCTGGTGAACACCGCGCGCGGCGGCCTCATCGATGAAGCCGCGCTGCTTCAGGCGTTGCGCTCGGGCCAGGTCGCATCGGCGGGGCTGGACAGCTTCGCGGTCGAGCCGATGACGGCACCGCACCCCTTCCACGGCGAAGCCAACATCATTCTCAGTCCGCACATCGGCGGCGTCACCGGCGACGCCTACGTGAACATGGGGGTGGGCGCCGCGAGGAACGTGCTGGACGCCCTCGCGCTGGCGAACGCTGCGGCGCGCGCCTGAGCCAGCCACCCAGCCCCTGAGCAGACCATGACGAACAAGTCACTTCCATTCACGAGGCGTGTCCTGCTGGCGCTCGCCGCCGGCGCGGTTGCGCTGGGCGCGCAATCCGCTCATGCACAAGGCTATCCGGCCAAGCCGGTACGCGTCGTCGTCGGCTTCTCCGCCGGTGGTCCGACTGACGTGGTGGCGCGCGCCTTCGCCGAACACGCGGCGCGCGCGCTCGGCCAGCCCTTCATCGTGGACAACAAGCCTGGCGCCAATACCGTGCTGGCGGCCGAATTCGTCGCGAGCGCGCCGCCCGACGGCTACACCCTGCTGCTGGGAGCGACCAACCACACGATGATCCCCGCCCTGTACAGCGCAAGAGTCAAGTTCGACGCCATCAATTCATTCGCGCCGGTCTGCACCCTCGCCGAAAGCCCCACGGTTCTTGTCGTGGGCCCTGCGATGAAGGTGACGACGCTGGCGGGCTTCATCGAGAACGTGAAGGCCAAGCCAGGCAGTCGCACGTTCGGTTCGCCGGGTGCGGGCAGTTCCGGCCACTTCGCCGGCGAGCGGTTCCAGCGGCTCACTCGTACCTCGCTGAACCATATCCCCTATAAGGGTGCGGCGCCCGCCATCACCGACCTGATGGGTGGGCAGCTGGACAGCTCCTTCGCGACGCTTGGCTCGGTGCTTCCGCAGATCCAGGGCGGCAAGCTGACGGCGCTCGCTGTGGCCGCGCCCCAGCGTTCTGCCTTGCTGCCGAACGTTCCCACCTTCGAGGAAGCCGGAGTCAAGGATTTCCGAGACGACGCTTGGTACGGGCTTCTCGCACCCGCCGGCACCCCGCCCGCGGTGCTGGAGGCTCTCGAGAAGGCCGCGCGCAGCTTTACGCAAGCGCCAGCCGCGATCGAAAAGCTGCGCGGGCTGGGGCTGAACGCGCAAAACGTTTGCAGCACGTCGTTCCGCGGCCAGCTGCAGCGCGAAGTGCAGGCCAACAGCCAGCTCGCCAAGGAGCTCAACCTCAAGCTCGAGTGACGCGCGCCCGCGTCGTCGGATCCTCTCTCGCAACAAGGAAACCTTCCATGAACCTGCCTTCCTTTTCCCGCCGCACCTTCGTTGCCGCCTGCGCCCTTGCGGCCGCCTCGCTCGCGCACGCCGCCTGGCCGGAGCGCCCGATCACCATCGTCGTCCCGTACGCCCCGGGCGGCGCCGCCGACGCGCTCGCGCGCGTGCTGGCCACGAAGATGGGCGCCAAGCTAGGCACCAGCGTCATCGTGGACAACCGCGCTGGCGCCAGCGGCACCATCGGCGCAGCCTACGCGGCCAAGGCGCAGCCCGACGGCTACACGATGCTGTACGACGCGACTCCGTACTCCATCAATCCGCACATGTTCCCCAAGATGCCGTACGCGGCCGACGCGCTGCAGCCGCTGTCGCTGGTCTCGCTGGCCCCCAACATCCTGATCGTGAAGGCCGACTCGCCGTACAAGGACGTGAAGGACCTGATCGCCAAGGCCAAGGCGCAGCCGGGCAAGGTGAACTACGCCTCCGGCGGCAGCGGCACCGTGCAGCGCCTGGCCTCCGAGCTGTTCCGCCAGAAGCTGAACCTGGACATGGTGCACGTGCCGTACAAGAGTGGTGGCCCCGCGATCACGGATGTGATGGGCGGACAGGTTGACTTCATGTTCAGCACGGTCGCGGCGTCGTCTCCGCTGGTGGATTCGGGCAAGCTGCGCGCGCTGGCCATCTCCTCGCCCAAGCGCTCGCCGCGCCTGCCGAACGTCCCCACGGTCGGTGAAACCGTGGTCCCCGACTATGAGGTGTACGAGTGGAACGGGATGTTCGTGCCGGCCGGCACGCCGCCGGACATCGCCGGCAAGCTGCAGAAGGCCGTCGCCGAGTCGCTGCAGGATGAGGACGTCAAGAAGCGCTTCACCGACGTGGGCGCGCAGCCGATCGGCTCCACGCCCGCGCAGTTCGCGGACTACCTGAAGAAGGAAGACGCGAAGTGGGGCGAGGTCGTGCGCAAGGGCAACATCAAGCTGGATTGAGCACGACGGGGCCGACGTGACCCTCCCGCCCCTGTCCGAGCCGGTACCCCACTCCGCCGGCACCCGCCGGCCCGGCCGCGCGCTGCCGGCGCTGGCCTGCGACGCGCACATGCACATCTTCGATGCGCGGTTCGCGCCCTCGCCGCACTGGGCGCGCAAGCCGCCGCAAGCGGAGGTCGCCGCCTACCGGCGCCTGCAGCAACGGATCGGCACGCAGCGAACCGTCGTGGTCACGCCGTCCACCTACGGCGTGGACAACGCCTGCACGCTCGACGCGCTCGACCAGCTGGGCGACGGCGCCCGGGGCGTGGCCGTGGTGGGCGCCGACGTCACGCAAGCGGAGCTGGAGCGGCTCGCATCGCACCGCGTGCGCGGACTTCGCGTCAACTTCGTGTCGCCGCAGTCCTGGGGCGAGACCACGCCGGAGATGCTCACCACCCTGGCGCGCAAGGCGCAGCCCCTCGGCTGGCACATCCAGGTGTTCGCGCATCCCGAACAGCTGGTCGCGATGGAGCCGCTGCTTGCGGCCCTGCCCACGCCGCTGGTGATCGATCACCTGGGCCGCATCGATCCTGCCGACGGTGCGGCCGGGGCGGCCTACGGGACCGTGCGCCGGCTGCTGGACCGCGGCAACACCTGGGTGAAGCTGTCGGGGATCTACATGCGTTCACGCGAGGCAGCCCCCGGCTACGGCGACACGCATCCGCTCGGCCAGGCGCTGGTGCGCCATGCGCCGGAGCGCCTGGTGTGGGGAAGCGACTGGCCACACACGACCGAGAGGCCCGGGTCCGTGGACGATGCCGACCTGGTCGACGTACTGCTCGACTGGTGCGGGTCGGAAGAGACGCTGCGCCGCGTGCTGGTCGAGAATCCCCAGCGCCTCTACGCATTCGAATAGGCGAGCCACAGCCATGTTTCTCCTCCAACCTCCCCAGGTGCGCGAGCTTTCTCGCTTCACCTCCCTGCCCGAGCGCTTCCGCGCGCGCACGAAGAGCGTGTGGGCCGATGCCAACCGCGGCGGCCGGCCCACTGACTCGTTCGTCGAAGGGCCGGTGTTCGACCGCCAGGGCAACCTCTACGTGACCGACATCCCGTTCGGCCGCGTCTTCCGTATCGACGCCGCGGGCGAGTGGACGCTCGTCGCCGAGTACGACGGCGAGCCGAATGGCATGAAGTTCCTTGACGACGCCACGCTGCTCATCACCGACTACAAGAACGGGCTGATGCAGCTGGACATCGCGAGCGGACAGGTGCGCGGCTACCTCGAGCGTCGCAACACCGAGCGCTTCCGTGGCGTGAACGACCTGGTGTTCGATCGCCACGGCAACCTGTACTTCACCGACCAGGGGCAGACCGGGCTGCACGATCCGACTGGGCGGCTGTACCGTCTGCGACCCTCGGGCCAGCTCGACCTGCTGCTGTCGAACGTGCCCAGTCCCAACGGCGTGTGCCTCTCCCCGGACGAATCGGTGCTGTACCTCGCGGTGACGCGCGGCAACTGCGTCTGGCGCGTGCCCCTCCTCGCGGACGGCAGCGTCGCCAAGGTCAGCCAGTTCTTCACCTCGTACGGTCCGAGCGGCCCGGACGGCCTGGCGGCCGATGCGCAGGGCCGCCTCGTCGTCGCCAACCCTGGGCTTGGGTACGTGTGGGTGCTCAACGCCCGCGCCGAACCCGTCTGGGTCCTGCGCGGTCCGGAGGGTGCCTCGACGACCAACGTCGCGTTCGGCGGGCCGGACCGGCGCCGACTTTTCGTCACGGATTCGACGCACGGCGACGTGCTCTGCGCCGACCTCGACGAGGCCGGCCTCCCCTTGAATGGAAGCCGGCCGCAGGCCGCTTAAGGACGCGGCGCTATCGGCCGCAGCTGGGCGCGGCCGAGTTCATCCAGCGAGTTGAGGCCCAGCAGGCCGAGGTCGCGCTGCACTTCGTCGGCCAGCAGGCGGATGGCGTGGGCGACGCCGGCCTGTCCGGCCACCGCGGCCGCGTACTGGAACGGACGGCCGACGAAAACGAATTTCGCGCCGAGCGCGAGCGCCTTCAGCACGTCGGTTCCCCGGCGGACGCCGCTGTCCATCATCACCGGGAAGTCGGGGCCCACCGCCGCCACGATCTCGGGCAGGGCGCGCAGCGGCGCCACCGTTCCATCCAACTGGCGGCCGCCGTGGTTGGACACGATGACGCCGTCTGCGCCCGCGTCGCGCGCGGCCTGCGCATCGGCCGCGCTCATGATCCCCTTCACGACAAGCGTCCGCTTCCACCGGCGCCGGATCAACGCCAGGTGTTCCCAGCTCAGGTGGTCCTTGGCGCCGAAGTCGCGCGTGACGCGCGACGACAGGATGGGCGCGCCACGGGTCGCGTACGAGTTCTCGAAGTGCGGCATCCCGTGCAGCAGCAGCGTGCGCAGCGCCGTCGAGACGAGCCAGCGCGGGTGCGTGAGGCCGTCCCACGCCAGCCGCAGGCCGGGGCGCAGCGGGGTGGAAAAGCCGGCGCGGATGTTGTTCTCGCGGTTGGCCAGCACGGCGGTGTCGACGGTCAGCACCAGGGTGCGGACCCCGGCGCGGTCGACGCGATCGATCAGCGCCTCGATCTTGTCCACTTCGCCGGGCAGGTAGGCCTGGAACCAGGTGTCCGGCGACTGGGCGATCACCTCTTCCAGCGCGATGAGCGACGAGCCGCTCATGATCATGGGGACGTTGGCGGCCGCTGCAGCGCCGGCCAGCACGAGGTCGCCGCGGTAGGCCGACAAGGCGCTGATCCCCATCGGGGCGATGCCGAACGGCGACGCATACGTGCGGCCGAACAGCTCCATCCGCTGGCTGCGGGCCGAGACGTTGCGCAGCACGCGCGTCACGAACCCGATCTCCGAGAACGCCGCGCGGTTGTCGTGCAGCGAAGCACAGTCCTCGGCGGCCCCCGCCAGGTAGCCGAAGATGGGCCGCGGCAGGTGCCGCCGCGCCGCCTGCTCGAAGTCCGTCAGCGACAGGTAATGCCTGAGGTTTCCAGGCGGCTGCTTCCGCGCCACCGCCGCGCTCGTCGCCATGCCGCTCACTCCAGAGAGATGTTCGCCGCGCGGATCACCTTTGCCCACTGCTCGGTGTCGCGCCTCGCGATCGCGTCCAGCTGCTCCGGCGTGCTGTCGGTCAACGAGACGCCCTGCGCCTCCAGCTTGCCGACCAGCGCCGGATCCTTCAGCACCTTGACCAGCGCCGCATGGAGCCGATCGACTACCGGCTTCGGCGTGGCGGCAGGCGCGTACATGCCGTACCAGGTGGTGAACTCGAAGCCGGGAACGACCGTGCCGATGACGGGCATCGAACGCGCGGCGCCGGTACCGCCGGCGGCGCTCATGCCCAGAGGCTTCACGAAGCCCTTGTCGATCGCCGCCTGCAACGACGGCGGGCTGCTGAACAGCGCTTGCACCTGGCCCGAGGCGAGGTCGCTGATCGCGGCGGCCGTGCCCCGGTACGGCACATGGACCATGTCGGTCTTCGTCAATGCCTTGAGGTACTCCATCCCGAGGTGCGCGACGCCGCCCACACCGGCCGAGGCATAGCTGACCTTGCCGGGGTTGGCGCGCGCGTAGTCGATGAACTCCTTCATGTTCGAGACGGGCAGCTTGCTCGAGACGACCAGCACGTGCGGGCTGGTGGAGACCATGCCGACCGGCCGCAGTTTCGCGATCAGCTCCTTGCCGCCGGCGCGGCTCACCTGGGGCTGCAACACCATGTTGCCGGAAGCCGCGAACAGCAGCGTATGGCCGTCCGCGTCCGACCGGACGACGGCAGTCAGCGCCGTCACGCCCGCGCCGCCACCCTGGTTGTCCACGACCACCGGCTGGCCGAGCTCGGCGCCCAGCTTCTGCCCCACCTCGCGGGCGACGATGTCGGCCGGGCCGCCGGCGGCGAACGGAACGACGAACTTGATGGGTTTGGACGGGAACGCCTGTCCGAAAGCCGGGGCGATGATGCCGAGGCCGAGGGCGGCCAGAGTAGCGATGAGGCGCTTGCGCACGGGGGTTGTCTCCTTGGTTGGACGCGGGAGCGCGCACTCTAGGGCCGCGGCCCGCTGCCTACAATCGTGTTTCAATCATCGAAACGCACCGATGCCCAGGACTCGCAAGGCCACCGTAGCCACTCGCGGCGGGAGCACGGCCGTAGAAGGCCAGAATGGTGTGCTGGCGGTCGAACGCGCCGTCCGCATCTTGCGCGCGTTCGGTGGCAGCACGCCCTATCTCACCCTCGCCGCCATGAGCGAGCGCGCGCAACTGCACAAGACCACGGCGCTTCGCATCGCCCGCACGCTGGCGAACGCCGATTTCCTGGTGCAACGGGAAGAAGGCAGCTGGCGACTCGGGCCGGCGGCCGGCTGGCTCGGCGCGCACTACCAGCAGACTTTCGATGTCGATGACGCGATCACGCCGCTGCTGCGGGAACTGGCGCGCGACACCGGCGAGAGCGCCTCGCTGTTCGTGCGCGAAGGCGACGTGCGGACCTGCCTGCTGCGGGTGGAGAGTGCGTCGGAGGAACGCGCCGTGGTCCACCCGGGCACGTCGTTCCCGCTCAACCAAGGGGCGCCGGGGCGCGTGATCCTTGCGTTCTCCGGACAGCCTGGCTCCCTGTACGAGGAAATCCGGCGCCGCGGCTTTCACCTCGCCATGCGCGAGCGCGCGGCGGAAGCCGCCAGTGTGGCGGCGCCGGTGTTCGGAGCGAACTGGCAGTTGCTCGGCGCCATCAGCATCTCGGGCCCGGCAACACGGCTGACGGAATCCAGGCTGCGCGGCCACGCGGCCGCAGTGATGGCTTCAGCGAGACGCGCGACGCAGTTGCTGGGCGGGACGCTCGTGAGAAGCCTTTCGCGTTGATCGGAGACGTCAGCTTGGTCGTAAGCAGTCGTGACTAGCGGATGTGTTTGCCTTCCTGAGCCTTTGGCAGACCCCCGTGCTGCTCGGCAATTCGGTGACGCCGTACCGTGTTCCGCGGGGTCTTGAAATCTGGCGACCCGCATCCATGTCGCAGTCGTTCGGTTTCACCGACGCAATCGCAACCGAAAGGAGGTCTGAAGATGTTCTTTGCACCTGCTATCCGTCGTGATGCATCCCTGTCCGACCTGGGCTTCGAGCGCTTCATGGGCGACCTGCTCGGCGGCTCAGACGGCGTCGTCGACGAGGACGACCAGTCCTGGACCCTGAGCCTGGATGTCCCGGGCGTCGCCAAGGAGCACCTACATGTCAGCGTCAGCGGCAACCGCGTGGTCGTCCAGACGACGCGCGATGCCAAGCGGCATTACAAGTTCGCGTACACGCTGGCCGGAGAGGTCGACCCCGACGCCACCGAGGCGAAACTGGCCGACGGCGTGCTGACTCTGCGCCTGGGTAAGGCCGAGGCAAAGACGCGGCGGCAGATCACGATCGCTTGAAGCGGGAGGACTACCATGCAAGCCAAGTCCTTGCTGTCGAACCACTGGCTGGCGGCCGTCGCCACCCTCCTGGGCCTGTGGCTGGCCGCGTCGCCTTGGGTGCTGGGCCCGGCGGGCAGCACCGCGCTGCGCGTCGGCTGCGGGGCGGTGGGACTCGCCCTCGCGGCATCGGCCGCAGCGATGGCCGGTTCCCCCAGCGCTGGCTTGGGCGCCTGGCTGACTGTCGTGTTCGCACTCGCCGCCGCCGCCCTGCCCTGGCTGTTCGGTTTTGCCGATCAGGCCGGTCCCGCGATCAATTTCCTCGGTGTCGGCATCGTGGACGCCGTGCTCGCCTTCATGGTCGGCTTGGCGACGAGCGATCCTGACAGCTGGCGTAACGACCGCGTGGCGCACTGACATCGCACCACCTGCCCCGGGAGGGCTCCGGACCTCCCGGGCCGTTTTCCTGCGCGCGATCTTGCATCGCACGCCCTTGTCGCGAAAGGAGAGGCGTCATGACGAACGAAATGGATGTGCGAGCACAAGAAGTCGAGATCGACAACGTGCGGGCAGTCGGCATTGCGGACCTGCGCGAGGTCGCGTCTCACACGGTGCTTCGGAGCCGCGAGGGCACGACGCACGATCTGGAGTTTCTGGGCGGCAGCAGGGCCGAGGTCCGCTACACCGAGAACGGCAAGCTGCGTCAGATCACGGCTGAGGGCTGCGGCATGACATGGACGGCTGATGGCGCGCTCCTTCTCAGGACCACTGGCGACTGATCGTGTCGATGCAGGTCACCGCAGTTGCGCCACAAGCATGTGTGCGTCGCGGAGTCGAACCAGATGAAACCGCTGAAGAACCTCGAGGGTTGGCGGGAACTTCTGACCCGCAGCACCGGGGCGCTCACCCATTTCGGATCCGAGGCCTCAGGGAAGGATGCTTCGCCTGGTGAATTCCCTCATTGGAGCTTGCTGGCGGCAGAGACCTGGGAGACCATGAAGTCTGTCGTGATTCGCGTCGAGATTCCCGGCATGGACGAGGGCGATCTAGCCGTCGAGGTCGAGGGCAATACGCTTCGCGTCGGTGGCATGGCGCGACGTGCAGGCCTATCCGCACGTGGTGATGAACCGGACGTCCGGACGCGCGCAGTCAAATGACAGGAGCTCACGCTTCGCTGCCCGCGTGCCGTTCAGGCGTCGCAGAACAACTGTCCGACTCGGCCAGGGAGCGCGACGGAAGGCGAGCTGCGCCAGAGCACAGAGGCCTACAGCGCGGTGCGCGCCAAGTGCAGCAACACGCCGTCACCGCTCACGGAGAGACGCACGCGAGCGAGCGCCGTGGATGCCAACCCCAGCGCCCACGCCGGCCCGGCCCTCGGTTGCCCTGCTTCTGCGGCCAGAAGTCGCGGCTGCCGGAACGCAGAGCCAGTCCCGAGTTGGAGGGCAGAGCTAGCGCGCAGGCCGCGCGACGGGCCGGGCTTGTCCGAACGAAGGGGCTACACGACGGGCCTTCGTACGAACTGAACCCGGGCCCCCAGCTGCCGAGTCCGCATACCGCTTGACGCAACCCACCTCAGCTGTGCCAGTGAATCGCGATCTCTACCGATGCGATCGGCCTGTTCTACCATCGCGCATCGCTCACCTGGAAAGTCTCCATGCGCCTTTCAGGCATGGTCGCCTCAATCAGCACCAATGGCCGTGGCGCCGTGTTCGCTGGCGTGGTCCTTTTCGCGGCCGTGGCCGCCCTGGCCGCCGGAGCCTTGTTGCGCGAGAGGCATCTGACCCTGAAGCAGGCGCGAGAGGACGCCGAGATGCTCGCTGCGGTGATGGAAGAGAGCACCGCGCGCACCTTTGACTCAGTCGACATGGCCCTGGCGGGGCTGGCGCAGCATATCGAGTCTTCCCGACCGGCCCGGCACGACGAAAGCACACGCGAATTGATGCGTGACCGTCTCCGGCAGCTGCCACCCGTACGCGCGCTCTTCGTCATCGGCCCGGATGGGTACATCCAGCACGACACCGACTATCCGAAGACGCCGGACGTTTCCCTGGCGGATCGAACATATTTCAGGGCCTTCGTTGAGCAAGCCGCCGTCCAGCGGCACCTCTCGCAAGCGTTGCAAAGCCGTTCGGGCCTGGGCTGGTTCGTCGCGGTGAGCCGGCGCATCACGGCGCCGGACGGCCGGTTCGGCGGGATCGCTGTCGCGGCCGTCCAGCTCGACACCGTCGCACGGCTGTACCTCAAGCTGGGGCTCGGCGAAGGCCGCCAGCTCACCCTGTTCCAGCGCGACGGGATGCTGCTGGCCCGCTACCCGGATGACGGCCACACCGGCCGCTCTTACGCGGAATTGCCGGTGTTCGCGCAACTGCTGCCCCGGTCGCCGACGGGCGTGTTCGACACCGACGGGCCGCCCTACTCCGACGTACGGCGCATCGTCGCGTACCGCGCCCTCGACAGCCAACCGCTGGTCGTCGTCGTCGCGGCCAAACACGATGCGGTGCTGGCCGGCTGGTCGCGTCTCGCCACGGGCGTATCGGTCGCATTGGCGCTGTTCGGCCTGCTGATAGCCATTAGCGTTTTCGTGTATGAGCAGCGCCGGCTTCACCAGCGGCGCGCGCAGGCTCACCGCGACGCTGCCGCGGAAGCGACCGCGCTCGCCGAGCGGATGCGAGCACTCGCCGGCGAACTCGCTGCCGCCGACGAGCTCAAGACGCAGTTCCTGTCGACGCTTTCGCACGAACTGCGCAACGTCCTTTCGCCCATCCAGATCGGCCTGGCGATCGTCGAGCGCGCTGATCCCGCTTCGGAGCAAGCCAGGCGCGCGTGGGACATCGTTCGCACGCAAGTCGCTCAGGTTCGCTTCCTGGTGGACGACCTGATGGACGTTGCGCGGGTGAGCAGCGGCAAGGTGACGCTGGATTTGCAACGTGAGGATCTCCGCGATGTCGTGGCACAGGCCACCGCGACGGCACAGGGCGCGATGGACCGGGCGGGTCACAACCTGCTCGTTCGGTTACCGGATGAGCCGGTTTGGGTCCAGGTCGACCGCAGGCGACTGCTGCAGGTGATGGCCAATCTCCTTGGCAATGCCGCGAAGTACACGCCTTCAGGCGGTGGCCAGATCTCAGTCGAGGTGCGACAGGGTGCGCGTGCCACGATCGAGGTCCGGGACAACGGCCTGGGCATCCCGGCCCAGGACCTCCCGAAGGTGTTCCGCATGTTTGAACAGGTCGACAGCCATCGCCGCCATTCGCAGGGCGGCCTGGGGATCGGACTGGCGCTGGTGGCGAGCCTCGTCTCGCTGCATGGGGGCGAGGTGACGGTGCATAGCGCGGGAGAAGGTACCGGCACTACGTTCACGGTCTTGCTGCCGCTGGATCTCGGAAGCAGCGTTGAGCAGACACCGCAGTAAGAGGAGCGGTAAATGCGGGAACGGGGGGTTGCTACTTTTCACGGCAGCTCCTGGCCGGAAGCTGCCTGAAACAAGAAACGCCCCGGAGGGCGTTTCTGCGCTGCTGCCGAAACTGCCTCAGGCGCTGCCGATCTGGTGGGAGATCTTGCCCGGTGCGGACGGTCTAGGCGGCCTGCCCGCGCAGGGCCCGCGCATCTGCCGTGATGATCGGCTGGGTTTGGACCCTCAAGCCTGGGATAGCCGCATTCATCCGTGCATCAGGCCAGGACCGCGACCTTCTTGCGCGCGATGAGATCGAAATCGATCTGCGCGCCCAGCCCCGCCCCCCTCGGCGCATGCACCAGCCCGGCCGCGTCGATCGCGATGTCCTGCACCAGGCCATACTTCTGCGAGGCGGCCGGCAGCAGCACCTCGAAGAACTCGGTGTTGCGGATGCTCATGATCACGTGCAGGTTCGCCACGTTGTTCAGCGAATTGCCGCCGTGGTGCACCTCGAAGTTGAGGTGGAAGGCTTCGGCCAGGTGCGCGACCTTCATCAGCCCCGTGATGCCGCCCTTGACCGCCACGTCGCCGCGCAGGTAGTCGGTGGCGCGTTCCTTGACCCACGGCGTGAAGGCATCCAGGCCGCCCGCCGGGTACTCGGTGGCCATGATCGGGATGTGCAGCTGGCGGCGCAGCTCGACGTAGTTGTAGATGTCGTTGTCGGCGAGCGGGTCCTCGTACCAGTAGTAGCCGAGGTCCTGGATCGCGCGGCCCACGCGCAGCGCGGCCGGGTAGTCGTAGCTCCAGGCGGCATCCAGCATCAGGAGGTAGTCGTCGCCGACCGCCTTGCGCACGTCCTCGCACACCCGGATGTCCTCGCGCCAGGCCTGCGGCGGATGGATCTTGTAGGCCGCCAGGTTCTGCGCCTTGTACTGCAGCGCCTCGTCGGCATAGGCCTGAGGGCTGGCCAGCACGGCGGAGCTGATGTAGGCCGGCACGCTCTCGCGGTAGGTGCCCAGCAGGCGGTGGATCGGCAGGCCCGCGGCCTGCCCCGCTATGTCCCACAGCGCGACGTCCACCGCGCCGATGCAGCGCACGGTGGTGGTCCGCACGCGCTTGAACATCGCCTGGTACAGGCGCTCGCGATCCAGCGGGTTCTGACCCATCAACAGGGGCTTGAGCACGCGGATCAGGCTGCCGCCGTCCGAATCCCCCGGGAAGAAGGCCGAACCCAGGAAGGCGTGGCCCGTGAGTCCCTGGTCGGTGCGGATGGCCAGCAGGCCCAGCTTGCTCTCGCCGGAGAACTTGCCGGTGTGCGCACCGTAGCTGGTGGCGGGGATGGCATCCCACGCGAACAGCGTCAGCGTGACGTCTGTGATTTTCATTCGATGCGGATGTTGGCTTCCCGGATCAGCTGGGTCCACTTGGCCACTTCGCTCTTGACGAGCGCGCTGAACTGCTCCGGCGTGCTGGCGACGACTTCCACGCCCTGGTCGCGGAAGCGCTTGACCACGTCGGGCTCCTTCAGCAGCGTCACCATGTCGCGATTGAGCTTTTCCACCACCGGCTTGGGCGTGCCGGCCGGCACCTGCATGCCGAACCACACGTTGACCTCGTAGCCGGGCACGCCGGACTCCGCGACCGTCGGCGCTTCGGGAAGCAGCGCCGAGCGCTGCTGGCCGCTGACGCCGATCACCTTCATCTTGCCGGCCTTGATGTGCTGCACCACGTTGGGCACGTTGTCGAACAGGGCGTCGATCTCGCCGGCCAGCAGCGCGGTGACGGCCGGCGCACTGCCCTTGTACGGAATGTGGGCCAGCCTGGTGGCAGTCATCTTCATGAACAGCTCCATCGACAGGTGGTTGGAGGAGCCGGAACCGGTGGAACCGAAGTTCATCTTGCCCGGGTTCTTCTTCGCGTACTCGATGAACTCGCGCACGTTGGACACCGGCAGCTCGTTGCGCACCACCAGCGCGTTCATGGTGCTGCCCGCCCACACCAGGGGCTGGAAGTCCTTCAGCGCGTCATACGGCAGGTTGGCGCCGTACAGGCCCGGCAGCGCGGAGAACGGCAGCGGCGTCACCAGGATGGTGTAGCCGTCGGCCGGCGCCTTCGCCACGAAAACGTTGCCCACCGTGGTGTTGCCGCCGGGCTTGTTCTCCACCACGACCGGCTGGCTCCACATCCTGGACAACTTCTCGGAGGACACGCGCGCCAGCGTGTCATTGAAGCCGCCCGGCGGGTAGGGCACGACGATCTTCACGCCGTGGTCAGGAAAGGTCTGGGCCAGAGCGCCCGCCGCCAAGGCTCCCAGGAACGCCGCCGCGAGCAGGCGGCCGATGATCTTGCGCATGTTGTCTCCTCGTTGATCAGAACTCGACCACGTAGCCAGGCCCGTCGATGGACGGGTACTTCTCGAACAGGGACTCGTCGACGTCCACGCCCAGGCCGGGACCGGAGGGCGGCTCGACGCGACCGTCGCGACCGATCTCGAAGACCGTGCCGAACATGTCGCGGAAGGGGTTGTACCTAGAGACGCAGGCCTCGAAGTAGCCCGAGTTCTCGGTGGCCGCCATGAAGTGCAACGTGGCCGCGTGGTTCAGGCCCGTGGCGGAGCTATGGGGGTGCACGGGGATGCGCCAGGCCGAGGCGATGGCGGCGATGCGCACGCCCTCGGTGATGCCGCCGCACTTGGACAGGTCCGGCTGCCACACCTGCACCGCGCCGGCTTCCAGCAGCTGCGCGAACTCGAAGCGCGTGTAGTGGTTCTCGCCGGCTGCGATCGGCACCAGCGGCGTGATCTTCGCCGCCTCGCGATAGGAGGCGAAGTCGTTGCAGGCGAAGGGCTCTTCCAGCCAGCCGGCGCGGATGTCGGCCAGCACCGGCAGCACGCGGCGCGCATCGGCCATGGTGTAGACCGTGTTGGCATCGCTCAGGATGTCGACGCCGTCGCCCAGCACCTTGCGTACGTGCAGGGCGCGCTCGATGTCATTCGAGGCGCCGTCCCCCAGCCGCAGCTTCAGCGCCTTGTAGCCGCGCTCGATGTAGCCCTGCGCCTCGTCGGCCAGCGACTCCTTCGGCTGGTAGCCCAGCGCGATGCCGCCCGCGTAGGCGGGCAGGCGTCGGCGCGTGCCGCCCAGCAGCTCGTAGAGCGGCATGCCGGCCGCCTTGCCGCGGATGTCCCACAGAGCCATGTCGATGCCCGACAGCGCCAGCGCCGCGCCGGCACCCAGGCCGTGGCTGGACAGCTGCATGCGGTGCACGCGCTGCCAGGCGCCGACCACGTCGGTGGCCTGCATGCCCACCAGCATGGGCGCGATGGTGCCGTGGATCAGACTGGTGATGGCGCCGGGGCTGCGGCCGGGGTGCGCCTCGCCGTAGCCGGTGATGCCGGCATCGGTCTGCACGCGCACGATGATGGCATCACGCTTGGTGGTGCTGCCCACGCCCATCGTGACGGTCTTTCCCTCCGGCAGGCGGAACGAAATGGGGATCGCCTGGATGGCGGTGATCTTCATGCTTGTCTCCTCCGGTCTCGCGCCGGTGCGGCCTGCCAGTCTAGCGAAGCCGGGGCTCAGGCGGAGCGCCGGCACGGATCACCGGAACACCTGCGGGTTCACCACGTTGGACGGGCGTTCGCCGCGCAGGAGCGCCAGCACGGTGGCGACTGCGCCTTCGCTCATCGCGCGCATGCTGCTGTCTGTGATGCCGGCCACGTGGGGCGTGAGCAGCAGATTGGGGGCGTCGAACACCGGCTCGCTGCCGGTCAGCGGCTGCTTGTCGTGCACGTCGAGCGCGGCGCCGCCCAGGCGGCCTGCGCGCAGCGCCGCGAGCAGCGCCGGCGTGTCGATCACGGGACCGCGCGAGACGTTGATCAGGAGTGCTTTCGATTTCATGGACGCCAGCGTGGCCGCATCGACCAGGCCACGCGTCTGCTCGTTCAGCGGGCAGGCCAGCACGACCACGTCGGACTGCGCGAACAGCGTCGCCTTGTCGGCGGCCTGCACGCCCGGCGGCAGAATGTCGGGACGCCGCGTCAGGCCCAGCACGCGCATGCCCAGCGCGCTGGCGAAGGTCGCCAGCCGGCCGCCGATCGCGCCCACGCCGACGATGCCCAGCGTGCTGCCGCCCAGCTCGGTGCCGGAATCGGCCAGCGGGCGCGCTGTCGCCCAACCGTGCTGGCGCAGGCTGGCGTCGAGGCCGGCGAGCCCCCGCCGCAGCTGCAGCATGGCGCCCAGGCAGTATTCGACGACGGCCTGCGTGTTGGAGCCCGGCAGGTTGGCCACCGGGATGCCCTTGGCCGTGGCCGCCTCGACCGGGATCATGTCCAGGCCGACACCGTGCCTCACCACCGCGCGCAGCTTTGGTGCGTTGTCGAAGATCGTGGGCGGCAGCTGCGCCCGCACCATCAACGCGTCGACGTCGGCCACCAGCCGCGTGAGCGTGGCGGCGCTGGTATGCGGCGCCAGCACGACGTCGCATTGCTCAGCCAGCACCGGCTGCAGCGCCGGATGAATGGGGTTGGTCAGCAGAACGCGTGGCTTGGCGGTCAAGGGAGGCTCCTCCTCATTGCACGGGGTTGGGCATGTGGCCGAAGCCTTCGGATTCGACGTCCACCGTCTTGCGCTCGATCGTATCGAGGCGCGGCAAAGTCATGCCCGCATTGTCGTGCGGGATCCCTCATGAGAAGCGGAGCGCGTCGGGAGCGACCGAAGCGCGGCTGCACGGCTCAAGCGAGAGCACGCGCCACCAAGCTCGCTCCGGTGACGAGTAACACCCCGTGCAGCAGGCGAAGGAAACGCGCTCGGTCCAGCCGCAGCGTGATGCGGTGGCCGATGAACAGTCCCAGCGCGATCGCCGGCACCAGGCAGGCCGCGAACACCAGCAGCGGCACGTTCCAGTAGGTGCCCGAAATGACGAACAGGCCGACCCGGATCGAGGAGCTGAACACCAGCACCGCCGTCTGCGTCGCGCGGATCTGCGCCGGCTGCTGCAGCCGCCGCACCAGGTACATGGAATAGACCCAGCCCCCGGCGCCGAAGAGTGCGCTGAGCACCCCGCCCGCGCTACCGTACCACCACGCCCACCCCGGCGCCGCCGGCCGCGGCGCGGCCTTCGGGCGCAGTCCATTCAGAGCGTACAGCAGCACGAACACGCCCAGCGCCAGCATCAGAGTGCGCACCGGCACCGCGAACAGGATCCACGCCCCTACCGCGCTGCCTGCCAGCATGGGCGGAACCAGCCGCTTCACCTCGGCGCGCTGAACGTCGGCGTTCATGCGCAGCCCGTTGCCGATCGCCGCGGCGAAGTCGGTCAGCGCAATGGCCGGAACGGCGGTTGAAAGTGAGACGACGTGTGCGATGACCGGCAGCGCAACGAGCGTGGTGCCGAAGCCGACCATGCCGAAGACGATGTAGCCGGCACTGAGGGCGGGCCAGGAGACGAGGAGGACTGTTGGATCGGGCAGGAACATGGGCGCTGCACGCGCATTGTGGCGTCACGAGCGGCTCGGGCGGATCGTTGGCTTTGGAGGCCAGCTACGGATAAGACTGCTTCTGGCCGTGAGCGGGCAGCGGGCTTCAAAGCCTCTGGCGCTCTTCCTGGAAATGTGGCCCGCGCCGCGGCTGTGACACGGACAATGGAGGGATGGCCAAGGCCGACCCGCAGTCCCTTCAGATTCATCCCGACCCCGCCGATCCCCTGCTGGCGCAGCAGCAGACGCTGTTCAACCGCCTGCTGCAGGACGTAGCCCTGTGGCGTGCCGCACTGACCGAATGGAAGGACAGGGTCGAGCGCTGGCAACAGGCTGTCGACCCCGTCCAGCGGGAATTGCACGCGGCATGGCGGCAATGGGTGTTCGCCCTCGACCACGCCAGCCTGCAACCGGGCTTGTCGCGCGCGGAACGCAGGCAGCTGGTCGACCTGCTCTTCGAAGCCGTCACCCCTTTCCTGGAGGCGGGAGACGACCCCGAGATGGAAGCGGTCGCGGGCCGGCACGCCGACGGCAAGCTGCCTGCCTCATCTCCGCAGGAAGATGAACCAGCGAGCGACGCAGCAGGCCTGGAGGGCCCCGCTGACGACTGGGAGCGGCAGGCCGCTGCGGCCGCCGCCCAGCGCGCGCAATGGGCAGCGAAGCGACGCGCGGCCAGTGCATCGAAGCGGCGCAGACAGGAGGACCAGGAGGTGTCCCAGTCTGTGCGCGACGTTTACCGCCGCCTCGCGAGCGTGCTGCACCCCGACCGAGAGCGCGAGGCGCAGCAGCGCGAGCGCAAAACGGCGCTCATGCAGCAGGCCAACCAGGCGTACGCGAAACAGGACCTGCTGGCCCTGCTGGAGTTGCAGCTACAGGCCGAACGGATGGATGCAGCACACCTGGCCACAGGGGATCGCCGGCGCCTGCGGCACTACGTGGTCGTGCTGCAGGCGCAGTTGGCGGACTTGCAGTCAGAGACACGGCGCCTGGAGGCCGGGTTCCGCGATGCGACCGGGCTGCCGGCCGGCTCGGGACTGCAGCCGCGCAAGGCCGACCGGATCATCTCTTCGGAGGCTCAGCGGATGCGCACCGAGCTGCTCATGCTGCGTCGCCAAGTCCAGACGTTGCTGGACGGGGATGCCGTGAAAGGCTGGCTGCAGGCGCAACGCAGGCGTTGATGTCTGCCTTCTCCGAGGACATTTGCGGGCCCCAAGCATCTGCGTTGCAG
>JAEWIF010000020.1 GCA_023387335.1 Pseudomonadota bacterium | reverse complement strand
CGGAACTGGCGCTGCGGTCGCTGCGCATCGCCGATGCCCGTACCGCGCTGGAGCTGGCGCGCGAAGCCGCCGAGCGCTCACGCGTGCCGGCGCTGCAGGCCGAAGTGCGGGAGGCGGGCGCGGCGCTCGACCGCCCGGCCGCCCGGCGCGTGGGAGCGGACGGCGAACAGCTGCTGCGCCTCGACGAGGTAGCGGCCCTATTGGCCTCAGACGCGCTGGTGGTCGACGCCTGCCGCCGCGGCGTAGCAGCGGGCCCCCACTGGCAGCCGCTGGCGCGACGGCCAATCCTGTTCACCTTGGCGCTCGCGCTGGCGCAAGCCTGGCCGGGCGATGTGGAGCGCGATGCGCTGATCGCGCTCGCCTTCCGCACGCGACACCCCGACGAAACCCATCGCGCGCGATTGCGAGTGGAGATCGGCAGACTGCGCGCGCTGGTGAAGAACATGGCGCGTATCGAGGCGACGCCGCGTGGCTTCGTGCTCGCGCCGTTGCATGCGAACGAAGTGGTCGTGCTCGCGCCACCGATCGAAGGCGAGCAAGCCTCCCTGCTCGCTCTGCTCTCCGACGGCGCGGCCTGGTCCACCTCGGCCCTGGCGCTGGCCCTGGATGCGAGCCAGCGCACCGTGCAGCGCGCGCTGGCGGAGCTGGAAGCCGAGGGCCGCGTGCGAGCGATCGGCCAGGCCCGCGCGCGCCGCTGGCTGGCGCCGCCCCTGGCCGGATTCACGACGATCTTGTTACTCCCCGCTTCGTTCTCGCCTGGCTAGAGTTTCCCCACGGCGCCGATCAAGCGCGACCGACAAGGAGCCCACGATGAAACGCATGACAGAACCGGAACGAACCGAAGCACCGGCCCGCGCGGCCGAGATCGTGCGGGAGTTCGGACCCTTCCCCGGCGCCGAACGCATCCATGGCGTCACCCACGACGGCCGCAACGTCTGGGCCGCCACCGGTGCGCGGTTGATCGCGATCGATCCCGCCAGCGGGCAGACCACTCGCGGCCTGGACCGCGCCTGCGATGCCGGCACGGCCTTCGACGGCAAGTACCTGTACCAGATCGCCGAGAAGAACATCGACAAGATCGATCCGGCCAGCGGCGAAGTCGTGGCCACCATCCCCGCACCCGGCAACGGCTGCGACTCGGGGCTGACCTGGGCCGAAGGCAGCCTGTGGGTGGGCGAGTACCGCGATCGCAGGATCCACCAGATCGACCCGGCCACCGGCGCGATCCGCCGCACCATCGAGTCCAACCGCTTCGTCACCGGCGTGACGTGGGTGGACGGCGAGCTGTGGCACGGCACCTGGGAAGGCGACGAGAGCGAGCTGCGCCGCGTCGACCCGCAGGACGGCACGGTGCTCGATCGGCTGCAGATGCCCGCGGGCATGGGCGTCAGCGGCCTGGAGTCCGACGGCGCCGATCTCTTCTGGTGCGGCGGCGGCGACAGCGGCAAGGTGCGCGCCGTGCGGCGCCCGCGCGGCCGCGCGTGAAGCGAAGGAGCACGCGATGGACCATCCCGTCGTCCCACGCGAACAGTGGCTGGTGGAGCGCAAGCAGCTGCTCGCCCGCGAGAAGGAGCTCACCCGCCTGCACGACCAGGTGGCGCGCGAACGCCGCGCGCTGCCCTGGGTCCGGATCGACAAGGACTACGTCTTCGACACGCCCGAGGGCCGGCGCCCGCTGGACCAGCTGTTCGACGACCGCGGCCAGCTGCTGGTGCAGCACTTCATGCTGGGCCCCGGCTGGGAGCAAGGCTGCCCGAGTTGCTCGTTCATGGCCGACCACCTGGACGGCATGAGCATCCACCTGGCGCATCGCGACCTGGCGCTGCTGGTGGTGTCGCGCGCGCCGCTGGAGGAGATCGAACGCTTCCGCCGCCGCATGGGCTGGCGCTTCCGCTGGGCGTCTTCGCATGGCAGCGACTTCAACCACGACTTCGGCGTGAGCTTCACGCCCGAGGAGCGGGCGCGCGGCGAGGTGGCCTACAACTTCGCGATGCAGCCCTTCGCGCCGGAGGAGATGCCCGGCATCAGCGTGTTCCGCCGGGGCGAGGACGGCACGGTGTTCCACACCTACTCGACCTACGGCCGCGGCGTGGAAGTGATGATGGGCACCTACGCCCTGCTCGACCTCACGCCCAAGGGCCGCGACGAGCAGGACCTCGAGCACACGATGGGATGGGTGCGGCACCACGACCGCTACGAGCCGGCCCCGGCGGGGTCGGCCGGAGCGTGCTGCCACGCCTGAGCGGCGTTTCAGCCCGCGGCGTGGCCGCGCACCAGCTTGCCGAGCAGCTCGACCAGCGTCTCGCGCTCGCGCGGGTCCAGCGGGCCCAGGATGCGGCGCTGGGCGCGGGCCACGGCCCGCTTCATCGCCAGCGCGGCTTCGCGGCCCGCGGGCGTCACCCACAGCAGCTTGCGTCGGCGGTCGGCCGCGTCGGGCTCGCGCCGCACCCAGCCCTTGGCCTCGAGCCGGCCGGTCACCGAGCCGAAGGTGGCCGCGTCGAACGCGACCTTGGCCGCCAGCGTCACCTGGTCCTCGCCCGGGTCTTCGATCAGCGCGTTGAGGATGGCGAACTGCACCGGCGTGACCTCGTGCTCGCCGGTCTCTTCCATGAAGATGGCCACGGCGACCTGGTGCGCCCGCCGGATCAGGTGGCCGGGGGCGTGCTCGAAGTCGAAGCTCTTGGGCATGCGCGCGAGTGTAGCCAGCGGGCGCGGCGCCATCGCCGTTGCCCGGGCACCCAATAGTATGTATGCTTAGCAATTCTCCGCAGGATTCTTCGCATGCCCTCCTCCTCATCCGTGATCGTGGCCGGCGGCGGCATCGGCGGCCTCGCCGCCGCCTGCGTGCTGGCCCGCCAGGGGATGCCCGTCACCGTGCTGGAACAGTCGTCCGCGTTCGGCGAGATCGGCGCCGGCATCCAGCTCGGGCCCAACATCTTCCGCATGTTCGAGTACCTGGGCCTCACCGAGGCGGTGAACCGGGTCGCGTACTTCCCGCCGGGCCTGGGCATGAACGACGTGCGCACCGGCGAGAAGGTGGTTCGCGTGCCGCTCGGCGACACCGCGCGCGCGGCCTACGGCTTTCCGTACGGCGTGATCTACCGCGCCGACCTGCACGACGTTTTCCTGCAGGCGTGCCAGGCGCTGCCGGACATCACGCTGCGCACCTCGGCCAAGGTGGAAGGCTTCGCGCAGGACGCGTCGGGCGTGCGCGTCACGCTGGCCGGCGGTGAAGTCGTCGAAGGCGCCGCCCTCATCGGCGCCGACGGCCTGTGGAGCCGCGTGCGCGAGGCCATCGTGGGCGACGGCAAGCCGCGCGTGTCGGGCCACATCGCCTACCGCGCCGTGCTCAAGCGCGAGGACGTGCCCACCCACCTCTGGAGCGACGACGTGCTGCTGTGGGGCGGCGAGAAGACCCACCTGGTGCACTACCCGCTGCGGCGCGGCGAGCTGTTCAACCTGGTGGCCGTGTTCCACAGCAACAAGTACGACGAGGGCTGGAACACCTTCGGCGACACCGCCGAGTTGACGGAGCGCTTCGCGCAGGCGGTGCCGCAGGTGCGCGAGCTGCTCGGCAAGATCGAGACCTGGAAGATGTGGGTGCTGTGCGACCGCGAGCCGGTCAAGGACTGGAGCCGCGGCCGCGTCACGCTGCTGGGCGACGCCGCCCATCCCATGCTGCAGTACCTGGCGCAGGGCGCGGGCCAGGCGATCGAGGACTCGGTGGTGCTGGGCGAGGCGCTGCGCCACACGGGCGGCGACTTCGAGCGCGCCTTCCAGCTCTACCAGCAGGCGCGCTACCTGCGCACGGGCCGGGTGCAGCTCACGGCGCGCTTCTACGGCGACATCTACCACGCGAGCGGCGTGACGCGCGAGCTGCGCAACCGCATGTTCCAGGGCGGCCAGGAGTCGGCGGGCTTCGCCGGCCTGAAGTGGATGTACGAGGGCATAGACCAGCAGAGGCTGTTCGCCTGATGGCCCGCACCCTCACCGAACCCGCGCGGCAGACCGCGGTGTACGGCGAGTACGACGTGGTCGTGCTCGGCGGCGGCCCGGCCGGCATGGCGGCCGCGGTGGCCGCGGCGCAGTCGGGCTGCAGCACGCTGCTCGTCGAGCGCTACGGCTTCCTCGGCGGCATGGGCACGGCGGCCGGCGTCACCAACTTCTGCGGCCTGCACGCCAACGTGCACGGCGAGATCCGCCGCGTGGTGCATGGCGTGGCGAGCGATCTGCTGGACCGCATCGATCGCCTGGGCGGACTCAACGAACCGCACGCCCTGTTCGGCAAGACGGTCGCGCAGGCCTACGACACGGCGGCCTACAAGATCGCGGCCGACGAGCTGATGGCCGCGGCGGGCGTGGAGCTGATGTTCCACGCGCTCGCGGCGGGCGTGGTGATGGAAGCGCCCGATCGCGTGGGCGCCCTGCTGGTGGAGACCAAGTCGGGCCGCCGCGCCATCGTGGGCCGCGCCTTCATCGACGGCTCCGGCGACGGCGACCTCGCGGCCTGGGCCGGCGTGCCGTTCGAGAAGGGCGACGGCGCCGGCAACTTCCTCTACCCGTCCACCATGTTCCGCATCAACGGCGTAGACCCGCAGCGCGCCGGTCGTGCGTGGGAGACCATCCCCGGCCTGATGCTGGAGGCGGAGGCGCAGGGGCGGCACCGCTTCCCGCGCAAGACGCCGATCGTGCGGCCGCAGAAAAGCGGCATCGAGTGGCGCGTCAATCTCACGCAGCTGGCCAACCTGGACGGCAACGCGCTCGACGGCACCGATACCGACCAGCTCACCCAGGCCGAGGTGCTGGGCCGCAGGCAGATCGCGGGCGTGGCGGGCTTCCTGCGCGAGGTGCCGGGCTTCGAGCGCTCGTACATCGTGGACATCGCGCCGCAGGTGGGCATCCGCGAGACCCGGCGCATGCGCGGCCTCTATCAACTGACCGAACGCGACGTGCTCGACTGCGCGAGCTTCGAGGACACCATCGGCGTCAACGGCTGGCCGCTGGAGTTGCACCTCAAGGGCGACGTGGAATTCCGCTGGCCGAAGATTCCCGAGAGCCGCGGCTTCAACCACCTGCCCTATCGCATGATCGTGCCGCCCGGCATGGCCAACCTGTGGATCGCGGGCCGCTGCGCGTCGATGACGCACGAGGCGCAGTCGGCGGCTCGCGTGACGGGCGCCTGCTTCGTGATGGGCCAGGCCGCGGGCTGCGCCGCCGCGCTGGCGCTGTCGGGCTCGACGGCCTCGGCCCAGGTGGGCACCGCCGGGTTGCAGTCCCGGCTGCGAGCGCAAGGCGCCTGGCTGGGCCTGGAAGACTGAACGCGCGAAAGGAAACCGCGATGAACGCTCCCGACAATTCCCTGCTGGTGCGGCAACAGCTGTACCGCGACATGGACCCGCTGCACCTCACGCCGCTGTGGGAGGTGCTGCATGCGCTGGTGCCGCAAAAGCCCACCACGCCCTGCGTGCCCGCGCTCTGGAAGTACGACGAGGTGCGTCCGTTCCTGATGCGGTCCGGCCAGGCCATCACCGCCGAGGAGGCGGTGCGCCGCGTGCTGATCCTGGAGAACCCCGGGCTTCGCGGGCAGTCGGCCGTGACGCAGTCGCTCTACGCGGGCCTGCAGCTGATCCTGCCCGGCGAGGTGGCGCCCAGCCACCGCCACACGCAGAGCGCGCTGCGCTTCATCGTGGAAGGCAGCGGCGCCTACACCGCGGTGGACGGCGAGCGCACCACCATGCATCCGGGCGACTTCATCATCACGCCGAGCTGGACCTTCCACGACCACGGGAGCGACGCCGGCGGCCCGGTGGTGTGGCTGGACGGCCTGGACATCCCCATCGTGCGCTTCTTCGACGCGGGCTTTGCCGAGAACGACGCGTCGCGCTTGCAGCAGGTGACGCGCAGCGAGGGCACGAGCATCGCGCGCTACGGCCACAACATGGTGCCGGTGCGGCACGACGCGCCCTTCGGCGCGACCTCGCCGATCTTCAGCTATCCCTACGACCGCAGCCGCGAGGCGTTGGAGCG
The DNA here is from genome assembly GCA_023387335.1 of Pseudomonadota bacterium. GTDB lineage: Bacteria > Pseudomonadota > Gammaproteobacteria > Burkholderiales > Burkholderiaceae_C > Ramlibacter. The sequence continues at coordinate 4,999 of JAEWIF010000020.1, read as the reverse complement.
CCTGGAGCGGGATGCGCCCGTCGACGAGTGGGACGGCGTGAAGCTGCGCTACGTGAACCCGCTCACCGGCGGCTATCCGATGCCCACCATGGCCACCTTCATGCAGAAGCTGCCCGCGGGCTTCGCCGGCAAGGGCTGGCGCCAGACCGACGGTGCGATCTACAGCGTGGTGGAGGGATCGGGCACGGTGGAGATCGAAGCGGGCGACAAGCGCTGGCGCTTCGACTTCTCGCCGCGCGATCATTTCGTGATTCCCTCGTGGCACACTGCCCGGCTTTCCTCGCCCGGCGGTTGCGTGCTGTTCAGTTACTCGGACCGGCCCGTCCACCAGGCACTGGGCCTTCACAAGGAAGAAAGGTTGTCATGAGCTACGTCTTCAATCCGCCGGCGGTTCCCTCCCTGCCCGTGCAGGGCCGCGGCGAGCGGTTCCCGATCCATCGCGTCTACTGCGTGGGCCGCAACTACGTCGAGCACGCCAAGGAAATGGGCTTCACCGGCCGCGAGCCGCCCTTCTTCTTCCTGAAGCCGGCCGACGCCATCGTGCCGATCGCCGCCGGCGAGACGGGCAGCATCCCCTACCCCAGCCTCACCAAGGACCTGCACCACGAGATCGAGCTGGTGGTGGCCATCGGCACCGGCGGCCGCAACATCAAGGCCGCCGACGCGCACAAGCACATCTACGGCTACGCGGTCGGCCTCGACATGACGCGCCGCGACCTGCAGGGCGAGATGAAGAAGCAGGGCCGCCCGTGGGACATCGGCAAGGGCTTCGACAAGTCCGGCCCGATCGGCCCGATCACGCCCGCCGCGCAGGCCGGCGACGTGGCCAATGCCGAGATCTGGCTGCAGGTCAACGGCAAGGACCGCCAGCGCAGCACGGTCTCCAAGCTGATCTGGAACATCGGCGAGACCATCGAGCACCTGTCGGCGGCCTGGGAGCTGGCGCCCGGCGACCTGATCTTCTCGGGCACGCCGGAAGGCGTGGCGGCCGTGGTGTCGGGCGACACGCTGGTGGGCGGCGTGGGCGGCATCGGCGAACTGCGCGTGCGCATCGACTGATGAGTCGCGGGTCGGCTGGAAGGCCGGCCCGACCATAATCGCTGCACGCGTGCGCCCGGGCCGGGCGCGCGGATGAACAAGAAGAGGAGACGACGTGCGCGTTCTGGAACCCCTGGCCAAGCTGTGCGCCATCGTGGCCGGCGTGCTGTTGACGGGCATCACGCTGATGACCTGCGGCAGCCTGATCGGCCGCAACACCACCGGCGATTCCATCGTCGGCGCCTTCGAGCTCACGGCCGTCGCGGCCGGCGCGGCCATCGCGCTCTTCATGCCGCTGTGCCAGATCCGGCGCGGCAACATCATCGTGGACTTCTTCACCGCGGCCCTGCCGGACCGAGTGAACGACAAGTTCGACCGCGTCGGCGCGCTGCTGCTCGCGGTGGTGTTCGCGCTGCTGGCATGGCGTACCACGCTGGGCGGCATCAACTCCTGGCAGTCGCACTCCGAGACCCAGATCATGGGCTTCCCCGAGTGGGTGGTGTACGCGTTCATGGTGCCGGCCTTCGCGCTGACCGCGGTGATCGGCCTGTGGCAGGCGGTGTTCGGCTTCGGCGAAGCCAGGCCCGAGGACCCGGTCGAAGCGGCCAAGGAGGCCGTGCAATGAGCCCGATCGCCCTCACGATCATGATCTTCGGGATCATGCTGGCCTGCATGGCCGTGCGCATCCCGATCGCGGTCAGCATGTTCGCCGCCGGCGCCATCGGCTACGTGATGCAGACCGGCTGGGCGCCCTTCTCGTTCTTCCTGAACACGCAGTCGTTCGCGCGCTTCGCGAGCTACGACCTGTCGGTGATCCCGCTGTTCATCCTGATGGGGCACTTCGCCACCAAGGGCGGCATCAGCAAGGCGCTGTTCGAGTTCGCCGCCGCGGTGATGGGCCGCTTCAAGGGTGGCCTGGCGATGGCTTCGCTGCTGGCCTGCGCGGCGTTCGGCGCCATCAGCGGTTCGTCGGTGGCCACGGCGGCCACCATCACCAGCGTGGCGCTGCCCGAGATGCGGCGCCACGGCTACTCGGGCCGCATCGCCACCGGCACGCTGGCCGCCGGCGGCACGCTGGGCATCCAGCTGCCGCCTTCGATCGTGCTGGTGATCTACGCGATCCTGACCGAGCAGAACATCAGCAAGCTGTTCGCGGCGGCCATCGTGCCCGGCATCATCGCGATGGTCGGCTACATGATCGCCGTGGCCGTCTACGTGCGCATGGTGCCCGGCCACGCGCCCGACATCGAGGAAGCGCCGCCGCCGATGACGATGCGCGCGCTGATGGGCGTGCTGCCCATCGCCATCATCTTCCTGCTGGTGTTCGGCGGCATCTACGGCGGCTTCTTCACGCCCACCGAGGGCGCGGCCGTCGGCGCTTCCACCACCTTCCTGATGGCACTGCTCAAGGGCCAGATGACGTTCAAGAAGTTCAAGGAATGCTTCTACGGCACGGCGGTGAGCGCCGCGATGATCTTCCTGATCTTCCTGGGCGCCGACCTGATGAACGCGGCGCTCGCGCTGACGCAGGTGCCCAACCAGCTGGCCGCGGTGGTGGGCGGCTGGAACGTATCGCCGCTGCTGGTGGTGACGGCCATCCTGCTGTTCTACGTGGTGCTGGGCGCCGTGATGGACGAACTGTCCATGCTGCTGCTCACGATCCCGATCTTCTTCCCGATCATCGTGGGCCTGGACTTCGGCATGCCGCGCGAGTCGGTGGCCATCTGGTTCGGCATCGTGGTGCTCATGACGGTGGGCTTCGGCCTGATCGCGCCGCCCGTGGGCCTGAACGTGTACATCGTCAACGGCCTCGCGAAGGACGTGCCGATGGGCGAGACTTACCGCGGCGTCTTCCCGTTCCTGATCAGCGACGTGCTGCGCACCATGCTGTTCCTGTTCTTCCCGATCGTTCCCTTGTGGCTGGTGGGCTTCATCCGTTGAGGGAAAGCCCCGTGGCGCACCCCAAGAGCTGCAGTTAAGTTCATCGGATCCCTAGGAGAACTCCACCATGATCCAGCGACGCACCCTCCTGAAGTCCACCGCGGCGGTGGCGCTCGGTGCTCCGGGCCTGAGCGGCCTGGCCCAGCAATCCGTCACCCTGAAGTTCCACACCTTCATGGCCCCCCAGTCCAACGTCTGGCTGACCATGCACAAGGCCTGGATGGAGAAGGTGGAGAAGGACTCGGGCGGCCGCATCAAGTTCGAGGCTTATCCCGCGATGCAGCTGGGCGGCACGCCGGTGCAGCTGTACGACCAGGCCAAGGACGGCGTGGTCGACGTCATCTGGACCCTGCCCGGCAACACCGCCGGCCGCTTCCCGCGCGTGGAGGTGTTCGAGCTGCCGTTCATGATGAACAACGCCGAGGCCACGTCGCGCGCGTACTGGGAGTACGTGCAGACCGTCGCGCCCGACGAATTCAAGGACACCCAGGTGCTCGCCCTGCAGGTGCACGGCCCGGGCATGTTCCACATGAAGGAGCGCCTGATCAAGACGGCCGACGACCTGCGCGGCCTGAAGGTGCGCGGCCCCACCCGCCAGATCACCAAGATGCTCGGCTACCTGGGCGCCACGCCGGTGGGCATGCCGCTGCCGCAGATCCCCGACGCGCTGTCCAAGGGCACCATCGACGGCTGCGTCATCCCCTGGGAAGTCGTGCCCTCGGTGAAGGTGCACGAGCTCACCAAGTTCCACAGCGAGTTCGATCCCGCCGGCGGCGCGCTCTACACGACGACGTTCGTGATGGCGATGAACAAGGCCAAGTACAACTCGCTCGCGCCCGACCTGAAGAAGGTGATCGACGCCAACTCCGGCATCGAGACCTCGGGCTGGCTGGGCAAGGTGCAGCAGGGCAACGACGCCATCGGCCGCAAGGCCGCGGTGGACCGCAAGAACACCATCCACACCATCTCCGCCGCCGACGCCCAGGAGATCAAGCGCAAGGCGCGCCTGGTCGAGGTCGAGTGGGTGGAGGACATGAACAAGCGCGGCTTCGACGGCAAGAAGCTGCTGGACACGGCCAAGTCGCTGATCGAGAAGCACGGCAAGGCCACGCCGGCTCCGGCCGGCAAGAAGGCTTAAACTTCCCTCGCCTTCCCGTTCAAGGGCTCCCTCGGGAGCCCTTCTTCATGTCCAACCTTCCGCCTTTCCGCACCCCCATCAAGCATTGCCGCAACTGCGGCACGGCGGTGGCGTATCGCGTGCCCGACGACGGCGACACGCGCGAGCGCGCCGTGTGCCCGGCCTGCGGCACCATCCACTACGAGAACCCGCTCAACGTGGTGGGCACCGTGCCGTACTGGGGCGACAAGGTACTGCTGTGCAAGCGCAACATCGAGCCGCGCTGGGGCAAGTGGACACTGCCGGCCGGCTTCATGGAACTGGGCGAGACCACGCAGGAAGGCGCGGCGCGCGAGACCGACGAGGAGGCCGGCGCGCAGGTGGAGATGCAGGAACTGATCAGCGTGATCAGCGTGCCGCGGGTCGGACAGGTGCACCTGTTCTACCGCGCGCGGCTGCTGAGCGACGTGTTCGATCCCGGGCACGAGACCATCGAGGCGCAGCTCTTCTCGGAGGACGAGATTCCCTGGGAGGAGATCGCCTTCCGCACGGTGCGGGAGACGCTGCTGTGCTACTTCGAGGACCGGCGGCGCGGGATGTACGAGGTGCACAACCTCGTGATCGCCTGAACGAAACCGGCTGAAGCGCGGCGCTCAGTTGCGCACGCGGCTTTCGTCGCGCAGGCGCGCTTCTTCCTTCAGCCGCACGCAGGCCGGGAACGCCTGGTAGCCGGGCTTGGCGCATTCGCTCTGCAGGCAGAACTCCTTCATGAGGAAGAACTTGTCCTTGCAGGTTTCACCCGGCGGCGTGAGGCGGCTGCGCGCCGCGGCGCCTTGCACCGAGGAAACGACCTCGTCGCGAGCGGGCTCCGCGGTCGGCACGTGGGCAGGCGCGGGTGCGGCG
>JAEWIF010000014.1 GCA_023387335.1 Pseudomonadota bacterium | reverse complement strand
TGCTGCACCGCGAGGACGCCTACGAGCGGGAGTCCCCGCGCGCCGGCGAGGCCGACCTGATCGTGGCGAAGCACCGCAACGGGCCCACCGACGTCATCACCGTGGCGTTCCAGGGGCACTACTCGCGATTCGTGGACATGCAGGCCTGAGGCTCGTGCCGCGGCTCGTCGAGTCTGAGAGCTGGATGGGCTTTCAGGAATCGATGAGAAGGACCGGCCATTTGGAGGGACTTCTGGGACGTCGAGCGTCTCTGAGCGACGGTAGGCAGGAGTCGGCCGCTCGGGGCGAGTCGGCTCCGGGAGGCGAGCGGCGCCGCCCGTCGCGCCGCGAGCTCCCCGATTCCCCGCACACCTGAGGAAGCGCTCAACTGGCCGCCCCCTGACCTGAACTGCAGGCGGGGACACCCTTTCAATCAGCAGGACCTCTCGCTTGACACGGTGGCCTTGTCCAACTCTAGTGCGCGGGCATCGTCGTAGATGGACTGCTGGTGCCGACATTCCTTATCGAGGGGGCGCAGGCGCGCTACGCGGCCATGTGAGACCTAAACGCGTGACGACGCGGTCCCAGTGCGCCAGACGAGTGAAAACCCCGCGATGGACCGCGCGGCGACCTGTAGGAAGGTACGTTCGCGCCGTGAGAAAAGCTGAATGGCCGTGGTGGCACGCGCCGACTGGAACCGACGACTACAGGATTCGAGAACTTCTGCGGGCGGTCCTGGACCTGCATGGCTACTACGGTGATCGTGACACGTGGCTCTGGCGCGGACAGGCCAATAGCGCGTTCGATCTCTCGCCAGGTGTCCATACCCGGATTTCCGTGTCGAAGTTGACCCTCGACGATGCGACCGTCAAAGAGACCACGCGTAAGTTGCTGAAGAGCACGAGATCTGCGGGACTGGATGTCCACGAGGGAGCCGCGCTGCCTGATTTCGCGCTCTTGTCGCAACTGCAGCACCACGGCGCTGCGACGCCGCTCTTGGACGTCTCACTGGACCCACTCGTCGCGCTTTACATGGCGGTGGTGAGCCCAAATTCTGGCGACGACAAGAGTGACGGGGTTCTGTTCGCGATTCGCAAGCCGGAGCCCAGTGTCGATGTCCGACCTTTCGATACCCGGGAGTTCGAGGATGTATACGACCAGTTGCCGACAGATAAAGTGGTAATGTACTCGGCCCCCGACGTGAGCGACCGACTGAGGATCCAGCGAGGTCACTTCCTCGTATCTAAAGTACCTGCTACCTCTTCACGCGTGACCATCAACGTCACTACGGATGCAGGTCGTCTTGTCGGGGACACGTGGATCTCGAGGAGGATGAGCAACCGCGGTGTCCGTGGATTCATCCCGGCAACGTCTGACGTGGCTGCTTTCCGGATCACGGCAAGTTTCAAGTTGCAACTGCGCCGATGGCTCGAAGATCGCACCGGACTTACTGCCGATTTCGTATATCCCACCGTCTGGCATCAGCCGCATCAGGAGACCTTCGCGAAGAGCCATGGGCGACTGGCGAGAATCGTGTGATCCGTACTGGATCGCTCGGTTATCACCATGAGCGTCCCGAGGCGGTGAGAAGGGCCCTCAGCCCGGCACGGACTGTGACCGTGAAACTGCGGCGACCCGCCCGGGAGTACGACCTCGGGCTGGGAGCTCCCTGCATCTGTTCAGTGCCGCCCGCCGGCGCGGGTGGCTTCAATCGTCGCCCGAGCGTGGCCGCGCTCGGGCGACGGTGCGTCCTAAGGGCACGCGCCGGCGGACCTCAGGTTCCTACTGCACGACCTGTGAGTGCGATCCAGCTTTGGTCGTCGTCCCAGACGCTCTTCTTGTCGATCAAAGGCCTGACGGTCGACTGAATGTTGGCCGGCAACCCCCCTTCCAGTGCGAGCTCGCCAGCAATACGACCGAGCCCAGCTGTCAGATCGGCGATCTGGACGCGCGCGTCCAGCCTCGAGTCGACCTGATCGATACCTGCGAGGGCTACGGCGTGCGGGATATCTGGATGAGGGTTGTTCGCGATGTGGACGAGAAGCCTGGTTGCCCCTTCGGTGATGATCGTCTGCCGATCATGGACGAGTCTGACCGGGCAGTCGTGGCGGTCTGCCCAGTACGAGGCCGTTGGGAACAGTGCCTCCATGATCGGCTCGAGGTGCCGCAGCTGCGAGAGCGCCTCAGGGTCCGAGTACTGCTCCGCTTGGCGGCGCGACTGCCAGACCAGAGCCAGGGCGCGTCTGACATCGGTGCGGTGGCTGCGCAGGCGAACGTCATCCACCACCGCGTAGAAGTCCTCCAGCGTGGCCTTCGTTCCCTTGCGCTGGGTTCGACGGATCAACGAGACGAAGGCCGAAACGAGCTTGTCCCAGTGCTCCCCGCCCAGGGCGCGCCGGCCGTGGCGGAACAAGTCGGATGCGATCTGGCGCGCGACCCCGTTCGAGTACAGGTCGATCCCACGGCCGTACGCCTCTTCTTCGACGAGCAGGTCAACGATCTTCCCGACGGCGAAGTACTGCTTGTCGAGCAGGTGCATGTGCGTGCGTCCGTGCAGAGGACCGGTCTCGTTGAAGAGCTCCGCGACCCGGTCGATGCCGTTGCCCGTTAGCATTTCCTTCGACTTCAGCTCGGCGCCCTGACTGCGGAATAGACGGCGGATTTTCCCAACGATGTCGTCGGCTTCTTCCATGGTGAGATCGGTGCTGGCGTGGGAGAAGACCCGGTGCCGGCTCTCGATGAGGTTCTCGCCGTCGCTGCCGCTCTCGTCGCATGCGATCTCGATCGCATGCGACGTGTCTTCAGCGTCGCTGCTCTCGATCGGAGTGGTCGTCATTGCGGCATCGTGTCGTGCCGGAGCCGATTCCGACTCGTCCGATCGGGTGCAAATGGCACGGGGCGTGTGAACGCCGCGCTCATGTGCGACGCGTGGGTCTGCTGGACGAACAGGTGGCCGCCAATCTGAGGTGCTGTCAGCCACCTCCGAAGGCATGTCGAACGTGCACTGACCCTGCAGGCGTACTCAGTGCTGGAGCAGGCGCTGGTTCACCTCGTGCAGGTAGTACAGGTCGTGCCGGCGTAGCTCGTCGCGGGCCCGCCTCCCGTGACGGGGGCCTGCACACCGTGGTGGGCGAGTGCGGCTGAAGCTGGTGGCACCGCCGACAGAGGCGAGGACGGCGTCTAGACCTGCGAGCGAGTGCATCCCCATGAACAGTGCGCCTGCGCTGGCGAGACCCGCAGTGATCGCGGTCGGGCTTGTCGCGATCTGACGTGCGAGGTGTCGGATGTACGAATGCTCTGCAAGGCCGTCGCGTAGTTCGTCGAGCGTCGGTGCCACGTCAGTTCGCCACAGGTCGTCGATCTCTGCCGACGAGTCCTCGTCGTATGTTGCGCTCGGAGCTTGCCTGCCAGAGCCGTCACCGAACGCCGGTAACGCCTCAGGGGTCCCGACAGGTCGGAGCGTACCGCCAGGACCTGGCCCATCTCCGCGTCGGGGAACGACGGCAGGCGCGTCACCAGTCCTCCGCCGACGGCTGCCTGCCGTGCGTGCACCAGGGTGAGCCGGTTTGGCTCGACGTGCTGCTCGCGCACCAGCGAACGCGCCAGGGACGCCGAGGATTCATCGAACAACGCGTGGACCACCGGGTTGCGGAGCAGGTTCTTCAGGTGGTTGACGTAGGCAGCGAGCATCGCGTCGCTGCTGCCACCTTCGATACCCACGGAGCTGAGAGTGACCAGTCCGAGCCGGACAGGGTCGTCGAGCTCGTGCAACCCCGACCCGTCAACGAGTCTGGCGGCCAGCTCTCGCAGCTGCTGGGTTGGCGCCTGCAGCCCATCGACGTGCGCCCGCAGGTCGGCAACGAACTCGTCCGAGACATCCTCGCCCGGCACCCGGCCTACCTGGTCGGTGGGCGTCTGGCTGAGTCCGAGCGCTCCTTGGACCAATTGCGCGAAGTTGTCCGGCAGGTCCTTGCCGCCGAGGTGGGCGAGCGTAGCCGGGTCCATGGTCGCGAGGAGTTCGATGGCGTCGGCGGTCGTCGCGGTCTGCAGCCCACCGGCACTGGTGACCGTCGCGGCACCAGGGCTGACGAGCTCGACGTGGTCGGCGTAGAGGAGCGCGGCCTTCACCAGCGCGATGTCGTGGCTCAGGTCGACCGGCACGCCGTGTGCGCAGGTCGGCTGGGTCGCGACGACCACGCGGAGTTGTGAGTTGGCGTCGACGTACCTCACCAGCTTCGGACGGTTGCGCCGGCTCTCTCGGCGTGACGGCTTACTCACGGCTGCAGTCCGGCAGCGGTCGCCGACAACGGTCGGCGCGTCTAGTTCCCTCCACCGCACGACCCGTCAGAGCGGCTGGCGCCGGCGTCTCGGCCCGGTGATCGCCGTCCGGATCGATCCGAGCCCTGGGAGCAGCTCGGTGGCTACCTGCTGCGGATCGCCGGACCCCTGCAGCGCCCGCCGCGAGACCTGCTTCTCGCGGCGGGCGCTCCCGAATCCGGTCGCGTCAGCACCCGTGGGCTGTCCAGCTCCCCGCCTGAGCAGAGCGTGCGCGCGCTTGCGAACCTGCTTGGAGTCGAGGAACAGGTGCTCGCCGAGATGGCGCTGGCCCGGTTCGCCGCCGAGCTGTTCGGGTTCGAGCACCGCGCAGGGACAGCAGGGGCCACCTCCTCAGCGCCACGTCCGCACAGCCTGGGTACATGAGGGTCTTTTGCGATCGCTAGCCCTTCCGGCGCCGGCCGCCGCGCTTTTTCGGTCGCGTCAGAAGCCCGAGGTCGATGAGCGCGCTGGTCTCCGCCTGGCTGAGAGGCGCATTGCTGTCGACGGCGGCGTCAAATCCACGTCGCAGGACCGGCGTGTTCGAACGTCCGCCACCGCGAGCCCATATGACGACCGACGCCGCCAATCGCACGTTGACGGCGATGTTCGTTGCGAGTAGCTGGAGCGCCAGCGACCCGGACGCGGACGCGATCTTCTCGGTTTCCGTCGCTCGGTCTCGCGACGGCCGGCTGTCGGTCAGTCGGCTCAGCGCCGCCTTGCGCGCCTCATAGCGAGAGTGGGAGGCGACGACGGCGGTCGTGTGAGTGACCGCATCAGCGTCGACGCCGTGACGCCCTACGGCGCTGAGCACCGGGTTGCTGACGTGGGTCTCGTCGAGCTTGATCCACAACCGAGTCCGATCCGTTGAGGACAACTCCGCCGCGTACTTGTCCAGCCCCCCGCGCCATGGCGAGACGACGTCGATCATCGCGATGACATCGTCGACGGCAGGTCGTAGATGAAGGTAGTCCTCGAAGATCTGGGTGGAGAGTGCACCGTCGTCGAGGGGCGAGAGCGTCTCACGGGGCGGAGCCGGCGCACGCGCTGTCACGCGCGCGCTCATCGACAGCCGCAAGGGCGTCAGCGAGACGTCGGTCGCCGTGTTGTCCTCGAGCCACTGGAAGAGTCTGGCTGCGGCGGACGCCGGCATGTCGGAGACCAGGTCCACGAGGGTGGGCACCAGTTCCTCCGTCAAGTCGGAGCTCTCGTAGACCGCGGCGACGTTCGCGACGAGGAGCCTGTCTATGAAGTCCTGCCCGACTAGCGGGACCAGCGAAGCAGCGGTGCTCTGCACGGTGCGCCGGCGCAGAAGCGCATCGTCCCACTCCAGCCGAGCCTGCGTATCCGTAAGGGCGTTGGCCAGCGCGGCGTCGTCGACCACGGCGCATCGGGCCACAACCTCGATCGTGCGCTCAAGTGTGGGTAGGTGCTCCTCGTCGACGTCGGCGAGGAGAGGAACGAGCTTCTCCGCGAGCACTTGGCCGGCGCGCGATGTCGGCTCGGATGCAGGTGGCGGCCGCAGCAAACCCGCCCAGGTGTCGTAGTCATCGGGGTCCGAGTCTGCGAGGACGTCGATCACCTCACCGTTGACGACCGCCGCGAGCTCGTCCGAAAGCTCACCGAAGAGCCGCAGCGCGTCCTCTCGCGCCGCGCTCCTGAGTTGACTGTTTGAGGCACGGAGCGCCTCGCCGAGCACCGCCGCGGTGAGCTTGTCCCCGTCAGGACGTTGAGTCGTTGCCGTGATCAACCGTCGAAGCGCGGCCTGCCCGTATCCGGTAGAAGCTGGCTCCGAAGCGACGCGGGTGGCGGTCCGGCGCGGAGCGGCTGCCTCCTCGGCAAGCGGCGTCTCCAGGCTGCTGAGATGGTCTACGACGTCGGCTGCAGCACCCCGCCACAGGAGTTCGGCGTGACCGAGCGGTAGGTGGGACAGAGCGTGGTGAAATGCGTACGGGGAACGGGCGTACCAGCGCGCCGATGCCCGCCGAACCACGTCGGCGGTTTCGTTATTGAGGACGGGCAAGACGCTCAAGGCTCGCGCGGAGAGGTTCGTCTCGTCCTCAGGAAGGTCGTCGTTCACCGTGACGTGCATGACGAGGGCCACCACGACGTCCTCGCGATGACCGGTGGCGCTCGTGAGTGCGAGCGCACCAGGCGACGCCTGAGCTGGCCATCCTTCGTCCCCGACACGCGGCAAGATGATCGACCCGACCTCTGATGAGATCGGGCGCAAGTCGTGCGGCTCCAGTTGCTCGACCAGGCGACAGGCGACCTCGATGGCGAACATGCGACCCGGTCCGAAGGACCGTTCGGCCTCGATGGCGACGAGGCGAACCACCAGCGCGAGGCGCGAGGGGTCGAGGTCCGACAAGAGGGCGAGAGTGGAGCTGGGAGCAGACTCGGCCGCGAAGTCGATGGCCTCCCCGGTCCGGGTGTCGAGACCTTCGCCCTGCCCTGCGGACTGCAGGTAGAACAGGTCCGGGCGCGGATCTGGAACGCCGGCCGCGGCGATCCTTGACAGGTAATTGGACAGATCGTCCGCGAGTTGGTTGGCCGCCTGTGCCGTCTCGATCGCGGCCCGACGGTCGTGAAGTAGTTCGCCAGCAGCAGTCTCGGCTCCGGCTTCCTGTAGGCCCGAGTTCTGGTACTTGGCAGCGACGCGCGCGGCGGCGGGCGTTGGTTGCTCGCTGCCTCGCAAGACCGCTAGAAGGCGCGGTGTCGAGAGCAGATCAGCGGCGAGTGCAGGGAACTCTGTCTGGATGACGGTGATCGCAGCGACCTCGAGGGCGCGACCGTGAGCGTCGATCCCGCGAGCCTGGACGATCCGCATGTTCGTCGCGAAGTTGTTCAGCAAGACCTTCACCCGGCGCGGACTGCGGACATGAAGTGGCACGAGGGTGAATACGACGACGTCGAACTGTTGGGCGGACTGATCACGGAGCTCTGACCAGATCCCGCCCTGTTCGCGCACGAGTTCGTGTGCAAAACGCGTAAGCGAGCGCGGGCGGAGCGGGGGCAGGGTGATCTGGTGCTGAAAGATCTTGTCCAGGAAGGCCCCACGCGTCGAGTAGTACGGACTGTCGGGGCGGACCGGCTTGGCCTGCGGGACCCGATCAAGTGCCGCTTCGACGACCTCGCGATCGACGGCAACGATGAACACGCAGGAGGGTTCGTCGAGGAACGTCTTCAGGTCGACCAGCGTGGCGACGACGTCGTCAGGTGCGCAGCGGTCGAGCTCGTCGACGAACACCACTAGACGGGTCTTCTTCATGTTCTCGGTGACATGCTCGATCAGTTTGCCGAACCGGGCGGAGAACTCGTCACTTCCGTCTGGCACCTTCGTGACGCGACGCACGGTGGCGCTCTCAAGGATCTTGGGCCCGGCGAGCAACGCGACGAGAGCCAAGCCGAAGACGGTGCCAGCTGCGGGAATGAGCTCACGAACTGCGACATCCCAAGGGGAGCCCGCCCAGGTGCGCGCTGCGGCGAGAACGACCACCCATAGGCCCGCGACCACGGTCGCCACGACCGTGCCGATCAGGAGACTGACCCAGTTGGCGCCCACCCATGAGAGGAGCTTGAGCTTCGCGGGCTCGTCGATGTCTTGGTGGAGCCCCTCCTTGAAGTCCTTGCGCTGAATACCGAGGTCATCGCCGACACTCTCGATGAAGTGCCTCTTGAGGTCGCGTCCGCCGTGCTTCCAGGCGTCGTACCGAGCGACAGCGACATCGTCGTCTAGCTCCTTGATCCTCTCGGTGATCATCGTGTACACCGACGACTTGCCGGCGCCCCAGGCCCCGAAGAGTGCGATGTTGGTTGGAGCCGACACAGACACAGCTAGGTCGGCCACGCCATGCGCGATCGCGCGGTGGTCGAGGAGGTCCTCGCTCTTAGGGAGTAATCGCCCGTCGGGGATGACGTCGTCCGCGTGCAGGACCTTCTCAGGGGTCTCAGGTCGGCGGTGGGGCCTCAGCACGGTGGACTCCGATCGGTCGTTTGCGCGGAGACTATCGGTCGCGTACGACAGTTGTAGTTGCTCCAAGCTGGCCGCCCACCAGATGAGCAGCCGATACGTTCCACGTTGTGCTGTTCATCGGGTGGCCTCTAGTCGCGGTTGGTGCCGGACTTGGCGTAGCTGGTGCCGGTGTCACCTCGATGCTCTTGCTCAGGCAGTCGTGGTGGACCCGCGGCGTCGTGGCCTGTCTCGTTGGAGCGTTGGTGCGCGCTCTCGTTCCCGTCTGCTGGAGCGAGGCAGTGCGCGGGGCCGTTCCATGGGAAGCGGCCGGGACGCAAGTGCCGCCATGGATGACAAGCAAGTCGAGTTGGCCGTTGCTCTGCTCGCCGCTCCTTGGGATCGGCGCCGCTCGGGCTCCTCGCGGGCGCGCAGTTGTCGGAGGCGCAGATGAGACGTTTCGATCGCTTGTACGGCCAATGACCACGGTGATCTTGACTTGCGTGGTGACGGACGCGGGCTCCGCAGCGCTTGGCGGTGCGACCGCTGTTGTCTCGCGTGGACCTACTGGGCGCGCAACCAGGATGGGCTGCTGGTGCGCCGGTGGGAGCTCGACGGGTTGACCATCGCCGGGCAGCGCGGTGCTGCTCGCGCCGCCGGACGGTTCACCGCCCCGGCGCCGGCACCGGCGCGGGCGCTGGCCTCGCGCGATCTGCGGGGTCGTCCCGTGCCCGACTGGGACGTCTCCCGCGGGCCGTTATCCGCGGCCGGCGGGCTGTGCTCGACGGTGCCGGACATGGTCCGGATCCTGCGCGCAGCCCTGGACGCCGGGAGCCCGCTGTCGCCCGGTGACGGCGCGCACGCGTGGCAGCAGCACGGGACCCGCGCGTGGCACGACGGAGCGCTCCTGCGTTCCGGCAGCGTGGTCGTCGTCGACACCGGCACGCGGTCGGTTGCCGCCGCGCACGCCGTCGGCGGCCTCCCGGGGCGCGGCGCCCGGCACGCGGAGAAGGCGCTGCGAGCCCTCCTCGCCCGGGCCGAGGAGCGTGTCGGTGCACCGACGGGCGGGACCGCATGGGCCCCTCGGCGCCGCGCGTGGCCTTCGCGACCGCCGCGGAGGGCGGAGTGGCGCTCGGCGACCCGACCGGCGCCCACGTCCTGCTCACCCCGGACGCCATCGTCCACCGCCGCGGCGGAGCGGTCCAGGTCGAGCTCGACTGGCGCGACGTCGAGGCGCTGGAGGTCGACGCCTCCGCCAGCAGGTCCCGGCGACCGGGCGGGCTGGCCGTGCTGATCGGCGCCGCGGCCGCGAGCATCGGCCTCGACTGGGGACCGGGCACCGCCCCCGTCACGGTGACGGTCGAGGACCGCGACGGCTCGATCGACCTCGCGTGCGACGGCTTCATCGGCCACGGCTACTGGGCGCCGCACCTCGTCGCGGTGCAGGCCGCCGCGCACGCCCTGGTCGAGCACCCGCGGACGCGCGCCGTGCTCGAACGTCCCGCGGCGGCCGTGCGCG
>JAEWIF010000008.1 GCA_023387335.1 Pseudomonadota bacterium | reverse complement strand
CCTGCAAGCCGGTGCTACCCTGCAAGTAAAAAGCGGTGGGACCCTGAAATTGTCATCGGTAAATGGTTTGTATGCAACCGCAAACGCGGCTGTGCTGAGTCTAAATAACCCGGCTATAGACCTGCAGCCCGGTTCAACGGTGGAATATAACGGGGCGGCACAAACGATTACTACAGCCTTTCCCTATAGCAGCCTCACGATCGCCGGTTCAGGTAACAAAACGGCGCTTGCCGCACCAATAATCAATCAACGGTGCACCCGAAGCGGCACTGCAGAATGGGCAGGGGCCAGTCCGGTCTATGCAGCAGGAGCTTCATTGGTTTACGCAGATGGCGCGGCAAGCAGAACCTATACACCAGGTTTGGAATGGCCGGTAGCATCGCCACCCCAAAATATCACGGTGAATTTAACGGGTACGGGTTCACCTTTAATAAGGCTGGCAACGAACCGGCAGGTTGCGGGAAATCTTACCCTGGCGGCTGGTGCCTTAAGTTTGGAAGGCTTTCACCTGGAGGTGACGGGCAGCATCACGGGCAATGGCACCCTGATCGGTTCGGAAACGTCAGCCCTTACCCTGCATGGAGGCGTATCGAACCTCCAGTTTACGCAGGTAGCAGATGGCACATCCAACGCTCTAGGAAATTTGGTGATCAGGAGCGGAAACATAACACTTGGCAACAAGCTGCAACTCTATAACGTGTTGGACCTGGCTGGCGGCACGCTTAATCTTGCGGATAAAAACCTGGTACTAAAGTCTGGCCCAACCCAAACCGCCCGGGTGACGGAGCGGAAAGGTGTTTTATTGGGTGCTACCCATGTCACAGTAGAACGGTTTGTCAGGGGTGCTTTCAACCGTCGCTGGCGATTGCTGACGGCACCGGTAGGCGCCACTACTATCAACGAGGCTTGGCAGGAAGGCCGCACCTGGAACGGAGCGGCAGCCGACAACCTTTCTCCCGGTTATGGCACCCTCATCACGGGACATGAACAAGGTTCGGCAACAGCCGCCAATGCAAAAGGCTTCGACTTTTGGCCGGCAATTGCCGGTGGACAGGCTTCCATACGCAGGTACCAGGGAAGCAGCAACTTTACAACAGCTTCCTGGCAGCCACTTTCATCCACAGTCACAGCCGGCTTTACCAACGGCGAAGCCTACCTGTTATTTGTCAGGGGCGATCGTTCGGTTACCTCGGTAGGCGGGGGCACAGTGTTAAGGGCAACAGGAGCCTTAAAAGAGGCTGCTGCGTATACAATTTCAATCAATCCTTCGCAATCGCATACAGTGATCGGCAATCCATTTGCGTCGCCACTTCACTTCCGGAAAGTTTACGAAGAAAACAATACCAGTATAAAACCCTTTTACTGGATCTGGCAGGCAGGTTTGTTTTCAACGGGCGGCTATGCCTTGGTGCGGCCCGAGTGGGAAGGGAGTACTACGTATGAGGTGATCCCTTATGGCGGCGGTGCCTTTGCCGCAGAACCGGTGATCAGCTCCGGTGAAGGCTTTTTTGTCGTCCCCTCCGGCCTGCCATCGGCCACCAACATCCTTATCAGGCAGTCCCACAAAGCGGCTGAAAGTTCAACAATTTCTGTACTGCGGCAAACAGGCGGGGCACCGCCAAAACTTTACGTCAATCTCCGGTCAACAGGAAGCAACCCGCCAGTCCTGCTCGACGGGATAATGCTGCAATTTGGAAAACCCGGTGAAACGGTTAAGCAGGATGCCGTCGCCAAGGCCGTGAACAGCGGTGAGAATCTTTCTGTTTTTGGGGCAGGAAAGGACTGCTTGCTGACGGAATCGGCCTTGCCAGGGGCAGGAGCAGAGGTCCAGCTTCGCCTTTGGAACACTACCGAAAGAGCCTACACCTTACAACTTTACAGCCGCGATTTTAACTGGCCGGGAGGAGTCATTTGGCTTTGGGACCGCTACCTCGATAAAAAGATCCGGCTTGGTTTGGGAAATGGTTTTACCGATCATGTCTTTAACATTACATCAGACCCTTCTTCCCGGGACCCGTTTCGGTTCAGGCTCCTCTTTGATGGACCGGTGAACATACCCTTGCCGCTCCGCCTGCTCAACTTTGTGCTTGCGGAAAAGGATGAAGGCGTGAACCTGGAATGGAAAGCAGAAAGCGAAGAAGACCTGGCTACTTACGAACTGGAAAGGGCAGCAACAGCATTGGATTTTCAAAAACTGGCAACAGTCAATGCAAAAGGGAGTGCAGGCACAAACAACTACGATTTCCTGGACCGCCAACCCTTGCAGAAGGCAGCCTATCGACTGAAGATGGTATACAGAAACGGGAGGGTAGAATATTCGCCGGTAATAGGGTATGAAAAACCTTCCGGAAGTGAACCATCATTTGTTTACGCCAACCCGGTAGAGGGCAAAAATATACGGCTGCAGGTCAGCAACCTGGCCAAAGGGCTTTATACACTAACGCTTTATTCGGGCGAGGGGAAAAAGTGCTGGCAACAGTTACGGGAACACAGCGGCGGAAACGCGGTCTGGTCCATAAGCCTCAACGAAAGCTTACCGGCCGCACCTTACAACCTGGTGATAACAATGCCATTTGGCAAAGCGAAAACCCTGCCGGTACAGGTGCTGAAGTAGCTCGTGCGTTAACCCCAGGGAGATAGGCAAAGAAGCGCTGTCGGTCTGAGCCTGCCGAAGACTTGTTTAGTATGGCGTAAAAAAATGGGTGACTTGTTCCTGGCAGCTTTCTATTCTTTCATCCATCGTAAAGTAGAAGCGGTTGAGTCAACAAAACAATACGATCAATTTGTACGGCAGGTTCAAATGATAAGCTCATTACAGCGCCACTTCCAAACAACAAGTTTTTCTCTGCTAAATGGGATGAAAAAACAAGCCAACGGCACCGCATAATTACAAATTTTGCCCGGTCTTTTATGGCCCGGGTGGTAATGCTGTGTGCGGCCGGTGGAAAACTTTTGGTATGTATCAGCGATTTTCTTACTTTAAAGATTATATTGCGCCCAATATCCCTCCTATAAAATTACCGTATCCGAGATCTACTGAATCCACTGCCCGCTTTCGGTTGTCCAATTCCTTTTTGAAAACAATCATCCTTTATACAATTTATAGCCCTGTAAGTTAGGCACTCCAATCTTTGTGAAGTAACCAGCTTTTTACCCATGCACCGCAATGTGCGAAAACAGGACTATGGAAATGGTTTCTTCTACAGCAATTGAACATGGCACAGCCAGCGATCCAAAGAGTGGTTTGAACAAGTCAGTATACACTCTGTTAACGCTTCTCGTGCGATGTTTCCCTCTTCGTACACTTCACCTTTGTCCTTACGCCCAAACCGTTGAATTAAATCAGCCTTTAACCCTCATTAAAAAAATATACTAACCAGGCTTTGTGCTAAATGTTAAAACGATTTTATGAGGAAAATTTACCTGCCGGCAAAATATATTAAGACCCTCAGTTTATTATTTTCTTTTTTGATCTTAAGCGCCCCATCTTGGGCAGCTACTTATTACCTTACTGCTGCTGGCGCGGCAAATGCTCAATTGCCCGCAAGCTGGAACACAGTGGCTGGCGGTGGTGGCACACCGGCATCAAACTTCACAACAAATGGCGACATATTCATTATACCTGTGGGTATATCAGGCACTTTAGTATCTAACATAACAATGGGCTCTGGCAATAGTTCTGGTGCTGGTATTTCTCTTCAAGTGAATGGTGCTTTAACAGTAAATGCCGGTGTAACTCTTTCTTTAGCCGGGAAAAATGCTAACAATACTTCCATGACAGTAAATGGAACAATAAGTTTCCTGGGAGCTAGTCAAGTAAGATTAACAGATAATGATAGTAGAATGTCATTTACGTTGGCATCAGGCGCAACCTTAAAATCGCAAAATACGTTAGGTATCTTGGGCTCCGGTGCATCTGTGGAAAAAAGTGGGGGCGTAAATAGCATGGTGAGTTTTAACACTGGCGCTAACTATGAATTTAATGGAACCGCTACCCAAGTAACAACTGGTTTACCCGCCACAGTAAATACATTAACTGTAAATAACTCAGTGGGTGTAAACCTGTCAGCGGCTACCACTGTTACTACATTAACTATTGGCAGTGCAACGCCGAATAGTATTTTTAATGATAACGGAAGCCAAGTCACAAGTACGGGAACACTAAATCTTACATCGGGAACTTTCAATATTGGTAGCGGCGCCACTGCAACTTCATACCCGCCTTTTACAACAAACAATATTGCTGCAGGCACTACTGTAAATTATGCTTCCACAGCAGCGCAAACCATTGTTGCGGTAAATTATGGCAATATCACCAATACAGGTAATGGCCCAAGAACCTTGGTTTCGTCTGGAACGATAGGCATTAAAAATTCATTTACTCCGAGCACGGGTACAAATACGATAACAGGAAGTACTGTAGATTTTAACGGAAGTACGGCGCAAACTATTCCCGCGTTCAATTACAACAATTTAAAGGTCTCAAATACCAATGCCAATATTACATTGGCCACGAGTGGTACAATAGGCGTAGCCGGTACATTTACTCCGAATACGGGTACTGCTTTTGGGGCTTATGCCAACAGCACCGTCTCGTTTAATGGAACCAGTGCTCAAACCATTCCACAATTCACGTTTTACAATCTGACCATCAATAATACTGCAGGTATTTCTTCCATAGGCGGCGACGTAACGGTTAACCAATCACTGGCCCTTACGAACGGAATTGTTACGACCGGTGCATCCAAAATTATTGTTGGTCCACTTGGTTCGTCTTCGCGTACAAACGGATGGGTGAATGGAAATCTCCAAAAACATTTTTCGTCAGCGAACAACACCAATACGTTCGAGGTCGGCGGAAGTACGCTGGGAACATACCGGCCCGTAAGCATTAGTTTTTCCACGGCAGGTTTAACAGCCGGCAATTTAACCGTTTCGCAACTGAATGGCCCACATCCGCAAATTGCCAATGCTGGAATTAGTCCGGTCATCAATCCGTACTGGAACCTGACATCCGGGGGAGTTGCCGGCACATATTCTGCAACGTTTACCTTTCTTGGTACTGATGCATCATCAGCAGGAATCGGAAATCCGGCATCAATGATCGCAAATCAGTATTCTTCTTCAGTCTGGACGACAACAACGGCAGGGGCAAATTCTGCAACGACAAATCAATCAACCGGCTTAACAACATTTGGAGATTTTGTCATTGGTATAACAACCGGTATTCCGCAGGTAACGACACAACCTTCCAATAGTACCATTTGTTCAACAACGAATTCAACATCATTTACGGCCGCCTCCACTTCTAAACCGACACCTATTGTAAAATGGCAGCGCAGTGATGACGGTGGAACTACATGGACAGACATCACAGCAAACCTTGATCCTGGTGTTACTTATTCTGGTTTTACCACAAACACGCTGACGTTAACCGGGGCAACAACGCTCTCCGGACAAAATAATTACAAATACAGACCGGTCTATACAAACCTGAATGGTTCTTCAATAAATGCGGTTGCTGCAACGCTTACGATAACAACTGCGCCTTCTGCCACGATCTCTTATACAGGAAATCCATACGGTTCCACAGACAATGTATCACACGCGGCGACAATAACTGGCTCCACAGGGGGAACGTTTACGTGGACAGGAGCAGCACCAAACATTAATTCGTCTACGGGAGCAATAACGCCGAGTGCAAATGCGCCGAACACTTATACGGTAACCTATACTATTGCCGCTACCGGCGGTTGTTCTGCATTCACTACCTCCACAACAGTTAAGATCACCAATGCGCCAACAGCAATTATTAGTTATTCTGGAAATCCTCTTTGCAATTCAGTAACAACAGCACAACCTGTTACAATTACAGGAACAGGAAATTATGTGAATGGTTCCAACACAGCATACACGGCGCCAGCGGGGCTGGCAATCGATGGTACTACGGGGGCCATTACGCCAAGTTCAAGTACACCTGGCACCTATACGGTAACCTATAACATTCCTGCAGATAATCCCTACCCGGCATCAATAGCCACAACACAAGTGACCATTACTGCTGCTCCAACGGCAGCAATTAGTTATACGGGCGGACCCTTCTGCTCAACAGACGAAACCCCTGCTGCGGTAACCCTAACAGGCACCGGTGCTTATACGGGTGGGACGTATACCGCTTCACCATCCGGTTTGATTATAGACCCTGCTACCGGTGCAATAACACCAAACGGAAGCACGGCTAATATTTATACCGTTACGTATACAGTTCCTGCTTCGGGCGGTTGTTCTTCCATAACGGCCACTGCGTCTGTACAGATAGTTAACATGCCAACAGCCTCACTAACTTACAATAGCCCGCTTTGCCTTGCCCTCACATCCGCATCGCCAAACTTATCTGGCGCAAGCAATGGCACCTACAGTTCTACCGTAGGCCTTGTAATCAATGCAAGCACAGGTGTGATCAATCCATCCGCCAGCACACCCGGTGATTACGTGGTTGCTTATACCATCCCTGCAAACGGAACCTGCGGAATAGTACAGATAACCGCCAATGTTTCTATTGTGGAAACACCAACTGCCACTATTAGTTATTCGTCATCATCGTACTGCCAGTCCGGAAATGTCCAGCCTGTAACACTTAATGGCACAGGAAACTATGCAGGCGGCAGCTTTAGTTACAGCGTGATAAGCGGCGGGCCAACACTAGGCCTGGGTGTCAACGGTGGTATTACGACAACCACAAGCAGCGTGGGCTCGTATACTG
>JAEWIF010000070.1 GCA_023387335.1 Pseudomonadota bacterium | reverse complement strand
CTTGAAGCTCAAATGGTTGTCTCATGAGTAAATTAGTTCAGGCCTACGATTTGGCCGAATACGAAGATTTTATTAATCAGGAGCAGTTCGCTGGACGCCCTCTGGCCGAATATGTTGCTGAGGTTCAAAGAATTTATTGTGCGGATAAGCGTCCGTGGGTAATTGGCTATAGCGGCGGAAAAGATTCTTCCGCCGTGATCACGCTGGTGTATCTGGCCCTGCTTGGCCTACCCCCGGAAATGCGCAACAAAGATGTTTTTGTAGTGTCATCCGATACGCTGGTGGAAACACCAGTGGTAGTAGATTTAATTAAGAAAACGATGTTGCAAATTGAGGCAGGCGCAAAGCGTAATGGCCTGCCGATCACTCAACATGCGGTAACGCCTAAAACTAATGAAACCTTCTGGGTCAATTTACTGGGGAAAGGTTATCCAGCCCCAACCCGTAGTTTTCGCTGGTGTACCGAGCGTATGAAAATCAATCCAGTGAGCGACTTTATTAAAGATAAGGTCAGCCAGTTTGATGAAGTGATTGTTGTCCTCGGCTCACGTAGTAGCGAGAGTGCCTCCCGTGCGCAGGTCATCGCAAAGCATAAAATTGATGGCTCACGCCTGGCCCGGCATACCACACTGGCAAATGCGTTTATCTATACCCCTATTGATACCTGGGATGTAGAGGACGTCTGGAAACTGCTGCGCGGAGCGTTCCGCTATGCTCCAGAAGATATCGACGAATGGGAAAGCCCATGGGGTGGAAACAACCGCCCTCTGTGGACGCTGTATATGGATTCTTCTGCACAGGGTGAGTGTCCCCTGGTGATCGACGAGAGTACCCCCTCTTGCGGGAACTCTCGCTTTGGCTGCTGGACCTGTACCGTAGTCACCAAAGATAAAGCGATGGAAAGTCTGATCAAAAATGGCGAAGAGTGGATGTCGCCATTGCTGAAATATCGTGATCTGCTGGCGTTCACCACCGATCCGGCGAATAAAGACACCTATCGCAACTATAAACGTCGCACCGGTAAGGTGAGCTATCAGTACGCTAAAGACGGTGAAGATCGCAGTGCAGAGCGTAAGCATGTTCCTGGCCCCTACTGGCTCAAATACCGCCAGCAGTGGTTGAAAGACTTACTGGAAATTGAGCGTGATTTAAACGCCCAAGGCCACACGATTACGTTAATTACTCAGCCGGAGCTGCACGCTATCCGTCAGGAGTGGTTGAAAGATCCTAACGAGCCAGACTGGTACGACACATTGCCGGGGATTTACCGCGAGGTATATCAGCAGGATCTGAATTGGGTGGTTGACGATCAGTCGCGCTTTGATGCCAGCGATGCTGATTTGCTGGCGCAGATAACGCAAGGGTTCGACGTAGTACCTGAAATGGTGATGAAACTGATTGAACTGGAAACTTCGATGGAAGGATTAAGTCGTCGCCAGGGGATTTTTGACAAGCTCGGCACAATTTTAAAGCAGGACTGGGGCAGCCTGGAAGAGATCCAACAGCAACAGGCAACGCTGCAAAAACGCAACGATCGGGATATTCATCAGGATGAGGTGGATAAGCTAGAAGCTGAACTTCAAACTTTACAGCGCAGAATTATCGATGCGGGCGAATCGTCTGTGCTTATCGATGAGGAAAATGAACGTGCTCATTAAGCAACTGGTATTACATAATTTTCGCGTATTTTGCGGCACACATACCATCGATCTGGCTCCCAGAAAGCGTCCGCATGAAGTAAATCCTCGCCCGATTGTTCTATTTGGTGGTTTAAATGGCGCAGGGAAAACATCTATTTTGTCGGCAATTCGACTGGCACTGTATGGGCGTTTAGCGTTTGGCCCGGCAATGCAGCAGCAGGAGTATGTTGAACAACTCGGTGCGCTGGTGCATAACGGGACGTATACCACAGAGCGCCCAGAAGAGGCCGCTGTAGAACTGACCTTTACCTACAACCAAAACGGCCATGAGACTGAATTCACCGTCACGCGAAGCTGGAAGAAAGGAAAGAAAGATCGTCTCTCTTTGCAACAGGATGGACAACCGCGTAGTGAACTCAGTTATGACCAGTGCCAAGGGTTTTTAAATGAATTAATTCCTCACGGTGTCGCCGATCTTTTCTTTTTTGATGGAGAGAAGATTGCAGAGTTGGCGGAAGATGAATCTGGCAATATTCTGCGTACAGCGGTGCGTCGTTTGTTGGGACTGGATCTGATCGCCAGACTGCAAAATGACCTGATGATTTTTGTCAAACGCCAGCAAACCGCGCAGTTGGCTGGCTCCCAGCAACAGCAGGTTGAAGCGCTTGAAGCAAAGATTAAAACGCTTGCCGCTCAGGCAGAGAAATTGCTGGAAGAGGCCGATTTCGTCAACTCGCGGATTGAATTTTTATCCCAAGACATTATTCGCCATGAGGGATTGTTAAATGCGCAGGGCGGCGCATTTGCCCAGACCAAAGCACAGGAAAAACAGAAAGTTGAAACGCTGTTAAAAGAAAAAGAGCGTCTGGAAAAAGCGTTACGACAGGAATGCGATGGATCGTTGCCCTATGCG
>JAEWIF010000067.1 GCA_023387335.1 Pseudomonadota bacterium | reverse complement strand
GGCACACGCTGGAGGTCGACGCCGCGCTCGCGGCCGCGGGCGCCTGCGCCGACGGACTCGCCACCGCCGAGGCGGCGCAGCGCCAGGCGCGCCACGGCCGCAACGAACTGCCGCGCGCCCGCTCGCGCGGACCGCTGCTGCGGCTGCTGCTTCAGTTCCACAACGTCCTGCTCTACATGCTGCTGGGCGCCGCCGTGGTCACGGCCGTGCTCGGCCACTGGATCGACACCGGCGTGCTGCTGGCGGCCGTGGTGGTCAACGCGCTGATCGGCTTCGTGCAGGAAGGCAAGGCCGAATCGGCGATGCAGGCGATCCGCTCGCTGCTGTCGGCCCATGCCCAGGTGGTGCGCGACGGCAGCCGGCGCGAACTGGATGCGACCGAGCTGGTTCCGGGCGACGTGGTGCTGCTGGCCTCCGGGGACCGCGTGCCCGCCGACCTGCGCCTGCTCGCCACGCAGGAACTTCGCATCGATGAATCGGCCCTCACGGGCGAGTCGGTGCCGGTGGAGAAGTCGGCGGAGGCGGCGGCCGGCGACGCGCCGCTCGCCGAGCGGTTCGGCATGGCTTATTCCGGCACGCTGGTCGTGCACGGCCAGGGCCGCGGCCTCGTCGTCGCCACAGGCCCGGCCACCGAGCTGGGCCACATCAACCGCATGGTGGGCGCCGTCGCCGTGCTGGCCACGCCGCTGCTGCGGCAGATCGCGCGGTTCGGCCAGGTGCTGGCGGCCGGCATCGTCCTGCTCTCGCTGGGCACCTGGCTGCTGGGCACGTTCTGGCGCGGGCATGCGCCGGACGACATGTTCCTGATGGTGGTGGCGCTTGCGGCTTCGTCCATCCCCGAGGGGCTGCCCGCCGTGATGACGATCACCCTGGCGCTCGGCGTGCAGCGGATGGCGCGGCGCAAGGCCATCGTGCGGCGGCTGCCGGCGGTGGAGGCGCTGGGCGCGGTCACGGTGATCTGCACCGACAAGACCGGCACGCTCACGCGCAACGAGATGACGGTGACGCGGCACGTCTGCGGCGGCCACGTGTACGAGGTCTCGGGCGTGGGCTACGCGCCCGTCGGCACGGTCAGCCTCGATGGCAGGCACGTGGAGGCGGCCGGCCACCCGGCGCTCGCGATGGCGATGCGCACCGGCCTGCTGTGCAACGACTCGCTGCTGCGCGACGAGGAAGGCGTGTGGTCCGTCGAGGGCGATCCGACCGAAGGCGCGCTGCTGGTCCTCGCGCGCAAGGGCGGGCTGCACGAAGGGCCGGCCTGGGAGCGGCTGGGCTCGATCCCGTTCGAGTCCGAGCACCGGCTGATGGCGACCTGGCACCGCGACCCGTCTGGGCGCGACTGGATCCTGGCCAAGGGCGCGCCCGAGCGCGTGCTCGACCTGTGCGGCAGCGAATGGCGCCGGCATGGCGAGCATCCGCTGGACGTGGACTGGTGGCGGCGGATGTCGACGGACACCGCGGCGCAAGGCCTTCGCGTGCTCGGCCTCGCCTGCCGGCCGGCGGCGCCGGCGAGCGGCTCGCTGGCCTGGGACGACCTGCACGCGGGCGGCTTCGTCATGCTGGGGCTGGTGGGCATCATCGATCCGCCTCGCGACGAGGCCGCGGCCGCCGTGCGCGAATGCCATCGTGCAGGAGTGCGCGTCAAGATGATCACGGGCGACCATCCCGAGACGGCCCGCGCCATCGGGGCGCAGCTGGGCATAGGCGCGGGCAAGCCGGCCGCGACCGGCGCCGAAGTCGCGCTGATGGACGACGCCGCGCTGCGCCGCATCGCCTGGGACGTGGACGTGTTCGCCCGGGCCGCACCCGAGCACAAGCTGCGGCTGGTGCAGGCCCTGCAGGCGCGCGGCGAGGTGGTGGCGATGACGGGTGACGGCGTCAACGACGCGCCGGCGCTCAAGCGCGCCGACGTCGGCGTCGCCATGGGCCTGAAGGGCACCGAGGCCGCCAGGGAGGCCGGCGACATCGTGCTGGCCGACGACAACTTCTCCACCCTGGCGGCGGCGGTGCGGGAGGGGCGCGGCGTCTACGACAACATCCGCAAGTTCATCCTGTTCATGCTGCCCACCAACGGCGGCGAGGCCCTGGTCGTGGTGGCCGCCATCCTGTTCGAGCTGGCGCTGCCGCTCACGGCCGCGCAGGTGCTCTGGATCAACATGGTCACCTCCAGCACGCTGGGCCTGGCGCTCGCCTTCGAGCCCGCCGAGCCGGGCCTCATGGACCGGCCGCCGCGCGCGCCCGGCGAGCGGCTGCTGTCGGGGTTCTTCGCCTGGCGGGTGATCTTCGTGTCGGTGCTGATGATGTCGGCGGCGCTGGGACTGTTCCTGATGGAACTGGGTCGCGGCACGGCGGTCGAGACGGCTCGCACCATGGCGGTGAACGCCGTCGTGGCCGCGGAGATGCTCTACCTGCTCAACAGCCGCTCGATCCTCGCGCCGGCGTTCGGGGGCGGCCGCAAGGGCAACCGCGTGGTGTGGCTCGCGCTCGCGGCCTGCGCGCTGCTGCAGGCGGCTTTCACCCACCTGCCCTTGCTGCAGCGGATCTTCGGTTCCACCGGCCTGGACGCCGGCCAGTGGGGCGAGGTGCTCCTGGCGGGCGCCTTCGTGTTCGTCCTGGCGGAGCTGGAGAAATGGGGGATGCGGCGCGCGGCCGTGCCCAGCTGAACGGGATGCGGATGGAGCTCCACTGCCGCGCGGTCCGGTCGCCGGCTTCATTTCGCGGGCTTGTCGAAGGCTTCGGCATGCGGGGTGACGTCGACCGGCAGATCGTGCTCGGCCGCATGGGTGAGGAGAGCCTGGAACGGCCGCCGACTTTGACGGACATCAAATGTCCGCCCCCAGGCCGCGTGACCATCGAGCGCACGCGCGACGAAATGTTAGCGGCCGCAGGACGACCGCTCGTAGTCACGTGGCCCCGACGGCGCGAAGCCAGCATGGCTCGGGGCGGCTCGCCGCCGCATGAGCATTCGCGCCAGCAGCTTGCTGCAGGCGTGGGCGCACGCATGCCGTCCGCCTTGCGCCGCATGCATCCCCAGGACTTGGGATCGACGCTGCCTGCCCGCGGATTTGAACGCAGGCCCTGGCGCGACTAGATTCCCGGCCTACGAGCGCCGGGCGACTGCCTTGTCCGGTGCAAGGGGAAAGTGTCAGCGGAGGCGTCCCATGCGAAACCATCCCACCCCGGTCGTGCTCGCCGCAGCAGCCTCCAGCATCACCTCGCTCGCCGCCAGGGCGGACGGAACCGTCGGCACCCACGGCACCTGAGGCGGCCCATGCCGGCATTGGCCGGGGCCGTCTCCACTTCCAGTCCCCGTCGACGCCCCGGTGGCCGCGGGCAACGCCTGCCCGCGTTCTTCGCTTCGCGCTCAAAGGAGAGAGAGATGGCAGACCGTCGGAACTTCATGAAGATGACCGCGGCGATCGGCGCCGCATCGATGTTCGGCCTGCCCTGGCGGGCGGCGCACGCATTCAGCCAGTCGCCGGCGACGATCCCCCTGTTCGGAACCAGCCTGCGCGGCATCTCCACCATCGGCGTCGCCGCACCGGATCCGGCACCGGCCCCGGTCACCGGCGCGACGCACTACACCTTGTCGATCGAGGAGTTCCAGGACCCGATCTGCCCCGCCGCTTCCGGCCTCGGGCCGACCACGCTGCGCGGCTTCAACCCCACGAGGCTGCTGGCGGGCCAGAGCCATACCCATCTCGGCGGGATCATCGTGGGCCAGAAGGGCACCCCGATCCAGGTCACGTTCCGCAACCAGCTGCCTGCCGGGCTGCACACCATCCCCAACGACCTCACGATCATGGGCGCGAACCTGGGCAACAACCGGGTGTCGGTGCACTTCCATGGCGGGTTCGTGCCGTGGATCAGCGATGGCGGCCCGATGGCCTGGTGGGATCCGGCCGGCGCCAAGGGTCCCAGCTTCGCCAACAACGTGCTGAATCCGTCCGCGGCTCCCAACGAGGCCGAGTACTACTACCCGCTCGGACAGAGCGCGCGGTTCGGCTGGTACCACGACCACGCCATCGGCATCACCCGCATCAACGCCTACGCCGGCATCGCCTCCGGGTTGATCATCCGTGACGCTTTCGAACTGAACCTCGTCAACCAGGGCCTGCCCAACTACCTCGAGGCCGGCGGCAACGAGATCCCGCTGATCATCCAGGACAAGATCTTCGTCGGACCGAACATCGCCGCCACCGACCCGACGTGGGCGGCCGTGTCGAAGGCGACGACCCCCGGAAGCCTCTGGTATGCCCACCTCTACGAACGCAATCGCTGGCGGGCGGCGGGCAATGCCAACGCGACACCCAACGGCCGGGGCATCCCCGACCCCTCGGTCATCCCGGAGTTCTTCGGCGACACGATGCTGGTCAACGGCACCCCGTTCCCGACGGCTGCGGTCGAGGCCAGGCGCTACCGGCTGCGACTGCTCAATGCCTGCAACGCGCGCTTCCTGAACCTCCAGCTGTACGTGGCGGACGCGAGCCCGAACGGCATCACCCTGGACGCGCTGGGCAACCCGACGAACCCGCCGGCGCTGTGCGACCCCAACGGCCCGGGCACGGCCGCGTCGGTCCTGCAGATCGGCACGGAAGGCGGCTTCCTGGCCTTCCCGGCCCGCATTCCCACCGGCGTCCCGTTCAACCCGCTGGCGCCGTTGAGGAGCTCGCTGCTGGTCGCGCCCGCCGAGCGGCCCGACCTGCTGGTCGACTTCAGCGCGTATGCGGGCAAGAGCATCATCCTTTACAACGACGCGCCGGCGCCCTTCCCCATGGGCGTACCGGTCAACGACTACTTCCCGCTGTGGAACGTCAGAGGCAACCAGGTCAATGCGCTCACGCCCGCGGGTTTCGGCCCGAATACCCGGGTGCTCATGAGGTTCGATGTCGCCGCCGCCACCTCGACCGATGCGCCCCTGGCCATCACCACCGCGACCAACCTCAGCGCCGGCATCGACGCCCCGCTGGTCCCATTCGGCGCGAGCGTTCCGCCGCTGGGGATCGCCGTGCGGCAGTTGACCCTGAACGAGACGTTCGACGCCAACGGCCGGCTGATCCAGATGCTGGGCACGACCGTGCCGCCAGGTTCGAGGAGCGCAGGATTCGGACGCGCCTATACCGATCCCGCGACCGAGCTGGTCAACCGGGGGACCATCGAGGTCTGGGAGATCTTCAACGCCACGGCCGACGTGCACCCCATGCACTTCCACCTGGTGAACGTGCAGGTGATCAACCGGCAACCCTTCAGGGTGAGCAGCCTCGGCAACACGAACGGCGGCGTGAACTTCCCGGGACCCGCCACGCCCGCGGAGCCGAACGAGACGGGCTGGAAGGAGACGGTGATGATGTTCCCCGGCACCGTGACGCGGATCATCATGCGATTCGACCTGCCCGCCGTGCCGTTCGTGGTACCGCCGAGCCCGCGCACCGGCGGCAACGAGTACGTCTGGCACTGCCACATCCTCGAGCATGAAGAGCACGACATGATGCGGCCGCTGATCGTCAACTGACGCTTGACGGAGATCAAGTCGCCCGGGCCGGCGGCTCCTAGATTGAGTGCGTGGCCGCGGGACGGCCACGCCACTCATCAGAGGTACCCCATGAGCAACCTGCGAATCCTGGATCCGGTGTTCGGCGACAACTTCGAATCGGCGTTCAGGCGCTTCTTCCCGCCCACCATGTTCGAAGGCGAGGCGGCCCAGCTGAAGATGCGCATCGACGTCACCGAGAACGACAAGGCCTACACCGTCAAGGCCGACATCCCCGGCGTGAAGAAGGACGACATCGACGTCCAGGTCGACGGCAACCTGGTCTCGATCAAGGCGGAGACCCGGAGCGAGAAGGAAGAGCGCGGCGACGGCGGCCGGGTGCTGCGCAGCGAACGCCACAGCGGAGCCGTGGCCCGCACGTTCAGCCTGGGCCAGGACGTCGAGCCCTCCGGCGTGCGGGCGAAGTACGCGGACGGCGTGCTCACCCTGGAGCTGCCGAAGAAGTCGCCGGCCGACGCGCGCCGGATCTCCATCGAGTGAGCGTCGCGCGCCATGGACCTCGAGGCTCCGGGACCCGGCGAGCCGGTCCTGCGGGCCCGCGGGATCTCCAGGACGTACGGCAGTGGTGATGCCACCGTCCACGCCTTGCGCGACGTCGACCTGGACGTGGCCAGGGGCGAGTTCGTGGTGCTGCTCGGCGCCTCCGGCAGCGGCAAGTCGACGCTGCTGAACATCCTCGGCGGACTGGACACGCCCACCTCGGGCGAACTGTGGTTCGAGGGCCGGCCGCTCACGGGACGGGGCGAGACGGCCCTGACCGCCTACCGGCGCGAACACGTCGGCTTCGTGTTCCAGTTCTACAACCTGATCCCCAGCCTCACGGTGGCGGAGAACGTCGCGCTGGTGACCGACCTCTCGCGCGATCCGATGCCGGTGGACGAGGCGATCGAGCTGGTGGCCCTCACGCCCAGGCGCAACCACTTCCCGTCCCAGCTCTCCGGTGGCGAGCAGCAGCGGGTGGCGATCGCGCGCGCCATCGCCAAGCGGCCCCGGCTCCTGCTGTGCGACGAGCCGACGGGCGCGCTCGACTACGCGACCGGCAAGCTCGTGCTGGAGGTGATCGCGCGCATCAACCGCGAGCTGGGCACGACCGCGCTCGTGATCACGCACAACGCGGCGATCGCGGGCATGGCCGATCGCGTGGTGCGCCTGGCCGACGGGCGGATCGCCAGCATCGAACGCCCGCAGCGCCGGCTCACCCCGGCCGAACTGTCCTGGTAGTCCCATGCGCGCCCTCGATCGCAAGGTGTTCCGCGACCTGCGCCTGCTCTGGAGCCAGGCGCTCACGATCGCGCTGGTCGTCGCCAGCGGCATCGGGGGATTCCTGGCGACCCTGTCCGCGGTGGACTCGCTGGCCCAGGCGCGCGACGACTTCTACGCGAGCGGCCGCTTCGCCGACGTCTTCGCGATCGTCAAGCGCGCGCCGGACGCGCTGGCGGCGCGGCTCGCCGAGGTGCCGGGCGTGGTGGACGTGCAGACCACGGTCGAGACGTTCGCCCGCGTGACGGTGACGGGCAGCACCGATCCCGTGATCGGCCAGCTGATCGGCCTCGAAGCCGGTCGCCCCCACCGCCTCAACCGCGTGCAGCTGCGGTCCGGCCGCTGGCCCGAAGGCGGGAGCCGGCCCGGCGGCGAGCTCGAGGCGGTGGCCACGGAAAGCTTCGCGCAGGCGCACGGGCTGCGGCCCGGCGGCAGCGTCTCGGCGCTGGTGAACGGCAAGCGCCGCACGCTGCGCATCACGGGCACCGCGCTGTCGCCCGAGTACATCTTCGGCGGCATCATGGGCCTTCCGGACCTGCGCGCGTTCGGCGTCTTCTGGGTCGACCACGACGAGCTCGCGGCGGCCACCGACATGGCCGGCGCGTTCAACCACGTGGCGCTGAAGCTCGCGCCCGATGCGTCGGAGCCCGCGGCGCTGGCGGAGGTGACGCGGCGGCTTGCCGGCCTGGGCGGCGAGCCCGCGCATGGCCGCGACGAGCAGGGCTCGCACGCGATGCTGGACAACGAGATCCGCGAGCAGCGCGTGCTGGGCACCGTGCTGCCGGCCATCTTCCTGGCGGTCGCGGGATTCCTGCTGCACGTGGTGACGGCGCGGCTGGTGGCCACGCAGCGCGAACAGGTCGCCGCGCTCAAGGCACTGGGCTACGGCAACGCCGCCATCGCGGCGCACTACCTGAAGCTGGTCGCTCCGATTGTGCTCGGCGGCTTCCTCCTGGGACTGGCCCTCGGACACGCCATGGGCCGGATGCTCACGGGGTTGTACGCGGACTTCTTCCTCTTCCCCAGCTTCGAGTTCCGGCTTCCCGCGGGCCTGATGGCGATCGGCCTGCTGCTGGTGGTGGCCACCGCCGTGCTGGGCACCCTGACCGCGATCGCCGCCACCGTGCGGCTGTCCGCCGCGGAGGCGATGCGCCCGCCGGCCCCCGGGCGCTACCGGCGCGCCCTGCTGGAGCGGGTGCCGCGCCTGCGCCTCACGCCCGCGCTGCGCATGATCGTGCGCAACCTCGAGCGCCGCCCGCTGCGCGCCGCGGTGACGATCGGCGGCATGGCGGCGGCGACGGCCATCGTGATCATGGGCAACTTCTTCCGCGATGCGATCGAGACCATCGTCGACACGCAGTTCAACCTCGGGATGCGCAGCGACATCATCGTGTGGACCACCGATCCGGTGGACGCGGGCGCCGGCCGCGAGCTGGCCCGCCTGCCCGGCGTGCTCGAGGTGGAGGCCGGGCGCCGGCTCGCAGTGCGCTTCGTCCACGGCTCCCGCAGCGAGAAGGGCCTGCTCGATGCCTATCCGCCCGTGCCGAGGCTGCAGCGCGTGGTGGACGTCGACCAGGTGGCGCGCCCGCCCGGCTTGCACGGCGTCCTGATGACGGACCGGCTCGCGGACAAGCTGGCCCTGAAGCCGGGCGACACCGTCATGGTCGAGGTCCGCGAGGGCCGGCGCGAAGTCCTGCACCTGGTGGTGGAACGAACCGTGCGGGACATGATGGGCCTGAACGCGTTCATCCACCGCGACACGCTGAACCGCGCGCTCGGCGACGGCGACCTCGCCAACTTCTTCAGCCTTCGCGCCGGCCCCGGCGCCGTGGAGCGGGTGCTGGAAACGACCCAGGGCCTGCCCAGGGTGGCCGGCGCCTTCAGCAAGGCCACCATGCTGCGCAACATGCAGGAGGTCAGCGCGCGCAACGTCCTGATCATGAGCTCCGTCCTCACCGCCTTCGCGGCGGTGATCGCGGTGGGGGTGGTCTACAACAATGCCCGGATCGCGCTGGCCGAGCGCACCTGGGAACTGGCCAGCCTTCGCGTGCTCGGGTTCACCCGTGGCGAGGTCTCCTTCCTGCTGCTCGGCGAACTGGCGCTCGGCATCGCCATCGCGCTGCCGCTGGGCATGCTGCTCGGCTGGTCGCTCACGCACGGCGTGGTGCAGCTGATGCGCTCCGACCAGTTCCTCTTTCCGGTGGTGATCCGGCCGCGCACCTATGCCGTGGCCGCCCTGTGCGTGGTGGCCGCGGGCGTCGCGAGCGCGCTCGTGGTCCGCCGGCGCATCGACAGCCTCGACATGGTCGCGGCGCTCAAGACGAGGGAGTGAACATGAGGACACGCAGGGTCGTGATCGGGGCCGGCGCGGCCGCCGCCGCGGTGGCGCTGCTCGCCTGGGCTTTCATGCCGCGGCCGGTGGCCGTCGAAACCGCGGCCGTCCAGTCCGGGCGCTTCGAGCAGAGCATCGAGGAGGACGGCCGCACGCGGGTGAAGGACCGCTACACCGTGTCGGCGCCGGTCGCCGCCCGCCTCTCGCGCATCGTGCTGAGGGAGGGCGACCCGGTTCGTGCGGGCGACAGCGTGGCCGAGCTGCTGCCGGTGATGTCGTCGATGATCGACGAGCGCGGCGCGCGCGAGGCGTCCGCGCGCCACAAGGCCGCGTCGGCTGGCCTGCAGCGCGCGGGCGCGCGGCTCGACAGGGCACGCATCGCGGTGGAGGAGGCGCAGCTCGAACTGCATCGCACCGAGAAGCTGGCGCGCGAGGGGTTCCTCAGCGCGGCCCGGCTCGACGCGGCACGCCTCGCGCTGTCGGCGGCACAGCGCGAGCAGGAGGCGGCCAGCGCCGAACGCGAAGTGGCGGTGCACGAGCAGGCCCAGGCCGCCGCCGCGCTCCAGCCGGTGGGCAGGAGCGAGGCCGGCCGGCCGCTGGTGGTGCGCGCGCCGGTCGACGGCGTCGTGCTGAAGGTCGCGCAGCCGAGCGAAGCCACGCTCCCGGCCGGCACGGCCCTGCTCGACATCGGCGACCCCGCGCGCATGGAAGTGGTCGCGGAACTGCTCACCACCGACGCCGTGCAGGCCCAGCCCGGCCGCCGCGCCGTGATCGAGCGCTGGGGCGGACCGCCGGTGCAGGCGCGCGTGCGGCGCGTGGAGCCGGCGGCCTTCACCAAGGTGTCGGCGCTGGGCATCGAGGAGCAGCGCGTGAAGGTGCTGCTCGACCTCGATGCGCCGCCACAGCCCTGGCAGGTGATGGGCGACGGCTACCGCGTCACGGTGCGCATCATCACCCAGAGCGTCGACGACGCCGTCCTCGCGCCCGTGGGCGCGCTGTTCCCCTTCGCCGACGGCGGCATGGCCGTGTACCGGATCGACGGCGCCCGCGCCCGGCTGCAGCCGGTGGACGTGGCCGGCCGCAACGGCAGCGAGGCCTGGGTGCGCAGCCGCGTGCGGCCGGGGCAGACCGTCGTGATCTACCCGCCGCCGACGGTCTCCGACGGCCGCCGGGTGCAAAAGCGCGCCGCGCCATGAACGAACGACAGGTCCACCGCCTCGCGGAATCGCTCGGGGCGGAATGCATCGAGACCCACATCTCCTGGGTGCTGCTGGCCGGCGGCCACGCGTGGAAGATCAAGAAGCCGGTGAAGCTGCCCTTCGTGGACTACGGCACGCTGGAGGCGCGGCGCCACTGCTGCGAGCAGGAGGTGCGGCTGAACGCCCGCCTCGCGCCCGGCTTGTACCTGGGGGTCGATGACATCGCGGGAACGCCCGCGTCGCCCCGGCTGGGCGGCACCGGCACCGTGTTCGAGGTGGCCGTGCACATGCGGCGTTTCGCCCAGGAGGATCTCTTCTCCGCGCGACTGGAGGCGGGCCGGCTCGGCCCCGCCGAGGTCGACGCGCTCGCGGCCCTGATCGCCGGCTTCCACGCCGATGCGCCGGTGGCGATCATGTCCGGCTTCGGCACGGCGGCGCGGCGGCGCGAGACCGCCCTGGCGGCCCTGGCCGGCGCCGCGGACCCGCTGGGCGATGCGGCGGCCGGCCTGAAGGCCTGGATGGAGGCGCAGGCCGACGCGCTGGCGCCCCTATGGGAGGCCCGCCGGACCGGAGGCCGCGTGCGGCGGGTCCACGGCGACCTGCACCTGGACAACGTCGTGTGGCTGGCCGGCGCGCCGGCGGCGTTCGACGCGATCGAGTTCGACCCCGCCCTGTACTGCATCGACGTGCTGGACGATGTCGCGTTCACGGTGATGGACTTCGCCGCCCGCGGCAGCCGGGCCCTGGCCTTCCGCCTGCTGAACCACTGGCTGGATGCGTTGGGCGAGCACGAGGCCGTGCCCGCCCTTCGTTTCGCCGCGGCTTACCGAGCCCTGGTGCGCGCGCAGGTGATGGCCTTGCGCGGCGCTTCGGCGCAGGCTGAGAGCTATGCCGATGCGGCCCGCGGATGGGCGGCCCCGGGACGCCCACGGCTGTGCATCACGCACGGCCTGCCCGGCGCCGGCAAGACCTGGCGGTCGCAGGCCTGGCTGGAAGGGGAAGGCGCCATCCGCATCCGGTCCGACGTCGAACGCAAGCGGCTTGCCGGCCTGCCGCCCCTGGCCGACTCGCGGACGGCGGGCCTGGACC
This sequence comes from Pseudomonadota bacterium, assembly GCA_023387335.1. Lineage (GTDB taxonomy): Bacteria > Pseudomonadota > Gammaproteobacteria > Burkholderiales > Burkholderiaceae_C > Ramlibacter. Next base: position 25,089 of record JAEWIF010000067.1, on the reverse strand, counting down.
TGTACGCGGCGGGCATGACGCGGCGCACCTATGCGCGGCTGTTCGCCCTGGCGCGAACCGCGCTGCGGGCGGGCTACCCGGTGGTGCTGGACGCGGCCTTCCTGCGACGCTCGGAGCGCGAGGAGGCTCGCGCGCTCGCCGCGTCGCTGGACCTGCCGTTCTCGATCCTCGCCTGCGAGGCGCCCCGCGAGGTCCTGCGCCATCGGCTGGCCGCGCGGCGCGACGACGCCTCCGAGGCGGATGCCGCGGTCCTGGACCGGCTGTGCTCGAGCGCCGAGCCCCTCGCGGCCGACGAGCGCGAGTGGGCCGAAAACCCTTGAGAAACTGGAAAGGAGACGACCGATGCGCCCGCTGAGCTTTCTACCGGTGATCCTGCTGTGCTCTTCGGTGCACGCGCAGGCCCAGCCCGCGCCCGCCACGCGGGGCGCGCTGCTCTACGAGAACCACTGCGGCACCTGCCACTCCGAACAGATGCACTGGCGCGCCCAGCGCCGCGCGCGGGACTGGGAGTCCCTGCGCGGGCTGGTCCGGCAGTGGCAGGGAGAGGCCCGGCTGGGATGGAGCGACGAGGACATCGACGCCGTGGCCCGGCACCTGAACGACACCATCTACCGGTATCCGGTGCCCCAGGGCGTCGCGCGCCGGTGAACCAGCGAGGAGACACCGTGGAGCATACGCAAACGTCCCCGCCGGCGACGCGCCATCGCCCGGCCGCGCTGGCCCTGATCGCGTCGGCGGCCGCCTGCGGCGCCATCCTGGCTTTCCGGCGCCCGGTGCAGCTCTACTGGCTCCCGGCCTACCTGTTGCTGTTCGCGTTTCCGCTCGGCCGCAAGCTGATGAAGGACAGGAAGAGCCCGGGGCCCGTCCGCGTGGCTCGCGGTACCGGAACGTAGTCGGCCCGGCCGCCGCGGCATCGCAGCGCTGCGTTCCTGCGCCACACTGCATGCCGATGATGCTGGCCATCTTCTGGGCGCTGCTCCTGCTGCTCGTTCTGCTGGTGCTGCTCGTGGCGGTGCTGTGGTCCATCCGCCGGCAGCGCGACGTCACCCTGCGCCTGCGCACCTCCGGGAAGATCGAGCAACTGCTGCCCACGCTGGCGGGGCTTTCCCTTGGAACGGTCACGGACGGCAACTCGGTGGAGTTGCTCGAGAACGGCCGCTACTTCGACGTGCTGCTGGAGCGCATCGGGGCGGCGCGCAGGTCGGTGCACCTGGAGACCTTCCTCTGGAAGGAAGGAGAGATCGGCGGGCGCCTGAGCGCGGCTCTCGCCGAGCGCGCCCGGTCCGGATGCGAGGTCCGGCTCATGCTGGACGCCAACGGCTGCCGGCGCATGGGCCGCGAGGCCCTGCGCCGGATGCGCGAAGCGGGATGCAAGGTGGTGTTCTTCCATGACACCGCGCTGCGCAACATCGGCTGGCTCAACAACCGGGACCATCGCAAGCTGGTCGTGATCGACGGCCGCGAGGCCCTGGCCGGCGGCCACTGCATCGTCGATTCCTGGCTCGGCGACGCCGAGGACCACCTCCGCAACGCCGACCTCAGCGTGCTCGTGCGCGGCCCCGTGGTGAACACGCTGCAGGGCGTCTTCAGCGAGAACTGGGTGTCCGAAAGCAGCGAGCTGTTCGGCGGTGAGGACCACTTTCCGCACGTGGCGCCCGCCGGCGCAGCCGTCATCCATCCGGCGTGGGTCAAGCCCGAGGACTCGGCGTCCGCCGTGAAGATCCTGCACCACGCCGCGATCTGCCTGGCGCGCGAGCGCATCTGGATCCAGAACCCCTACTTCATCCCGCAGCCGGCCGCGATCGACGCGTTCGGCGAAGCGGTCGCCCGCGGCGTCGACGTGCGCGTGCTGATGCCCGCCACCAGCGGTTCGGACAACCCGATGGTGCAGCACGCGGGCCACCGCAACTTCGAGAAGCTCCTGCGCTGCGGCGTGCGCTTGTTCGAGTACCCCCACACGCTGCTTCACCAGAAGGTGATGACGATCGACCGGGTCTGGAGCGCGATCGGGTCCAGCAACTTCGACGACCGCTCGTTCGAGACGAACGACGAACTGACGCTGGGCGTCCTGGACGCGGAACTCGCGGCGCGGATCGACGCCGTGTTCGAGAAGTACGTGGCGCGCGCCGGCGAAATCGAACTCGAGGCCTGGCGCCGGCGCGGAGCCTGGCACAAGCTGAAGGACAACGGCGCCTACCTCTTCCACCTGCTGCTCTGAACGGACGCCGTCCTGCCCGGCGCCCGCCCCTCAGGGCAGCCGCTGGGCGTTCGCGCCGCAGGTGTGGATGCCCAGGAGCTGGTAGAGCGGGCAGTAGCGCAGCAGCCCGGTCGCCAGCGGCACCAGCCCGATCAGTCCCCACGGGCCGATGGCGCCCGCCCCGAACAGGGCGATCAGGAGCAGGCCCACGGCGATCCGCAGCACCTGGTCGATCCGTCCCACGTTCGTCATCAAGTTGGGTTTCATGGTTCACCTTCCGTTCACGGTTGCATGCCCGCGCAGGCGTCGTGCCGAGGACCGGGCATCGCCGCGCCGCGGGCACTGGCGCGCTCCTGCATCCGGCGGCGGTGTTCCTCCATGAGTTGGCGGCATTCCTCGGGCGTGCGCGCCGCGAGCATCCGCCTCTGGTGCTCGTCGCGCTCGGCCTGGTTCATCATGTGCCAGCCGGGGGTATGGTCCGGGCCCATGCGCGGCCCCTTGCCGCCGGGGCCGTGCGCACAACCCGCTCCGGCGAAAACGAGCGCGCCGAGCGCGGCCAGTGTCCAGGAAAGTCTCATGGCGTTTCTCCTTTCAGTGCTGCGGTCTTCGGGGGGCTGACCTGCTCGGCCAGCAGGTCCAGCGGCGACACGATCCCGAGCACCTTGTCCTCGGGCGATACCACCAGCAGGTGGTGGACATGCGCCTCGCGCATCAGGCGCGCGGCCTCCGTCGCCGGCGTGCCGGCCGCGACCGTCAGCGGCTTGTAGGTGCACGCGCGCCAGGCGGGCATGTCGCCTTCGTGCCCGCGTGCCCGCATGTGCAGCAGGTCCCACGCGCTGACCACGCCCACGAGCACTCCGCGCTCCAGCACCGGCGCCCACGTCAGTCGCCGCGCCACCATCTCCTCGGCGATCGCATCCACCGGGTCGTCCGGCGCGACCGACCAGAAATCGCGGATCGCCAGTTCGCCCACGGTCTTGTCCATCACTGCACCTCCTGTCCACGCGGCGGCCGCCCGAGCCGGGCCTCCGCCTCCAGCACCACGCGCGCCACGGCCAGCAGCGTGTCGGGCGTGACACTGATCGAATCGATGCCCATCTCGACGAGCGAGCGGGCGAACCCGGGATCGTCCGAGGGCGCCTGGCCGCACAGGCCGACGTGGCGGCCGTTGCGCTTGGCGCCCTCGATCGCCATGCGCAGCATCTGCCGCACGCCCGGGTCGCGCTCGTCGAAGTCGAAGGCGACGATCTCCGAGTCGCGGTCGACGCCCAGCACCAGCTGGGTGAGGTCGTTCGAGCCGATCGAGAAGCCGTCGAAGATCCGGGAGAACGCGTCCACCTGGATCACGTTGTTCGGGATTTCGCACATCACGTGGATCTCCAGGCCGTCCTCGCCGCGGCGCAGGCCGTGGGCCGCCATGGCCGCGACCACGCGCTCGCCCTCCTCCACGCGCCGGCAGAACGGGATCATCAGCCGGACGTTCGACAGGCCCATCTCGCCGCGGACGCGCCGCAGTGCGGCGCATTCGAGCGCGAACCCGTCGGCGTACGCCGGATGCGCGTACCGCGAAGCGCCGCGGAACCCGATCATCGGGTTCTCCTCGTGCGGCTCGAACCAGCGGCCCCCCGTCAGCCGGGCGTACTCGTTGGTCTTGAAGTCGGACATGCGCACGATCACCGGCCGCGGGAAGAAGGCGGCGGCGATGGTGGCGATGCCTTCGGACAGCTGCCGCACGAAATAGTCGGCGCCGCTCGCGTGGCCGGTTGCCAGTCGCGCCAGTTCCGCCCGCACGGCCGGGTCCTCCACCCGCTCCGGATGGGCCAGCGCCATCGGGTGGGCGCGCACGTGCTCGGCCACGATGAACTCCATGCGCGCCAGGCCGACGCCGTCGCAGGGCAGGCCCGCCGCCTGGAAGGCGATGTCGGGATTGCCGATGTTGAGCATGAGGCGCGTCCGCGGCCGGGGCATGGCGGCCGCGTCGATCTCCTCGCGGGTGAACGGCAGGCGGCCCGTGTACACCCGTCCCGCGCTGGTCCCCTCGCACGCCACCGTGACAAGGTCGCCGGTGCGGATGGCCGTGGTCGCGTTGCCGCAGCCCACCACGGCCGGGATGCCGAGCTCCCTCGCGACGATGGCGGCGTGGCAGGTGCGGCCGCCGCGGTTGGTCACGACGGCGGCCGCCTTCTTCATCACCGTTCCCCAGTCGGGCATGGTCGTGTCCGCCACCAGCACCTCGCCGGCCTGGAAAGCCGCCAGTTCGTCCGCATGCGCGACCACGCGCGCGGCGCCGGCGGCGATGCGGCTGCCGACGGCGCGCCCTTCGGCCAGCACCGGGCCGCGGCCCTGCAGCCGGAAGGATTCGATGCGGTTCGGCGAGCGCCGGGCCGCGACGGTTTCCGGCCGGGCCTGCACGATGTACAGCTTGCCGTCCACTCCGTCCTTGGCCCATTCGACGTCCATCGGCATCGGCTTGCCCGCTCGCGCGCCGTAGTGCTCCTCGATGCGCATGGTCGCCTCGGCGAGCTCGACGACCTCGCTGTCCTCGAGGCAGTAGCGGCCGCGCTCCTCGGCCGAGGTCGGCACGTTGCGCGTGCTGTCGCGGCCGGCGGTGCTCGCGTACACCATGCGCACCTCCTTGCCGCCGAGGCTGCGCCGCAGCACGGTGCGGTGGCCGTCGCGCAGCGCGGGCTTGAACACGTAGAACTCATCGGGATCGACGGTGCCCTGCACCACGTTCTCGCCCAGTCCCCAGGCGCCGGTCACGAACACCACGTCGCGGAAGCCCGTCTCGGTGTCCAGCGTGAACGTCACGCCGCTGCAGGCGCGGTCGGCGCGCACCATCTTCATCACGCCGACCGACTGCCAGACCTTGAAATGGTCGATGCCGCGATCGGCGCGGTAGGCGATCGCGCGATCCTTGAAGAGGCTGGCGAAGCACTGGCGCACGCTGTCCAGCAACTGCGCCTCGCCGGAAATGTTCAGGAAGGTCTCGTGCTGCCCGGCGAAGCTGGCATCCGGGAGGTCCTCGGCCGTCGCGGAGCTGCGCACCGCGACGGTGAGGTGCGGCCCGTACTGCGCCTGCAGCCGGTGCCAGCCACCGACGATCTCGCGCACCAGCTCCGGCGGCAGGGGCGCCCGCGCCACGATGTCGCGCGCCGCACGCGAGCGGGTCGCGAGATCGTTCACGTCGCGCACGTCCAGCCCGTCGAGCGCACGGTGCAACGCGGGCCATGCATCGGCCGAGTCGAGCACGTCGCGGTAGGCGTCCGCCGTGATCGCGAAACCGTTGGGCACGCGGATGCCGCTGGACGCGAGCGCGCCCGCCATCTCGCCCAGCGAGGCGTTCTTGCCGCCGACCAGCGGCACGTCGCCGAGGCCGACCTCGTCGAACCAGCGCAGCCAGCGGTTGCGCTCGTACGGTCGGTGCGTGAGGGTCTGCGCGACGAGGTCCATGCGGTGTCTCCGGGGGCGGGTCTTGCGGTCAGATTGGTCCCAACCCGCCGCTTCCGCCTTGATGCGCATCAAGGCCGGGCCCCGAAGCCGGTATTGATGCGGGTCAATGCGCCGCCTGCCAGGCTGCCCAAGGTGGAGCCATGGATCGTCCCGAACTCGCCCGCACGCTGGGCCTGGCCCAGCTGGTGCTGCCCGGCGTGGGCACCATCGTCGGCGCGGGGATCTACAGCGATCGGCGCCGTGGCCGGACTCGCCGGTCGCGCGATGTCGGCGAGCATGCTGCTCGCGGCCTGCACCGGCCTGAACATCGCCGGCATCGCACCGCGCTCATCGAGGAGGCTCGACAGCTCGCGCGCGACATGCCCCGGGCGCTGCTGGCCGCCGTCCTGGTCACCGCATTGCTCTACCTGCTTCCGGCAACCCGCTTCGCGCGCTGATGCCTCCCTCCCCGCTGGTCCGGCGACGGATCACCGTCCCGGTGAGCCGCGCTGGTCTGGCGCGGCCCAATTGCCGTCGGAGAGCGGCAGGCTCGGAATGTTCCTAGGCCGGGGAGATCGTTCTCACCATCGAATGGGAATTCGCCGAGCCCCTGATCGGACGTTTCGGATGGCGGGGGCTGCACCCTCCGCCCATAGTGGGCCCATGTCCGCAGGTCAAGGAGCCGCTCCATGGACCCGACCTTCGAATCTTCGTTCGAAGCCATCCGGCTGGCCGTCAACATCGCCCAATCCGATTGCGTTTGCAGGCTGCACCTGTGCGTATGCCTCCTGACGGAAACCGGCGAAAGGGCCGGCCTCCAGCCATTCGTGTACGCGCTCCCGTGCCTGGAGGTCGTTGCGCTTCACTGAGGGTGCCGGCGAGCCGGACCGCTCGGCTTCAGCGGCTCTGGCTCACGGTCGACGCGGGCGCCGCGCCGCGGCCCATCAGCTTGTGGGCCAGCATGCCCGCCAGCATCGCGAGCACGAACACGGCCGCCTTGCCCTGCCCCGCGGCCATGGCGACGATGGCAGGACCGGGACAGAAGCCGGCGAGTCCCCACCCCGCGCCGAACAGCAAGGCGCCGACGATCAGCGGCCGGTCGATCTCGCGCGAGGTCGGCAGATGGAGGGCCCCGCCGAGGAGCGTGGCGGTGCGGCGCCTGGCCAGCGCGAACGCGAACACGCCCACGCCGATGGCGCCGCCCATCACGAACGCCAGCGAAGGGTCCCAGGCGCCGAACAGGTCCAGGAATCCCTGGACCTTGCCCGGATCCGTCATGCCGGAAAGCAGCAGGCCCCAGCCGAAAAGCAGGCCGACGGAAAACTCGATGGCACGATTCATGGAACTCTCCTCAAGCCACGTGACGGATCAGGAACACGGTGGCGAAGCCGGCCGCCATGAAGACGATCGTCGCCACCAGGGAACGCGGCGACAGGCGGGAGAGCCCGCAGACCCCGTGCCCGCTGGTGCAGCCCGAGCCGTAGCGGGTGCCGAAACCCACCAGCAGGCCGGCGACGACGATGAGGCCCCAACCCGCCTCGATCCGCGGCTGCGGCAGCAAGCCCGAGGGTGCGAGCCACGCGAACGTGGCGGGCGCGGCCAGCATGCCCAGCACGAAGGCCAGGCGCCAGCCGATGTCGCCGCGCCGGGGGGCCAGCAGCCCGCCGACGATCCCGCTGATCCCCAGGATGCGGCCGCTCAGGAGGATGAACGCCGCGGAAGCGACGCCCAGCAGGAGGCCCCCGGCCAGCGAGGTCCAGGGCGTGAAATGGGTCCAGTCGATGCTCATGCCTGACTCCTTCTCATTTCCGGCGGCTCTTGCCGGAGGAAACGCTGCCGCCGCAGAACTCCCGGTACAGGGTTTCGATCACCGCCAGCGCGCGGCTGCTGGCCAGCGAGTAGTAGATGTTCTTGCCGTCGCGCCGCGTGGTGACGAGTTCCTCCTCGCGCAGCACGGTCAGCTGCTGCGACAGCGTCGGCTGGACGATCCCCAGCGTCTCCTCCAGTTCGCCCACCCGGGCCTCGCCGCCCTGCGCGAGGTGGCACAGGATCAGGAGCCGGTCCGGGTTGGACAGCACCTTGAGCAGTCCGCAGGCCTCGCGGGCGGCCTGCTGCATCCGGTCGAGCGGCAATGCGGAGGTGGTGGTCTTGTTCATGGCGGTCAGTTCGGGACAGTCTATTGAAATTCAATATATTTAGCAATATATTGTCTTCAACTTGATCGAGGAGTTAGCGATGTCCCTTCCACGCCGCCCCCAGGTCCACGGCCTGTTCGACAACGCCACCTGGACCGTGACGTACGTGGTCCACGACGGGCCGGGTTCGGCCTGCGCCATCATCGACTCGGTCCTCGACTACGACCCGAAGTCCGGCCGCACGCGCACCGCTTCCGCGGACAAGGTCATCGAGTACGTGCAGGCCCACCGGCTGAAGGTCGAGTGGATCCTGGAGACCCACGCGCACGCCGACCACCTGACGGCCGCGACGTACCTCAAGTCGAAGCTCGGCGGCCGGATCGGCATCGGCGAACACATCCGCCAGGTGCAGAAGGTGTTCAAGGGGATCTTCAACCTCGAACCCGGCTTCCGCCAGGACGGCACCCAGTTCGACCACCTGTTCCGTGACGGCGACGAGTTCCGCATCGGCGAACTCTCGGCGCGCGCCGTGCACGTGCCGGGCCACACGCCGGCGGACCTGGCCTACCACGTCGGCGATGCCGTGTTCGTGGGCGACACGATCTTCATGCCCGACGTGGGAACGGCGCGCTGCGACTTCCCGGGCGGCGACCCCGACCAGCTCTATTCATCGGTGCGCAAGCTCCTCAGCCTGCCCCCGCGCACACGCCTGTTCATGTGCCACGACTACCCGCCCGAGGGCAGGCCGCCGGCGTTCGAGACCACCGTGGCCGAGCAGCGCGAGAAGAACATCCACGTGCACGACGGCGTCACCCGGGAACAGTTCGTGCAGATGCGCAACAAGCGCGATGCCACCCTCGACATGCCGGTGCTCATTCTTCCGTCCGTGCAGGTCAACATCCGCGCCGGCGCGATGCCGCCGAGCGAGGACAACGGGGTCTCGTACCTGAAGATTCCCCTCAACGCGCTCTGAGGCGGCGCCACGGGCGGCCGGTCGCCTCTCGCGGCCGTGCACCGGAGGTCGCGCGCTCCGCAGCCGGTTTGACTCAGATCAACCGGTGGCGCGTCCCAGCGGATACCGTCGCATCCGTCCCTGTTCAACCGCGCCGGACTTCGTGGGGAGAGATGGATGAATCACCTGTACGGCTTCGACGCCTTCTCGCCGGCCGAGATCGCGCGCCGGATCCAGGATTCGGGCGAGGCCAAGGCGAAGCTCGCCCTCCTTCCGCTCGTCATGCTCGGCGTGCTGGCGGGCGCCTTCATCGGCCTGGGTTCGATGCTCTTCGTGATCGTGCGCGCCGACGCCGGCCTCGGCCTCGCGGCCTCCCAGCTGGTCGCCGGAGCCGTGTTCTCGCTGGGGTTGCTGATGGTGGTGGTGGCCGGGGCCGAGCTCTTCACGGGGAACAACCTCCTGGTGCTGGCCTGGGCCGAGCACCGGATCGGCACGGCGCAGGTCCTGCGCAACTGGGTCGTCGTCTGCATGGCGAATCTCGCCGGGGCGGTCGGCCTCGCGATCCTGGTGTACCTGAGCGGACACACCGGGATGGGTGGCGGCGCCATCGGGCGCACGGCGGTCAGGATCGCCCTGGCCAAGCAGCAGCTGCCCTGGGATGAAGCGTTCGTGCGGGGCATGCTGTGCAACGTGCTGGTCTGCATGGCCGTGTGGATGGCCATGGCCGGCCGCAGCGTCGTCGACAAGGCCGTCGCCGTCGTGTTCCCCGTCACCGCGTTCGTCGCGGCCGGCTTCGAGCACGGCATCGCCAACATGTACCTCCTGCCCCTCGCGATGCTGGTCCAGGCCGGCAGCGACCCTGCGGCGTCCGGCGCCGCGGTCACGCTGTCCGGCGCGGCATCGAATCTCCTCTTCGTGACGGCCGGGAACCTCGTCGGCGGCAGCGTGCTGGTGGGCCTGACGTACCACCTGATCTACGGCGGGGAGAAGCGGGGCGGCCGGCTCGAGGCGCCCGAAGCCGGCCATGCGGCGGAGTGAGGAGGCCGCCCCGGCGGCGCCTGGGCGACGCGGTAGTGCCGGGTTCGGCCCGAAGCCGAACTGATCGGCATCGACCCACCGGTCGGCCTTGGCACCGGCTCCACGCGCATCAAGCCCCGTCGATGTCCGGGAGGGGCTCCACTCTCACCAGCGGCAGCAATGCCGCGGCCTGGCGTGCGTCGCACAGGCCGGTGCCGTGCGTCTGCACGGTGGCCGCCGACGCCGCCATGGCGTGCCGCAGCGCCTCTTGCGGCGCTGCATCGCGCACCAGCGCGTCCACCAGCCCCGCGACGAAGCTGTCGCCGGCGCCGATCGTGCCCACTACCGTGACCGGCAGGCCGGCGGCATGCCAGGCCCCGCTCGCCGTCACGAGCATCGCCCCCTGCGCGCCCAGGGACAGCGCGACCATGGCGGCGCGCCCGGCATGGACGAGCCGCCGGCAGGCCCGCAGCTGCTGGCTCGCGGATTCGAGCGGCTCGCCGGTCAGCTGCCGCAGTTCGCCGAGGCTGGGCTTGAGCGCGAACACCTCCTCCTTGAGCGCGGCCGCGAGCGCGTCGCCGGAAGAATCCAGCACCAGGCGCGAGCGGCGGCCCAGGCCGGCGGCGAGCCGGGCGTAGAAGTCGGTGGGCACGCCCGGCGGCAGGCTGCCGCTGGCGACGACGAAGCGGGCGGGGGCGCCCAGCGCGATGCAGCGGTCCAGGAAGGCCTGCCACTCCGCGGCAAGGAGCGACGGGCCGGGCAGCACGAAGCGGAACTCCTCGCCGGTCGCGAGGTTCCGGACGGAGAAGTTCTCACGCGTGGCGCCCGCGATGGCCAGCGAAACGGTGGCCACTCGCTCGGCGGCGAGAAGCCGTGCGAGCAGGTCGCCCGCGAGTCCTCCCGCGGTGTGCAGCGCCAGGACTTCGGCGCCCAGCCGCGCCGCCACCCTCGCCACATTGACGCCGCCACCGCCCGGATGGACCAGGGGCGGCGCGCAGCGGAGCTTGTGGCCGGAGACTATCCGCTCGACCGTGGTGGCGATGTCCACCGCCGGATTCAGGGTCGCGGTGACGATCGCGGGCACGGTTCAGCCGGCGCCGTGGGCTGGGCGCGAGTCCTAGTGCGCCATCAGCACGGGCAGCGTCATCGATCGCAGCACCGTCCGCGAGGCGCCGCCCAGGACCCATTCACGCGCCCGGCCGTGGCCGTAGCAGCCCATCACCAGCAGGTCCGCGCCGAGATCGAACGACCGGGAGAGCAGCAGTTCGCCCACGTCCTGCGGCTCCTCGCCCCGCATCTCCCATTGCGCCTCGACGCCGTGCACGCGGAGGTACCCATCGAGACTCAGCGGAGCGCCGGCGCCCGCCCCGGCGCCCCAGGCGACCACGTGCACCTTTGCGGCGCGCTGCAGCAGGGGCAAGGCCCCGCTGACCGCGGCCGCCGCCTCCCGGGAGGGCTTCCAGGCGATCGCGATGGTCCTGAACGAATCCGGCAACGGCCCCACGGCGGGCAGGATGAGCGCCGGTTTGCCGCTGGCCGCCATGACGGCCTCGTTGAAGTCGGCAGGGGCCTCGCCGGGGCCGCGGTCCGGGTGCGGCTGGCTGAGCACCAGCAGGTCGGCGTGGAGCGCCTGCTGCGCGAAGGCCCGCACCAGGCCGAGTTCGCAGATCTCGCCGAAGCGCGCCGCGGGTCCACGGTCCGCCATCGCCTGGTCGAACGTCTCGCGCACGAACTGCCGGCGCTCCTCGTCCAGCTCGACCAGCGCCGCGGCGGTAAGACCGCCGAGCCCGGCGACGTCGGGCACGGTCGTGAGCGCGGGCCGAGCCACGTCGATCGCGGCGAGGGCGGCCCCCTGGTCCGACGCGAGTCGACGGGCGCACTGGACGGCCTCCGCGATGCGCCGGCCGGAATCCAGATGGACCAGGATCTGCCTGTAGGAAGTAGTCATGGGTCTCTCCGGTAAGTGCATCCAGGATAGGTCCGGGCAACCTCCGCGCCTTGCGCAAGATCAAACCGGCACGCCCCGCGGCCACTAGATTGGACGTTCAAGGAGAGCAAGCCTATGTACCGACGAATCCTTGTCGCCGTCGACGGCAGCGACACCTCCAACAAGGCCCTGGTGGCCGCCCTCCAGCTCGCCCGCGACCGCGATGCCCAGTTGCTGTTGGTTCACTGCATGGACGAGCTCCTGCTCCTGGCCGACGGGGGGCTGGGCCTGGGATCGGCCAGCGAGCGGGGCGCCCAGGTGCTGGAAGACGCGGAGGCCATCGCCAAGGCTGCCGGCGTGCGCTGCGAAAGGCGACTGGTGGACATGCCGGCCCAACGGCTTGGGGAGACCGTGGCTGAACAAGCCGCCCACTGGAGGGCCGACCTGATCGTCATCGGCAGCCACGGGCGGCGCGGGTTCGGCCGGGTGCTGCTGGGGAGCGGCGCCGAGCAGATCCTGCGGCTCGCGCCCGTGCCGGTGCTCTGCGTCCGGCGCGAGGCGTCGCTGTCGGGCCGCGCCTGAGGCTGATCGTTGTCCCGGACGCAGGATTTCGAGTTCGACCGGTCCGGCCCGGACCTCGGGGCCGGACCCGACGTCGGCCTGGACGCCGCGCAGGTGCTGGTGGCGCGCCGGCAGCATGGCGTCAACGACGTCGTGCCGGAAGCCTCCCGCAACTGGGTCGACGTCGCTCGCGACAGCGCGCGCGATCCCATGCTCTGGTTCCTGCTGGTGGCGGCGGGCCTCTTCGGCCTGCTCGGACAGCGGACCGAGGCGCTGGTGCTGCTGGCCGCCCTCCTCCCGCTGACGGGGATGGATGCCTACCTCCACCATCGGGCCGCCGCTTCGACCGCCAGCCTGGCGAGCCGGCTCGCCGCGCGCGCCCGGGTGCTGCGCGACGGCGCCTGGACCGAGCTGCCGTCGGCCGACCTCGTGCCGGGCGATCTCGTCGAGGTCGGCGCGGGCAGCTACTTCCCGGCGGACGGACTGCTGCTCGCGGGCGCCGGCCTGCAAAGCGACGAGTCCAGCCTCACCGGCGAAGCGCTTCCCGTGGCCAAGCAACCGCTGGGGCCGGACGGTCATCGCGCGCAGCGCATTCCCGAGCGGCACTGGGCGACGGCGGGCACCCGGTTGTTGACCGGCACCGCACGGATGCGCGTCGTGCACACGGGGGCGTACACGCGCTACGGCGAACTCTCCCGCGCCGCGATGGGAGGCCCGCAGGAGAGCACTCCGCTGCAGCGCGCGATCGGCGGCCTGGTCGCGCGCATCCTGGCGGCGGCGCTGGCGCTGTGCCTGCTGCTCGGCGTGGTGCGGCTCTCGCAGGGACACGGCTGGGCCGACGCGACGCTCAGCGCGATGACGCTCGCCGTCGCCGCACTGCCGGAGGAGTTTCCAGTCGTCTATGCCTTCTTCCTCGGGCTGGGGGCGTTCCGGCTTGCGCGCCGCAAGGCGCTGGTGCGGCGGGCGGTGGCCGTGGAGAACATCGGCCGCACCAGCTGCATCCTGTCGGACAAGACGGGGACGCTGACGGCCGGCGTGCTCACCTTGACGCAGCTCCGGCCTGCGCCGGGCCTGGACGAAATGGCACTGCTGCGCTGCGCCCAGCGGGCCGCGCGCGACGAGAGCGGGGATCCGCTGGACCAGGCATTGATGGCGATCCCCGGGCCGCCCGACGCCGGCGAGCGACTGGCGGTGTTCCCCTTCACCGAAACCCGGCGGCGGGAGACCTCCCTCTGGCGGGAGCCGGGAGCGGGCGTCGCCTCGGCCTGCACCAAGGGCGCTCCCGAAACGATCCTTGCGCTCTGCGACCTGCCGGCCGCCGGGCTGGAGGCATGGCGCCAGCGCGTGCGTGAACTCGCGGCTGCCGGCTGCAAGGTGATCGCCTGCGCACGGCGCACCGTGGCGGCGGATGCCACCGCGGTGGAGCCCGCCGGGGGCTTCGAGTTCGCCGGCCTGCTCGCCTTCGCCGACCCGCCGCGGGAGGGCGTGGCCGAGGCGGTCCGCGAATGCGAGGCGATGGGCATCCGGGTCATCATGGTGACGGGCGACCACCCCGCGACGGCGCAGGCGATCGCGGCAGAAATCGGGCTGGGGGGCAGCCGGCCCGAGATCGTCGCGCTCGACCCCGCGGAGGACGCCGGCGAAGTGCTGCGGCGCCGTCCCGGCCTCCACGTAGTCGCCCGTGCGACCCCCGCACAGAAGCTCGGACTGGTGCGCGCGCTGCGCGAACGCGGCGAGCTCGTCGCGGTGACCGGCGACGGCGTCAACGACGTTCCCGCGCTGCGGGAGGCCGACGTCGGCGTGGCGATGGGGGACCGCGGAACCCGGGCCGCGCGGGAGGCCGCGGCCATCGTGCTGATGGACGACAACTTGCGCACCATCCGCGACGCGGTGGCGGAAGGCCGGCGCCTGTTCGCCCAGCTGCAGGTCGCGTTCGCCTACCTGCTGCTGGTGCACATGCCGCTGGTGCTCGGGGCGGCCTTGATACCGCTGCTGGGCGAGCCGCTGCTGTTCCTGCCGATCCACATCGTGTGGCTGGAACTGGTGATCCATCCAACGGCCCTGCTCGCCTTCCAGGAACTGGATGCAGGCGGGGCGGGACGGGCACTGCCGCGGCCGCGGCCGCGGCCCGGGTTTTTCCCGGGCGCCGCCTGGGGCACCCTCCTGGCCGTCGGCACTTTCACCAGCGCGGCGGTGATCCTGGGATACCTCCAGGCGCTCGGAGCCGACCACGATGCAAACCACGCCCGGGCGATGGCGCTGGCCGTCCTGCTGTCGACCAGCTCCGCGTCCACGCTCGTGCTGGCGGGGCCGCGAAACCTCCCCGGGTTCGTCCTTGCCGCGCTGTCGTTCCTGATCCTGGTCGTGTTCGTGCAGTCGCCGGCCATCAGCGGGTGGCTGCACCTGTCGCCGCTGCATGCCGGCGACTGGGCCGCGGTCCTGGCCGCCGTGGCGATCGCGGGGCTGGGAACGGCGCAGCTCGCGCGACGCCTTGCGCGGGGTCCGGCGACGACGCCCGGCGCGGGAGTGATCCAGTCATGAAAAAGCCCCCTTGCGGGGGCTTCGTCATGGTGTGCCTGGCGGAGAGGGCGGGATTCGAACCCGCGGTGGGCTATTAACCCACACACGCTTTCCAGGCGTGCGACTTAAACCGCTCATCCACCTCTCCTGCGAGCCCGCGATTGTAGCAGCGCGGATCAGGCTACTTTGGCCCGCCGCGCTTCCTGCGGGTTGGCGATCATCGTCAGCAGCAGGTTGACGTCCGCCGGCTTGACCATGTGGAAGTCGAAGCCGGCCTGGGCCGAGCGCGAGCGGCTCTCGGCCTCGCCGTAACCCGTCAGCGCGATCAGCAGCGCGTCGCGCGACGAAGGGTCGCTGCGCAGCTGGTGCGCGACCTCGAAGCCGTTCATGCCCGGCAGGCCGATGTCCAGCAGCACCACGTCGGGGTGGAAGACCTTGGCGATGTCCAGCGCCGCCTTGCCCTCGTTGGCCACCTTGACCTCGAAGCCCTCCATCTCCAGCAGCGTCATCAGCGTCTCGGCCGAAGCCATGAGGTCGTCGACCACCAGGATGCGCGAAGGCGCGGCGGGTTGCTGCGCCGACTGGCGCGGCGCGATCGGCGCGACCTGCGCCGGTTCCTCGGATTCGCCGAGTCGAGCCGGCAGCGTGATCGTCATTTCGGTTCCCTTGCCCAGGCCTTCGCTGTGTGCTTCCACCGTGCCGCCATGCAGGCCGACAAGGTGCTTCACCAGCGTGAGGCCGATGCCCAGGCCGCCTTGTGAGCGGTCCAGCGATTGGTCGGCCTGCGCGAACAGGTCGAAGATATGCGGGAGGAAAGCGGGATCTATGCCCGCGCCCTCGTCCTTGACGGTGATGCGCACCTGGTCGTCCGCGAAAGCCGTCTTCACCACGATGCGGCTTTCCTCCGGCGAGAACTTGGAGGCGTTGTTGATCAGGTTGGAGAGCACCTGCGCCAGCCGCACCGAGTCGCCGTCCAGCACGACAGGCTCCTTCGTCATTTCCAGCGCCAGCTTCTGCCTGCGCGCTTCCAGCTTGGGCATGCTGGATTCGGCCGAGCGCTCGATGAGCGATGCCAGGCCGAGCTTCTCGGGCTTGACCACCACCTTGCCCTGCACGATGCGAGAGACGTCCAGCAGGTCGTCGATGAGGCGCGCCATGTGGTCGGCCTGCCGGCTGATGACGTCGCGCGCCCACTGCAGCGTGGGCGGCGCCACTTCCTTGCCCTGCATGATGTGCACCGCGTTGCGGATGGGCGCGAGCGGATTGCGCAGCTCGTGCGCCAGCATGGCCAGGAACTCGTTCTTGCGGCGGTCGGCTTCCTGCACCGCGGTGTAGAGGCGAGCGTTCTCCATCGCGATGGCGGCGCGGTCGGCCACCTCGCGCGCCAGCGCCAGCCGCGCGCCGTCGAGCTGCTGCGCGCTGCCGAGCAGCACCAGCACGCCGCGCACCCGGCCGCCGGAGACCAGCGGGCACATCGCGGCGCCCTGCCCGCCTTCGCGGCTGACCTGCAACTGGCGGGAGGAGACGGCGCGCTGGAGGCCGTTGCGCACCTCCTCGGGCAGGCTCTCGAGATCGGCGCCGGCCGTCCCCTGCGAGCGGACCACGTGGCCTTCGGAGTCCACCTGCGCGAGCAAGGCCTTGTCGCCCAGCATCGGGACCGCCAGGTCGAGCATCGCCTGGATCGTGGGGTCCATGTCCAGCGAGCGCGACAGCAGCTGGCTCACCTCGGCCAGGTAGTCGGCGCGGTGGATGGCCTCTTCGGCCGAGGCGCGCGCCGCTTCCGAGCGGGCCAGCGCCTCGCGCTCGGCGGCGCGCACCTGCAGCTGGCGGTTCATGCGCCACAGCTCGACGAAGACGCGCACCTTGGAGCGCAGCACCTCCGGCACCACGGGCGACGGGATGTAGTCGACCGCGCCCAGCGCGTAGCCGCGCTTGGCCTGCAGCTCGTCGACGTAGGCGGTGATGAAGACGATGGGCGTCTGCGCCGACTTCTTGTAGTGCCGGATCAGGCTGGCCGTCTCCAGCCCGTCGATGTCGGGCATGTTGACGTCCAGCAGGATGACCGCGAACTCCATCTCCAGGATGTAGCGCAGGGCCTCCTTGCCCGACCGGGCGCTGACGATGTTCTCGCCCAGCTCTTCCAGGATGGAGCGGAACACGATGTGCTTCTCCTGGAGGTCGTCGACGACCAGGATGTTCGCCTTCTCGCGCTCCGGCGGAGCGGCCTGGGCTTCGGGGTTCTGTCGGACGGTCACTGGTGCAGCCACGCCCTCAGAACGGTCAGCAGGTCATGGGTGTTGACAGGCTTGGACAGGTAGTCCCAGGCCCCCGCCTCGATGCACTTCTCGCGGTCGCCCTTCATGGCCTTGGCGGTGACGGCGATCATCGGCAGGTTCTTGCCCTGGGGCAGCTTGCGGATCTCCTTCATCGTGGCCATGCCGTCCATCTCCGGCATCATGATGTCCATCAGCACGACCTCGATCTGCGGATCGTTGGCCACGCGGCTGATCGCCTCGCGGCCGTTGTCGGCCCAGACGATGTCCATCGAGTGGTCTTCCAGCACGGTGGCCAGCGCGAAGATGTTGCGCATGTCGTCGTCCACGATCAGCACGCGCTTGCCGGCCAGCGGCTTGGCCTCCGTGATCGTCTCCTCCAGCAGCGTGCGCCGCGCCTCGGGCAGGCGGCTCACGTTCCGGTGCAGCGCCAGCAGCGCGGCGTCGTACAGGCGCGCGGCCGTCGGGACCTCGGTGACGGTGACCCGCTCGTCCGAGTGCCAGGCGAACCGGCCGGACTCGCCGTTGGCGGCATTGCGGTAGAGCAGCAGCGGCAGCGGCCCCAGCCCCGCGTGGTTCGCCAGGGACTGGCGCACGTGCGCCGTGTCCAGCTTGCCGAACGCGTCCTCCAGCACCACGCAATCGAACTGGCTGCCGTCCAGCGCCTGCAGGAACTTGTCGGCGCTCTTGACCACCACGGGCGTTATCTCCTCGTCCTGCAGCAGGCCCAGGAACTCGTCGCGGGCCGCGGCGTCCTTCATCGCCACCAGCACGTTGCGCTGCTTGCGCGCGCAGTACGAGCGCAGCTTGTCCAGCATGTCGTCCAGCACGTCCTTCGACTGGATCGGCTTCTCGACGAACGCCAGCGCCCCGCCCTTGAAGGCGCGCTCCCTGGAGTCGTCGGTGGAGATCACGCAGACCGGGATGTGGCGGGCGATGAAGTCCTGCTTCAGGCGATCGAGCACGCGCCAGCCGTCCATGTCCGGCAGGTACATGTCGAGCGTGATCGCCGCGACCTGGTACTGGTTGGCGAAGGTGAGCGCGCCGGCGCCCAGGGGAGTGACCAGGCCCTTGAAGCCCTTGGCCCGCGCGGCATCCAGCAGGAAGCGCGCGAACGTCAGGTCGTTCTCCACGATGAGCAGGACCAGGTCGCCTTCCCCGATGTTGCCGCGGTCGTCGTCCGCTTCGTTCAGGATCGCCGATCCGTTGTCCAGCGGCTCCTCGGCCGCCGGTTGCGGAACCGGCGCGGGCAGCGGCGGCGGCAGGCGCCGCGCCTGCGGGACCGGCTGCTCCAGCGTGCGCATGTCGGAGAACGAGCTGGTGCGGCGCGTGCTGCGCGTGGCCGGGTAGTGGATAGGAAGGTACAGCGTGAAGGTGCTGCCCTGCCCCGGGGCGCTGGCCAGCCGGATCTCGCCGCCCAGCAGCTTCGACAGCTCGCGGCTGATCGCGAGGCCCAGGCCGGTGCCGCCGTACTTGCGGCTGGTGGAGCCATCGGCCTGCTGGAAGGCCTCGAAGATGATCTGCTGCTTGTCGCCGGAGATGCCGATGCCGGTGTCGGCGACCGCGAACGCGATCACCTGCTGGGCGCGGTTGAGCTCCTCGTGGTCGGAGCTCCATCCGGTGACCACCTCCTCGACGGTGAGCGTCACGCTGCCCTGGTGGGTGAACTTGAACGCGTTGGACAGCAGGTTCTTCAGGATCTGCTGCAGGCGCTTGATGTCCGTGACCATCGAGGCCGGCAGTTGCACGCCGGTCTGGATGAGGAACTCGACGTTCTTGGCTTCGGCGACGTGGCGGAAGGTGCGCTCCACGTACAGCTGCAGGTCGGACAGGTGCAGCTCGCTGACGTCCACCGCCACCGTGCCGGACTCGATCTTGGACAGGTCCAGGATGTCGTTGATCAGCATCAGCAGGTCGTTGCCCGACGAGTGGATGGTCTTGGCGAACTCCACCTGCTTGGTCGTGAGGTTGCCTTCCGGGTTCTTGGACAGCTGGTCCGACAGGATCAGCAGCGAGTTCAGCGGCGTGCGCAGCTCGTGCGACATGTTGGCCAGGAACTCGGACTTGTACTTGGACGTCAGCGCCAGCTGCTTGGCCTTTTCCTCCAGCGCCTGGCGGGCCTGCTCCACTTCCTGGTTCTTGCGCTCCACCTCGTGGTTCTGGTGCACGAGCAGGCGCGCCTTCTCCTGCAGCTCCTCGTTGGTCTGCTGCAGTTCCTGCTGGCGGCTCTGGAGTTCCTGCGCGAGTGACTGCGACTGCGTCAGCAGGTCCTCGGTCCGCATGTTGGCCTCGATCGTGTTGATCACGATGCCGATGGATTCGGCCAGCTGGTCCAGGAACTGCTGGTGGCTGGGGTTGAAGCGCTCGACCGAAGCGAGCTCCAGCACGCCGCGCACCTGGCCCTCGAAGATGATGGGCAGCACCAGCACGTTGAGCGGCGCCATCTCCGTCAGGCCGGAAGCGATCCTCAGCGTGTCGGGGATGTTGGAGGTCAGGAGGATCTTCTTGCGGTCGAACGCGCACTGGCCGACCAGGCCCTCGCCCAGGTCCACTTCCTTGCCGTAGGCGCCGTGGCCGTCGCTCGCGTAGCTGGCCATCAGGCGCAGGCGCGGCTGGTCGGACGTGTAGCGCAGCACGTAGAACTCGGCCTGCTGCACGCCCACCACGGGCGCCAGTTCGGACAGGATCAGGTGGCCCACCGCCACCAGGTCCTTCTGGCCCTGCAGCATCCGCGAGAACTTGGCCAGGTTGGTCTTGAGCCAGTCCTGCTCGGTGTTCAGCTGCGTCGTGTCCTTCAGGTTCCGGATCATCTCGTTCACGGTGTCCTTCAGCGCGGCCATCTCGCCCAGCGCCTCCACCGTGATCGATCGCGTCAGGTCGCCCTGCGTCACCGCCGTCGCCACCTCGGCGATCGCGCGCACCTGCGTGGTGAGGTTGGCGGCCAGCTGGTTCACGTTCTCCGTCAAGCCCTTCCACGTGCCGGCGGCGCCGGTCACCTTGGCCTGGCCGCCCAGCTTGCCTTCCACGCCCACTTCGCGCGCGACGGTCGTCACCTGGTCGGCGAAGGTGGCCAGCGTGTCGGTCAGGGAGTTGATGGTGTCGGCCAGCGCGGCGATCTCGCCCTTGGCCTCCACGGTCAGCTTCTGGCGCAGGTCGCCGTTGGCCACGGCCGTCACCACCTTGGCGATGCCTCGCACCTGCGAGGTCAGGTTGCCGGCCATGAAGTTCACGTTGTCGGTCAGGTCCTTCCAGGTGCCCGACACGCCCTTCACCTGGGCCTGGCCGCCCAGGCGCCCTTCGGTGCCCACCTCGCGCGCCACGCGCGTCACTTCCGAGGCGAACGAGGAGAGCTGGTCCACCATCGTGTTGATGGTGTTCTTCAGCTCCAGGATCTCGCCCTTCACGTCCACCGTGATCTTCTTGCCGAGGTCGCCCGCGGCCACCGCCTTCGTCACGTCGGCGATGTTCCGCACCTGGGCCGTCAGGTTGCCGGCCATGAAGTTCACGTTGTCGGTCAGGTCCTTCCAGGTGCCGGCCACGCCCTGCACGTCGGCCTGGCCGCCCAGCTTGCCTTCGGTGCCCACCTCGCGCGCCACCCGCGTCACTTCCGACGCGAACGACCGCAGCTGGTCCACCATGGTGTTGATCACGTCCTTGATCTGCAGGATCTCGCCGCGCACGTCGACCGTGATCTTCTGCGTCAGGTCGCCCATGGCGATGGCCGTCGCCACCTTGGACACGTCGCGCAGCTGCACCGTGAGGTTGGACGCCATCGAGTTCACCGACTCGGTCAGGTCCTTCCACGTGCCCGCCACGCCCTGCACGTCGGCCTGTCCGCCCAGCCGGCCTTCGGTACCCACTTCCCGCGCCACCCGCGTCACCTCGGCGGCGAACGACGAGAGCTGGTCCACCATGGTGTTGATCACGTCCTTGATCTGCAGGATCTCGCCGCGGGCATCCACGGTGATCTTCTGCGTCAGGTCGCCGGTCGCGATGGCGGTCGCCACCTTGGACACGTCGCGAAGCTGCACCGTGAGGTTGGACGCCATCGAGTTCACCGACTCGGTCAGGTCCTTCCACGTGCCGGCCACGCCCTGCACGTCGGCCTGGCCGCCCAGCTTGCCTTCGGTGCCCACCTCGCGCGCCACGCGCGTCACTTCGGCGGCGAAGGATCGCAGCTGGTCCACCATGGTGTTCACGGTGTTCTTCAGCTCCAGGATCTCGCCCTTCACGTCCACCGTGATCTTCTTGGGCAGGTCGCCTGCCGCCACCGCCTTGGTGACGTCCGCGATGTTCCGCACCTGGGCCGTCAGGTTGCCGGCCATGAAGTTCACGTTGTCGGTCAGGTCCTTCCAGGTGCCGGCCACGCCCTTCACGTCGGCCTGGCCGCCCAGCTTGCCTTCGGTACCCACTTCGCGCGCCACGCGCGTCACTTCCGAGGCGAACGAAGAAAGCTGGTCCACCATCACGTTGATCGTGTTCTTCAGCTCCAGGATCTCGCCCTTCACGTCCACCGTGATCTTCTTGGACAGGTCGCCCGCGGCCACCGCCTTCGTCACGTCCGCGATGTTCCGCACCTGGGCCGTCAGGTTGCCCGCCATGGAGTTCACCGAGTCGGTCAGGTCCTTCCAGGTGCCGGCTACACCTTGCACGTCGGCCTGGCCACCCAGCTTGCCTTCGGTACCCACTTCGCGCGCCACGCGTGTCACTTCCGAAGCGAACGACCGCAGCTGGTCCACCATCGTGTTGATGGTGTCCTTCAGCTCCAGGATCTCGCCCTTCACGTCCACCGTGATCTTGCGCGAGAGGTCCCCGCGCGCGACCGCCGTCGTCACCTGCGCGATGTTGCGCACCTGGGCGGTGAGATTCGTGCCCATCGCGTTGACCGAGTCGGTCAGGTCCTTCCAGGTGCCCGCCACGCCCGGCACCACCGCCTGGCCACCAAGCTTGCCCTCCGTGCCCACTTCGCGCGCCACGCGGGTCACCTCGGAGGCGAAACTGCGCAGCTGGTCGACCATGGTGTTGATGGCTTCCTTGAGCTGGGCCATCTCGCCGCGTACGTCGGCGGTGATCTTGCGCGACAGGTCGCCGTCGGCGACGGCGATCGTGACCTCGGAGATATTGCGCACCTGGGTGGTCAGGTTGGAGGCCATCTGGTTCACCGAGTCGGTGAGCTCCTTCCACACCCCGGACACGCCCTTGACCTTGGCCTGCCCGCCCAGCCGGCCCGCGGTGCCGACCTCGAGCGCCACGCGGGTGACCTCGGCGCTGAACTCCCCCATCTGCTCGATCATGCGGTTGACGATCGTCGCCGAGCGCAGGAACTCGCCCTGCAATGGGCGCCCGTCGACCTCCAGCGGCACCGCGCGGGTCAGGTCGCCCTTGGCGACGCCCGCGGTCGCCGCGGTCATGGTTTCGATCGGTCGCACCAGGTCGTCGACCAGTCCGTTGACCGCCTGCTGCATGCCCAGCCAGGCGCCGCCATGGCTGGGTGCGACGAGGCGCTTGCCGGTGTGGCCCTCGCGTCCCACCTGCTGCCCGACCCGGTCGAGTTCGGCCGCCAGGTGGCGGTTGCTGGCGACGATGGCATTGAAGGCGTCGGCGATCTTGCCGTCGATGCCGTCCCAGTGCACCGGCAGCGTCACGTCGAAATTGCCGTCGCGCACCGCCACCAGCGCCTCGAGCAACTGGCGCGCGGCGGAACGGCTGTGCGGAATGTCGCGATCGCCTGGTGGCCCGCCAGGTTCGCCTGGGACGTCGCGCTTCTCGCGCGCAAGATCATGAGTCGTCGTCGCCACGTCCCGTCTGCTCCCCCCGAGCTGAAGACCGTCTTCCGGAAGTCCGCAACGGTATCGCGGCTTGCCCACCGCGTCGTTCACGCGGTGTCCACTGACCCCGCATTCACCCCACGCGGCCACACAATCCGGGCATGGAGTGGACACAACAGCTGGGTGCCATCGCCGGCACCGGGATCGCCATGCTGCTGAGCGGCGCGATCGGATTCGAACGTGAGCTGCGCGACCGTCCGGCGGGCTTCCGGACCCACATGCTGGTCGGCGGCGCTTCCGCGCTCCTGGTCGGACTGGGGGTCCTGGTGCTGGGGGACCACGCCACGCTGGTCGACGGCGGCAGCGGGCGGCTGCGGGTCGATCCGCTTCGCCTGGTGGAGGCGGTCATCGCCGGGGTCGCGTTCATCGGCGCCGGCAGCATCTTCGCCCGCCGCGGCAGCGGCGTGGCGGGCATCACCACCGCGGCCTCGCTGCTGATGGTGGCGGTGATCGGGATCGCCTGCGGCTTTGGCTATTACCTGCTGGCGACGCTGGCGACCGTGCTCACCCTGGTGGTGCTGGTCCTGCTCGGTTTTGGCGAGCGGGCACTGGACGGGCGCAGGAAGAAAGGCGACCGGGAAAACTAGGAGCGGGCCCCTCCCGGGACCCGCTCCATGCACTGCCTGGCCCGGGCTGGATCAGGCGCGTACCGGCACCAGGGTGATCTCGACGCGGCGGTTCTGCGCCCTGCCCGCCTCGGTGTCGTTGCTGGCGACCGGACGGCTCTCGCCCGCGCCGGTGATGATGAAGCGCTCGCGCATCACGCCCCGGCTCATCAGGTAGTTGCCCACTGCCTCGGCGCGGCGCACCGACAGCTGCTGGTTGTAGGCATCGGCACCCTTGGAGTCGGTGTGCCCGGCCACCTCGATGATGGTCTGGTCGTACTCGCCCAGCGTGGCGACCAGGTTGTCGAGGACCGGGTAGAACTGCGACTTCAGCGCCGAGCTGTCGAAGTCGAAGGTGATGTTGTCGGGCATGTTCAGGGTGATGTTGTCGCCCTGGCGGACCACGTCCACGCCGGTCCCGGCCATCTGCTCGCGCAGGGC
Source organism: Pseudomonadota bacterium (assembly GCA_023387335.1). Lineage (GTDB taxonomy): Bacteria > Pseudomonadota > Gammaproteobacteria > Burkholderiales > Burkholderiaceae_C > Ramlibacter. The sequence goes on along the minus strand of JAEWIF010000067.1, from coordinate 1,201 downwards.
ACGCTCCTGGCGGTCCTGGTAATTGCCGATGGCACCACCTGCCAGGCCACCCACGCCCGCGCCGACCAGGGCGCGCTGGCGGCGCTCGGTGGCGTCGCTGCCGCTCAGCAGGCCGGCCACGGTACCCACCGCCGCCCCGATCAGCGCACCGCGCGTGGTCCTGGACATGCCGTCGTCCTGGCCCTGGGGATACTGCTGCTGCGGGTACTGCTGGCCGTAGTAGCCGCCGGAACTGGCGCAGCCCGCCATCATGGCGGTGGCCACGGCACCGGCTAGTGCAAGTCGGAGCTTGGTCTTCATGGAGCGATCCTCGTTTGGCTGAACAGGCCCGAAGCTAACCATGGACCCGTGTGAAACGGGTGATGGGGCGCGTCCCCGGTTCAGCTTCCGGGCAGCTCTCCGCGGAAGGACCCGCGGCCCTACTCGAAACTGCCTACCGCGTCGTGCGAGAGATTGTCGAACCGGGTGTACTCGCCGAAGAAGCGCAGCTTGACCGACCCGGTCGGGCCGTTTCGCTGCTTGCCGATGATCACCTCGGCCAGGCCCTTGTCCGGCGAGTTTTCCTTGTTGTAGTAGTCGTCGCGGTAGATGAAGACGATCACGTCCGCGTCCTGCTCGATGGCGCCGGACTCACGCAGGTCGGCCATCACCGGGCGCTTGTCGGCGCGGGTTTCCAGCGAGCGGTTCAGCTGCGACAGCGCGATCACCGGGACGTTGAGTTCCTTGGCCAGGTGCTTGAGCGAGCGCGAGATCTCGGAGATCTCGGTGGCCCGGTTCTCGCTGTTGCCGGGCACCGACATCAGCTGCAGGTAGTCGACCACCACCAGCCCCAGGTCATGCTCGCGCTTGAGCCGGCGTGCCTTGGAGCGCAACTGGTCCGGCGACAGGCCCGGGGTGTCGTCGATGAAGATCTTCGCTTCCTTGAGCATCCGGATCGCGCTGGTGACCCGGCTCCAGTCCTCGTCCTCGAGCTGGCCGCTGCGCAGGCGCTGGGCATTGACGCGGCCATTGGAGGAGATCAGGCGCAGCGCCAGCTGGCTGGCCGACATTTCCATCGAGAACACCGCCACCGCTTTCCTGGTGCGGATGGCGGCGTGCTCGGCCATGTTGAGCGCCAGGGTCGTCTTGCCCATCGCCGGCCGCGCCGCGAGGATCAGCAGGTCGGTCGGCTGCAGCCCGGCGGTCATCTCGTCGAACTCGG
>JAEWIF010000027.1 GCA_023387335.1 Pseudomonadota bacterium | reverse complement strand
ACGAGGGAGGCGAACTCGGCTACGCTCTTGTCCATGCCTTCGGTGCCGCTTTCGACAATCCCGACCTAACGGTCGCCTGCGTCGTCGGCGACGGAGAAGCCGAGACGGGTCCGCTGGCGGCCGCCTGGCATTCCAACAAGTTTCTGAATCCGCAGGTCGATGGCGCGGTCCTGCCGATCCTGCATCTTAACGGCTACAAAATCGCCAATCCCGCCCTTTTGGCGCGCATGTCGGACGCGGAACTCCGCGATCTTTTCAGCGGCTACGGCTACGAGCCGCTCTTCGTCGAGGGGCATGAGCCGATGCCGATGCACCGCGCCATGGCGGCGTCAGTGGACTTGGCCATGGATAGAATTCAGGACATTCAGCGAGAGGCGCGAACGGAAGGCTGGTCGGGCGAGCGCCCGCGCTGGCCGATGATCATCCTGCGCAGCCCGAAAGGTTGGACTGGACCGAAGGAGGTCGACGGCAAAAAGGTGGAGGACTTCTGGCGCTCGCATCAGGTCCCCGTTTCCAATGCTCGCGGCGATGCCACCCACCGCGAGATCCTCGAAGAGTGGCTGCGCAGCTATCGGCCGGAGGAGTTGTTCGACGGGAAAGGCCGCTTCCGGCCGGAGATCGCTTCCCTGGCGCCCGAAGGCGCAAAACGCATGGGCGCGCTGCCCCATGCCAATGGCGGGATGCTGAAGAAGGACCTCATCCTGCCGGACTGGAAGAGCCTCGCGCTCGACGTCAGGCAACCGGGCGAAACGATCGCCGAGGCGACCCGCTTGATGGGAGCTTATCTGCGTGAGGTCATACGCCTCAACGCCGAGGCAAGGAATTTCCGCCTCATGGGTCCAGATGAGACCGCCTCGAACAGGCTCGACGCCGTCTTCGAAGTGACGGACCGGGTCTGGATGGAGAAAATTGAACCTTACGATACCCACCTCGCGCGCGAAGGCCGAGTAATGGAGGTTCTGTCAGAGCATCTTTGCCAAGGGTGGCTGGAAGGTTACTTGCTGACCGGGCGGCATGGCGTGTTCTCCTGCTACGAGGCCTTCATCCACATCGTGGATTCTATGGTCAATCAGCATGCCAAATGGCTCAAGGTTTCTGCGGAATTACCGTGGCGCAAGCCGATCGCCTCTCTCAACTATCTCCTGACCTCGCATGTCTGGCGGCAAGACCACAACGGCTTCAGCCACCAGGATCCGGGCTTCGCCGACTTCGTCGCCAACAAGAAGGCCGACACCGTCCGCCTTTATTTTCCGCCGGATGCCAACACGCTGCTCTGGGTCACCGACCACTGCCTGAGGACCTGGAACCGGATCAATGTGATCACGGCTGGCAAACAGCCTCAGCCGCAGTGGCTGACTGCCGAAGAGGCGGAACGCCATTGCGAGGCGGGCGCCGGGATTTGGGAATGGGCCTGCACATGCCCGGCTGACGAGGAGCCCGACGTGGTAATGGCGTGCTGCGGCGACGTGCCGACACTGGAAACGCTGGCTGCCGTCGACCTGCTGCGCCGCGAGCTACCCGATCTCCGGATCAGGGTGGTCAACGTTGTAGACCTGATGACGCTGCAATCTCACACGACCCATCCGCACGGGTTCACCGACGATGAATTCGACGCTCTCTTCACGAAGGACAGGCCCGTGATCTTCGCCTACCACGGCTATCCCTACCTCATTCACCGTCTGACCTATAAGCGGACCAACCACGACAATTTCCATGTCCATGGCTTCCAGGAGGAAGGCACGACCACCACGCCCTTCGACATGGCGGTCATGAACGGGATCGACCGTTTCCACCTGGTAATGGCTGCGGTCAGGCGCCTGCCGGATCTAGGCGAGCCTGGCGAACGAGTGAGGGATAAGTGCAGGCTTTTGCTCGAGGAGCACGCTCACTATATCCGCGAATACGGCGAGGACATGCCCCAGGTCCAGAAATGGAGCTGGCCCTACAAGACCGCTGCAGAGGCCGGAGACTGATAGCCTGACTGGCGACGGCCATGGCATACTTCAGTTCTGCACGAGTTGACCCATCGCGGTGACTTCAATTCCCGCCGCGTTTGCCTCGTCGGTATCGATGTGCACTTCCGTGAACGAGTTGGCGCCCACCCGCACCAGGGTCCGCCCGAAGGTGAGGCCGCGATCCTCGTCGCCGACGCGCACGTCGACATACTCCCCGTCTTGGATGCCGAGGCGCTTTGCGTCGGCGGGGTTGGTGTGGATGAACACCACATCTGCCAGAAGGCTGTAAGAACCGGTTGCGTATGTGGGGCACTTTCCGGGTGCTTTCCAACCGTCACCTGATAGGATCAACACAACCGCTGTCAGCATGTCGCTTATTCCAGGAACAAGAGCTGGTAGAAGGCGTTGCAGATTTATCTCAATGATTAAGATTAAGAGGATGCTATGAATATCAAGACATTTTGCTTTACCGCGCTTGCCGCTTCCATTCTCGCCAGTGGCGCACTGGCCGCAGATCACGAAGTTCGGATGCTGAACAAAGGATCCAACGGCCAAGCAATGCAGTTTGAGCCGGCGTTCCTGAAAATCGAGCCTGGCGATACCGTGACCTTTGTTGCGACGGATAAATCTCACAATTCGGAGTCGCTCAAGAGCGGCATCCCGGAAGGCGCGACGGAGTGGAAGGGCAAGATCAATGAAGAGATCAAGGTGACCTTCGAGGCGGAAGGCCTCTATGCCTATAAGTGCACGCCGCATCTGGGAATGGGGATGGTAGGTCTGATCCAGGTCGGGGAAGATGCCAGCAATGTTGATGCAGTTCAGGCGATCAAACTCCCGCCGAAAGCCAGGAATCTGATGGCTGAGCTTATTTCCCAAGTGGAATAGCAGACGGTCTGATGCCGTGAGATACGATTATAATCGGAAGGACAAAAGCATGACGGAACAGGATCACCTCAACGACCATGTGTCGGATTCGAGAATTTCGCGACGGTCGTTGCTTGCGGGCACGGCTGGCTTGACATTGGGCACGTTGGCAGTTGGCTCGGCAGAGGCTCAAAGTTCAAGAAATGGAGTTCAATTGGCAGCGCATGGAGGCTCGCACGGAAGTTCATCGGGCAGTTTGAGCCAGCGCGCCTATTCGGTTCCTCCGCTTGTCGCCAATGATATCGCGCATGATCCGGCAGTGCTGCCTCCACCCATTGACAGAACGGAGCCACAGACAATTCAGGTGGAACTTGAAGCGATCGAAGTGGAGGCTCGGCTCGATCAGCGTGCAACTTTCCGCTTTTGGACTTTTAACGGGACTGTTCCAGGCCCCTTCGTGCGGGCCCGGGTTGGCGATACGGTCGAGGTCCGTGTCAAGAACCACGAAGACAGCTGGATGATGCACAATGTGGACTTCCACTCGGTGAAGGGTCCAGGCGGTGGCGCGGAACTGACCAATGTCGCTCCTGGTGAGACTGCAGGGTTCAGCTTCAAGGCCCAGCGCCCTGGCCTCTACGTTTACCATTGTGCCGTCCCGCCTGTAGCAATGCACATCGCCAACGGTATGTATGGCATGATTCTGGTTGAACCAGAGGAGGGATTGCCGCCCGTGGATCGTGAATTCTATGTCATGCAAGGGGAGATTTACACGACAGAGCCCTTTGGTTCAGAGGGCCTCTTGAATGAAGATTACGACAAGCTCCTGAACGAACGACCGGAATATTTTGTCCTCAATGGGCATGTCGGCGCACTGACAGACCATTACCCGATGAAGGCCAAGGTTGGAGAAACCGTCCGGATTTTCTTTGGTGTCGGTGGGCCTAACTTTGTATCATCTTTCCACGTCATCGGCGAGATATTTGACCGTGTTTACACCAATGGCAGCGTAACGACACCGCCGCAGACGGACGTGCAAACGGTGGTTGTTCCGGCTGGTGGCGCAGCAATCGTTGAGTTCACACCGCAAGTACCTGGCAGGTACGTACTTGTGGATCATTCCCTGTCGAGAGTGGAACGAGGCCTCGCTGGCTGGCTTGACGTCGAAGGCGAAGAGAACCCTGATCTGTTCGCGCCCTTGACATAAATTATCTTAGGTCAGGCCATGCTAGTAGCACAAAGGTCTTGGACCGGTTCTGATGCGTAAGCGTCGATTCGAACGGCGGACAATCAAGGTTTGCCGTTCGACAACCAACACATCGTACGCAGCGCCTGTTACCTTCGGGATTACTGGGCATGCCCGTTGATGCGGGTCAAATCGTCCGTCCTGTCATCAAGGTCAGGTCAGCGTGAACGGTATGCATCGTCGGCACCTCCACCGTGGTCACCACCGTCAGTTCTCTGTAAGCCCGCGAAGCACGTCGGCCCGGACACCACGTCGACGACAGCGCGCACCAGGCGGTCGGCAGGCCGCCTGTCGCTTGGCAGTTAATTGGGTTCTTCCTCACTTTGTGTGGTTAACAGGTTGTAGGCATCGCATTTGCTACCTGCGGGGATGCGCACGAAATCGAAATGGTCACCCGGCCCAGGGGTCAATGTTCTGGGCATCTCACTCCAAAACGA
>JAEWIF010000053.1 GCA_023387335.1 Pseudomonadota bacterium | reverse complement strand
AGCTCAGGCGGGTAACTGGACCGTTAAAAACGGCTGGTGCCAGACGCTGACCGATAATGGTGAGGCACTGGTGATGCTGAAAAATAACACCATTAGCCTGATCACTGACAAAATCGGTGTGGACGGCTTCGCGGTTATTCCTCGAATGTCTGACACTGCTAATGCGCTGGTTCTCCACACTGGTGTGGGTGTTCGTCATCTGACGCTTGGTAAGAGCGCCACCTTGCATAATCAATATATCGTATCCGATAGCAAATGGCAGTTCCCATCAATCGCGACGGAATCCAGCTTCCTACCAATCAACAATATCCCTACGGCTATTGTTTTCGGCAGCGTTTCAGCAAGCTGATCATAAATAGAAAACTATGAGCAAGGGGAGGGCGTAGAAATACGCTTTCCCCTTTTTCGTTTAAGGAGATAACCCAATGAGTTTACAGCTTATTTTAAAGAGCGCCGCACACGGTGCAATCAAGATTGATGATGCTACGGAGCTTTTAACCCTCCGTCAGATCTGCATCATTTACGGTGTGTCTTACGACGGTGTTCGCCAGCGTATGCACCGATATTCTGAAACGTCTAACACGGCGATCAACTACTTCGTTCAGAAACAAGGCGGTGGTGATGCTTGATATCAACGTCGCTTCAATTAAGACGACCGTTTCCTTTGTGGTGGACAAACAAAGTCTGGCGGAAGCCCGTAAAGCTGGCGATGACCTGAAAAAATACTTTGAGAAAATAGCGGATCCGAAGATTCGTTTTCAGGCTCAGAAGCAACGTAGACAGAAAGCGCGTGAACAGGTGGCAGATGCTAAGGCGGCTTCTCCTAAAACGTCCAATGACTTAAAACAGCAAGCCAGGGAAGCGGCTAAGATAGCTAAAAGGGAGGAAACGGCGACCCTGAAACGCCGCTCATCCATCCTTCAAATGAAAGGTATCTCAGGTAAGTACGGCATTGATCCGGCGAAGCAATACCAGTTTGCAAAGTTTGCTCACGAGCAGACAGAGCTTTTCCGTAAAGGGCAGATCAGCAGTCAGAAGATGAACTATGAACTTCGTGAAAGATTGGCCTTGATGCGCCGTGAGGCTGCATTGCAAAACCGTATCACTGCCAGTACACAGCAACAGGCGGCAGCGCTGAAACACGCCAAACGAACGGATTACAAGGGTGCGGCGGCTAATATCAAAGAGAAGGGGCTGAATGTTATCGGCGGCGGCACTGGTTTCATAGCTGTTACAGCGGCTTTCGCTGCCGGGGCAGGAGTATTGGCCCGTGTCCGTGAGACAGCCAATGATAACCTCGACTTGGTGAGAAAAAGCGACAGCGTGAAGGTGAATCCAAACGCCGTTAAAGCGCTGGTACAGGCAAACCGTCAACGTGGGATTGATTCAAACTACGACACCATAACCGACAATTTCAAAGATGTGCGCGAGCGCCTCGGAGAATCCGTAACCAATAGCCAGTTCGATCAAAAGTCTGGTAAATGGAAGTCAGGAAATGGGGCGATTGACAATATCCTGAATCAGTTCGGCTGGAACAAAGCCGATATTTCGAAGTATCAGGATAATCCTCTCGACTTCGTTCAGGCTGTCCAGAACGAAGGACAGCGTAGAGGGATGAGTGATGCGTCCATTGGACACCTTTTTGAAGACCTCGGCAATGTTATGTCCTACCTGGTGCCAGTGCTCAAGAATAACGGCGAGGCGTTCAATAGCACCCTCAAAATGCTGGTTGATACCGGACAAACTCTAAATGACCAGCAAGTTCAGGACACCTATGCCTGGGGCGACCTCAGTACCACGTTGCAAGCGGTTAACAATGGCTTTAATCAGAATCTTACTTCCGGCTTCCTCGAAGGGTTTGGTAACGCTGGTAAGGATTTAGCGGAGAACACCGCCGCCCTGAACGAGACAGCAAAATCATTAGGATCGGGGCTTGGAAACTTGTTAGCGCAAGTGACAGGCTTCACGAAGGAAATCACTGATGATCTCAGCAAGTTTAACGGCTGGATGAAAGAAACATTCCCTTCACTGTACTCTGACCCTAACAAGACAGCGCCAGACGCTATCTATGATAAGGCGGTTAACGGCTCTGCAAACTGGGTTGCCGATCATATCCAGGATGCAACGGGCTTCGATACCCGTTCAGTGGGGCCAGCTATCATGGATTGGTTGGGCGTTGGTGGTGGCGATGCTGGAACAGCGGCGAATCAATACAGCCTGTCTGGTGACTCTCTGCGTGATTCTGCAATGTCACTAACCAGCGGTAACGCGCCAGCGTATACGGTGAATCCTACGTTCAATCTGAACCTTGAGGCATCTGTACCACTCACCATTGCCAGCGATTCGAGCAGACTTGCGGATTATGTGGATTTCACGGCGAAAGCAAGCCAGGCCAGCTTCATGCAATCGCTCACGTTATCAGCGTTGAGCGGTCAATCTTCAACAGGGGGCTAACCTGTGATTATTATACTTAGTCATGCTAAAGTGCAAATGCTCAATATCTAAGTAAGGAATATACCTTGAACTTTGATGATTTATCTTCTGATGAACTTGATCAGTATGTTATGCAACGTCTCGTATTTGAAGAAGAGGAGTTATCGCCTATTTTGAAGGGGCATCTTTTTATTGAGAAAGTTCTCGAAACATTAATCTCAAGAAACCTTGTTGAGCCAAAGGCATTTTTCAGGTCTACCCGTTCGTATGATCTAAAGGTAGATTTGGCGTTTGCAATGGGTTTGCTCGATAACAAATACTACTCTGCATTCAAAGCGATCAACAAGGTTAGAAATAATTATGCACATAAGCATGATTACAAAGTCAGTCTTGAAGAATTAAATGCTTTTAAGTTTGATTGGGAAGATATTCAGAATAAAGCGTTTGCTGTAGCTTGTGGAAAAAGTATTGGTGAGGGTGCAAGTATTGCCACAACTTTTTTATGTTGGAAAGCAATACATCTTCTCGACAAAGAAGAAGATTAACAAAGGGGCTTACGCCCCTTTTTCGTTTCTTATTTTGTTGATTGAGCTAACACCGTTGCTGCAAGCTGTTTGGTTTTTTCGCTTGAGCGTGGGTTATCGAGTGCTTTAGCTGCAACTGTTTCCATCACATCACTGGTGTGGCTGGAGGCGGCACGTTGAGATAGTGCGGAGGCTGCCAGCCGTTTTTGCACCTTTGAAGCATTGGGATCGTTTAAGGTTTGACCAGCAACTGAAGCGATTTTACTTGATGTTTGCTTAGGATTCTTTGCCATGCTATCAGCCCTTTCGTAGTTGGTAATGGTCACATGTGGTGTTTATCCAATGTTTATTGCACCACATATAGTATTAAAGATAATCCTCACCGCTTCGCTTTGCAACGATGAAAACCCAGTTTGCTGGTTAAATTTACAGTTGATAAATTGTGCGGTGTTTTATGCTGATGTGATGTCTTTATCAGCGTCATCTGTAGTTGATAACACTGGTTTTATTGATCGCAATTTGTTCATAATTCACCATCTCCACATACCCAGCTAACTCTTCCATACTCGCCCCCTGGGAGTATGTGCGGAACGCTTCCGTTTTGGCTTTTTGTTCAGTGTGTCCGGTGATACTGCCGATCCGTGTTTCCTGCACTCCGGCACGGTCAAGGCAGGTGATGAACATCCCGCGCAAGCTGTGGAAGCATTGCCGATCTGTAGCGGTAGGCAATACACGACGGCGTAGCCTGGTGAACGCTTGAGAGTAGAACGGGCCTTTCTTACCGTCAGCGCGGTTAATTTTGTTAGCCTGTGGGAACAAGTATTCGCCGTAACTGTGGCTCATGTATTCATCGACTATCGCAGATAGCCGGGAGTGAATCGGCACATACCTGATCCCCGCTTTGGTTTTACTCTTGCTGATGTAGAAACAGCGCACACCTTCCACCGTCTGGATCTCATCCTTGCGGAGGCTTGCCAATTCATCAAGGCGGCATCCTGAAAACAGTCCCATTACTATAATGTTCCTGATCTCCGGCTCTGCTGCATACAGTAGCTTTTGCACCTGGTCAGGCTCGAATGGCTGGTAGCTCTCGATGGTTCGACGTGCTTCGAGGTTGTGACCGTGAAAAGGATTGCGGTCTGGTATGCCATCGTAGCGGCGCTTTGCAAATTCGTAGAGAGAGCCTAAGCACGTCAGCCAGTTTTGACGAGATTGATCGGCGGCTCCCTTCTCCTTCTGTGCTTCGAGGAACTCAGTCACCAGGCGACGGCCTATCCTTTCTAAGGCAATGTCCGGTTGATTGGCGCTCTCAAGAAATAGCTCAACGGCTCGCGCTGATTTGCTTAATGTTGAAT
>JAEWIF010000024.1 GCA_023387335.1 Pseudomonadota bacterium | reverse complement strand
TATATTTATTGACAATGTATATAGATGTAGTAAAATTAATTATAGTATTCTATTGAATAATTTCTTGTAATTTAGAAAATATAATAATTGATTTATTATCAACTAAATTCGATGAAATATTATTTCGATAGGTTATTAAAATTATAATTGCGTAGATAATAATATTTATAGGTGTATATGGAATTACTATGGTTATACTTCATATATAATATATAAATTCTAATTAACTATAGGATAAAATTACTATTTTAAAGGAATAGTGTTATATTCGAAGATGTTCGTATATTGATAAATTGCCTAGTAAATACACTTTATCTATTGTTAATATTAAGAAGTAAAATAGCACTGTAAAACTAATTGAAATTCAAAGAAAGGAGAGTATTGATATATTAAGTATAAATATATCGTACAAGGAATAAAATGCGAAAAAAACTTAAGTGTTTGATAGGAGCATTATGTATAACTTTAGGTTTAGCTACACCTCTTACACATGTTAGTGCGGCTGAAGGACCTGTTAACAGTCAGTTGCGATACTTCATAAATTTTAAACATGATATAGATCTTAAAGGTTTTAATAGGACTGATGCTGGCAAGATTAGAACTGGTCTAAACCGTAAAGATATGCCAGATGATGGTGCAGTTAACTTAGATGCTATTAATACAGAGTATAATACTAGTTCATCTACAGTATCTCCTCTTAGTCGAGATTATGTGCTACCAGAAAAAGCTCCTATAAATAGTCCTTTAGCTGGAGATTTAGGTTCTATTAAGGTTAAGAATTGGTCAAGCTTTATAAGTTCTTTTTTAGATACTGCTCCAACATATAGGGGTAGTGTGAGAGAAGCTGTTAATTATGTCAACACTTATGCTAAAAAGCGTGAGGAAGCTATAGTAAATGCTTTGAAAAATGCTAATTATAGATACCCTTTTTGGGTCACTTCAACTATTAGAGTTAATGATCCAAGTTCATATATAACTTTTAAACATAATAAACGTGGAAATATACGTGTTATAGGTACTAGTGATTTTGATTTTACAACTAAATATAGAGCTTTTAATAAAGAGATCACACCTGATGATAAGCGTCTTTTTGATAATTATGAAGATGGTAGGTATAATCAAATAATTGATGAAGTGACAGCACAGTATAATAATGCCGATACAGATGTGTTAGGTGAGATCATGGATAGAGGTAGACCAGAGGGGTTTAGTATTCGTGCTTATCAGTTATTTTTAGGACTTATGTTAGGGCATCAGGATTTATATGATCAATATATGAACACAAGTTTATTCAGTGAGGATAGTGCTTTTGGGATCGATAGGTATCTAACTGTTCGTTTTAGCGAAGTCAAAGTACCTGTAAATTATGAATTTGTGGGTGATAATCTACCTACGGAAGTAACTCAGTTATTACCAAGTAACGAAACTAACAGGCTTAAGGGAGAGGTTGTAGAGGTTCACGATCTTGGTACAGTTGAAACTGCTAGTGGTAAGTACATATTTAAAGGATGGAGAAGTGAAGGAGAAGTAGATCTTAATAAAGACTTTTCTAAAACTTTAGAATATGATTCAGATAATAAGATAATTGGTGAGTGGGAATATATTCCTAGCAACAAGAATATAACAATAAAAAAGATTTGGAACGGCGGCATAGTGCCTGACAGTTTAGACGTATTATTAAATGATCAGACAGTAACTTTAAATAAGAGTGAGGATTTTACTAAAGTAGTTAGTGTACCAATTCAAAATGCTGATGGAACTGATATAGATTATACAGTTACTGAACCTACAATTGAAAATTACACTGTTAACATTGAGCGTGATGGAGACGTATTCACTCTTACTAATACATATGTAAGCCCTAAAATCACAATTAATGCTACAAAAGTATGGAGTGGTGGTCCAGCAGAAAAACCAACTGTACAATTTAAACTTGTACGAGGTGAAAACAGAGAAGCCGTACCAGGCGCAGATGATAAAACAATAGATGCAACAACCACTATAGCATCATGGGAAGTAGATAAAACAGATGCACAAGGTAATGAATATACATACTATGTACAAGAAGTCGGAGATACACAAAACTTCAATCCAGATAATAGGGAAGTACAGGTTCAAAATACTGATGGAACCTATACTGCTACAATAACTAATACATATGTAAGTCCTAAGATTGATATAACTGCCACAAAAGAATGGATCGATGGACCAGCAGTTAAACCAACTGTTAAGCTAAGACTTTTACAAAATGGTAAGCAAATCGGAGACGAGAAGGAACTTACAAATGGTCAAACTGAAGCAACATGGAATGTAGATAAGACTGATGAAAATGGAGTTGACTATAGATATACGGTAGACGAAGTAGACACACCACAAAATTACATTAAGTCTGTATCAGGATTAAAAGTAACTAATACATATAAACCACCATTAAAAAATATTCAAGTTGAAAAACGATGGGTAAATGGTGAAACGGTTAGACCGGAAAGTATCCAAGTTCAACTTAAGAAGGGCGAAGAAGTTGTAGGAGGACCTTTAACACTTGATAATAGTAATCAGTGGGCAGGAGAATTTGAAAATATTCCAGAAACAGAAAAAGATGGATCAACTATTACATATACAGTTGAGGAAATAAATGGTAATGGTAAGTTCACACCTTCCGTTTCAAATGAAAATGGAAAATTTGTTATAACAAATACATTTAACATTGAAAAAGTAAATGTTTCTGTTGAGAAAAAATGGGTAAAGGGTTCAAATGTTAGACCTAAAGAAATTGAAGTAAAACTTTTAAGAGATAATACAGAAACAGGACAAACAGTAAAATTAAATGCAGGAAATGAATGGAAGCATGAGTGGATAGACCTTGATAAAACAGATGCTCAGGGAAATGAATATACTTATACAGTAGACGAGGTCAAAGTACCTGATAACTTTGAAAAGGATATTCAAGGAACGGTAATTACAAATACTTATAAGAGTCCAAAGATACAAATTACTGCAACAAAGAACTGGGAAGGCGGTCCTGCTGATAAGCCAGATGTACAGTTTAAACTTCTAAGAGGTGATGATAAGACAGAAGTAGAGGATGTAAAAACAATCAATGCAGCTAGTCCGACCGCAACATGGAATGTAGATAAGACCGATGAAGAAGGTAATGACTATAAATATTTTGTACAAGAGGTTGGAACAGTTGATAATTACACAACTGCAAATCCAGAAGTAGAAGTACAAAAAACTGGAGATAACTATACTGCATCAATAACTAACACATATGTAAGTCCAAAGATAGATATTACTGCTACAAAGGCTTGGAATGGAGGCCCTACAGAAAAACCAAGTGTTCAATTTAAACTTGTAAGAGGCGATAACAAGGAACAAGTAGGAGATATTAAAACACTAAATAGTGGAGAAACCTCTGTAACATGGAATGATGTAGATAAAACTGATGTCAATGGAAATATATATAACTATTTTGTACAAGAAGTAGGAGCAGTTGAAAATTATACTGCAGATGCTACGGAAGTACAGGTTTTAGAAAGCAATGGCACATATACAGCAACTATTACCAATACTTATAATGCACCAAAGATAAACATAACTGCAACTAAAGTATGGGTAGGTGGAGAAGGAAACAGACCTACAGAAGTTAAAGTTCAGCTAAAGAAAAATGGCGAGAATGAAGGACAACTAGAAGCTCTAAATGAAGCTAATGGTTGGACTAAAACATGGAACGTTGATAAGACTGATAGTCAGGGAGCAGATTATACATATACTGTTGAAGAAGTTGGAGATATAGAAAACTTTACTTCAGAGGTTACAAATGAGGGTAATAATTATACTATCACAAATACCTACGTAGCACCTAAAACAGGAACGGTTATAATAAAATATATTACAGAAGATGGAACTGTAATCGAACAGGATACAGATACATATAAGGATAAACCGGTAGGAAGCGCATATACTTCTACTCAAAAAACCTTCGAAGGCTATACCTTTGTTAAGATGGGAGATGATTCAGCTGAATCGAATGGTAATATAACCGAAGGAACACATGAAGTAGTATATGTATATAAGAAGAATGAAACCCCACCTCCAGTAGTTGAAAAGGGAACAGTGTCCGTTAAATATGTAGATGAAAATGGAGATTTAATTCCAGGCACTACTGAAGAAATTGTAGCAAACAATGTAGAGGTAGGAACGCCATATGAAACTCAGAAAAAAGAGTTTGACGGTTATGAGTTTGTCAAGATGGGAGATGGTTCAGCAGATCCAAGTGGAGAAGTTAAAGCTGGAACAAGTGTTGTAATATATACTTATAAAAAGAAAACTGTTACACCTCCACCGGTAGAAAAGGATAAGGGAACAGTAACTGTTAAATATGTAGATGAAAATGGTAATTTAATTCCTAATACTACAGAAGAAGTTGTGGCAAA
>JAEWIF010000001.1 GCA_023387335.1 Pseudomonadota bacterium | reverse complement strand
GCCCTCGCCCGCGCCGGCCGCGCCGGCCGCGGCGATCGACGCGTTCGGTGCGCCGGCGCACGCTGGCAACGGTCCCAAGCTCGAAGTCGCGGTGGGCACGCCGCTCGCGGCCATCGAGAAGCAGGTGATCCTGGCCACGCTGCAGCACTATGGGCATCACAAGGAGCGCACGGCGGCGGCGCTGGGCGTGAGCCTGAAGACCCTCTACAACCGCCTGAAGGAATACGGGCTCTAGGAGCGCGTCCGCTTCGTGCGCGCACGCGCACAAGGCGCTCTTGCGGCCCGGCAGGCACGCCCATTGCCAGTCATGAGATGCCACACGGCATCACACCCCCTCAACGGAAAGGACGGGAACATGGCTACGCAAGAATCTTCTCCCCAGAAGCAGGACCTGGGCACGAGCGCTCGCCGCAGCCTGCGCGGCTTCGCGGCGATGGATCCGCAGCGGCAGCGCGAGATCGCCAGCCTCGGTGGGCGCGCCGCCCACCAGAGCGGCCACGCGCACGAATTCACCACGGAGGAAGCCCGGGCCGCGGGCAAGAAGCGGCATGCGGCACGAGCCAACGGCGGCGCAGCCGCCCGTTGAGCTGTAGTCGGCCGCCTGCGCGCCGGTAGGACACGGCGGCGCGCGCGCGGTCCCCGGCGCTGACAGGGAAGGCAGGGGGTCGCGGCCTAGCATGGGCCGCAGCCACCCACCTTCCCATGACCGCCACGACGTCCGCGCCCCCCGAGTTGCAAGAGGCCAGCCGCGCCCTGTGGCTGGCGACGCTGTCGCTGATGACGGCGTTCATGCAGACGCAGTCGCCGGCGCATCGCCTGCTGATGGCGCGCCGCATCGCTCGCAACTTCGAGACGCTGCGCGCCCAGGAGTGCTTCTCCGACGATTGCCGCAGGCGCTTCGAGCGCCTGGGGACGCGCTGGAACGCGCAGGCCGACCGGCTGCAGGGCCGGCCGCCGGCGCCGCTGCAGCGCGTGCGCGGGCTGCTCGGACTGGGCTGAGCCCGGAGGTCCGCATGGCCGCATCGAAGTCCTCCTCGCCCAAGGGCATGGCGCCCACGTCCACGCGCACGCTCTGGAAGGGCGCGATCACCTTCGGACTGGTGCACATCCCGATCGGGCTCTATTCCGCCACCGCCGAAAGCGGCGTCGACTTCGACTGGCTCGACAAGCGCACCATGGACCCGGTGGGCTACAAGCGCGTCAACAAGAAGACCGGCAAGGAGATCGACAAGGAGAACATCGTCAAGGGCGTGAAGCACGGCGACGACTACGTGGTGCTCAGCCCCGAGGAGATCCAGGCCGCCTACCCGCGCACCACGCAGACGATCGAGATCGAGGCCTTCGTCGATGCCGACGAGGTGCCCTTCGTCTACCTGGAGCGGCCCTACTACGTCGGGCCGGTCAACAAGGGCGACAAGGTCTACGCGCTGCTGCGCGAAGCGCTCAAGCAGACCCACAAGGTGGGCATCGCCCGCGTGATCATCCAGACGAAGCAGCACCTGGCGGTGCTGATCCCCTGCGGCCCGGCGCTGGTGCTCAACCTGCTTCGCTGGGGCGGCGAGATCCGCTCCTGGGAAGACCTGCGGCTGCCGCCGTCGGACGCGAAGTCGGCCGGCGTGAAGGACGCCGAGCTCAACATGGCCAGGCAGCTGATCGACGGCATGAGCGCCCACTGGAGCGCCGACCAGTTCCGCGACTCCTTCCGCGAGGAGATCATGAAGCTGGTCGAGGCCAAGGCGGAAGCCGGCGAGACCGAGCACGTCACGCCCGTGGAGAAGGCGCCCGAAGGCGGCGCCGACGTGATCGACCTCACCGAGCTGCTCAAGCGCAGCCTGCAGGGCGGCGGCCGCAAGGCGGCCGAGGCGCCCGCGCCGGCGCCGGCGCGCAAGACCGCCCGCGCCACCACCTCGCGCAAGAGCGAGGAAAAAGCCGTCGCCAAGGGCGGCGACAAGCGAAAGGCCGCCGCCAAGGCGGCGCCGGCGAAGTCCGCCGCCAAGACCCGCACCCGCCGGGCGGCCTGAGCCATGTCCCTGCTGCAGTACCACGCGCTGTGGATCGCCATCGCGCTGTCCGGCATCGCCGTGGCCAGCGCGGTGATCGCGCACCGGCTGCGGCTGCGCGAGCTGCGGCGCCTGCAGGCCGAGCAGGCGCTCCAGGCGCTGGCGCGCTACTGCGAATGGCTGGCGGCGCAGCGCCGCGCGGCGGTGTTCCAGGGCGAGCCGGCACCCGGCGCCTCGGCCCTGGTGCGGCTGTGCGCGCTGCAGCAGTCCGCCTTCCCCGAGCTGTGCGGCGCGACCGTCGCGCTGCTGCTGGTGCACGCCCGCATGCTCGACTTCCTGTGGCGCCAGCAATGGCTGCGCGACGGCGACACCGACGCCTGGCTGGAATCGGACCACGACGCGCGCTTCCTGGCGCTGTGGCGCGAGCACGGGGCGGCGGTGCACGAGCTGGCCGAGCGCCTGCGCGAGCGCGCCGGCGTGCCGCTGGCGGATGCCCAGCCGGAAGCGGTGTTCCCGGCCTGAAGGGCCCAAAAACAAACCCCGGCGCAAGGCCGGGGTTCGGGAGACCGGAGAGGTCGGGTTCAGGCGGTCGGGCCGGAGCCTTCCGAGGCGGCCGGGCGGGACTCGGCGGCACGGCGGGTGCGCACTTCCACGCTGCGGCGAGCGGCGGCACGGGCCTCCTCGCGCGAGAACTGGTGGGCCCGGCCGGCCGCGTGAGCGGTGCGGCCACCGAGGGCGGCGACCTGCTTCATCTTTTCCGGGTCGAGGAGGGCAAAACCGCGCTTGCGAGGGGTATCCGTGGGTTGGGTCATGTGGGCTCCTGGTGAAAGATGCCCATCCTTGGCCAAGCTCAGCGGGGTCTGTGTAGGACAAGGCCTCACGTGCTCGTCGGCAGCGGTCGCGACGCTGTCGGACGGCACGGCGGGCCGTGTCGGTTTAAACCATTCGACTCAACGGCGCGGGGCCCGGCCGGCGGCGGCAAGCGAACGTAACACCGCCGGACGAAGGTGCTCGCCGGAACTCTTCGTCCGCAGAATGGCCCGATGGACACCCCGGAGCTCAATGCCACCCAGCGCGCCGAGCTGCAGCAGCTGCTGTCGCGCCGCGAAGAGGAACTGGAGCCCTCGATCGCCCAGCTGCGCGAGGCGCTGGCCGCGCCGGCCGGCGGCACGTCGGACGTGCGCGACTCGGTCGAGGACGGCGACGCCCGCATGGCCGTCAGCGTCGACCTGGTGCAGCTGCAGCGGCAGGAGGACGAGTTGCGCGAGGTGCGCCATGCGCGCGACCGCATGCGCAGCGGCGACTACGGCCGCTGCGAGGAATGCGACGAGCCGATCCCGTTCGAGCGGCTGAAGGTGCGGCCGGAAGCCCGCTTCTGCCTGAAGCACGAAGAGGCCTGGGAAAAGACCCACCCCCGGGCGACGGCGGCGGGCTGAGCGCGCGGCCTCAGCGGGTGCGCGTGCCGAAGCGCTGTTCCGGCAAACCCGGCACGTCCACTTCGACCGCCAGGACGCTGCCGGCCAGCGGCTCGCTGCGCAGCCGACCCCGGTCGAGGAACTTGCGCGCCGTCGTGATGTAGAGCGTCTTCAGCTCGGGCCCGCCCAGGCAGGCGCAGGTCGGGTTCGTCACCGGCAGTTCGATGACCCGGTCGACCCGCCCTTGCGGCGAATAGCGAACGACGCGGCCCGCCGCGAAGATCGCGTTCCAGACGAAGCCTTCGGCGTCCACGCACGCGCCGTCGGGGCGCGTGCGCTCCGTCGTGTGGTCCACGAAGACCTCCCTGGGCCCGAGTCGCCCTCCCTCCAGGTCCAGGGCGAACCTCCAGGTGGTGAAGCGGCGCGTGTCCGAGAAGTACAGCGTGTCCTGCCGCGGCGAGAGGGCCACGGTGTTGGACACGATCACGTCGCCGAACAGGCGCTCGACGCGGCCGCCGGGCTCGACGCGGTAGAACCCGCCGTTGGGCCGGCACAGGTGGTTGTCCATCGTGCCCACCCAGAAGCGCCCCCGCGCGTCGCAGCGGCCGTCGTTGAGGCGGTTGTCCTGGTCGGCGGGCTCCACCTGCGCCAGCAGCTGCAAATCGCCGGTGCCCAGGTCGAAATGGAACAGGGCGAGGTCCAGCCCGAGCAGCACGCGGCCGGGGTTGTGCGTAAGCGCCAGCGAGCCGGCGTAGCGCGCATCGAAGGTGAAGACGTCGTGCCGCCCGCTCGCGGGATGGAAACGCTGCAGCTTGCCGCCGTCGATGTCCAGCCAGAGGAGCGATGCGGTCCGTTCGCACCAGAGCGGCGTCTCGCCGAGCACGTCCTGGCCCGGCACCACGCAGCGCACGGGATTCATCGCGCGGCTCCCGCGCGGCGCGCCGGCTTCTCGGCGACGTTGCCCCAGGTGCCCGTGTTCGCCGACTTCAGCAGGGGCGAGGCGTTGCCGGACAGCGCGAGTTCTTCCGCCGCGCGCAGCAGCGCCGGCCCGAACTGCTTCATGCGCGCCAGCGTGAGCCGCGCCGAGGGACCGGCGATCACCACCACGCCCGTGGTGGGCTCGTCGCCCCTGCGCACCGGCGCGGCCATCGAGCTCATGCCCGGCGCGTAGGCGTCCTGGATGACGCTGAAACCGCGCTTGCGGTGGTCGGCCAGGATCTTCAGCAGCGCCTTGATGCTGGTGGGCGCGTTGGGGCCGAAGTGCTTCGGGTCGCCCAGGCCCTGCCGCGTGACGAGCTCGATGGCCCGGTCCTCCGGCAGCGTCATCAGCCAGGCCTGGCCGGCGGCGCTGCACGACAGGCGCAGGTCGATGCCCATGTCGGGGTCGTACAGCAGGCCCGAACGCGCGCCCTGCGCCTTGGCCACCAGCGTGAGGCGCTCGCCGTCCACGATGGCCAGGCGCACCAGTTCCTCGCTGGCCTGCGCCAGCCGGCTGATGACCGGCTGCGCGATGTCCACCACGCCGGACTTGCTGAGGAAGCTCAGCCCCATCGACGCCATCTTGGTGGTGAGGGCGTACTCGCCGCGCTGCGGCAACTGGCGCACGTAGCCGTAGCGGATCAACTCGTGCAGCGTGCGATGGCAGCCGCTGCGCAGCTGGTTCAGGTCGCCCGCGATCTGCGCGAGGGGGGCGCCGTCGGGCAGCTCGGTGAGGTACTCCAGGATGGCCAGTGATTTTTCGAGGGCGCCGCTCATGGGGGTCCGATCGCTGATGAGATTTCGAGTGTAGCCATTCAAATTTTGAACGCCATGGAAAATTTGAACGACGTTCAACTTTCCTGCATCATGAGACCCCTGGACGAACGAACGAGGCAGGACGGCGTGCATGGCATTGACGGGCAAGGCGGCTCTCGCGATGTGGTGGGACGTGGCGGCGGCCGCGCGCGCGGAATTCGAGGACTGGCACTCTCACGAGCATTTCCGCGAGCGGCTGGGCATCCCCGGTTTCCGGCGCGCCACGCGCTGGAGCAGCGCCGACGGCGGCGAGGGCGTCTTCCAGATGTACGAACTGGAATCGCACGAGATCCTGTCGTCGCCGCACTACCTGGCGCGGCTGAACGCGCCCACGCCCTGGTCGACGCGGATGATGCCGCACCACCGCAACATGGTTCGCAGCCAGTGCCGCGTGCTCGAGTCGGCCGGCGGCGGCGTGGCGCGGCACTCGCTGACGGTGAGGCTCTCGCCCGCGGCCGGGCGTGACGAAGCCTTGCGGGCCTCCCTTCGCGAACTCGCCGCGCAGCTGGCCGACCGTCCCGGCTGCGTGGGCGCCCACCTGCTGCGGCACGAGGCGCCCGCCATCGCGCAGACGACCGAACAGAAGATGCGCGGCGCCGACCGCTATGCCGACTGGGTGTTCGTGGCCGTCGGCTACGACGCCGCTGCCTTGAACTCGTTGTCGGCCGCAGAGCTCGGTGACCAGGCCCTGACCGCCGCGGGCGCGGCGCCGGGCGCCGAGCGCGGGCTGTACACGCTGTCGTACACCGCCCTGCCCGCCGAAGCCGACCGATCCGAATCATTCACCTGAGGAGACATCCATGAACCTTCGCAAGCTGGTCACGCTGACGGCCCTGGCCGCCGCGTGCGCGGGCGCCTCGGCGCAGATCCAGGAACGCACGCTCAAGTTCGGGCACGTGGTGCAGCCGGGCCATCCCATCTCGCTGGCCGTGCAGAAGTTCGGCGAGATCGTCGCGGGCAGGAGCGGCGGCAAGATCAAGGTGCAGGAGCTGGGCGGCGGCGCCGTCGGCGGCGAGGCCCAGCAGCTGAGCGCGGTGCAAGGCGGCTTCCAGGACATCACCCTGCCCTCGGCCACCACCATGGGCGCCGTGGTCAAGGAGTTCACGCTGCTGGACATCCCCTTCTCGTTCAGCAAGGCCGAGCAGGTGGACGCATTGGTGGCCGGTCCGTTCGGCCAGGCGCTGATGGCCAGGCTGCCGGAGAAGAACATGGTCGGCCTGGCGTTCTGGGAGACGGGCTTTCGCAACTTCACCAACAGCCGCAAGCCCGTGGTCAACGTCGAGGACCTGAAGGGCCTGAAGCTGCGCGTGATCCCGAACCCGATGTTCATCGAGGCGTTCAGCGCGCTGGGCACCAACCCCGTGCCGATGGCCTTCCCGGAGCTCTATGGCGCGCTCGAATCCAAGGCGATGGATGCGCAGGAGAACCCGTTCGCCGTGGTGCTCACCAGCAAGTTCCACGAGGTGCAGAAGTACCTGAGCGTCACCAACCACGTCTACACCGCCAACCCGGTCGTCATCAGCAGGAAGACCTGGGACCAGCTGTCGGCCGAGGAGAAGAAGATCGTGCAGGACGCGATGGTCGAAGCGGGCGCCTACCAGCGCAACCTGAGCCGCCAGGCCGCGGCCACGGCGCGCAAGGAGCTGGAGGCCAAGGGCATGCAGATCAACGACGTCCCGCCGGCCACGCTGGCGAAGATGCGCGAGCTCACGCAGCCGGTGGCCGACAAGTTCGCCGGCAGCTACGACGCGGCCACGGTGAAGCTTTACCGCGCCGAGATCGAGAAGGTCCGCGCCTCGGTGCGCTGAACTCAGGTCGGCTGGAGCGCGCGCAGCTTCAGCCGGCCCGGCAGCGGCGCCGAGCGCCGCAGCACTTCCTCGGCCAGCCACAGCGCCGACCGGCGTCCGCGTTCGGCCACCATCGGCAGTGGCATCTGGAGGTAGTCGTCGTTGAACACCTCGAAGCTGTAGTCGCCGGCGTAGCCGAGCGCGTCCAGCTTGAGCACCAGCTCCACCAGCTGCGGCGTGTGCACGCCCTCCCCCGGGAACACGCGGTAGGTGCGCGCGGTGGCCATGCGCTCCTCGAAGGTGCGCGTTTCCTGCCACATGAAGTCCGACAGCTGCACGAGGAAGATGCGCGACGGGTCCAGGTCCTCCACCGCGTCCAGCGGCGTGCGCGCCGCGAGGATGTGGTACGAGTCGATGCCCATTCCAAGGTTGGGACAGTCGGCGCGGCACACCACGTCCCAGGCGGTCGTGTATTCGTTGACGGTGCGGCCCCAGGAGAGGCCCTCGTACGCGACCTGGATGCCGAACGGCACGGCCAGCATCGCCAGCTTGCGCAGGTCGCGCGCGATGTGGTCCAGGTCCTGGCTGGCGTGGGTGGAGGTGGAGGAGCACGCCAGCAGCACCTTGCAGCCGAGAGCCGCGCACATCTCCAGCATGGTCTTGGCGATGTCCACCTTGTACTGGTGCAGGTGGCCCGAGAGCCCTTCGAAATCGCGCAGCACCTGGAAGCCGGTGCCGCGCAGGCCGCTGGCCTGCACCGCGGCGACCGCGGCCTTCCAGCCGCCCGGATGGCCGACCAGGTCGTTGGCCTTGAGCATCACCTGGCTGAAGCCGGCTTCGGCCATGGCCTCCAGCTTGGCCTCCAGCGGACCGGCCAGCGTGATCGTGTCCATGCCGAAGCCGGCGATGGCCTGCTCCATGCCGCGGCGATGGGGGTTCATGGCTGCCGCTCGCTGTGCACCAGCTCGAACACCACGCTGCCCAGGTAGGTCCTGGTGAGCGCGCCGCGGCGCTCGGTGTGCGCGGCCTCGGTCTCGACGAACTCGATGCCCAGCTCGCGCAGGGCCTTCACGGCCGCCAGCACGTCGGGCACGCCCAGGCCGATGCGCTGCAGCCGCTCGCGGCCGTCGTCCACGTCCAGGTCGGGCTCGATCAGCTGCAGCATGAAGCGGTGGGCCGGATCGACCGCCGGCGCCCGCAGCAGCTTGCCGGCGGGCATGATGCCGAACCGCTGCTCGTCGGGGATGAGTTCGATGCCGAACAGCTCGTGGTAGAACTCGATCCAGTCGTAGCTGCGCGCCGCGCCGATGTACTGCACGATGCCGAAGAAGTGGATGCCCGCGACCGCCGGCGGATGCTGCTCCACGGTCGGGATCGGCACGAAGTCCACGTCGTAGATCGAGAACTCCTTGTAGCGGTCCACGAAGTAGATGCGGCTGCCGCCGCAGCCGTGGATGGCGGGGATGTTCAGCTCCATCGCCTCGGGATGCGTGGGCACCTCCCAGCCGCCGTGCTCCAGCACGTAGCGCCAGGCGCTGCGCGCATCGCGGACACGCAGCGCCATCGCGGCCAGCACCGGCGCCTGGCCGGCGACGGCGGCATCGATCTCGTGCGCGTTGACCACGACGTTCAGGCCGCCGTGCCGGTACAGCAGCACCTCGCGCGAGCGGTGCCGCGCGACGGGCCGGAAGCCCATCATCTCCAGCACCTGGCCGAGCGCCTGCGGCTTGGCGGTGGCGTATTCGATGAACTCCACGCCGTCGAGGCCGATCGGATTCGCCTCGTCGCTGAACGAGGCCTGCAGCGGCTCGCGCGCGTGTTCGGGATGGAGGAGAAGGTCGCTCATGGAACTCGAACTCCTTCGAAAGGCCCGGACGGGCTTCAGTACTTGAGGCGCGCGACCGAGCGCAGCGTCTGCGCGTCGGTGGTCGGGTACCCGAAGAACTCCAGGTACGCGGGGATCATCTCGAACAGCATGTCGGTGCCGACCTGCACCGGACAGCCGCGCGCCTGCGCGGCGGTGAGGAAGGCGGTCATCTCGGTCTTCATGACGACCTCGCCGACGAAGGTGCCGGGCCGCAGCCGGTCGATGTCGATCGGGAGAGGGTCGCCCGGGTCCATGCCCAGCGGCGTGGCGTTGACGACGAGGTCCATGCCCTCGGGGTCGTTGCGGCCGGTGAGGACCTGGATCGCGGGGTAATGGACCTGCAGGCGGCTCGCCAGGCCGGCCATGGCGGCGCCGTCGAGGTCGTGCAGCGTGATCGATCCCACGCCGGCGGCGGCCAGCGAAGCGGCGATGGCGCAGCCCACGCCGCCGCATCCCACCACCAGCACGCGCGCGCCCGACAGGCGCATGCCCTTGCGGCGCAGCCCGCGCACGAAGCCCTCGCCGTCGAACATGTCGCCCACCAGGCGTCCGGCCGCATCGCGCCTGACCGCGTTGCAGGCGCCCGCGACGCGCACGGTGGGCGTGACCTCGTCGAGCAGCGCGACCACGCTCACCTTGTGCGGCATGGTGATGAGCGCGCCGCGCACGTTGTCGAGCGTGAAGAGACCGCGCAGCACCTGCGGGAAGCTTTCCGGCCGGCACCCCATCGGGACCACGACGGCATTGACGCCTATGGACTCGAAATAGGGGTTGTAGATCATCGGCGCCTTGAACGAGTGCGTCGGATGGCCCAGGTGGGCGATCAGCTCGGTGTGGCCGTCGATCTGCATGGGAGGGGGAAGGCGGGCGGTCATGCGCGGTCGCGGGAAGGCCTACTTGCGGGCCTTCTCCACCTCGGCGAGGACCGCCTTGACGGTGGCTTCGCCGACGTTGGCGCTGTGCTTGGCGATCACCGGCTTCATCTTGTCGCGCAGCTTGTCCACCTCGGCGGCGGGCAGTTCGTTCACCTGCATGCCGGCCTTCTTCAGCGCGTCGAGGATGCCGGCGGCGGCGCTGCGCGACTGCTCGCGCTGGTACCTGGACGATTCGCTGGCGGCGTCCTGCAGCACCTTCTTCTCCTCGGCCGAGAGCGAGTCCCAGTACTTCTTGCTCACCACCACCGACTGCGGGTTGTACTGGTGGTTGGTCAGCGTCATGTACTTCTGCACCTCGAACAGCTTGGCGCCCTGGATGGTGGCCACCGGGTTCTCCTGCCCGTCCACGGCCTTCTGCTCCAGCGCGGCGTACAGCTCGGGGAAAGGCAGCGGCGTCGGGTTGGCGCCGAGCGCGCTGACCCAGTCCACGTTGATCGGATTGGGGATCACGCGCAGCTTCAGGCCCGCGATGTCTTCCACCTTGTTGATCGGGCGCTTGCTGTTGGTGAGCTCGCGGAAGCCGAGTTCGTAGTAGGCCAGGCCCACCATGCCCTTCTCTTCCAGCCTGGCGTGCAGCTGGCGGCCCACCGGCCCGTCGGTGACGGCATCGGCCTCCTTCGGCGTGGAGAAGAGGAACGGGAAGTCGTAGACCGCGAAGTCCTTGACCACGCTGGCGAAGATGCCCGAGTTCATCGCGGCCATCTCCAGCGTGCCGCCCTGCAGCATGGAGACGTTGGCCTGGTCGCTGCCCAGCGCGCCGCCCGGGAAGACGTTGACCTTCATCTTGCCGCCCGACTTCTGCTCCACCAGTTCGGCGAACTTCTCCATGCCGAGCACGATGGGATGGCCCTTGGCGTTCTGGTTGGCGAACTTGATCGTCTTGACCTGGGCCTGCGCGACGCCCACGGCGGCGACCGCCACGGCGGCCAGCAGGGTCTTCACGAAGAGTCGTTTCATGGCTTTGTCTCCTGGGGTGCGAAGGGAAATCGGAAGGCGGGATCAGCCGTACAGCCAGCGCGCCGGCACCATCACCAGCTGCGGAAACAGGACCATCAGGAACATCACCACGAACTGCGCGGCCATGAACGGCCACACCCCCTTGGTGACTTCGTCCATGCTCATCTTGCCGACGCCGGCCACGGTGCTGAGGATGGTTCCCACGGGCGGCGTGATCAGGCCGATCGAGTTGTTGATCATGAACAGCACGCCGAAGTAGACGGGGTCGATGCCCGCCGCCTTCACCAGCGGCATCAGCACCGGCGTGAGGATCAGGATGGTGGGCGTCATGTCCATCGCGGTGCCGACCACCATCGTCAGGACCATGATGGCGATCATCAGCAGCGTCGGGCTGTCCAGCAGCGGCTTGAGCAGCGTGACGATCTCGTTGGGCAGGTTGGCCACGGTGATCATCCAGGCCGACACCATCGCCGCCGCGACCAGGAACATCACCACCGCGGTGGTCTGCGCCGCCGCCTGGAAGAGGCCGTACAGCTGCGAGACCTTCAGTTCGCGGTAGACCACCGTGGAGACGAACAGCGCGTACACCGCGGCGACCACGGCCGCTTCGGTCGGCGTGAACACGCCGAACTTCAGGCCGACGATGACGATGACCGGCAGCCCCAGCGCGAAGGTGGCGTCCTTGAGCGCGACCAGCACTTCGGTGCGGCTGGCGCGCGGCGGCGGCTCGATCCTGTCCTTGCGCACCAGCCACCACCACGTCAGCCACAGGGCCGCGCCCAGCAGGATGCCGGGGAAGATGCCGGCGATGAACAGCTTGGAGATCGACACGTTGGCCGCGACGCCGAACACCACGAAGCCGATGCTCGGCGGGATGATGGGACCCATCACCGCGGCCGAGGACAGCAGGCCGGCCGAGCGGGCGCGGTCGTAGCCCGCCTTGTTCATCATCGGCAGCAGCAAGGCGGCCAGCGCGGCGGCGTCGGCCACGGCGGAGCCCGACAGCGCCGACAAGAGCGCCGCGGCGATGATCGCCACGTAGCCGAGCCCGCCGCGCACGTGGCCCACCAGCGCCATCGCCAGGTTCACGATGCGGCGCGACAGGCCGCCCGTGTTCATGATCTCGCCGGCCAGCATGAAGAACGGGACGGCCAGCAGCGGGAAGCTGTTGGCGCCCTCGATGGTGTTCTGCGCGAGGATCTGCGGATCGAACGTGCCCAGGTGCCACATGAGGGCGGCGCCGCAGGCCAGCAGCGCGAATGCGATGGGCACGCCCAGCGCCATGGCGCCGAGCAGCGATCCCAGGAAGACGGCGATGGTCATGACTGGCTCCCGGCGGCGGCGGGCTTGGCGACCACCTCTTCCTCGGATTCGACGATGCCGATCAGCTGGTCATCGGCCAGCTTGCCGGTCACGAGCTTGAAGAACTCCAGGGCGACGATGGCGAAGGCGAGCACCGCGAACACCACGCCGCTCGCGTAGAACCAGGCGAGCGAAGCCTCCATCACCGCGCTGGTGGTGCCGTAGTTGATGACGGTCTGCTGCCACGCGCCGCGACCCATCAGCCAGCACATGTACAGCATGATCAGGTGCGTCGTGCCGAGGCAGATCTTCTTGCCGGCGACCGGCAGGCGCGACACCAGCGAGTCGGTG
Source organism: Pseudomonadota bacterium (assembly GCA_023387335.1). GTDB lineage: Bacteria > Pseudomonadota > Gammaproteobacteria > Burkholderiales > Burkholderiaceae_C > Ramlibacter. Next base: position 40,561 of record JAEWIF010000001.1, on the reverse strand, counting down.
CCCAGGTGGCCGTGCGCGCGCAGCGCGACGACGGCGCCGAGGAACGTCATCCACACGAACAGCCATCGCGACAGTTCCTCCGACACCGTGATGCCGGAGTTGAAGCCGTAGCGAAGCACCACGTTGCCGAACACCATGACCACCATCAGCGCGAGCGCCGCGACCATGAGGAATGAAAACAAACGGCACAGCCGGTCGATCAAAGCATCGAGCACGGGCGTCTCCTTGAAGTCCGGCCATTTTGTACGGACTGGTTAGTTTTACACCGGGGGAAATCACCTAGGCGCCGGACGCAGCCCGGCTCGGCCGCGCGGCAGGCGGCGGCTACTTGCGGCAGAAGCGCACGATCATCTCGACGACGTTGTCGCGGCGCTGGGCGATGTACGCCGGTGATTTCATGTCGAGCTTGAAGATCAGCCCGAAGGTGTGCCGGTTGGACACGTTGAAGAAGCTCAGCGCCGAGATGGACGCATGGATGTCCACCGGGTCCAGGCCCCTGCGGAACACGCCGGCCTTGACGCCGCGCTCGCACAGCCGGCGCAGTGCCGCGATGGCCGGCACGTTCAGGTCCTGGATGCGCGCGCTGGCCGCGAGGTACTCGCCGCGGTGGATGTTCTCGGACATCACCAGCCGGATGTAGCTCTCGTGCGCCAGGTGGTGGTCGAAGGTGAAGGCCACGAGGCGGCGCAAGGCGTCCTCGGGCTCCAGGTCCTCCAGGTGCAGCTCGGCTTCCACTTCGCGGGTGCGCCGGTAGGCCTCCTCCAGCGCCGCGAGGTACAGGCCCTCCTTGCTGCCGAAGTAGTAGTAGATCATCCGCTTGGAAGTGCGGGTGAGCTCGGCGATCTCGTCGATGCGCGCGCCGGCCAGCCCCTTCTCGCCGAACTCGGCCTCGGCCACCTCGAGGATGTTGGCCTTGGTGCGCTCCGGGTCGTTGGTGCGGCCGGTCTCCTTGCGGGCCATCCGCTTGGCACGGACTGGTTCGTTCATTCATGAAAGTATAGGACGGGAAGGCGGACCGTCGTCCGCTCCCCTCCCTACCCCCGGGCGAGCCCCACGACCCCGCGCAGTCCCAGCAGGTACGACTGCGGGCCCAGGCCCTGGATCGTGCCCTTCACCGCCGGCGAGATGATGGAGTGGGTGCGCCAGGCCTCGCGCGCGGCGATGTTGGACATGTGCACTTCCAGCACCGGGAACGGCATGGCCTTGATCGCGTCGTGCAGCGGCACGCCGTGCTGCGTCAGCCCGGCGGGGTTGACGATGGCGCCCTGCGCCGTGTCGATGTGCTGGTGCAGGAAATCGATCAGAGCGCCTTCGTGGTTGGACTGGATCGTGGCCAGTTCCACCTGAAGCTCGCCGGCAAGTTTGGCGAGCATCTCGTCGATCTGCGCCAGCGTGGTGGTGCCGTAGATGTGCGGCTCGCGACGGCCGAACAGGTTCAGGTTGGGGCCGTGGAGGACGAGGATCTTCATTTGCGGATCTTCGCGAGTTCGTCGTTGTACAGCTTGACGATCGCCGGGTCGTAGCTGGCGGCGAACTTGTCGGTGACGGGCTTGGCGATCTCGCGCATGCGGGCCTGCTCGGCCGGCGCGACCTCGTTGAACTGCATGCCCTTGGCCTTGAGTTCATCCACGGCCTTCTGCGCGGCGGCGCGGCTGGCCTGGCGCTGGTAGCCGCGCGACTCGTTGAAAGCCTCCTGCATCATGCGCTGCTCCGCGGGCGAGAGCCGGTCCCAGAACTTCTTGCTCACCAGCACGATGTTGGCGGCGTACACGTGGTTGGTGGCGCTGACGTACTTCTGCACCTCGAAGAACTTGTTGGACAGGATCACCGAGAACGGGTTCTCCTGGCCGTCCACCGCGCGGGACTCGAGCGCGCCGTACAGCTCGGCGAACGGCATCGGCACCGGGTTGGCCTTGAAGGCCTTGAAGGTGTCGAGGAACACCGGATTGGGGATGATGCGCATCTTCAGGCCGTCGAAGTCCTCGGCCTTGGTGATCGCGCGCTTGCTGTTGGTGGCATTGCGGAAACCGAGGTCCCAGAAGCCCAGGGCGACCAGGCCCTTCTCCGGCAGCCTGGCGATCAGCGCCTGGCCGAGCGGGCCGTCGAGCAGCGCATCGGCCTGCTGGAAGTTGGCCACCGAGAACGGGAAGTCCACCAGGCCGAACTCCTTGACGATGCCGGCCAGCGAGGTGGTGGCCGGCGCGGTCATCTCCTGCACGCCGCCTTGCAGCGCGGACTGCTGCTGCAGCTCGTTGCCCAGCTGGTTGGACGGGAACTCCTGCACCTTCAGCTTGCCGCCGCTCTTGGCCGCCAGCACTTCGGCGAAGCGCTTCACGCCCATGCTGACCGGGTGGTCGGTGTTGTTCAGGTGGCCGAACTTGATGACGTGCGCTTCCTGGGCACCGGCGCCCAGGGCGAGCAGCGCCAGCGCGGCGCCGCAGAGGGTGGATCGGAAGAAGGTTCGCAAGGCTTGTCTCCTGGTCTGTGAAGAGGAATCGGACCGCCGGCGGGCCGGCGACGGGTGGCATGATGGCCAAGGCGCCAGAACAGCGTTCCGACCTGGAATCCCATTCCTCCATGCAAAACGACAACGCCACGCAAGGCACCGTGCACCGGGTGGTGCGCATCCTCGAGACCCTCGCGGCCGAGCCCGAAGGCATGCCGCTCGCCGCGGTGGCGGACGAGCTGGCCCTGCCCCGCAGCGCGGCGCACCGGCTGCTGAACGAACTGGTGCGCTGCGGCTACGTGCGGCAGCTGCGCGCCCAGGGCGACTACGCGCTGACGACCAAGCTTCCCGCGATCGGCCTCGCCTTCCTGGGTTCGGCCGGCATCGTGGACATCGCGCAGCCGATCATCGACCGGCTGGCCGACGCCTCGGGCGAGCTGGTGCGGCTGGCCATCGTCGATGGCGACCGGCTCACGTTCGTCGCGAAGGCGCAAGGCGCGCGCGCCGGCCTGCGCTACGACCCCGACATGGGCATCGACGTGCGCCTGTCGTGCAGCGCGGGCGGCCATGCCTGGCTGATGACGCTGTCGGAGGAGCGCGCCACCGAGCTGGTCGCGCTGCAGGGGTTCGGCTCGCCCAAGGAGTTCGGGCCCAAGGCGCCGACCACGTTCAAGGCGCTGATGAAGCTGCTGGACGAAGACCGGCGACGCGGCTTTTCCACCATCGTCGAGATGTACTCCCCCGGCATGACGGCGATGGCCGCGCCGGTGCTGCGCCGCGGGCACGAGGCGGTGGGCGTGATCACCATCGCCGGCCCGCTGCAGCGGCTGACGCCCGAGCGCATGCTGCAGCTGGGCCCGGCGCTCACCGCGGCCGCGTCGGAACTGGCGATGGCCAGCAGCACCTCGCCGCTGTTCGCGCAGCGGGCCCGGATGGCCGCGGCGCGCTAGAGTCGCGCACCATGAGCCCACCTCCCCTGCTGCTCGGCTGCATCGCCGACGACTTCACCGGCGCGACCGATCTCGCCAACAACCTGGTGCGCGCCGGCATGCGCGCGGTGCAGAGCATCGGCGTGCCGCAGGCGGCGATCGAGAACGCCGACGCGGTCGTGGTCGCGCTGAAGTCGCGCACCATCCCCGCCGCCGACGCGGTGGCGCAGTCGCTGGACGCGCTGCGCTGGCTGCGGGAGCGCGGCTGCCGCCAGTTCTATTTCAAGGTCTGCTCCACCTTCGATTCCACGCCGGCCGGCAACATCGGGCCGGTGGCCGAGGCGCTGGCCGATGCACTGGGCGCCGACTTCGTTTGCGTGACGCCCGCCTTTCCCGAGAACGGCCGCACCATCTACCAGGGCCACCTGTTCGTGGGCGACATGCTGCTGAGCGACTCCGGGATGCGCCACCATCCGCTCACGCCGATGACCGACGCGAACCTGGTGCGCGTGATGCAGGCGCAGACCCGCGGCCGCGTCGGCCTGCTGCCGCACGCCGTGGTGGCGCGCGGCAGCGACGGGATCCGTGAGCGCATCGCCGCCCTGCGATCGCAAGGCGTGCGCTTCGGCATCGTCGATGCCGTGGACAACCAGGACCTGATGGCGCTGGGCCGCGCCATCGCCGATGCGCCGCTGGTGGTCGCCGGCTCCGGCGTGGCGATCGCGCTGCCGGCCAACCACGGACTGCAACCCTCCTCCGACGCGGCGCGCCTGCCGGCGGCGCAGGGTGCGCGCGCGGTGGTGTCGGGCAGCTGTTCCAGCGCCACGCAGCAGCAGGTGCGCGACTTCATCGCGCGCGGCCTGCCGGCGTTCGAGGTCGATGCGATGCGCATCGCGGCCGGGGAGGACGTCGCGGCGCAGGCGCTGCGCTGGGCCGAGCCGCAGCTCAGTGATCGGCCGGTGCTGGTCTATTCCACCGCATCGCCCGAAGCGGTGAAGGCGGTACAGCAGTCGCTGGGTGGCGCGCACGCGGGCGAGATCGTCGAACGCACGCTGGCCACCATCGCCGCGGGGCTGGTGCAGCGCGGCGTGCGGCAACTCGTGGTCGCGGGCGGGGAAACCTCGGGCGCGGCGGTGCAGGCGCTGGGCGTGCGGCAGTTGCGCATCGGGCCGCAGATCGATCCGGGCGTGCCGTGGTGCTTCGCGCAAGCGCAGGCTTGCGACGGCGCGGGCGTTCACCTCACGCTGAAGTCGGGCAACTTCGGCACCGCCGATTTCTTCAGCAAGTCTTTCGAGGTGCTGGCATGAACGACGAAGACCTGGCGCGCCGCGAGATCTGCCGCGTAGGCCGCAGCCTGTTCGAGCGCGGCTACGTGCATGCCACCGCGGGCAACGTCAGCGTGCGGCTGGCCGATGGCTTCCTCATCACGCCGACGGATGCCTGCCTCGGCTTCCTGCAGCCGGAATCGCTGGCCAAGGTCGATGCGCAAGGCCGGCAGGTGAGCGGCGACCGCGCCAGCAAGACGCTGGTGCTGCACCGGCGCATCTACGACGCCGCGCCCGAAGCGGGTTGCGTGATCCACACGCACAGCACGCACTGCGTCGCGCTCACGCTGCAAGCGACGCAGGAGGAACTGCTCCCGCCCATCACGCCTTACTTCGTGATGAAAGTGGGCCACGTGCCCGTGATCCCGTACCACCGGCCCGGCGATCCCGCGGTCGGCGAGCTGGTGGCGCAGCGTGTCGAGCACTACCGCCGCGGCGGCACGCCGATCCGCGCCGTCATGCTCTCGCGGCTCGGCCCCAACGTGTGGCACGAGACGCCCGCCGGCGCGATGGCCGTGCTGGAAGAGCTGGAAGAGACGGCGAAGCTGTGGATGCTGTCGCAGCCGCGGCCGCAACCGCTGGACGAAGCGCGGATCGCGGAGTTGCGCAGCGCGTTCGGCGCCGCCTGGTAACGCCGCGCTAGCGGAGCGACGCTTCAGGGCTTGCGGCCCAGGATCTCGCCGATATTGGCGCGCGGCTCCGCCATCGGATCGGGCTCGGCGGGTTCGACGTCGGAGGGCCGGTTGCCGCGTTCGGCGCCGGCGTTGCCTTGCGGCCTGGCGGGCATGCCCACCTCGGCACCGCCGCCGGTCAGGCTGTGCGTGCCCGTGGGGGCGGCGTTGGGTTTCCTGGGCTCGCGCTTCTCATCGGCGGCGTGCCAGGGCTGGGCCTTGTCGTTCATCGCTGCTCCTTTGCTTGGGTTGCTTGAGGAGCATTCTTCGCGGCTGCCACGGACTCGCCTGTCGGTCCGGTTCGGCGCGGCGAGTCAGTCGCCGGGTCGCACGCCGTTCGCGGTCGGGCTCACCGCCACGGCTCAGGCAAAGCGCCGACTTCGCGCACCGCGCGCGTCCTACACGGAGGGAGCTCGGGCGTGGCGACGATCCCCGTCATGACGACTCCCGTCCAGGCTCATTTCAGCGACAGCTGGTGGAACGATTCCGGTCCCGTCGAGGACCGACGGCCGGGCGGGCTGGGCCTGTGGGCGCTCATCGTCGTGATGTCGATCGCACCGGGCCTGGGCGTGCTGCTCACGGTGCTGCTCGACTGACGCGCCCGCTACTTGGCCGTCCCCGGCCGGTGATCGAACGAGCTTCCGCTCCACTCGACGCCCATATCGACGTTCTCGAAATCGCTGTCGCGGAAAGGCGCCGGCGGCTGCTGGTTCGCGCGCAGGCGCTGCAGCAGGCCTGCAAGCCCGCGCCGGCGCTCCGTCAGGGGTCGCGGGTCGGCGTCGATGTGCTGGTCTTCCATGGACTTCTCCTTGCTGAGGCGAGCCTTCATGGTGGCGGCCTCGCTGAGGCTCGGCTGTAGGACGACAGCGGCAGCTCGGCCGACAGGGCCTAATCGGTGGCGCGGGTGCAACGTCACCGAGAGTTGGTGAGCACACGCCAGCATCAACGGCCCGGCCTGCCTGTTTTTTGAGCACTGCGTCGGAAGCGAATGTCCACGCAAGGTTGCCTCGCACACGCAAGGCTTTCCCACAGAGTTGTCCACCGGAGCTGTGGGTTTCGTCCTACGAAGCGGCGGGCGGTGCGCTGGCAGGCGTGGCAGGTACAGCGGCCGCCGCGGGCGCAGCCCCGGTCCGGGCGGTGGGAGGCGGCGCAGCCGGGACGGGCGCGGATGCCGCGGGAGTTGGCACCGGCACCGCCGCCGCGGCAGGCTGGGCCTGCACCGTCGCAGGATTGACGGTCGGCGGTGCTGGAGGAGCCGGCGTCGATGCCGCGGGCGGCGGCGCGACGGTGGCTGGAGTTGGCGCCGCGGCGGTCGGGGGTGGCAGCGCCGTTCCGGCCGCCGGTTGCAGCGTCGCACCGGCCGGCGGAGGCACCGTGGCGCCGGCCGGGGGCGGCAGCGTCGCCCCCGTCGGAGGAGGCACCGTCGCGCCGGTCGGAGGAGGCACCACCGATCCCGCGGCGGGCGGCACGGTCGTCCCCGCAGGTGGAGGAACCGTCGCTCCGGCTGCAGGTGGCGGCGTCGACGCGACAGGGGCGGACACCGGTGCAGCGGGAGGCGTCGCCGTCGAGCCGGCCGGCGCAGTCCCTTCCGTGGATTCGCTGCGGGGCTTGGCGGTGACGGGCTTGGCCTTGTTGCCGTTCTTGTCGACGCGGCTGCCGTCCCGGTCGAACTTGTGGTACTTGTCCTTGCCCTTGTTCGCGTCGTCGTCGTTGGCGCCGGTGCCGCCGCCCGTGTTGCCGCCGCCGGTGTTCGCGCCGCCGTCATGGCCTCCGTTCCCGGTGTTGCCGCCGTTGCCATCATTCCCGCCATTGCCGGCGTTTCCACCTCCACCGCTGCCGGAATTGCCACCGCCGCCACCGCCACCGCCACCGGGCCCCGGGTTGTATCCACCACCGCCCAAGGGCCGCGCCGGCACCACGACCGTCGTACCCGTGGCGGTGACGCCCGTGTTCGACAACTTGTAGTCGTACACGCTGACGTCGCCGGTGCCCACCACCGGCTCGACGCCGAGCTCCGCGCTCACCAGGTACTCGTCGCCGCGCGCCCAGGGTTCGCCGCAAGCGTCCCTGCGCGTCGCCACATGGTTGACGATCGCGGCCAGGTCGAGCTCGCCCGGAGGGACCGGCAGTTGCGCCGGCACGAAGGCGATCAGCTTCCATCCGGTCTTGCCGTAGGCGCCGCTCAGGCTGCCGAAGTTGTAGCGGCTGCAGCCGTCGCCGTCCTTGGTGATGTAGACGTGGTAGAGCTTGCCGGCGATGGTCGCGTCGTGGTCGTACCAGCCGGGATTGCGGCCGCCGCGCGTGTCGTGCGCGCCGTAGTTCCCCCAGAGGTCCAGCGGGATCATGATCTCGTGCGTGATCGACGAGGCCGTCCAGCCGTTGTCCTGGCGCGCGTCGGATTGCAGCCAGATGTCGAACGTGAGATGGCCCTGCCCCGTGGGCGGCGAGTTGTGCTGGAAGGCGACGTGGGCCTTCACGGGGGTCACCGGCAGCTTCAGCGGGAACAGGCGGGCCGTCGCGGACGCGTTCGACGGCGCCAGTCCCGCGCCTTGCAGCAGCGAAGTCGTGTAGCCCGCATAGCCCGGCTTGCGGCCGTTCAGCGCGGCGGGGTAGCCCTTCACTTCGGTGTCGCCTTGCGGCCACCGCCACTGCATGCGGAAGGCGATCCGGCCGTCGGCGCTGCTGCCGCCGCCCACGCCCTGCGAGAACGCGTCGTTCGGGACCGAGCCCTGGCCCCATCGGTTGTCGATCACCCAGTAGGGATCGTCCAGGCTGCCAGCCAGCAGCCATTGCTCCGCGCGGGACTGGATATCGATGGAGGGCGCCTGCGCGACGGCGGGTGCGGCGTTCATTGCCGCGCAGGCGGCGAGCGCGACGGCCGTCGCAGGGAAAGCATGGCTTCTTCGGATCATTCCGGGACTCCTCTGGGGTCGCAGTCTCCGGTCCATGCCCGCGCGTGTTCCATCCTCTTTTCAGGGACCCTCGATGGTGCGCACCGGGCATCCCGTCCGTGGGAAAGACGCGCCACGCCGTCGGCGTCCCTTCCGTCGCGCGCGGCGGCGCACGCGCGGTCACCGAATGAATGGAACGTAATGCTTCGCAAGCGCACCGCGGCCGTGGGCCGCCGCGCGGATGCGGTCAGGCGCGCAGCGCGGCCAGCATCGCGGCGTTGAAGCGGTCGGCTTCCTCGTACTGCACCCAATGGCCGGCCTGGGCGATCGCCGTCATGCCGCGGAAGCCGGGATTGGCATGCAGCGCGGCTTCCACCTGCGGCCAGATGCCGTGCAGCAGCACGTCCTCGGCGCCGTAGATCGCGCTGAACGGGCAGGCGAATCGCGCGACCGCGTCCTGCATCGCGGTCGTGGTGACCAGCCGACGGCGACGCATGCGGTCGCGCGGCACGTTGGCGGCGTGCAGCGCCAAGGCCAACTCGTCGATCGATTCGGGGCGGTGCAGCATGAGCGCCGCGAGGTTGTGGCGATGCACCTTCGCGCGCTCCTCCCTGCTCGAGGTGCGGCTCCAGGGCTTGAGCTCCACGCCCCGGCCGCGTTGCAACGGCACCACCGGCGCGCCCACCAGCACCAGTCGCGCCACGCGCCGGGGGTGCTGCGAAGTGAGCAGCGCGGCGACGAGCGAGCCGAACGAGAACGCCACCACGTCGAGCGGCCGCTCGCCCAGCAGCGCGTCCAGCCCTTCGAGCAGCGGCGCCACCACCGCATCGGCGTCGCCACCGCCCGGTGGGCTGGCCGACTCGCCGAAGCCCGGCAGGTCGGGGACCACGGCCATGCGGCCGGCCTCGACGATCGCGGGGATGTTGCGCAGCCAGTGCGTCCAGCTTCCGCTGCCGCCGTGCAGCATCAGCACCGGCTCGCCCTCGCCCCAGCTGTGCCACACCAAGTGGCCGTCGCCGCAAGGTGTTTCGTGGCGGCGCGCGTGCCGCGCCAGGTCGCGCGCCTCGCGCGGGAGTTCCAGCTCTTGTTCCATCGTCAGCGATCATAGGAAGAGCGCGCGCCGCGCCGAGCTAGGATCAGCGGATGACCCGAGATCCTTCCGGCGCCTGGAGCGTGCTGGCGGTGACGCTGGCGATCCAGGCGCTGGTGTCCATGGCCGTACTCACGGTTCCGGCCATGGCGCCCGCGATGGCGCAATCGCTGAACGTATCGCCCACCCTCATCGGCCTGTACATCGCCGTCGTCTACGCCGGGGCCATGGTGGCCAGCCTGATGTCGGGTCCTTGGGTGCTGCGCTGGGGCGCGATCCGGGTGAGCCAGCTGGGACTGCTGGTCTGCGCGGCGGGGCTGGTGCTGCTGGCGGCCGCGCCTGGCGCGGTGTCGGCGCTGGTCGGCGCTTTCCTGATCGGGGTCGGCTACGGGCCGATCACGCCGGCGAGTTCGCACCTGCTGGCGCGCACCACGCCGCCGGATCGCGTGTCGCTGGTGTTCTCGATCAAGCAGACCGGCGTGCCGCTAGGGGGCGTGATGGCGGGCGCGCTGGTGCCGGGCCTGCTGGTGTTCGGCGGCACCGACGCCGCGCTGCTGGCGGTGGCCGTCGGCAACATCGTGTGCGCCGTGATCGCGCAGCCGATGCGCGATGAGCTCGATGCCGATCGCGAGCCCGGCCGCCCGCTCGGCGTTGCGAGCCTCACCGGGCCGATCCGGCTGGTGGTGTCGCAGCCGCAGCTCGCGCAGCTGACGTCCTTCTCATTCGTGTTCTCCGCCGTGCAGATGTGCCTGGCCACGTATCTCGTGACCTATCTGCATTCGGCGCTGGGCTACAGCCTGGTGGTGGCGGGCGTGGTGCTGTCGACGGCGCAGGTGGGCGGCGTCATCGGTCGCGTGCTGTGGGGCTGGTTGGCGGACCGGTGGCTAGGACCGCGGCGCATGCTCGCGGCGCTCTCGGTGCTGATGGCGCTGTGCTGCGCGATCACGGCGGCGCTGCAGGTCGGCGGCCCGCTGCTGCTGGTGCTCGTGCTGATGGCGGCTTTCGGCGCTTCGGCCACCGGCTGGAACGGCGTGTACCTGGCCGAGGTGGCGCGGCTCGCGCCGGCAGGCCAGGCCAGCGCCGCGACGGGCGGCGCCTTGTCGGTGACTTTCCTGGGGGTGGTGCTCGGCCCGGTGCTGTTCGGCATGCTGTCGGGAGCGTTCGACAGCTATCGGGCCGGCTACCTGGCGCTGGCGCTGCCGACGGCGGCTTGCGCGTGGCAGCTGCTGCGCGGGGCGCGTCCTACGGCAGGCGCGTGATGGCGACCTGGCCGCCGCCGGCGACACGCGCCGACAACAGGCCGCCTTCGTCGACGGCTCCGACCTCGAAAGCGGTGCCGTCCGGTTGAGTGATGCGATAGCGCCCAGGCAGCAGTCCGGATATGAGCAGCGCGTGCGGGCCCGGATCGGCCGCGATGTAGGACAGACCCGCCAGCGGGTCGCCCCTCGCATCGTCGCGGAGCAGCACGAGCAGCTCCGTGCCCTCATGCACCACGCGGGCGCCGATGAAGCCGCTGGCGGCCGCAAGCGCTTCCACCACCGGCATCGCGGTCGAACCCTGGTCGGTGAAGACCATGGCATTGACCATCACCTGCGCGGGGCCGACCACGTCCAGCAGCAGTCCGGTCCCCTCGATGACGGGGCTCTCGCGGCCGGAATAGCCGCCGTTCTGGACACTGAGGGTCGGACTTGCGGGAACCACCGTCGTGTGCACCATGCGTCCGCCCGCCATCACGTCGACGCAGCCCGGACCGGCGAACATGCTTTCACCGCAAGGCGACGAGACGACGTAGGTCCGCGGGTCCGCGGCAGGGGTGAACGTGCCCCGGTTGTGGACGGCGTACGTGATGTTGTCCGGCGCGCCGTTGGCGGTCAGGACACTGTCGCCCACCACGACGACGTCTCCGTAGTGCACGAGCAGTCGGTTGAAGCGCTGCAGTGCGAGGCTGACCGTGGTTCCTGAGTTCGTCAGCTCGCCGTAGGCTTTCGCGGCGTCTCCGATCACGGCCCTGAGTCCCGGTACCGCCGTGGACCCATGGACCGCGGCGATGCGTCCATAGCCCGGGTCGTTGGCGCTGAAGCGCGGATCGAGGATGGGCGTGCGCTGGCCTTTGCCGTTCAGCAGCAGCGTGTTGTGGATGGCCGTGTCGTCGGCCAGTCCGCTGCCGCTCCAGCTGTTGAGATCAGCCGCCTGCCAGCCCTTGTGCCAGACCACGAAGCTGTTCTGGTCGCGGTGCTGGTGGCTGGTGATCTGTGGACCGCTCGCGCTGAAGAAACTGACGGCGGTGGCGTCGGCCGACCAGTCGCTGCGCGAATGGAACCAGTTCGCGGACGCGGTGAAGGTGGGAAGGACGGCTTCGGAGCGGTAGTCCTGCGCGGCCCTGGAAGGATCGTCGAACAGGAACTCATGGAGAAGGGCGCGTCGCGTGCGGTGCACGCCGGACGACCATTCGCGCAGCCAGTGTTGCGCGACCGCGCCCATGGGCTGGCCCGACAGGCCGTCGGCCAGCATCGTCATCAGCGCGGCGTCGGCGGCCGTCACCGGGCCCTGCGCATCGCTCGCGAGGTCGCCGACCTGCACCAGCGTCGGCGGGTTGTTGGCAGCGTCGTAGGGAGTGCCCCGATAGCCCAGCGTTCCGCGCTTGGCATAGACGTCCGGCTGCATGGCGTAGAGCTGGTAGCGCACCAGTTCATCGGGGTAGGTGAAGCCGGGCGACTTGAAGAGGTCGAGTTTGCGGTCCACCGAGGCATCCCGCAGCCAGAGCAGGATTTCAAGAAGGTCCTGCTTGGACTTGCGACCGTAGTGGGTTCCCTCGTGCCAGTAGCCGCCGCGGCCGTCGTCCTTGAGGTAGTTGAAGACGGCCGGCCACTTCTTCTCGACGAGGAAGTTCCAGTTCTGCACGGCGCTCGCGTCCTCGCCCCACGTGGCCAACACCTGCAGCAGTGTGGCGGACAGGTAGCCGTAGTGGTAGTTGTTGGCCGGATCGTCCAGCGCCCAGGCGGTATCGCCGCGGCTATTCCAGATGCGATCGACCGCCGTTCTCATGTAGGCGCGATAACTTTCCTTCTGCTCCGGGGTGAGCCGCCGATGGAGCCAGTCGTACACCAGGGCGACGTTCTTCACGTAGTAGTGGGCGTAGAGGTAACTGCCCGCGGAGAGGCAGCGCCCGGGGTTCGCGAAGTCGGTATCGGGAAGGCCCGCCGGATACCGGGCGACGCACGGGGGCGAGCCCGGTGATGCATCGATCGGACCGTCAGTCCGCGCCGCGACGAACCGGTCGGCGAAATCGATGGCCCGCAAGGCAAAGACCTCTTCGCCCGTGACGAGGTAGGCCAGCGCGAAGTGCCAGGCCTCGACGCCGTAATCGAAGCCGGCGGTCAGCCCGGCCTGGGCCTTCAGGTGGTGGTAGACGGCGTCCCACTCCTCGCTTGCAGCCCGGGCCTGAACCGAGCTGAGCCTGGCCGGATCCATCGAGATCCGCGGGTGATCCGCGCGGAAAGTTGCATCGCTGCAGCCTTCGGCGTCCGAGTGGACCAGCGGCGAGGCGCCGTCCACGACCGAGCATGACAACCCGCCGGCAGTCTGCGAAGAAGAGGAACCGCCGCCGCAGCTCACCAGCGAGAGAGAAGCCCACAAGCCTGCGAGGACGCAAGCCGACTTGAATAAGCTTTGCATTTGTGCCGCCGCCTACTGGGTGAACGTCATCCTTCCGACCTTCAGGCTCCGGCGATCGTCGGCGGGGCTGGTCGCCGTGAAGTAGGTCGAGCCGCTCGACAGGCTCCAGGTGTAGCCCGTGATCTGCCCCGTGACCGCGTCTGCGTAGAGGCGCATCGTTCCGAGCCCCGCGCCGTCCTGGTCGCCACCGTTGGCTCCGGTGCCCGTTCGCGTGTCCGTGCCATGCAGGGACGCTGTGGAGTCGATGACCCTCAGCTCATACTGGACGGTGCCATCGATAACCGGCTCGGTCGAGGAGCGAAGGGCGGGGGCACTTGCCGCGATCATTGCGTGCCCGGTGCCACCGCTTGCCTTGTCCAGATACTTCATCGCGAGGATGTCACCTCGCCGGATATCAGGCGCACGCTGAATCCGCTGGAAGTTGTTCTGGAAGAGGATGTTGTCGTGGTAGCGCGCGGATGACGGGTTCTTGCTCCCCATCCATGCGTCTATGTCTTCACGCCCGAACCCGAAGGCCTTCATCAGGGAGAGGGTCACAAAAGCAGAGCAATCCGCGCGGCTGGAATAGATGGCCCCGAAGGCATCTGGCCAACTGAGCACGTCATCTTCCTTCGCGTACATGTTGTTCTCGTCCAGGACATTCATCGCCAGGCTCTCGGGCCAGACCACCCATGAATCTCCGCCGCCCGCGCCAGCTCGAGGGGTGACCACGACAAATACAGCTGGAACAAGGCTCCTGTCTGCGAAACCCAGGTCTTCCGGCGGAACGTCCTCGAACGAGACACCTTCCGCGACGGTCCGAGTATCCGGATCGCTGCTTCCGCCTCCACACCCGTAGGCGGTGACGACAAGGCAGGAGAGCAGGAGGAGTTTCAGCAGAGGTCTTTGCATGGTCTTCGCTGTGATGAAAGGAACAGCGAAGCTATGTGAACTCTCCTGAGGCAAGCAGTCCTTATGTCACCTCATCATCGGCTGCGTCGGACTGAACTCCGGGTGAGCATCGCGGCCGTCGAACTGGCTCTCCCGCTCGGCATCCAGCAATGCTTCGCGATCGACGGTCTTGGGGGCGGGCACGGGCTTGTGAACATGCGCGGGAGCCCCTGCCACCGGATCCGCGAATCGCCAGCTGATGTCGACCACCCACAGATGGCACATCGCGTCCAGCAGCTTCATGCGGCGGAACAGACCCCGCTCCAATTCGACGACCGCCTGCACGAGCCACCCGTCCCATCGGGGCAAGGCGAGCCGGACGTGCACCTTGGGGGTGACACGATCCGCCGCGGGCAGCAGCTCGAACCCCACCTGGTCCAGGGGGATTCTCGCCCGCGCAAGCGTGTCCCGCAGCGCGAGCCTGACCACTTCGGTGCGGACAGCGCGGGTCCGCTCCGTCGCGACTTGCCGCTCGCGGATCTTCGGCGCCACCGGGGTCGCCGCTGACTTGAAGAATCTGAACAGCTTCATGGCTGACACGCCCCCGATTTCGAAACATGCGCCCTTCCGAGGATGGAAAGGCAGACCACCCGTCCGAAAGATCCACGCGACAACGACGATGCGATGTGAACTTCGAGAGTGCCTGTGGGCCCGGTGATCGGGCCAAGGGGATTGAAGGTGACGGACGCGACCCGGATGGGCCTCTCGGAAACCGTGTCGATCGCCCCGCCGGAACTGCTCGTCCAGATCACCTTGTCTGCAGCTTCGATCGTTCCGATGGTGCCGCCATCCACGAACACAACCCAGCCGTCCGGCCACTCGGCGGTGCTTTCCGCGCAGGCGGGAGGAGTGCCCTGGGTGTTCACCGATTTGCAGACCGTCACCGCCACCTTGCGGGTCATCGCCTCCGAGCGAGCCAGGCGAAACGCTTCGACAAGTGCGTCGGCACCCGTCGCCACGGAAGTCCGCGCCGCGAAGTCCCTGGCGACAGGAACACCGAACGCGATCGAAACACCCAGGAGAACCGACGCAACCAGCCATTTCGCCAGCTGCGCTCCGAAAAGTCGGACGGAAGTTCCGGTGGCCGCCACGCAGGTCCAGGTCAAACCGCGAGCACTCGCCAGTACACAGCCCTCACCCTGATGGCGTAACGGTCGAGCCGGCGGTGCAGGTATTTCTCGAGCGTGGTCATCGCGTTGACGATCTCGCCCGACTTCAGGGTGAGTGCCACGCAGAGGATCCATTCCTCGGGGCCGGGCTGCAGGTCGTCGACGCTCTCCCCGCCCGGGCACATCAGGAGTCGGAGCCTGTAGCAAGGACGGCGGATGCCGTACTTGTCCAGGGCGTCCTCGACTTCATCCCGGATGACTTCTTCACTGTCGATGATGCTGGTCATCCGATCGTCGTCGTAGCGGGAGCGGAACCGCCCCAGAAACCACTCCCAAGGCTTGCTCCTGCTGAACGCTTCCTGCTGCCACATGGCCCCTCCTTACGAGACACGAACAGATGCCTCTGAAGCGACTCTGAGGCTGCCGAACCATCCGTTCTTAGGGCCAAGGTCATCCATGAATCGGGCCTCCTTGATGGACGCCAGCTTCTCGAGCAAGTAGCCTGGATCGACGGGCTTCGTGAGGTGCATCGCGAACCCGGCCGCGTCCGACGCCCGGCGGGCTTCATCCGAGCCGTAGCCGGTCACCGCGATGTAGGTCGCCCTCGTCACGCCGGCGCTGCGCAGCGCCTTCGCGAGTTCATGCCCGCTCATGCCGGGAAGCCCGATGTCCAGGACGCACACCTGCGGATCGAAACCCGGCGCGGCCTTCAAGGCCTCGTTCGGATGCAGGCAGGTGAGGACGCCATGGCCGTGCATCCGCAGAAGCACGCCGAGCGACTCGGCGACGTCGGCGTTGTCGTCGACCACCAGCACGCGGAATGCGCCCGCGGTTGCCGAAGGCTGGGCACGGTGATCAAACATCGACTGCTCCTGGGTTGAATGCGAAGCAGCGATCGTTCAATGCGTGCGCACGCTTGCGAACTGCCGCCGGTCATCGCGCCCGGTAAGTGCAGGTAACCGACGACGACATGACTTCCTGTCTGGCGACTCGCGTCGATCCGCTCAATGGTCCGGCTCCCTTCACAACCCGCACGAGGAACCATGATCACCGACAACACCCGCAAGTACGCCCGCGTCATCGAGGCTTCGCAACGCGTTCGCTGGGAGATCGAGAAGGACGTCATCTGCGGCCGCTCCTTCGACTACGGCCGCACTTTCCTTCCCACCGGGCTTTCGCTCGTCGACGAGATTCCGTTCCTGGCCGAGTCCGACCGGCGCTTCCTTTCGCAGGTGCAAGGCCGCACCTACGCGTTCATGTTCGGCCTGGTCGAACGGTTCATCGGTGCCAAGGCGCTGGAAGTCGGCCGCGACCATTGGCTGGGTGACCAGGTCGCGCTCGAGGCGCTGGTGCGGATGACCGACGAGGAGCTCAAGCACCAGGCGCTGTTCCGCCGCCTCGAGGAGATGATGAGCCGCGGCATGCCCGCCGGGTATCGCCAGGTGGCGCACCCCAACGACGTCGGCCGCGTGGTGCTCGGCAAGAGCACCTGGGCCGTCCTCGCGCTGACGCTGGACATCGAGCTGTTCACCCAGGCGCACTTCCGCGCCAGCATCGAGCACGGCGAGGACATCTGTCCATTATGGAAGGACGTGTTCCTCTTCCACTGGCGCGAAGAGTCGCAGCACGCCGTGCTGGATGAACTGGAACTGCTCCGGGCCGACGCCGGCTTGACGCCCGCGCAGCGCGAGAACGCCGTCGACGAACTCATCGAACTCGTCGGCGCCATCGACGGCATCCTGCAGATGCAAGCCACCTCGGATGTCGAGTACTTCGTGACCAACGCCGCCGGCCGCTTCACCCAGCTCGAGAAGGACCAGCTGCGCGAATCCGTGCTGAAGGCCTACCGCTGGCAGTACATCACCTCGGGCGTGAGCGAGCCGCGCTTCACCCGAGTTCTGTTCAGCATGGTCTCCGAGCCCTCGGCCGCGCGCCTGCGCAACGCGCTGCAGCCGTTCGCCTACGCGCGGCCCGCGCACTGAGCGGACCGCTCAGGGGATGTGAAGCCTCGTCGAGTGCTTCACTTCCTCCATCACGGCGTAGGTCCGCGTTTCCCGCACCCCGGGCAGCTTCCACAGCACGCTGCCCGCGAAGGTGCGATAGGCGTCCATGTCCGCCACCCGCGTCTTGATCAGGTAGTCGAAGCCGCCCGCCACCATGTGGCACTCCAGGATCTCCGGATGCACCTGCACCGCGGCCCGGAACTCATCGAAGACATGCGGCGTCGTGCGGTCCAGCAGCACCTCCACGAACACCAGCATCCCCGCCCCCAGCAGCCTGGGATTGAGCCGCGCCTCGTAGCCCTCGATGTAGCCGTCGCGCGTCAGGCGCTGCACGCGCGCCAGCACGGCCGTCGGGGAGAGCGAGACCGCCTCCGCCAGCTTCAGGTTGGAAATCCGCCCGTCCTCCTGCAGGCGCTGCAGGATGCGGCGATCGATTCCGTCCAATTCACCAAGGCCGTCCATCTCGATAGCGATTAATTCAGTAACTTGCCTCAAAAACCGAGCAACATCCTAACGGTAACGCGGAACATAGGGTCCCAGATGAACCCGTCCGCCCCCTTCTTCGAACCGTCCCCGCTGGCCCAGTCCGTCCAGCGGCAAGCCATCACCGCCGCCTGTCGCCTCCCCGAACCGCAGGCCGTGCAGCACATCCACGAAGCGGCCCGCCTGCCGGCCGATCTCGCGCGGAGCACCCAGTCGCTCGCCCGCCGTATCGCCGCCAACCTCCGCCAGCGCAAGGCCTCGGCCGGCCGCGCCGGCATCGTGCAGAACCTGCTGCAGGAATATGCGCTGTCGTCCCAGGAAGGCGTCGCCCTCATGTGCCTGGCCGAAGCCCTGCTGCGCGTGCCCGACGCCGCCACGCGCGACCGGCTGATCCGCGACAAGATCTCGCGCGGCCAGTGGCAGTCGCACCTGGGCAAGAGCCCTTCGCTGTTCGTGAACGCGGCGACCTGGGGCCTGCTGATCACCGGCAAGCTGGTGGCTACCCACAGCGAATCCGGCCTGTCCTCCTCGCTCGCGCGGCTGGTCGGCCTGGGCGGCGAGCCGCTGATCCGCAAGGGCGTGGACATGGCCATGCGGATGATGGGCGAGCAGTTCGTCACGGGCGAAACCATCGAGGAGGCACTGCGCAACGCCCGCGAACGCGAAACGCAGGGCTTCCGCTACTCGTTCGACATGCTGGGCGAAGCGGCGATGACCGCCCACGACGCCCGGCGCTACCTGCGCGACTACGAAGCGGCCATCCACGCCATCGGCAAGGCGTCCGCCGGCCGCGGCGTGTACGAAGGCCCCGGCATCTCGATCAAGCTCTCCGCCCTGCATCCGCGCTACAGCCGCGCCCAGCACGCCCGCGTGATGGACGAGCTGTACCCGACGCTGGTGCGGCTGTGCGCGCTGTGCAGGCAGTACGACATCGGCCTGAACATCGACGCCGAGGAATCCGAGCGCCTGGAGATCTCGCTCGACCTGCTGGAGCAGCTGTCGTTCGATCCACGCCTGCAAGGCTGGGGCGGCCTGGGTTTCGTGATCCAGGCCTACCAGAAGCGCTGCCCGCTCGTGATCGACCATGTCATCGACCTGGCCCGGCGCAGCGGCCGCCGCCTGATGGTCCGCCTGGTCAAGGGCGCGTACTGGGATTCGGAGATCAAGCGCGCGCAGGTCGATGGCCAGGACGGCTATCCGGTCTACACGCGCAAGCCCTACACCGACGCGGCCTACATCGCGTGCGCGCGCCGGCTGCTCGCCGCGCCCGAAGCCGTCTACCCGCAGTTCGCCACGCACAACGCCCACACGCTGGCCGCCATCCACGAACTGGCCGACCCGCGCCGCTACACGCCCGGCCAGTACGAGTTCCAGTGCCTGCACGGCATGGGTGAGCCGCTGTACGAGCAGGTGGTCGGCGATCCGGCGCAGGGCAAGCTCGGGCGACCCTGCCGCATCTACGCGCCGGTCGGCACGCACGAGACCCTGCTCGCCTACCTGGTGCGGCGGCTGCTGGAAAACGGGGCCAACACGTCGTTCGTGCACCGCATCGCCGATTCGACGATCCCGCTCGAGGAGCTGGTGCGCGATCCTGCCGAGGTGATCGACGAGTACGCCCGCACCGAAGGCGCAGTGGGGCTGCCGCATCCCGCGATCCCGCTTCCGCGCGACATCTACGGCCCCACGCGGCGGAACTCGCGCGGCCTGGACCTGAACGACGAGCGCCAACTGCAAGGCCTCGCGCAGGCCTTCGACGCCGCGAACCGGGAAGCCTGGGACGCCCGCCCGCTGCTCGCGGATTCCACCACCCCCGGCGAGCGCAAGCCCGTGTCGAATCCCGCCGACCGCCCGGACGTCGTCGGCTTCGTGCACGAGGCCACTGCAGACGACGTCGACATCGCGCTGGCCGCCGCCACCCGCCGCGCCGGCGACTGGGCCGCCATGCCGCCCGCGCGCCGGGCCGAATTCCTCGAAGCCGCCGCGGACAGCCTCGAAGGCGACATGCCGCGCCTGATGGCGCTGCTGATCCGCGAAGCCGGCAAGACCGCCTCCAACGCCATCGCCGAAGTCCGCGAAGCCGTGGACTTCCTGCGCTACTACGCGCGCGAGGTGCGCGAGCACTTCGACAACGGCACGCACCGGCCGCTCGGCCCCGTGGCCTGCATCAGCCCCTGGAACTTCCCGCTGGCGATCTTCATGGGCCAGGTCAGCGCGGCGCTCGCGGCCGGCAACGTCGTGCTCGCCAAGCCGGCGGAACAGACGCCGCTGATCGCCGCCGAGGCCGTGCGTGCCCTGTGGGCGGCCGGCGTGCCGCGCTTCGCCGTCCAGCTGCTGCCCGGCGAAGGCGCGGTCGTCGGCGCGAAGCTCGTGGGCGACGCGCGCGTGCAAGGCGTGCTGTTCACCGGTTCCACCGAAGTGGCCCGCATCCTCCAGCGAAGCATCGCCGGCCGCGTGGACGCCAGCGGCCGCCCGATCCCGCTGATCGCGGAGACCGGAGGCCAGAACGCCATGATCGTGGATTCCTCGGCGCTCGCGGAGCAGGTGGTCGCCGACGTTCTGGTTTCCGCCTTCGACAGCGCCGGCCAGCGCTGCTCCGCCCTGCGCGTGCTCTGCGTGCAGGAGGAGGCCGCCGGCCGCATCCTGCAGATGCTCCTGGGCGCGATGGCGGAATTGCGCATGGGCGACCCGCGGCAACTCGCCACCGACGTAGGCCCCGTCATCGACGACGAAGCGCGGGCCCACATCGAGCGGCACATCGACGCCATGCGCGCGAAGGGCCGGCGCGTCCACCAGACCGCTCCGCTCGCGCGCGGCACGTTCGTCCCGCCGACCGTCATCGAGATCGACGGCATCGCCGAACTCCAGCGCGAGGTCTTCGGTCCCGTGCTGCACTTCGTGCGCTTCCGTCGCGACGAGCTGGACGGCCTGCTCGGCCAGATCAACGCCACCGGCTACGGCCTGACCCTCGGCCTGCACACGCGCATCGACGAGACAATCGCGCGCGTGGTCGAGACCGCGCACGCGGGCAACGTCTACGTCAACCGCAACATGGTCGGGGCGGTCGTCGGCGTGCAGCCGTTCGGCGGCGAGGGCCTGTCGGGCACGGGGCCGAAGGCGGGCGGGCCGCTGTACCTCTACCGCCTGTTGTCGAAGCGGCCCCACGACGTGCTGGCCCGCGCCACGGAAGCCGACGTCCTTCCCGGACCCACCGGCGAGCGCAACGTCTACAGCCTGGTGCCGCGCTCCGCGGTGCTCTGCCTCGCGTCGAACGATGCGGATCGCCTCACCCAGCTGGCCGCGGTGCGTTCGGTCGGCAGCCGCGCGATCTGGCCGGCCGAAGCGCGCGCCCTCCTCGACCGCCTGTCCCCGGACGACCGCGCCCACGTCGCGCTGACGAGCGACTGGGCCGCCCCCGGCGTCGCCTTCGACACCGTGCTCCTGCACGGGTCCGTCGAGGAACTCGTCGAGGTGCAGCGCCGCCTGGCCGATCGCGAAGGCCCCGTCATCGGCGTCGAGCGCCTGGAACCCGGCGACAGCGCGATCCCGCTGGAGCGCCTGGTGACCGAGCGCGCGCTCAGCATCAACACCGCCGCGGCCGGCGGCAATGCCTCGCTGATGGCCATCGGCTAGGCCGCCCGGCTCAATGAGGCGGCGGCTCCTCTTCGTCCGCGCTCACGGCCCCCGACTGCACGGCCCGGTACAGGCCGCCGATCAGGTTGGCCGCGGCGGCGGGCGTGAACCGCAGGCGCATCGTGACCATGCGCGAGTGCTCCTCGAGCCGGTAGCACGTGATCGTCAGTCCGCCATCGGGAGCGGACTCGATGCGCAACGGCGAGTCCGCGCAGATGTCGAGCTCGATGGCATCCGCCGGCGCGCCGGCCGCGCCTTTTTCCGATGGGTCCGACTCGTCACACAAGTGCCGCTCCGGTGCGATCACGAACCACGGCCATGCGGTCATTGGGTTCGGCTCCCTCTTTCAGGGCAGCGTGAACCCCGGCGGGAACGGCGGCTTCAGCCGCGAAGCGTCCGGCACGGGGAACGGATGACCCAGCACCACCGCGCCGCCGCGCACGCGGTTCTGGGCCTGGCAGTCCTGCACGCAATCGGTGGCCGGGGGCGCCACCTCGACGGCGTCCTCGCCCGTCACCATGCCCATGCGGCCGCCGCTGGCCACGTCCCACACCGAGACGCGACCGCAATGGCGGACCGGCACGAGCGCGCCGGTGCGCGTGCGGATCTGGTTGGTGCAGCCCTGCGGCGGCGGCGCGTCGGGCTCGGGCAGGACGCGGGTGGCGACCTGCGGGCTGTCGCGGCCGACGAACTCGGGCGAGACGTCGTTGGCCCAGTTGATGCGCGGCGTGACGGTCACGGTCGTGGCGCGCGTCGGATCGCTCGGGTTGAACGGCACCACGTCGCCCTCGCGCTCGCGGAAGTTGGGGTTGTCGAAATAGAAAGTGCCTTCCGCCAGCACGTGCGTGATGCGCGTGCGCTGCCCGTCGGCACGCTCGGGCTCCATCTGGAACAGCCCGCCCTGGGTGCAGTCCTTGGCCTGGATCTTCATGCTGATGCCGTTGCCGGAGCGCTCCAGCCCGATGTTCTCGTCCTTGAACTCGACCGCGGCCGAGCTCGTCAGCCGCGCGCCCTTGTGGTCCGGGATCTTGCTCGCGAACACCGGCGCGTCGCCGCCCGCCGTCTGCGTGCCGGCCGCGTTGGACGCCAGGAACTTGTAGTTGCGGATGCCGAAGGTCGCGGAGTCGACTTCGAACTGCACGTAGCGGCCGCGCACGGTGAACGAATCGCCGAGCGAGGCGGCGGCCAGCGTCACGTCGCGGTCGGCGAAGCGAACCGTGGTTCCGTTGGACAGCAGGATCGAGAAGCCGCCCCCCTCGCAGAACTTCGACGAGGCGGCCTGCGCGGGCAGTGTCGTGCCGAGCGCGCAGGCGGCGGCCAGGAGGATTCCGCGCAGGATCGGGCGGGAGGATTGCGAACGGGCTGTGGGCATCAAGAGGCTCCTTTGGGAACCCTCGCGGCTGCATCGCCCGTGCCAACGGGGTGCACTCCCGCGTCCTGCATGCTCCGGACCGGCGCATGCTCGATGCCGGGCGGTTGAGTACGCTCCCAGGCGCCGGTCGAAGTGGGTGAGATGCCCCAGTGACCGGGGCAGTTGCCCCGATTTCAACGCGGACCGGGCGGCGGCTTGAGTTCCAGCTTCTCGATGCGGTAGCGCAGCGTGTCGCGCGACAGGCCCAGCAGCTTGGCCGCGCGCGTCACGTTCCAGTGCGTGCGCGTCAGCGCCTGCAGCATCAGCGTGCCCTCGATCTCGCCCAGCACCAGGCCCTGCTCGGGCAGCACGGCGGGCGCGTCGCTCGGTGGATTCAACCCGATCGCCGTCACCGGCGACAGCAGCAGCCGGTCCGGGCCGATCTCCTCGCCCGGCGCCATCAGCACGGCCTGCTCGAGGCAGTTGCGCAGCTCGCGCACGTTGCCCGGCCACGCATACCGGACCAGCAGTTGCTCGCTGCCGGCCGACAGGCGCATGCCCGGCTTGCCGTAGCGCTGGCCGTGCAGCCTGACGAAGTGCCGCGCGAGCAGCAGGACGTCGCCGCCGCGCTCGCGCAGCGGCGGCACGCGGATCAGCACGATCCGCAGGCGGAAGAACAGGTCGCCGCGGAAGCGCCCGGCGGCCACCAGCCGCTCCAGGTCCTGGTTGGTGGCGGCGACGATCCGCACGTTGCTGCGCTGCTCGCGCACGCCGCCCAGGCGCCGGGTGACGCGGTCCTCGATCAGCTTGAGCAGCTTGGACTGGGCCGGCAGGTCGAGCTCGCCGATCTCGTCGAGGAACAGCGTGCCCTCCTCCGCCAGCTCGACCAGCCCGCGCTTGCGCTCGCGCGCGTCGGTGAACGCGCCGCGCTCGAAGCCGAACAGCTCCGATTCGACCAGCGACGCCGGGATCGACGCGCAGTTCAGCTCGATGAACGGTCCTTCGCGCCGCGGCCCGCCGTCGTGGATGGCGCGCGCCACCAGTTCCTTGCCGGTGCCGGTCTCGCCGGTGATCAGCACGGCCGGGCGGTCGCGGTCGCGCAGCGCGTGCTCGGCCTCCAGCAGCCGCCGCATCAACTCCTTCATCGCCTGCATCGGCGGCGACTCGCCGAGCAGCTTGTCCAGCGCGGCCTCGCTGCCCGGCGCCGGCTGGGCGTTGGCGCGCACCGAAGCTTCGCTCCGGACGGCTTTCTCGATGGTCACGCGCAGGTCGCTCAGCGCGATCGGCTTGGACAGGTAGTCGCAGGCGCCGGACTTCATCGCCTCCACCGCGATGTCCACGCTGCCGTGGCCGGTGATCATGATCGACTTCACGCCCGGATGGCCGCTGCGCAGGCGGCGCAGCAGTTCCAGGCCGTCCATCCCCGGCAGGCTGTAGTCGACCAGCACCACGTCGGGCTGCGCCTCGCCGATCTGGTCCAGCGCCTCGCCGGCCTGCGCGGCCGTGCGCGTCTCCCACCCGTGCTGGCGCAGGTAGGTGGCCATGTTCTTGGCCAGCGTGGCGTTGTCCTCGACGATGACGACCGAGCGGCTCACCGGGCGATCGGGAGATCGACGTTCACCGTCGCCCCGCCCGTGCTGCGGCTTTTCAGCTCGATCGTGCCGCCGAATCGCTCGACGATGCGGCGCGTGAGCGGCAACCCCAGTCCGAGTCCGGTGCGCTTGGTCGACTTGCGCGGAATGAAGGCGTTCTGCAGGCCCGCCGGCGAGAAGCCGATGCCGGTGTCGCTGATGCTCACGCGCAGCCGGCCCGGGCCCGCCAGCGAAGTCGAGAGCTTCACCTCACCGCCGTGCGGCATGGCCTCCATCGCGTTGGTCAGCAGGCAGTTGAAGGCCTGCGCCAGCAGGGCCTGGTCGGCGCGCACGAAGGTGGCCGCGTCCTCGGCCTGGGCCGACACGCGGATGTCGCGCTTGGCGAACACCCGCGCGAAGCCCTCGATGCTGTCGTCCAGCACCTGCGAGACCCGCACGTTCTCCGGCTCGCCGGCCTCGGGCACCGCGTAGGCCAGCAGGTCGCGCACCCAGCGCTCGAGCCGGTCCACCTCGTCGACGATGTCCTCGCTGGCTTCCCGCACCGTGTCGGAGGAGTTCTCCAGGTTGAGCTCGGCGCTGGAGCGGATCGACGCCAGCGGGTTGCGGATGCCGTGCGCCACCGCCGACGCCATCGCGCCCAGCGCCGCCAGCGTCTCGTTCTGCACCAATCGCGCCTGCTGCGCCTGGATGATGCGTTCGGCGCGCTGCACCGCCCACAGCAGCACGCCGTAGAGGAACAGGCCGCCGCCGATGCCGGCGATCCAGATCAGCCGCAGGCCCTTGTCGATCGCCTCGGTCAACGCCTGCGAGCTCTTGTAGACCTCGACCACCCCGATCACCTCGCCGCCGCTGCGCACCGGCAGGTAGTTCTCGATCACCGCCTTCTTGCGTTCGCCGTCCAGCGCCACGTGCTCGGACTTGTCGCGCAGCTCGCTGCGCGAGACGTGCAGTTCGCCTGCCAGGGCTTCCTCCAGCTCCGGGTTGTCGTCGAAGTGGCGGCCGATCAGGTCCGGATCGCTCGACCAGATGATGGTCCGCTCCGTCGAGAACACGTTGGTGCGGATCACGTGCGGCATCGACGCGATGCGGTTGAAGAACTCCACCACGTGCGTATCGGCCGCGCTGCGCCGGGAGAAGTAGTCGCGCGCTTGCTGCAGCTCCACCACGCTCTGCACGAATTCCATGCTCACCGACGCATCCTGCTTGAGCAGGTTGCGCACCATGAACCGGGAGAAAGCGAACGAGCACCCCACGCTGACCAGGGCCGTCAGCACCAGGCCGAGGATCGCGAACCGGCGCGTGAGCTCGAACGGGTTCTTCATCATGGGCATGGCCTCGCATGAGCCAGGCCCCAATATGCCCGCGCAGCGCGGTGCTGCACACCGGTTGTTTGTACCGGTGGCGCTGCAAGTGTTACGAACGAAGAGGCCTGCTCGGCACTGGCGCCGGCCCTCCGGGGGGCCGCCAGGGCCGCTCAGCGCAGGCGCTGCAGCAGCGAAGTCCGCACGTCCGCGGCCGGCGCGCCCTTGAGCACGGCGGCGAGGTCGCGCCGCTCGTCCAGCACCTCGACGCGGGTGATCGCGTTGAAGTCGTTGCGGTGGTAGCGCAGCGTGCCCACGTAGACGGCCCGCGCGCCGGCGGGCACGTCGAACCAGAAGCCGCCGGGGAACCACAGGCGCTCCTGGCGCAGCACGTCCAGGTGCGTGACGCCGCCGTTCAGCCAGGTGCGCTGGCGCGCCGCCTTGACCATGAAGGGCACGCCCCATTGCGCTTCCAGGCTGCGCTGGAACTCCGATCCCTCCAGCTGCGTGGTGGTGATCGGCCGGTACTCGGCGCCGGTGGACATCCACACGCGGCCGAGCAGGCGCTTCTCGCCCACCACGTTCCAGTGCGAGCGCTGCTCGAACTTCGGGTCCAGCGGCGGCACCAGCTCGATCTTGCCGATGACGACGACTTCGTCGGGTCCCGCATCGAGCGCGCTGGTTTCCGGCAGCGCCTGCGGCACGGCGCAGGCCTGCAGCAGCAGCGCGAACGCGGCGATCAGCAGCGCCTTCATCGCTGGCTCGCGAGTTCGCGGCGGATGCGCTCGGCGATCACCGGCGTGTCCTGCGCGTCCTTGAGGATCTCCTCCAGCATCTCGCGGCGCGAAGGCGCGCGCACGGCCGGCACGGCGTCGAACTTGCCCGCTTCGAAGAAGCCGGTCTTCACGTCCTTCAGGTCGTAGGAGCCCAGGTGGTAGACGCCCGGCGTCCGGATGGTCACCGCGCCCACGTCGTCGCCCTGCTTGCCGAACGAATAGCGGTAGCTGGTGTTGCTGCACAGGAAACCGAGGCAGCGCTGGCCCGAGGCGGAGATCGTCTTGTGCGCACCTTGCGGCAACGCCATCGTCCAGTACAGGTAGCCGCCCTTGAACTCCTTGATCGCGGCCGGGAAGTAGGGCTCGGCGGTGTGCGGCCGGAACTGGTAGATCGAGACGTCGTGCAGCCGGTTGGCCTCGACCTCCTGGATGTTCAGCCAGCCGTAGCCGACCGAGCGGTCCGTGAAATCCGTGATCTGGGTGGTGGTGGTTCCGCAGCCTGCCAGCAGCGCGGCGGACAACAGCAGCATCAGAAGCTTGCGCATCATTTCTCTCCTCCTCCGTTGTGGATGCGGGCGCAGCATAGCGGCGGCTCCACGGTCGCGGATGAGCTGGCGGCGCCGCGGATGAGAAGAAGTGCACGACTCGCGCGCTTTCGCGTCTAGGATGCGCGGTTCACAAAGGACCCCGCCATGAAGACTCGAGCCGCCGTAGCCTGGCAGGCCGGCCAGCCGCTGACCATCGAAGAACTGGACCTGGACGGCCCGCGCGCCGGCGAGGTGCTGGTCGAGATCAAGGCCACCGGCATCTGCCACACCGATTACTACACGCTGTCGGGCGCCGACCCGGAAGGCCTGTTCCCCGCCGTGCTCGGCCATGAGGGCGCGGGCGTGGTGGTCGAGGTCGGCCCGGGCGTCACCTCGCTCAAGCCGGGCGACCACGTGATCCCGCTCTACACGCCCGAATGCCGGCAGTGCAAGTTCTGCCTGTCGCGCAAGACCAACCTGTGCCAGCAGATCCGCGGCACGCAGGGCAAGGGCCTGATGCCCGACGGCAGCTCGCGCTTCTCGCTCAAGGGCAAGCCGGTGCTGCACTACATGGGCTGCTCCACCTTCAGCAACTACATCGTCGCGCCCGAGATCGCGATGGCGAAGATCCGCTCCGACGCGCCCTTCGACAAGGTCTGCTACATCGGCTGCGGCGTCACCACCGGCGTGGGCGCGGTGATCTACACGGCCAAGGTCGAGCCGGGCGCCAACGTGGTGGTGTTCGGCCTGGGCGGCATCGGCCTGAACGTCATCCAGGGCGCGCGCATGGTCGGGGCCGACAAGATCATCGGCATCGACCTGAACCCGGCGCGCGAGGCGATGGCGCGCAAGTTCGGCATGACGCATTTCCTCAACCCCAAGGACCACGCGAACATCGTCGACGCCATCGTGCAGCTGACCGACGGCGGCGCCGACTACAGCTTCGAGTGCATCGGCAACACCACCACCATGCGCCAGGCGCTGGAGTGCTGCCACAAGGGCTGGGGCCAGAGCGTGATCATCGGCGTGGCCGATGCCGGCAAGGAGATCGCGACGCGGCCCTTCCAGCTGGTGACGGGGCGCGTGTGGAAGGGCTCGGCCTTCGGCGGCGCGCGCGGACGCACCGATGTCCCCAAGATCGTCGACTGGTACATGGAAGGAAAGATCAACATCGACGACCTGATCACCCACAAGCTCGAGCTCGCGGACATCAACAAGGGCTTCGACCTGATGAAGGCCGGCGAGTCGATCCGATCGGTCGTGGTGTACTGAGATGGAAGGCATCACCACGCTCGAGGAACACCGTGCGTTCGACGGCGTGCAGGGCTTCTACGAGCATGCGTCCCAGGCCATCGGCCTGCCGATGCGGTTCGGCGTGTACGTGCCACCGCAGGCGCGCCAGGGGCCCTGCCCCGTCGTGCTGTGCCTCGCCGGCCTGACCTGCAACGAGCAGACCTTCGCGATCAAGGCGGGCGCGCAGCAGCATGCTTCAAGACTAGGGCTGGTGCTGGTCACGCTGGACACGAGTCCGCGCAACACGGGCATCGCGGCGGCCGACGAGCACTGGGACTTCGGCACCGCGGCCGGCTTCTACCTGGACGCGACGCGCGAGCCCTATGCGCGCCACTGGCGCATGGAGAGCTGGCTCACGAGCGAGCTGCCTTCGCTGCTGCAGCGGAACTTCCCGGTGCAGCTGGATCGCTGCGGCATCCTGGGCCACTCGATGGGCGGGCACGGCGCGCTGACGTTGGCGCTGCGGCATCCGGGGAGGTATCGCAGCGTGTCGGCCTTCGCGCCGATCGTCGCGCCCTCGGAGGTGCCATGGGGCCGCAAGGCTTTCACCGGCTACCTGGGCGGGGACACCGCCGAATGGGCCCGGCACGACGCGGTGCGGCTGATCGCGAGCGGCGCCCGCGTGCCGCACCTGCTGGTCGACCAGGGGATGCAGGACCAGTTCCTGGAGGAACAGCTGCAGCCGGAACGCCTGGAGCAGGCCTGCGAAGCCGCGGGCCAGCCGCTCACGCTGCGCCGGCACGAGGGCTACGACCACGGCTACTTCTTCATCATGACGTTCGTGGGCGAGCACCTGGAACATCACGCGCGGACGCTTTGAAGGGGCTTGCCGGACGGCGCAGGCAGCTCCGGCGACCCGCCGCCAGAATCCCGGCATGACCCCGCTTTCCGTCCTCGACCTCTCCCCCATCCCCGAAGGCTCCGACGCTTCCCAGTCGTTTCGCAACAGCCTGTCGCTGGCGCAGCACGCCGAGCGCCTGGGCTATCGCCGCTACTGGCTGGCCGAGCACCACGGCATGCCCGGCATCGCGAGCGCGGCCACGTCGGTGCTGATCGGGCACGTGGCCGGCGGCACGAAGACCATCCGCGTGGGTGCCGGCGGGATCATGCTGCCCAACCACTCGCCGCTGGTGATCGCCGAGCAGTTCGGCACGCTGGAGTCGCTCTACCCCGGGCGCATCGACCTGGGCCTGGGCCGCGCGCCGGGCTCGGACCCGACCACCGCGCGCGCCCTGCGCCGCAGCCTGCACTCCGACCCGGACGAGTTCCCGCGCGACGTGGTGGAGCTGATGGACTACCTGTCCGACCGCCCGCGCGGCCCGGTGCGCGCCGTGCCCGGCACGGGCCTGAAGGTGCCGGTGTGGATCCTGGGCTCCAGCCTGTTCGGCGCGCAGCTGGCCGCGATGCTGGGGCTGCCCTACGCTTTCGCCTCGCACTTCGCGCCGGGCCAGCTGATGCAGGCGATCGAGATCTACCGCGCCAACTTCAAGCCCTCGGAACAACTGGACCGGCCCCACGTGATGCTGGGCTTCAACGTGGTCGCGGCCGACACCGACGAACAGGCGGCCGTGCTCGCCACTTCGCTGCAGCAGGCCTTCGTCAACCTGCGCAGCGGCCGCCCCACCAGGCTGCCGCCGCCCCTGCCGGGCTACGTGAACCACCTCGGCCCGGCGGAACGCGCATTGCTCGACAGCGTGCTCTCCTGCACCGCGATCGGCTCGCCCGAAACGGTGAAGCGCTCGCTGCTCGCGTTCATCGAGCGCACCGGCGCCGACGAGCTGATGATCGCCGGGCAGATCTTCGACCACACGGCGCGGTTGCGGTCGTTCGAGATCGTGGCGGGGTTGGGGCTGATGGGTTGAGGGCGGCCGCGTTTGGAAACAGGCCCACGCGGCGGAGCTCAGCGGTTCTTCTCGGTGCGTAAAGTGCGCTCAGCTCTTCGGACCGCGGCGTCGGCATGCTCGCGATCCTGGGCCACGGGTGCCCTCTTCACCTGCCGCAGCATGGGTTTCGCAACCTGCCGAGCCTGCCAGAGGTCGTAGGCCGTCTGCATGCGAAGCCACAGGTCCGCCGAGCCACCGTTCTCCGGGCCGAGCCAGGCTTCCAACCGCAAGGCCATGTCGGCGCTGATGGCCGCGTTGCCGTTCACGGTGCGCGACAGCGTCACGCGGGAAACGCCAAGCTGGTCCGCCGCCTCGGTCACGCTGAGGCCGAGCGCCGGGAGCACGTCCTCCCGCAGGATCGATCCGGGATGAGGGGGGCTGTGCATCATGTCGCGACCTCCATGCTTCTCTCGATTCTCAGTGGTAGTCCTGGTAGTCGACCAGGATGGCGTCGTGGTTCTCGAAGCGGAACGTCAGGCGCCAGTTTCCGTTCACCCAGACCGACCAATGCCCCGCCAGCTTGCCGCTCAATGGATGCAGGTCCCAACCGGGAACGTTCATTTCCTGGGGTTGGGATGCGGAATCCAGCGCCAGCAGTTGCCGGCCCAGCCTCGCCGCGTGCGCCGCCTGGATGCCGGCCTTGCTACCGGTGAGGAAGAACCGTTCCAGGCCCTTGTGGGCGAAGGACTTGATGGCCATTTCCGGCTCAATTGTATCGCGTTGCGTTACACGCTACAAACGGGCGGACGCGGCGCAGTCGAGACTCGATTGATCCACGTCACGGACAAGGTCGTGACGGCGCTCTAGATTGGCAACCGAGGCTGATCGCCTCGACCACAGGAGTCCCCCATGTCCGATTTCAAGCGCATCCTGGTGCCGTGCGACGGCAGCGAAGTGTCCACCCGGGCCCTGGTTTCGGCCACGCAGCTCGCGCGCGACGGCGGCGGGCGGGTGCGGGTGCTGCACGTGCTCGACCAGATCGACTACTTCGCGGGCGGCTACGAGTACGCCGGCGCGGCGGTGCTGGAAGAGCTGCAGAAGCAGGCCCGCAAGGTGCTGGAAGACGCCGCCGCCATCTGCCAGTCGGCGGGCGTACCGTACGACACGCTCCTCGTCGACGAACCCGGCAGCCGGCTCGGCGACAAGGTGGCCGACCAGGCGCTCGCGTGGGATGCCGACCTCGTCGTCGTGGGCACGCACGGGCGCAAGGGCCTCAGCCGCGCGATGCTGGGCAGCGGCGCCGAGCAGATCGTGCGGTTCGCGCCGGTGCCGGTGCTGGTGGTCCGCGAGAAGTCCCGGCGCTAGGGCAGCCGGCACTCCAGCTCCGCGCGGTCCCACCTGCCCAGCCCCGCCGCGGCCTCGTAGGTGGACTGCAGGAATTCCAGCAGCGTCGCGTCCGGGTCGGGCGACTGGCGCACCGCCTCGTACGGCAGCACGAACTCCCTGAGCGTCTCGCTGTAGAACGCCGCCGACGGCCGCACCCGGGCCGCGGCGAATCCATCCGGCTCGGGGTACGCGTACGAATAGAACGCCGGCTCACCCAGGCCCGGACCGGCCCAGAAGCCGCAGCTGCTGACCTCGTGGGAATACGCCTCCCGCACCACCCAGTCGGCGAGATGCGGCACGCCGCCCGGATGCTGAGGTGCTTCGCGGCCGGAGAAGCGCGTGACCGCCAGGTCCATCGCGCCCCAGAAGAAATGCACCGGGCTGGCCTTGCCGCGGAAGCGCGACCGGAAAATGCGCAGCACGCGGTCGGCCTGCAGCAGGATGCGCCAGTGCCGCTGGACCGCGTCGGCGTCGTACGGCCGCTGGGCCGTGTCCTGCTCGAACGGCACGGCGCCAGGGATCTCGCACGGCATGGTGTCGATGTCCATGGCGATGCCGAGCGAAGCCAGCGCGTCCCGCACCGCTGCGTGGAACTGCGCCACCGACTGCGGTTTCAGCGCGACCGTGGCCGTGCCGCCGTCGCTGCTCGCGAACTTGAGCTGGTGGTCCACGAAATCGAACTCGGCCTGCCAGAAGCGGCCCGCGCAGGGCAGCAGACCGGTGGCGATGCCGCGCGCGGTGAGCGGCAGCGTCACGTGCCAGGAGTGGTTGGTCCAGGGCGTGCAGGCCAGCCGCAGCTTGCCGATCACCTGCATCCACAGGTGCAGCGCCGCGCGCGTGTCCTCCCATTCGGACAACGGCAGGGGCGGCCAGGCCGGGGAAGGCGTGCGATCCATGATGGGCTCCGGAGGTTGCGGACGGCGGTCCGTTATACGCAGGCCGGCAATGCGCGTACCGGCCCGATGGAGCCATGGCTCGACCGTGCACGGCAGCGTAGGCGCGGTCCAGAATGGAAGCACTGTTCAGGGGCCGAGGTCGGCCCCTCGTGGAGGGAGCGAGATGAACCTGCAGCCGGCCCGTTCCGCTTGCTGCCGCCTGTGCGGGGCGGCGCTGCGGCACACCTTCACCGACCTGGGCATGTCCCCGCCCTGCGAGGCCTACGTCCCGGCGGACCAGCTGTCCAGCGTGGAGGCCTTCTATCCGCTGCACGTGTTCGTCTGCGACCAGTGCCTGCTGGTGCAGCTGCCCGAGCATGTGAGCCCGCAGGAGATCTTCACCGAGTACGCATACTTCTCGTCGTACTCGGACAGCTGGCTCGCGCATGCCAAGGCCTATGCGGCGAAGATGCTCGATCGGTTCCGGCTGGGGCCGGACAAGCTCGTGGTCGAGCTCGCCAGCAACGACGGCTACCTGCTGCAGTACTTCCAGGCGCTGGGCGTGCCGGTGCTGGGCGTCGAACCCGCGGCCAACGTCGCCAAGGAGGCGGTGCGCAAGGGCATCCCGACGCGCGTGGAGTTCTTCGGCCGCGAATGCGCCGCGGAGATGGTCGAGGAAGGCATCCGCGCCGACCTCATCGCGGCCAACAACGTGTTCGCGCACATCCCCGACGTGCGCAGCTTCACGGCGGGCATGAAGACGCTGCTCAAGCCCGGCGGCGTGATCACCATCGAGATCCCGCACCTGATGCGGCTGATGGAGCAGAACCAGTTCGACACGATCTACCACGAGCACTTCCAGTACTGGTCGTTCATCACCGCGATCCGCATGCTCGGCGACTTCGGCCTGACGGTGTTCGACGTCGACGAGCTGTCGACCCACGGCGGGTCGATGCGCATCTACGCGCGGCATGACGACGACGCGTCGCATCCGGTGACCGAGCGCGTGCACGACCTCGTGCGCCGCGAGGAGGAAGCCGGCTTCCGGCGCCTCGAGACCTACTTCTCGTTCGACGAGAAGGTCAAGCGCACCAAGCAGAACATCCTGTCGTTCCTGATCGAGGCCAAGCGCGCCGGCAAGACCATCGCCGGCTACGGCGCGCCCGGCAAGGGCAACACCCTGCTCAACTACTGCGGCATCCGCACCGACTTCCTCGACTACACGGTGGACCGCAACCCGTACAAGCACGGCAAGTTCCTGCCCGGCACGCGCATCCCGATCCATCCGCCGGAGAAGCTGCGCGAGACGCGCCCCGACTACGTCTTCATCCTGCCCTGGAACCTGAAGGAGGAGATCCGCCAGCAGCTGGCGTACGTGCGCGACTGGGGCGGCAAGCTGGTCGTGCCCATCCCCGACATCGAGGTGCTGGAGTGAACGACGCGCCGTCGCCCGGCGCGGCGATGCATGCGCTGGTCCGGGAGCTCTACCCGATCTGCCGCAGCATCACCGGCGACGGGCTGCGGCGCACGCTGGCGCGGCTGGGGCAGGAGATCCCGCTCGTGCTGCACGAGGTGCCGACCGGCACGCGCGTGTTCGACTGGACCGTGCCGCGCGAGTGGAACATCCGCGACGCGTACGTGAAGAACGCCGCCGGCGAGCGGGTGATCGACTTCCGCGCCCACAACCTGCACGTGGTGAACTACAGCGTGCCGGTGCACCGGAAGATGACGCTGGCCGAGCTGCGGCCGCACCTGCATTCGCTGCCCGACCGTCCGCGGCTGATCCCCTACCGCACCTCGTACTACAAGGAGTCCTGGGGCTTCTGCCTGCCGCACGGGCAGCTGGAGCAGCTGGAGCGGCAACCCGACGCCGAGTACGAGGTGCTGATCGACTCCACGCTGGCGGACGGCGCCCTCACCTACGGCGAATGCCTGCTGGAGGGGCGCACGCGCGAGGAGGTGCTGGTCTCCTGCCACGCCTGCCATCCCTCGCTGGCCGACGACAACCTGTCGGGCCTGGTGGTCGCGACCTTCCTCGCGAAGCACCTGGCGAGCCAGCCGCGGCGCTATTCGTACCGGTTCGTGTTCGCGCCGGGGACGATCGGCGCCATCACCTGGCTGAGCCGCAACGAGGAGCGCGCGCAGGACATCCGCCACGGCCTGGTGCTCACCTGCATCGGCGACCGCGCCAGCTTCACCTACAAGCGCAGCCGGCACGACGACGCCACCATCGACCGCGCGGTGCAGCACGTGCTCTCGCACGTCGATCCCGGCTATGGCACCGTGCCGTTCTCGCCCTACGGCTACGACGAGCGGCAGTACGGCTCGCCCGGCTTCAACCTGCCCGTGGGCTGCCTGATGCGCAGCCACCACGGCCAGTTCCCGGAGTACCACACGTCGGCCGACAACCCGGACTTCGTGGCGCCCGAGTCGCTGGCCGGCGCATTCGACACACTGCTCGCCGTCTTCGACGTGCTGGAGCACGAGGGCCGCTACCTCAACCTCAAGCCCAAGTGCGAACCGCAGCTCGGGCAGCGCGGCCTCTACGGCGCGACCGGCGGCGCGGGGCCCCGCCAGATGGAGATGGCGATGCTGTGGGTGCTCAACCTCTCGGACGGACAAGCGAGCCTGCTGGACATCGCCCGGCGTTCCGGCCTGCCCTTCGCCGCCGTGCGCGATGCGGCCGCGCTGCTGGAGCGCAACGACCTGCTGGCGCCCGCGCCATGAAGCCGCTCGAGGGACAGGTCGCGGTCGTGACGGGCGCGAGCCGCGGCATCGGCCAGGCGATCGCGCTGGCGCTGGCGGACGCCGGCGCGCGCCTCAGCCTGGTCGGACGCGACGCGCAGACGCTGCGCTCGGTCGCGCCCGGAGCGGCCTGCCACGCCGCCGATCTCGGCGTCGACGAGGACCTTGACCGCCTGGCGTCGGTCCTCGCGGCCGACCTGCCCGAGGTCCACGTCCTGGTCCATGCCGCCGGCATCCTGGAGACCGCGCCCTTCGACTTCGCGACCGCTGAACAACTGGACCGCCAGTACCGCGTGAACGTCCGCGCGCCCTACGTGCTCACGCAGCGCCTGCTGCCCGCGCTGAAGGCGGCGCAGGGCCAGCTGGTGTTCATCAACTCGAGCGCCGGCCTCTCGGCCAAGGCGACCGTCGGCGCGTACGCGGCGACCAAGCACGCGCTCAAGGCCGTCGCGGACAGCCTGCGCGAAGAAGTGAACGCGGCCGGCGTGCGCGTGACCAGCCTCTACGTGGGGCGCACCGCCACCCGCATGCAGGCCGAGCTGCATGCGCAGGAAGGCAAGGCCTACGACCCTTCCGGGCTCATCCAGCCCGAAGACGTGGCGTCCCTGACGCTCCATGCGCTCTCGTTGCCGCGCACGGTGGAAGTCACCGACGTGTTCCTGCGGCCGATGCGCAAGCCTTCGGCCTGATCCAGCGCGACCTCTTCCTCGGCGACGCCTCGCCAGGGCTCCACGCCCACCAGCTCGCGCAGCACCTCCATGCGCACCGGCGCCGCCGGGTCGTCGGGGAACTTGCGCGCGAAGAAGGCGGGCGCCGCTCGCAGCCGCTCGATGTCGGCCGGCGTGAAATCGCCCACGTGCGCCTCTTCGTAGCGCTGGATCAAATGGTTCATCGGCCCCTTGCGCGAGACCAGCTGCATCAGCAGCGAGCCGAACAGGAATTCGTCGGCGATGCGCAGCTTGCTGAACCAGCCGCGGATCTCGGGACGTTCGAACTGCTCGACCAGCGCCTTCACCACGTGCGGCCGCGCGCCGAACCAGGACGATCCGTAGTAAGGGCGCAGCGACCCGCTGAAGGGATGGCCGCCGACGCGCGGATGCGCGAACGCCTCCACCGCCGCGCGCGCGGCCCAGGGCAAGGGGCCGCGGCGCTCGCCGCTGCGCAGCCAGATGCCCGCCTCGTCGCGGCGCCCGTGCGCCCCGCGGAAGTACCAGCCCGACAGCCGCCGCAGCGCGCGATGCCGCATCGAGCCCTCCGGCGTGAACGCGCGGTAGCCCACCGACATCAGCGCGTCGTGGTCGCGCATCAGGTCGATGCAGTCGAAGTGCGCCTCGGCCTCGCCCGACACGTGCTCCTCGAACCGCGCCATCGACTTGATGGGCAGGCAGGTCGGGCTGAGCGTCTGCAGGTAATCGAACTCGAAGTGGTCCAGCGCGTAGCGCAGCGAATGGAACACGCCCTCGGTGAAGCCGAACACGGCCCAGCCCGTGCGCCGCGGCTCGGGCACGAAGCGGGCGTTGGGCGCTGCCATCGGGAAATGCGGCGTCTGGGCGAAGTCGTGGTGCACCAGCACGGTGTGCGGCGCCAGCGAGCGGGCGAGCTGCTCGACCGTGCCCGGGCGGCTCACCGCCGACATCACGATGAAGACGATCTTCGGCGCCCTGTCCCCCATCGCTACGCACCCGTCCCCAGAACGAACTTGCGGCAATGGAAGGCTTCCGCGCGCTTCTCGGGCGCGGCGCACTCCAGGCCGCGCAATCGCATCAGCGCCTCGAAGGTGTCCGTCTCCAGCCAGGTCTTGTCGGCCTGGCTGCGGAACACCTCGCAGATCAGCGCCGCCTTGCGCGCGCAGACCTCGCGCGTCAGCGGCATGAAGCAGTTGGGCGCGCCGAGGTCGCCGTCGTACTTGGGGATCTCGTACTCGAGCACCACGTGCCGCCGCCAGCAGTTCCAGGTCAGGTCGCTGATGGTGCGATGGTCCTGGTGGCGGTCGTGGCGGTAGTGGGTGAAGACGACGTGGGGATCGGTCTCCCGCTTGATGCCTTCGATGAACTCCTTGATCTCGGCGCCCTGCCAGGGGAAGTAGCCGTCGCGGAACTTCTGCGTGACCACGCGGCGCCCGGCCGCCTTCTCGAGGAAATGCTCCGCGCCGGCCAGGGCCTCGCGCTCGCGCTCGCCCGCGGCGCTGAACACCACCCAGGTGACGTGCACGTTGGGCCGGTCGGCCAGCAGCTGCAGGAGGGTGCCGCCGCAGCCGATCTCGATGTCGTCGGCATGCGCGCCCAGGCACAGCACGTTCAGCGGCGCCTTCCGGTCGACGGGAAGCGTCAACGGGAGCATGCATTCTCCGGGTACTTGCGCCACAGCTCCCAAGGCGCGCCGCTGCCGGCCTGCAGGCGTTCGAGCTGCTGGCGGTCCTTGAAGGTGTCCATGCTGGCCCAGAAGCCGTCGTACTGGTAGCCGATCAGCTGCTGCTCGCGCAGCAGGCGGTGGAACGGCTGCTCGACGAGTTCCTCGCCTTCGCCGAGGTACTCGAAGATCTCCTTGCGGAACACGAAGTACCCGCCGTTGACGCGGATGTCGCCGTTGTCGATCGGATGGATGTCGCTCACCAGGCTGCTGCCCGGCTGCGTGGACACCACGTGGTAACTGAGGTTGGGCCGCACGCACAGGAAGCTGGCGACCTTGCCCTGGCTGCGGATGTCCTCGATCTGCTGCGGCAGCGGCAGGTCCGAGAGGCCGTCGCTGTAGTTGGCCAGGAACATCTCGTCGTCTTCCACGTACTTGCGCGCGGCGCGCAGGCGTTCGCCGATGTTCGAGGAGATGCCGGTGTCGGCGAAGGTGATGCGCCAGTCGTGGATGTCGCTGCCGAACAGCTGCACGTTCTTGCCGCCGCCGGACAGCACGAAATCATTCGACAGGCACTCGTCGTACCGCAGGAAGTAGTTCTTGATGACTTCCGCGCGATAGCCCAGGCACAGCACGAAGTCCTTGTGCCCGAAGTGCGCGTAGTACTTCATCACGTGCCAAAGCAGGGGCCGCGAGCCGATGTGAACCATCGGCTTGGGCAGGTTCTCCGCGTCTCGCATGCGCAGGCCCTGACCCCCGCAGAACAGAACGACCTTCATGACCTCGTGCCTCCCGCTGGTCGCGAGCCACTGCATCTGTGACTCGTGAGAGCGGAATCGATTCTGCTTGTGAAGGCGGCCGCTGAGGCGCAACAAAACGCAATCCGTCCATCGCAGCCACCACTCGATCGGGCTAGTCCGGGGAGCCAATCGGCCCCGCCGGCTCGGCCGTGGTGCGACGCACGGTGCGTCAGCTCACGTAGTCGCCGCTGGCCTCGGGCTGGAACAGCACCGCGCGCACCATCGCGCTCTTGGTACCGGAGGGCGTGTGCCATTGCGCGGTGTCGCCGGGTCGCAGGCCGATGAGGCTGCAGCCCAGCGGCGAGAGCACCGAGATCGACCCTTCGGCCGGATGCGCATCGTCCGGATAGCTCAGCGTCAGGACGCGGCGCTCGCCGGTGTCCAGCTCCTCGAGCTCGAACCGCGTGTTCATGGTGAGCACGCTCGCGTCGATCTGCGAACCGGGGATCACCTCGGCGTTGGCCAGCACGTCGGCCAGCTCGCGCGTGCCGTTGGTGGCGTTGAGTTTCTTCAGGCGGACGTAGTCGAGCTCGGTGAGTTCGCGCTCGAGGGAATGGATTTCTGCTTGCATGTTGCGCTCCTTCGAATGCGCCGGAAGCGGGCCCGGCGGAGAAGTTGGCGCGTCAGAAGAAGAGGAAGGCAGGAGGCCGCCGGGCCGTGGGGAGTGCGGCATCGAGCCGCCGCGCGCGCGCTCGCGCGGCGACGGTGGCGTTGGGGACCAGGTTGAGCAAAGGCACGAGGAACAGTATGCACTCGCGCGGACGGCCGCGCGGCATTCTGGCAAGGGACGAGGGGCCTTTACGCCGCCTTCTCCGCCTGGCCGACGAGCCGCTGCACCAGCGGGTGCTGGATGCGGCGTTCGGCGGAGATCAGATAGAAGTGCTCGGCCAGTTCCGGCGTCTCGCCGAGCAGCCGGATGCCCGGCTCGGCCAGCAATTCCTTGCGCGACCATTGCGAGGCCGGGAACGCACCCATGCCCGCTCGGCCGAAAGCGGCCAGCAGCGCGCTGTCCTCGAACTCGCCGGCCACGCGCGGACGCACGCCCAGGTGCTCGAACCAGCGGTCCAGCCGCGCCCGCACGGCCGCGTGGCCGGTGGGCAGCAGCACCGGCATCTCGGCCAGGCATCCGGGGAAAGGCTTCTTGCAGCGCGCGGCGAGCTTGCCCGGCGCGAACCACGCGAGCGGCGCGTCGCCGAGCGCGTGGCTGTAGAGACGCAGGTTGGGGTTGGCGGGCGCGGGCCGGTCCGACAGCACCGCGTCGAGCCGATGCAGCGCCAGGTCGCCGAGGAGTCCGTCGAACTCGTCCTCGTGGCAGAGCAGGCGCACGCGCTCGTCGGCCAGCGCGGGCCGCAACAGGTGGTGCACCACCAGCTTGGGCAAGCCGTCGGAGATGCCGACGGCGAGGCGGCTGCCCTGCCCCGTCGCCGCCTCCTCGACCGCCATGCGCAGCTGTTCACCGAGCGAGAAGATCTGGTCGGCATGCGCCATCGCGGCGATGCCGGCCTCCGTCAATGCGAGTCCGCGGCCCGCGGGCCGGAACAGCGCGTGGCCCAGCGACCGCTCGAGCGCCCGCACCTGCGCGCTCACCGTCTGCACCGCCATGTCCAGGCGATCGGCGGCGCGCGCCATGCCGCCCTCCTTGGCCACGACCCAGAAGTAGTAGAGGTGGTGGTAGTTGAGCGGTGCGGCCATCGCGGCAGTGTGCCTGCTCAGCCGACCAGCAACGCCGCCGAGGTCGCGGCCAGCGCCAGTCCCGACCCGCCGAGCAGCGCGAGGTCGCGGCGCTCGTCCCCGCCGCGCCACGCCAGCAGCGTGGCCAGCAGGACCGTGCCGGCGAGCAGCCCGGCCATCAGGCCGAAGTCGGCGGCGGTCATCAGGCGTCCAGCTGCTGGATGCCGGCGATCAGCCAGCCGCCCATGCCTTCGCGCGGCTTGGTCAGGTGCCACACCTCGTTCAGCGCATCGGGCGCGGCGCCGGCTTCGGTGCGCACGCTGCCGGTGAAGCGCACGCTGACGATGTAGCGGTCGGCCTCGGTGGAGACGTCGAGCACCTGCGCGGCCAGGCCGAACACCTCGGTGGTCTGCGGCGCGCCGTTGCGGGCGATCACGTCCTCGCGGGCGATCTCCAGCATCTCGGGCGTGAGGCAGTCGCGCAGCCGGTCGAAGTCGCCGGCGTCGTTCGCCGCCTGCAGCGCCATGAACTGCTGCTTGGCGTTGCGTTCGAACGCGGGCGCGTCGAAGTCCGCCGGGATGCCGGTCGAACCCGCGGCCGCGCCGCCGCCCGACAGGCCGGAGCCGATCAGCGAGCCGCTCTGGCGCAGCGTGGCCCGCTGCATCGGGTTGCCGGGCGCGTTGCCCGCCGCGCCATAAGCGGGCGCGAGGCCGCCGGAAGCGGACTGGGCGCGCTTGCGCAGGAAGAAGCCGACGACCGCCAGCACGAGCATCGCGACCAGCGCGATCGTGAGCATGTTGGCCAGCGCCTCGCTCAAGCCGAAATGCGAGGCCAGCGCGGCGATGCCCAGGCCCGCGGCCAGGCCGGCCACGGGGCCCATCCAGCTGCGC
>JAEWIF010000060.1 GCA_023387335.1 Pseudomonadota bacterium | reverse complement strand
CGCCGCGGCCGCACCCGCGGCTGCCGCAGCCGCTGCACCGGCCTCCGCGCCCGCCGCCGCGGCGCCGGCCGCCACGCCCAAGATCGACTCCGGCGATACCGCCTGGATGCTGACCTCGACCATGCTGGTCATCCTGATGACCATCCCCGGCCTCGCGCTGTTCTACGGCGGCCTGACCCGCTCCAAGAACATGCTGTCGGTGCTGATGCAGGTGTTCGTGGTGTTCTCGCTGTGCAGCCTGCTATGGGCCCTCTACGGCTACAGCCTGGCGTTCGCGGGTGAGGGCAAGTTCTTCGGGAGCCTGGACAAGATGTTCCTCAAGGGCGTGACCGCCGAGACCTTCGGTGCGCTCACGACCATCCCCGAGTACGTCTTCGTCGCCTTCCAGGGCACGTTCGCGGCCATCACCGTGGCGCTGATCGTCGGCGCCTTCGCCGAGCGCATCAAGTTCGGCGCGGTGCTGCTGTTCTCGGCCCTGTGGTTCACGTTCTCCTACGTGCCGATGGCCCACATCGTGTGGGGCGGCGGCCTGCTGGCGCAGGACGGCGCACTCGATTTCGCGGGCGGCACCGTGGTGCACATCAACGCCGGCGTGGCCGGCCTGGTGGGCGCCTACGTTCTCGGCAAGCGCATCGGCTTCGGCAAGGAAGCGTTCATGCCGCATTCGCTGACGCTGACCATGGTGGGCGCCTCGCTGCTGTGGGTGGGCTGGTTCGGCTTCAACGCGGGTTCCGCGGGCGCCGCCAACGCCTCCGCCGGCCTGGCGTTCGTCAACACCGTGCTGGCCACCGCCGCCGCCACGTTGTCCTGGATCACCGGTGAAGCGCTGCACAAGGGCAAGGGCTCGATGCTGGGCGCCGCGTCCGGCGCCGTCGCCGGCCTGGTGGCCGTGACCCCGGCCGCCGGCTTCGTCGGCCCGATGGGTTCCATCGTCATCGGCCTGCTGGCCGGCCTGGTGTGCCTGTGGGGCGTGGGCGGGCTCA
The DNA here is from genome assembly GCA_023387335.1 of Pseudomonadota bacterium. Taxonomy (GTDB): domain Bacteria; phylum Pseudomonadota; class Gammaproteobacteria; order Burkholderiales; family Burkholderiaceae_C; genus Ramlibacter. The sequence goes on along the minus strand of JAEWIF010000060.1, from coordinate 40,928 downwards.
AGCGCATGCTGGGCGCCGACGATTCGTTCGACGTGTTCGGCGTCCACGGCGTGGGCGGCATCCTCGGCGCGCTGCTGACCGGCGTGTTCGCCTCCCAGAGCCTGGGCGGCACCGGCGGCCTGACGCCCGACACCTTCACGATCGCCGGCCAGGTGTGGGTCCAGTTCAAGAGCGTGATCTTCACGATCGTCTGGTCCGCCGTGGTCGCCTTCGTCGCCTACAAGATCGTCGACCTCACGATCGGCCTGCGGGTCAGCGAAGAGGAAGAGCGCGAAGGCCTGGACATCTCGTCGCACGGCGAGACGGCCTACAACCGCTGATCAGGATCCCGGGAAAAGCAAGTTCTCCTTTGGATGTTGGGCCCGCTTCGGCGGGCCCCTTTTTTTTGTCCCGCTTGCGCGCTCCTTTTCATTCCAGGACGGGAAACGTCAGCGTCGCGCGGTCCTCGGTGTACGAGAGCTCCACGTCCTCGGCGCCGGCCAGCGCCTTCACTTCGTGCCACGTAATGGCGCGGTAGGAGAGCTGGTTCTCGAAGCTGCCGTCGGCCTCGGTGGGGCGCACCGTGAGGTCGACGATCACGACGTCCTCGCCGAGCCGGCTCTCGATCACGACTTCGGCCGGGCCTTCGAGCGTGTCGGTCAGCGCCAGCAGCGCGGCGGGCAGCAGCATGCGGGCGGCGGCGCGGCCCACCGGCTGGGGCTGCTCCTGCACGTCGCCGCGCAGCGAGAAGCCGCGGAAGCTGAAGTTGCCGCGCAGCAGCGACACGGTGTCCTTGACCACCGCATCCATCGGCGAGGTGGCGCCGGGCTCGGGCGCCATCCAGGTGATCACGTCCAGCGTGTCCTGCGCCGCGGCCTTGGACAGGCCGTTGATCTTGGCGACGCTGTCATGCACCTGCATCAGGTCGGGCGAGGGCGCGCGCAGCCGCCGCTCCAGCAGTTCCGTCACCATGCCGATGGGTTGCAGGTGCGCCACCATCTGGTGGCGGATGGAGAACGCCAGCCGGCGCAGCAGCGCATAGCGGGCGGACTCGACCAGCATCAAGCTGTTCTGGGCGGACGTTACGGATGAGGTCATGGTTGGGGGCTTCGGGCCATGGTACTGGCTTCAGCCGCGAGCGTGGGGCGGACCGCACAATCGGGCCATGGCCGCAACGGACCCGAACCGCTCCTGGCGCAGCGTGCTGAACCAGGCCGACCCGCTCGGCGAATCGCCGTTCTGGCATCCCGGCGAGCGCCGGCTCTACTGGGCCGACATCGCGGGCCGGCTGCTGCGTCGCGCCCACGCCGACGGGTCCGGCGCCGAGAGCTGGGCCATGCCGCAGGAGCCGGGCTGCTTCGCGCCCGCGCGCAACGGCGGCTGGGTGATCGCGCTGCGCGACGGTTTCTATCGCGCGCGCGAATGGGGTGGCGCGCTCACGCTGCTGCATCGCTCGGAGCACGACGCCGCGACCACGCGCTTCAACGACGGCAAGGCCGACCCGCTCGGCCGCTTCTGGGCCGGCACGCTGTTCGAGCCCAAGACGCGGCCGGGCGGCGAGCTGTTCAGCCTCGACTGCCGCGCGGGTGCACCGCGGGTGCAGCGCATGGCCGGGGGCGTGACCACCGCGAACGGCCTGGCCTGGTCGCCGGATGCGCGCACGGTCTACTGGACCGACACGCAGCAGCACCTGGTGCGCGCCTGGGACTGGGACGCGCAGGCCAACCGCATGAGCGGCGAGCGCGTCTTCCATCGCTTCGAGGCCAAGCCGCCGGGCTGGAAGCCGGGCGATCCGGGCTACGGCGGACGGCCCGACGGCGCCACCGTCGACGCCGAGGGCCACTACTGGTGCGCGATGTTCGAAGGCGGCCGCGTCGTGCGCCTCTCGCCGGCCGGCGAGGTCGTGGACGAGATCGCCACGCCGATGCTGTGTCCCACCATGCCCTGCTTCGGCGGCGACGACCTGCGCACGCTGTTCGTCACCAGCGCCGGCAAGCGCAGCGAAGAGGAGAAGGCCGCGCGTCCGCAGACCGGCCATGTGGTCGCGTTGCGCGTCGACGTGCCGGGCCTGCCCGTCAATTTCTTCATCGACTAGCACCGGAAAGTTCATGGGGGCCGCGCGGTCCCGCCGCGTACCATCGCGGGCATGGATGGGGCGCTTTCCCACTGCATCGATCGGATTCGTGCCGCTTCGGCGGCCGCGACACCGCTGCGCCTGCGCGGCGGCGGCACCAAGGATTTCTACGGCGAGCCTGCCTCCGGCGAGATGCTGGACACCACGGGCCTCGGCGGCATCCGCAGCTACGAGCCCAGCGAACTGGTCGTCACCGTAGGCGCCGGCACGCGGCTTTCCGACCTGGAAGCCGCGCTCGCCGAGAAAGGCCAGTGCCTGCCCTTCGAGCCGCCGCGCTTCGGCGAGGGCGGAACCGTCGGCGGCATGGTCGCTGCGGGCCTGTCGGGCCCGGCGCGCGCCAGCGCCGGATCGGTCCGCGACTTCGTGCTGGGCCTGTCGATGGTCAACGGCCGCGGCGAGCTGCTCACGTTCGGCGGCCAGGTGATGAAGAACGTGGCCGGCTACGACGTCTCGCGCCTGATGGCGGGCGCGCTGGGCACCTTGGGACTCATCGCGGAGGTCAGCCTCAAGGTGCTGCCGCAGGCGCCCGCCGAGGCCACGCTGAAATTCTCGCTGTCGCAGAGCGATGCGTTGCGGCGATTGAATGCCTGGGGTGGCCAGCCTTTGCCGCTGAACGCGAGCCGTTGGCAGCAGGAGCCCGGCGGTCCGGTGCTTTACCTGCGACTGCGGGGTGCGCAGGCCGCAGTGGAAGCGGCGTGCGGATCCATGGGCGGCGAGCGGCAGGACGACGCTGCGGCGCAAGCGGCCTGGACCGCCTGCCGCGATCAGCAAATGCCGTGGTTCACCGAACGCGCCGGCCGCGATCTTTGGCGCCTGTCCGTGCCGCAGACCGCGCCGCAGCTGGAACTGCCCGAGTCGCCCCTGGTCGAGTGGCACGGCGCGCAACGCTGGATCGCCGCGGATGCAGGCGATGCCGAGCACCTGCGGCGCATCGCCGCGCAGGCCGGCGGCCATGCCACGCTGTTCCGTGCCACCGCGGGCGGAACCCGCACGCAGCGCATGCATCCGCTCGCACCGCCGCTGGACCGCATCCACCGCGAGCTCAAGCGCCAGTTCGATCCGGCGGGCATCTTCAACCGCGGCCGCCTCTACCCCGAGCTCTGATCCGTGCAGACCCACCTGTCCCCCGAATTCGCGGGCACGGCCGAAGGCGCCGAGGCCGAAGCCATCCTGCGCAAGTGCGTGCACTGCGGCTTCTGCACCGCCACCTGCCCGACCTACCAGCTGCTCGGCGACGAGCTCGATGGCCCGCGCGGCCGCATCTACCTGATCAAGCAGGTGCTCGAGGGCGAGCAGCCCACCGAGAAGACGCAGCTGCACCTGGACCGGTGCCTCACCTGCCGCAACTGCGAGAGCACCTGCCCGAGCGGCGTGCAGTACGGCCAGCTGGTCGACATCGGCCGGCGCATCGTCGAGGAGAAGGTGCCGCGGGGTTCGGGCTCGAAGGCACTGCGCTGGGCTCTGAAGGAAGGCCTGACCTCGCCGGTGTTCGGCCCGGCGATGAAGCTGGGCCAGGCCGTGCGCGGCGTGCTGCCGGGCGCGCTCAAGGCCAAGGTGCCGGCGCGCCGGTCCGGCGGTGAATGGCCCACGCGGCAGCACGCGCGCAAGGTGCTGTTGCTCGAAGGCTGCGTGCAGCCTTCGATGGCGCCCAACATCAATGCCGCGACCGCGCGCGTGCTCGACGCCGTGGGTATCCAGACCGTCATCGCGTCCGAAGCGGGCTGCTGCGGCGCGGTGAAGTTCCACCTGAACGACCAGCAAGGCGGCCTGGAGCAGATGCGCCGCAACATCGACGCGTGGTGGCCCTACGTCGAGCGTGGCGAGGTCGAGGCGCTGGTGATGAACGCGTCAGGCTGCGGCGTGACGGTGCGTGAGTACGGCCACCATCTGCGGCACGACACGCGCTACGCGCAGAAGGCCGCGCGCATCGGCGAGCTCACGCGCGACCTGAGCGAGCTGTTGCCGGACCTCGTGCCCGCGCTGCAGGAGCGGGTCCGTCCGCACGCCGGCGTCCTGGCCTACCACCCGCCGTGCACCCTGCAGCACGGTCAGAAGCTGCGCGGCGGTGTGGAATCGCAATTGCGGCGCCTCGGCTTCAACGTGCAGGTGGCGGTCAACGAGTCGCACCTGTGCTGCGGTTCGGCGGGCACCTATTCGGTGCTGCATCCGGACATCGCCACGCAGCTGCGCGATCGCAAGCTCGGTCACCTCGATGCGCTGCAGCCGTCGGCCGTGCTCTCGGCCAACATCGGCTGCATCACGCACCTGCAAAGCGGCACCGGGTTGCCAGTTCGTCATTGGGTCGAAGTGCTCGACGACGCCTTGCATCGCGCCTGATGTAAACGAAACAGTTCTTTGTTCAGCTTGGCGCGGCGACGATCGCGCCTAGATTGCGGCCATCCACCACCACTCAGAGGAATAGCGATGGCGACGCAGACGAAACGCAACGCGAACGAGACGCCGGACGATCCGGGGCAGGCCGCCGTGGTCGGCTTCGCCACGGCGGTCGGCACCGTGTCCGAGTTCCAGCGACAACAGCTGGCGGCGGGCGCGGAGGTCCTCAGCCATCTGTTCCGCGCGGCGGAAGCGGTGCAGCAGGCGCAGTTGCAAATGGGCCAGCGCGCCGCGCTGCTCCACAGCCAGGCCGCGGACAACCTGCGCAAGGCGACCAGTCCGCTGGAACTGGCGTCGATCCAGTCCACGCTGGCCGTGTACGAGTTCCAGGAGGCGATGCGCTACGGCCAGGAGCTGGTGACCGCGCTCGCGAAGTCGAGTGGCGAGATGCTGCGTCCGGCGCAGGGCGTGCAGGACGCCGGCGTGACGGGCGCTTCGCCGGCGGCTTCGATGATGGGCGTGGCGATGAACGCGGCCGCGCCGATGGCCGACGCGATCCAGCAGATGTTCACGGCACCGATGAAGGCCGCGCAGGCCTCATCGCAGTCGACGCACTAGAAGCGCAAGGATCAGGCCGCGATGGCGGCCTCGATGTCCTTGGCGAGCGCCGAGGGCGCTTCCTGCGGCGAATAGCGCTTGACCACCTGGCCGTCCTTGCCGACCAGGAACTTGGTGAAGTTCCACTTGATCGCCTTGATGCCCAGCAGGCCCGGGGCCTCGCTGGTCAGCCAGCGGTACAGCGGGTCGGCGCCCGAACCGTTGACCTCGATCCTGGACATCATCGGGAAGTCCACGCCGTAGTTTCGCTGGCAGAACTGCGCGATCTCGTCGTTGCTGCCCGGGTCCTGCGAGCCGAACTGGTTGCAGGGAAATCCGAGCACCACCAGGCCGCGCGGGCCGTACTTCCGGTGCAGCTCCTGCAGCCCGGCGAACTGCGGCGTGAAGCCGCAGGCGCTGGCGGTGTTGACGATCAGCATCGGCTTGCCTTCGAACTGCTTCAGGGGCACGGTCTTGCCGTCGATGCCGGTGGCCTGGAAGTCGTACGCAGTGGTCATGCGCGCGATTGTGCTGCGCCATGCGATGGCGCGCCAGGGACGGCCAGGGCCGACCACGCGGCGGCCAGCACCACCAGCGCGCCGCCGGTCCACACGCGAGGACCGAGTTCGGCGGCGCCCGCGGCCACCGCCGTCACGCTGGCGAACAGCACTTCCGACAGCATCACCAGCGCGGTGGTCTGCGCGGGCAGCCGCGTGGCGCCGAACTGCATGGCGGAGTTGCCCGCCAGGAAGCCGGCGCTGAGCAGCAGGCCCAGCAGCAGGGCGCCGGCGGGCAGGGCGGTGGGCGGCGTCACCAACCCCTGCGTGATGCCGAACACGGCCGCGCCGGTCGCGGCGATCGTGCCGCCGGCGAACATGGCCCCTACCCGCGTCGTCGCGGGTGCGCGGTGCAGGCGGCGCAGCAGGATGTTGGTGAGCGCGAAGCTGAAGCCGCCGAGCAGCGCCAAGCCGTCGGCCAGGCTCTGCGGCAAGGGCCAGGGCGTTTCGGGCGTCTTGAGGATCACCGCCACGCCGACCATCGCCAGGGTCAGCCGCGCCAGGGAAGCGGCCGTCGGACGTTCGCCCAGCAGCGGCCAGGCCAGCAGCGTGGTCCAGGCGGGCATCAGGTAGAACAGCAGCACCACCCGCACCACGTCGCCCACCGTCACGGCCCAGTTGAAGCCCACGTTGGTGAAACCGGCGGCGAGCATCAGCAGCCACAGTTGCGGATGGTCCGCGTAGCCGCGCCAGGCCTGGGGCTGCCAGGCCAGCAGCACGGCCAGCGAGAAGAGATAGACGCCCGCGGTCGCCCACAAGGGATGCAGGCCGTGCGCCTGCAGTTCGCGGAAGGGCCACCAGGAGACGCCCCAGACGAAGGCGTTGAAGACCAGGGCCAGCGCCGGAAGCGCGCGGCCAGAAGCTGTGAACGGATTCATCGTGCCCGCGACGGGGTGATCCAAGGTGCAGGCGTAGGCGCGGCCTGTGGTCCAGGCTCCCTGCCTGGACCGCAGGGCGCAACGCCCGCATGCGCCTTGGAGCGCCCGGGCCCGCAGGGCGAGCCCGGGCTAGGTCTTGGTCGAAGCAGCAATGTTGTCTCGGCTCGCGCGGGTGCGAGGAATCCGTTCACAGCTTCTCAGCCATGCGACTTGTCCTGCCGCGCGATGTGCAGCAGGTGCTCGACCTCTTCCCGATGACGGACCAGGTTGTGCGCGTGCCAGCGCTGGATCAGCCACATCGTGCCGGCGACCACGACGCCGAAGGCCGTGATCGCGCCGAAGGCCGACAGGCCCAGGCCTGCGGAGAGGCTGTAGAAGGCGCCCAGGCCCAGGATGCAGGCCTGCTCGTTGAAGTTCTGCACGGCGATGGAGCGGCCGGCGCCCATCAGGTTGTGGCCGCGGTGCTGCAGCAGCGCGTTCATCGGCACCACCAGGAAGCCGCCCAGCCCGCCCAGCAGGATCAGGAAGGGCGCGGCGACCCAGACGTTGCCGATGAAGTTCATCAGGATCACCAGCAGGCCCATCGCGATGCCCAGCGGGATCACGCGGGTGGCGGTGTCGAGCCGCATGCGCATGGAGGCGACGACGGCGCCGACCGCCGTGCCCAGGGCCACCACGCCGCTGAGCGAGGAGGCCTGGGTGGTGCTGTAGCCCAGCGCCGCGGCGCTCCACGCCAGGATGATGTAGCGCAGGTTGCCCGACACGCCCCAGAACAGCGTGGTGGTGGCCAGCGAGATCTGGCCCAGCTTGTCGCGCCACAGGCGCGAGTTGCAGGACCAGAAATCCGGCACCAGCTCCAGCGCGTTGCGCGGGATCGGCCGCATCTCCACGCCGGTGTGCGGGATGCGCAGGTTGAACCAGGCCGCGATCGCGTAGACGAAGATCAGCACGAAGATCGCGGCCTCGGGCGGGGTGTCGATGCCGGTGTCGAACATCGGGAAGTCCCACGCCAGCAGGCGGCTGGCGATCGCGTGGCCGACCAGCTGGCCGCCCAGCAGGATGCCCAGGATGATGGAAGCGATGGTCAGCCCCTCGATCCAGCCGTTGGCCTTGACCAGCTGCGAAGCGGGCAGCAGCTCGGTGAGGATGCCGTACTTGGCCGGCGAGTAGGCCGCGGCGCCCAGGCCCACGATGGCGTAGGCCAGGAGGGGATGGCTGCCGAACAGCATCATCAGGCAGCCGACCACCTTGATCGCATTGCTGATGAACATCACCTGCCCCTTGGGCCTGGCGTCGGCGAACGCACCGACGAAGGGAGCCAGGATCACGTAGAACAGCGCGAACATCGGCACGAGCGCCGCCCGCTGCCACTCCTGCGCGCCGGAGGTCCGGAGCAGTTCCACCGCCGCCACGAACAGCGCGTTGTCCGCCAGCGACGAGAAGAACTGCGCCGCCATGATGGTGTAGAAGCCGCGCTTCATCGTGCGGGCTTCGGTGGCGGCACCGGGTGGCTGGATGCGGGGGAAATGACAGCTGTCTCCAAGCGTGGCGGGTTATATCACGCGCAGTAATGACAAAATCTTCAGCCTTCCCCGACCGAGCCCAGCCGGCATGCCACGTCCCATCCAGGCCACGATCCACCTCCAGGCCCTTCGCCACAACCTCGCCCGCATCCGTCGGGCCGTCCCCGACGCCCGAGTGTGGGCGGTGGTGAAGGCCGACGCCTACGGCCACGGCATCGAGCGCACGTTCGAAGGCCTGCGCGGGGCCGACGGCTTCGCATTGCTCGACCTTCAGGAAGCCGAGCGGGTGCGCGCGCTCGGCTGGCGCGGACCCATCCTGCTGCTGGAAGGCGTGTTCGAGCCGCGCGACCTGGAGCTGTGCTCGCGCCTGTCGCTGTGGCACGCGGTGCATTGCAGCGACCAGATCGACTGGCTGGCCGCGCACAAGACGCAGCAACCGCACCGCGTGTTCCTCAAGATGAACTCGGGCATGAACCGGCTGGGGTTCGGCCCGACCGCGCTGCGGGCCGCGTGGACGCGGCTGGATGCGCTGCCGCAGGTGGACGAGATCTCGCTGATGACGCACTTCAGCGACGCCGACGGCGAACGCGGCATCGCCCACCAGCTGCAGGCTTTCGTGCAGGCCACGCGCGACCTGCCCGGCGAACGCTCGCTGGCCAACAGCGCCGCGACCTTGCGCCATGCGCAGGACGCGGGCGTGCGCAGCGACTGGGTGCGTCCCGGCATCGCGGCGTATGGCAGCGCCCCCGACTTCCCCGAGCACGACATCGCGCACTGGGAACTGCAGCCGACGATGACGCTGTCCAGCCGCCTGATCGGCGTGCAGCAGTTGCAGCCCGGCGAGACCGTGGGCTACGGCTCCAGCTTCACGGCCGACGCGCCGCTGCGCATCGGCATCGTGGCCTGCGGTTACGCCGACGGCTATCCGCGCCACTGCGGCAGCGGCACGCCGGTGCTGGTCGATGGCGCGCGCACGCGGCTCGTCGGTCGCGTGAGCATGGACATGCTCACCGTCGATCTCACGCCGGTACCGAACGCGGGAATGGGTAGCGAGGTCACGCTTTGGGGCCGTGCCTCGAACGGCACCGTGCTGCCCATCGACGAGGTGGCGCGCGCCGGCGGCACGCTGGGCTACGAGCTGATGTGCGCGGTGGCGCCGCGCGTGCAGAAGGCCGTGGACGACTGAATCCGGCCTACTTCTTCTTGCGCGTCCCCAGCACCATCACCGCGCCGACGACCACCAGCGCGCCCACGACCTGGATCGGCGCGATGGCCTGGCCCAGCAGGAGCCAGCCCAGCACCAGGGCGAACACCGGCTCCACGTTCATGATCGCGGAGTTGCCCACCACGCCCAGGCGGGGCAGCACGGTGAACATGATGGTGAAGGCGGTCCCGTAGAGGAACGTCAGCGCGGCCAGCCCGCCCCAGCCGGCGGCCGCGTTCGGCAGGTGGAAGCCGCCTTGCAGTCCCACCGTGGTGAGCGCCACCAGCGCCGCCATGCCCATGGTGGTGGCGGTGCGCACCCGGCCGTCGACGTCGCCCGCTTCGTGCTGGGTGAGCACCAGCGCCAGGCTGAAGGTGCCGGCCGCGGCCAGCGCGAAGCCGACGCCGGCGCCGATGCGCGTCCATTGCGCCGCCGCGCCCAGGCCCGAGGCGGCGCCCAGCACGTCGAGCGCCAGCGCCAGGCCGAACAGGATGACCGGCATCGCCAGCAGCATGGCCTTCTCGGGCTTGTGCCGGTACACGACGGCGGACCAGAACGCGGTCCAGATCGGATAGGTGTTGAAGGCCAGCAGCGCCAGGGCCACCGGCAGCCGCGCGACGGCCGAATACAGGAACAGGCTCTGCACGCCGATCAGAAGGCCGATGGCCGGCAGGAAGCGCTTGTGCCTCGTGCTGAACTGCACGCGGACGCCTTGCACCGCGAGGATCGACACGATCACCAGCGCCGTGACCGAGCTGCGGATCACCACGGCCGTGGCGACGTCGGCGCCGTGATTGAAAGCGATGCGCGCCGCCACGTGGTTGGCGCCCATCATCAGCGCGATCAGCAGCAGCGTGGCGAAGGCGGCGGGCGAGAGGGCGCGGGCGGCGGTGGCGCTCATGCGAGGCGGGCCAGGTGCGCCTGGGCGGCGGCGGCGAGCTTGCCGTCGAAGGTGGCCAGCGGGCAACGCAGGTCGGCGGCCAGCCACAGGTAGGCGGCGTCGTAGGCGGTGAGCTGGTAGCGCTGCGCCAGCGCGAACACCGCGCCTTCCTCGATGCCGTGCAGCTCGATGGCCATGTCGGCCGCGGACCGAACGCCGTCGGCCGCGAGCTCGGTGAGACCGGCACGCGCCTTCTTCAGGGCCACGCTGGCGATCTCGCACTGCAGCAGGTACGGCGCATGCAGGTCACGCCCGGCAAGCTGGGCGTCGGCGTCGGCCTGCCAGGGTTCGCTGAACACCGTGCCGGCGACCACGCTGCAGTCGACCACCAGCGGCGGGCGAAGGCGGTAGTGGGCGGGCGGCTCGGCCACGTGCAACCGCGGCGCGCTCACCGGCTGTCCCGGTCGTGGCGGACGATGTCCACGCCCAGCGGCTGGCCGGCCACCGGCTGCGGGTACTTGGCGCGCAGCTCGGCGATGACCTGCTCGGGCGTCCTGCTGCCCTGCCGCATCACGCGGGGCGCCGCGCCGCCGGCGTATGCGACCCCCGGGGCTTCCTGCACGGCCTTTTCCACCAGCGCCATCAACTCGCCCTGGAGCGAGCGATGGTTGCGGGCCGCGCGCTGGCGCAGCGCCTCGGCCCAGCTGTCGGGCACGTCCTTGATCGAGAGGTTTGGCATTGGAACGGCTCCGTTCTGGAGCCATTCTGGAGGCGCCTGCAGTTCAGGTCAATACAGCCCGTGCACCCGGGCATGCAGGCGCGACAGGCCGAGCAGCACGTCGGTGAACGGCGTCGGCACGCCGGTCAGCTGGCCCAGTTCCTTCACCACGGTGACCAGCGCGTCGATCTCCACCGGCTTGCCGGCTTCGACGTCCTGCAGCATCGAGGTCTTGAAGGCGCCCAGCTTGCGGGTGACCTGGTGGCGGTCTTCCGGCGTCTGGTTGATCGGGATGCCGATGCGGCCGCCGATCTCGCGCGCTTCCAGCATCACGCTGGAGATGAAGCCACGCACCAGCTCGTCGTCGAGGATGAGGTTGGTGGTGGCCCCGGTGAACGCGCTGACCGGGTTGACGGTCATGTTGCCCCACAGCTTGTACCAGGCGTCCTTCTGGATCTGCTCGGACACGACGGCTTCATGGCCGCCGCGCTCCAGCAGCGCCGCCAGCTCGCCCACGCGCGCCGTCTTCTCGCCCGAAGGCTCGCCCAGGATCAGCTTGTTGCCGAAGTGGTGCTGCACGAAGCCGGGCGACTTGAGCGCGCAGCTCGCGTGGACGACGCAGCCCACGATGTGCCTGGCCGGGATCGATTGCGAGATCGTGCCGTCGGGGTCCACCGCCTTCAGCCGCGTGCCCGCGTACTTGCCCCCGAAGTCCTGGAAGAACCACCAGGGCACGCCGTTCATGGCGGTCAGCACCATGGTCCGGGGGCCGAGCAGCGGGGCGATGGCGCGTGCCACGTCGGGCATGGAAGGCGCCTTGACGGCAACCACCACCAGATCCTGCACGCCGAGCTCGGCCGGGCTGGCCGCGGCGCGCGCGGGCACCGAGGCCGCCACGCCGTTCTCTTCCAGGCGCAGCCCATGCTGGTGCACGGCCTCCAGCGTGGCGCCGCGCGCGACCACGCCGACTTCGCAGCCGGCGCGCGCGAGCTTGACGCCGATCCATCCGCCGATTGCGCCGGCGCCGTAGATGCAGACCTTCATGGGCTCAGTGCTTGTACGAGGGATCGATGCGGTCCACGCGCCGCACCAGCGCGTCGAACACGTCCTGGCCGGCGCCGAACTTCTGGTCCCACTGGAACGAGTCGGCCACGGTCCTGGCGGCGACCGCTTCCGGCACCGGCAGCGCCGGGCCGAGCGCGGCCTGCGCCGCCTGCACCTCGCAGGCGCGCTGCAGCGTCCACAGGCGCACGAAGGCCAGCGGCAGCGTGCGACCCCACGACAGGAGGCCGTGGTTGCGCAGGATCACCGCCGGCTTGTCGGCTATGTTCTTCAGCAGGCGCGGCGCCTCGTCGGCGTGGATGGTGATGCCCTCGAAGTCGTGGTACGCCACCAGCCCGTGCAGCTGCGCGGAATAGAAGTTGTTCTGCGCCAGGCCCGCGGCCGTGCAGGCCACCGCCAGGCCGGCGGTGGTGTGGGTGTGCATCACGCAGTGCGCTTCGGGAATGCCTTCGTGCAGCGCCGAATGCACGGTGAAGCCCGCCGGGTTCACCGGCCACGGGTTGTCGTCCAGCTTGCGGCCCTGCACGTCGATCTTGAGCAGGTTGCTGGCCGTCACCTCGCTGTAGTGCAGGCCGAACGGGTTGATCAGGAACTGCTTCTGCCCGCCCGTCACGCTGTCGGGCAGCCGCACCGTGATGTGGTTGTAGATCATCTCGGTCCAGCCGAGCATGTCGAACACGCGGTAGCACGCGGCCAGTTGCACGCGCGCCTGCCACTCGTCCGGATGCATCGCGGCGCTGGGCGGCTTGAGGATGGCGTTCATCTTGGATACCTCCGAAAGCTGGCGATCAGTAGGGATTGCCGCCCTTGGCGGCGGGCGCGACCGGCGTGCCCTTGAACTTGGCGGCGAGGGCCGACGTGGCCTTGGCCAGCAGGTTGTTGTCCAGGCCGACTGCGACGAACAGCGCGCCCAGTTCCAGGTAGCGGCGCGCCTGCGTCTCGTCGATGGTCAGGATGCCCGCCGCCTTGCCGGCGCGGTTGATGCGCGCGATGGCGTCCTCGATGGCGCCTTGCACTTCCGGATGGCCCGGGTTGCCCACGTGGCCCATCGAAGCCGACAGGTCGGCCGGGCCGATGAACACGCCGTGCACGCCGTCCACCGCGGCGATGGCGTCCAGGTTGTCCAGCGCCTGCTGCGTCTCGGCCTGCACCAGCAGGCAGACCTGGCCGTTGGCTTCCTTCGGATAGCCCGGGTAGCGGCCCCAGCGCGAGGCGCGCGCACCGCCCATGCCGCGCACGCCGTCCGGCGGGTAGCGCATGCTGCGCACGATCTCGCGGGCCTGCTCGGGCGTGTCCACCATCGGCACCAGCAGCGTCTGGATGCCCAGGTCCAGGTACTGCTTGATCAGCATCTGACCCACGTGGCCGTGCCCGAGCGGGATGCGCGCGATCGGGTGCGTGGCCGGGTACGCCGCGATCGCCTGCGCCTGCTGCAGCACGCTCATCAGGTCGTTGGGCGAGTGCTCGCCGTCGATCAGCAGCCAGTCGAAGCCGGCGCCGGCGCAGATCTCCGCCGTGTACGAACTGGCCAGGCCTTGCCAAAGGCCGATCTGGGCGCGGCGCTCGGCCAGGGCCTGCTTGAAGGGATTGATGGGCGTCTGCATGGCTTGTCCTGTCTCCTGTCGTCGTTGTCTTCAGTTGAACTGGAACTCGAAACGGCCGAGCGGGCCGTAGTCGGCGTCGAATCGGTCGCCCTTCTTCGCGGCCACCGGCCGCGTGAAGGATCCGGCCAGCACCACCTGGCCGGCCTCGAGGCTCTCGCCCCAGGGCGCGAGTTTCATCGCGAGCCAGGCCACGCCGATCGCGGGATGGCCCTGCACGCCGGCGGCCAGGCCGGTCTCCTCGACCACGTCGTTCTGGCGCAGGATGGCGCCGCACCAGGGCAGGTCGACCTCGCGCGGCTTGACGCGCTTGCCGGCGACCACGATGCCGGCGTTGGCGGCGTTGTCGCTGATGGTGTCGTACACCTTGCGCATCACCTTGGTGTGGCGGTCGAACTGCTCGATGCGCGAGTCGATGATCTCGATGGCGGGCGTCACGTACTCGGTGGCGTCCAGCACGTCTTCAACCGTGATGCGCTCGCCTTCCAGTTTGCGCTTGAGCACGAAGGCCAGTTCCACCTCCACGCGCGGCGCGATGAAGCGCTCGAAGGGGATGCTGCCCGGCTCGAAGAACATGTCGTCCAGCAGCGTGCCGTAGTCGGGCTCGTTGATCTGGCTGGCCTGCTGCATCGCGCGCGAGGTCAGGCCGATCTTGTGGCCGCGCACCTGCCGGCCATCGGCCAGCTTGAGCTTCATCCAGGCGCGCGAGACGGCGTAGCCGTCTTCGATCGTCATGCCCGGGAAGCGCTTGGAGAAGTGCTCCACCTGCACGCGCGACTTCTCGCTCTGGTGCAGTTCAGCGGCGAGCTTGTCGATGAGGTCCTTGTCCAGCATGTCTCTCGGTTCTCAGTTCTTGTTGAAGTGCGGGTGCAGCGTACTGTGCTTGCCGTCGTACACCTGTCCCGGGCTCTCGTCCACCTGGACCGTGAGGCCGATCAGGCGGCGTTCGAACACCGGCGCGAGGTGCGCCTTGGCCCGCTCGAGGATCGTGTCGCCCGCGAGCTTCTTGACCGCGTCGCTGCGGCCCAGGCCCATGCGCAGGTTCATGTAGATGAACGCGTAATCGCCCTGGCCGTCGGCCACCGCGTAGTGCGCCGCGGGATAGGCCAGCACGCGCGTTCCGCCGGTCGGGAACACCTGCTTGCCGGCCTCGTCCTTGACGCCGAGCATGCCGTCGGCCAGTTGCCTGCACAGCGCCGACAGGTCGGTCTCGCCCTCGAGGTTGGGCGTGTAGAGGATCACCAGGTGCGGCATGTCGAGTGCCTCAGGCCGGGAGCGGCGTGACCGGGAAGATCGCGTTGATCTGCCCCGTGCCCGAGCTGCCGAAGTACGGCGTGACGATCTCCACCGGCGCGCGGTAGCGGTCCCAGCCCAGCAGGCCCAGCAGCATGGCGGTGTCGTGCATGTCGCCTTCGCCCCAGCACTTGTCGGCGTACATCGGCAGCATGCCGACGAAGGTCTTCCAGTCGCCGGCCTTCCAAAGTTCCACCACGCGCTGGTCGACCTGCTCCAGGAACGGGTCGTACACCTTGTGCATGAACTCGGGCGCGCGGCCGTTGTCGGCGAAGTGGTGCGACAGCGAGCCGCTGGCGAACACGGCTACGGTGCCGTCGTAGCGCTCCTCGATGGCCTTGCGCACCGCCAGGCCGAAGCGGCCCGACTCCTGCAGGTCGTGCCAGTCGCACCAGCCGCTGACGCTGATCACCTTGTAGTGCTGGTCGCCGTTCATGTAGCGCATCGGCACCAGCGTGCCGTACTCCAGCTCCAGGGTGGTGTCGGAATGCGCGCGGGTCTTCACGCCCATTTCATTGGCCACGTCCGCGATCAGGTGCCCCAGCCCCGGGTTGCCCGGGTACGCGTACGGCATGTTCTTGATGAAGTGCGGCAACTCGTTGCTGGTGTAGACGCCTTCGAACTTGGGACCGCAGTTGATGTGGTACTCGCTGTTCACCTGCCAGTGCACGTCGAACACCACGATGGTGTCGACGCCCAGCTCGCGGCAGCGGCGGTCGATCTCCTTGTGGCCGTTGATCGCCGCCTCGCGGCAGCCGAAGTTCGGACCGGGGAATTCCGAGAGGTACATCGACGGCACGTGCGTGATCTTGGCCGCCAGCGCGAGCTTGCCCATGTCTTCAGACTCCCCAGTGCGGAATGTGGTGCGAACCGAGCGACACCGCGATGTTCTTGGGCTCCAGGAACACCTCGTAGCTCCAGGTGCCGCCTTCACGGCCGGTGCCCGAGGCCTTGGTGCCGCCGAAGGGCTGGCGCAGGTCGCGCACGTTCTGGCTGTTGACGAAGCACATGCCGGCCTCGACGGCGGCGGCCACGCGGTGCGCGCGGCCGATGTTCTCGGTCCACACGTAGCTGGACAGGCCGTAGGCGATGTCGTTGGCGATGCGGATGGCGTCGGCCTCGTCCTCGAACGGGATCAGGCAGGCCACCGGGCCGAAGATCTCGTCCTGCGCGATCTTCATGCGGTTGTCCACGTCGGCGAACACGGTGGGCATGACGTAGTTGCCCTTCTTCACGCGATCGGGCAGCAACGGCGCGTCGAGGCCGCCGCACAGCATCGTGGCACCTTCCTTGGAGCCCAGCTCGATGTAGCTGCGCACCTTGGCCAGGTGGCCCTGCGAGATCATGGGGCCGATGATGGTCTTGTCGTCCAGCGGGTCGCCCACGGTGATCTTCTTCGCGCGTGCGACGAAGCGGTCGACGAACTTCGCGTAGATCGACTTCTGCACCAGGATGCGGCTGCCGGCGGTGCAGCGCTCGCCGTTGTTGGAGAAGATCATGAACACCGCCGCGTCGAGCGCGCGCTCGAAGTTGGCGTCGTCGAAGATCACGAACGGCGACTTGCCGCCCAGTTCCATGCTGAACTTCTTCAGGCCCGCTTCCTTGACGATGCGGTTGCCCGTCGCGGTGGAGCCGGTGAAGGAGATGGCGCGCACGTCGGGGTGGCGCACCAGTGGCTCGCCGGCTTCCTTGCCGTAGCCGTGCACGATGTTCAGCACGCCCGCCGGGATACCGGCTTCCAGCGCCAGCTCGCCCAGGCGCGCGGCCGTCATCGGCGACAGCTCGCTCATCTTCAGCACGGCGGTGTTGCCGAAGGCCAGGGCGGGCGCGACCTTCCAGGTGGCCGTCATGAAAGGCACGTTCCACGGCGAGATCAGCGCGCACACGCCCACCGGATGGAACAGCGTGTAGTTCAGGTGCGTCTCGGTCGGGTAGGTGTGGCCGTCCACGCGGACGCACATCTCGGCGAAGTAGGTGAAGTTGTCGGCCGCGCGCGGCACCAGCTGCTTGCCGGTCTGCGAGATCACCTGGCCGGTGTCGTTGGTTTCGGTGCGCGAGATTTCGGGGACGTGCGCGGCGATCAGCTCGCCCAGCTTGCGCATCAGCTTGGCGCGCTGCGGCGCCGGCATCGCGGCCCAGGCGGGGAAGGCGTCCTTGGCGGCCTGCACCGCGGCGTTGACTTCCGCTTCGCCGCCGCCGGCGACTTCGGCCAGCACTTCCTGGGTGGCGGGGTTGACGGTCTCGAAATAGTCGCGGCCGGCGACGGCTTTGCCGTTGATCAGGTGGTCGATCTTCATCTGGAGGCTCACTGCAAGGTGTTGACGAGCGCGCCCAGGCGCTCGATTTCGGTCACGACCACGTCGCCCGGGCGGCAATCCACCACGCCGTCGGGCGTGCCGGTGAGGATCATGTCGCCGGGCTGCAGGGTCATGAAGCTGGAGAAGTACTCGATGAGGAAGGGCACGTCGAAGATCATGTCCTTCGTATTGCCGCTCTGCGTGACCTTGCCGTTGACGGTGGTCTGCAGCGAGAGGTTCATCGGGTCGGGAACGTCGGCGCGATCGACGAGGAAGGGACCGAGGGGCGTGGCGCCGTCGCGGTTCTTCACGCGCAGGTTGGGCCGGTACCAGTTCTCGAGGTAGTCGCGGATCGCATAGTCGTTGGCCACGGCGTAGCCGGCGATGAAGTCGTAGGCGTCGTCCCGGCGAACCTTGCGGGCGGTCTTGCCGACCACGATGGTCAGCTCGCACTCGTAGTGCATGAACTTCACGTCGGGTGGGCGGCGGGTGAACTGGCGGTGGCCGTTCAGCGCGCGCTCGCCCTTGAGGAACACCAGCGGCTCCTCGGGCGCCTTGAACTCGAGCTCCTTGGCGTGGTCCGCGTAGTTCAGGCCCAGCGCGAGGATGGTGCGCGGGCGCGGCGTGGGCTCCAGCGGGGGCAGCCAGGTGACGGCGTCGAACGCGGCCAGGCGGCCGTCCTCGAGCAGAAGTTGGCCGTCGCGCTCGGTGGCGCGCTGCTCGCGGCCTTCGTGGATGACGCGGGCGTGTTTCATGCGGCCTCCGGCACGAGGGTGTTGACGAGGGAGCCGAGCGCTTCGCAGCGCAGCTCGATGCGGTCGCCGGCCTTGGCCAGCGGACGCGGCGCGTCGCAGCCGAGCAGCAGCATGTCGCCTTCGCGCAGCGTCATGAACTCGGCTATGTCGGCCAGCAGGCGCTTGGGGTCGCGCACCAGCGCGTCGAAGCGCACGGTCTGGCGCACTTCGCCATTGACCAGGACTTCGATCTTCAGCGCGGACGGATCGGTGGCACGCACCTCGGCGCCGATGCCGAGGAAGCCGTCGAGGCATTTGAACTTCACCGGCGGACGGAAGAAGCTGGCGTGCGGCACCGACAGGTCGTTCATCAGCACGCAGCCGGCGACCTCGGTGGCGGACTTCATCACCAGGCCGACGGTGGCGCCGATCTCCACCTGCGGCACGCGGGCCGGCACGGGGATCCGCGCGCCGCTGGGGCTGAAGGTGTTGGCGGTCTTCACGTACAGGATCGGCGCTTTGGGCGGCGCCTTGTACGGCGCCTCGTTCATCTGCGGCGCCATCGCGTCGAACTCGCTGCGGAAGTTCAGCAGCGTTCCGTACACGGTGCCTTTCGGGACATAGCTCATGCTGCGGCCTCCGTACGGCGCGGGGAACGCGCCGGCTTTTCGGTCGGGATGCGGATCTCGCCGCCTTCCGCCTGTTCCATCTCGATCAATTCATCGAGCAGCAGGTACAACTGCTCGAGCTTCTGCTTGCCCAGGGTCTTCTCCATCCATTGGTAGTGCGCCTCGACCGTGCTGGACAGCTTGTCCACGAGGCGGCGGCCCTTGGCCGTCGCCTCGATCACGGTGCGGCGCTGGTCGGCGGGATCGCGTTCGCGGCGGATCAGCCCGTCGCGTTCCATGCGCGCGAGCACGCCGGTCAGGCTCGGTCCGAGGATGAACGCCTCGCGCGCCACCCGGCCGGTCTCCACCGTCCCGTGCTCGCCGAGCACGCGCAGCACCCGCCATTGCTGGTCGGACAGGCCGTGCTCGCGCAGGCGCGGGCGGTTGTGCGCCATGAGGGCTTCGCGCGCCTGCAGCAGCAGGCGCGGAAGGTTGCGGTGCGAAAAGGTCGTGCTCATCGGTTCGGTCGATTAGTTAACATGTTAAATGAACCGGCGGCCCTCGCGCAAGCCCGACGTCCCTGCCGCCATGAGGGAGGTAGGCCGGGAACCGCTGGCCTACACTGCCGCGCGTGGCCAAAGACAAGACGACCTACAGCTGCACCGAGTGCGGCGGCACCACGCCCAAGTGGCAAGGCAAATGCCCGCAGTGCGGCGCCTGGAACACGCTGATCGAGACCGTGGCGGAATCGCCCGCCGCGCAGCGCCACCGCTTCGCATCGCTCGCGCCCACGGCCGGCGTGGCGGTGCTGGCCGACATCGAGGCCAGCGAGGTCGCGCGCACGCCCACCGGCATCGGCGAGCTCGACCGGGTGCTGGGCGGCGGCATCGTCGAAGGCGGCGTGGTGCTGATCGGCGGCGACCCCGGCATCGGCAAGTCGACGCTGCTCCTGCAGGCGATGGACGCCCTGCAGCGCGCCGGCGTCGGCTGCCTCTACGTCACCGGCGAGGAATCCGGCGCGCAGGTCGCGCTGCGCTCGCGCCGGCTCGGGCTGGACAATTCGCAGGTGCAGGTGCTGGCCGAGATCCAGCTGGAAAAGATCCTGGGCACGCTCGCGTCCGCCGGGCCCAAGGTGGCGGTGATCGACTCGATCCAGACCGTGTACTCCGACCAGCTCACTTCCGCACCCGGCTCGGTGGCGCAGGTGCGCGAATGCGCGGCGCACCTGACGCGCGCGGCCAAGGCCTCGGGCACCAGCGTCGTGCTGGTCGGCCACGTCACCAAGGAAGGCGCGCTGGCCGGTCCGCGCGTGCTGGAGCACATGGTCGACACGGTGCTGTACTTCGAGGGCGACACGCATTCCAGCTTCAGGCTGGTGCGCGCCATCAAGAACCGCTTCGGCGCGGTCAACGAGATCGGCGTGTTCGCGATGACCGAGAAGGGCCTCAAGGGCGTGGCCAACCCGAGCGCGATCTTCCTGTCGCAGCATGCCGAGCCGGTGCCCGGCAGCTGCGTGCTGGTCACGCTGGAAGGCACGCGCCCGATGCTGGTGGAAGTGCAGGCGCTGGTGGACAGTGGCGGGCCCAGCCCGCGCCGGCTGTCGGTCGGCCTGGAGCGCGATCGCCTGGCGATGCTGCTGGCGGTGCTGCACCGCCACGCCGGCGTCGCCTGCATGGACCAGGACGTGTTCGTCAACGCGGTCGGCGGCGTGCGCATCACCGAGCCGGCGGCCGACCTGGCCGTGATGCTGTCCATCACCTCGTCGCTGCGCGGCCGGCCGCTGCCCAAGGGCTTCATCGCTTTCGGCGAAGTGGGCCTGGCCGGCGAAGTGCGGCCGGCGCCGCGCGGGCAGGAGCGCCTGCGCGAGGCGGCCAAGCTCGGCTTCTCGGTCGCGGTGGTGCCCAAGGCCAACGCGCCCAAGAAGGGCAGCCGCGACATCGAGGGCCTGACCATCCACGCGGTGGACCGGGTGGAAGAGGCGATGGACGTGGTGCGCGGCCTGGGCTGATCCGCGCCGGCGCGACAATCCGCGCATGAAATTGCAACGCATCTTCGTTCCCATCGCCGGCGCGGCGCTGATCGCCTTCGCCTGGCGCAACTGGGGCTGGCCGGGCGTCGCCCTGGTCGTGGGCGGCATCATCATGTGGGTGCTGCTGCACTTCACCCGGATGACCCAGACGCTGCAGCGCGCGGCCAACCGGCCGGTGGGCTACGTTGGCAGCGCCGTGATGCTCAACGCCAAGTTGAAGCCCAAGCTCACGCTGCTGCACGTCATCGGCCTGGCGCGCGCTCTGGGCGAGCAGCTCTCGCCCAAGGACGAGCAGCCCGAGATCTTCCGCTGGACCGACGGCTCGGCCTCCCACGTGACCTGCGAATTCATGCAGGGCAAGCTGGTGAAATGGACGCTGGTGCGCCCGACGGCTGAGGCAGCCGCCGAGCCGGCCGGCCCCGTGGACCCGGCTCAGTAAAATCCCGGGTTTGCTTCCCCTTCCCAAGGACGAGACATGACTGCACTGCCCTCCATGGCCGACCGCGACGGCAAGATCTGGATGGACGGCGAGCTGGTGGACTGGCGCGACGCCAAGATCCACGTGCTGACGCACACCCTCCACTACGGCTGCGGCGCCTTCGAGGGCGTGCGCGCCTACAACACGACTGGCGGCACCGCCATCTTCCGCCTGCAGGAACACACCGACCGCCTGTTCAACAGCGCCAAGATCCTGCGCATGCAGCTGCCCTTCTCCAAGGAGCAGGTCAACGAGGCGCAGAAGCAGGTGGTGCGCGCCAACAAGCTGGAGAGCTGCTACATCCGTCCGCTCACCTGGATCGGTTCGCAGAAGCTGGGCGTCAGCCCCAAGGGCAACCAGATCCACCTGATGGTGGCGGCCTGGGCCTGGGGCGCCTACCTCGGCGAGGAAGGCCTGAAGAAGGGCATCCGCGTCAAGACGTCCAGCTACACCCGCCACCACGTCAACATCACGATGACGCAGGCCAAGGCGGTTTCGAACTACAGCAACTCCATCCTGGCCAACATGGAAGCCCTGGACGACGGCTACGACGAAGCCCTGCTGCTGGACAGCTCCGGCTTCGTCTCCGAAGGCGCGGGCGAGAACGTGTTCGTGGTCAAGGACGGCGTGGTCTACACGCCCGACCTGTCGGCCGGCGCGCTGAACGGGATCACCCGCAACACGGTGTTCCACATCGCCAAGGACCTGGGCGTGGAGATCGTCCAGAAGCGCATCACCCGCGACGAGATCTACATCGCCGACGAGGCCTTCTTCACCGGCACCGCCGCCGAAGTCACGCCGATCCGCGAGCTGGACCGGGTGCAGATCGGCGCCGGTTCGCGCGGCCCCGTCACCGAGAAGATCCAGAACGCGTTCTTCGACATCGTCAACGGCCGCAATCCCAAGTACGCCCACTGGCTCACCAAGGTCTGAGGCCCGCATGGACGCCCCCGCCACCAAGAAGCAACCCACCGTCATCGAACTGCGCGCCGCCGACCTCAACGCCAACGGCGGCGTGTTCTGCCCCAGCCCCGCGGCCGGCATGAAGCTGTGGAACAGCCATCCGCGCATCTTCCTGGACGTGGCGCGCACCGGTGAAGCGCGCTGCGCCTACTGCGGCACGATCTACAAGCTCAAGGAAGGCGAGCACTTCGGCGGCGGGCACTGAGGCTGCCGTGAGCCGCTCGCTGGTCATCGCCCCCCAGTGGATCGGCGATGCCGTGATGACCGAGCCGCTGCTGCGGCGGCTGCATGCGCGCGGTGAGCGGCTCACCGTCGGCGCGGTCCCCTGGGTGGCGCCGGTCTACCGCGCGATGCCGCAGGTGGACCACGTCGTCGAATTCCCGTTCCAGCACGGCGGCCTGCAATGGGCCGCGCGCCGGCGCCTGGGGCGCGAGCTGCAACAGCAGCGGTTCGACACGGCCTACGTCCTGCCCAACTCGCTCAAGAGCGCCTTGCTGCCTTTCCTGGCCGGCATCCCGCGGCGGGTCGGCTACCTGGGCGAGGCGCGCGTGGGGCTGCTCACGCACCGGCTGAAGAACCCCAAGCACAAGCCGCCGATGGTGGCTTTCTATTCGGCGCTGAGCGGTGACCGCGAAGGCCTGGAGCGCGATCGGCCGGTGCTGCACCTGCCGGAAGGCGAGATCGACGCGGCGCTTGACGCGCAGGGGCTCGCTCGCGGCGGCTATCTCGTGTTCGCGCCAGGCGCCGAGTTCGGGCCTTCGAAGCGCTGGCCGGTCGAGCACTACGCGGCGCTCGCAGCTTCGGTGCAGCAACCGGTGGTGCTGCTCGGCTCCGCCAAGGACCAGGCCGTCTGCGAGCCGATCGCCGCCGCCGCGCCCAACGCGCGCAACCTCGCCGGCCGCACCTCGCTGATGCAGGCCTTCGCGCTGATCGCCGCCGCGCGCGCGGTGGTCAGCAACGACTCGGGCCTGATGCACGTGGCGGCCGCGTTCGGCGTGCCGCAGGTGGCGCTGTTCGGCTCCTCCAGCCCGCTGCACACGCCGCCGCTCAACGACGCGGCCCGCGTGGTCTGGCTCAAGGACGATCCGGACTATCAGCCGCCGCTGGACTGCGCGCCGTGCTTCGCGCGCGAATGTCCGCTCGGCCACCACCGGTGCCTGCGCGACGTGCCGCCGCAGCGCGTGGCCGGACTGGTTCAGCTCGCCAGCAATTCCTGAAGCCGCGTGAGCGCGGTGGACGGCGTGCCGTTCCACACCAGGTGCGTGCGGTTGCGCCGCACCCGCGCGGGCAACTCGTGCTGCTGCACGTCGCCCGCCGAGCGAAGTGCCAGCAGCAGCGAGCGCGGCACCACCGCGAAGCCGGTTCCCGCGGCCACGCAGGCGATCATGGCCTGGTAGGACGCGAACTCCATCGTGCGCGCCGGCATGATGGCCGAGGCGCCCAGCCACTCTTCCAGCCGCTTGCGGTACGAGCAGCCGTTGGCGAAGGCGATCAGCGTGCGGCCCTCCAGGTCGGCGGCGCGGCGCACGCCGGGCACGTCCTTGCCGGTGATCAGCACCAGCTCCTCGTCGAACACCTTCTGCGTGGACAGGCCCGGCGCGCTGAACGGCTCGGAGATGAAGGCCGCCTCCAGTTCGAAGTTGCTCACGCGCTGGACCAGGGCGCCGGTGGTGCCGGTGGCCAGTTCCACCACCACGCCGGGATGCAGGCGGTGGTACTTCGACAGGATGGGCCCGAGCCGGCTGCCTGCCGTGCTCTCCAGTGAACCGATGCGCAGCGCGCCCACGGGCTGGCCGGTGCGCAGTTCGCCTTCGGCCTCGTCGGCCAGGCGGAACAGCCGCTGCGTGTACGAGAGCAGCAGCTCGCCTTCGGGCGACAGAACGATGGACCGGCCCTGCCGACGGAAGAGCGAGCGGCCCAGTCGCTGCTCCAGCTGCTTGATGCGCGTGGTCACGTTGGACTGCACGCGGCCGAGCTTGCCGGCGGCGCGGATGATGCCGCCCTCCTGCGCGACGGTGCGGAAGATCTCCAGCGAGTCCAGGTCGAGTGTTCTCATGGCAAGAACGATCCTTCTCGAAAATTCATTTGTGCGCTCTGGCCATTCTGGGTGTAATGGCCCGCCATGGCAAACCCGCAAGCAGTGACCGACCACCGTGCGCCGCCTGCCTGGGCCGTCGGCCTGGCGGGCCTGCTGTCGCTCGCGGTGGCGATGGGCATAGGCCGCTTCGCGTTCACGCCGATGCTGCCGCTGATGGTGCAGGCCGGGCAGCTCGACCTGGGCGCCGGCGGCTGGCTGGCCGCGGCCAACTACGCCGGTTACCTGGCGGGCGCGCTCACGGCGGCGCGCACGGGCTGGTCCGCGCAACGGCTCGCCGTGGTGGCGTTGGTGGCCACGGCCGCGCTCACGGCGGCGATGGCCTTGAGCGCGCCGACGGCCGTGTGGGCCGCGCTGCGTTTCCTTGCCGGCATGGCCAGCGCCTGGGCCTTCGTGGCCACCAGCATCTGGTGCCTGGGCGCGCTGTCGAACACCGGTTCGGCGGCGTGGAGCAGCGCGCTGTACGCGGGCGTGGGCACGGGCATCGCCGTCACCGGCCTGCTGTGCCTGGTCGGCGCCACGGCGGGCGTGACCGCGCCGGCGCTCTGGTTGCAGCTGGCCGTGCTGTGTCTCGTCCTGCTGCTGCCGGTGTTCGGCGTCCTCGCGCGACTGCGGCGCGGCACGGCACCGACTGGCTCGCGGCCGCGCGCCGCCGCGACACCCGCGGGCAGCTGGGGCCTGGTCTTCTGCTACGCCATCCTCGGCTTCGGCTACATCCTGCCGGCCACGTTCCTGCCCGTGATGGCGCGTTCGCTGGTCGACGATCCGCGGCTCTTCGGCCTGGCCTGGCCGGTCTTCGGCACCACGGCCGCGCTGTCCACGCTGGTCGCCGCGCGCCTGCTCCGGCGCGCTTCGCGCGTGCAGGTCTGGTCGGTGTCGCACGGCCTCATGGGCCTGGGCGTGCTGCTGCCCAGCGTCTGGCTCACCGGCTGGGCGATCGCGCTGTCGGCGCTGCTGGTGGGCGGCACCTTCATGGTCGTCACGCTGGCCGGCGTGCAGGAGATGCGCGCACGCGCCACCGGCGACGCCACGCCGCTCGTCAGTCGGATGACGGCCGCCTTCGCGCTCGGTCAGATCGCCGGTCCCGTGCTGTCTTCGCTGCTGTTGCACTTCTGGCCCGAGCACGGACTCGATCTCGCGCTGCAGGCCGGCGCTCTCACCTTGTTCGCCAGCGCGCTGTGGCTCTGGCGCGCACCTTCCGTTTCGTCCGCTTCCCTGCAGGAGACCTCCCATGCCCGATGACAAGACCGACCTGCGCCAGGGCTCGACCCAGCCGTGGCGAGAGCGCATGCCGCTGCCCGCGATGGAGTCCATGACGCCGGAGCAGAAAGCCGCCGCGCAGGCGCTGATCGACGGACCGCGCAAGGGCGTGTACGGCCCCTTCCTGCCGCTGATGCGCAGCCCGGTGCTGCTGGACCGCGTGGCCCGCGTCGGCGAGTACCTGCGGTTCGAGAGCGTGCTGGACGCGCGCATCCGCGAGCTGGTCACCGCCGCGGCGGCGCGCCACGTCGGCAACCAGTTCGAATGGCACATGCACGCGCCGCTGGCGGTGAAGGCCGGCGTCGATGCCGGCGCCATCGACGCGCTGCGCCAGGGCGCCCGGCCGGCCTCCGGCCTGAAGGACGACGAAGCGCTGGCCCTGGACTTCGCGCTGGAGCTGCTGCGCACCAACGGCAGCAGCGAGCCGACCTACGAGCGCGCGGTGCACGGCTTCGGTGAGAACGGCGTGGTGGAACTCACCGCGCTCATCGGCTACTTCGTGATGGTGA
This sequence comes from Pseudomonadota bacterium, assembly GCA_023387335.1. Classification (GTDB taxonomy): domain Bacteria; phylum Pseudomonadota; class Gammaproteobacteria; order Burkholderiales; family Burkholderiaceae_C; genus Ramlibacter. Next base: position 15,195 of record JAEWIF010000060.1, on the reverse strand, counting down.
ACTGGCTGATGAACGTGGCCCACACGCCCGCCATGGCCAGCGCGGGCGCGCCGCTGCCGGCTTTCCCGCTGTAAGGATCAGAGCGGGAGCTTCAGCACGAAGCAGGCGCCGCCGCCTTCGCGCGCCTCGCAGTGCACCGAGCCGTGGTGGCGCTGCGCGATCGAGCGCACCAGCGCCAGCCCGAGCCCCACGCCGCCTTCGCGCTCGCTGGCGCCGGGCAGCCGGTAGAACGGCTCGAAGATGCGTTCGCGCTGGTCGGCCGGCACGCCGGGCCCGCGGTCGCACACGCGCACGACCGCGTGGCGGCCTTCGCGAAGCACTTCCACTTCGGCCGGCCCGTGGGCGTAGCGGCGCGCGTTCTCCAGGAGATTCCGGATCGCGCGGCGCAGCAGCTTGGACACGCCGTTGACCGCCAGGCCCTCGGTGGCCTGCTCCGCGGAGAGCTCGGCGTCGGCGCGGGCGGATTCCTCCGCCGCCAGGCCGATCAGGTCGATCGGCTCGAAGGTGCCGACGTCGGTCTCGCGCGCATCGAGCCGGCTGGCCAGCAGGATCTCGTCGATCAACTGGTCCAGCTCGCCGATGTTGCGCAGCAGCTCCTGCCGCTGCACCGGCGTGGGCGGCCCGTCGAGCAGCTCCAGCGCCATGCGGATGCGCGCCAGCGGCGAGCGCAGTTCGTGCGAGGCATTGGCCAGCAGCGACTTGTGGCTTTGCACCAGCGTCTCGACGCGTTGCGCCGCGTGGTTGAAGCGGCGCGCGAGGAAGGCCACCTCGTCCGTGCCTTCCTCGTTGACCCGCGCCGCCAGGTCGCCCTTGCCCCAGCGCTCCACGCCTCGGCGCAGGTCCTCCAGCCGCTTGGTGAGCCGCCGCACGATCGGGTAGGTGCCGATCGAGACGGCCAGCGCCACGATGCCCAGCGTCCACAGCAGCCCGGAGGTGCCGCGCGCCCAGGCCCGCGGCGGCGGGCCTTCGCCGGGCGCGCGCGGCCGCGGCGGAAGGTGCACGATGACCGAGCTGCCGTCCTTCATCGTCACCGGGAATTCCACGCCCATGCCGGGCGAGCGCACGCCGCGCGTGCGGGCCTGGCCGAGCACCTCGCCGTCGTCGCTGCGGATGATCACGTCTCGCGGCGGCGCCTGGTCGGCGGTCAGCCGCACCAGCCAGCCGAAGGCGAGGGTGAGCACGAGCACGCCGCCGACGACGGCCAGCCAGATCCGCAGGTAGAGGGGAAAGCGAAACGACACGATGGGGGCGATCAATCCTGCTGCTTGGCGAACACGTAGCCCACGCCGCGAACGGTGAGGATGCGCTTGGGGTTCTTCACGTCGGCTTCGATGGCCGCGCGGATGCGGCCCATGTGCACGTCGATCGAGCGGTCGAACGCTTCGAGCTCGCGGCCGCGCACGGCTTCCATGATCTGGTCGCGCGTGAGCACGCGTCCGGCGCGCTCGGCCAGAGCGACGAGAAGGTCGAACTGGTAGGAAGTGAGTTCGCGCTGTTCGCCGTTCACGGTGACGGTGCGGGCGTCGCGGTCGATCTCCAGCGAGCCGAAGCGCATGTGCTTGGCGGCCGGCGGCGCGCTGGACTCGCCACGTCGGCGCAGGATGGCGCGGATGCGCGCGAGCAGCTCGCGCGGCTCGAACGGCTTGGGCAGGTAGTCGTCGGCGCCGATCTCCAGGCCGACGATGCGGTCCATCGGGTCGCCTTTTGCGGTGAGCATCAGCACCGCCACGCGGCCGGCGTCGCCGGGCATCGAGCGGATGCGGCGGCAGACCTCCAGCCCATCCATGTCGGGGAGCATCAGGTCCAGGACCACCAGGTCGGGCAGCTGCCCGTTGGCGGGTTCCTGCAGCAGCTCGAGGCCGGCCTTGGCGTCCACCGCCTTGGTCACGCCGAACCCCGAGCGCTCGAGGTACTCGCCCACCATCTGGGCCAGTCGCGCGTCGTCTTCGATCATCAGGAGTTGCTGCATGGGGGGCAATGTTAGTCACGTGGACCGTGTCTGTGGCCCAGCATCGGCGGCACGGCGAAAGTGGGCTTGTCGCGGCGGTAAAGTTAGGTAAATGGGCGTAGCCACTTTCGAGCCGAGAGACCTGCCGCGGGTACTTTCGTTGCGCGCGCAACGGCAACCCGATGCGACCGCGCTGGTGTTCGAAGGGCATTCGCATTCTTGCGCGGCCTTGTCGGTACGCGCTGATTCCATCGCGTCGACCCTCTGGCACGCGTGGGGCGTGCGTCCCGGCGATCGCGTCGCCTGGCTCGGACTGAACCATGCCGACCAGCTCGCGTTGCTGTTCGCGCTGGCGCGCATCGGAGCCATGCTGCTGCCGCTGAACTTCCGGCTGGCACCGGCGGAATGGGACACGCTGGTGGCGGAATGCGCGCCGCGTCATCTGGTGTTCGACGCGAACTTCGCGGATGCCGGGGCGGCGCTGGGCGCGCGACATGGCGTCGCCGTGCACGAACTCGCTTCGCTCGCGGGCGGCAGTGATCGCGCGGCACCGGACCACGCTTCGCCGCAAGCGGCAGCGCTGCTGGTGGCCACGTCGGGCACGACCAGCCGTCCCAAGATCGCCATGCACACCCAGGGCAACCTGCTGGCCAACATGCGCATCGCGGCGGAAGTGCAGCGCATCACGCCCGACGATCGCGTGCTCACCGTGCTGCCCCTGTTCCATGTGGGCGGTCTGTGCATCCAGACGCTGCCGGCGCTCTTCGCTGGGGCGCAGGTGGTGCTGCATCCGCGCTTCACGCCGGAGGCGACGTTCGACGCGCTGGCGGAGCACCGTCCCACACTGACGCTGCAGGTGCCGGCGACGATGAAGGCGCTGGTCGAACATCCGCGGTGGCCGGCCGCGGCGCTGGACAGCCTGCGCGCGGTGTGGGCCGGCTCGAGCCTGCTGCCGGCGTCGCTGATCGAGGCCTTCCATGCGCGCGGCGTCCCGGTGTGCAACGTGTACGGCGCGACGGAGACCGGGCCGTTCTCGATCGCGCTGCCGCCCGAACACGCCTTCGACCACGTGGGCTCCTGCGGCTGGCCGGCGCCGGGCGTCGAAGTGCGGCTGGAGAACGGCGAGGTCTTGCTGCGTGCCGACAACGAGGTGCACCGCTACTGGCCCGACCTGCCCGCGCGCGACGCCGAAGGCTGGTTCCACACCGGCGACCTCGCGACGCTCGCGGCCGATGGCAGCTACAGCATCGTGGGCCGTGCCAAGGACCTCATCATCTCCGGCGGCGAGAACATCCATCCGGCGGAGATCGAGTCGCCTCTCTCGGAGCATCCCGCCGTGCTGGAATGCTGCGCTTTCGGCATGCCCGATCCGGCCTGGGGTGAAGCGGTGGCCGTGGCGGTGGTGCTGCGGCCCGGGGCGCAGGTGGGTGATGACGAGTTGCGCGAGCACCTCGCCGCGCGACTCGCGCGCTTCAAGTTGCCGCGCCACTGGCTGCGGCTTCAGGCACTGCCGAAGACGGCGCTGGGAAAAGTGCAGCGGCAGTCTTTGCCCGCGTTGCTCGTTCGCTAGCCCTCCGTCACTTCACACCGCCCGAGTGCTCCCGCAGAGTCCGCTCCTTCGAGAAAGGAACGGATCATGCAGAGGGCTCTTTGGCGGTTCTTCGGGCTCATCGCCCTGGCGGCGAGTGGTTTCTTGGCCGGATGCGCCGGGTCTTGCCTGGGATGCGGTGGAGACGGGAACCCGGGCGGCGACGGCGGCGGGGGCGGCGGGACACCACCACCCGTCGGGACGCCGCCGCCGGCCGTGGTTCTGCAGTCGTTCGCCTACGTGGTCACGAACGGCGGTGATGCGGTCAACGTCTTCCGCATCGAGGACAGTGGAGAGCTGACCAGCGTGGACAGCGTGTCGGCGGGTGAGAACGTCCGGTTCCTGGCGATCCATCCGTCGAACCGGTTCGCGTACGCGGTGAACCGCAGCGACGACGACATCTCCGTCTACACGCTGGATCCCGCCACCGGCAGGCTCTCGAACCGGACGGACGTGGCGACGGGCCGGAGCCCGTGGCTGATCCGCATCCACCCATCCGGCCAGTTCGCCTATGTCACGAACACCGACGATGGGACGGTTTCGATCTTCACCGTCGATGCGGCGACCGGCCTTCTTGCACCCCATCCCGCCGGCCCGGTGGCGGTCGGCGCCGGGCCGAACGGCCTCATGATCGATCCCTCGGGGAGCTTCCTGTTCGTGGCGTCGGGCGACGGTGTGCGCTCTTACGCAATCGCCGCTTCGGGCGCGCTGGGCGAGATCGACACCATCCCCACGGCGCGTACGCTGACCGACATCGCGCTCGCCCCCTCCGGCGGGTTGCTCTATACGGTCGCCAACGACGGAACCGTGTCGCGGCACGCGATCACCGACACCGGGCGGCTGGGCGCCGGCGCTGAATCCGCCGTCGGCACGGTCGGCGACCAGACCATCCACATCGAACCCCGGGGGCGGTTCGCCTACCTGACGAATCGCGCCGACAGCAGCGTGTCGGCCTTCGGACTGCATCCGGACACCGGGGAACTGTTGCCGGCGAACACGGTGAGCCCCGGCATCAGCCCTCGCGCCGTGGCCATGGGTCCGACGGGCCAGTTCCTCTATGCCACCAGTCGGGTCGAGGGGACGGTCTCCAGGTACTCCGTCGACCAGACCTCGGGCGCACTGCAAGCCGTGGGCACGCCCCTCGAACTGGGCAACGGCATACTGGGCATCACCATCCTGCCTGCCTCCGGCCTTTGATGGCAGACCAAGCGTTGGAACGAAAAAGGCCCGGCTAACCGGGCCTTTTTGCTTCTGTGGAGACCTAGGACAAGGCCTCGGCCCTCGGCGCAGGAGATTCATTGGAAGCCGTCGCATGCACCCGCGAAGCCAGCCACACCAGCAGCAGCACCGGCGCCCCCAGGCAAGCCGTCGCGGTGAAGAAGCTCTCGTACCCGAAACTCTCCACGAACTTCCCCGAGAACCCCGCCAGCCACTTGGGCAGCAGCAGCATCATCGAGCTGAACAGCGCGTACTGCGTGGCCGAGTAGTTCACGTTGGTCAGGCTCGAGAGGTAGGCGATGAAGGCCGCCGACGCGATGCCCGAAGCCAGGTTGTCGGCCGAGATCACCAGCATCAGCGCCGGCACGTCGTGCCCACGCGAGCCGAGCCAGGCGAACAGCAGGTTGCTGCCCGCGCTGAGCAGCGCGCCCATCATCATCACGCGCATCACGCCCAGCCGCACCGCCAGCAGGCCGCCGATGAAGGTGCCCAGCAGGGTCATGATCACGCCGTAAACCTTCGTGATGTTGGCCACCTCGGTCTTGGTGAATCCCATGTCGGCGTAGAACGGGTTGGCCATGATGCCCATCACCACGTCGCTGATGCGGTACACGGCGATGAGCGACAGCACCAGCACGGCCTGCGACCCGTAGCGGCGCAGGAACTCGGCGAAGGGCTCGACCACGGTTTCGCGCAGCCACTGCGCGGCGTCGCGCGCGGGCGGCAGCTCGCGGCGCAGCGGCTCGGGCGAGAACAGCACGGTGAGGATGCCCACGGCCATCGAGCCGGCCATCACCAGGTAGGCGAAGCGCCAGGCCTCGTGCTGGTAGGTCACGCCGCCGGGCACTTCGGCGCGCGCGGCGATCCAGAACACGCCGGCGCCGGCCCAGATCATGGCCAGGCGGTAGCCGGTCTGGTACGCCGCGGCCAGCGCGCCCTGGCGGTTGACGTCGGCCGATTCGATGCGGAAAGCGTCCAGCGCGATGTCCTGCGTGGCCGAGGCGAACGCCACGCCCAGCGCGCACAGCGCCACCAGCGTGCGGTCCACCCGCGGATCGAACCAGGCCATGCCCGCCAGGCCGGCCACGATGCCCAGTTGCGCCAGCAGCAGCCAGCTGCGCCTTCGGCCGAGCAGGCGCGTGAGCAGCGGCAACGGCAAGCGGTCGACCAGCGGCGCCCAGGCCCACTTGAACGCGTAGGCCAGGCCGACCCAGGAGAGATAGCCGATGGTGGCGAGATCGACGCCCGCTTCGCGCAGGCGGAAGCTCAGCGTCCCCAGCACGAGCAGCAGCGGCAGCCCGGCGGAAAAACCGAGCGCGAGCATGCGCAGGGTGGCCGGCTCCTTATAGACCTTCAGGCTCTGTATCCACCCGGGGGACGGGCTCGTCTGAGGCTGCGTGGGGCTGTTGTCTGACATCTGCTCGGCCGATCCCTTTTATTATTGCCTCATGTGCCAGCTGTGTTACGCGAGAACCTCCGCCTGGATGCCGCGCCGCGGCTTCCTCGCGCTCGCGGGTGCGGCGGCTGCCACGCCGGCGTTGGCGCAAGTCGACGTCGGCGGCCCTTCGCGGGCACGCGGCCTGGTGCCGGCCGAGGAGATCGAGGCCGCTTCGCAGCAGCAGTACTCCGAGTTGCTGGCCAAGGCCAAGCAGCAGGGCGCGCTGGCGCCGGAGAACCATCCGCAGCTGCAGCGCCTGCGCTACATCTCCTCGCGCCTGATCCCGCAAAGCCTGCGCTGGAACGACCGCGCCAAGAGCTGGAAATGGGAAGTCAACCTGCTGGGCAGCAAGCAGATCAACGCCTTCTGCATGCCAGGCGGCAAGATCGCCGTCTACACCGGCATCCTCGACCAGCTGCAGCTCACCGACGACGAAGCCGCCATGGTGCTCGGCCACGAGATCGCGCATGCGGTGCGCGAGCATGCCCGCGCGCGCATCGCCAAGCAGGCGGGCACGGGCGCGCTGCTGTCGCTGGGCGCGCAGCTGTTCGGGCTCGGGCAGCTGGGCGACGTGGCGGCCAACATCGGCACGCAGCTGCTCACGCTGCGCTTCTCGCGCGAGGATGAGATCGAGGCCGACCTCATCGGACTGGAAATGGGCGCTCGGGCCGCCTACCAGCCCGAAGCGTCGATGAGTCTTTGGGAGAAGATGGGCAAGGCGTCCGGCGGCGAGCAGGGGCCCGCGTTCCTGTCCACGCACCCGACCGGTCCGGACCGCCTGGCACGCCTGCGCGACAACGTGCCCAAGGTGCGCGGGCTGTACCAGCAGGCGGTGGCCGCGGCCCCCCCGGTCAAGGCGCAGGTGCGCTGACGGCCTTCTCAGGCCAGCGCCGGCCGGGCCGGCCACAGCACCGAAGCGATCGCCACCACCATCAGGGCCACTGCGGCCCAGTCCTGCCAGTGCAGGACTTCCTTCAGCCAGAGTGCCCCCGTGAACACGCCCACCACGGGGATGAGCATCACGCTCAGGGTCGAGGCCACGGGCGGCAGGCTGCGCGCCAGGGACAACCAGGCCACGGTCGCGAAGGCGAACACCAGCACGGCGTTGAACACGATCGCACCGCTCGTGGCGCCGTTCGGCCAGGCCCACTGCGATCGCTCGAACACCACGCAAAGCATCGTCATCACGACCGCGCTGAGCGCCGTCATCCAGAACGACAGCGTGAGCGTCGGCCGGTCGATCGTCGTGCGCCGCAGCAGCTGCGTGCCCAGCGCCCACACGGCGGCGGCGAACAGCGCCAGCCCCACGCCGACCGGGCGGCCCGCCAGCTGCGTGAACTCGTGCCACAGGAGCAGGGCGACGCCCAGCGCCGCCGCGCTCACGCCCAGCCAGCCGCGATGCGACAGGGCGGCGGAGAAGAACAGCGCGCCGATCAGCGCCGAGAAGATCGGCATCGTGTAGCCCAGGATGGCCGCGCGGCCGCTCGAGAGCGTGCTCACCGCCAGGATGATGCAGGCGTGCCAGACGAACATGTTGGTCGCCGCCAGCAGTGTGAGCTGGGACCAGTCGCGCCGCGCGATGGTGAACGGCACCTTCATCACCAGCAGCACCGCGGCCAGCACGGGCAGGCCCAGCCACAGGGAGATCGCGCGGAACGTCAGCGGCGGAAAGCCCGTCACGCCCAGCTTCATCACCGGCCAGTTCACGCCCCACACGATGGTCAGGAGCACCAGGAGGACGAGTTGCTGCCGGCTGAGTTTCTGCATCGGGGCGGATTGTGGGTCATCCCTACAATCCCCCGCATGACATTCCTGGAGATGCTCCGCGGTGCGCAGGAGCGGAACGGCTCGATGCTGTGCGTGGGCCTGGACCCCGAACCCAAGCGATTTCCTTCGAGCCTGCGCGGCGACGCCAAGCGCATCCACGAGTTCTGCGCGCGCATCGTCGACGCCACCGCGGACCTGGCGATCGCCTTCAAGCCGCAGATCGCGTACTTCGCCGCGCACCGCGCGGAAGACCAGCTCGAGAAGCTGGTCGCCCACATCCGCCGCGTCGCGCCTCACGTGCCGGTGATCCTGGACGCCAAGCGAGGCGACATCGGGTCCACGGCGGAGCAGTACGCGATCGAGGCGTTCGAGCGCTACGGCGCGGATGCCGTGACGTTGTCGCCGTTCATGGGATTCGATTCGGTGCAGCCGTATCTCAAGCACGAAGGCAAGGGCGCGTTCCTGCTGTGCCGCACGTCCAACCCTGGTGGCGACGACCTGCAGAACCAGCGGCTGGGTTCGGTGGATGGCTCGCCGCTGCTGTACGAGCACGTGGCGCGGCTGGCGCAGGGGCCTTGGAACCTGAACGGGCAGCTGGGGCTGGTGGTGGGGGCGACCTATCCGAACGAGATCGAACGCGTGCGTGAGATCGCGCCGACGTTGCCGCTGCTGATCCCGGGCGTCGGGGCGCAAGGCGGCGATGCGCTGGCGACCGTGCGCGCGGGCTGGCGGCCCGACGCGCCGATCGTGGTCAATTCGTCGCGTGCGATCCTGTATGCGTCGAGCGGCGACGACTATGCCGACGCGGCGCGGCGCGAGGCGGAGAAGACCCGGGCGCTGCTGGCTTCCGCGCGGCCCTGAGCCCGCGGCCCGCGGTCAGCTGCTGTCGTCCGCGTCGTGGACGCGGTCTAAATTGGTCGTGCTGTGCACGCCGTGAAGGTGCATCTCCACGGCGCCCGTCTCATTGCTCACCGCCTTGACCGCCTCGCGAAGCTGCGCTTCGGAACAGTCCAGCTTGCGTGCCCAATCTCCGCAAGACCCAGGGTCGTCGATGTCCACACGGTCAAAGTTTGGAGTCGCGCTGCGCGTTCTCTGCCATGGATTGGTTCCTTCCTTGTGCCTGCAGTCAGGCTAGCTTTGCCTCGGGAAGGTCGCTGTAGGCATCGGCCGCATGCGCGCGGATGGGAACTGGTGCTCTCGGCGGAAGCCGGACGTCACTTGGCAACACATCTCATCTGTACGAGAGTCCGTTCGCTTTCTTGAAAGGAACTCTCCGTGAAACGTTCTCGATTTCTACGCGTGCTGGGCTCGTTTGCAGCTGTGGCTGCGGGTCTTCCTTTGGCGGGGTGCGGTGGGGGCGGAGCCGGGGCCGGGGCCGGGGCATTGGCTCCTGGACTCCCATCGCCTGAACCGGCCCCTGCACTGCCTCCGGCCCAAACTGTGCGGACGTTTGCGTATGCCACAGACATCAATGGAGATATTTCCGTTTACCAGGTAGGCGCTGGTGGAGAGCTCACCTCGGTGGAGACAGTGCCGCAGTCTCTACCGGCAGGATCTGTGGCTGTCCACCCGTCCGGCCGATTCGTGTACGGAGTGAAAGTCGCCGGCTCAATCCGCCGGTACGAAGTCGACAGTTCGACCGGGAAGCTTTCGAGTCCTCAGAGTTTTCTTCTGCCGGATTCTCTGCAGATGAACATCCACCCATCCGGGAAGTTCGCCTATGTCAAGCGAGGCTCGCTAAGTTCCGAGACCATCTCGATTCTCGCCATCAACGAGGACTCGGGCATGCTGACGCCGGCCACTCCAGCGACGGAATTGCAAGTTCCCGCCGCGGTGATGGACATTGCCATCGACTCAGCTGGCAGCTTCCTGTACGTGACATCGTCCGATAACAATGTTCGGTCTTACCGGATCAATTCCGAAACAGGCGAACTGCTCTTCGACAGTGAGGTTGCATCGGGTCCGGGAGCCCAGGAGGTGATCGTTGCCCCGTCCGCGGCTGCCTTGTACGTGCTGAATCGCGGCAACGGGACTGTTTCCGTGCACGCCCTCGACGCCGGCTCTCCGGGTGCGGCAACTTTCATAACTGCTGGAGACTTCGGAGTGTCTATGAAGATCGACCCCGGCGGGCAGTTCGTGTACGTGATTGCCTTCCTGGACGCAGATGCGTCGAACATCTTCTTGGCCTTCCGAATCGACGCCGAAGGGCGACTGAATGCGGAAGCGACCACGACCCTACATGGGGCCGCATTCGATTTTGCGGCCAGCCCTTCGGGTCAGTTCGTCTACATCGCCTACGCTTCTGAGGAGTTCTTGTTCGGGTACACCGTCCATCCACTCACTGGCGCGCTGAACAGACTAGAGCCGCCCTTCCCCGCGCCAGCAGTGCCTCGCGATATTCGCATCGTCGACGTACCCGCCTGAGCTGCAGTTCACGGGGACAGAAAGGCCCGGCGCTCCGGGCCTTTCTTTTCTGAGCTGACGGGAGGCCGAGTTGTGCGGCAAGCCCGAAAGAATCAAAGCAATCGTTGCAGGTACCGCCCGGTATGACTCTCCAGAGTCGCCGCTATCTCCTCCGGCGTCCCCACCCCCACGACGGTGCCCCCGCCAGCCCCGCCCTCAGGCCCCATATCGATCAACCAATCCGCCGTCTTGATCACATCCAGGTTGTGCTCAATGACGACGATCGTGTTCCCCGCATCCCTCAACTGATGCAGCACCTTCAGCAGCAGGTCGATATCCGCGAAGTGCAACCCCGTCGTCGGTTCATCGAGGATGTACAGCGTCCTCCCCGTATCCCGCTTCGACAGCTCCAGCGCCAGCTTCACCCGCTGCGCCTCGCCGCCTGACAGCGTGGTCGCCGCCTGCCCCAGCTTGATGTACGACAGCCCCACGTCCAGCAGCGTCTGCAGCTTGCGCGCGATGGCCGGCACCGGCTTCAGGAACTCGTAGGCGTCCTCCACCGTCAGGTCGAGGATCTGCGCGATGTTCTTTCCCTTCCACTGCACTTCCAGCGTCTCGCGGTTGTAGCGCTGGCCGCGGCAGACGTCGCAGGGGACGTAGACGTCGGGCAGGAAGTGCATCTCCACCTTCACCACGCCGTCGCCCTGGCAGGCTTCGCAGCGGCCGCCGGCGACGTTGAAGGAGAAGCGGCCCGGGCCGTAGCCGCGCTCCTTGGCCGTGGCGGTTTCGGCCATCAGCTCACGGATCGGCGTGAACAGGCCGGTGTAGGTGGCCGGGTTGCTGCGCGGCGTGCGGCCGATCGGCGACTGGTCGACGTTGATCACCTTGTCGAAGTGCTCGATGCCGTCGATGTCGTCGTGCGCCGCCGGCTCCTCGTGCGCGCGGTACAGCGTGCGCGCCACTGCCGCGTACAGCGTGTCGTTCACCAGCGTGGACTTGCCCGAGCCGGAGACGCCGGTGACGCACGTCAAGAGGCCGACCGGGAATTCGACCGTCACGTCCTTCAGGTTGTTGCCGCTCGCGCCCTCGATGCGCAAGCGCTGCAGCTCGCCGGGCTTGCCGCCTTCCAGCGGCAGCCAGGGCGTGCGCTTGGCGGGCACCGCGATCTTCAGCGTGCCGGCCATGTAGCGGCCGGTGAGCGACTGCGGATTGGCGATGACGTCCTCGGGCCGGCCCTGGGCCATCACCTGCCCGCCGTGGATGCCGGCGCCGGGGCCCATGTCCACCACGTGGTCGGCGGCGCGGATCATGTCCTCGTCGTGTTCCACCACCAGCACGCTGTTGCCGATGTCGCGCAGGTGCTGCAGCGTGCCGATCAGGCGGTCGTTGTCGCGCTGGTGCAGGCCGATGCTGGGCTCGTCCAGCACGTACATCACGCCCGTGAGGCCCGAGCCGATCTGGCTGGCCAGGCGGATGCGCTGGGCCTCGCCGCCCGAGAGCGTCTCGGCGCTGCGCTCCAGGCTCAGGTAGTTGAGGCCGACGTCGTTGAGGAATTTCAGCCGCGCCGCGACCTCGCGCACGATCTTGGCCGCGATCTCACCCTTGGCGCCGCGCAGCTGCAGGCCTTCGAAATAGCCGAGCGCGTCACGCAGGGTGACGCGGCTGACGTCGTAGATGGTGCGGGCCTGCTCGTTCTCGCCCACGCGCACGTGGCGTGCCTCGGTGCGAAGGCGCGTGCCGCCGCAGACGGGGCAGGGCTGCAGGCTGCGGTAGCGCGCCAGCTCCTCGCGCACGGTGGCCGAGTCGGTTTCGCGATAGCGCCGAACCATGTTCGGGATGACGCCTTCCCACGGATGCTTGCGCGCAACCTTCTTTCCGGCGGTCGCGCCCGACTCCATGACGTAGGCGAACTTGATCTCCTCTTCGCCGGAGCCGTTGAGGATGACGTTGCGGATCGTCGGATCCAGGTCCTCGAAGGCCGCCTCGGCGTTGAACTTGTAGTGCTTGGCCAGGCTCTCGACCATGCTGAAGTAGTACGGGTTGCGGCGGTCCCAGCCCTTGATGGCGCCCGAAGCCAGCGACAGCGAGGGGAAGGCCACCACCCGCTGCGGGTCGAAGAACTCCATGCAGCCCAGGCCGTCGCACTCCGGACAGGCGCCCACCGGCGAGTTGAAGGAGAAGAGGCGCGGCTCCAGCTCGGCGATGGAGTAGTGGCAGATCGGGCAGGCGAACCTGGCGTTGAACAGGTGTTCCTTGCCGCTGTCCATCTCCAGCGCGATGGCGCGGCCGTCGGCCAGACGCATCGCCGCCTCGAAGCTCTCGGCCAGTCGCTGCTGCACTTCGGGCCGCACCTTCAGGCGGTCGATCACCACGTCGATGTCGTGCTTCTCGGTCTTCTTCAGCTTGGGCAGGTTATCGGCCTCGTAGGCCTTGCCGTTGATGCGGAAGCGCACGTAGCCCTGCGCCTGCATCTGCGAGAAGACGTCCTCGAACTCGCCCTTGCGTTCGCGCGCGATCGGCGCCAGCACCATCAGGCGCGTGTCCGCCGGCAGGGCCAGCACCGTGTCGACCATCTGCGAGACCGTCTGCGAGGTCAGCGGGATGTCGTGGTTGGGGCAGTAGGGCGTGCCGGCGCGCGCGAACAGGAGGCGCAGGTAGTCGTGGATCTCGGTCACCGTGCCCACGGTCGAGCGCGGGTTGTGGCTGGTGGCCTTCTGCTCGATGGCGATGGCCGGCGAGAGGCCCTCGATCAGGTCGACCTCGGGCTTGTCCATCAGCTGGAGGAACTGCCGCGCATAGGCCGACAGGCTCTCGACGTATCGCCGCTGGCCTTCGGCATACAGCGTGTCGAAGGCGAGGGACGACTTGCCCGAGCCGGACAGCCCGGTGATCACCACCAGCTGGTTGCGCGGCAGGTCCAGGTCGATGTTCTTGAGGTTGTGCGTGCGCGCCCCGCGGATGGCGATCCGCTGGTCCTGCAGGGAGCGGGCGAGGTACTTGCCTTCGGACGTGTCGGTCAACGGCTGGGCTGGGTCGAGGGAAACCGACCATGATAGACGGACGACCCGCCGCCGCGCCACGGGCCGTGCCGCCCATGCCTGACAATGCGGGGCTCGCCGGCGCCCAGCCCGGCACCGCTTTCTCTCCCGTGAATTCCACTTCCCCTTCCGACCGGCACCGCATGACGCCGCTGGAGCGCCGCGCCAGCGGTTCGCTGGCCCTGGTGTTCGCTGCCCGCATGCTGGGCCTTTTCCTGGTGCTGCCCGTGTTCGCGCTGGAGGCGGCGCGCTACCCCGGCGGCGACGATCCCGCCTGGATCGGCCTGGCCATGGGCATCTACGGCCTGACCCAGGGCGTGCTGCAGATCCCGTACGGCACCGCTTCGGACCGGTTCGGCCGCAAGCGCGTGATCATCATCGGCCTGGCGGTGTTCGCCGCGGGCAGCTTCATCGCCGCGGCGGCGCACAGCCTGGGCTGGCTCATCGTGGGCCGCTCGCTGCAGGGCGCGGGCGCCGTGTCGGCGGCGGTCACGGCCCTGCTGGCCGACCAGACCCGGGACGAGGTACGAACCAAGGCGATGGCCATGGTCGGCGCCAGCATCGGCCTGATGTTCGCGCTGTCGCTGGTGGCCGCGCCGCTGCTGGCCGGCGTGGGCGGGCTGCCGCTGCTGTTCGGCATCACCGGCCTGCTGGCGCTGGCCTGCATGGCGGTGGTCGCCTGGTGGACGCCGCCCGAGCCGGCGGAGCACAAGTCCAGCGGCCGCCCGCCCGGCGGCCTCGGCCTGGTGCTGCGCCACGCCGGCCTGCTGCGCCTCGACGTGGGCGTGTTCGTGCTGCACGCCGTGCAGCTGGCCATGTGGGTGGCGATCCCGGCGCTGCTGGTGCAGGCCGGGCTGGAGAAGGACCGCCACTGGACGGTCTACCTGCCGACCGTGCTGGCCTCGTTCGTGGTGATGGCGCTGACGCTGTTTCCGCTGGAGCGCCGCGGCTACCTGCGCGCCGTCTTCCTGGCCAGCGTGGGTCTGCTGACGCTGGTGCAGCTGGCCCTGGCATTGCTGGCCGGCCGGCCGTCGGTGGCGATGTTGGCGGTGGTGCTGTTCCTGTTCTTCTGCGCCTTCAACGTGCTGGAGGCCAGCCAGCCCAGCATGGCCTCGCGCCTCGCGCCGCCGCAGGCCCGCGGCGCCGCCCTGGGCGTCTACAACACCCTCCAGTCGCTGGGCTTCTTCGCCGGCGGCGCGGTCGGCGGCTGGCTGACCAAGCACGTTGGGCCTCAGGGCCTGTTCGCCGTCTGCGCCGGTCTGACGTTCCTCTGGCTGGTGGTGGCCTGGCCGATGGCGGCACCGGGCCGTTCGCCGTCCGCCGAAGAGGTGTTGGCGGACGAAGCCCAGGCCACATAATCCCTCGCAAATCTCTCCTCAGGAGGAACACCTCATGGCATCCGTAAACAAAGTCATCCTCGTCGGCAACCTGGGCAAGGACCCCGAGGTGCGCACCTTCCCCAGTGGCGGGCGCGTGTGCAACGTCACCCTCGCCACCACCGACCGCTGGAAGGACAAGCAGTCCGGCGAGATGAAGGAAGCCACCGAGTGGCACCGCGTAGTCTTCAACGACCGACTGGCCGAGATCGCGGGCGAGTACCTGCGCAAAGGCTCGCAGGTCTACATCGAAGGCCAGATCCGCACGCGCAAGTACACCGACCAGCAAGGCGTGGAGAAGTACGCCACCGAGATCCGCGCCGACACCATGCAGATGCTGGGCAAGCGCGAAGGCATGGGCGGCGGTGCTTCGTCGGGCGACGACGGCTACGAGCCGCGCCGCGCCCCGGCGCCGGCCC
>JAEWIF010000052.1 GCA_023387335.1 Pseudomonadota bacterium | reverse complement strand
CCCGGCAACCGTCCCGGCGTGGCCGCTCCCGGCGGGGGCGCGCCGGGTGCGGGCGGCGGCCGCGGCGGTCCGCCGACCACCGTGGGCGTCGCGGTGGCCGAGCGCGTCGACATCCCCGTCACGCTGGAGGCGCTGGGCACGGTCGTGCCGCAGGCGACGGTGCGGGTGCGGCCGCAGGTCTCGGGCGTGCTGCAGCAGGTGCTCTACAAGGAAGGCCAGGCCGTGAAGAAGGGCGACGTGCTGGCCACCATCGACCCGCGCCAGTTCGAGATGGCGCTGCAGCAGGCCACCGGCCAGCGCATGCGCGACGAGGCGCAACTGGACGCCGCGCGCGTGACGCTGCAGCGCTTCCAGACGCTGCTGAAGCAGGACTCCATCGCCCGCCAGGAAGTCGACACCCAGGCCGCGCTGGTCAAGCAGCTGGAGGCCGCCGTGGTGATCTCCAAGGCCAACGAGGGCACGGCGCGGCTGAACCTGGGCTACACGCGCATCGTCTCGCCGATCTCCGGCCGGGTCGGCCTGCGCACGGTGGACGTGGGCAACGTGGTCGGCACCAGCGACACCAACGGCGTCGCGGTGATCACCCAGCTGTCGCCGATCGACGTCGAGTTCTCCATCCCGCAGGACCAGGCCGCCGCGCTGGCGCAGCAGACCGGCCGCGCCGCGATGCAGGCGCGCGCGCTCGACCGCACCCGCAGCACGGTGCTGGAGACCGGCACCTTCTCCTCGCTGGACAACCAGGTCGACACCCAGACCGGCACGGTGCGCGCCAAGGCGCACTTCGCCAACGACAAGGGCCAGCTGTTCCCCAGCCAGTTCGTCAACGTGCAGCTGCAGCTGCGCACCATCGAGGGCGCGGTCACGGTGCCGCTGGCGGCGGTGCGCACGGGCACCAGCGGCGACTACGTCTTCGTGCTGAAGGAAGACCGCACGGTGCAGCTGCGCACCGTCCAGCGCGGCCAGGCGACGGCCGACAAGGTGCAGGTCCTCAGCGGCCTGCAGCCCGGCGAGCGCGTTGTCACCGAAGGCGCCGACCGTCTCAAGGACGGCGCGCGCGTGACGCTGCCGGGCCAGGGCGGCGCCGCGCCCACCGACGGGACGCCGGCCGCCGCGCGGCAGGGCCAGCATCGCCGCCAGGCGGCGTCCGGAGCGCGTCCATGAGGGCTTGAGCGCGATGAGCCCGTCCCGTCCCTTCATCCTCCGCCCCGTCGCCACCTCGCTGCTGATGCTGGCCATCGTGCTGGCCGGCCTGGTGGGCCTGCGGCTGCTGCCGCTGTCGGCGCTGCCGCAGGTGGACTATCCGACCATCCAGGTGCAGACGCTGTACCCCGGCGCCAGCCCCGAGGTGATGGCGCAGACGGTCACCGCCCCGCTGGAGCGCCAGTTCGGCCAGATGCCGGGCCTGGCGCGCATGAGCTCCACCAGCGCGTCCGGCCTTTCCATCGTCACGCTGCAGTTCGGCCTGGGCCTGGCGCTGGACGTCGCCGAGCAGCAGGTGCAGGCCGCGATCAACGCCGGCTCCTCGCTGCTGCCCGCCGACCTGCCGGCGCCGCCGGTCTACGCCAAGGTGAACCCGGCCGACGCGCCGGTGCTCACGCTGGCCGTCACCTCGAAGGAGCTGCCGCTGCCCGACGTGCAGAACCTGGTCAACACGCGCCTGGCGCTCAAGATCAGCCAGGTGTCGGGCGTGGGCCTGGTCACGCTGGCGGGCGGCCAGCGGCCGGCGGTGCGCATCCAGGTGGACACGCGCGCGCTGGCCTCGTACGGGCTGGGGCTGGACACGGTGCGCAGCACCATCAACGCCGCCAACGCCAACGGCGCCAAGGGCAGCATCGACGGTCCCACGCGCGCCTGGAGCATCAACTCCAACGACCAGCTGCTCGCCGCGAAGGACTACTCGAACCTCGTCGTCGCCTTCCGCAACAACGCGCCGGTGCGCCTGGGCCAGGTGGCACAGGTGGTGGAGAGCGCCGAGAACGTGAAGCTGGGCGCCTGGTCGGCGCTGGACGGCCAGCTGGAGCCGTCGATCATCCTGAACGTGCAGCGCCAGCCGGGCGCCAACGTCATCGCGACCGTCGATGCGATCAAGCGGCGCCTGCCCGAGCTGACCGCCGGCCTGCCGGCATCGCTGCGGGTGGAGGTGCTGTCGGACCGCACCACCGGCATACGCGCCTCGGTGCACCACGTGCAGCTCGAACTCGTGCTGGCCGTGGTGCTGGTGGTGCTGGTGATCTTCGCGTTCCTGCACAGTCCGCGGGCGACGCTCATCGCCAGCCTGGCGGTGCCGATCTCGCTGGTGGGGACTTGCGGCGTGATGTACCTGCTGGGCTACAGCCTCAACAACCTTTCATTGATGGCGCTGACCATCGCCACCGGCTTCGTGGTGGACGACGCGATCGTGATGATCGAGAACATCCAGCGCCACGTGGAGATGGGCAAGCGGCCGATGGAGGCCGCGATCGAGGGCGCCAGCGAGATCGGCTTCACCATCATCTCGCTGACGGTGTCGCTGATCGCGGTGCTCATCCCGCTGCTGTTCATGGGCGACGTGGTGGGGCGGCTCTTCCGCGAGTTCGCGGTGACTCTTGCGATCACCATCCTGATCTCGGCGGTGGTCTCGCTGACGCTGGTGCCGATGATGTCGGCGCGCTGGCTCAAGGCGCATCCGGGCGGCGAGGGCGCCGGCACCGGCACGGGCGCGAAGCTGGCCCGCCAGTTCGACCGCCTGATCGCCCTGTACGACCGCGGCCTGCAGTGGGTGCTGAGGCGCCAGCGGTTCACCCTGCTGGTGGCGCTGGCGACCTTCGTGCTGACGGTGCTGCTCTACATCGTGATCCCCAAGGGCCTGTTCCCGACCCAGAACACGGGCCAGCTGCAGGCGCGGGTGGAGGCGCAGGAATCGATCTCCTACCCGGCGATGGCGAAGCTGCAGCAGGAGGTGGCGCGCGCCCTGATGGAGGACCCGGACGTGGTCAGCATCGCCAGCTTCGTCGGCGTGGACGCGGCCAACAACACCATGCTGCACACCGGCCGCATGCTGATCAACCTGGCCTCCAGCCGCGGCGGGCAGGGCGAGCTGATGGATCGTCTGCGCCAGCGCGCGGGGCGCGTTGCCGGTGCCACGCTCTACCTGCAGCCGGTGCAGGACCTCACCATCGACGCCGAATCGGGCCCGACCCAGTTCCGCTTCTCGCTGGAAGGCTCGGACACCGCCACCGTGAACGAGTGGGCCAACCGCCTGGTGGAGCGCATGCGTTCGCTGCCGCAGGTGCGCAACCCGGTCACCGACGCCGGCGCCAGCGGCGCGGCGGTGTACGTGGACATCGACCGCGACACGGCGGCGCGGCTGAACATCACCGCGGCCAGCATCGACGAGGCGCTGTACAGCGCGTTCGGCCAGCGCATCGTCTCGACCATCTTCACCCAGACCAACCAGTACCGCGTGATCCTGGAGGCGCGGCCGGACGCGGCACCGACGCCGCAGGCGCTGTCCGGCATCCAGCTGCGCACGTCGTCGGGCGATTCCACGCCGCTGTCGGCGGTGGCGCGCATCGTGGAGCGGCGCGCGCCGCTGCAGATCACGCACGTGTCGCAGTACCCGGCGGCGACGGTGGGGTTCGACACGGCGCAGGGCGTGTCGCTGGGCAAGGCGGTGGACGCGATCCGCGCGACCGCGAAGGAAGCCGGCCTGCCGGCCAGCCTGAGCATGAGCTTCCTCGGCGCATCGGGCGCCTATGAAGCGTCGCTCACCAACCAGCTGTGGCTGATCCTGGCGGCGATCGTGTGCGTCTACATCGTCCTGGGCGTGCTGTACGAGAGCTACGTGCACCCGCTCACGATCCTCTCGACGCTGCCTTCGGCCGGCGTGGGCGCGCTGCTCGCGCTGATGCTGACCGGCAACGACCTGGGCGTGATCGGCATCATCGGCATCATCCTTCTCATCGGCATCGTGAAGAAGAACGCGATCATGATGATCGACTTCGCCATCGATGCGCAGCGCAACGAAGGCAAGCCGGCGCAGGAGGCCATCCACCAGGCCGCGCTGCTGCGGTTCCGTCCCATCCTGATGACCACGCTGGCCGCGCTGTTCGCCGCGGTGCCGCTGATGTTCGGCTGGGGCGAGGGCGCGGAGCTGCGGCGCCCGCTGGGCCTGGCGATCTTCGGCGGGCTGGTGGTGAGCCAGCTGCTGACGCTGTTCACGACGCCGGTGATCTACCTGGGGTTCGAGAAGATGGGGCACAGGTTCCGTCATCCCCGCGAAGGCGGGGATCCAGTGCTTCCTTCGGACGCCGCGAAGGCGGACGGGGCTTTGCGTTGAATCTTTCGGCCCCCTTCGTCCGCCGCCCCGTCGGCACCGTGCTGCTGACGCTCTGGATCGCGCTCGCCGGCATCGCCGCGTTCTTCCAGCTGCCCGTGGCCTCGCTGCCGCAGGTGGACTTCCCCGTCATCTCGGTCAGCGCCAGCCTGCCGGGCGCCAGCCCCGAGACCATGGCCACCAGCGTGGCGCAGCCGCTGGAGCGGCGCCTGGGCACGATCGCGGGCGTCAACGAGATGACGTCCAACAGCGGCACCGGCTCGGCACGCATCAACCTGCAGTTCGACCTCAACCGCAACATCGATGCCGCCGCGCGCGAGGTGCAGGCCGCGATCAACGCGTCGCGCGCCGACCTTCCCAGCACCCTGCGCAGCAACCCGACCTACCGCAAGGCCAATCCCTCGGCGGCGCCGGTGCTGATCATGGCGCTGACCTCGCCGCGGCGCACCCCGGGCCAGATCTACGACGCCGTCTCCAACATCGTCCAGCAGAAGGTGGCGCAGGTGCAGGGCGTGGGCGACGTGGAACTGGGCGGCGGTTCGCAGCCGGCGGTGCGCGTGGAGCTGAACCCGTTCGCGCTCAGCCGCTACGGCATCGCCACCGAGGACGTGCGCGCCGCGCTGCAGGCCGGCAGCGCCAACCGGCCCAAGGGCGACGTGCAGGACGCCGGCGGGCGCCGGCTGCAGATCTACACCAGCACCGGCAGCAGCGCGCCGGGCCCCGACGGGATGATCGCGCTCGGCGCGGGGCGCCTGTCGGCCGCCGACTACCGCGGCCTGGTGGTCGCGTGGCGCGACGGCGCGGCGGTGCGCCTGGGCGACATCGCCGCCGTCAGCGACAGCGTGGAGAACGTCAACACGCTGGGCCTCTTCAACGGCGAGCCGGCGGTGGTCGTGCCGATCACGCTGCAGCCGGGCGCCAACGTGATCAAGACGGTCGAAGGCGTGCGCGCCCTGCTGCCCGAGCTGCAGGCCGCTCTGCCGCCCGACATCAGGCTGGTCGTCGCCTCGGACCGCACGCAGTCCATCCGCGCCTCGCTGCACGAGGTGGAGCTGACGCTGGCGATCGCCATCGCGCTGGTCGTGCTGGTGGTCAGCGTGTTCCTGCGCAGCGCCCGCGCCACGCTCATCCCCGCCGTGGCCACGGTGGTCTCGCTGCTCGGCACCTTCGCCGTGATGCTGGTGATGGGCTTCTCGCTCAACAACCTGAGCCTGATGGCGCTCACCGTCGCCACCGGCTTCGTGGTGGACGACGCCATCGTGGTGCTGGAGAACATCAGCCGCCACCTGGAAGCCGGCATGAACCGCTTCCAGGCCGCGCTGCTGGGCGCGCGCGAGGTGGGCTTCACCGTGCTGTCGATCAGCCTGTCGCTGGTGGCGGTGTTCATCCCGCTGCTGTTCATGGGCGGGCAGGTCGGACGCCTCTTCCGCGAGTTCGCGGTGACGCTGTCGGCGGCCGTGATGATCTCGCTGCTGATCTCGCTCACCACCACGCCGATGCTGTGCGCCTGGCTGCTGCGGCCGGACAGCCAGAAGGACAAGCCCCCGGGCCGCCTGGCGCGCTGGGCCGAGCGCGGCTACGACGCCATGCACCGCGGCTACGCCTGGAGCCTGGACTGGGCGCTGCAGGCGCGCTGGCTCGTGCTGGCCATCCTGGTCGCGGTGATCGGCCTGAACGCGTACCTGTTCGTGAAGATCCCCAAGGGCTTCTTCCCGCAGCAGGACACCGGGCAGATCGCCGGCGGCCTGCGCGCCGACCAGAGCATCTCGTTCCAGGCGATGCAGGAGAAGCTCAAGCAGCTGGTGGACATCACGCGCGCCGATCCGGCCGTGGACACGGTGGTGGCCTTCACCGGCGGCGGACGCGCGGGCGGCGGCTTCATGTTCGTCACGCTCAAGCCGGCGGCCGAGCGCGCGTCCGGCGAGCGGGCCCAGGCCGTGATCGCGCGGCTGCGGCCGCAACTGCAGCAGGTGTCGGGCGTGAGCCTGTTCCTCAACCCGGTGCAGGACCTGCGCATGGGCGGGCGGCAGAGCAACTCCACCTACCAGTACACGCTCAAGAGCGACAACACCGACGACCTCAAGCGCTGGGCCGCGCGCCTGGCCGAGGCGATGAAGCACCAGCCCGCGCTGGTGGACGTGGACACCGACCAGCAGGACAACGGCGTGGAGCTGTTCGTGGAGGTGGACAAGGACAGCGCCGCGCGCCTGGGCATCAGCTCGCGCGACGTCGACAACGCGCTCTACAACGCCTTCGGCCAGCGGCAGGTCGCCACCATCTACGGCGAGCTGAACCAGTACCGCGTGATCCTGGGCGTGGCGCAGCGCTACACGCTCAGCCCGATGGCGCTGCGCGACATCTACGTGCCGGCCGCGGGCTCGGCGAGCACCACCGCGACCTCCAGCGCCGCCGCGGCCAGCACCGGCACGGTGGCCACCACGGCCACGATCAACCCGGCGCTGCGCGACCAGGCCACCGGCTCCGCGCTGAGCAGCGGCGCGCGCAACATGGTGCCGCTGTCGGCCATCGCGCGCGTGGTGGAGCGGCCCACGGCCACCTCGGTCAACCACCAGGACGCGGAACTGGCCACCACCATCTCGTACAACCTGGCCGAGGGCAGCACCATCGCCGACGGCCAGGCCGCCGTGCGCGCGGCCGAGGCCGAGATCGCGATGCCGACCAACGTGCGCGGCAGCTTCCAGGGCACGGCGCGGGCGCCGCAGGAATCGCAGTCGCAGCAGCCGCTGCTGATCCTGGCGGCCATCGTCGTCATCTACATCGTGCTGGGCGTGCTGTACGAGAGCCTGGTGCACCCGGTCACGGTGCTGTCGACGCTGCCGTCGGCGGGCGTTGGCGCGGTGCTGGCGCTGATGCTGTTCAAGCTGGAGCTGTCGATCATGGCGCTGATCGGCCTGTTCCTCCTGATCGGCATCGTGAAGAAGAACGCGATCATGATCATCGACTTCGCGCTCGACGCGGAACGCTCGCGCGGCCTGCCGCCGATGGCCGCCGTGCGCGAGGCCTGCCTGCTGCGCTTCCGCCCGATCCTGATGACCACGCTGGCCGCGGCGCTGGGCGCGCTGCCGCTGGCCATCGGCTTCGGCGAAGGCGCGGAACTGCGCCGTCCGCTGGGCATCGCCATCGTCGGCGGCCTGATCGCGAGCCAGCTGCTCACGCTGCTCACCACGCCGGTGGTCTACCTGCTGCTGGACAAGCTGCGCCGCCGCAGCCCGCACGAGCGCGAGCTGGCGCGAAGCCATGTGCCGGAGGCGGCGTGACGCGACAAGAACAAGCCATGAGTCCATCCTTCCTCACCCGACCCCTCTGCCTCGCCCTCGCGCTCGCGCTTTCCGCGTGCGCCGTCGGTCCGCGCTACGACGCGCCGCCCACCGTCGACACGCCCGTCGCCTTCAAGGAAGGCCAGGGCGAATGGATCAAGGCGACGCCGTCCGATGCGCTGGAGCGCGGGCCCTGGTGGCAGCTGTTCAACGACCCGGTGCTCGACGACCTCGCGGCCCGCGTCGAGGTCTCCAACCAGAACGTGGCGGCCGCCGTCGCCGCCTATGCGCAGGCGCGCGCGCTCACGGCGCAGCAGCGCGCCGCGCTGTTCCCCGCGGTGAGCCTGGACGCCGGCGCGAACCGCAGCGGCACGCGCGGCGGCGGCTCGGTCGGCACGACCACCGCGGGCGGCACCACCGTCATCAGCGCGGGCAACGGCGGCAGCACCCGCACCAACTACCAGTTCGACATCGGCGCCAGCTGGGAGCCGGACGTGTTCGGCCGCCTGAACCGCAGCGTGACCGGCGCGAAGGCCGGTGAGCAGGCCACCTTCGCCGACCTGGCCGCGGCCCGCCTCGCGGCGCAGGGCGAGCTGGCCGCCAACTACTTCGGCCTGCGCGCCGCCGACGCGCAGCGGCAGCTGCTGGCGCAGACCGTGGCCGGCTACGAGCGCGTGCTGCAGATCACCCGCAACCGCTACGAGGCCGGCATCGCCGCCCGCACCGACGTGCTGCAGGCGCAGACGCAGCTGGCCAACGCGCGCGCCGACCTGCTCGGCCAGGAGCGCACGCGCGCGCAGCTCGAGCACGCGATCGCGGTGCTGGTGGGGCAGGCGCCGGCGAGCTTCTCGCTGGCAGTCGATCCGGCCTGGCGGATCGCCGTGCCCGACGTGCCGGTGTCGGTGCCCTCGACGCTGCTGCAGCGCCGCCCCGACATCGCCTCGGCCGAGCGCCGCGTGGCGCAGGCCAACGAGGACATCGGCATCGCGCAGTCGGCCTACTACCCGAGCCTGCGGCTCACCGGCTCGGTGGGCGCCGGCGCGGCGAGCATCGGCGACCTGTTCAGCGCGTCCTCGCTGGTGTGGGCGCTGGGCGCTTCGGCAGCGCAGACGCTGTTCAACGCCGGCGCCACGCGCGCGCAGGTCGACGCCGCCCGCGCCGGCTTCGACGAATCGGTGGCGCGCTACCGCCAGACCGTGCTCACGGCCTTCCAGAACGTCGAGGACCAGCTGTCCGGCGTGCGCATCCTGGGCCAGCAGGTGGCGCTGCGCGAGGAAGCCGCCCAGGCGGCCGACCTGGTGGAACAGCAGGTGCTCAACCGCTACCAGGCGGGGCAGGTCGGCTTCACCGACGTGGTCAACGCGCAGGCGACGGCGCAGAACGCGCGGCGCTCGCTGCTGCAGCTGCAGGGCGACCGGCAGGCGGCGGCGGTGGCGTTGATCCAGGCGATGGGTGGGGGGTGGGGCGGGATCGAAGACGTCAGGCCGCGCGCGGCAGCAGCCACTCCCCGCACCGCAGCCCAAACCAGGTAAGGGCCAGGGAGCCCACCAGGTGCAGCGCCCCCAGCGCCAGCGCCTGGCCCGCGCGGCCGGCCTGCAGCAGCTGCACGGTCTCCATCGAGAAGGTGGAGAACGTCGTCAGCGCACCCAGGAAGCCGGTGATCAGCGCCAGCCGCCACACCGGGTCGATGCCGGGCTGGGCCTGGAACAGCGCCACCAGGAAGCCGATCAGCCAGCCGCCCGAGAGGTTGGCGGCCAGCGTGCCCAGCGGCAGCCAGTGGGTCGACGCGTTGAGCCAGAGGGAGAGTTGCCAGCGCGCGATGGCGCCCAGCGATGCGCCCAGGCAGAGCAGGGCGACGGCGAGCATCAGGCCTGGTGCTTGCCCAGCAGCGAGAGCATGCCCGCCTCCAGGCCTTCCATGCGGGTGGCGAGGTTGGGCGCCGAGTCCTTGGCCACCTTCATGTAGCGCTCGAAGGCGGCGAGCACCGCCTTGCGGTCGGGATGGTGCATCAGCGCGCTGGCCAGGGCGGCCTGCAGCACCTGCACCTGCGCCACCAGCGCGAACTGGTTTTCCTTGAGCGCTTCGACGTTCTGGCTCATCTCGGCCAGGGTCTGCTGGAGGTCGGGGGTGTCCATCCGCCCGATGTTACTTGGCGGGAACCGAGCCGATGCTGCGGGCGGGGATGAGCCGCAGGCCCTCTTCCCTGGCCGGACGGGCGGGCGCGGCCGCGGCCGTGGCTTCGCGCTGGGGCAGCGGATGGGAAAGCGGTTCGACGACCCGGGCCGCGGACTCGTCCGGCCGGCGATCCCGCAGGAAGCTCGCCACGGCGATGCCGCCGACCACGACGGCGACCAGGCCGACGGCGCCCCATGCCAGCCGCTTGCGCAGGCGGTCGCCGGGCATCTCCACCCGCCCGGGCCTGCGCGGCGGGGGGCGGTTGTCCAGGTGCTGGTCGTAGCGGGTGCGCCGATCGGGATCGGAGAGCACCTCGTAGGCCTTGTTGATCCTGGCCATGGCCTCGCCGTCGGCACCGGCGCGGTCCGGATGGTGCTCCCGGGCGAGGCGCCGGTAGGCCGCGCGCACGTCGTCCGCCGACGCGCCGCGGGGCAGATGCAGGGCGTCGTAGTGCGTGGAGGAGGGCTCGGCGGCCATGGGCCGACGATACCACCGAGCCTTACGCCGACATGACTCCCGGCGCAGGGGTCTTGGGCTCGTAGTCGCAGTACGCCCGCACCGCGCAGCGCCAGCACTGGGGCAGGCGCGCCACGCAGACGTAGCGGCCGTGCAGGATCAGCCAGTGGTGCGCGTCCTGCAGGTACTTCGGCGGCACGCGCTCGAGGAGCCTGTGCTCCACCTGCAGCGGGTCCTTGCCCGGCGCCAGGCCGGTGCGGTTGCCCACCCGGAAGATGTGCGTGTCCACCGCCATGGTGGGCTCGCCGAAGGCGACGTTCAGCACCACGTTGGCGGTCTTGCGGCCGACGCCGGGCAGGGCCTCGAGCGCCTCGCGCGTGCGCGGCACCTGGCCGCCGTGCTGGTCGACCAGGATGCGGCAGGTGGCCAGCAGGTTGCGCGCCTTGGTGCGGTACAGGCCGATGGTGCGGATGTAGTCCTCGAGCCGTTCCAGGCCCAGGTCCAGCATCGCCTGCGGCGTGCCGGCCGCCACGAACAGCCGGCGCGTGGCCTTGTTGACGCCCACGTCCGTGGCCTGCGCCGACAGCAGCACGGCCGCCAGCAGCTCGAACACGCTGCTGTACTCCAGCTCGGTCTCGGGCGAGGGGTTGGCCGCCTGCAGGGTGGCGAAGAAGGGTTCGACGTCGGCGTCTTTCATCTCGGGGCGGGAGTGTAGAGGCAGGCCTGCGGCATGATCGGCCGACCCAGGAGAACGATCATGAGCGCGACCGAGATCCCCCGCCCCGACCAGCACCAGGAACTGCGCGAGGCCGTGCGCGCGCTGTGCCGCCGCTTCGACTCCGCCTACTGGCAGAAGGTGGACGAGGCGCGCGGCTATCCCGAGGCCTTCGTCGACGCTCTCACCGAAGCGGGCTGGCTGGCCGCGCTGATCCCGCAGGAGTTCGGCGGCTCGGGCCTGGGCCTGGCCGAGGCCTCGGTGATCATGGAGGAGATCAACTTCTCGGGCGGCAACGCCGGCAGCTGCCACGGCCAGATGTACAACATGGGCACGCTGCTGCGGCATGGCTCGGCGCAGCAGAAGCAGCAGTACCTGCCCGGCATCGCGAGCGGCAAGCTGCGGCTGCAGACCATGGCGGTGACCGAGCCCACCACCGGCACCGACACCACCCAGCTCAAGACCACCGCCGTGAAGAAGGGCGACCGCTACGTCGTCAACGGCCAGAAGGTGTGGATCTCCCGCATCCAGCATTCGGACCTGATGATCCTGCTGGCGCGCACCACGCCGCTGCCGGAGGTGAAGAGAAAGAGCGAAGGCATGTCGATCTTCATCGTCGACCTGCGCCAGGCGATCGGCAAGGGCATGACGGTGCGGCCGATCCTGAACATGGTGAACCACGAGACCAACGAGGTGTTCTTCGACAACCTCGAGATCCCGGCGGAGAACCTGGTCGGGCAGGAGGGGCAGGGCTTCAGGTACATCCTGGACGGCCTGAACGCGGAGCGCACGCTGATCGCGGCCGAGTGCCTGGGCGACGCCTGGTGGTTCATCGACAAGGCGCGGCGCTACGCGAGCGAACGCGTGGTGTTCAACCGGCCGATCGGGCAGAACCAGGGCGTGCAGTTCCCGATCGCCGACGCCTTCATCGAGGCCGAGGCGGCCAACCTGATGCGCTTCAGGGCCTGCGAGCTGTTCGATGCGGGCAAGCCCTGCGGCGGCGAGGCCAACATGGCCAAGTACCTGGCCGCCAAGGCCTCGTGGGAGGCGGCGAACACCTGCCTGCAGACGCACGGCGGCTTCGGCTTCGCCCACGAGTACGACGTGGAGCGCAAGTTCCGCGAGACCCGCCTGTACCAGGTGGCGCCGATCTCGACCAACCTGATCTACTCGTACGTCGCCGAGCACCTGTTGGGTCTGCCGCGCTCGTTCTGACCGGCGCCGGGCTGGGCCCGTACTGGAAAGTGCGGAGTACGCGGTCCCGGGCCGCGCGCTAACGTCGTCTCCGTTCGTATGCCAACACAAGGAGACACCGTGAAGCGCTTCCTCAAGCCGGTTCTCGCGGTCGCGCTGGCCGCCGCATCGTTCGCCGCCTCCGCCCAGGCCCACTGGCCCGATCGCCAGGTCTCGCTGGTGGTGCCGTTCGCCGCCGGCGGGCCCACCGACGTGGTGGCCCGCATGATCGCCATCCCGATGGGCAGGCAGCTCGGGCAGACCGTGGTGGTGGAGAACGCCGTGGGCGCCGGCGGCACCATCGCCGCCACCAAGGTGGCGCGCGCGCAGCCCAACGGCTACTCGATCTTCCTGCACCACATGGGCATGTCCACCGCGCCCGCGCTGTACAAGAAGCTGCAGTTCGATCCGCTCAAGGACTTCGAGTACATCGGCCAGGTGGTCGACGTGCCCATGACGCTGCTGGCGCGCAAGGACTTCCCGGCCGCCACCTTCCAGGACCTCCAGGCGCACCTCAAGCGCGAGGGCAACAAGGTCTCGCTGGCCAATGCCGGGCTGGGCGCGGTGTCGCACCTGTGCGGCCTGCTGTTCATGAGCGCGATGGGCGTGGAACTGACCACGGTGCCGTTCTCCGGCACCGGCCCGGCGATGAACGCGCTGCTGGGCGGCCAGGTCGACCTGCTGTGCGACCAGACCACGCAGACCGTGCCGCTCATCAGGGACAACCGCGTCAAGGTCTACGGCGTCACGGTGCCCAGGCGGCTGGACGTGCTGCCCAACGTGCCCACGCTGGACGAGCAGGGCCTCAAGGGCTTCGAGGTCAAGGTCTGGCACGGCATCTACGCGCCCAAGGGCACGCCGCAGCCGGTGGTCGATAAGCTGAACGCGGCGCTGCGATTCGCGATGCAGGACCCCGAGGTGAAGAAGCGCCTGGCGGACCTGAGCTCGGACATCGTTCCCATGGAGAAGATCACGCCGGCAGGGCTGCGCACGCACCTGGAGTCGGAGATCGGCAAGTGGGGCCCGGTGATCCGCAAGGCGGGCGTCTACGCGGACTGAGGGGGCAGGCCATGCTGGAACTCGCCACCGTCCGCATCGCCAAGGACGCCTCCAACCCGCGCGTCGCGCGCCTGCTGCTCAACCGGCCCGAGCGGCTGAACGCGATCAACGAGGACACGCCGCGCGACATCCGCCGCGCGGTCGAGTGGGCCAATGCCGACGACGAGGTCCACGTCATCGTGGTCGAAGGCGCGGGCAAGGGCTTCTGCGGCGGCTACGACCTGCAGTTCTTCGGCGAGGGCCAGGCGGACCATCCCTGCCAGCAGGAGCGGTTCCCCTGGGACCCGATGGTCGACTACGGCTACATGAAGGCCAACACCGACGACTTCATGGCGCTGTGGCGCAGCCCCAAGCCGACCATCGCCAAGGTGCACGGCTACGCGGCGGCCGGCGGCAGCGACATCGCGCTGTGCTGCGACCTGCTGGTGATGGCCGAGGACGCGCGCATCGGCTACATGCCCACGCGCGTGTGGGGCTGCCCGACCACCGCGATGTGGACCTTCCGCCTGGGCCCCACGCGGGCCAAGCAGATGATGTTCACCGGCGACACCATCGACGGCCGTACCGCCGCCGAATGGGGCCTGGCCAACGAATGCGTCCCGGCCGACCAGCTGGACGCGGCCACGATGAAGCTGGCCGCGCGCATCGCCGGCGTGCCGCGCGGGCACCTGGCCATGCACAAGATGGTGGTCAACAACGTGATGCTCACCATGGGCCTGGAGCAGACCCAGCAGCTGGCCACGGTGTTCGACGGCATCACGCGCCACAACCCGGAAGGGATGTGGTTCCGCCGCTATGCGCAGGCCGAGGGCTTCAAGGCCGCGGTGCAGTGGCGCGACAGCGGGAAGGCGATCCCGGAGGGCGACGAGGCGCGGGCGCTGGTGCGGGAGATGGACGAGCGCCGTCGAGACGGAAGCCCTGGATTCCCGCCTTCGCGGGAATGACGGTCGAAAAGGCAAAACAGACCTCATCGGTTGGCATGCCACCACGGCCGATAATCGGCCCATGAGCACCCGCCGCAACCTCCTCCTGGCCGCCTCGGCGGCCGCGCTCGCGCCCGCCTGGGCGCAGACCCCGTACCCGAACAAGCCGATCCGCCTCGTCGTGCCGTTCCCGGCCGGCGGCGCCACGGACATCTTCGCCCGCGCCGTCTCGGTGAAGCTGGGCGAGCGCCTGGGCACCAGCGTGGTGGTGGACAACAAGCCGGGCGCCGGCGGCGCGATCGGTTCGGACATCGCCGCCAAGTCCGCGCCCGACGGCTACACGCTGCTGCTGGCCACCAGCAGCACGCACAGCATCGGCCCGAGCTTCTCGACCGCGAAGCTGCCGTACGACGCGGTGGCCGACTTCACGCCGATCTCGCACGTCGGCAACGCGCCCAGCATCATGCTGGTGCCCAACTCCGCGCCCGCCAGGACGGTGAAGGAGTGGATCGACTACGCGAAGAAGAACCCCGGCAAGCTCAACTACGCGAGCAGCGGCAACGGCACGGTGGTCCACCTGGGCGCCGAGTACTTCAAGGCGCAGGCCGGCCTGTTCCTGGTGCACATCCCGTACCGCGGCACCGCGCTGGCGATCCCCGACCTGATGAGCGGCAAGGTCGACCTGCTGTTCGACTCGCTGCCCAGCGGCCTGCCGCACGTGCGCGAGGGCCGGCTGAAGGCGCTGGGCATCACCAGCGCCAGGCGCTCCGCGCTGCTGCCCGACCTGCCGGCGATCTCCGAGAGCGTGCCGGGCTACGAGACCGTCACCTGGTTCGGCCTGTACGGCCCCAAGGGCCTGCCGGCCGACATCGTTTCGCGCGTGAACACCGGCATCAACCAGGCGCTGCAGGACGCCGACGTGAAGGACCGCCTGGCCCGACTGGGCATCGAGCCGGTCGGCGGCACGCCGCAGCAGTTCGCCGCGATGGCCGCGGCCGACCGCGCCAAGTGGAAGAAGATCATCGACGAGCGCAAGCTCGTCGCCGACTGACAGAAAAACCACCGTCATTCCCGCGAAGGCGGGAATCCAGGGCTCCCGCCTTCGATGGCGCCAAAGGAAGCACTGGATCCCCGCCTCCGCGGGGATGACGGGGACGGAAGGAAGCCTCATGCATTTCGATTTCCACAACCCCTATCCCACCACCCGCATCCCCGTGCTGGCGCGCAACGTGGTGTCCACCTCGCACCCGCTGGCGGCGCAGGCCGGCCTACGCATCCTCTGGCAGGGCGGCAACGCGGTGGACGCGGCCATCGCCGCCGCGGCCGCGATGACCATCTGCGAGCCGGTGAGCAACGGCCTGGGCAGCGACGCCTTCGCCATCCTCTGGGACGGCAAGGAGCTGCACGGCCTGAACGCCTCCGGCCGCGCGCCGGCCAGCTGGACGCCGGACTACTTCCGCGGCAAGTACGGCGCCGACGCCAAGGCGCCGCCCAAGCGCGGTCCCGACGCCATCACCGTGCCGGGCGCGGTCGGCTCCTGGGTCGCGATGTCCGAGCGCTTCGGCAAGCTGCCGTTCGCCGACCTGCTGGCGCCCGCCATCGAGATCGCCGAGCGCGGCTACCTGCTGCCCGTCGTGGTGCAGCAGAAGTGGGCCGCGGCGACGCCCGAGCTGGGCAGCCTGCCCGGCTTCAGGGAGGCCTTCCTGCCCTGGGGCCGCGCGCCCCGGGTCGGCGAGCTGTTCCGCTTCCCGGCCGCGGCGCGCGGCCTGCGCAAGATCGCCGAGAGCAAGGGCGAAGCGTTCTACGGCGGCGAGATCGCGCAGTCCATCGAGCGCTTCGTGAAGGAGCACGGCGGCACCATCACGGCCAAGGACTTCGCGGCCTACAAGCCCGAGTGGGTCGAGCCGATTTCGCGCGACTACCGCGGCTACACGCTGCACGAGATCCCGCCCAACGGCCAGGGCATCGCCGCGCTGATCGCGCTGGGCATCCTGGAGAAGTTCGACGTGGCCGGCCTGCCGGTCGACGGCCCCGATTCGCAGCACCTGCAGATCGAGGCGATGAAGCTCGCCTTCGCCGACGTGTACCGCTACGTCGCCGAGCCCGGCGCGATGGAAGTGACGGCGCAGCAGATGCTGGACGACGCCTATCTCGCCTCGCGGGCCAGGCTGATCGATCGCAGGAAGGCCCAGGACTTCGGTGCCGGCAACCCGGTCAAGGGCGGCACCATCTACCTGACCGCCGCCGACGAGAACGGCATGATGGTCAGCTTCATCCAGAGCAACTACATGGGCTTCGGCTCCGGCGTGGTGGAGCCGAACTTCGGCATCAGCCTGCAGAACCGCGGCCACGGCTTCGGCCTGCAGGCCGGCCCGAACCAGGTGGCGCCGGGCAAGCGCCCGTTCCACACCATCATCCCGGCCTTCCTGACCAAGGCGGGCCAGCCGGTGATGTCATTCGGCGTGATGGGCGCCAACATGCAGCCGCAGGGCCACATGCAGACGCTGGTGCGCATGCTCGACTACGGCCAGAGCCCGCAGGCCGCCTGCGACGCGCCGCGCTGGCGCTACAACGCCGGCCTGGAGATCAACGTGGAGCAGCAGATGGACGCGGCCACGGTGCAGGAGCTCACCGCGCGCGGCCACCGCGTGGAAGTGATCCACGACAACTACCAGGACTTCGGCGCCGGCCAGTTCATCTGGCGCGCGGGCGATCCCAAGGTGGAAGGCTACGTGGCCGCTTCGGATTCGCGCCGCGACGGCCTGGCCGCGGGGTTCTAAGCCGTCATCCCCGCGAAGGCGGGGATCCAGAGCGTCCGCTTTCAGCGGACTTCATGGAAGCACTGGATTCCCGCCTCCGCGGGAATGACGGGGGCTTCGTCATCGTTTCGTGGGGTTCTCCTGCGTGGCCTTCCGCGGCCCCGACAGCGACCCGTGCGCATCGGCGAAGGCCTTGGTGAACTCCGCCCCCAGCAGGAAGATCTGGGCGGCGTAGTACACCCACGCCAGCAGGATCACCAGCGCGCCCGCGGCCTCGAAGCTCTCGGTCATGCCGCTCTTGCCGATGTACAGGCCGATCAGCAGCTTGCCCACCTCGAACAGCACGGCCGTCACGAAGGCGCCCACCCAGACGTCGCGCCAGCCCACGGGGGTGGACGGCATCAGCTTGAAGATCATCGCGAACAGCACCGTCAGGATGCCGAGCGAGACGGCCAGGTTCAGCAGCTGCAGCACCGTCTCCCAGCCCGGCATCAGGGTTCCGGCCCAGCCGCCGAAGGCCGCCAGCGTGGCGCTGACGACCAGCGACACCATCAGCAGGAAGGCCACGCCCAGGATCAGCCCGAACGACAGCAGCCGCGCGCGCAGCAGGCCGAAGATGCCCGATGGCTTCTTCGCCTCCGGCACCTTCCAGATGCGGTCCAGCGCGCTCTGCAGTTCGGCGAACACGGTGGTGGCGCCCACCAGCAGCACGAAGAAGCTGATCAGCCCCGCGACCAGCCCGCGGTCGGTGTCGCTGGCGCTGGCCACCAGGCCCTCGACCATCTCCGCGCCGCGCGGACCCATCAGGCCGGACAGCTGGTCGGAGATCAGCCCCTGCACCGCCTCGCGCCCGAAGGCCGCGCCCGCGATGGCGATCACGATCACCAGCAGCGGCGCCAGCGAGAACACCGTGTAGTAGGAGATGGCCGCGCCCATCGAGGGCGCGTAGTCGTTGGACCAGGACTTGACGGACTGGACCGCCAGCCGGAACAGCTGCTTGGGATGCATGCGCCGACTCTGCCTGCCGCCAGCGGCCCGGCAGGTCGGACGCGGACGACAAGCGCTATGCGAAAGGCCCGATACCCATCGGCACGCTCAAGCCGCCGGCCCGGGCACGAACACGTCGGCGAAGAAGCGGTGGGCGTCCAGCCCGAGCTCCTCCACGCAGGCCTTGCGCACGGCCGTCACCATCGCCGGCGCGCCGCAGCAATAGACCTCGTGGCCGGCCAGGCCGCCGGTGAACAGCGAGCGCACCGCGTTGTCGGCGCGGCCGTGAAAGCCGCCCGCCGCCTGCGCGCCCGCCTCGTCCTCCACCGCCGGCACGAAGCGGAAGCCCGGCAGCGACTTCTTCCAGCGCTCCACCGCGGGCATCAGGTAGAGCCCATCCGGCGTGCGCGCGCCCCACACCAGGGTGACGGCGCGGCCGCTGGCCTTCTTCATGAGGTCGTCCAGCAGCGACTTGACCGGCGCGAAGCCGGTGCCGCCGGCCACGCACAGCAGCGGCGCCTGCGCTTCGGCCTGCACCTCCACGTCGCCGAACGGCAGCTGCACCTGCAGCGTGTCGCCCGACTTGAGCTGCGGCACCAGCTGGGTGAACTGCCCGCCCGCGACGTGGCGGATGTGCAGCTGCAGCATGTCGCTCTCGTGCGGCGGGTTGGCCATCGAGTAGGAGCGGCGGCTGCCGTCGGGCAGCGTCACCTGCAGGTACTGGCCGGCGCGGAACTTCGCGCGCTGGCCGGCCGGCAGGCGCAGCTGCAGCACGTTGACGTCGGGCGCGGCCAGGGTGTTGCGGAACACCTTGACCGTGTAGGTCTTGCGCGCGGACGGGTCGAGCCGGTGCCAGCTGGCCGGCGCGATCTCCAGGTCCTCGAGCGGCAGGCACTGGCACAGCAGGCGCTGGTCGGCCTCGATCTGCGCGGCCGGCGGCGGGCACTCGACCTGGCCTTGCGTGACCTTGCCGGCGCAGTTGCCGCAGATGCCCTTGCGGCAGGAGTAGGGCATCTCGATGCCGGACTTGAGCGCGGCGTCGAGCACGTTCTGCCCCGGCTCGCAGGGGAAATGCACGTCGGTGCCGGCGATGTGGATGTCGTATGCCATGTCTGTATTCGTCATCCCCGCGGAGGCGGGGATCCAGTGCTTCGTTCGGGCGCCGCAGAAGGCGGAAGCTCTGGATTCCCGCCTCCGCGGGAATGACGGGGTCCTAGGTCTTCGCGTTGACGGGAAGTGGCAGGCCGCCCACCAGCCGCAGGCTGCGCAGCAGCGCGTCGGGGCGGGCGGTGCCGGTGCCGGCGATGTCCATCGCGCTGCCGTGGCCGGTGCTGGCCAGCAGCACGTCGGCGCCGATGGAAACGGCGCTGGCGCCTTGCGGGGCCAGCAGCTTGATCGGGATGTGGCCCTGGTCGTGCAGCATGGCCACGTACAGGTCGTGCCTGCGGTCGGCCAGCAGCATGTCGGCGCCCATCGGCCCCGCCACGTCCAGGCCTTGCGCCTTCAGCTCGCGCGCCGCGGGCTCGACGAGCTGCGCGTCCTCGGGGCCGAACAGGCCGCCTTCGGACGCGTGCGGGTTGATGCCGAACAGCGCCACCTTCGGCTGCGCCAGGCCCAGCGTGCGGCAGGCGCGCACGCCGGCCAGCGTGGCCGCGCACACGAGGCGCGGCGTGATGCGCGCCAGCGCCGTGGCCACGCTCTCGTGCAGCGTCACGTGCACGATGCGCAGGCCGCCGCCGACGAGCATCAGGAACACCTCGCCCTCGGGCTGGCCGCACACCCGCGCCAGCAGCGACGGATAACCGGAGAACGGAATGCCCGCCTGCGCGATCGCGGTCTCGTGGTGCGGACCCGCGACCACCGCGTCGAACTCGCCGCGTCGGCAGGCCTCGATGGCGGCGGTGGCAGAAGCGACGGTGCTGGCGCCGGCCTGCGCGTTCACCTCGCCGAACCGCGCCGCGGAGGCAGGCAGCTCGCCGGCCGGGCGCAGGTCGACCTCGGTCAGCAGCGCGGCGAGGCCCGTGGCCTGCGCCGCCCGTTCCAGCACGGCCGGCGATCCGAACACCGTGATGCGCAGCCGGTCCTCGCCCCGCAGCGCTTCCAGCGCCTTGAGCACGATCTCCGGCCCGATGCCGTTCGGGTCACCGACCGAGAGCGCGATGCGTCTCGTCATCGCGTCACAGCGGCAGCGCGAGCAGTGTGTCGGTGACGGTGCTGTCGCACACCACCACGCGCTCGGCCAGCAGCAGGCGCTGGCCCTGCAGCACGAAGCGGTCGCGGTATTCGCCGGTGGCGAACAGCTCGGTCTGACCGTCGTTCATGATGCGCGCCACCATGAACGGCGTGCGCGCGACCGCGCCGCCCTTGTCGGCCGACTCCACCAGCGGCATGCCCAGCAGGTGGCGGTAGCGGTGCCGCTCGTAGATGTTGGCTTCGCGCAGCGCGGCGATGCGGTCTTCCAGCATGTCGCGCGAGTCGGCGAAGACGATGCCCGCGGGCAGGCCCTCGGCCTCGTTCTCCCAGTGGGTGATGCGGTAGTGGCAGCGCTCGGTGAAGAACGAGGGCCAGCGCTCCAGCTGGTCGCTGTCGATCGCGTGCGCGTAGGCGGCATGGAAGGCACTCAGGGCCAGGACGTCGACCATCTCGCTCACGCTCCCATGTGGTGGCGCCAGGCTTTCCAGAAGCCGCGCACCGAGTTCTCGACGGCCCGGCCTTCGGCGGAGCCCGTGTCTTCGCCGCCCATCTCGACCACGGCCTCCAGGTCGCGGGCGCCGGCGATGCCGCGCTGCACGAAGCCGCCGACGGCGCCGTCTTCCATCGAGATGAAGCCGGCCGGCCCCACCAGGTTCAGCTGCTTCAGGCGGACCGTGCGCTGCTCGGGCGTGTCTTCCGTGAAGCCGATGTAGGTCCAGTTCAGCTCCGAGCGGCCTTCGCCCTTGGGCAGCACCTGGCGCACGGCCAGGCAGTTCTGGATCTGCTGCAGCACGAAGCCGGGGAACACCGACAGGATCTGCAGCGTGATGCCGTCGTCCCACTCGGGGAAGCCCTCCAGCACCGTGGTGTCCTTCAGGCGGTACTTGTCGCTGTCCGAGCGCAGGCCCTGCTCCTGGTAGGAGGCGTCGGCCGCGCTCTTGTCGACGATCGAGTAGCTCACGTGGTGGCCGCCGCTCTCGTCGACGATCACGCCGCCCTTCTGCGACAGGCGGTTCAGCTCGAACGTCGTGAAGAACAGGTGCAGCAGGCTCGCGTGGTAGCTGTCCTTGACGTTCTCGACGTACAGCTTCCAGTTGTTGGGCAGGGCCTGGGTGAAGCGGCCGATGACCTGCACCGGCTTGTGCAGCACGCGCTCGATGCGCGCGCAGATCTCCTCGCCCAGGTACTCCTCGATAGGCGGCGCTTCATCGCTGAAGCTGCCGAACACCAGGCCGCAGAAGCGCGCCACCAGCAGCTTGCGCGGGCCGTGCTCCTCCTTGCAGAAGGACTGCGGCATTCCGCCCTTGCCCTTGACGCCCTTCTCGAACGCCACGCCGGTCAGGTCGCCCTGGCGGTTGTAGCTCCAGGCGTGGTAGACGCACTGGAAGTTCTCCACCTTGCCGGACTTCTCCAGCGCCAGCAGCGCGCCGCGGTGCGCGCAGCGGTTCTCGAAGGCGTAGATCTCGCCGTCGTCGTCCTTCACCACCACCACCGGCGTCTCGCCGACGAAGGTGGTGCGGAAGCTTCCGCCCTCGGGCAGTTCCGCCTCCAGGCAAAGGTAGTTCCAGGTCGGGCCGCGGAAGATCCGCTCCTGCTCCTGCTGTCCCAGCGCTTGTCCGCCGTACACGCCATAGGGGATGCGGGTGAATCCCGGTCCCCGCCACTCGATCGTGCTTTCCTGCATCACTCCACCGTCACGTTCGCGGTCTTGACGACCTTGCTCCACTTGTCCGATTCGCCCTTGATGAACCGGCCCGTTTCCTCGGGCGACCAGCCGCGCGGCTGCGCGCCCTGGTCGAGGAACTTCTGCTTGACGTCCGGCTGCGCCAGCGCGCCGGCCACGGCCTTCTGCATGTAGGCCACGCGGTCGGCGGGCGTGCCGGGCGGGGCCACCATCGTGAAGAAGGTGACGGCGTTCATCGCGGGCAACTGCTGCTCGGCGAAGGTGGGCACGTTGGGCAGCGCCTGCGAGCGCTGCTGGTCGGCCACCGCCAGCACCTTGATCTTGTTGCCGGTGTGGAACTGCGCCGACGAGCTGATGTTGTCGAAGAACACGTCGACGTTGCCGCCGACCAGGTCCACCAGCGCGGGCGCCGTGCCCTTGTACGGCACGTGGATCATCTCGGTGCCGGTCAGCTGCATGAACAGGCTGGCCGTCAGGTGCGAGGTGGAGCCGTTGCCCTGCGACGCGTACGTCACCTTGCCGGGGTTGGCCTTCAGGTAGGCCAGGAATTCCTGCAGCGACCTGGCCGGCACCTTGTTGCTGACCGCCAGCACGTTGGGCACGGTGGCCAGCACGGTGACGGGCACCCACTTGGTGGGATCGAACTGCAGCGACTTGTACAGGTGCTGGTTGATCGCGATGGGGCCGGGCGGCGACACCAGGTAGGTGGTGCCGTCGGCGTCGGAGCGCGCCACTTCGGCGGCGCCGATGTTGCCGCCCGCGCCGGACTTGTTCTCCACCACGATGCCGGCGGGGAAGGAGGCGCGGATCTTCTCGGCCACCAGGCGCGGCAGCACGTCGGCGGTGCCGCCGGCGGGGAAGGGGACGATCAGGCGGACGGGCTTGGCCGGCTGCTGCGCCACCGCGGGCCCGAAGGCCGGCGCGAGGGCGCCGCCGGCGGCGAGCGCGAGCGCCTGCCGGCGCGTGAAGCGTTGGGTCATGGACATCTGTCTCCTGGTGTGAAGGGCGGCCCCTGGGGGAATCAGGCAGTTTCGGCCGACGGGCGCCTTTGTCGCAAGCGAAAATTGCGCCATGCGCAAAAACGCCACCGGCCCCGCCCCCGACGACAAGAGCTTTGTCGCGGCTCT
The DNA here is from genome assembly GCA_023387335.1 of Pseudomonadota bacterium. Classification (GTDB taxonomy): domain Bacteria; phylum Pseudomonadota; class Gammaproteobacteria; order Burkholderiales; family Burkholderiaceae_C; genus Ramlibacter. The sequence continues at coordinate 249,532 of JAEWIF010000052.1, read as the reverse complement.
GCAGAAGGGCCTGGACGTGCTGGCCTGCTTCAGCCGCCAGGCCACGCGGCTCACGCTGACCGAGGTGGCCCGGCTGACCGGCAGCACGCCGGCCTCGGCCCGCCGGTCGCTGTACACGCTGCACGCCCTGGGCTACCTGGACAGCGACGGCAAGCGCTTCTGGGTGGCGCCGCGCACGCTGCTGCTGGCGCACTCGTACCTGGCCTCGCGGCCGGTCCCGCAGCTGGCCCAGCCGCTGCTGGACGCGCTGGCCGAGCGCACGCGGCAGTCGGCCACCTTCGGCACGCTGCTGGGCGACGACGCGCTGATCGTGGCCCGCTCGACGGCGCGCCGCAGCCTGTCCACCGGCCTGGCGATCGGCTCGCGGCTGCCGGGCTACTGCTCGGCGCTGGGCCGCGTGCTGCTGGCCAGCCTGCCGCAGGACGAGTCCCGCCGCCGCATCGAGGCGATGAAGAAGTCGCCGCTGACCGAGCGCACGATCTGGCGCACGCGCGAGGTGATCGCGCTGGTCGAGCGTTGCCGCGCCGAGGGATGGACCGAGAGCGACGGCGAGCTCGAAGTCGGCGTGCGATCGCTGGCCGTCCCCGCGTTCGACCGCGAAGGGCGCACCGTCGGCGCGATCAGCATGGCGGTGCGCGCCGAGCGCATGACCATGGCGGAGTTCCGCGAGGCCATGCTGCCGGTGCTGCAGAAGGCGCGGGATTCGCTGGCCCAGCGGTTGCCGCGCGAATGAGCGTCATCCCCGGCCCACCGTCATTCCCGCGAAGGCGGGAATCCAGTGCTTCCCTCTTCGGACCCGTCCCGTGCCGTGCCAGGGCGAGGGAGGCCTCCCGCCTACATGTCCCCCGCGCGCCTGGACGGCGCATGCTCCTCCTTTACTTCCGGCAGGAGGCCTCCCTCACCCTGTCCCTACGCTCCGTCGAATTGAACGCTGCCGCGAACGCCGCTCCAAAGCGTCCGTCGTGCGGCGGCCGCTCGGGCGGCCGTTGAGAGTGGTGCGAGGGGGGAATGACGAGCACGAGGTAGTCCCCTGCCTACACCCGCTGCCTCCCTCATCCACTCCCCAACCGCCGCGCATGCGCCTATCACCGGTGCAAGCAGCGAGAAAGGAGTACCTCATGCACACCGCCATCTGCTCTTTCGAGCACCGCGACATCGCCCTGCGCGCGCGCGACCGGCTGCTGGAGTCCGGGTTCGACAAGCGCGACGTCCACCTGCAGCACCGCGGACCGACCGACTCCGACGCGATGGGCGAGGACCCGCGCGCCTGGGAAGGCACCGACCGCGAGATCGCGGCCAGCCGCGACATGGTCGACAAGGTGGCCGGCTTCTTCGTCCACCTGTTCGGCGCCGACCGCAATCGCGGCGAGCACGAGGTGTATGAAAAGGCCGTCGACCGCGGCTTCACCGTCGTGGTGGTCGACACCGAGGACGAAGCCGAAGCCGCCCGCGCCCGCGCGCTGCTGCACGACCTGCAGGCCGCGGACCTGAACGTCATCCATCGCCCGGACCAGCAGCGCGTGCACGAGATCGTGGGCGAGCGCCTGCCGCACCGCTCGGGCGGCCTGGGCGGCAGCTACCAGGACCGCAGCAGCGCCTTCGACACCGAGCCGGCACGGACCGAGGCCGAGCGCGAACGGGCGATGGCGGCACGGGGAACTTCGGACAAGGCGCAGGCGCCTTCGCAGGCTCGAAGCGACGACACGGACCTGGACAAGGTCGGGCTGCGGTACGCCGACAAGGACAAGCCGGGCAGCTGAAGTCGGGCACCCGCCGGGCCGCTGAGGCCGGGGTCCTGTTGGCGCCACAATAAGGCGACCAACGACCCCGTCCTCCCATGCCCCTGCCATTCGCCTCCCGCCTCGACAACGTCGAAACCTCCGCCATCCGCGAACTGTTCAAGCTGCTGGGCAAGCCCGGCATCATCTCGTTCGCGGGCGGCTTTCCGGACAGCGCCATGTTCGACGTGGAGGGCCTGCGCGAGGCCAGCCAGAAGGCGCTGGCCGAGGAGCCGGGTGCCGCGCTGCAGTACGGCGCCACCGAGGGCTTCGATCCGCTGCGTGCGCAGCTCGCCGCGTTCGAGCAGCACAAGGGCGTGCAGGGCCTGGAGCCGAACCAGCTGATCGTCACCACCGGCAGCCAGCAGGCGCTGGACCTGATCGGCAAGACGATGATCGACCCCGGCAGCAAGGTCATCGTGGAAGGCCCGACCTTCCTGGCCACCATCCAGTGCTTCCGCCTGTACGGCGCCGACCTGGTCTCCGCGCCGATCGACGCCGACGGCGTGCAGGTGGACAGGCTCGAAGCGCTGATCCGCGAGCACAAGCCCAAGTTCGTCTACCTGATCCCCAGCTTCGGCAACCCGAGCGGCGCGCTGCTCTCGCTGGAGCGCCGCCGCAAGGTGCTGGAGCTGGCGGTCAAGTACCAGACGCTGATCGTGGAAGACGATCCCTACGGCGACCTGTACTTCACGCCGCAACCGCCGCCGCCTTCGCTGCTGGCGCTGTCGAAGGAAGTGCCCGGCTCGCGCGACTGGCTGGCGCACTGCGGCAGCATGAGCAAGGTGCTCTCGCCCGGCCTGCGCGTGGGCTGGCTGGTGGCGCCGCAGGAGCTGCTGGCGAAGGCGACGATGTGCAAGCAGTTCAGCGACGCGCACACCAGCACCTTCGCGCAGGCGACCGCGGCGCAGTACCTCAAGAGCGGCCGCATGCCCGACACGCTCAAGCGCGTGCGGCAGGTCTACGCCGAGCGCGCGCAGGCGATGGGCGATGCGCTCAAGAGCGAACTGGGCGACGCCATCGAGTTCACGCAGCCGCTGGGTGGCCTGTTCTTCTGGGCGCGGCTCACGGGCAAGGGCGGCAAGATCAGCGACGCGGGCGAGTTTGCCAAGCGCGCCATCGAGAAGGGCGTGGCGTTCGTGCCGGGCGCGCCGTTCTTCGCGAAGGAGCCGGATCGCAGTTCGCTGCGGTTGTCGTTCGCGACGGCGGATGTCGCCAAGATCCGCGAAGGCGTGGCCCGCCTCGGCTCGGCCCTCTAGAGCCTGGCCGATGCGCGCCGACGTCGCCCGTTCCTGGTTGGCGTTCAGCGCGCCGGTGGCCGCCGCGCAGGCGGCCGGCCGACCCGTCGTGGCGCTGGAGTCGACCATCATTGCCCACGGCATGCCGTACCCGGAGAACGTGCGCACGGCGCGCGAGGTCGAGGCGATCATCCGCGGCCTGGGCGCTGAGCCGGCGACCATTGCCGTCATCGACGGCCGCATCCGCATCGGACTCTCCGACGAAGAGCTTGAGCTGCTCGGCCGCTCCGGACAGGCGATGAAGGTGAGCCGCCGCGATTTGCCGGCCGTGCTGGCGAGCGGCGGACTCGGCGCTACCACGGTGGCGGGCACCATGATCTGTGCGGCGCTGGCGGGCATAGAAGTTTTCGTCACCGGCGGCATCGGGGGCGTGCATCGCGGGGCGTCGCAGACGTTCGATATCTCGGCGGATTTGCAAGAGCTGGCGCGGACTTCGGTGGCCGTGGTCTGCGCGGGGGCGAAGTCGATCCTGGATATCGGGCTCACGCTGGAATACCTGGAGACGCATGGGGTGCCCGTGATCAGTTGCGGGCAGGAGAACTTCGCGGCGTTCTATACACGGGACAGCGGCTATCCCGCGGATTTCCGGCTGGACGATGCGACCGCGCAGGCTCGGTTCATCCGCACCAAGTGGGACTTGGGCCTCGAAGGCGGCGTGGTCGTCAGCACGCCGGTGCCGGAAGCGGCGGCGATGCCTCGCGAGGAGATCGACCGGATCACCGAGCAGGCGTTGGCGGAGGCCGAGGCGCAGGGCCTCACGGGGAAGGCGGTGACGCCGTTCCTGCTTTCCCGCATCAAGTCGTTGACCGGCGGGAGAAGCTTGGTGACCAACATCGCGCTGGTGAAACACAACGCGGAAGTGGGGGCGAGGTTGGCGGTGGCGTTGAGGACTCGCACAGTGTTGGATAGCGACTGAAGCGCAAGTCATGGTCAAGACAACATCAAAAGCCAAGGGAACGACGGCTCGGACCAGGACGGTCGCATACGACGTCGCCGAGCAACTGCGAACGCCTGAAGAAATGGCTGCCTATCTGGACGCCAGGCTTGAAGAGGCGCCCGATGACGCGGCTGGAATCACCCGGGCTCTGGGCGACATAGCCCGTGCCGAGGGCTTGCCCGGCCTGCCCGCGGTGTGAGTGTGGAGTCCAGGAGCGAGAACCGGGCGATCGAGGCGGTCGCGTTCTTCGAAGCCTTCAAGGGCGCCCTCGTCCTCATCGTGGCGTCCGGACTGACGCTCCTGATGCACCGCGACCTCCACGCCCTCGCCGAACGCCTCGTCGCCCACACGCACCTCAACCCGGCCTCGCGCTACCCGCACATCTTCCTGGAGGCGGTCGATCACCTGCAGAACACGCATCTGTCGCTGCTCGCGCTGGGCGCCGCCGCCTATTCAGCGCTGCGCTTCCTCGAAGCCTACGGCCTGTTCCGTCGAGCCGCATGGGCCGAGGTGCTGGCGGCGCTCAGTGGGGCGATCTACGTGCCGTTCGAGATCGCCAACCTGCTGCGGCACTTCACCTGGCTCAGCCTGGGAGCGCTGGTGCTCAACGTCCTGGTGGTGCTGATCATGCTGGCCGCGCTGATGCGTCGTCGGCGATCGGCCGGCCGGAATGCCGGCTAGCGGGTACGCAGCGGCAGGTCGATGAACGAGGCGTTCTCGCCGCCGAGCGTGAACTCCAGCCGCGGCGGGCGTCCATGCGGCACCTGCGCGAAGTGGTCGGCATCGGCGCCTGCGATGGCCACGCGCAGGCGGCTACCGGCTTGCAGCGTCCACGAGACCGGCAGCAGCGCGAACCGCACCGTCTCGGCCACGCCGGGCTGCAGGTGCTTCGCATCCTCGCGGCGGAAGCTGCGGTAGGGCCAGTTGGCGCGGTAGCTCGCGGGCGGTTCGGCCTCGGCGCGGTGCAGCAGGCGCAGCAGGCCTTCCGTGATGTACCAGGAGCGCCCATCCGCATCCACCTCGGACAGGTACACGAAGACGCTCGCGTCGTGCTCCGAGCTGGAGACGTGCAACTGCACGGTGGCGTGGCCCGAGACCTCCGTCGCCGCCTCGAAAGGTTCGCTGGCGAAGGTGAGCATGCGGTCCTCGCGGCCGTGCCAGTCCTTGTAGTAGTCGATCACCGGCAGCGCGCCCAGTCGCTCGAAGCGGCTGTTCGTGCCGGTGCCGGTGGTGAACCTCACCTTGTACGGTGCGACCGAAGCCTGGCTCGGCGCCTGCGCGGCCAGGCGTGCGTCCGGCGCCAGGTAGAGCCGCGACTGGGCCGGGTGCGGCGGCCAGGTGTCGGCGGCCTGCCATTTCTCTTCGCGCACGGTGTGGAAGTGCACAGGCGCCTCGTCGCGCAGGCCGGTGTCCATGCCGGCCAGGTGCTCGTCGAAGAAGCGCAGCACCTCGGCCAGCACCGGGAAGCGCGGCTGCGGCGGGCCGTCGCGCCAGGGCGAGCCGTTGGTGCGCGCGCCGTGGTCCCAGGGTCCGAGCAGGAGCCGGTTGTCCGCGCCGGGGTTGCTGAGGAAACGCGCGATGGAGCCGTTGGCGAAGGCGCTGCCGTCGTACCAGCCGGATACCGAGTAGATGTTCACCTGGCCGGGGATCTCGCCCAGGTACCAGTAGGGGCTGAAGGCCCCGCTGTGCATCTGCGGATCGTGCGAGGCCGCTTCCTCGCGGAAGGCGAACTCCGGCGCGAGGTCGCGCATCTTGAAGCTGTCGTGGTGCTCGTCGATGGCGGCCGCGAGCAGCTCGCCTTGCGCATCCTCGTCCACGGGCGCGGGCCCGGCGTAGCGCGCGTCGTTGAAGTAGGGGTAGGGCGCGAGCTTCTCGCGCAGGTCGAGGTCCAGCGCCTGGACCAGGGCGTCGTAGTTCTCCGTGACGGTGGTGCACTTGATGCCGCCGGGGAACACGTGGTCGCTGTAGGTGTCGTGCACCGCGAACAGCGGCGCGACCGCCTTCACCGCGGGATGGCCGGTGCTCGCCAGGAAGCAGGCGGCCGCGCCGAGGTAGGAGATGCCGGTGGAGCCGATCACCCCGCTGGACCAGGGCTGCGCCACGATCCAGTCGGCGATGCGGCGGTGGTCGTCTCGCTCGCGCGGCGAACGGAAGCAGTCGCGCGTTCCGAAGCTGGCGCCGCAGCCGCGCACGTCGACGGTGACCAGGGCATAGCCGCGCGGCACGAAGAAGTCGCGGTAGATCGCGATGTTCGGCGCCGGCTCGGCGCCTTTGCCCGTGACCTTGAAGCGCCGGTAGTAGGGCGTGAGCACGACGATCGCGGGCATGCGCTGCGGGCGGTCCGCGCCTTCGGGCAGGTACACGTCGAGCGCCAGGCGCACGCCGTCGGGCATCGTGACGTAGCTCGACGCGGGTGCGCCGATCCGATGCGTGGCGGGCCGACGCTCGAGGTATTCGGTGGGAGGGATGAGCCAGGCTTGGCCGGAATCGTCTCTGTCAGACATTGGTTCGCAGCAGGTGGGGACGCTTAAACTGGGGCGCGGTCATTGTGCCAGCCGGCACCTCGCATCACCCACTGGAACCTCATCATGCGCTCGACGCGTCGCCTTGTTCTCGGCTCCCTTGCTTCCTTCGTCCTCGCTTCCACCTGCGGCGTCGCGGCCGCGCAGGACTTCCCCACGCGACCCATCAAGCTGGTGATCCCGCAGGCCCCGGGTTCCGGCGCCGACGTGGTCGGCCGCATGCTGGCCGACTTCATGTCCAAGGACCTGAAGCAGTCGGTGGTGGTGGACAACAAGCCGGGCGCCAACGGCATCATCGCGTCGCAGCTGGTGCAGCGCGAGCAGCCCGACGGCTACACGGTGCTGCTCACCAGCGTGTCGCTGGTGAGCTTCAACCAGTTCCTCTACAAGAACGTGCCGTACGACCCGCTGAAGGACTTCACCTTCGTCGCGCCGGTGGCGGACGCCGGCTTCGTGCTGGTCGCCAGCACGAACAGCGGCATCAAGTCGTGGGATGAGCTGGTCAAGCGCGCCAAGGCGCAGCCCGAGGGCCTCACCTTCGCGAGCGCCGGCCTGGGCAACTCGACGCACCTGTACACCGAGATGATCGGCCTGCGCTCGGGCTTCAAGCTGCGCCACATCCCCTACAAGAGCTCGGGCCCGGCCCTGATGGCCGTGGTGTCCGGCGAAGCCGACGTCATGACGGTCACCACCGCCACCGGTCTGGCGCAGATCAAGGCCGGCAAGGTGGTCGGCCTGGCGCAGTCCGGCGAGACGCGCTCGCCGCAGCTGCCCGAGCTGCCGCTCCTGAAGGAGCTGACGCCCAACGTGCCCGCGCTGCCGGGCTGGTACGCGCTGGTCGGTCCCGCGAAGATGGACGCGGGTGCCACGCAGAAACTCGCGGCTTCGGTCAACCGCTTCCTGGCCGACCCGGCGATGAAGCAGAAGCTGGTCGACCAGTTCCTGTTCCCCATCCCCGGCACGCCCGCCGACATCCAGAAGCGCGCCGAAACCGAGGCGCGGATCTGGGGTGGGCTGATCCGCGACCTGAAGATCCAGATCGACTGACGAACGGAGGGCGCGAGCCCTTCGTCAGACATCGAAGTACAACTGGAACTCCCACGGGTGCGGCCGCAGCCGCACCGGATCGATTTCCTTCGTCCGCTTGTAGTCGATCCACGTATCGATCACGTCCCGCGTGAACACATCCCCGCTCAACAGAAAAGCCTGGTCCTTCTCCAGCGCCGCGAGCGACTCCTGCAGCGACCCCGGCACCTGGCGGATGTCCTTCGCTTCCTCCGGCGGCAGGTCGTAGATGTTCTTGTCGAGCGGATCGCCCGGTTCCGTCTTGTTCGCGATGCCGTCGAGGCCCGCCATCAGCATCGCCGCGAAGGCCAGGTACGCATTCGCCGACGGATCGGGGCAGCGGAACTCCACCCGCTTCGCATTCGGCGACGACGAGTACATCGGGATGCGCGCGGCCGCGGATCGATTGCGCTGCGACATCGCCAGGTTGACCGGCGCCTCGTAGCCCGGCACCAGCCGCTTGTACGAGTTGGTGGAAGGCGCGCAGAAGGCCATCAGCGCGGGTGCGTGCTTGAGCAGCCCGCCGATGTACCAGCGGCAGGCCTGCGAGGTGAGGGCCCAGCCTTCCGCGTCGTAGAAGAGGTTCTTCTCGCCATTCCACAGGCTCTGGTGGCAGTGCATGCCGCTCGCGTTGTCCGAGAAGATCGGCTTGGGCATGAAGGTGGCCACCTTGCCGTGGCAGCGCGCGACGTTCTTGCAGACGTACTTGTAGATCATCACGTTGTCCGCCATCCGCGTGAGCGTCGTGAACTTCATGTCGATCTCGTTCTGTCCCGCGGTGGCCACCTCGTGGTGGTGGATCTCCACCTGGATGCCGGCCTGCATCAGCGCCAGCACGATCTCCGAGCGGATGTCCTGCAGCGTGTCCTGCGGCGGCACGGGGAAGTAGCCTTCCTTGTAGCGCGACTTGTAGCCCAGGTTGCCGCCGCGGTACGCGCCCTCGTCGGCGCCCGTGTTCCACGCGGCCTCGGCCGATTCGACGTGGTAGTAGCCGCTGTGCTCGTCCTGGCCGAAGCGGATCGAATCGAAGATGAAGAACTCCAGCTCGGGGCCGAAGTAGCAGGTCTGGGCGATGCCGCTGTTCTTCAGGTGCAGCTCGGCCTTGCGGGCGATGTGGCGCGGATCGCGCGAGTACGCCGTGCCGAGCACGGGGTCGTGCACGTCGCAGATCATCGAGAGCGTCGGCATCGAGCACACCGGATCGACGAAGGCCGTGGCCGGGTCGGGCTTGAGCAGCATGTCCGACTCGTGGATCTCCTGGAAGCCGCGGATCGACGAGCCGTCGAAGCCGATGCCCTCGCTGAACAGGCCCTCGTTCACCTCGGGCAGCGTGATCGAGAAGTGCTGCCACTGGCCCGGCAGGTCGGTGAACTTCAGGTCGACCACCTGGATGCCGGTGTCCTCGATCAGCGAGATGACGTCGCGCGGCTTGACGGGCCGGTCGACGCGGTAGCTGCCGGGCGCGATCGAGACGGCGCCCGTCTTGGTGGCGGCTTGCTGAGCAGGCATGGCGCCCTCCTGGACGAGGTGGACACGCGATCAAGTATGGATCGCGGTGCGGCAAAGGCAATCGCCGCGGCGCCGCTCAGCTAGGACGCGCGAAGCGCCGCGTTGCCTTCTGCCCGGCGCTCGGTCGAGCCCCAGTCCGTTAAACGGATCGCCAGCGCGAGGCCCGCGCCCATCACGAACAAGCTCAGCGCGATGACCGCGTAGAGCGCCTGCGGCGAGCCGCCCGCCGCGTGCACCGCGAACCATCCGCCGACGGCCACCACCAGCAGCCGCCCCGTGCTCGCGATCAAGGGCCAGGCGAGCCGTCCCGCGCCCTGCGACGCGAAGAACAGCGCGAGTCCCAGCCCGAAGAAGCCGTAGCAGCCGCCGACGATGCGCAGGTAGGCGCTGCCCGCCGCCTGCACTTGCGCGTCGGCGCTGAACAGGGCCATCCACGCCTGCGGCCAGGCGGCCGCGGCGAGCCCGATGAGGCCGGTGATCGCGCACACCAGGCCCGCGCCGGTCCAGGCGATCCGCTTGGCGCGCTCGCCCTCCCGCGCGCCGAGGTTGGTCGCCACCATGGCCGTGAGCGCGCTGCCGATGCCGAAGGCGATCGGCACCAGGATGTACTCCAGCCGCGCCGCGATGCCGTAGGCCGCCACGGCCACGCTGCCGAAGGTGCCCACGTACGCGGTGGCGAGGCCGATCGACGCGTTGCTCAGGATCGAGCTGCCGGAGGAGGGCAGGGCCAGGCCGAGGATGCGGCCGAAGGCGCTCCTGTGCAGCTGCCAGCGCGCGCCCAGCAGGCGCACGGGCTGGCCGCGCCGCGACAGCCAGGCGAGCAGCGCCAGGGCCGAGACGGCGTTGCACGTGACCGTGCTCGCGGCCGCGCCCGCGACGCCGAGCGGCGGCAACGGTCCCGCGCCGAACACCAGCGTCGGGCACAGCACCAGGTGCATGGCGGTGGTGGCGACCAGCGCGAGCGCGGCCGCACCCATCTGGCCGGTGCCGCGTGCGACGCCGGCGAGCACGTTCACCGACCAGATCGCGATGGCGCCCGCGAAGAGCACGGCCGCGTAGCTGGCCGCGTGGTCCAGCACGCGTTCGCGCGCGCCCATGGCCGCGTACAGCGCCGGGCTGGACGCGACCAGCGTGAACAGCAGCGACGCGGCCAGCCCGACCAGCAGCGCGTGCTGCGCGAGCCGAGTGGCCTGGGGCGCATCGCCGGCGCCCAGTGCGCGCGCCACGATCGCCGTGGTGCTGCCGCCGAGGCCGCCGGCGGACATCTGCAGCATCAGCATGGCCAGCGGCAGCACCACCGCGACGCCGGCCAGCGCGTCGGCGCCGAGCCGGCCGACGATGTAGCCGTCGAAGCCGATCACCACGGTGTTGGCGAACAGGCCCAGCACGTTGGGCGTGGCCAGGCGCAGCAGCGTGGGCAGCACGGGGCCGCGCAGCATCCGCTGCGTGGCGGGCGAAGCGGCGGCGGCGCTCATGCCGCGGCCAGGTAGGCCGGCGCCGCCGTGGAGAGGGACTGCCTGACCTGCTGGGTGGCCAGGTCGGCCAGCACTTCTTCCACGCCCGTTTCCAGGCCGTCGAAGGCCTCGCGCACGATCGCTTCCGGCGTGGATTTCGGCATCTCGATGCCGCGCGTGAGATCGGTGTCGACGAAGCCCATGTGCAGCGCGGTCACCTGCGTGCCCTGCGCGCGCAGCTCGTGCCGCAGCCCGTTGGTCAGCGCCCAGGCCGCCGACTTGGTGGCGCCGTACGTGCCGAGCAGGGGACGATTGATCCAGCTGGCGATCGACAGCACGTTGAGCAGCGCGCCGCCGCCGTTGGCCGCGAGCACCGGCGCGAAAGCCTGGGTGGTGCGCAGCATGCCGAAGAAGTTCACGTCCAGCTGGCGTCGCGCGGACTCGAGCGCGTGGTCCTGCAGGAAGCCGCCGGTTTCGGCCACGCCGGCGTTGTTGATGAGAAGCGTGACGTCGCGGCACTCGCGCGCGGCTCGCGCCACCTGCCCGGGGTCGGTCACGTCCAGCTGGATCGGCAGCACGTCCGGCAGCTTGACGCTGCCCGGGTCGCGCGCGGCGGCATAGACGCGGCGCGCGCCGCGGGCCAGCGCCTCGCGGGCGAAGGCTTGCCCGATGCCGCGGTTGGCTCCGGTGATCAGGACGACGGCGTTGGCGAGTTGCATGAAAAGCTCCTGTTCATATGATGGTCGTCATATCGACCGGCGAAGAAGAAACACGGTGAGGCGTTGGCGGAATCAGCGGCGCTACGGCCGCCGAGAATCGAATTGCTCCAGCAGGAACTTGCGCGACGCCGCCAGGTGGCGCTTGCCGCGCGCGTTGTGGCCCAGCGTGCGGGCGATCTGCAATGCGCCGACCAGCTGCGAAGCGACGATGCCGGCCGTCTCGGCGGTGCTGCCCGGCGGCAGCACGTCCTGCACCGCCGCGACCAGCGACGCGATTCGGGCCGCCCCGGCCGCGCGCACGGCGTCGGATTGCCGCGGCAGCTCGGACGCCAACGCGGCCACGGGACAGCCGCTCTCCGGCGACTCCAGGTGACGGTCGGCGAGATAGCTTTCCACCAGCGCGCGCAAGTTGCTGTGCGACCTGGCCTCGGCCGTGGCGAGCGACCGCTGCAGCCGCGCCTGGCTGTCCTGGCCGGCGCGGTCCAGCGCCTCGGCCAGCAGCGCGTCGCGCGAGGCGAAGTGCGCGTAGAAGCCGCCGTGCGTGAGGCCGACCCGCTTCATGATGTCCGCGACGCCCACGCCGCCGAAGCCGCTCTTGCGCAGCACGCGCGCGGCGGTGTCGAGGATGCGGTCGTGGGTCAGCTGCTTGCGGCTGGCGGAAGGCGCGGTGTCCATGGGCGTGGAGATTACGCTCATATGATGGCCATCATATCGATGGGGACATCGCGCCAGCCCGGCCGGTGAAACACTTGATTGCCGCGTTGGCCACTCGCGGCAGCTCCTCCTATCCTGCAACCGCGCCGATCCGGTGCATGGATGGGGGGAGCACGACATGGCGATCACGATCAGCCATCCCAGCCGCCTTCTGGCCGGCTGCGTGGGAGCGTTGCTGTTCACCGCTTGCGGCGGCGGTGGGGGTGGCGGCGATCCGGCGGTGGGCACGGCATCGGCGACCGCGGACCCCGTGCCCGTGACGACGCCGGGCCCCGCCGCCGCGCCCGCCGCTTCAGCGTCCCTGCTGACCGGCGTGTCGCGCCTCATCGTCGCGGGCGACAGCCTCGCCGACGTGGGCACCTTCGGCTTCAAGTTCACGGTGCAGGACGCGTCGAACGCGGTCGGCTTTCCCGTGCTGCCGGAGCTGGTGGCCACCGCGCACGGCCTGGCCGCCGGCTGCAGCCACTACATCGACGGCGGCGCGGGCATCGTGCCGCGCGGCGACTCGGGCTGCACCAACTTCGCGGTGGGCGGCGGACGCATCCTCGACGGCGACGGGCCGCGCAACATCCGCAACCAGCTGGTCGACGCGGCCGCCGCGATCAGCTTCGGCGCGGGCGACCTGCTGCTGGTGGAAGGCGGCGCCAACGACGCATCCGACCTCGCCGCGGGCTACCTGGGCAGCGTGGGCAGCCGCACGGGGACGCTCGCCTTCGTCGCCTTCCTGGCGCGCCGCGTGGAAACGGGCGACCTGCTGGACACGATCCGCGGCGACGACAGCCTGGCGCGCAGCGCCAACCTGTACCTGCAGGAAGCCGCCGACGCGCTCGCCGACTCGATCACGACCAACGCGCTGGACCACGGGATCCCGAAAGTGGCCGTGCTCAACCTGCCGGACCTCACGATCACGCCGCGCTTCAGCTCGGCGTTCGAGCGGCTGGTGCAGGAGGAGGGCGCCGGCGACGCCGACAACGCCCGCAATGCCGTGCGGGCGGCGATCGATGCGTTCAACGTGCGGCTGCAGGAGCGGCTCGGGAGCGATCCTCGCGTGGTGCTGGTGGATCTGCGGACGGCCGTGGCCGACCAGATCTCGCGCGCCTCCGAGTTCGGCCTGACCGACGCCTCGCACGCGGCCTGCCCCGTGACCGGCACCAACTCCGTGGGGTTGCCGGAGTGGACGCTGCAGACCTGCACCTCGGCCGCGCTCGACGCGGCCTTGCCGGCTTGGAAGACGTGGGCGTTCTCGGACGGCTTCCATCCGACGCCGCTGGGCCACCGCCTGCTGGCGTCCACGGTCAATCGAGCGCTGGCGGCCCGGGGCGTCTAAGCTCCCGCCCATGCGTTCACGAATCTGGACACCGTGGCGGTTGGCGGGCTGGGGCGCCGGCGTGGCGTTGTTGCTGCTGCCGCTGGTCGCGATGCGGTTCACCGACGAGGTGAAGTGGGACCTGGCGGACTTCGTTTTCGCGGGAGCGTTGGTGATCGGCGTGGGCGCGAGCTACGAACTGGCGATCCGCAAGACGGGCGATCGCGCCTACCGGGCCGCGGTGGCCATCGCGCTCGCCACCGCCTTCGTGCTGGTGTGGGCGAACGCGGCCGTGGGGATCATCGGCAGCGAGGACAACCCCGCCAACGCGATGTTCCACGGCGTGCTGGCGGTGGGCGTCGTCGGCGCGCTCATCGCGCGTCTTCGTCCGCTCGGGATGGCCTGGGCGCTGGTCGCGATGGCGGTCGCTCAAGTGGCGGTCGCCGGGATCGCCGCCGTTGCCGGCATGGGATCCGCGGGACCGGTCACGCTGTTCTTCGCCGCGCTTTGGCTGGCGTCGGCGTGGTTCTTCCGGAAAGCCGGCGTCAGGGCTTGACGGCGAATTCGAAATAGCCCGGATTGACCGGGTTGTTCTGGGCGCTGCTGATCACCAGCAGCTCGCCGGTCCGCATCGCGAAGAAGTTGCCGTCACCCGACGTGGTGATGCGGATGAGGCCGGGAACGACCGTGAGGGCCGGCCCACCATTGACGATGAAGTTGGCGCCCGGCTCATTCCAGTTGGCGCTGTAGGTCGTGGTGTCCAGAGTGAAGTCGAACGTCCACTGGCCCTTGGTGTTCTGGCCTTCGAAGTCGCTGGCCGCGGCGAAGGCCGTCGCGGCCGGCACGCCCACCCAGAACCGGCGAGCCGCGACCGTGCCGGCGCTGGCGCGGACGAACACCTTGGACGACCCGACCTTCAGGATGCGGAAGGGAATCACCCCCGCGCCCGTATCGGCGCGGAACTCGTCGCCCTGCACCGTCACGGCGGCGGACACGATGGACGCGGGCGGGCAGGTCGCGATCGCGTAGACCGTGCTGTCGTTGCAGTACCTGAGCGTGCCCCCGGCCTGGATCTCGCCGCTGAAGATGGAGCTGTCGTTCGTCCCGGCCGTGACGATCTCCCGCGTCAGGAAGTTGTAGGTCCCGGCCGCATCCGCGAGGCTGGTCAGGAACGAGCGCGAAGCGATGAAGGGCACCGATCCGCCCGGCAGGGCGAACCCGCCGACCAGCGTGTCGCCGAGCAGGTGGAAGCGGGGCGAACCGGGACTGGCTGTCGCGGTTCCCGTGTCGAGGGCGTACTCGCCCTTGCCCGCATTGCTCAGGCTGAACTCGCCGGTCTTGTCGAGGCCGTTGCCCGTGATGCGATAGGCACCGGTGTCGAAATTGAGATTGAGCGTGTAGACGCGGGCGTCCGCCGCATACATCTGGTAGTCGCCGTTGCGGGCGTTCGCCTGCGTCGACGTCAGCGCGGTGCCGGCACCGCCGCCGCCTCCGCCACCACCGCCGCAGGCCACTACGGCCATGGCCATGCCAAGCGCCGACAGCCAGGCCGCCGGTCGGTTCCACTTCTTCATGGGGTTCTCCCTCCTGAGATTTTTTGACTTCGCCCTCGGATGGGGCAGCGCATCTTAGGAATGGAGAACCGGGGCCGTTCCCGGGGGTTGCCCCTGTGGAAGCGTCGCGACAGCGCTAAAGCACTAAATCAGTTCAACGCCCGCCGACCAGGGAGCCGCCGTTGGTGAGGGCCGCCTGGGTGTTGACGCGGCCGCCGGCCAGCGGGATGTCCAGGTAGAAGCCGCGCCGCGAGCTCAGGTCGACGGCGTTGTGGCTCACCGGTGTACGCGCCGCCCGAGGCGGTGACCGACTGGCAGACCAGTTCGCCGTTGCCGCCGCCCGTGGGACAGCCGCTGCATAGCCCGCGCGAAGCGTCAGTCGCTGCTGGCCGCGGAGAGCTGCCTGGCGACGAAGTCCAGGAACAGCCGGGTCTTCTTCGGCAGGCTCGTGCGCGAGAGCATGAGGGCGACGACCGGCATCGGCGGGCTGTTCCAGTCCGGCATCACGGGCACCAGCGCGCCGCTGGCGACGTGCCGCTGGCACATCAGGTGCGGCAGCAGACCGAGGCCCGCGCCGTCCACCACGAGTTCGCGAGCGAGGCGGATGCTGTTCACGCGCAGGCGCGCGTGCACCTTCAGGTCGCGCCGCCGTCCCGCGTTGCGGAACTGCCAGGCGCCCTCCTGCAGCTGGATTTCGGTGACCACGCAATCGCTGCTCACGACCTCCTCGAACGACTGCGGCGTGCCGTTGCGTCTCAGGAAGTCCGGGCTCGCATAGATCCCCGAGGTCACGGCGCCGAGGCGCCGCTGCGTGATGCGGGACAGCTTGGGCTGGCCGAACGTGATCACCAGGTCCACCGGCTCGGTGATGAGGTCCACGCTGCGGCCGCTGACGTTGGCCTCGATCGCCAGGTCCGGATGGGCCTTGGCGAAATCCGCGATGGCCTTGCCGAGCCAGGCGGTCCCGAATTCGACCGGGATGGCCACGCGCAGCGTGCCGCTCAGGCCGGTGCGGGTGCGCGCCGCCTTCTGCTGGATGGCGTCGACTTCGGCCGCGATGCGCTCGCAGTGCTCGATGATCGACAGGCCCAGGTCGGTGGGCGCCTGCTTGCGGGTGTTCTTCTTCAGGAGCGGCGTGCCGATCTGCCGCTCCAGCTGCTGCAGCCGGCGGCTGAGCGTGGACTTGGGCGTGTCGTTGTGCACCGCCGCCGCGCTGAGGCTGCCCGCCTTCACCACTTCGTGGAACAGCAGGATGGCGCCGAGGTCTATGGGATCTGCCAAAGGAAAACGTTCCGGAATCGGGATGGACATTCCCGGAAATGATTCTATCGGCGGCCCCTGGCGTCCGTAGCATCGGACGCCATTGCCCGAGATGGACGACGAACGGATGACACAGGAATTCCCCGCCGCGGGGGACATCGCGGTGACCCGCGGCGAGCGATGGCTGGAGATCGAGATCTCCCGCCCCGAGAAATTCAACGCGCTGCGCGAGCAGACTGCCGCGGAGATCATGGACGCCATGGCCGCCGCGGAGGACGACGACTCGATCACCTCGGTGATCCTTTCCGGCAGCCCGAAGGCGTTCTGCTCCGGCATCGACACCTCGGTGTTCGAAGTGGCCGAGGGGCGGTACTTCGAGTTCTATCGCAAGCGCAAGCGCAGCAAGCGGTTCGCGCGCCTCTTCCGCGAACTGCCGGCCTACACCAAGCCCGTGATCTGCGCGATCGAGGGTGTCGCCCTCGGCGGCGGCCTCGAGCTGGCGCTGGTGGCGGACATGATCGTTGCCGGCCGCAACGCGAAGTTCGGCTTTCCCGAGACCGGCATCGGCATCATGCCGGGCGCCGGCGGCACCCAGACCCTGCCGCGCCTGGTCGGCAAGGCGATGGCCAAGGAGCTGATCTGGACCGGACGCCGGATCGGGGCGGACGAAGCCAAGGCGCTGCGCCTGGTCAACCATTTGGTCGAGGCGGGCGAGGCGCTGGGCAAGGCGCGCGAGATCGCCGCCGCCATCGCGAAGAACGCGCCCATCGCCGTCATGCAGAGCAAGGCGGCCATCGAGCGCGGCACCGACCTGACGCTGTCCGACGGCATGGCCATGGAGGCGGATGCCGCCTTCCTTCTGTACTTCACGCAAGACCGGCGCGAAGGCCTGGACGCCTTCCGCGAGAAGCGCGCCGCTCAGTTCAAGGGAGCCTAGGGATGACGACGAAGCAGCGGATCGCCATCGCGAATTACGCGGAGATCCCCAACCGCCTGAAGACCGGACGCAGCGCCTACGACCTGGCCGGCGAAGCGCTTTCGGCGCTGCTGGCCCGGTCCGGCCTGGCGCTGGAAGAGATCGACGGCCTGTCCGTGACGGCCGCGCTGTCCGAAGGCACGAATCCCTTCCTGGCCGCCTACATGTGCGAGGCCCTCGGTATCTCGCCGAACTGGCTGAACCTGTCGGGGACCGGCGGCTGTTCCGCGCTCAGCGGCGTGATGAGCGCCGTGTCCGCCGTGCGCGAAGGCCGGTGCCGCATCGCGGTCGTGCTGTCCGCCGACGCGCCCAGCACGAACTACCGCGCCGACTTCGGCGCTCAGCGTCCGGAGTTCCAGGAGCCGCAGGCCGCGGGCCGGCCGCCCGCCGCGTTCGGGCTGCTCATGAGCCGCTACGCGCACCAGTACGGCCTGAAGGAGGAGGCGCTCGCGAAGATCGCGATGGTCCAGCGCGGCCACGCGGTCCTGAACGACAACGCGCTGCCCAAGCTGCGCACGCCGCTCACGCTGGAGGAGTACAAGGCCTCGCGCGTCGTGGCCGATCCGCTGCGCCTGCTGGACAGCGTGATGTTCTGCGACGGCGCGAATGCGCTCGTGGTCACCTCCGAGGAGGAGGCGAAGCGCCGCGGCTGGTCGAAGCTGGCCATCCCCACGGCCTTCGCGGAGATCACCAACTTCAACGGCCGCGAGCCGCTCGCCGACATCACGGAATCCGGCTTCGGCCACCTGGCGCCGCGCCTGTTCGCCCAGGCCGGCATGGGCCCCGCGCAGGTGCGCATGTTCCAGCCCTACGACGACTTCACCATCGCCGTGCAGATGCAGCTGGAGCAGCTGGGCTTCTGCGAACGCGGGCAGGGCGCGAAGTTCATCCTCGACACCGACCTCACGCACCAGGGCAGGCTGCCGCTGAACACCGGCGGCGGCCAGATCTCCGCGGGCCAGCCCGGCCTGGCGGGCGGCGCGCTCAACCTGGTGGAAGGCGTGCGCCAGCTGTTCGGCGAAGGCGGCCCGCGCCAGGTGGCCGGCGCGCGCAACGCCCTCGTCACCGGCATCGGCGTCATCCCCTACGGCCGCAACTGGTCCACCAGCGCGGCGATGATCCTGGAGGCCGCATGAGCGAGAACACCACCCCGGCGCGCAAGCTGCCGCGCGAGAACCTCTACGTCGACAGCGCCGCCTTCTGGCAGGGCACGCGCGAGGGCAAGCTGCTGCTGCAGTACTGCAAGGACAGCGGGCGCTTCCAGCACTTCCCGCGGCCGGTGAGCCTGTACACGGGCTCGCGCAACCTCGAATGGCGCGAGGTGTCCGGCCGGGGCACCGTCTACTCGGTCACCGCGCTGCGCACGCCCGGCCTGGGCGCCGACGGCCGCCTGCCTTGCGTGCTGGCGCTCATCGAGCTCGAGGAGGGCGTCCGCATCCTCGGCAACCTGCCGGGCAGCCGGCCCGGCGACGTGCGCATCGGCGACCGGGTGAAGCTGGCGTGGGACGAACTTTCCGACGGCCGCTATCCGGCTTTCGCCCTCGCCTGAGACCGAGACCGTTCACCGACAAAGACAGGAGACAAGACATGCCGACACGACGCACCGTTCTCAGCGCAGCCGCAGCGATGGCCGCCTCGACGCTCGGGACCAGCGCCTTCGCCCAGCCGGGCGCCTACCCCAACCGGCCGATCCGCTTCTACTGCGGCTTCCCGCCCGGCGGCGTGGCCGACATCGTCGCGCGCATCGTCGCCACGCCGCTGTCCGCCCGCCTCGGCCAGCCGGTGGTGGTGGACAACCGCGCCGGGGCCGGTGGCGCGATCGGCGTGGATGCCGTCGCCAAGGCCCAGCCCGACGGCTACACCATGGGCTTCGGTGTCTCCGGTGCGCTGACGTCCAGCGTCACGCTCACCAAGCTGCCCTACGACCCGACCAAGGACATCGCGCCGGTGTCGGTGGTGGTGCTGAACCCGCTCACGCTGGTCGTACCGGCGTCGAGCAACATCGAGAACCTCAAGCAGTTCATCACCCAGGCCAAGGCGCAGCCGGGCAAGTTCAACTACGGGACGGCCGGCCCCGGCACCGCCATGAACCTGGCCGGCGAACTGCTCAAGCAGATGGCCGGCTTCGACATGACGCACGCGGCCTACAAGGGCAGCAGTCCCGCCGCCACCGACCTGCTGGGCGGCCACCTCACGGCGGCCATGCTCGACTGGACCACCGCCAAGCCGCACGTGCAGTCGGGCCGCCTGCGCGCGCTGGCGCAAACGGGGTCCAGGCGTTCCGACGTCGTGCCCGACGTGCCGACCATGGCCGAAGCGGGCGTGCCCGGCTACGAGTTCAACTCCTGGTTCGGGCTGGTGATGCCCGGCGAAACGCCGGCGCCCATCCTGGAGCGCGTGCACGCCGAACTGGTCGCCGTGCTTCGTGATCCGGGCGTGCGCAAGCAGCTGCACGAGGCGGGCGCCGATCCCTGGCCGACGTCCCCGACCGAGATGGCGACGCGCATCAAGCGCGAGATCGACCTCACGGCCCGCCTGATCAAGGACGCCGGCATCAAGCTGAACTCCTGAGGGCGCGTCCTTGAGCCGATTCGGATACTGGCCGCGGCTGCTGCCGCAGCACCTGGAGGCGCCGCGCAACACGCTGTCGCGCAACCTGGAGATCTCGGCGCAGCGCTTCGGCGAGCGCAGCGCCATCCATTCGTTCGGCCTGGACATCGGCTACGCGCGGCTGCTGGACGAAGTGGAGCGCTTCGCCGGCTGGCTGGTGCAGCGCGCGGGCGTCCGGCGCGGCGACCGCGTGCTGCTGTACCTGCAGAACTCGGCGCAGTGGGTGATCGCCTACCACGGCATCCTGCGCGCCGACGCGATCGTGGTCCCGGTCAACCCGATGAACCGCACGCCCGAGGTGGCGCACTACCTCAAGGACAGCGGCGCGTGCGTGGCGGTGTGCGCGCAGGACTTGTTGCCGCAGCTGGAACCCGCCGCAGCGGGCACGGCGCTGCGCGAGGTGATCGTCGCGACGTACTCCGACTACCTGCCGACGGATCCCGCGTATGAGCTGCCCTCGTGGTTGCGCGAGCCTTACACCGGGGTCGGCGAACACACCGCCTGGCGCGACGTGATGGCGGCGGACCTGCGACCCGGCCCGGCGCTCGCGCAGCCCGACGACCTGTGCTGCCTGCCCTACACCTCGGGCTCGACCGGCGTGCCGCGCGCCTGCATGCACACCCATCGCAGCTTCATGCACAACGCCGCCGGCATGGCGCTGTGGCACTGGACGCCGCCGGCGAGCGCCTTCCTGTGCGTGGCCCCGATGTACCACGTGGCCGGCCTGTCGCATTCGCTGAACCTGCCGATCTACGTCGGCGGCACGCTGGTCGTGCTGCCGCGCTGGGACCGCGACCTGGCGCTGAAGCTGATGAGCGACCAGAAGGTGGCGCATGCCGCGATCCCGCCGACGGCCATCATCGACCTGCTCACGCATCCGCGCCTGAAGGAGCACGACCTGGGCGCGCTGCGACGGGTGACGGCGGGCGGCGCCACCATGCCCGCCGAGGTGTGGCGGCAGCTGCGCGAGACGCTGGGCATCGACTTCATCGAAGGCTACGGCATGACCGAGACGGCGGCCACGACGCACAACAACCCGATCGACCGGCCCAAGCGGCAGTGCCTGGGCGTGCCGTTCTTCGACACGCTGTCGATCGTGGCCGATCCGTCGACGCTGAAGCCGCTGCCGCAAGGCGAGGAGGGCGAGATCCTGGTGAGCGGTCCGCAGCTGTTCCAGGGCTACTGGAACCGGCCCGAGGAGACCGCGGCGGCGTTCGTCGAGATCGACGGCGTGCGCTACCTGCGCACGGGCGACGTGGGCCGCATGGACGAGGACGGCTACTTCTTCATGACCGACCGCGCCAAGCGGATGATCAACGCGTCGGGCTTCAAGGTCTGGCCCGCGGAAGTGGAGGCCGTGCTGTACCAGCATCCCGGCGTCAAGGAGGCCTGCGTCATCGGGACGAGGGACCCTTACCGGGGCGAGACCGTCAAGGCGCTGGTCGTGCGGCACGACCACGCGTCCGCATTGACCGCCGAGCAACTGATCGAGTGGACGCGCGAGCGCATGGCGGCTTACAAGTACCCGCGCATCGTGGAGTTCACGGCGCAACTGCCCAAGTCGCCGGTGGGCAAGATCCTGTGGCGCGAGATGCAGGACGCGGAGAACGCGCGGCGCTAGGCGCGGGTCGGACTGGTCGCCAGCGCCTGCACCAGCCGCCCCAGCGTCTTCAGGGCCGGGGCGAGCTGCTCTTGCCTCGGATGCCCGTAGTTGATGCGGATGTGGTGCCGGAAGCGGCGGTCCGCCGAGAACAGCTGGCCGGGCGCGACGCTGATGTTCTGCGACAGCGCCAGTCGGTGCAGCTCCAGCGCGTCCACCGTCTCGGGCAGCTCCAGCCAGACGAAGTAGCCGCCTTCGGGTTGCGTGGCCCGCACCGCCGAGGGGAAGTGCTTGTGGATGCCTTCCATCGCCACCTGCCGCTGGCGCTCCAGCGTGGCGCGCAACGCCCTCAGGTGCTTGTCGTAGCCGCCTTCCTTCAGGAACTGCAGGATGGCCAGCTGCGAAGGCACCGCGACGGACAGCGTGCTCGACAGCTTGAGTTCCTCCACCTTGCGCGCGAAGCGGCCCGCCGCCGCCCAGCCGACGCGGTAGCCCGGCGCCAGGCTCTTGGAGAACGAGCCGCAGTGCATCACCCAGCCGCCGCCGTCGAACGCCTTCACGGGCGGCGGCCGGCGCAGGCCGAAGTACAGCTCGCCGTAGACGTCGTCCTCGATGAGGGGCACCTCGTGGTACGCCAGCAGGTCCGCGAGCCGCCGCTTGCGTTCCACCGGCATCAGCGCGCCCAGCGGGTTCTGGAAACTGGGCATGAACCAGCAGGCCTTCACGCGCTCGCGCTGGAGCACGGCTTCCAGCGACTCGAGCTGCACGCCTTCGCGCGGATGGGTCGCCACTTCCACCGCGCGCAGCTGCAGCCGCTCCAGCGCCTGCAGGCAGCCGTAGAACGCGGGCGACTCGATCGCCACCGCATCGCCCGGCCGCGTGACGGCCTGCAGGCACAGGTTGAGCGCTTCCATCGCGCCGCTGGTGATGACGATCTCCTCGGCGCTGGCCATCACGCCGTTGCCCATGGAGCGCAGCGCGATCTGGCGGCGCAGCTCGGGGTTGCCCGGCGCCAGGTCGTCGAGAAAGCGCTGCGGCTGCAGCTCGCGCAGCGCGGAGCCCATGCCGCGGGCGAGCCGTGCCAGCGGAAACAGCTCGGGGTTCGGGAAGGCCGATCCGATCGGCACCACGTCGCGCTCGCGGATGGAGCCGAGCACCTGCAGCACGAGGTCGTTGACCACGACCTCGCGCGAATGCGGTGCCGGCTCGGCCGCGGGCGGCTCGTCGCGCGCGGTGATCGGCGCCTTGACGAAGTAGCCCGAGCGCGGCCGGGCCTCGACCACGCCCCGCGCCTCCAGCAGGTAGTAGGCCTGGAAGACGGTGGAGGGACTCACCGACCATGCGGCGATGGTCTCGCGCACGGAAGGCAGCTTGTCGCCGGCCCTCAGCGTGCCCGCCGCGACCAGCGACTCGATGTGCCCGGCCAGCTGTTCGTACTTCGTCATCGATGCTCTGATATGGAACTGACCATGATTTTGTCGTGCTGCTATGGTCATCGCAAGAACGGGGTTTCTTTCAGAGCTGCCAGCCATCTGATACGGTCTTTTTCGAGCCATCTGAGTCTTATCTGATCACCTCGACGCGGGCACACTCACCGCATGAACCTGCTCGCCTCCGTCGCCACCGCCCTGCTGGCGCTGGCGACGCTCCAGGCCGCGTCCGCGGCGGCGCCCGAAGACTCCATGGCCCAGCGCCTGAAGGCCTGCGTGGCGTGCCACGGCCAGGAGGGCAGGGCGACCAACCAGGGCTACTTTCCTCGCATCGCCGGCAAGCCCGCCGGCTACCTCTACAACCAGCTGCGCAACTTCCGCGACGGCAAGCGCCAGAACGCCGTGATGGCCTACCTGGTCGATCACATGTCCGACGAGTACCTGCGCGAGATCGCCGATCACTTCGCCGGACTCGACCTGCCCTATCCGCCTCCGCAGACCACCGGCGCGCCCGCGGCCACGATCGCCCGCGGCGAGCAGCTGGTGCGGCAGGGCGACGCGGCCCGCGGCATCCCCGCTTGTTCCTCGTGCCACGGCGCGGCGATGACGGGCGTCGCGCCCGCGATGCCGGGCCTGCTCGGCCTGCCGCGCGACTACCTGCTGGCGCAGTTCGGTGCGTGGCGCAGCGGCGTGCGGCGCGCGGCCGAGCCCGATTGCATGGGCGAGATCGCGCGGCGGCTCTCGCCGGAAGACCTCAACGCGATGGCGGCCTGGCTGTCGTCGCAGCCGGTGCAGCACGCCGTGGCCAGGGCGGACAGCCTGCCGCGGCCGTTGCCGATGCAGTGCGGGAGCGGCGTGCGATGAAGGCGCTCAAGGTTCTCGCCGGCGGGGTCGCCCTGCTGGTCGCGGCGTCCGCGCTCGTCGCCTGGCTCAACGTGCGCGGCGAAGGCGCCATCGACGAAGCCTTGCCCGCCGGCGCGCCTTCCGCGGAGCTCGTGCAGCGCGGCGCCTATCTCGCGCGCGTGGGCAACTGCGCGGCCTGCCACACGGCGCGCGGCGATGCCCCGTTCGCCGGCGGAAAGGCGATCGCCACGCCGTTCGGCAGCGTGTTCGCGAGCAACCTCACGCCCGACGCCGAGACCGGCATCGGCCGCTGGAGCCCCGACCACTTCTGGCGGGCGATGCACCACGGCCGTTCGCGCGATGGGCGGCTGCTGTACCCCGCGTTCCCTTATCCGGACTACACGCTGGTCACGCGCGAAGACTCGGACGCGCTCTATGCCTTCCTGCGCAGCCAGCCGCCCGTGCAGCGGCCCAACCGGGCGCACGACCTGCGCTTTCCGTACAGCTCGCAGGCGTCGCTCGCGGTCTGGCGTGCGCTCTTCTTCTCGCCCGGAACCTTCGAGCCGCAGCCGGCGCAGTCCGCCGAATGGAACCGCGGCGCCTACCTGGTGCGCGGGCTCGGCCACTGCCAGGCCTGCCACGCGCCGCGCAATGCCTTCGGCGCCACGCGCGATTCGCTGGAGCTGAGCGGCGGGCTGATCCCGATGCAGAACTGGTACGCGCCCTCGCTCGCGTCGGCCGCCGAAGCCGGCGTACAGGGCTGGACGGGCGACGACGTGGTGCGCCTGCTCAAGGACGGCGCCAGCGCCAAGGGGACTGCCATGGGCCCGATGGCCGAGGTGGTCGCGGGCAGCACGCGGCACATGAGCGATCCGGACCTGCGGGCCATGGCGACCTTCCTTCGCGAGCTGCCGCAGCACGCACCGGCCGCGGTGGACGACGCGCCCGCCGTGCCCGCCGACGTGATGGAGCTGGGCGGCCGCATCTACAAGGCGCAATGCGCCGAATGCCATGGGGAGCGAGGCGAGGGCGCGGCGTCCTATCCGCCGCTGGCCGGGCATCGCACCGTCACCATGCCGTCGGCCGCCAACCTGGTGAAGGTGATCGTGCACGGCGGCTTCCCCGCCACCACGCCCGGCAATCCGCGCCCCTACGGCATGCCGCCTTTCGGCCAGGGCCTGAGCGATCCGGAGATCGCGGCCGTCGCCTCGTTCGTGCGGCGGTCGTGGGGCAACGACGCGCCGGGCGTGAGCACGTTCGACGTCAACCGCATCCGCTGAAAGGAGAATGCAATGAACATCGTTCGCCAGGTCAAGACCGTCATGTGGAGTTTCGTGGGCCTCGGCCGCCGCCAGGACATGGCCGAGATCCACCAGCGCGGCAATCCGCTGGTGCTGGTGCTCATCGCCTTCGTGCTCGTGCTCATGCTGCTGGGCACGCTCGCCGTCATCGCGCACGCGGTGGTGTAGAGCTTGGGCGCCCGCACGCCGCTGGAGCCGCGCGACCTGGCCAGCATCGTGCTGGTGGTCGTCACGTGGGGCGTGAACTTCGTGGTGATGAAGGTGGGGCTCGCGAGCCTCACGCCGTTCCAGCTGGGCGCGGGCCGGTACCTGTTCGCCTTCCTGCCGCTGGCCCTGTTCGTCCGGCCGCCGCGCGTGCCCGTGCGCTGGCTGCTCGCCTTCGGCCTCGCGCAAGGCGTCGGGCAGTTCGGCCTGCTCTTCGTGGCGCTGCACGTCGGCATGAGCGCCGCGCTCGCGTCCGTGCTGGTCCAGACGCAGGTGTTCTTCAGCGCGCTGTTCGGCGTCACCTTGCTGCACGAGCGCATCGGCATGCCGCTGAAGGTGGGCATGGTCTTCGCGGCGGCCGGGCTGGCCTGCTTCGCCTGGGAAAGCTCCGCGGCGGGCGGCGCGGTCACCGCGTGGGGCCTGGCGCTGACGCTGGCTTCGGCCGTGATGTGGGCCGCGTCGAACATCGTGGTGCGCAAGGCCCGGCAAGCGGCCGGCGACTTCGATCCGCTCGCCTTCGTGGTCTGGTGCAGCGGCGTGCCGATCCTGCCTTTCCTCGCGCTGAGTTGGGGGCTCGATCCCGCGACGGCCCACGCCCGTTGGTTGCATTCGCCCTGGAGCGCCTGGCTGGCGATCGCCTTCCTCGGCTGGATCGCCACCGACCTGGGCTACGGCTTGTGGACGCGGCTGCTGCAGCGCTTCCCCGCGAGCCGCGTCGCGCCCTTCAGCCTGGGCGTGCCGCTCATCGGGCTGGGCGCGGGCATCCTCTTCCTCGGGGAACAGGTGAGGCCGCTGCAGTGGACGGGGGCGGCGCTGGTGCTGTGCGCGCTGGTCTGCGTGGTGACCGGCGCGCGTTTCCCTATTTCCGCCGGCTCAGGACCTGGTCCCGCTGCTCGGGCGTCAGGCGATTGAACATCCGGCACATGGCCTCGGCGCTGCGGTCGTTGACGCTGTAGGGCCACGCGCACTCGGGCGTGATCTCAGGCGGCGCGCCCGATGCATGGGCGGGCGTGCTCGCACGGAATCCGGAAGCCGCGAAGCCGCCGAGGATCCAGGTCCAGAACGCCGCGGCCAGGATCGACAGCAGCACCAGGCAGACCACGATCGCCCACTTGACGACCGCGTAGATCCTCGGAAAGCCCTCGTGCTCCACGCTCTTCAGTCGGGCTTGAACTCTGAACTGAACCTGAGCGCGTCGGACTCCAGCTCGAACGTCACCAGTTGCCCGTTCTTGCCGTCGGCGAGCCGGTGCGCCGCGAACAGGCTGTACTTTCCCTTCAGGTGGAAGCTGGGCAGGTCGATGAGCGCGTACGGATGGGGCACGAACACCTCGTGCAGGAACACCTCGCGGTGCCGGTTGCGCGGCGACGGGAAGAGCTTGTATTCGGGCGTGGTGAAGGCGAGTTCCGGCATTGCGCGAGCTTAAGCCTGCAACCGGGCCAGTTGCTCGCGCAGCTGCATGTTCTCCGCCGTGAGCGCGGCCACGCGCCGGCGCAGCGAGTCGATCGTGTCCTCGCCTTCCGTCGCCGCCTCGTCCTGCGCGGGTGCCGGCGGCTCTACGGCGGCCTTCTTGCGCGATTCGCGCACCCGCTTGGCGGCCTGCTTCAGCTCCTCCTTGCCGGCGGTGGCGGCGGCCACCTGTTCCTCCCAGGGCAGGCTGGCCACCGTGGCCGCCGCATGGATCGAGATCTCGCCGGCCTTCACGGCCGCGACCACCTCGGGCGCGGCCTGCTTCTGGATCTTCTCGATCTGCGTCACCTGGTTGCTGCTGAGGCGCGCCACCCGGGCCAGCGCTTCGCGCGTGGTCTCGCGCGGCTCGTCGGCGGGCGCGGCCGCCGGAGTTTCAGCGGCCCCCGCGTCGGCGGCGGGTGCCTCAGGAGCCGCTTCCGGCGGCGTGCGCGCCAGCCGCTCGGCCACGATCTCGCGCTGGCGCAAGGCCAGCACGCCGCGCTGGAAGTCCGAGAGGCTGCGGCGGCCGAGGTGCTGGTCGATCATCCACAGGTGCACGTCCTCGATCGACTGGAAGCGCGTGCTCTGCACCGTCCGGAACGGCAGGTCGTGCCGGCGGCAGATCGCGTAGCGGTTGTGGCCGTCCACCAGCATGTCGCCCCAGAGCACCAGCGCATCGCGGCAGCCTTCGGCCAGGATGCTTCGTTCGAGCGCCCGGTACTCATCGGGCGTCAGTGGATCGATGTAGGCCTTGATCTCTTCGTTGACGACGATGTCCATCGGGGAATGCGGAAGACTGCGGAAATGCGGGGGACGCGCATTGTAGGCAGCGCCGTCGGCGCCCCCGGCTGCGCGCGACCTCAAGGTGCCGGTGCGGGCGCGGGGCCGGGCGCGGGCGCAGGTGCCGGCGCGGGCGCTGGTGCCGGAGTTGGGGCTGGCGCTGGCGCCGGGGTGGGGGCCGGCGCTGGCGTCGGAGCAGGAGCGGGTGCCGGCGTCGGAGCAGGAGAGGGTGCGGGAGTCGGCGCCGGGGCCGGAGTCGGAGCGGGTGAAGGCGCCGGAGTGGGCGCCGGTGCCGGTGTGGGCGCCGGTGTGGGGGCTGGTGCAGGTGCCGGAGCCGGTGCCGGTGCCGGTGCCGGAGCAGGGACGACCTTGGGCGCCAGCATGAAGAACCCGCCGGTCCGGTCGGGCACGACCATCATCGCGGCAAGCGCGTCCGCATCGAGCACGCCGACGCCGTTCATGGATGCGCCATCGAAGCTGCCGCAGCCTGCGCCCGTGAACCTGTTCGCCAGGTCGAACACGTTCTTGCCCGAAGGGCGCGGGGTGAAGCGGCCGTTCTGCGTGCAGCCGTCGCTGCTGAGCGTGAACGTGCCGTCCGCGCGGATGGTGAGCGTGTTCGGGCCGAACTCGTAATTTCCCGCAAGTTGCGCCAGGGAAGCCGGCCGGTCGTAGCCGGGGTCGTAGGCCAGCATGGCCCGCGTGGTGCCTTGCCCGCCTTGCAGCACGGCATCCATCGTGCTGCGCTCGGTGACGCCGCCGCTCACCGATGCGTCCTGCGTCAGCGGACTGCCGATGCGGAAATCGCGGACGTTGCCGCTGATGCTGGCGCCGTTGCCGAACAGCTGGCCCTGGATCGCGCCGATGGGGACGCCTGCCGCGGAATACAGCCCCCAGACCTCTCCGTCTTCCAGGACCAGGATGGCCGCGTGCTCGTTGTTCGATGTCGGCCCGGTCCAGAACCCTTGCGCGGTGTTGCGCTGCGCGACGGCCAGCGGGGCACCGTTGGTCGCGCCGCCGCCGTCGCTCCCTCCGCCTCCGCCGCAACCGGCGAAGAGCAATGTCACGAACAGCGGGACGAACCTCCGGGTCGCATACAGCATGACGGCCTCTCGAGCATCAGGTACGTCACGGTATGACAGAGCCGGCGTCGCGTGTTGAGCTGCTTACAGCAGCTTTCAACATTCAGGCCTTGCCCGCGTCCTTCGGGGGCGAACCCATCTTGCCCTGGAGGACCGCGACGAGGTGCTGCTTCGCTTCGGCGAGCTGAGCCTTGTCGGCGTCGTGCACCTTCCGGAAGAACGCCGCGCACTCCGGCGACTTCGCCGCTTCCGCATCCTTGATGTACTGGTCGTAGGCGATCAGCGCCTGGGCCTTGTTCTGGATCAGCGTGATCCAGTCGTAGGCGAGGTCGCTGAGCGGATGCGGATCAGCTGACTTTTCCTGCATGGCCGTTCCTTCTCGAATGCGATGGGTTGGCGGCCACGATACGTCAAAGCGAGCGGGCGATGTGGCTCAGCGGAAGACGATGCGCTGCTTGGCATCATGCGATCCTTCTTCATCACCGCACCGAAGGGGCATCGTGGAGCAAAAACGGCAGGAACTCGCCTCCGCCAAGCGCTCGGCCGGACTGCTGCTGGCGCTCGCCGCGTGCATCTTCGGCGTCACGATGCTGGTCCCGCCCAACCCGTGGGTGCTCGCCATCCGCGCGATCACCGAGGCGGCGATGGTGGGCGGGCTGGCGGACTGGTTCGCCGTGAACGCGCTGTTCCGGCGCATCCCCACCGGCATCCCCTTCATCACGGCGCACACGGACGTCATCCCGCGCAGCAAGGACCGCATCGCCGAGAACCTCTCCGCGTTCATGAAGGAGAAGTTCCTGGCGCCCCAGACGCTGGTCGGGCTGATCCGCAAGCACGATCCTTCGCAGTACGTTGCCGACTGGCTGACCGAGCCGGCCAATGCGCAGCGCCTGGGCACCTACCTGGCACGCGCGACGGAGGGAGCGCTGCACCTGGTCGAGGACGCCCGCATCGAGCAGCTGGTGCGCGAGGCCGCGCGCGAGGTGTTCAAGGGCGTGGACCTGACCGGCTCGCTGCGCGGCGTGCTGGATACGCTCACCAGCGACGGCCGCCACGACCAGTTGCTGGAGCAGGCGCTGGACCGGGCGCTGCGGCTGATGGACCGCCCGGAGACACGCGCCTGGATGGCCGCGCAGGTGATCGACTGGCTGAGCCAGGAGCATCCGCGCAAGCAGAAGATCCTGCCCCGCCAATGGATCGCGCAGAACGTGGCGACCGCCATCGCCGACGCCGTCGCCGGCCGGCTGGAGAGCATCCGGGCCAATCCGGCGCACGCCTGGCGGCAACTGTTCGACCAGTGGGTGCGCGATTTCGTGCTGCGGCTGCAGTCGGATCCCGCGTTGCAGGCGCGCGGCGAGGAGATCAAGCAGTACCTGCTGCACGACGAAACCTTCGGGCGCTACGTCGGCGGCCTCTGGGGGTCGCTCAAGTCCTGGCTGGCGCAGGACCTGCGCGATCCGCAGTCGGTGTTCCACCAGAGCGTCGCCGCCGGCGGCACCTGGCTCGGGGAGCAGCTCACGCGCGACCCGCAGCTGCGCCAGGCGCTGCGCTCGCAGCTCGAGGACGCCGCCACCCGGCTCGCGCCCGAATTCGCCGACTTCCTGGCCCGCCACGTGCGCGACACCGTGCGCGCATGGGACGGGCGCGAGATGGCCGACCAGATCGAGCTGAACATCGGCAAGGACCTGCAGGCCATCCGCGTGAACGGCACGATCGTGGGCGGCGCGATCGGCCTGGTGCTGCACCTGCTCACCTGGCTGGCCGGAGGCGGTTGATCCAACTCAGCGTTGGAAACCGCGTACAAGGCGATTGAGCTTTGTCCGGCGCTCTCTCCGTTGGCGTTCGCCGACAGTCGACCGCCGGGATCGTCATGAAGCCAGCCCACCTGCTCCTGATCGCGATGCTGTCCGCGTGCGGCGGGGGCGGTGGCGGCGGTGGCGGTGATCCCGTCGCGCTTCTCCCGTCTCTGCCGTTGGCCACGTCAGTGGAAGTCGCGGGCTTGAATGAACCGGTCTTCGCCACGGCGCCCGACGGGGATGCGCGTCTCTTCATCGTCGAGCGCGCGGGCCGGATCGTGATCGCGCAGGGCGGTGCTCCTTCCGCCACCCCCTTCCTCGACATCTCGGCCCGTGTCAGCGCCGCAGGCGAGGGCGGCCTGCTCTCGATGGCCTTCGACCCACGTTTCGCGGCCAACGGGTTCTTCTATGTCTATTTCACGGAGGCGAGCGGCGACATCGCGATCGAGCGCTTCCAGGTGTCCGCCTCGAATCCCGACGTCGCGGACCCCACGCCGCTTCGCATCTTGACCATCCCTCACCGCACTTTCGGCAATCACAAGGGTGGGCTGGTGAGGTTCGGACCCGATGGCTTTCTCTACCTCGGGACCGGAGACGGCGGAGGCGAGGGCGATCCATTCGGCAACGGGCAGAACCTCGACTCGCTGCTGGGCAAGCTCCTGCGCATCGACGTGAGCAACGCGAGCGCGGCCGCCCCCTACGCCATCCCTTCCACCAATCCTTTCCAGGGCCAGCCGAACCGGCGCGCCGAGATCTGGGCCTACGGCCTGCGCAACCCGTGGCGCTTCGCGTTCGATCCGCCCGGCGATCGTCTCTACATCGCCGACGTCGGACAGGACCGCAGCGAGGAGGTGGACGTGAGCGCCGCCGACGGCGCGGGGCTCAACTACGGCTGGAACGTCACCGAAGGAGCGACGTGCTTCGGCCCGGCTTCATGCGACAGGACCGGCTTGACCTTGCCGGTGCTGGAGTACGGGCACGATGCGGCCGGCGGCTGTTCCGTCATCGGCGGCTTCGTCTATCGCGGCAGCGCGTTGCCCGAACTCCAGGGCAGGTATTTCTTCTCCGACCTCTGCAGCGGATGGCTGCGCAGCTTCGTGCTTTCCGGCGGCGCCGCGACCGATCTGCGGCAGTCCATCGCGAACATGGGAACGGTCATCTCGTTCGGCGAAGACGGCCGCAAGGAGCTGTTCGTCCTCACGGGGGAAGGACAGGTCCTGCGGATCAACCGGGCGACCCCGTAGGACGCGCTACTTCTTCTTCTCCGCCGGGCGGCCGTACCGGGCCGTGAACTTCGCCGACGCGATCCTGTTCGCGTTGGTCATGAAGCCGGCGACGGCGGCCGTGGCGTCCGGCGGCAGTTCGAGCTTGTCCGTCTTCAGCGCGAACACCGTGAACACGTAGCGATGCGGCTTGTCGCCCGGCGGCGGGCAGGCGCCGCCCCAGGCGGCCACGCCGTAGTCGATGCGGTTCATCGCCGCGCCCTTGGGCAGGTTGGCGCCGCCTTGAGCGCCGGCATCGGCGGGCAGCTCGGTGACGTTGGCCGGGATGTTGTAGACGAACCAGTGCCAGAAGCCCGAGCCCGTCGGCGCATCGGGGTCGTACACCGTCACGGCGAAGCTCCTGGTCTCCTTGGGCGCGCCGCTCCACTTGAGCGCCGGTGACTTGTTCTCGCCGCTGCAGCCGAAGACGTTGGCCTCGAACTTCCTGTCCATCGTCGAATTGGCCTTGATGTCCGGGCTCTCGAGCTTGAACTCGGCGGCCTGGGCGCTCGCGACGCCGAGCGCCGCGACGATCATGAGCGTGGTTCGCATGTGCGTCTCTCCTTTGCTGGTTTGATTCTTCGCGGCGTGCGTGCGACAGACATGGTGCTTTCCCCAGAGGCCCGGACTCATCAAGGCGGTGAGCGCATCAAGTCTGGCGTCGCACCCGGCGGCACCCGCGAACGTGAATGGGATTGAACACATCCTTGGATTCGAGGCGCACGCGACGGGCGCCGGCCCGCTACGATCCACGGTCGCCCATGCCCCACCGCGTACCGCTCCCCGATCCCGACCTGCCGCAACCCGGAGAACGCACCGGCGAAGGCGCCGACAGCCTGTTGCCTTTCCTCAGGCAACGTCGGGCGGCCAAGCCCCGCGCCCCGAACGACTTCCTCCACACCGAGCCGGAGAGCGCATCCGGCGAGGCCTCCGAAGGCGAGGAGCCGGTTCGGCCGGCGCGATAGATCAGGCCGTGTACGCGGGGAAGGTCGAGGGACTCAGTCCTCGGAACGGAAACCCGAGGAGCGCACCACGGGACCCCAGGCTTCGCGCTCGCGCTGGACGCGCGCCGCGTATTCCTGCGGCGCCAGCGTGAACGTCTCGAGGCCCACCTTCTCGAAGGCGGCGACCAGCGCCGGGTCCTTGCTCGCCGCCACCACCGACTCCTGCAAGGCCTTGAGCGTCGCGTCGGGCGTTCCGGGCGGCGCGAACACACCGTAGGTCTCGACGCCGCGGATGGCCGCGAAGCCCTGTTCGACGAAGGTGGGAACGCCGGGCAGGAAGCGGGAACGCGTGTCGCCGGTCGCGCCGAGGATCCTGACCTTCCCCTGCTGCAGGTACGGGAGGAAGTCGGCCACGAACCCGAAGTACGCCGGGATCTGGCCGCCCAGCAGGTCCTGCATGGCCGGCGCGGACCCGCGATACCCGACGTGCTGCAGCTTGAGTTCGCGCGCGTCCGAGAACTGGAATCCCAGGAAGTGCGCCATCGAACCGGCCGCGGGCGATGCATAGGTGGCGGCGCTCCGGTTGCCGCGCACCCAGCGGACATAGTCGTCCAGGGTGTTCACGCGGTCGGCGGGCACGGCGCTGCTCACCGCGAAGGCGAACGTGGCCGACACCAGCGGAGAAACCGCCAGGAAATCCGCCGCGGCGTCGTACATCAGCCTGGCATACACATGCGGGTAGATGGTCAGCGCCGAGGTGTGGGTGCACAGCAGCGTGTTGCCGTCGGCGCGTTCCCGCTTGAGCTGGCTGTTCGCGATGCGGCCTGCCGCGCCCGCGCGGTTGTCCACGATGCAGGGCCGGCCCTGCTTGCGCCAGGCTTCGGCGAGCTGCCGCGCCGTGGTGTCCAGCGTGCCGCCGGCCGGATAGCCGACCAGCAGCCGGCCCGCCTGGGCGAGCGCGGGCCGCAGCCATGCGCCGGCCGATGCGGCGAGGGCGATGCGAGTGAACTCGCGTCGGGAGAATGCGTCCATGGTTGACCTCGTTTCGGATCAGCAGGTGGCGGCGGCAGGCCCGAAGCCGAGCAGCCGGGCGAAGTTGTGGACGCGCTCGCGGGGCATGCGCACCTGGTTCACCTTGGCCGTGGGATCGCCGAAGCCCATGGACATGCCGAACGCGGTCACCTCGTCGTCCGGCATTTGCAGGTGCTGCGCGATCACCTCGTGGAAGGGAGCGAACGACACCTGCGGGCAGGTGTCGATGCCACGCGCCTTCGCGGCGATCATCAGGTTCTGGGCGAACAGGCCGAGGTCGATCCAGCTGTGGGGCCTGAGCCTGCGGTCGATGCCGAAGATGAGCCCGACGGGCGCCCCGAAGAAATCCAGGTTGCGTTCGGACTGCCGGGCGCGGGCCGGCGCGTCGTTCCTGTCGATCCCCAGCGAGGCGTAGTAGCGCGCACCGAAATCCTGCAGCCGGTCGCGGAACACGTCCGGCAGCGGATCCGGGAAGTGGGCCGGGCGCGGCGCGCGGCCCGAGCGCGAAGCCGCCAGCAGGTCGTCCGCCAGCGCCTGCATCGGCGCGCCGGTCAGGACGTACACGCGCCAGGGCTGGATGTTCGCTCCGCTCGGCGCGGTCGACGCGTCCGCCAGGATCTCGTGCACCAGCTCCACCGCCACCGGATCGCGGCGGAAAGCACGCACCGAACTGCGGGAGCGCAGCACGTCGCTCACGCAGCGCGCGATGTCGGCCTGGGGCCATTCATGCTCGGCGGTGGCCATGGCTCACTCCTGCGGCGCGGGGTGGTAGGAGATTCGGCCCGAGGGGAGGAAGAACAGCGCGATGACCGCGCCGCCCCGGGCTTCGGGATAGTGCTGGCTGCCCGGCGCCGGCGCCGTCCAGCCGCCGGCGCACCAGCCGTTCGGTCCGTTCAGCGCGGCACCCGGGGTGACCGGAACCACCATGTTGAATTCGCCGTACGGATGGCCGTGGAACTGTCCCCGGAAGCGGTCGTCCGGCAGGCCCAGCTGGTTGCCGGTGCTGTCCATGTACACCGTGGTGATGCTGAAGAAGCGGGTCTGCTCCGACGGCTCGGCGATGCGGCTGCGCCGGTACTTCGGGCCGGCGATCTCGATGTTCGCGGCCCAGCCGTCCTCCACGCCCTTCTTCACCAGCCGAGCGAGGTCCTGGTACAGCCGGCTGTCGACGCCGTAGCGGCGGTTGAGCCAGTCCTCCACCTCGCTGTCGGTCGTCATGTCCTTCACTTCCTCGAGGAAGGGCAGGCAGTGCTGGATGAGTGTTTCGCGGTCCTGGTGCGGTGATGCGGTCGCCATGGTCTGACTCCTGTCTGTGATCGGCTGGAGGCGATGATGGTCGGGGGGTGACTTGAATGGAACTGATGAATGTGCAAGAGCAGAATGCACGGCATTCACTTCGCACCGGGAGCGCCCCTTGAGCATCGGCCGCATGGACCTGAACCTGCTGAAGGTGTTCGACGCCGTCTACGAGGACCGCAACCTCGTGCTGGCCGGCAAGCGCCTGAACCTCACCCAGTCGGCGGTGAGCCACGCGCTGGGGCGGCTGCGCGAACTGGTCGGCGACGAGCTGTTCATGCGTACCGGCAAAGGCCTGGTGCCCACGGGGCGCGCGGCGGCCATGGCCCCGGGCCTGCGCGACTCGCTGCGCCGCATCGAGGCCACGCTGGGCGTGGAGCCCTTCTCGCCGGAGAAGTCCACGCGGCGCTTCGTGATCGCGGCGAACGACCACATCACGATGGTGATCCTCGCGCCGCTGTCGCGCGAGCTGCAGGAGACCGCGCCGGGCGTGGACCTGGTGATACGGCCTTCCACGAGGCTGGACCTGGCGGAGCAGATCGACCTCGGGCGAATCGACCTGGCCATCGCCATCTTCTCGCAGGTCCCGCCGCGCCTGAAAGCGCGCACGCTGATGTCGCAGCACGAGGTGATCCTGATGCGCAAGGGCCACCCGGCGTCGCGGCGCAAGCTGGCCCTTGCCGATCTCGCGAAGTACCCGCTCGTCACCCTCTCGGTGGGCGGACAGGAGGAGGGCGCGGTGGATGGCTTCATCCTCGAACGCGGCCTCGCGCGCCAGTCGGAGATGTTCGCCCGGCACGCCCTGGAAGAGGCGCTCGCGGAGGCGGGGCTCGCCGCGCGAATGCGCGTGACCGTCGCGCACTCGCTGGCCATCCCCGCGATGCTCCAGGACTCCAACATGCTTTCCATCGTGCCCGCCTCGCTGGCCAGGGCGCTCAGCCGCGGCGGCGAACTGCTGACGCGCCAGCTTCCCTACCGCTCGGGAACCTTCATCACGCGCGCGGTCTGGCACGAGCGCAACGAGCATGACCTCGCCCACGCCTGGCTGCGCGACAGGGTGGTGAGTACGGCCTTCCTCCTGCAAAGGAGGACACTGGAGGCATGAACGAACCGATCAAATCTGGCGACCTCTGCGAAGTCATCGGCGGAGCGCTCGGCACCACCGGACCGAACATCGGCAAGCGCGTGACCGTCGGGCAGCTTCGCGGCGACCACAGCGTGCACGGCCGCATCTGGCGATGCCACGGCGAAGGCCTGGTGACGGAATACGGAGCGCTCGGCAACGAGGCGGACTTCGCCCAGGGGTGGCTTCGCAAGCTGCCGCCGGAGAACGCGCCGGCACCGGCCGAGAGCCATCAGGAGGTGACGAGCGGCTGAAACCGGGGGGCGCCTCTGCCGGCGTCCGCGTGCGGCCAATGGCCGAGGCAGTCGCTTGCATCCGGGGCGGTGCGGCCTAGGATGCAGGCGTGCGGTGCACCGTCTCGTGAAGGAGTCATCCATGCAGACACGCTCCATCGTCCGTCCGATCACCTTGCTCATCGTCGTGCTGGCGACCCTGCTGGCCGGTTGCCAGGCCACCGGCAGGTCCGCCCGCACCGGCAGCCCGGCAGGCGCCACCGCCGACCCCGGCGGGGGTGGAGGCGCAGGGGGAGGCGCCTACTGAGCGAGGCTCTGTTTCAAGTGCAAACAGGGCAGGGCCGGCGGCATGAGAAAGTCGGCGTATGGATGAGACAGACATCTACCTTCTGATTGGTGCCGGCGGCGCCCTGGTCGCCACCTTTTTCCTCCTGACGCTGAAAGGCCTGTGGGTGCATGACGTGCTGCCGTTGTGGCGGCGCTGGCGGTACCGCGGAGAAAGCATTTCCGGCGAATGGACCGGGTTGGGCAATGCGGCGACCCCGGTCGCGGGGGAATGGACCGAGATCGGCCTGAGACTGCAGCAGCACACGCATGACGTACGCGGGCTGCTCTGGATCCGGCATTGTTCCGAGGGGCGCTGCACGGAGCTGAACGTGCCGCTGGCGGGCCGGTTGTCGCAGGGGCATGTCACCCTCGGACCGTCCGACATCGCAGCGCCTGCGGTGCCGGTGACCGCGCTCCTGAAGATCCAGGGCCGCGGTTCGTCCCTGAACGGCCACCTCGTCTACCGCGACGCGCAAACGGACGTCCTCCAGGGCATCCACGTGTCCGTGCATCGCGCCGAATCCATGGCCTTGCCGAGACTGCGTCCGATGATCCGGGTGCCTGCGGGCGCCTGAACCGCGGCCCGCGCGTCAACGACCTTGCGCGAATCCCGCCGCGATGTTGATGGACAGCCCGAGGATCGCCAGGTTGAAGAAGAAGCACAGCACCGACTGCACCATGACGGTGGCCCGCATCGCCGTCGTGCGCACCGAGACGTCCGAGGTCTGGACGGCCACGGAGATGGTGAGCGCGAAGTACATGAAGTCCAGGTAGGAGGGCGACTTCAGTCCCTCGGGAAACTCCAAGGGAAGGCGATTCGGCGCCGCGGAGTAGTAGAGGTGCGCGTAGTGGAAGGTGTAGAGCGCGGCGATGAGGAGCCACGAGCCCACCACGGTCAGCACGGTCACGCCATAGACGAACGCCGCGGTCTCGCCGGAGCGGTCGCCGCGGCCCAGTTCCACCACGATGGCCGCCAGGCTCAGGACCGCCGCCCCGCACATGATCACCATCAGGCCGACGCTGCTGGCGTCTTCCTGTTTCGCGATGCCGCGCACGCCTTCCGCGCTCGTGCGCAGCATCAGCCATGCGAAGGCGGCGAGGTACGGCCACACGCCCAGGTTCCACGCCACGAGCACCCGCGCGGTGAACGTCCAGCCGTGCGGCAGGAGCAGGAAGGCGATCGCTCCCGCGGCGGTGGCGGCGAGGAGGCGCGGGCGGTGCAACCCGACCTGGCGGAACCGGTCGACCAGTGACGTCACGCGCGCAGCCTAGCACCGGTTCCTGGAGCGATGTTGCGCTCCAACCACCCAGGATCGGCACGGTCTTTCCGCCCGCTCCTGCGCGTTCCTCGCGCCTGGCCTACTCTTCGGCTGCGGGGACGACCCCGCCCATGCATCACTCGGGGACGGCCCTGTTCAAGGGGTTCTTCATGTCCTGGGTGATCCTGATCGTCGCCGGCGTCTTCGAGATCGGATGGGCGATCGGCCTCAAGTACACCGAAGGTCTAAGCCGCCTCTGGCCCACGGTGGGCACGTTGGGCGCGATGGTGGTGAGCGTGCTGCTGCTGGGCGTAGCCATGCGGGAGCTGCCGGTCGGAACGGCCTATGCGGTCTGGACCGGCGTGGGCGCGATAGGCACCGCCGCCCTGGGCATCGTCCTGTTCGGCGACCCGGCCTCCGCGGCCCGGCTCGCCTGCCTGGGGATGATCGCGGCCGGCATCATCGGGCTGAAGATCGTCGCGTAGCCGCGCACCTGGAATGCCGCGCGTGCAGGGACTCAAACGCAAGATCGTCTACGTCGTTTCATTCGAGCTGATCGCCATCGTGCTGGCGAGCACGCTGCTGCGACTGCTCTCGGACAGTCCGGTGGCCACCGCGGGCATCACCGCGGTCGCCTCGTCCGCCGTCGCGATGGCGTGGAACTACGTCTACAACGTCCTGTTCGAGGCGTGGGAAGCCCGGCAGGCGCGCAAGGGCCGCAGCCTGCTGCGCCGCGCAGTGCACGCGATCGGCTTCGAGGCGGGGCTGGTCACGGTGCTGGTGCCGCTGTTCGCGTGGGTGCTTGGCGTCGGCCTGCTCGTCGCGCTGCTGCTCAACGCGGTGATGATCGTGTTCTTCCTGGTGTACGGCTTCCTGTTCAACCTGCTGTTCGACCGGGTGTTCGGGCTGCCGTTATCGGCCCAGGGGCAGTAGCGCCGAAGCGGGACGCAGCGCCAGGCGCCACAGGCGCGCGGCCCGGCCCACGAAGAGCCCTGTGAACGCGCCGTAGATCGCCGCGACGGTCAGCGCGTACTGCGTGTCCTGCACGAGTCGGGGCGCCATCGCGAACTCGACGCCCACCACGTACTTCACCAGGAAGATGCCGACGATCAGCAGCAGGGGCACGACGCTGCCCGGCACGCGGTACGTGCGCGTTGCCGCGTCGAACCGGGCGGCGGCGCGGCCGGGCGCGACCAGGGCGAACGCGACCGTCGCCGCGATCAGCCATGCCGCGATGGCCCCGGCCAGATGAGGCGATCGGCCCAGCGCCGCGAACGTGCCCGACAGCGAGAACAGGGTCATTCCCACGGGCAGCAGCGACAGCCGGACCAGGCCGGCCGTACGGTCGCGCAGCTGGCTGATGCCCAGACCCAGCAGGCCGGCGAGCAGGCCCCACACCCAGGTCGGCGTGTTGCGCAGGATGGGGACGATGGCTTCGGGGTGGTTGACGATGAGTTGCAGCAGCATGGCGTTCTCCGCAAGGGGCGATGCCGCACTGTGCGTCGGGCGAGGGGGCGATGCGACCCCGCCGAGACGAAACGCCGCAAGCGCGCCGCGAGCTGCATCCAGGCGGGAGCGAACCGCGGTGCGCGGATCGCTACGATCACGGCAGGAGAGCTGAACATGTCCAGGATCGACGCCGCCGACAGCCGAACCGTGGCCCTTTACTGGGACTTCGAGAACATCCACGCCGGGCTTTGCGAGGAGAAGGAGCCGGGTGCCTACGCCCGGGGCGACTTCCGCTTCAAGCCGCAGGAACCGCTGGTGAACGTGCAGGCGGTCGTCGACCTCGCCGCATCCTTCGGTCCGATCTCCATCAACCGGGCGTACTGCAACTGGCAGTTCTTCGGTCGCTATCGCGACGCGCTGCTGCAGAACGCGGTCGAGCTGGTCCAGCTGTTCCCGCCGGGCGGGGCCGCCAAGAACGGTGCCGACATCAAGCTGTGCCTGGACGCGACCGAAGATGTCGGGCGGTTCGGCCACATCGGGACGGTGATCATCGTCGGCGGCGACAGCGACTTCGTGCCTGTCTCGCAGAAGATCAAGGCGGCCGGCCGGACACTGGTCGGCGTCGGCACCCGCAAGGCCACCAACCGCCATTGGGCCAGGAGCTGCCATGAGTTCCGCTACTACGAGAACCTGCCCGGAGTGAGGGAAGAGGCCGAACCGGCGAGTGCTCCCGAGACCCCGGCAGGCTGATCCGCCGTCCGAGCCGACCGAAGCCCTGAAGCAGCGCGATGTCGGCGCATGGCCGACGGCAAAGCGGGCCGTAGACCGTCTTCGGTGGCTACCGTGAATCCGAAAATGCCTCCGCATGGGGCAAGAAGAAGACATCGGATCCTTGCGCTCGCGCGTCTCGGCGCTTGTCGAGCAGGAGAGCGGCTTGCTCAACCAGGCCTTCGAACTCAGCCGTGCCGGCGGCGACCGCCGGGGCGTCGACGCGTTGTTCGCGCAGGTCCAGGCGATCCAGGTCGAGCGCAGCAGCCTGAAGAAGCGGATCGGCGAAGTGCTGGGCATGCGCCGGCTGCACATGGCCTCGGAAGTCTGGAAGCCCGGCGTCTACGACTACCGCCCCGCGGCGGGCGGCGACGCCGTGCGCGTCCGCGTGACGGCGGAGCCGCTGGGGCTGAAGGTCGCCATGCCCGATCGCCGCGAGGCCGTGCGCATCGAGATGCTCGACGGCTCCTTCGACGGCCCCCTGGCCGTGGACGATGCATGAGCGGGGCCGTCAGTGCGGGCGCCGTTGCAGGGGCGTTCCGCCGGCCCAGGTTTCAGGGAGGTGTCCTACCTGGCGCGGCGGGCGCGTGCATAGGATGGCTTGTCTTCCGAGGGCCAACGCATGACTTCGAAAAGCAAGCGCACCTTACTGCTGGCCGGTGTCCTGGCCGCCGGCCTCGTCACCCAGCATACGGCGGCGCTGCCAGCCCCGCCCGACGCTCCCGCGCCGCCGGTGGAGCGGCTTCAGCGCTACCAGGTCGATCCGGCGAAGATCTTCGTCGCGGGCATTTCGTCCGGCGGCTTTGCCGCCGTGCAGATGCACGTGGCGCACTCGTCCACTTTCAAGGGCGCGGCGATCTACGCGGCAGGGGTCTACTGGTGCGCCGGTGCAGGTGGCGCGGCCACGGCCCTGGCCAATTGCGGCGGGCAGACCTTGCCGACCGGCCAGGCTTCCTACAACAGCATGCTCGCCCCGTCGCAGACCTACCTCGAGACACAGTCGGCGCTGGGCACGATCGACCCGATGTCGAACCTGCGCGGGCATCCCGTCTACCTGTGGTCCGGCACGAAGGACGCGACCGTCCATCCGCTGGCGATGGCGGACTTGAATGCCGAATACCTCCGGTATGGCGCCAACGTGCGCTTCGACAACACCTTCCCCGCGGCCCACGGCTGGGAGTCGCCCAACGGTGAGCTCGACTGCGGCACCGCGGGCAGCCCGTTCATGGTCCGGTGCTCGCAGAACGGCACGGTGTACGACTCGGTCAAGACCTGGCTCACGATGTTTCTCGGTCCGCTGGCGCCGCGCAACAACGGAAAGCTCCAGGGAAGCTTGATCACGTTCGACCAGACCGAATTCGGCGCGTCGCCCAATGTGTCGCTGAGCTCCACGGGTACCGTGTTCGCGCCGAAGTCCTGCGAGCACGGGAAGACCTGCGGCCTGGTGCTCGCGCTGCACGGCTGCAAGCAGCAGTCGGCGCTGATCGGAAGCAAGTGGGTGACCCAGGCCGGCATCAACGAATGGGCCGACACGAACGGCCTGATCGTGCTGTACCCCGATACCATCGCCACCTCGGCGCCCGACCCCACGAACCCGAATGCATGCTTCGACTGGTGGGGTTACTCGAACCAGGTCGACCCGAACTACGCACTCAGGAGCGGGCTGCAGATGCAGGTGCTGTACTCGATGGTGCAGAGGGTCGCCGGGGTCCAGTGAAGCGCGTGGTAGGGTGCGCGCGGCACACCACTTCGTCTTCCATTCCCGAAAGCACCCACGTGAACAAGAACCCTCGCTTGCACGCGCTCGTCGCGGTCCTGACCCTGTCCGCCGGCGCCGCACTTGCGGCCGGCCCCTCCGGCTCCGAAACCCTGCCTGGGGGCATCGTGGTCAAGCACCTGA
The DNA here is from genome assembly GCA_023387335.1 of Pseudomonadota bacterium. Lineage (GTDB taxonomy): Bacteria > Pseudomonadota > Gammaproteobacteria > Burkholderiales > Burkholderiaceae_C > Ramlibacter. The sequence goes on along the minus strand of JAEWIF010000052.1, from coordinate 207,756 downwards.
CGGTCGGCAAAGGCAAGAACCCGTCCGCGACCGACACCGTCGAGGTGCACTATCGCGGCACGCTGGCGGACGGCAAGGAGTTCGACAGTTCCCACAAGCGCGGCCAGACCGCCACCTTCCCGCTGAACCGCGTGATCCCGTGCTGGACCCAAGGCATGCAGCGCATGGCCGTCGGCGGCAAGGCCGTCCTGACCTGTCCGCCGGCGGTGGCTTACGGCGAGCGCGGCGCGGGCGGCGTGATCCCGCCCAACGCCACCTTGACGTTCGAGGTCGAACTCGTTTCCATCAAGTAGCCGCCTGCGGCAACTGCAAGCTGGGCAGCGCGCGCCTTCACTGCCGCACGTAGCGCAGGTGGGTGGCTGCCGGGGTATCCAGAACCCTGTCGATGCGGAACTTCGGTCCCGGCTCGCGGATGTTCTCGAACAGGCGCCGCCCGCCGCCGAAAAGGACGGGGGCCAAAGCGATCTCCAGTTCGTCCACGAGATCCAGGTCCAGGTACTGCTGGATCACGTCGGCCCCGCCCGAGATCCGGATGTCGCGCGTGCCCGCGGCAGCGCGAGCCAGCTCCAGGGCACGCTGCGGCCCGTCGTTGACGAAGTGGAAGGTCGTCCCGCCGGGTCGCACCCACGGTTCGCGTTTCTCATGCGTCAGGACGTAGACCGGCGTGTGGAAGGGAGCCTCCTCGGGCCAGGCGACCTCGCCCTGGTCGAACATCCGCTTGCCCATGATGTTGGCGCCGATGCGCTCGGTGGTGCCGCGGACGAGGTCGTTGACGGGGCCGGTCTCGCCTCCCGGTCCGAGCTTCAGGTTGTCGCGGAAGGCCTGCTGGCGGATGAGCCATCCCATCAGCGCACCCCACTTCGCGCCCCAGCCCTTGTGCTCGGGCCTTCCCATGGTCATGCCTTCCGGTGCCATGTAGCCATCGAGGCTGAGGCCGATGTTGACGAAGACCTTGCTCATGATGCTTCCCTCGCATTGATGGATGACTGCGCGGCGAGCGCGCGCTGCAGCAACTTCGGCGCGCCGATGCGTTCGGTCAAGGCCGCGAAAGAGGGCGTGGGGCCCGTCCACCGCAATGACCTCGCGTCTCGGAAGAGTGTCGCATCGGTCCTCAGCGTTGCGAGCTGCTTGAACAGCAGCGCGTCCGGGAGCTGTTCGCCCAGGACGCTCGAAGGGAACGACTCGATCGCACCGTGCTCGTTCAGCAGCCGCGCGGCGCTCACCGCACCGATGCCCCGGATGCCCGGGTAGCCGTCGGCCGCATCTCCCACCAGCGCCAGGAAATCGGGGATGAGTTCCGGCGGCACGCCGAACTTCTGCCGGACGTCGCTGGCGGTGCGGATCGTGTTTCCGCGGCGATCGACCTGCACCACGCGGTCGCCGCGGACGCACTGGGCCAGGTCCTTGTCGGGCGTCCAGATCAGCACCTTCTGCACGGCCGTGTCCTGGCTTGCGAGGTGGGCGGCACTGGCGAGCGCGTCATCCGCTTCCAGGTCGACCATCGGCCAGACGACGACGCCCATCGCCGCCAGCCCGTCCTCGAGCGGCTGGAACTGCGCACGCAGCGCGGGCTCGATCCCTTCGCCGGTCTTGTAGCCCGGCCAGAGCGCGTTGCGGAACGACTCGATCACGTGATCGGTCGCGACGCCGACGTGCGTCGCCCGGTTCTCGAGGAGCTGCAGCGTGCCGTTCAGGACGCCGGCGACGGCGCCGAACGGCGGATCCTCGCCCTTCGTGAAGCGGCGCAGCCCGTAGAAGTGGCGGAACAGTTCGTAGGTGCCGTCGATGAGATCGATGATCACGACGGCAGTCTAGGCGCCCCGCGCGGGCGCACCCGGGTGTAGAGTGGCCGTCGCCTCCGGAGGGTCGATGCCATGGCCATTTCCACCGACGCACCGCGCCGCCAGCCGCTGTACCGTTCGCTGTACGTCCAGGTCGTGGTCGCCGTCATCGCCGGCGTGCTGCTCGGCCATTTCGCGCCCTCGATCGGCGAGTCCATGAAGCCGCTGGGCGACGGCTTCATCAAGCTGATCAAGATGATGATCGCGCCCATCATCTTCTGCACCGTCGTGACCGGTATTGCCGGCATGGAGGACATGAAGAAGGTGGGCAAGACCGGCGGGCTGGCGCTGCTGTACTTCGAGGTCGTCAGCACCATCGCGCTGATCGTCGGGCTGGTGCTGGTGAACGCGGTCGGCCCCGGCCGCGGCATGAACGTGGACCCGTCCACGCTGGACACCAAGGCCCTGTCGGCCTACACCGCGCCCGGCAAGATCGGCACCACCACCGACTTCCTGCTGCACATCATCCCGGACACCTTCGTCGGCGCGTTCGCCAGTGGCGAGATCCTGCAGGTGCTGCTGATCGCGGTGATGTTCGGGTTCGCGCTGCACCGCTTCGGCGGCCGCGGCTCGCTGGTGTTCGACTGGGTGGAGAAGGCCTCGCACGTGCTGTTCACCATGGTGGGCTTCATCATGCGGGTGGCGCCGATCGGCGCGTTCGGCGCGATGGCCTTCACCATCGGCAAGTACGGCGTCGGCTCGCTGTTCTCGCTGGGCAAGCTGATGGCGACCTTCTACGCCACCTGCCTGATCTTCGTGTTCGTGGTGCTCGGCCTGATCGCCCGGGTGCACGGGTTCTCGGTGTGGAAGCTGGTCAAGTACATCAAGGAGGAGCTGCTGGTGGTGCTGGGCACCTCCTCGTCCGAATCGGTGCTGCCGCGCATGATGGAGAAGATGGAGAACCTGGGCGCGCGCCGCACCACCGTGGGCCTGATCATCCCGACCGGCTACTCCTTCAACCTCGACGGCACCAGCATCTATCTCACCATGGCCGCCGTGTTCATCGCGCAGGCCACCAACACGCCGCTGAGCTTCACGCAGGAGCTGGCGCTGCTGGGCGTGCTGCTGCTCACCTCCAAGGGCGCCGCCGGCGTCACCGGCAGCGGCTTCATCGTGCTGGCGGCCACGCTCTCGGCCGTGGGCCATGTGCCGGTGGCGGGGCTGGCGCTCATCCTGGGCATCGACCGCTTCATGTCCGAGGCCCGGGCGCTGACCAACCTGGTGGGCAACGCCGTCGCCACGCTGGTGGTGGCGCGTTGGACCGGCGACCTGGACATGGCGCAGCTGCACGCCCGGCTGGACAACCAGGACTGGGAGGAGACCGGCGAGCCCGAGACGCTGCTGGATGCCAAGACGGTCCGCATGCGGGCGGAGGGTCAGCCGGGGTCGTGAGGAGGCTTCATGGCATCCGGCAACGCTCCAGCCGTGATCTACCGGCACCGCCTGCCGGTGCGGCTCATGCACTGGATCAACGTCGCCTGCGTGCTGGTGCTGCTGGGCAGCGGCCTGCAGATCTTCAACGCCCATCCCGCGCTGTACTGGGGCAAGGACTCGCGGCCGGAAACCCGCGTGCTGGAGATCGGCCAGCGCCGCGAGGGCGACCGGCTGGTGGGCGTCACGCGCGTCGGCGCCCACGAGTTCCGCACCCATGGCGTGCTCGGCGTCTCGCGCGGCCCGGATGGCGGGGAGATGGCGCGGGCCTTCCCGTCCTGGGCGACGGTGCCGGACGGCCAGTGGCTCGCCATGGGACGGCTGTGGCACTTCTTCTTCGCCTGGCTGTTCGTCCTCAATGGCCTGGCCTACCTGCTGTGGACGATCTTCAGCGGCCACCTGCACCGCGACCTGGTGCCGACAGGCCGGGAGTGGCGAGGCATCGGGCGGTCCGTGGTCGACCACCTCCTGCTGCGGCATCCGGCCGGCGAGGACGCACGCCGCTACAACGTGCTGCAGAACATCGCCTACCTTTCCATCGTGTTCATCGTCATGCCCCTGATCGTCGTGTGCGGCCTGGCCATGTCGCCGTGGCTGAATGCCGCGCTGCCCGGCTGGGTCGACTGGCTCGGCGGCCGGCAGGCCGCGCGCACGCTGCACTTCGCCGGCGCGCTGCTGCTGGTCGCCTTCGTGCTCGTTCACGTGTTCGAAGTGGTCGTCACCGGGCTGGTCAACAACCTGCGTTCGATGGTCACCGGCTGGTGGAGGGTCCCGCGATGAAGCGCCGCCGCCTGCTCGGCGCCGGCCTCGCCGCGGCCGCGGGCGGAGCGCTCGCCGGCTGCGACGCCCTGAGCCATGACGAGCGCGCCGTGCGCGTGCTGGGCAGCGCCGAGGCTCTGTCCCGTGGCGTGCAGCGCGCGCTGGCGGGACGGGCGATGGCTCAGGAGTTCACGCCGGCCGACATCGCGCCGGTGTTCCGCCCGAACGGCACGACCCGGCCGGTCGGCGCGGCGTACGCGTCGTTGCTGCGCGAGGGATTCGCCGGCTGGCGCCTGCAGGTGGAAGGCCTGGTCGAGCGGCCGGGGTCGTTCACGCTGGCGCAGTTGCGCGCCATGCCGTCCCGGACGCAGATCACGCGCCACGACTGCGTGGAAGGCTGGAGCTGCATCGGCCAGTGGACCGGCGTTCGCCTCTCGCACGTGCTGCGTCTGGTCGGTGCGAAGCCACAGGCACGCTACGTGGTCTTCCACTGCATGGACCTGATGGAGGAGGGCGACTACCACGCCCCGTACTACGAGAGCGTGGACATGGACGACGCGTACCACGAGCAGACCCTGCTGGCCTGGGACCTCAACGGCCGTCCGCTGCCGGTGGAGAACGGGGCGCCGCTGCGCGTGCGCGTAGAGCGGCAGCTGGGCTACAAGCAGCCCAAGTACGTGCAGCGGATCGACCTGGTGGACAGCTTCGCGGCGCTGGGCCGCGGCCGCGGCGGCTACTGGGAGGACCTGGGCTACACCTGGTACGGAGGCATCTAGGCGCCCCCGGCTTTCGCGGCCAGCCGCGCGGAAAAGCGCGCCATGTCGATCAGCACGCGCTCGTGCGTGCCGCTGCCGATCAGCTCGTCGCCATCGGAGGCGCTCACCGAGAACGTGATGCTCCGGCCCGAGACCCGCGACACCGTCGCGGTGGCCGTGATGCGTCGCCCCACCGGCGTGGCGGCCAGGTGCTTCACATCCACATGCGTGCCCAGCGCGCTTTCGCCCGGTTCCAGGTACGGCTTCAGCGCGTTGAGGGCCGCGTTCTCCATGAACAGGATCATCACGGGCGTGGCCAGCACCGGCGGCAGCATCGGGTCCTTGAACCGGCTGGCCAGGTGCTCGGCGTTGACCACCATGGCGTAGGTGCCCGTCGTTTCGGGGGGCAGCGGTCGCATCGTTTCCCTCCGCGGAAGTTGCCGCCCAGTATGCGGCAGGATCAATGCTCGAGGCGCGATGCGCCGGCATCCGTGCGGAAAGGCGAGGCGAAGCGCGTGTCCGCGCCCAGCACCGGATCGCTGAGCGTCTTCATGAAGGCCACGAGCGCGGCCTTGTCCTGCGGCGAGAGGTTGGGCTTGAGCGCCGTGCCGTCCGCGCCCTTGAGGCGGGCATCGAGGCCGGGGCCGTCCTGCACGCCGGAGCTGTAGTGCTCCACCACCTCCTCGAGCGACGAGAAGCGGCCGTCGTGCATGAATGACGACGAGAGCGCCACGTTCTTCAGGGACGGCGATTTCCTGCGGAGCGCTTCGCCCGCGTCCAGGCCGTTGCTGCCGGAGCCGCCCAGGGCGAAGGAGGGCGGCTGGTGGCAGGCCGCGCAGTTCTGCCCGCCCGCGGCGCGAGGAGCCATGAAGAGTTCGCGGCCCCGGTTCTCCTCCTCGGTGAAGCCGGGCAGCGGCTTGTTCACGCCCTTGTCCGGCAGGTTCGGGTCGAACACCTGCGCGAAGGCCTGGTCCCAACGGCTGTTCGTGGAAACCATGGCGCGCATGAACACCGCGAGCGCCTGCTGCATCCGTTCCTCGGTGATGGCGGGATCGCCGTAGGCCGCGGAGAACAGCTCCGGGTAGTACGGCAGGGATTGCATCCGCTGCACCAGCGCGGGAATGCCGCCGTGGGCGGCGTCGAAGCCCATCTCGACGGGATGCTGCACCGGCAGCGTGGACTGCGCCTCCAGCGAGGCGGCGCGCTTGTCCCAGAACATGGTGCCGGCGGCGAAGAACCGGAGGTTGGCCAGCCGCATGGAATGCGCAGTGGTCTTGCCGACTCCGTCGAAGCCGGTGGAGAACCGCGCCGCGTCGCCGAAGCCCTGGTCCTGCTTGTGGCACGACGCGCAGGAGACGGCGGCGTTGAAGCTCAGCTGGCGATCGTGGAACAGCACCCGTCCGAGCGCCGCGACCACCGGGCTGTCCTGCGTACCGGCCGGCGTGTTCTCGGCGACGTTGGCGTAGTGCGGAGGCAGCGAAGCCTTGTAGTCGGGCAACTGCTGCGGGTCCAGCGCGAGGACGCTGGCCGCCGCGGGCGACAGCGAGAGCGGTGCGCTTGCGGATGCGCCGTCGCCGCCCCCGCCGCCGCCTCCACAGCCCGCCATCAAGGCGACGGCGAACAGCGGCAGGACGTGGATGAGCCGGCGGGCGGGGATGGAATGCATCGTCTTCCTTGAATGTTCGTGAAGCACGGCATTCTTGGAAACGAATGTGGAGGAACCTGGCAGGCACTCGGCGCGCGGGTTCCATGCTGCGGATGGGCTCAGCGTGCCGTCGCCATCTCCGGATCGAAGCGGTAACCCACGCCGTAAACGGACACGATGGCCGCGCCTTCGCGGCGCACGGCCTCGATCTTGCGGCGCAGGTTCTTCACGTGGCTGTCCACGGCGCGCTCGCTGCTCGCGCGCGAAGGGTCGTCGGTGCACTCCATCAGGTCCTCGCGCGAGAACACGTGGCCCGGACGGGTCAGCAGCTTGCGCAGCAGCCGGAACTCCTGCGTCGTGAGCGCGAGCCACTGGTCGTCGCAGGCGATGCGGCGTCCGCCCTCGTCGATGCGGAATCCATGCAGCACGGTCCTCGCGCCGACCCGTCCTTCCGCCCGGCGCAGCTGCGCCTTCACGCGCGCGGCGACCTCGCGAAAGCCGTAGGGCTTGCAGACGTAGTCGTCGGCGCCGACCTCCAGGCCCAGGGTGCGGTCGATCTCCTCGGTGCGCGCGCTCAGCATGATGATCGGCACCGCCGAGAACCGGCGCACCTGGTTGCAGACCTCGATGCCGTCCATGCCCGGCAGCGTCACGTCCAGCAGCACGAGGTCGGGGTTCGAGCGGCGCACCTCCGGCTCGACGTGAAGGCCGTTCATCAGGACGGTGGTGGCGAAGCCCTGGCCCTGGAAGAAGTCCGCGAGCAGCGCGGAGGTGGGTGCGTCGTCGTCGACGATGAGTATTTTTCTGGGTGCGGTCACGCGGCTCTTCGTTGCGAAACGCGCAAAGATGCATGGGCCGGCGCCGCAGCGCTTTTAGAAACTGTGTCGTTCGTGAAGCGAGGCAACAGCGCTTTCACCCGGCCCAGCGGCCCTTATGTGCGCGCGCGAACGTTTGTTACAGCCGCGGATCTGGCAAGGACCGTCAGGGCATTGCTCAGGCTGCGCACGACCGCTCGGGTTGCGCACTAGACTGAGCCTCATGAAGCCGATGCGATCCCAAGGACTCACCTCGGCCCGGTGATTCCTTCCGCTTGGCGCGTCACGAATCACCGGGCACGGCAGCGCCGCTGGTGAATCCGCCATCCCTTGCGCGATGGCCCAACGTGACGGAGTGAATCCCCATGACTCAGTTCGACGTCGCAGTGCTGCTCGCGGCGCTGAGCGCCGCCTTCATCTGGTCCGCCTGCTTTGCCCACCTCAGCGGCGACAACCGCAATGACGTCACCCTGATCGGCGCGACCGGCGCCCTGCTGGGCGCCGGCGCGGCATTGATGTTCGCGTGGTGATCAGGGCCTGCGCGCAGCCAGGCTCCGGAGCAGCGCGGTGATGCCGAACCGCCACGGCGGGATGGCATCGCTGTGGTCCACCCAGTTGACCAGCCCGCCCAGCGAGCCGCTGCTGATGCGCACGCGGTCGCCCACGTGGTGGGTGAAGCCCGCGCCCGGCGCATCGCGGTCCTGGATGGGCGCGAACATCGTGCCGCAGAACAGCATCATCCCGTCGGGGTACTGGTGGCAGCGCCCCATGGCGTGCTCCACCAGGTCGAGCGGGTCGCGGCTGATGCGCGCCATCGAGCTGCTGCCGTGCAGGACGAAGCCGTCGCGGCCGGCCACCTCGAGGTCGATCACCGCGCGCCGCACGTCGTCGATGCCGAACGCTTCGTCGAAGACCCGGATGAAGGGGCCGATGGCGCACGCGCCGTTGTTGTCCTTGGCCTTGCCGAGCAGGAGCGCGCTGCGGCCTTCGAAGTCGCGCAGGTTCACGTCGTTGCCCAGCGTCGCGCCGACCACGCGGGCGGCAGCGTCGACGGCCAGCACCACTTCGGGCTCCGGGTTGTTCCAGGTGGAGCGCGGATGCAGGCCCACGCGCACGCCGGTGCCCAGCGAGGACATCGGCGGCGCCTTGGTGAACACCTCGGCGTCCGGCCCGATGCCCACTTCCAGGTACTGCGACCACAGGCCCTTGGCCAGCAGCAGTTCCTTCAGCGCCATGGCCTCCTTCGAACCGGGACGCAGCGCGGCCAGGTCGTTACCGACGACGGCCACGACCTGCCGGCGCACCGCTTCGGCCCTGGCCGCGTCGCCGCGGGCCTGCTCCTCGATGACGCGCTCGACCATGCTGTCGGCGAACGTCACGCCGGCGGCCTTGACCACCTGCAGGTCGTTCGGCGCGAGCAGGTGGCGGTGCGCCTCGTCGGGCCCGTTCGCGACAGTGGAAGCGAGCCATCCCTCCAGCGGCCCGAGGTCGGTCCCGCTGGCCGACCGCAGGGCAAGGGCGAGGCCCTCGCGCTCGAGAAGCGAGGACATCGTGGGCGCCAGTGCGCTGAGGTCCAGCAGGCGGCCTTCACGCACCAGCACCGGCACGGGGCCGACACCGGGCAGCCAGGCGCGGCCGACCAGCAGCGCCCGCGCCGCGTCCGCCGGCAGCGTCTCCGCCGCGGTGACCGGTGAACTCGCCGCAGCCGTCACAGCGTCACCTTCGCCTCGCGGATGACCTTGCCCCAGCGGTCCTGCTCGTCGGCCATGAACTCGGCGAAGCGGCGCATGGAGCCACCGCCGCCTTCGGCGCTGTAGCCCTGCAGCTTCTCGGCCACGTCCGGCATCGCCAGCACCTTGCTGATGTCGGCGTTCATGCGCGCGGCCATGGCGGCCGGCAGCTTCGCCGGACCGACCATGCCGTACCAGGTGGCCGCCTGGAAGCCCGGGTAGCCCAGCTCGGCGATCGTGGGAACGTCGGCGAACTGGCGCGAGCGGGTGGCGCTGGTCTGCGCGACGGCGACCAGCTTGCCCTGCTTCACGAGCTGGACCGCCGAGGACATGGTCTCGAAGCTGTAGTCGATCTGGCCGCCCAGGAGGTCGGTGATCATCGGGCCCGAGCCCTTGTACGGGACGTGCAGCGCGTCGACCTTGGCGCGCAGCTTGAACATCTCCAGCGCGAGGTGCTGCGCGCTGCCTTGTCCCGCCGAGCCGAACGACACGCGGCCGGGCTTGGCGCGGCACAGCGCGATCACGTCCTGCAGCGTCTTCGCGGCGCTGTCGGGCCGGCAGACCAGCACGTTGGGCGTGACGCCCACCAGCGACAGCGGCGTGAAGTCGCGCTCCACCACGTAGCCCAGCTTGGGGTACAGCGCGGGCGCCACCGCGTGGCTGCTGAAGTTGGCCATCAGCAGCGTGTTGCCGTCGGGCTGCTGCTTGGCCGTGAATTCGGCGGCGATCACGCCGGCGGCGCCGGGCTTGTTGTCGACCACCACGCTGATGTTCCACAGCGCGGCCAGCTTCTGGGCCAGGAGGCGGGCCACCGCGTCGGTGCCGCCGCCCGGCGGGAAGCCGACGACGATCTTCAGCGGCCCGGCCGGCAGGTCCTGCGCGAAGGCCAGGGGCGCGGCGACGGAGGTGGCGGAGGCGGCGGCGGCCGCGAGGAATCGACGACGTTGCATGGGGCTCACTTCTTCATGTCGGCCTTGGCCGCGATCTGCTTGATGTAGGCGCTCTCGCGCGCCATGCTCGCCTGGAAGGCGGCCTGGTCCTCGTAGGTGTCGGTGCTGAAGTTCTGCTTCTCCATCGTCTCGCGCAGCGAGGGCTCCTGCATGGTCCTGGCGACCACCGTCTTGAGCGTGTTGATCACCTCGGGCGGCGTGCCCTTCGGAACCGCGAGGCCGCGCCAGGTGCCCAGCACCAGGTCGTAGTTGCGCTCCTTCATGGTGGGCACGTTCTCGAAGCCCTTGATGCGCTTGGCGGACATCACGCCCAGCGCGCGCAGCTTGCCGGAGGAGACGTGGGTCGCCACCTCGGGCGCGCTCGCGATCACGGCCTCGATGTGGCCGCCCAGCAGCGATTGCAGCGCCGGGTTGCCGCCCGCGAACGGGATGTGGTTGAGGCTGGCGCCGGCCTTGTCGGCCAGGGCCACCGCCGACAGGTGCCACATGGAGCCCTGGCCGGCGTTGCCGATGCGCGTGTTGGCGCCGGCCTTCTTCGAGGCGTCGAGGAACTGCTCCAGCGTCGACCAGGGCGCGTCGGCGCGCACCACCAGCACGGCCGGATCGCCATTGAGCTTGGCGATGGGCACCAGCTCGTCCCAGCCGAACTTCGCCAGGCCCAGGTAGTTGAGGAAGGTGACTTCCACGGTCGTGAGCGCCACCTTGTAGCCGTCCGGCCTGGCGTTGATCACGTCGGTCCAGCCGATCACGCCGGCGGCACCGGGCTTGTTGATGACGATGAAGCTCTGCGGAAGGTGCCTGGCGGCCGCCGCGGAGAAGGCGCGCGCCATCACGTCGGCGCCGCCGCCGGCGGCATAGGGAACGACGATCTCCACGGGGCGCTGCGGATAGGCGCCGTCGGCGGCGGCCGTCAGCGGCGCACCGGCCAGCAGCGCGAACGCTGCGCAGAGGCCGGCCACGATGGAATTGCGGCGATGGATCAAGTTTGTCTCCTTGTGATTGCTGGGGGTGAAGTGGGATCGGTGAGGGCGTTCAGCCGAACGCGCCGGCCGCGCGCAGCCGTTCGATGGCCGCGGCGTCGCAGCCGGCCTCGCGCATGATTTCCTCGGTGTGCTGGCCCAGGAGCGGCGGGGCCCGGCGCAGCTGCTGCGGCGTGCCGTGCAGCTTCACGGGGAAGCCGAGCTGGCGGATGGTTCCCTCGACCGGGTGTTCCATCTCCATCACCATGTTGCGCGCCTGCGCCTGTTCGCTCACCAGCGCCTCGTCGTAGCCGAGGATGGGCGCGGCCGGCACGCCGGCGGCGAGCAGCGCCTCGATCCACTCGTCGGCCTTGCGCGTGGCCAGCGTCGGCTCGAGCTCGGCGACCAGCGCGTCGCGGTTGCGAAGGCGCTCGGTGTTCGAGGCGAAGCGCTCGTCCCGCAGCAGGTCGGCGCGCTCCAGCACCCCGCACAGCGCGGTCCAGAGCTTCTGGTTGGCGGCGCCGAAGACGAAATGGCGGTCGGCGGCGCGGAAGGCCTGGTAGGGCGCACTCATGCGGTTGGCGCTGCCGATGGGCGAAGGCACCTTCTGCGTGCCCCAGAACTCCGCGACCTCCCAGATCGACAGGCTGAGCGCGCTTTCGAACAGCGAGACGTCGACGTACTGGCCCTGGCCGCTGCGATCGCGTCCCTGCACGGCGCTGAGCACCGCGTAGGCCGCGAACAGGCCGGCGCCCAGGTCGCCGACCGGCACGCTGCTCTTGGCCGGCGGCATGCCCGGGTAGCCGGTGACGCTCATGATGCCGGTCATCGCCTGCGCGATCAGGTCGAACCCCGGCCGGCTGGCCCAGGGGCCGGTCTGGCCGAAGCCCGAGATGCTGGCGTACACCAGCCGGGGGTTGATCGCCTTCAGCGTCTCGTAGTCGATCTTCAGGCGGGCGGCCACGCCCGGGCGGTTGTTCTCGATCAGCACGTCGGCGCCGCGAACGAGTTCGTAGAAGGCCTCGAGGCCGGCCGCGCTCTTGAGGTCGATCTCGATGCTGCGCTTGTTGCGGTTCAGGGCGAGGAAGCCGCCGCTGTCGGCGCCCTTGAGGCGAAAGCCCATGGCGCGGCGGGTCTGGTCGCCCACGCCGGGCGGTTCGACCTTCACGACGTCGGCGCCCATGTCGCCGAGCAGCATGCAGGCGAAGGGGCCGGCCATCACCTGGCTGACATCCAGGACCTTGAGGTGGGACAGGGGCAGGGGAGCGGTCATCGGTCGAGCGGTTGAAAGGAGGCGCAGTGTGGATTCGCCCCATCGACCGGTCAAACGACAAATTCTCTGGCGTGCACTAGTTTTTCTCGCTTGGCCCGCGAGGGGCGCGGCTCATAGACTGCGCCCCTTTTCCATCCCGCACGCACATGTCCATCCTCCTCGAGCGCACCGACGCCGTCGCCACCGTCACCCTGAACAAGCCGGACAAGATGAACGCCCTGGACCTGGGCATGTGGCGCGACCTGGCGCGGACCTTCGAGGCGTTGTCGGCCGACGATTCGGTGCGCTGCGTCATCCTGCGCGGCGCGGGCGAGAAGGCCTTCTCCGCCGGCGCCGACATCGAGGAGTTCGAGCGCGAGCGCAACAGCGCCGCGAAGTCGCGCGCCTACTCGAAGATCACGCAGGCCGCGCTGCATGCCATCGCGGACTGCCGCCATCCCACGCTCGCGCAGATCCATGGCGCGTGCGTCGGCGGCGGCCTGGAGATGGCGACGATGTGCGACATGCGCATCTGCGGCGAATCGAGCCGCTTCGGCGTGCCGATCAACCGGCTCGGCCTGGTGGTTTCCTACGAGGAGCTGAGCGGCCTGGTGGCGCTGGCCGGCAAGGCCGGCACGCTGGAGATCCTGCTGGAAGGCCGCGTGTTCGGCGCCGAGGAGGCGATGCGCAAGGGCCTGGTGAACCGCTTCGTCGCGGACTCCGAGGTGGCCGCCGAAGCCTTCGCCGCCGCGAAGCGCATCAGCCATGGCGCGCCGCTGGTGGCGCGCTGGCACAAGAAGTTCGTCAACCGCATGCTGCAGCCCACGCCGATCACCGCGGAGGAGCGCGACGAGGCGCACCTGTGCTTCGACACCGAGGACTTTCGCATCGGCTGGAAGGCCTTCCTGGAGAAGAGCCGGCCGGCGTTCGTCGGCCGCTAGGCCTGCGAAGCGGCGCCTTCGCTGCGCACCCAGTCGACGAAGGTGGCGATGCGCAGGTCCTTCGCGCGGTGCTTGGGGAACACCATGTAGTAGGCCGACTCCACCGGCAGCGCCGTCGCGAACGGCCGCACCAGCCGGCCCTGCAGCAGGTCCTGTTCCACCCAGCTGTCCTTGGCCAGCGCCACGCCGAGGCCGTCGATCGCGGCGTTGATCACCAGGTGGCTGGGCGTGAAGGACGGGCCGCGCGTGGCATCCACGTCCTTCGCCCCCGCATGCCGCAGCCAGGCCGCCCAGTCGGGGTTGCTGCCGTCGGCGTAGGTGCTGGCGTCGTGCAGCAGCGTGTGGTGGCGCAGGTCCGAAGGCTCGCGCAGCGGATGCTCGCCCGCCATCAGCGAGGGGCTGCACACGGGGAACACGTTGACCGCGAGGCACAGCTCCGAGTGCAGGTCCGGGTAGTGGCCGCGGCCGAAGCGGATGGCCAGGTCGTAGCTGTCGCGCGCGAAATCCGGCGGGCCGGAGTCGGCGGACACGCGGATGTCGATCTCCGGATGCGCCTTGACGAAGCGGTCGAGCCGCGGGATCAGCCACTTGGCCGCGAAGGTGGGCGGCATGTCGACGCGCAGCACGGGCGCCAGCTCCGCGCTGAGCTGCTTCGTGGCGTCGGCCAGCAGCTGGAAGGCCTGCTGCACCGAAGGCAGGTACGCGCGGCCGGCGGCCGTCAGCGTGAGCGTCTTGGCCTCGCGAAGGAACAGCACCATGCCCAGGTGCTCCTCGAGCGTCTTGACCTGGTGGCTCACCGCCGACGGCGTGACGAACAGTTCCTCGGCCGCCTTGGTGAAGCTCGTGTGGCGCGCCGCGACCTCGAAGGCCCGCAGCGGATTGAGCGGTGGGAGAGGGCGGGCCATGTCTCTACTTTTTCTCGATGCCGCGTGAATAAAACTCGTTTGTGGGCGGCGGGCCGCGTTCCTACACTGCCGCCTCCATGAGCATTATCACCAGCATCGAGGACCTTCGAGTCCTCGCCGAGAAGCGCGTCCCGCGCATGTTCTACCAGTACGCCGACTCCGGCTCGTGGACCGAGAGCACCTACCGCGCGAACGAGGGCGACCTCGCGCGGATCCGCTTCCGCCAGCGCGTGGCCGTCGACCTGGAGCAGCGCAGCACCCGCGCCCGCATGCTGGGGCAGGACGTCGCCATGCCCGTGGCCATCGCGCCCACCGGGCTCACCGGCATGCAGCATGCCGACGGCGAGATCCTGGCGGCGCGGGCCGCGCGCGACTTCGGCATCCCGTTCACGCTGTCCACCATGAGCATCTGCTCGATCGAGGACGTGGCCGAGGGAACCGGCGGCCATCCGTTCTGGTTCCAGGTGTACGTGATGCGCGACCGCCGCTTCGTCGAGCGTCTGATCGCGCGGGCGCGCGCCGCGAACGTGTCGGCGCTGGTGCTCACGCTGGACCTGCCGATCAGCGGACAGCGCCACAAGGACCTGAAGAACGGCCTGTCGGCGCCGCCGCGCCTCACGCTGGGCAACCTGGCCGACATCGCGAGCAAGCCGCGCTGGTGGTGGAGCATGCTGAACACTCGCCGGCGCACGCTGGGCAACATCGTCGGGCACATCGACGGCCTGGGCGACAACGCGCTGCTGTCAGAGTGGTGCGCCCGCCAGTTCGATCCCACGCTCAACTGGGACGACGTGCGCTGGATCCGCAGGCTCTGGGACGGCAAGCTGATCCTCAAGGGCATCCAGGACGTGGAGGACGCGCGCACCGCGGCGGCGACCGGTGCCGATGCGCTGATCGTCTCCAACCACGGCGGCCGCCAGCTCGATGGCGCGCCCTCGTCGATCGTCGCGCTGCCGCGCATCGCGCAAGCGGTGGGCGACCGGCTGGAGGTGCACATGGACGGCGGCATCCGCTCCGGCCAGGACGTGCTCAAGGCGCTCGCGCTCGGCGCGCGCGGCACCTACATCGGCCGCTCCATGCTGTACGGGCTGGGCGCGATGGGCGGCGCGGGCGTCACCCGGGCGCTGGAGATCATCCACAAGGAGCTGGACCTCACGATGGCGTTCTGCGGGCAGACGCGCCTGGATCAGGTCGACCAGCGCATCCTGTTCAGCGTCGCCGACCAGCATCCCGCGATCCCGCTCGCGGCCTGAAGGACGCGGATGACCGCCACCGCCGGCCGCCTGGCCATCGTCGACGCGCACCAGCACTTCTGGGATCCGCGCGTCAACCGCCACCCCTGGCTCTGCGACGAGCCGCCCATCCCTTTCCGCTACGGCGACTACGGCGCGCTGCGCCGGCCCTACCTGCCGGACGACTACCGGCGGGACAGCGTGCGCTTCGACGTCGTGGCCTCGGTCTATGTCGAGGCCGAGTGGAGCGAGGGCGCGGCGGTGGACGAGCTCGGGTACATCGCCGGCCTGCGCCGCGAGAGCGGACTGCCCAGCGTCGCCGTGGCGCAAGCGTGGCTCGACCGGCCGGATGTCGAGCAGCAACTCGAGCGGCTGGCCGCGTTCGACTTCGTGCGGAGCGTGCGCCACAAGCCGCGCTCCAACGCCGCGCCCGGCGGTCCACCCGGCGGGCTGGCCGATGCGGCGTGGCTGCGCGGCTTCGAGGCGCTGGCCCGTCGGCAGCTGCGCTTCGACCTGCAGACGCCCTGGTGGCACCTGCACGAAGCCGCTGCGCTGGCGCGCCGCTTTCCCGACGTGCAGGTCATCGTGAACCACGCGGCGCTTCCGGCCGACCGCGGCGCCGAAGGCCTCGCGGCCTGGCAGGCCGCGGTTCGCACGGCCGCGCAGTGGCCCAACATCGCCATGAAGATCTCCGGCCTGGGCGTGCGCGGCCAGCCGTGGACCGCGCAGGCCAACCGCGGCATCGTGCTCGCGGCCATCGAGGCTTTCGGCGTGGAGCGCTGCATGTTCGCCAGCAACTTCCCGGTCGACAGCCTGTGCGCGAGCTTCGACCAGATCTACGACGGCTTCGACTGCATCGTGCGGGACCTGGCCGAGAGGGAGCGCCGCGCGCTCTTCCATGACAACGCCGTGCGCCTGTACGCCATTCCCCTTCCCGTGAAATGAACAGCACTTCCCCTCCCATCGGATTCATCGGCCTGGGCCTGCTCGGCCAGGCCATGGCCCTGCGCCTCGCCGAGCAAGGCTTTCCGCTCGTCGTCTGGAACCGCGAGCTGGAGCGCAGCGTGCCGCTCGCGGCCGCCGGCGCGCTGGTGGCCGAGTCGCCCGCCGAAGTCGCCGCGCGCTGCGCCACGGTCTGCCTTTGCGTCATCGACGGGCACGCCGTGGAGGACGTGGTGTTCGGTCCCCAGGGCCTGGCGCGGGCCGCGCGGGCGTCCGGGCGGGTGGTGGACTTCTCGACGGTGCCGCCGGACCAGACGCGCGCGCTCGCGCAACGGGCGGGGCTACTGGGCCTGCGCTGGATCGATGCACCGGTCTCCGGCGGGCCCCCGGCCGCGGCGAGCGGCAGCCTCACCATCATGTTCGGCGCCGCGCCGGAAGATGCGACGGCCGTCGAGCCGCTGCTGCAGGCCGTGGCAAGCCGCCGCACGCACCTGGGCGAGGTCGGCAGCGGCCAGGACATGAAGGTGGTCAACCAGGCGCTGGTCGGCGGCACCGCCGTGCTGCTGGCCGAGGCGCTGACCCTGGCTCGTCGCATGGGCCTGCCGCTGGAGAAGGTTCCCTCGTGCCTCGCGGGCGGACTGGCCGATTCGGTGGGGCTGCAGAGGATCTGGCCCCTCATGGCCGCCGAGTCGTTCGAGCCGCCCGCGGGTCGGGCCGCGCAGCTGCTCAAGGACCTGCGCGTGGTCGACGAGGTCCGCGCGTCCGGTGGCCTGGCGCTGCCGCTGCTGCAGGCCGCGATCGGCCAGTACCGCGCCTATGTCGAGGAGCACGGAGCGGGCGACGCCGAAACCTTCTCGATCACGCGCATGTACCGGCGCTGAAGGCCCGGAGATCGGCGGCAGCACTGCCCGGATGCTGTTGCCAGTGTTGCAACACCGTCGCGTTGGCACGCTGTTTCAATGCGGCGGTGCAACCCTACATCACGCTGATCAGCACCCCCGACTACTTGCCCGGAGCGATCGCGCTGGGCCGTTCGCTGCGCGCGAGCGGCACGGAGCGGCCCCTGGTCGTGGCCGTGGCGGCCGGTGTCGGTGCGCAGGTCGAGTCCGTCCTGGAGCGCGAGGGCCTGGAAACGGTGCGCCTGCCGAAGGCGATCCGCCCGGCCGGGCTGAAGCAGTCCGATGCGCATCACTGGTCCAACACCTTCGACAAGCTGCATCTCTTCGGGCTGACGCGGTACCGCAAGCTGGTGTACCTCGACAGCGACATGATGGTGCTGTCGCGCATCGACGAGCTGTTCGACTGGCCGCACATGTCGGCGGTGGCGGCCGGCCAGCTGGTCTACCCCGACTGGGTGCGGCTCAACTCCGGCCTGATGGTGATCGAGCCCCGCGAGGGCCTGGCCGAGGAGATCGCGGCCACGCTGCCGACCGCGCTGCGCGAGGCCTCGCACGAGGGCACGCGCGTCGTCGGCGACCAGGACCTGATCAACGCCTACTACCCCGAGTGGCCGGCGTCCAGGCTGCAGCTCGACCAGGGCTACAACATGCTGCATCCGCTGGTGGACCGGTACATCGCCAGCGGCCGCTACACGCTGGATGCGCACGCGCTCCATTCCGGCCGCGCGAGCCTGATCAAGGTGATCCACTTCATCGGGTCGGCCAAGCCGTGGTCGCTGCGCGGGATGCTGCGGCACGCGATGGCGCGCTGCCGCGGTGAGGTGCTGCCCATGCAGCGGCTGACCTTCCAGATGTACCGCCGGCTGCTGCGCGGATCGGCGGGGACGTTCGCGGCGGCGTGAGCGCCGCGTCCGGCATCACCCCAGGCGCCGTTCGATCCAGGCCGTGATGTCCGCGACCACGGTCTCCTTTCCGATGTCGGCCAGGAGGTCGTGGTAGTGGCCCTCGTACAGCTTGAGCGTCTTGTCCTGCGAGCCCACCGTCCGGTAGAAGAACTCGCTGCCGTGGCAGACCGTCGCCTTGTCCTCGGTGCCGTGCAGGATGAGCACCGGCAGCGTGATCTTCGGGAACTCGTCGCGCAGGCGCTCGTCGGCACGCACCAGGGCGGCCACCGTGATCGCCGGCTGCACCTCGTTGGCCGTCAAGGGATCGCTGTCGAGCGCCGCCACCACCTCCGGGTCGCGCGAGAAGTCCTCGTTCTTCAACTTGAGCACCGGCAGCCGCGGCGCGATGTGGCTCAGCCACTTGATGGCGGCCAGCGCGAAGCCGGGCGCGGGCACCTGGAACGCGAAGCTCTCGCAGATGAAGCCCGCGAGTTCGGACTGGCTCTCGAGCACGTAGGTCGCGCTCACCACGCCGCCGGCGCTGTGGCCGAGCAGGAACACGGGCAGGCCGGGATGGCGTGACCTGGCGATCTTCACGGTGCCGGCGACGTCGGTGACGTAGTCGGCGACGTCCTCGACATGGAAGCGTTCGCCGTCCGACTTGCCGCGCCCGCGCAGGTCGAGCGCATAGACCGCGAGCCCCGCGTTCGCGAACTGTTCCGCGGGCCACGCGTACTGGCCGCCGTGCGAGTTGACGCCATGGCAGATGACCAGCACGCCGCGCGGCTCGCGATCGGGCTGCCACGATCGAAGGAAGATGTTCAGGGCACCGGACGCGACGAACGTTTCCTCAGTCAGGGACCGTGGCATGGCGCGCTCCGCTTCGTTGGGATGAACCATCCTAGGCGCAGATGTCCGATATTCAAGGCGCTCCTACAGACGGCCGGGCATCCGTGACGCACAGTGGGCAATGAGCATGGATCGCCCCGTCATCGCCAGCCTGCTGGACACCGACCTCTACAAGTTCACGATGTGGCAGGCGATGCTGCACCGGCATCCGCAGACGCAGGCGGAGTACACCTTCGTTTGCCGCAACCGCCCGCAGCGGCCGCTGGCCCGCCTGGCCCCGCAGGTGAACGCGCAGCTCGATGCGCTGTGCGCCTTGCGGTTCTCCGACGAGGAGCTTTCGTACCTCGGCGCGCTTCGCTTCATCAAGAGCGACTTCGTCGATTTCCTGCGGCTGTTCCAGTTCCAGCGCCGCTTCATCTCCGCCGCCGCCGAAGGCGACGAACTGCGCATCCGGGCCAGCGGCCCGCAGGTGCACGTGATGTTCTTCGAGATCTTCGTGCTGGCGATCGTCAACGAACTGCACTTCCGCTCGGCGGATGGGCAGCAGGCGCTGGAGGCCGGGCGGGCGCGCCTGCGTTCCAAGATCGAGGCCCTGCGGGAGTTCGAGCGCCGGCCGCCCCGCGCGCATCCGCTCGAGATCTTCGACTTCGGCGTGCGGCGCCGCTTCTCCCAGGCCTGGCATCGGGAGGTGCTGACGACGCTGCGCGACGGGATCCCGGCGCTATTCACCGGGACGTCCAACGTGATGCTGGCCAGGGAGCTGCAGCTGGTCCCCATCGGCACGATGGCGCACGAATACCTGCAGACCTACCAGGCGCTGGGCGTGCGATTGCGCGATTTCCAGCGCGCGGCACTGGAGGACTGGGTGCAGGAGTACCGCGGCGACCTCGGCATCGCTCTGACCGACACGGTCGGCATGGACGCCTTCCTGGCGGACTTCGACCTCTATTTCGCCAAGCTGTTCGACGGGCTGCGCCACGACTCCGGCGATCCGATCGAGTGGGGCGAGAAGGCGCTGGCGCACTACCGGCGGCTGCGCATCGATCCCGGCACCAAGCGGCTGGTGTTCTCCGACGCGCTGACGATCCCGAAGGTACTGGAGATCCACGACCGGTTCGCCGACGAGGCCCAGCTCGGGTTCGGCATCGGCACGCACCTGACCAACGACGTCGGGCTGGAGCCGCTCAACATCGTGATGAAGCTCACTTCGGCCAACGGCCAGCCGGTGGCCAAGCTCTCGGACAGCCCGGGCAAGACCCTGTCCTCCGACGAGACCTTCCTGGCGTACCTGCGCCAGGTGTTCGGGCTCAGTCCTCCAGCAGCCAGTCCAGGGCGCCGCGCTCGTCGGTGAACATCGAATCGCAGTCGTCCTGGCCGGGGTCCACATGGCCGGGGACGATCGCGGCGACCTTGTCCACGTGGCGCAGCGCGAGCCCGACGGCATTGCCGGCCAGCAGCTGGTCCTGCGGATCGTGCATCGACTGCACGCCGCGCAGGTCCAGCAGCAGCCGGCGCACCGACCAGCCCTCGGTCTGGACCGACAGCCAGGAGAGGAACGAGAAGAACTCGTGGAGGGCAGGGGCGCCGCTGACCTGAACGGCGCAGTGGGTGTCGTGCTGCGACCACTCGCTGCGGATGTTCTGCGACGCGAAGCCCACGGCATGCCCTCCCGTCAGCGCGTCGCGAGCCGGAGCCAGCGCCGCGCGCGTTCCACGATCGGCCGGTCGATCATCCGGCCGTCCAGCTGGACCGCGCCGAGTCCGCGGCGCTGCGCGTCATCGTCGGCGGCCACGACCTTGCGCGCCCATTCGAGTTCCGCGGCCGAGGGCCCGAAGCCCTGGTTGGCCACGGCCACCTGCTTCGGGTGGATGCACACGGTGCCCGTGAATCCCGCGGCGCGTGCCTGCGAGACGAGCGAGCCGAACGCTTCCATGTCGGCGATCTCCGCGATGCTGCCCGGCAGTCCCCAGCAGGCCTGTCCGAAGGCGCGGGCGCAGGTGGCGACCTGCTGCGCCGGCCAGAGCAGCGAAGGCGGTTGCGGCGCCACGCCCATCTCGGAGGCGTAGTCCTCGGCGCCGAAGCCCAATGCGGCCACGTTCGGGCCGGCGGCGGCGATGCGTTCGGCGTTCAGCACCCCGCGCGCGGTCTCGATGAGCACGGCGATCGGCAGCTTCGGCGCGCCGAGGCGCGTCAGCGTTTCCTGGACGTCGATCACCTGCCGCGCCGATTCCACCTTGGGCAGCATCACGCCCTGGAGGCGATCCAGCGGCGCTTGCGCCAGGTCCTCCGGCAGCCATCCGGGCTGCGAGTTCACCCGCAGCAGCAGGGGGATTTCGTTGCCGCCGGCGGAGATCGCCTCATGCGCGAGACGGCGGGCTTCCGGCTTGCGCTCCGGTGCGACGGAATCCTCCAGGTCCACGATGACCGCGTCGGCGCCGCTGCGCGCCGCCTTGGCCAGCAGCTGCGGCGAAGTGGCGGGCACGAAGAGGAGCGATCGCCAACCGTTCATGCGCATCGCGCGGCCCCTCGCTGCAGCAGCGGCTGGAGGTCGCCTTCGGTGAGGCCGAGCTCGGCGAGCAGTTCCGCGGTGTGCTGGCCGAGCGCCGGTGCGGTGCGCCGCACGGCCCCCGGCGTGTCCGACAGCCGCGGCGTGACGTGGTGCATCACGGTCCCTTCCACCTCGACATAGCAGCCGCGCTCGCGCACGTGCTCGTCGCGCAGCAGCCGCGCCGAGTCGTGGATCGGTCCCACCGTCACGCCCTTGGCGCGGAAGAGGGCCAGGCACTCCGCCTGGTCGCGGGCGGCGATGAAGTCGCCGATCAGCGCGTCCAGTTCGCCGTCGTGGGCGAGCCGGGCCGCGTTGGTGATGAAGCGCGCATCGTTCACCAGCTCCGGCCGGCCGATGGTCTCCAGAACGCGGCGCGACATCGCATCGGTCGAGCCGGACAGCGCCACCCAGCCGCCGTCGCGGCAGCGGTAGACGCCGCGCGGCGAAGCGATCTTGAGGCCGGGTTCGGGCTCGGGGCCGCCGGCCGCATGCAGCGTGACGTCGGGGCCCATGATGGCCAGCATCGGTTCCAGCAGCGACAGGTCGACCACCTGGCCCTTGCCGCCGCGCACTTCCACCTCGCGCAGCGCGGCCATCGTGGCGTAAGCGCCGGTGAGGCCCGCGACCATGTCGGCGAGCGCCATGTTGGGAAGGCCGGGGCGTCCGCTTTCGGAGTGCTTGTGCGCGAAACCCGAGAAGCCTTCGACCAGGCTGCCGAAGCCGGGCAGGGTGCGGTACGGCCCGCTCTGGCCCCAGCCCGAGAGGCGCACGACGACCAGCTTCGGGTTGGCCTCGTGCAGCGACCCGGGCGCCAGTCCCATCGCCTCGAGCGTGCCGGGGCGGAAGCTCTCGATCAGCACGTGGGCGGTCGACAGCAGCTGCCGCAGCAGCGCCATGGCCTGCGGATCGCGCAGGTCCAGCGCCAGGCTGCGCTTGTTGCGGCCGTACACCCGCCACCAGCCGTCGAAGGGCTGCCCCTCGCCGTCCTCGCCCTGCCACTGGCGCAGCGTGTCGCCGCCGGCGGGCGACTCCAGCTTCACCACGTCGGCGCCGAAGTCGGCCAGCTGCATCGACAGCATGTTGCCCGCCACCAGGCGCGACAGGTCGACGACGCGAACGCCTTCCAGCGGGCCGCGCGCCTGCGGCTGCAGGGCGACGCGCGGCAGGTCCTGTTCGGCCATGCGCTCAGTCCGCCTTCAGCTCGAGCTGCTTGACCAGCGCCTGCCAGCCCGGCGCTTCCTTGCGCAGCTGGGCGAGGAACGCGTCGTTGGACACGCGCAGCAGGCCGGTTTCCATGGCGGCGAAGCGCGAGACCACCTCGGGGTTGCGCAGCGCTTCGTCCACCGCCTTCTCGATGCGCTGCGCCACCTCGCGCGGCACGCCCTTGGGCGCGAAGATGCCGCCGATCACCGCGATCGGATCGCCCGGCAGGCCGGCCTCGGCCAGCGTGGGCACGTCGGGCAGGGAGGCTTCGCGCTTGTCGCCGGTGACGGCCAGCACGCGCAGGCGGCCCGAGCGCACGTGCGTCAGCGAGGCGGTCAGCGAATCGGTGGCGAAAAGCACCTGGCCGCTCATGAGGTCCGTGAGCGCCGCGCCGCTGCCCTTGTAGGGAACGTGGGTGGCCTTCACGCCCGCGCGACGCAGGAAGATCTCGGAGCCCAGGTGCGTCATCGTGCCGGTGCCGGCGGACGCGTAGGCCGACGGCTGGGTGCGCAGCTGCTCGACCAGGTCCTTGAGCGTCTTCGGCGCATTGGGCGTGTTCGCCACCAGCACCGCGAACGGCGCGCGCAGCACCGGCGCCACCGGCACGAAGTCGTCCAGCGAGTAGCGGGCCGAGGCATTGATCGCGGGCACCACCAGCAGCTGGGCGGTGGAGGTGAAGAGCAGCGTGTAGCCGTCGGGCGGGGCGCGCATCACCGACTGGTGGGCGATGATGCCGCCGCCGCCGGTGCGGTTCTCGATCACCACCGACTGGTCCAGCGCGTGGCCCAGGTGGACGCCGAGCAGGCGGGCCACCACGTCGCTGCCGGAGCCGGGGCCCTGCGGCACCACCAGCGTGACCGGCCTGGCCGGGAAGTCGGCCGCGAAAGCGAAGGTCGAGGCCAGCGCGGTGGCGAGGGCCGCGACGATGGCGCGGCGGCGGGTTGCAAAATGCATCGCTTGTCTCCTGTTCGACGCGCAGCATACCAAGATAATCCGTGCTATGGCAACCATTGCATCCGCAAACAAAAAGACCGCCACGCTGGCCCAGGTGAAGGGGCACGCGCCGGAGGCGCTGATCACCTTCCGCGTGCAGGTGCTGTCGCAGCTGCTGTCGCGGCTGGTGGACGCGTCGGTGCGCGAGACCCTGGGGCTGACCAGCCGCCAGTGGCGCGTGCTGGTGATCGTCAACCGGCTCGGCCCGTCGACCTCGGGCGAGGTGGCGCGGCTGGCCAGCTTCGACCACAGCCAGGTCAGCCGCGTCGCGTTCGAGCTGGCCGAGCTGGGCCTCCTGAAGCAGGGCAGCGACGGCAAGGACCGCCGCAAGCAGGTGCTGTCGCTCACGCCCGCCGCCACCGAGATGCTGCGCCGCGGGGTGCCGGATTCGCTGGCCCGCGAGCGGCGCCTGCGCGAGCGGCTGGGGGAAGGCCGCTACCAGGCGTTCAGCGAGGCGGTCGAGGCCCTGACCGAAGAGGCGAGGGCGATGCTGGCCGGCGAGGGCGGAACCCTTTCCTAGGGGCGGGCTTTACACGGACCCCTTTCCTGCCGCGCCTGCGGGAGGAGCATAATGTCGGTCCCCCGCTTGGCGGGGCACCCCTCCTGCGGTGACCAGTCAGCTCGCCTTCCCGAACCCGACCCCATGAGTTTGTGATTGCATCCCGGCTCCATCGTGGATCCTTCCTTTCTCATGGAGTCCGAATGGGCAACAAACTCTACGTGGGCAACCTGCCCTATACCTTCAGCGACAGCGACATGGAGCAGGCGTTCAGCGCCTTCGGCGCCGTGCAGAGCGCCAAGATCGTCATGGACCGCGACAGCGGCCGCTCCAAGGGCTTCGGTTTCGTCGAGATGTCCACGGACGCCGAGGCCAAGGCCGCCATCGAGGGCATGAACGGACACCAGCTCGGCGGCCGCGGACTCGTGGTCAACGAAGCCCGTCCGATGGAGCCGCGCACCCCCCGCTTCGGCGGCTCGCGCGGCTACTGACCACACGCGGCGCCCGCGGGTGCCGCCTCTTTCCGGCCCGCCGCCTCGAGGCGGCGGCGTGCAGACGCCATGCATGCCACGGCATGCGGGAGGACTCCGATGGCGAAAGAAGACCTGATCGAAATGCGCGGCCGCGTGGCCGAAATCCTGCCCGACTCGCGTTGCCGGGTCGTGCTCACCAACGGCCACGAACTCGTGGCCTACACCGGCGGCAAGATGAAGAAGCACCGCATCCGCATCATTGCCGGCGATGACGTGACGCTCGAAATGTCGCCTTACGACCTGACCAAGGGTCGCATCATGTTCCGCCACCTGCCCGAGCGCCGGCCGGACGCGGGCGGAGCACCGAGGCGCCCGCCGGTCCGGCGCTGAGCATCGGCCTCAGCCCACCGCGTACGGCGTTTCCGGCATCGGCATGTGGAAGCTCGCGTTGAGCATGTTCCACGACCGGATGGCGCCGACGGCATAGGTGAGGCTCGCGATCTGGGCGTCGCTGAAGTGGCGCTTCATCGCTTCGAATTCCTCGTCGCTGGGCGAGCGGTGCGGGATCGCGTTCACCGCTTCGGCCCAGCCGAAGGCGGCGCGCTCGCGGTCGCCGAAGAACCGGGGCGCCTCGCGCCAGCCGGCCACGGCGTTGATCTCGCGCGGCTCCACTCCCTGCTTCACCAGGTCGGCCCAGTGCATGTCGATGCAGAAGGCGCAGCCGTTGATCTGGCTGATGCGCAGGTTGACCATCTCGTGCAGCTTGCGGTCCAGGCCGGTGCCGGCCGCGTAGGACAGCTGGGAGAGGGCGCGCGTGCTCTTGGGATCGAGGGCGTGGTAGTCGAGGCGGGGACCATGGGACATCTTGGGTTTCCTTTCGTCTGAGGCAGAGCAGGGCCTTCCTGCTCCTGCCTGCCAGACGGCCGACCCCCTCGCGTTGTGACAGCGATCGACGATCCGACCGTTCGTCGGTTGCGGTGCCCGGCCTGTCACAGGACGCCGCGCCGGCCGTCTTGGGTGGAGTGGCAGGCACCCCGCCTGCCGATCCACGGAGAGACCCCATGAAGATCGTCGTCATCGGCGGAACCGGACTGATCGGTTCCAAGCTCGTCCAGCGCCTGGAGGCCAGCGGCCACCAGGCCTTCGCGGCCTCCCCCAACACGGGCGTGAACACCCTCACCGGCGAGGGCCTGGATGCCGCGCTGGCCGGCGCCGACGTGGTGGTCGACGTGGCCAACTCGCCCAGCTTCGCGGACGACGCCGTGATGGACTTCTTCCAGCGGTCGGGCAACCAGCTGCTGGCCGCCGAGCGCAAGGCCGGCGTGCGCCACCACGTCGCGCTGTCGGTGGTCGGCACCGACCGGCTGCAGCAGAGCGGCTACTTCCGCGCCAAGCAGGCGCAGGAACAGCTGGTGCGCGCCGGCGGCATCCCGTACACGATCGTGCAGTCCACCCAGTTCTTCGAATTCGTGGACGGCATCGCGCGCGCCTCCGGCGAGGGCGCCGTGCTGCATCTGTCGCCCGCCTGGGTGCAGCCGATCTCCTCGGACGACGTGGCCGCGGCGGTGCACGACGCCGCGCTGGCGCCGCCCGTCAACGGCACGGTGGAGATCGCGGGCCCGGAACGCTTCCAGCTCGACCAGCTGGTCGGCCGCTTCCTGCGCGCCAAGGGCGACAAGCGCGAGGTGATGAGCGACGCCAAGGCGCCGTACTTCGGCGCGGTGCTCGAGCCCGGCACGCTGGTGCCGGCCGGCGAGGCGCGCCTGGGCGCCGCGCGCTTCGAGAACTGGTTGTCCGGCCGCGCGTGAGGGCCGAGAATCCCGCCCTCGAGGGCTTCTTGATGGATGCAACCCAGGTGTTCGAGGGCTCGCGGCGCAAGCTGCAGGGCATCGCCTATCGCATGCTCGGTTCGGTGCACGACGCCGAGGAGGTGGTGCAGGACGCCTGGTTGCGCTGGAACGAGGTCGAGCACCCGCGCGACCTGGACAGCCCCGAAGCCTGGCTGGTGACCACCACCAGCCGCCTGGCGCTCGACCGGCTGCGCGCCGCGAAGGTGCGGCGCGAGAACTATCCGGGCCTGTGGCTGCCCGAGCCGCTGCTGGACGATTCGCCGCCGACGCCGCAGGACGTGCTGGAGCGGGCCGACGACATCTCGGTGGCCTTCCTCGTGCTGCTCGAGCGGCTGGCGCCCGAAGCGCGCGCGGCCTTCCTGATGCGCGAGGTGTTCGACGCCAGCTACGCGGAGGTCGCGCAGGTCACCGGCAAGAGCGAGGCCGCCTGCCGCCAGCTCGTGCATCGCGCCAAGGAGCAATTGCGCGAAGGCCGGCCGCGTCAGCGCGTGTCGCCCGACGTGCACCACCAGCTGCTCAGCCGTTTCGCGACGGCCGCCACGCAGGGCGACTTCGGCGCGCTCAAGACGCTGCTGGACGAGGACGCGGAACTGGTCGGCGACGGCGGCGGGCGCGTGCCCAGCTTCGGCCATCCGCTGCACGGCGGACAGCGCATCGCCCAGCTCTACTACGCGACGCACCTGCGTTTCGGCGCGCAAGTGCGGATGGAACTCGCGCTCATCAACGGCCAGTGGGGCTTGCTGCGCTTCATCGATGGCCGCCTCGAGTCCGCGCAGTCGCTCGACCTCGACGGTGACCGGATCGCGCGCATCCATGTGCAGCGCAATCCCGACAAGCTGGCACGATTGATGGCCGCGCTGGATGAGCAGCCGGCCGTTACGTTGCGCAGCACTCGATAGGGCTAACGTCTTCCCGGCAGTACGCCCCGGCACCGGGGCAGTTCCATACTGCCTCGCATGAACAGCACCTTCGTGAAGCCTGCGACGCGGCGGCTGCGGCAGCCGATCCTCGAGATCGCGGTCAGGAACCTGAGAAGCGTGGGCCTGCGGCTGGAAAGGCTGGCGCCCCTGCTCGAAGACAAGGGCGCCGAAGCCAGGGGGTACGTCCTGCATCGCGGCTACCGGCTGCCACCGAAGGGCATGCGGGGCCGGATGTGCGGCGACGCCTTCCGCACCGACAGCTTCTTCTTCCTGTCGGCGGTGCTCGAGGCCACGAAATTTCCGGACCGGCTGGGCTATACGAAGAGCTCCCGCGTCGTCGACATCGGGTCGGGGCTGGGGCGGCTGGCCACCGGGCTGCTGGCCGAATTCGGCGACGTGCAGTACCTCGGGATCGACGCCAACGAACCCTTCGTGCGCTGGTGCAAGGAAAACATAGAGAAGCTGCACCCCAGCTTCCGGTTCATGCACCTGGACATGGCCAACGCGCACTACAACCCGGGCGGCAGTTTCGATGGCAGCCAGTTGCGGCTGCCGCTGGAGGACGACTCGGCGGACATCGCCTTCCTCTGGGGCCTGTACACGAACATGAAGCCCGAGGACGTCGAGGCGTACAACCGCGAGATCGGACGCATCCTTCGCCCGGGTGGCCGGTGTTTCCTCACCGCCTTCGCCGAAGACGACGTCGAGGACCTCTCGATCAACCCGACGAACTACGTTCCCTACGCCTGCGACGGCCCCCTGACCGTCGTGCGGTACAGCAAGTCGTGGCTCTTCTCGAGCTTCGAGCGGCACGGCTTGCAGGTCGAGGATTTCCGCTACCACGGGAGCATGTTCCCGAAGCAAAGCGAGATCTACCTGGTCAAGGGCTGACCGCCTTCGACAGTCCCGGCCAGGTTCCCCGTTGTTGGTAGTCCGGAGGGGCTACTCCCCAAAAATCCCGCCGCGCCTTACCGTTCTTCCAGGCAGTTCTTGACGGAGGCGCTATGAGGGTGGCGCTTGTAATGGCGGGGGTCGTCGCATCCATCCTGCTCCTGGCCCGTTGCGGCGGAGGCGGCGGCGGTGGTGCGCCTCCGACCACCGTGAACGGCGGCGCGGGGCCGGCTCCCAGCAGTCCTGCTCCTGCTCCTGCGCCTTCCGCTTCTCCCGTCGGCGCGAGCGTCTCGTTCGGCGAAGCCGCCGTCACCGGCCAGTGGGCGCGGGTGCCGAACCTGCCGATCTCGCCGGTCCACAACGTCTACCTGCCCAACGGCAGGATCATGATGGTGGGGCGCTTCTTCAACCAGACGCTCTGGGATCCCGCGACCCAGTCGGCCCAGAACCTGCCCAACCCCGGCTACGACCTCTTCTGCGCCGGCCACGGCTACCTGCCCGACGGTCGAGTGCTGCTGGCCGGCGGACACATCGCCGATTTCGTCGGCCTGGCCCGGGCCTCGGTCTACGACCCGCGAAGCAACAGCTGGACGCCCGCGCCCGACATGAACGCCGGGCGCTGGTACCCGACGGTGACCACGCTTCCCAGCGGCGACGCGCTCGTCACGTCCGGATCGATGGACACCTCGGTGGGCATGAACACGCTGCCGCAGGTCTACCAGCCCGCGACCAACAGCTGGCGCAGCCTCACCAGCGCCCAGCTCGACCAGCCGATGTACCCGATGATGTTCGTCGTGCCCGACGGACGCGTGGTCGACGTCGGGCCCGGCACGACGACGCGATTGCTGGATACGCGCGGCACCGGCAGCTGGTCGTTCGTGGCCGAGCGCAACCACGGCTTCCGCGACTACGGCACGGCGGCCATGTACGCGCCGGGCAAGATCCTGGTGGTTGGCGGCGGCGATCCGCCGCAGGCCTCGGCCGAGGTCATCGACCTGAACGCGGCCAGCCCGGGCTGGCGCACCGTGGCGCCGATGTCCGTGGCGCGGCGCCACCACACCGGCACGATCCTGCCCGACGGCAAGGTGCTGGTGACGGGCGGAACCTCCGGGCCCGGCCACAACGATCCCACTTCGCCGACGCTTTCCGCGGAGCTGTGGGACCCGCTCACGGAATCCTGGACCGCGCTGGCCAGCGGCAGCGTGCCCCGGCTGTACCACTCCGCGGCGCTGCTGCTGGCGGACGGGCGGGTGGTCGTGATGGGCGGCGAGCGCGGTGCCGACGATGTCTTCCCCGACGTCGAGATCTTCTCGCCGCCTTATCTCTTCAAGGGGCCTCGGCCCGTCATGGGCGGCGCGCCGGCGCAACTGGGTTACGGCCAGCGGTTCAGGGTGCAGAGCGCGCAGGCGGCGGGCATCGGCCAGGTCACGCTGATCCGCCTCTCGGCCGTCACGCACGCGTTCAACATGGACCAGCGCATCAACGTGCTGCCGTTCACGCCGGGCGCGGGCGTGCTCGACATCACGTCGCCGGCCAACGCCAACCTCGCGCCGCCGGGCTTCTACATGCTGTTCCTGGTCGACACGAACGGCGTACCGTCGGTGGGCAGCGTCGTGCAGCTGCGCTGAGGTGCACACTCGCGCCCATGACCGACCTGCCTCACAGCCCCGCCGCCGACCGCAACAAGGAACCGATCCTCGCGCAGCTCAGGGAGATCCTGGGCGAGCGCGGCACGGCACTGGAGATCGCTTCCGGGACGGGGCAGCACGCGGCGTGGTTCGCGGCGTCGCTGCCAGGATGGACCTGGCAGCCTTCCGACTTCGATCCGGCGATGCTGCCCGCCATCGCCGGGCGGATCGCGCAGTCCGGACTCTCCAACGTGCCGCCGCCGCAGCAACTGGACGTGACGCAACCGCGGTGGCCGTTCACGCGCAAGTTCGATGCGATCTTCTGCGCCAACATGCTGCACATCGCGCCGTGGGCCGTTTGCGCGGGCCTCATGGCCGGCGCCGCGCGCCACCTCGCGCCGGGCGGAATGCTGATCACGTACGGCCCGTACTTCGAGAAGGACGTGCCCACCGCGCCGAGCAATCTCGCCTTCGACGAAAGCCTGCGGGCGCGTGATCCCTCGTGGGGGATCCGGCAGCTGGACGACGTCGCCGAAGAGGCGCGTCGCAACGGGCTCGCGCTGGCGCGGCGGCATCCGATGCCTGCGAACAACCTGCTGCTGGTGTTCGTGGCGTCCTGAGAGAGGGTTTCTTTCGACAACCTTTCAGCATTGGAGAAAGCACGAAGTTCATCCACCGATTGACTTGGTTGGCGGGAGCTGGGATATCTCGAGCCGTTCAACACGAGGAGACGACAACGATGGACAGGCGTGATTTCTTCCAGGGCTCCGCAGCCGCGGCCGTCACGGGACTCGCGGGCTGCGCGGCCACGGGCAGCACCGCTTCGGGGACGCCGGCGCGCACGGCTTTCGCGGTGCCGGGCAGCACGGTGCCCATCGTGGGCAGCGATGAAGTCTTTCCGGTGCGCCGGATCTATTGCATCGGCCGCAACTACCGCGCCCATGCGATCGAGATGGGCTCGGATCCGAACCGCGAGCCGCCGTTCTTCTTCCAGAAGCCGACCGACGCCATCCAGTTCGTCGCGCCCGGCACGGTGGGCAACCATCCCTATCCCACGCTGACCAAGAACTACCACTACGAGGTGGAACTGGTGGCCGTGCTGGGCAAGGGCGGCAAGAACATCCCGGTGGCCGGCGCGCTGGAGCACGTGTATGGCTACACGCTGGGCCTGGATATGACGCGGCGCGACCTGCAGCGCGCGATGGGCGACGAGAAGAAGCCGTGGGAGATCGGCAAGAGCTTCGACCACTCGGCGGTGATCGGGCCGGTGCACAAGGTGGCGCAGGTGGGCCACTTCGCGCAGGGCGCCATCTGGCTGAAGGTGAACGGCCAGACCAAGCAGAACGCCAACCTGAACCAGATGATCTGGTCGGTGGCCGAGCAGATCAGCAAGCTGTCGGAAGCCAACGAGCTGTTCCCCGGCGACATCGTCTACTCCGGCACGCCGGAGAACGTGGGCCCCGTGGTTCGCGGCGACGTGATCGAGATCCACGTCGACAAGCTGCCGAACCTCAGCGTTCGCATCGTCTAGGAGTGCCCCTCCCATCCTCGCCCTGGTGGCTGTACCTCCTGGAGTGCGAGGGCGGCGTCTACTACGCGGGCATCGCGCTCGACGTCGAACAGCGTTTCTTCCAGCACGTGTTCGGGCGCGGCGCGAAGTTCACCCGCGCCCGCGCGCCCTTGCGCGTGCTCGCCGCGCGCGAGTACGCGAGCAAGGGCGATGCGCTGCGCGCCGAGCTGCAGCTCAAGTCCTTGCCCCGGAACCGGAAGCTCGATTTCTTCCAGAGGGAAACACCTTAGGAAGATCGAGCTCAACGGCGTAGGACGGAACCCACAGCCACTGTGGACAACTCTGTGGGGAAGCCGTTCGTGTCGCAGGCGAAGGCCCGTGGATAGCGGCTCCCGACAGATTGCTCAATTTGCAGGCAGTCAGGCCACCGGGCTGGTGGGCCGGCCGGCGTAGTCGGTCCAGCACCGGCGCTCGAAGTCGTACAGCTTGCAGCGCCGCGCGGTGTCGAAGTACCAGCGCAGCGAGAACGGCTGCACCACGATGCGCCCCGGCAGCATGTGCTCCAGGCAGGACTGCGCGTCCTTCAGGCGGTACAGCGGGATGCTCATGTCAACGTGGTGCGCCGTGTGCTCCATGATGTGGTGCATCGCGCCGCCGATGCCCAGCGGAAAGGTCAGGTGCACGGTGGTGGACACGAAGGGCTGGGCGCGCGCCCAGTCCGCGCGGTCGTCATGCCACTGCACTTCGGTGTGCGTGTGGTGCACGTAGACCACGAAGCCGATCATGGCGCACCAGAACAGGAACGGCAGCACGAAGCCGGTGGCGAGCACGGGCAGCAGCGACTGGCCCGTGGCCGCCGCGATCCAGGCCAGCGCCGCGATCCACAAGAGGCCGAAGCCGGTCACCAGCAGGTTGTCCAGCAGGAACACGCGGCGGCGCGTGGGCATCTGGCGCCGGCTGGGGAAGAACATGCGCTTCCACCAGATCTCCACCATGTAGTACAGCCCCGGCGCCCAGCCGCTGCGGTAGGCCCGGTCCAGCCGCTGCTGCCCGCGCGAAAGCGCCGCGAATTCCTGCGCCGTGTACGGCGCCCATACGAAGTCGAAGCCCTTGAGGTTGGTGTAGCCGTGGTGCACCACGTTGTGGCCCACCTCCCACAGGCTGTACGGCGTGAGCGAGGGCAGGAAGGCGATGCGTCCCAGCCAGTGGTTCAGGCGCCGGTGCGGCGTCAGGCTCTGGTGGCAGGCATCGTGGCCAATGATGAACAGGCGGCCGATCACGAAGCCGGCCGCGAGGCCGCACAACACTCGCACCCACCACGCATCGGGCAACACCGCGCCCGCGAGCGCGAGCAGCAGCAGTGAATAGTCGAAGGCCAGCAGCAGCGCGGGCCAGGCCACGGTGCGGGCGGACAGCGGCAGCAGCCACTGGCGGATTTCCTTGCGGTGCGGCAGGGCCGCGGAAGGCGGGACGGGTGCGGAGGTGGGGATGGACATGCGCCGGGCATGCTAGGCCCCGGCGCCCACGGCCGGGCTGATCTTCGTCAACCCGGCCGGAGAAGCACCGCCGTCAGGCGGCCAGGCGCACGTGCGCCGCGCGGTTGCGGCGCAGGGCCTCGTTCACCCGATCCACGATGGCGTCTACGTCGGGGTGCGACAGCCCCCGCTGCGCGGCGATGGATTGCACGAGCAGGTCGACCCGCTCGATCTGTTCCGCGCCCGCCGCCAGGGAGCGCGCGGCCGAGGAGGGCTTCTTCAGCGAAGCCGCGGCGGCCGCGTACTTCTCGAAGGGCACCAGGTCTTCCGATTGCGCACCGAGGGCGCGGCACAGGCCGGCGACCCACTCGTAGATCGCGCGCGAACGGTCGAGGTCGTCATGCACGGCGTTGGCGATCGGGACCGGGCCGCCCTCGGCGATGCAGCGGTAGTTGCCGGTCATGAGCATCGGCCACTTCGCCAGCGGCACGAACAGCGAGGCGTGCGGCCGCAGCTTGATCGGCAGCTGCAGCGACTCGCCGTCCACCTCGTAGCGCGCGTTCTCGATGTCGGCCCACAGCCGGCGCACCAGGGCGGTGTGCTCGTCGCGCTCGAACGGCGCGCACTTGAAGTTGGTGGGCAGGCCGACCTGCAGCACGTTCTTCGGTTCTCCCACGGGGCGGAAGGCCTGCGGATCGGGACTGGCGAGCGAGACGCGGCCGGGCTCGAAGCGGTCCCACAGCTGCACGTCGGTGAAG
Organism: Pseudomonadota bacterium; assembly: GCA_023387335.1. GTDB lineage: Bacteria > Pseudomonadota > Gammaproteobacteria > Burkholderiales > Burkholderiaceae_C > Ramlibacter. The sequence goes on along the minus strand of JAEWIF010000052.1, from coordinate 174,219 downwards.
CAGGGCGCGAGCGGATCGACCTGCACGCCCGCGATGCGGCGCAGGAAAGGCGGCGGCGGCATGTTCATGACGGCGAGGCAGGGGATTCCCACGCGGGCCAGGCGCTGCATCAGCTGCCGCACGCCTTCCGAACGGTACTGGGGTTCCTGCATCGCGAGGATCGCCATGTCGAAGCCCGCCGGCTGCGCGTCGTCGGGTGCAGCGGCGACGATGGAGCCCGGCAGCTTGCGGCTGTCGACTTCCACCAGTTGATCGCGGCCCTCGACCGGGAATCGCACCCGGGTCCCTTCGCGATTGACCAGCTCCGCCGTGGCGGGTGTGCAGACGAGGCACGCGTGGTGACCCGCCATCGAGAGGCGCGTTGCAAGCAACGACCCATACGAGGCTCCGAGGATCAGGATGGACGACATGGTGGCTCCTAGGTTGAAAAGCCGTGGCCCGCGTGCGGGACGCGGAAAAGCCGGGGGCACGCGTGCACGACGCGGCGATGGGAAATTATGGGCAGAACACTCTCGCCCGGTGTCGCATCGGCCATTCCCCTCGGGAATAGCTCTTATCCCTCTGACGAGGCTTCCGGGAGCGTGCAGCGCGACCTAGAGTCCATCGACTCAACATGGAGAACACGCACGCATGCTCAACCTGAATTTCCATCCTGCGGGACGCCATTTCTTGCAGATCCCCGGTCCGTCGCCGGTGCCGGACCGCCTGCTGCGCGCGATGAGCTACCCGACGATCGACCATCGCGGGCCGGAGTTCGGCGCGCTCGGGCGGCAGGTGCTCGCCGGCATCCAGCGCATCTTCAAGACGCGGCATCCGGTGGTGATCTACCCGTCGTCCGGCACGGGCGCCTGGGAGGCCGCGCTGGCCAACACGCTCAGCCCCGGCGACCAGGTGCTCATGTACGAGACCGGCCACTTCGCCACGCTCTGGAACAGGATGGCGCTGCGCCTCGGGCTGCAGCCGGAGTTCCTCCGCTATCCCGGCGCCGATCCCCACCTGCCCGAGGCCGCCGGATGGCGCCACGGCGTGCAGCCCGACCAGATCGAAGAGCGCCTGCGCCGCGATCCGCAGCATGCGATCAAGGCCGTCTGCGTGGTGCACAACGAGACCTCCACCGGCGTCACCTCGGACATCGCCGCCGTGCGACGCGCGATCGACGCGGCCGGCCATCCGGCGCTGCTGCTGGTCGACACCATCTCCGGGCTGGCATCAGCCGACTACCGCCACGATGAGTGGGGCGTGGACGTGACGGTCAGCGGCTCGCAGAAGGGCCTGATGCTGCCGCCGGGCATCAGCTTCAACGCCGTGTCGCCGAAGGCGATCGCCGCGAGCAAGGCCGCGAAGCTGCCGAAGTCGTTCTGGGCCTGGGACGAGATCATCGAGATGAACCAGACCGGCTACTGGCCGTACACGCCCAACACCAACCTGCTGTACGCGCTGTCCGAGTCGATCGAGATGATCGAAGGCGAGGGCCTGGAGCAGGTCTTCGCGCGCCACCAGCGCCTGGCCGCGGCCTGCCGCGCCGCGGTGCAGGCCTGGGGGCTGGAGATCCAGTGCGCGGACCCGGCGGTGTATTCACCGGTGCTCACCGGCGTGCTGCTGCCGCAGGGCGTCGACGCCGACCAGGTGCGCCAGGCGGCCTACCGGCATTTCAACCTGTCGCTGGGCGCGGGGCTGGGGAAGGTGAAGGGACGGATGTTCCGCATCGGCCACCTGGGCGAATGCAACGACCTTTCGCTGGTCGCCGCGCTGGGCGGCTGCGAGATGGCGTTCAAGCTCGCCGGCGTTCGCCTGCGCGAGAGCGGCATCCTGGCCGCGCTGGAGCACCTGGGCCGCACGGCGACGCGGCAGGACCGCTCCTCCTGAGCGGCACGGCTGAGCCGCGCCGCCCGGGCGGGGTTCAGCCGTCGACCCGCACGTTGGCTTCCTTCGCGACCTTCGCCCACTTGGCGATCTCCGAGCGCTGCAGCTCGGCGAACCGGTCGCGCGAGCCGCCGCCGTCCTCCACCCCGAAGCCTTCGAACTTCTCGCGGACCTCCGGCGCCTGCAACGCGGTCTGGATGTCCGCGTTCATCTTCTGCGCGATCGAAGCGGGCAGCTTCGCCGGCCCCGAGATGCCGTACCAGTTGAAGGTCTCGAAGCCGGCGAATCCCTGCTCCTGCATCGTCGGCACGTCGGGGTAGGCCTTGACGCGATTGGCCCGCGTCTGCGCGATCGCGATCGCGCGCCCCGACTTCACGTGCGGCGTCGCCGCCGTCATGGTCTCGAAGCTGTACTGGATCTGCCCGCTGATCAGGTCGGTGAGCAGCGGGCCGCTGCCCTTGTAGGGGACGTGCAGCGCATCCAGTTGGGCGCGCAGCTTGAACAGCTCCAGCGCGAAGTGCTGCGCGGTGCCCGCGCCCGCGGAGCCGAACGTGACCCGCCCGGGCTGCGCCTTGCACAGCGCCACGACATCCTTGACCGTCCTGGCCTGCTGCTGCGCGCCGCAGATCAGCAGGTTGGGCGTGAGTCCCAGCAGCGCCACCGGCACGAAGTCGCGCTCGGGGTGGTAGCGCAGCTTCGGCAGCACGGCGGGCGCCAGCGCGTGGCTGTTGATCGTCGTGAGCAGGAGCGTGCTGCCGTCGCCGGCCTGCTGGGCCACGTAGTCGGCGGCCAGCGTGCCGGAGGCGCCGGCCTTGTTCTCGATGACGACCGGCTGCTTCCACACTTCCGAGAGCTTCTGGCCGAGGACGCGGGCCAGCGCGTCGGCGCCGCCCCCGGGCGGGAAGCCGACCACCAGCTTGATCGGCCCGCCCGGCCAGGCTTGCGCCCGCACGGACGGGAGGGCGAGGGTCGCGGCGCCCGCCGCGGCCGACTGCAGCACGAGTCGTCTTTGCATGGTCGTGTCTCCTCGATGGCTCAAAGCGCCGGGCGGCGGTGCGCCCACGGATGCGCGGTTTCGTAGGCCGCGCCCAGGTCCAGCAGCAGGTCGTCGCTGCCATAGCGACCCACCAGCTGCATGCCGATGGGCAGGCCCTCGCGCGAAGGCTCGCAGGGCAGGGCCAAGCCCGGAAGACCGGCGGCGTTGACCCAGCCGGTGTAGACGGCGTGGCCGCGCGGGCCGACCTCCTGGCCGTCGATGTGCGTCGGGTAGGCGTCCTGCGCCTTCCAGGGCAGGGCGGCGGCCGAAGGCAGCACGATCACGTCGATGGCCTCGAACAGGGCCGCGCTGTCGCGCCGCAGCTTCTTCACCTGTTCCAGCACCTGCCACAGGCGCGCGGCCGGGATCTGCCGGCCTTTTTCGGCCATGTCGAGGTATTTCGACGAGGCCTGGGCGGCCCAGTCCGGATGGCGATCGAACAGCTGCGCGAGCCCGGCCTGGCCGATCTGCGGCCAGGCTTCGGCGTAGAAGTCCAGGTCGAGGGGGAGCGGACCTTGCTGCACGCGGTGGCCGAGCGCTTCCAGCCGCCGCACCGCCTGCCGCATGCTGGCCGCGATCTGCGGATCGAGCGGCGCCGAGCCGAAGCGTTCGACGTACAGGATGCGCAGCTGCTTCGCGGGGCGAACTCGCGTTCGCGCCTGCTCCGCCGCCAGCGACGAACGATCCACGTCCGCCGGCCCTCGCATCACCTCGAACAGCAGGCGCGCGTCGGCCACGGTGCGGGCCAGCGGCCCGATCACCTCGAAATCCAGCAGCAGGCTGGGCAGCACGTGCTCGCGCGGCACCGCCGACAGCGAAGGCTTGAGGCCCACCAGGCCGGTGTGCGAGGCCGGCCGGCGGATCGAGCCGCCGCCGTCCTGGCCGATGGCCAGCGGCGTGATGCCGGCCGCGACGGAAGCGACCGCGCCGCCGCTGGAGCCGCCCGGCGTGAGGTCCAGGTTCCAGGGGTTGCGCGTGGCGCCGAACACCGGGTTGTCGGTGTAGCCCTCCAGCGCGAACTCCGGAACGTTGGTCTTGCCGATGAGCAGCGCCCCGGCGGCGCGGGCCCGCGCCACGGCCAGCTCGTCCTGGCCGGTGGCGTGCCCGCGCAGCGCCGGGCAGCCCCACGTGGTCGGCTGGTCGGCCGTGTAGAGGCTGTCCTTCACCGACAGCGGGATGCCGTCCAGCGGCGACAGCGGCTTGCCCTGCGCATGGCGCTCGGTGGAGGCGGCCGCTTCCCGCATGAAGTCGGGATCGCGCCGCGCCACCACGGCGTTGATGCGCGGGTTCACCGCCTCCAGCCGCGCGAGGCAGGCCTGCGCCACCGTGGTGGGGGTCAGGCTGCCGTCGCGGTAGCGGCGCTGCAGTTCGACGGCGGAAAGCTGCCAGGGCATCGCCGGCCTTACTTGCTGCCGACGACCGGGCCCACCGCCTGCTTCCAGGTGGCGGAGCACTTGTCGTAGGACTTGTCGCAGACCTCGCTCCAGGTCGGCAGCGAGACGGTGTTGAGCGCGTCGTGGATCATCTTGAGGTCGGCGGGCTTGACGGCCACTTCCGTCATCTTGAACTTCTTGACCGTCTTGCACGGCTCCTTGCCGACGTTGCAGCGCACCGCGTCGTCGAACAGTTCCTTGGAGTAGGTCCAGACCTCGCCCTCGAACTTCTGGAAGGCGGCGGTCAGCTTGGCCTGCTGGTCGGGCGGCAGCTTCTTCCACTTGTCCAGGTTCATCGCGTAGGCGTTCAGCGCGATCTGGAAGCCGATCGGCATGAAGTGCGTTGTCACCTCGGGCCAGCCGGCCGAGTTGGCCGAGCTCGGGCCGGTGATGGCGCAGTCGGTCACGCCGCGCTCCAGCGCCTGCTGCGTCTCGCCGAAAGCGATGGTGACCGGGATGCCGCCGATCTTCTCGATGAACTTGGCGAGCGAGGCGTCGTACACGCGCACCTTCCTGCCCTTCAGGTCGGAGAGGCCGGTGATCGGCACCTTGCAGAACAGCACCTGCGGGCCGAACGCGTAGATGCCGAGCAGCTTGCCGTTGTAGCGCTCCTGCAGGCGCTTGTCGAAAGCTTCGCGGTAGGCGTCGACCACCTTCCTGCCGGTCTCGTAGTCGGTCGACAGGCCGACGATGTCGGGCCCGAGGAAGAAGGGCTCGTCGCGCGACACCTGCGCCAGGCGCAGCGTGACGATGTCGAACAGGCCCGACTTGAGCACGCGCAGGCCGTCGGCGTCCTTCACGCCCAGCACGTCCATCGGCTTGTAGTCCACGTCGATGGGCAGGCCGGTGTTCTTCGAGAAGTTCTCGAAGAAGGGCTGTTCCTTGGTCTGCTGGATCAGGCCGGTGGCCACCAGGTTGCCGGCGGCGCGCAGCTTGAGGTTGTCGGCCTGCGCGGCGGCGACGCCCAGCGCCATTGCGGCGGCCAGGGCCAGTTTCATGATCTTCATGGCGCGTTTCCTTTCGGTTGGAGAGAGGGAGAGGGGATCACTTCAGGCCGACCATCGGGCCGATGGCCTGCTTCCAGGCGGCGGAACACTGGGCGTGGACCTTGTCGCAGGCCTGCGCCCACAGCGGGAAGGAGACGGTGCGCACGGCGTCGGCCACCAGCTGGCGGTCGGCCGCGCCCGGCTGCACTTCCTTCATCGCGAACTTCTTGCCGATGCGGCATTCCTTGCCCACGTTGCAGCGGGCGGCGTCGTCCCAGAGTTCGCGCGAATAGGCCCAGGCCTCGCCCTCGAACTTCTGGAAGGCGGCGGTCAGCTTGGCCTGCTGGTCGGGCGACAGCGACTTCCACTTGGCCAGGTTGATCGCGAACGCCACCTGGTGCACCTGGAAGCCGAGCGGCATCACGTGCGTGGTCACCTCGGGCCAGCCGGCGCTGTTGGCTGAGCTGGGGCCGGTGATGGCGCAGTCGGTCACGCCGCGCTCCAGCGCCTGCTGCGTCTCGCCGAAGGCCAGCGTCACCGGGATGGCGCCGATCTTCTCCATGAACTTGGCCAGCACCTGGTCGCTCACGCGCACCTTCTTGCCCTTCATGTCGGCGAGGCTGGTGAACGCGCCCTTGCAGAACAGGATCTGCGGACCGAACGGATAGACCGCCAGCAGCTTGGCGCCATGGCGCTCCTGCAGCCGCTGGTCGAGCGGGCCGCGCCAGGCGTCCCACACCTTGCGCGCGGTGTCGTAGTCGGTGGACAGGCCGACGATGTCGGGGCCGAGCAGCGTGGGGTCGTCGCGCGAGGCCTGGGCCAAGCGCAGGGCCACCACGTCGAACAGGCCGGACTTGATGACGCGCAGCGCGTCCACGTCCTTCACGCCGACCACGTCCATCGGCTTGTATTCGATCTCAGCCGGCAGGCCCGAGACCTTGGCGAAGTTGTCGAAGAAGGGCTGTTCCTTCTGCTGCTGCAGCAGGCCCGCGGCGACGAAGTTGCCGGCGACGCGCAGCTTGATCGGCTGCTGGGCCTGCGCCTGGGCGGCCACCGTGCCGAGCACGAGCGCGGCGATGGGGAGGATCCGGGAGAGTTTCATGGGGGTCATCGTCCGAACATCAGGTTGGGAAGCCAGGTGGCGATCGCCGGGAAGTGGATGAGGATGGCCGTCATGGCCACCATCGCCGCGAGGAAGGGCAGGGTGCCCTGGAAGACTTCGTTGATGCTTCCCTCGCCGCGCACGCCCTGGATCACGTACAGGGTCATGCCGATCGGCGGGCTGAGCAGCGACAGCTCGCACATCAGCACCATGAAGACGCCGAAGAACACGGGGTCGATGCCGGCGGCCTGCACGATGGGGAACACCACCGGCAGCGTGCCCACCATCATCGGCATCGTCTCCAGAGCCACGCCCAGGATCACGTACATCACGGCCAGCACCCACAACAGCACCAGCGGCGACACTTCGAGCGACTTGATCAGGCCGGCCAGCGACTGCGGCACGCCCAGCATCGACAGCACGAAGTTCAGGTACAGCGCGGCGACCAGGATCAGCGCGGTCATCGCCGTGAGGCGCAGCGTCGAGCGGAAGCACTCGTGCAGCATCTTCACGTTGAGCTTGCGGTAGGCGGCGGCGATCGGCAGGCAGACGATCACGCCCAGGGCGGCGCTCTCGGTGACGGTGGCCCAGCCCGTGTAGATGCCGCCCATCACCACGCCGAACACCACCAGCGGCCCGGCCAGGTGCACCGAGTTGCGCAGGCGCTCGCCCCAGCCCACGCGGCCCTCCGCGCGGCCCGCCATCGACGGCCGCCACACGCACACCGCGAGGATGGTGAGCAGGAACAGCACCGTCATGATCGCGCCCGGCACGATGCCGGCCATGTAGAGGCGCGACGCCGAGGTGTTGGTCATCGACCCGTAGATGATGAACGCCACCCCCGGCGGGATCAGGTTGCCCAGGCTCGCGCCGGCGGCGATGGAGCCGAGCACCATGCGCTGGTCGTAGCCGCGGTTGCGGAACGAGGGCAGGGCGACCGTGGAGATCGTCGCGGCGGTCGCCACCGACGAACCCGACACCGCGGAGAACAGGGCCGACGCGCCGATGTTGGTGTGCAGCAGGCCGCCGGGCAGGCGCTTGAGCCAGTCGGCGAGCGACTGGTACATCTTGTCGGTGGCGCCCCCGCGCATCAGGATCTCGCCCAGCAGGATGTAGAGCGGGATCGACAGCAGCAGGTAGTCCTCGCCGGCGGCCCACAGCTGCTCGCCCAGCGCGTTGAACGCGGGCAGGCCGAAGTGGATCGTGGCGCCCAGCAGGCCGACCACGAGCATGGTCGTGGCCACGTGCAGGCCGAGGAACATCAGGCCCAGCATCAGCGCCAGGCCGATCGCGATTTCGACGGGGCTGATCATGCTTTCGCTCCTCCGGTTTCCAGGCTGGCCGCCGCGGCTGCCGGTGCCGCGGTTTCGGCGGCGTCGCCTTGCGCATGCATGTGCAGGTCGGTCTCGGCTTCGATCTCCTCGTCCAGCGTCTGCGGGCCGAAGCGGCCGTTCAGGCCCTCGACGTCACCGCGCAGGAACAGCCTCGCCGCGTCGATCGCGGCCCAGGCCGCCACCACCGCGAACAGCACGTAGCCGGCGAGCCAGAGCGCCTGCGGGATCCACAGCGGCGTGGCCAGCGGCGTCGACGCGGTGGACTTCAGGTCCACGCTCTCGGCCAGCGTGGCCGTGCCGCGCCACAGGCAGAGGAACGCCAGCGCCGCCAGCGTCAGCATCGCGGCCAGGTTGAGCACGGCGCGCACCCGCGGCGTGAAGCGCGAGATCAGGAAGTCGACCCGCGTGTGGCTGCGCGTCACCAGCGTGTGGGCGAAGCCGATGCTGCCCACGATGGCGTAGGTGTAGGAGCCGATCTCGTCCACGCCCTGCAGGCTGAAGCCGAGGACCTTGCGCCCCAGCATCTCCACGCAGGTGGCGGCGGAGAGGACGATCAGCCACCAGCCGCACGCGAGCGCTGCGGTGTCGGTGATGGCGGCGACGGTGCGGCTGGTCCGGCCGGGCGGCAGCAGGGTCTTCATGGCTGCGCGGCCGGTCCGCCGGCGAGAGTGGGATTTTTCATGGGGCTCCTGCGGGTGGGTGGGTTCAGCGGGGCGCGTCCAGCAGGCGCGCGATGGCGTCCGGCAGTCCGCGGTGGGGTTTGGCGGGAGGCAGGGCGAAGCTGCCGCGCCGCGCGCGGCCCGGCTTCAGCGCCGCCAGGGTTTCGGCGTGGCGCACGGCGCTGGAGACGCCGTCGACCACGGGCACGGGCAGCTGGCCCTGGAGCGAGCGGGCCAGCCCGGCGAGCGGCGCGCCCGCCAGGACGATCACTTCGGCACCGTCCTCGTCGACGGCGCGTTCGGCCAGCGCCTTCAGCGCCTGCGCATGCTCCTGCTGCACGCCGCCGATGGCGGAGATCGGGCGGTCCAGCGCGCGGATGCTGGCCAGCCGCGAACCGAAGCCGTAGCCCTCGACCACTTCGCGGTACCAGGCCTGGATGCGCTGCGAGATCGCGATGATGGAAATGCGGTGGCCCAGCAGGTGGGCGCTGGCGAGCGCCGCTTCGGTCATGCCGGTCACGGGCACCGGCATCACCTCGCGCAGGCCGGAAAGGCCCGGGTCGCCGAAGGCGGCGACCACGATGGCGTCGGCGCGCGCGCAGTGCTCCGCCGCCAGTCGCGCGGTCGCGTACGCGCCGACCAGCGCCTCGAACCGGGTCTCGATGTAGGCGACGCCGAAGGGCGCGGTGAGCACCTCGACCTCCGTGCCCGGCGAGGCGCTGCGCAGCGCTTCGGCGCGGATCAGCTCCGACACGCTGTCGGAGATGTTGGGATTGATCAGCAGCAGGCGCATCCCTGTCTCCTCAGGCGCGCTTGGGCAGAAGGGAAGGGCTGCCGCACGGCAGGAACCGGCCGCGGCCGGGCCGGCCGGTGAAGCGCTGGCCGTCCCACACGACTTCGCCGCGCGACAGCGTGAGGCCGGGCCAGGCCTTGAGCTTCATGCCCTCGTAGGGCGTGTAGTCGACGGCGTGGTGCAGCATGCCGTTGTCGAGCGTGACCTCGCGCTCGTCCCAGATCACCAGGTCGGCGTCGCTGCCCACCGCGATCGTCCCCTTGCGCGGATGCAGGCCGTACGCCTTGGCGGGATTGGTGGCGGTGAGCTCCACGAACTTCTGCAGCGTGATGCGGCCGCCGAGCACGCCTTCGGAATAGAGAAGCGGAAGCCGCGTCTCCAGGCCGGGGATGCCGTTGGGGATGTGGCGGAACGGGACTTCCTGGCCGCCGATCTTCTTGCCCGCCGGGTCTTCGTAGCGGAAGGGCGCGTGGTCGGAGGAGAACACCGTGAACAGCCCGTCGGTCAGGCCTTCCCAGATGCGCTGCTGGTTGGCCTTGTCGCGCGGCGGCGGGCTGCAGATGCAGCGCGCGCCCAGGTAGCTGTCGTCGATGCCCAGGTCCTCGGCGGTGAGGAACAGGTACTGCGGGCAGGTCTCCGCGAAGATCGACAGGCCGTGGCCGCGCGCCCAGCGGATCTGCTCGATCGCCTCGCGGCCGGACACGTGCACGATCAGGATGGGCACGTCCACCAGTTCGGACAGCGCGATGGCGCGGTGCGTGGCCTCGCGCTCCACCAGCATCGGCCGCGCATGTGCGTGCCAGCGCGGCGCCGTGCGGCCCGCGGCCTCCAGCCGCTTGGTCAGCCACTCGATGCAGTCGGCGTTCTCCGCGTGCACCATGGCCAGCGCGCCGTGGGTGCGGGCCACGTCCAGCACGTCCAGGATCTGCGCATCGTCCAGCTTGAGGTCGTCGTAGGTCATATAGACCTTGAACGAGGTGTAGCCCTCGCCGATCAGCGACGGCAGTTCGCGCTCCACCACCTCCGGCGTGGGGTCGCTCACGATCAGGTGGAAGGCGTAGTCGATGCAGGACTTGCCTTCGGCGCGCCCGTGGTAGTCGGTCACCGCGGCGCGCAGCGACTGGCCCTTCATCTGGGCGGCGAACGGGATGATGGTCGTGGTGCCGCCGCAGGCCGCCGAGCGGCTGCCGGTCACGAAGTCGTCGGCCATCTTCGCCGGGCCTTCCATCGGCTGGTCGAGGTGGCAGTGGGCGTCGACGCCACCCGGCGTCACGGTCCGGCCGGCGGCGTCGATCTCGCGCTCACCGGCGGGCAGGCCAACGCCCAGCAGGGCGATGCGCCCGCCGCGGATGCCGATGTCGCAGGCGAAGGTGTCGCTCGCCGTGGCGACGACGGCGTTGCGGATGACCAGGTCCAGGAAGGCGGGCTCAGCCATGCCGGACTCCTTGCCGCACCCGATTGGTGCCGCCGAGGCGCCGCGAAGGTGCAGACACGATTGTCGACAAAAAGATGTCGACCGAAAGAGGTGCAGGGCGAGGAGTCATAGGCATCAAGTTCAACAGCTAAGGCAAGTTCCGGGCCGCGGCAGGGGTGAGGCCGTCGGTGAATGCAGATGGAGCACTATGGTTTACCGCCCGGCGCGAAGCACTGGTGTTTACACTAGTGTCGACAATCGTGACCGAGATTGATCGAATCGGCGTCCGCCGGTCGCGCATACTCGGCGCCGAGATTCCGGAGTTGTGCTGCTATGACCCGTCCGTTGCGCCTCGGGGTGCTGACCCCTTCTTCCAATACGGCCCTCGAGCCGCTGACCACCGCCATCGTCGGCACGCTCCCGGGCGCGAGCGTCCATTTCTCGCGCTTCAAGGTCACCGAGATCGCGCTGGACGCCGCGGCCCTGGGCCAGTTCGACGACGGCAACATCCTGGCCGCCGCGGAGCTGCTGGCCGACGCGAAGGTGGACGTGATCGGCTGGAGCGGCACCTCCTCGGGCTGGCTCGGGTTCGATCGCGACCGCCAGCTGGTCGAGCGCATCCGCGAGCGCACCGGCATCCCGGCGACGACCGCGGTGCTCGCGCTCAACGAACTGCTGGCGATCCGCAAGATCACGCGCATCGGCTTCGTCACGCCCTACACCCAGGACGTGCAGGACCGCATCGTCGGCAACTACCGGACGCTCGGTATCGACACCGTGGCGCAGCGCCACCTCGGCATCCGCGTCAACCACGACTTCGCGGGCGTCGATCCGCAAACGCTGCGCGAGCTGATGGCGGCGGTGGCGCGCGAGCGGCCGCAGGCCATCACCACCTTCTGCACCAACCTGCGCGCCGCGCAGCTGGCGGCGGACTTCGAGCGCGAGCACGGCATCCCGCTGCTGGACACGGTGAGCACCACGGTGTGGGGCATGGTGCGCGCGGCCGGCCGTTCGCCGGCAGCCATCGAGGGCTGGGGAGGGCTGTTCCAATGGACCTGAGCGCCAAGCGGGCCAAGTCCGCCGCTGCCCCCGCGCCCGGCAGCCGCGCCGAGCGCGAGAAGTCCGTCGACGAGATCTACGAGCGGATCTACATCGCCATCCTGGAGCACCGCCTGCACCCGGGCACCAAGCTGGGTGAGGAGCGCCTGGCCGACATCTTCGGCGTGAGCCGCGCGCGCGTGCGCGAGGTGCTGGCGCGGCTGGCGCACGAGCAGATCGTCGACCTGTTCCCGCAGCGCGGCGCCTACGTCGCCAAGCCCACGATCGAGCAGGCGCGCGACGTCTTCGAGGCGCGCCGGCTGATCGAGCCGGCGGTGCTCAAGCGCCTGGTGGACACGCTCACCAACGAGAAGATCAACCGCCTGCGGCAGCACGTGGAGCTGGAAGCGGATGCGCGACGGCGCGGCGACAAGCGGGCCGTGATCCGCCTGTCCGGCGAGTTCCACACGCTGGCCGCCGAACTGGCCGGCAACTCGGCGCTGGCCCGCACCATGCGCGAGCTGTGCATGCTCACCTGCCTGATCATCTTCCTCTACGACGCGCCCACGGCGCAGAGCTGCCGCGACGACGAGCACCAGATGATCATCGACGCGGTGGCCAGGCGCGACCGCGCGCGGGCCGAGAAACTGATGCTCGACCACCTGGACCACATCGAGAGCAGCATGAGCCTGGACGACGGCAACGGCGAGGCGGACCTCGAAGCGATCTTCAAAGCCTAGGGCAGGGCGGCATGGATCGCCTGCAGGCCATGGAGATGTTCGTGCGGCTGGTGGAGCTGGGCAGCTTCTCCCGGGCCGCGGCCGAATTCAGGACCACGCAGCCCACGATCACCAAGCACATCGCCGCACTGGAAGCGCGCCTGAAGGCGCGGCTGCTCAACCGCAACACGCGCGGCGTGAGCCCGACCGAAGCCGGCGCGATCTACTACGACAAGTGCAAGGCGCTGCTGCGCGACGCCGAGGAGGCGGACAGCGCGGTGCGCTCGCGGCAGGACCATGCGCAGGGGCTGCTGCGCATCGGCAGTTCCGTGGCGTTCGGGCGCCGGGTGGTCGTGCCGCTGGCGCTGGAGTTCCTGTCGCGCCATCCGCAGGTGCGGGTGGACCTGAGCTTCGAGGACCGCTACACCGATCTCGTGGGGCAGGGCATCGACGTGGCGCTTCGCCTGGGCAAGCTCGCCGACTCGACGCTCGGAGCGCGCTTCCTGGGCGTGAACCCGTGGCTGCTCGTGGCCTCGCCCGACTACCTGCGGCGGGCCGGCACGCCGTCCCATCCGGAAGAGCTGCAGGAGCACGCGGCGCTGATCTACAGCAGCGTGCAGGGCAACGACGTCTGGCTGCTGCGCTCGCCGGGCCGCGAGACGGTGACCGTGCCGGTCAGCGGCAGCCTGCGGTCCAACAACCTCTCCGCCGTGCTCGCCGCGGCGCGCGGCCACCTGGGCATCGCGGCGCTGCCCTGGTACGTGGCCCAGAAGGCGCTGCGACGCGGCGACGTGCAGCAGGTGCTGCAGGGCTACGAGCTTCCCGAGCAGGAGATCCACGCCGTCTACCCGTCGCCCAAGCTGGTGCCGGCGAAGGTGCAGGCGTTCATCTCCTTCCTGGACGGCCGCTTCGCCGGCCGCTGGTGGGATTCCGCCGCGGAATAAGTGATATCGCCGGGCCTGGCGTTCCCTGACTCGAGCGCTGCCGGAAGAATCGGTCGCACAGCAAGGAGCGACCCGATGACCAGGATGAAAGCCGCGATGGCGGCCGTGCTCGTGATGGAGAAGGAGGGGATCACCCAGGCCTTCGGCATCCCCGGCGCGGCGATCAATCCCCTCTACGCGCAGCTGAGGGAACGCCAGACCATCTCGCACGTGCTGGCCCGGCACGTCGAGGGCGCGTCCCACATGGCCGAGGGCTACACCCGCGCGAAGGCCGGCAACATCGGCGTGTGCATAGGCACTTCCGGGCCCGCGGGCACGGACATGATCACCGGCCTCTATTCCGCGATCGCCGATTCCATCCCCATCCTCTGCATCACCGGGCAGGCGCCGCGCGCTCGCCTGCACAAGGAGGATTTCCAGGCTGTCGACATCGCCTCGATCGCGCGGCCCGTGACCAAGATGGCGACGACCGTGCTGGAGCCCGCGCAGGTGCCGCAGGTCTTCCAGCAGGCCTTCCACCTGATGCGCTCCGGCCGGCCGGGCCCCGTGCTGATCGATCTTCCCTTCGACGTGCAGATGGCGGAGATCGAGTTCGACATCGACGCCTACGAGCCGCTGCCGGTCTACAAGCCGGCCGCCACGCGCCGGCAGGTGGAGAAGGTGCTGGACATGCTCGCGACCGCGCAGCGGCCGCTGATCGTGGCCGGCGGCGGCGTCATCAACGCGGACGCGGCCGACGAACTGGTGGCGTTCGCGGAGCTCACCGGCATCCCGGTGATCCCGACGCTGATGGCCTGGGGCGCCATCCCCGACGACCACCCGTTGATGGCGGGCATGTGCGGGCTGCAGACCAGCCACCGCTACGGCAACGCGACGATGCTGGCTTCCGACTTCGTGCTCGGCATGGGCAACCGCTGGGCGAACCGCCACACCGGCTCGCCCGAGGTCTATTGCAAGGGCCGCCGCTTCGTCCACATCGACATCGAGCCCACGCAGATCGGCCGCGTCTTCGCGCCGGACCTGGGCATCGTCTCGGACGCGGGCGCCGCGCTGCGGTTGCTGCGGGAGGTGGCGGCGGAGCGCATCGCGGCCGGCCGGTTCCCGCGCTGGAGCGAGTGGTCGCGCGACTGCCTCGCGCGCAAGAACGACCTGGGCCAGCAGCGCAAGACGCGGTTCGACCAGGTGCCGATCAAGCCGCAGCGCGTGTACCAGGCGATGAACGAAGCCTTCGGACGCGACGTGACGTACGTATCGACGATCGGGCTGTCGCAGATCGCGGGCGCGCAGTTCCTGCACGTCTACGGTCCGCGGCGCTGGATCAATTGCGGCCAGGCCGGCCCTCTCGGGTGGACCGTGCCCGCCGCGCTCGGCGTCCGTGCCGCGGATCCGCAGGCGCGGCTGGTCGCGCTGTCCGGCGACTACGACTTCCAGTTCATGCTCGAGGAGCTGGCCGTGGGCGCGCAGTTCAAGCTGCCCTACATCCACGTGGTGGTGAACAACAGCTACCTCGGCCTGATCCGGCAGGCGCAGCGCGGATTCGCCATGGACTACTGCGTCCAGCTCGCCTTCGACAACATCAACGTCCGCGATGAAGAGCCCGCGGCCGGCTACGGCGTCGACCACGTGAAGGTGGTCGAGGGCCTGGGCTGCAAGGCGATCCGGGTGCACGAGCCCGGCGACCTCGCCGCGGCCCTGCACCAGGCCGAAGCCTGGATGGCCGAGTTCCGCGTGCCGGTCGTGGTCGAAGTGCTGCTGGAGCGGGTGACCAACATCGCGATGGGCACCGAGATCGACAACATCGTCGAGTTCGAGGAACTCGCCGCGAACGCCGCCGATGCGCCGACGGCGATGGCGCTGGCGCTGCTGGACTGAGAGGACCGGCATGCCCCGGTTCGCCGCCAACCTCACCATGCTCTTCACCGAGGTGCCGTTCCTCGACCGCTTCGCGCGCGCCGCGCAGGCCGGCTTCGAGGGCGTCGAGTTCCTCTTCCCCTACGAGCACCCCGCCGCCGAGATCCGCCGCCGGCTCGACGAGCACCGGCTCTACCTCGTGCTGCACAACCTGCCCGCGGGCGACTGGGCCGCCGGCGAGCGGGGCATCGCCTGCCATCCCGACCGGGTGGCGGAGTTCCGCGACGGCGTCGGCCTGGCGCTGCGCTACGCGCGCGCCCTGGGCGTGCGCCAGCTCAATTGCCTGGCGGGCAAGGCGCCGCCCGGCGTGCCGGCCGATGTGCTGCACGAGACGCTGGTGGCCAACCTGCGCTACGCGGCCAAGCGACTGCGGGAGGAAGACATCGGACTTCTGATCGAGCCGATCAACACCTTCGACATCCCCGGCTTCCATCTTTCCCGCACGCGCCAGGCCCTGGACCTGATCGACGAGGTTTCAGCGGGCAACCTGCGGCTGCAGTACGACCTCTATCACGCGCAGCGGATGGAGGGCGAGCTGGCGGCCACGCTGGAGAAGGAGCTGCAGCGGATCGGGCACGTGCAGATCGCCGACAACCCGGGCCGCCACGAGCCCGGCACCGGCGAGATCAACTACGAGTTCCTGTTCAGGCACCTCGACCGGATCGGCTACGCCGGCTGGGTCGGGTGCGAATACAAGCCGGCCGGCACCACCGAAGCCGGTCTCGACTGGAGGACGGCGCTGTGCGGATGAAACTGGGATTCGTGGGCCTCGGCATCATGGGCGCGCCCTTGTGCGAACACCTGATCCGGGCCGGGCACCAGCTGTTCGTGCACACCCGCGGCAAGGTGCCGGAAGCGATCGCGCAGGGCCCGGCGACCTTCTGCACCAGCCAGCGCGGTGTCGCCGAGCGCGCGGACATCGTCTTCGTCATGGTGCCCGACACGCCGGACGTGGAGGTAGTGCTCTTCGCCGAACGCGGCCTGGCCTCGGGCCTGTCGCCGGGCAAGGTGGTGGTCGACATGAGCTCGATCTCGCCGGTGGCCACGAAGGACTTCGCGCGCCGCATCAACGAGCTGGGGTGCGACTACCTCGATGCGCCGGTGTCGGGGGGCGAGGTCGGGGCGCGCAACGCCACGCTGTCCATCATGGTCGGCGGCGAAGAGAGCGTGTTCCAGCGCGTCCTGCCGCTGTTCCAGCTCATGGGCCGCAACATCAGCCGCGTGGGCGCGAACGGCGACGGGCAGACCGCCAAGGTGGCCAACCAGGTCATCGTGGCGCTGAACATCCAGGCCGTCGCCGAGGCGCTGCTGTTCGCGGCGCGGGCCGGCGCCGATCCGGCGCGCGTGCGCGAAGCCCTGATGGGCGGGTTCGCCTCGTCGCGGGTGCTGGAGGTGCACGGGCCCCGCATGATCGACCGCGCTTTCGCGCCGGGCTTTCGCGTCGCGCTGCACCGCAAGGACCTGAACCTGGCGCTCTCCAGCGCGCGGGAGTTCGGCCTCGCGATGCCGAACACGTCGACGGCGATGGAGTTGCTGGATGCCTGCATCGCCGACGGCGGCGGCGGCTGGGACCACTCGGCGCTCATCCGCGCGCTCGAGAAGCCGTCCGGGTTCGAACTGGGCCGCAAGGACTGAGCGACGCCGCACAATGGGCCCCGTCATCGTCGAGACGGGGAACACTGTGAGCAACGATCCGAAGGGCGTGAAGAAGGGGCTGGTCGACTACGGGGACCGCGAGTTCTCGCTCTTCCTGCGCAAGGCGTTCATCAAGGGCGCGGGCTACACCGACGATGCGCTGGACCGGCCGGTCGTCGGCATCACCAACACCGGCAGCAGCTACAACCCCTGCCACGGCAACGCGCCGCAGCTCATCGAGGCGCTCAAGCGCGGGATCATGCTGGCCGGCGGGCTGCCGATGGAGTTCCCGACGATCTCGGTGCACGAGAGCTTCTCGGCGCCGACCAGCATGTACCTGCGCAACCTGATGTCCATGGACACCGAGGAGCTGATCCGCGCGCAGCCCATGGACGCCGTGGTCCTGATCGGCGGCTGCGACAAGACGGTGCCGGCGCAGCTGATGGGCGCGGCGTCGGCGGGCATCCCCGCCATCCAGCTCATCACCGGCTCCATGCTGACCGGCAGCCATCGCGGCGAGCGAGTGGGCGCCTGCACGGATTGCCGGCGCTACTGGGGCAAGTTCCGCGCCGAGGAGATCGACGAAGAGGAGATCTCGGACGTCAACAACCAGCTCGTCGCCAGCGTCGGCACCTGCTCGGTGATGGGAACGGCGAGCACCATGGCCTGCGTGGCCGAGGCGATGGGCATGACGGTGCCCGGCGGCGCATCGCCGCCGGCCGTCACCGCCGACCGCATCCGCATCGCGGAGCAGACCGGCGTGCAGGCGGTGCAGATGGCGCGGCAGGGCCTCACGATCGACAGGATTCTCACGCCCGCGGCCTTCGAGAACGCGCTGCGCGTCCTGCTCGCGATCGGCGGCTCGACCAACGGCATCGTCCACCTCACGGCGATCGCCGGCCGCATGGGCATCGAGATCGACCTGGATCGCCTGGACAAGATGGGCGCCACCACGCCGGTGCTGCTCGACCTGAAGCCCTCGGGACGGCACTACATGGAGGACTTCCACGCCGCCGGCGGCATGGCCACGCTGCTGCGCGAGCTCAAGCCGCTGCTTCGGCTGGAAGCCATGACGGTGACGGGGCGCACGCTCGGGGAAGAGATCGAACGCAGCGGCAAGCCCTTCGCGCAGGACGTGGTCCGGCCGCGCTCGAACCCGATCTATCCGCAAGGCGGCATCGCGGTGCTGCGCGGCAACCTCGCGCCGGGCGGCGCGATCATCAAGCAGTCCGCCGCGCATCCGGACCTGATGGAGCACGAGGGGCGGGCGGTCGTGTTCGAGAACTCCGAAGACCTCGCGCGACGCCTCGACGACGAAGCGCTGGACGTCACCGCCGACGACATCCTGGTGCTGAAGAACATCGGCCCCAAGGGCGCGCCGGGCATGCCCGAGGCGGGCTACATCCCGATCCCGCGCAAGCTGGCTCGCGCCGGCGTCAAGGACATCGTCCGGGTCTCGGACGGCCGCATGAGCGGCACCGCGTTCGGCACGATCGTCCTGCACGTCACGCCGGAATCGGCGGTCGGCGGTCCGCTGGCCTGCGTGAAGACCGGCGACCGCATCCGCCTGAGCGTGAAGAACCGGGAGATCTCGCTGCTCGTTTCCGACGAGGAGCTGGCGAAGCGAAAGGCCGCCACGAAGATCAGCGAACCGACCGCCGAACGCGGCTACCGCAAGCTGTTCCTGCAGTGCGTCACCCAGGCGGACCAGGGCGTGGACTTCGACTTCCTGCGGGCGCCGAAAACGGTCGGCAAGGCGCCGGGCTAGGCAGGTTCGCCGCCGCCCGCGGCGCGCAGGGCACCGACGACCTTCAGGAATTCTTCCAGCGAGAAGGGCTTGCGCAGGAAAGCCTGGTAGGGCACCGCATAGGCCCGCAGCGCGGATTCCGGGGCGCCGCTGATCATCAGCACGGGCAGGGCGGCGTACCGCGGCATGTCGCGCAGCGCCTTCACCAGCATGGCCCCGTTCATGCCGGGCATCATGAAGTCGGTGATCAGCAGGTCCGGCGCCGCTTCCTCCAGGCGCAGCAGGGCCGCGCGGGCATCGGGCGCGACCGTGACCTCGTAGCCGTCGTCGGCGAGCAGCAGCGCGAGCACCTCCGCGCTGGAGAGTTCGTCTTCGACCAGCAGGATGCGAGGCGCCGTCATCCGGAGCCCCTCCCGGGCAAGAGACTCAGTCCCCAATGCTCGGCTCCTCCACCAAGGCCACGCCCGCAGGCGTGAGCGTCAGTTCCCTTTCCCGGAGGTCGCTGCGGCTCACGCGGCTCTTGCGGATGGTCACGAAGCGGCGCATGGCGGGCGACTTCATCATGTGCAGGTCCAGCACGTTGTCCGCCAGCGCCGACATGGTGGCGCTGTCCAGCACCAGCGCGCGGGTGGCATCCATCTGCTCCACCGTGATCAGCGACGTGGTGCCCAGCGCCCGCAGCTCGCTCGTCAGCGCGGCCAGGAAGGCGCCGCCGCGGTCGGTGAACCCGGGGGTGGCCATCAGGCCGCCGGCGCCGTCGATCACCACGCGCGCGTGGCGGTGGTGCCGGACGCGCTCCAGGATGCCCGCGGCGAGTTCGTCCAGCATGTTCTCGCCGAACGACTGCCACATGAACTCCAGGGCGGACGGGTCGTCCGGCCACCGCAGCCCCAGCGTCGCGGCCACCTGCCGCAGCAGCGCCGGCGACTCGTAGAAGCCGACGAAGAGCGCGCTGTCGCCGGGACGGGCCTGCGCCGCGAAGTGCAGGGCGAGCGTGGTCTTGCCGCATCCCGACGGGCCCGACAGCGCGGTGACGCTGCCTTTCGCGTAGCCGCCGATGTCGAACATCGCGTCGAGCCCGGCCACGCCGGTGCTGACGCCCGCGCGCTGCACGCAGTCGGTCGGACCGGGACGGCGCGCCGACTCCAGCCGCGGATAGACGACGATGCCCTCCGGCCCGATCCGGAAGGAATGGTTGCCGCGCAGCGTCTTGCTGCCGCGGAACTTGACCACCTCGAGGTTGCGCTCGCGCCGCACGCCCCAGGCCCGCTCGCGCAGCAGCACGATGCCGTCCACCATCGTCTGCTCGGCCGACACCGGCCGGTCCGCGTTCTCGCTGGTCAGCAGCAGCGTGGTGCAGCCCGTGAGGGTGGAATGGGTCTGGATGTCGCTGATGAACAGCTTGAGCTCTTCATCCGACTCGGCCGCGCTGGCCGCCATCACCAGGCCGTCCAGCACCACGATGCCGGCCTGGTGCGACCGCATCTCGGTGCGCAGCAGCTCGATCACGCCCTTGAGGCCGCCGGTGCGCAGCGCGTGGAAGGCGCTCACGTAGTAGACCTTCTCCGGCACCACGTCGGGCTGGAAGAACGTGAAGCTCTCCATGTGCTGGAACAGCCGCGCATGCGACTCGGCCAGCAGCGTGACGTACACGACCTTGCCGCCGCCGGCGGCGTGGCGGTGCACGATGTGGTTGGCGAGGATCGTCTTGCCCGCGCCCGGCGAGCCCTGGAAGATGTACACGCCCGAGCGCAGCAGGCCTCCCCCCAGGATCTCGTCCAGGCCGGGGACACCGGTGGCGATGCGGTCGATCGGCGATGTCTTCTCGGCGCCTGTGCTCACGTACTACCTTCCTTCCTGCCTGCGACCCGGGCGGGCACCAGCGGCAGGCTCACCAGGAACCGCGAGCCGCCCTGTGCCACCGGGGCCACGTCGATCACGCCTTCATGCGCGGCCACCATGCGGCCGACGATCCACAGCCCGAGGCCGAAGCCGGCGCGGTCGCGCGTGCTGGAGACCACCCGCTCGAACTTCTCGAAGATCCTCGACCGCGCGGCGGCGTCGATGCCGGGGCCTCCGTCCGTCACCTCGAAATGCGCCATGCCGCCCGCCTCGTCGGTCCAGGCCTTCACCCGCACCGGGCTGCCGTCGCCGTACTTGATCGCGTTGTTCACGAGGTTGGACAGGATCTGCTCCACCATGTGCGCGTCCCAGAAGCCCGGAGACCCGCCTTCGACCTCGGCGGTCAGCGGGGCGCCATGGAAAGCGGCCTCGTCCCTGTGGGCCTCGACGACGTTGCGCACCAGCTCGGCCACGTCGATGCGGCTGGGCGACAGCTGCATCCCGGATGAGTTGAGGCGGCTCACGTCCAGCAGCACGACCGCGCGGCCGACATAGCGGTCGACGGTCCGCCGCGTGCGTTCGATCTCCACGCGCAGGCTCTCGCTGCCTTCGCGCGCCGCCATCATCTCCAGCGCCGCGAGACGCAGCGCGAGCGCGTTGAGCGGCGAACGCAGCTCATGCGCGGCGATGGCCAGGAAGTCGTCGCGCGCGGCGATGGCCCGTTCCGCGCGCTGGAGGCGCGCCGACAGGTCGTCGTCGGGGGCTGTGGTCATCGGGTGGGGGCGCGGGCGGCCGAGCATACCCCGGACCCGGGCTCGGCGGCGCCCGCGCTCACGCAGGCACGGCCGCTTGCGGGGACCCCTGGGACTGCGGCTCCTGCGTGCCGACGGGAATGGCGAAGCTGTTGCGTGGATCCCGGGGCGGATCCTTCTCGCGGTCGAAGCGGACGTCCACGCGCCACCCGGCGGGTTCCTGCGAGATGGTCAGCACCGCGAAGCCGTCGCCACGTCGCGGGAACCGCGTCCTGACCGTGCATTCGTAAGTAGCGCCTTCGTATTCGAAAGCGAACGCATCCTCGCCCGCGAAGTCCTCCTCGATCCCGTTGGCGAACGGGTAGGGCGCGTACAGCGCCGAGCTGTGGATCGAATGCGCGACCACCACGCCGGGCTCGCCGGGCTTGCGGATCTCGATGCGGCAGACGTTGGAGACATGGGCGTCGCCCGACAGGAAGAAGACGTCGTCCTTCCCGCGCGCGTGCACCTTCGCCAGCAACCGGTGCAGCGAAGCCGGGAAGCCGTCCCACGCATCCGAGCGGATCGCGCTGGCCGCAGCCGCGCCGCGCGACTGCAGGTTGCGCGGCAGCACCATCGGCGCCGAGACGAAGAACCGCGGGCCGGGCGTGCCCTTGTCGGCGAGCCACTGGTCGAGCGCATCGGCCTGGTCGTCGCCCAGCATGCTCGCGGTGCCCACCGTCGCGGCCGTGCGCGGCGTGCGCTGCGTGCGCGCGTCCGCCCAGAAGAACGGCAGGCCGTGCACCGGCGTCGCGTGCCACAGCCTGGGCCGCACCGGCCCCAGGACATCGTCGTCGCACTGGTTGCGCAGGAACTCCCGCACGCCGATCCGGCTCAGCCGGTCCGATGTCCCCGCGTCCTGCGCGCCCCGCGGGGCGGGCTCGAAGTTGTCAGCGATCTCGTGGTCGTCGGCCCGCATCACCGCCGGCAGCCGCGACAGCACCGAGCGCGGACCGCGCGCGCCGAAGAAGGCTTCGTACGACACGCGGAAGCGGTCGTCGAGGCGCCGCGGATCGAACAGGCCGGCCGTGGCATCGGCATAGATCTGGTCGCCGGCGAGCACCAGGAACTGCGGGATGGCAGCCGCGTCTCGCCGTCCTTCCAGCAGGTCGAGCAGCCGCAGGTAGGACGCGTCGCTCGGTCCGGGCGGCGCCGAACGCTCCGGCGTGCCGGGCGGCGTGCGGTCCAGGATGTCGCCGGGGTACTGGCAGCTGGCCAGCGCGAAGCTGCGCGTCGAGGAAGCCGAGGGATCGCGGCGTGGCGGCGGACGCAGGATGCCGAGGCTGAGCTCGACCACGGGCGCACGCTCGAAGGCCCGCCGCACCGCTTCCGCCATCGCCTTCACGATCCGGTCGGTGAGGTCCTTCGCGCCGTCGGCGCCGGCCAGCGCGATGGTGTCCGGATCGGCCGCCATGCCCGCCAGCCCTGCCAGGCCCCGGCCGCCGGGCGAACGTGAAGCGACGCGCATGGCCAGTTCGGCGTCGCAGCGGCTGACGCCCGGCTGCAGCGCGGCCGACTGGTTGTAGAGCACCAGCACCAGGAGGCCCGCGCCCTGGGGCGACGCGCGGCCGTCCAGCTCGAAGGTATAGCGCGTGGCCAGCTCGTTCGGCGAGACCGGTGTCAGCGCCCGCCAGTCCACCCGTTCGGCCAGCGCCTGCACCGTCGGCTCGATCGCCTGGCCGTCGTCGTCGACGGGCCGATAGCGCTCGCCGTGGCGCACCACCGGGATCAGCAGCGCGGCGACCGGTGCTCCATTGGCGCCCTCGTCACCGAGCGAGCAGCGCTCGTGGCCGTCGAACGGCGGCGGCAGGCGCACGCCATGGGCCGGGATGCGCGCGGCGAAGCTGATGCGGATGCCGCCGGGCTGCTCTTGCACGACGGGAGCGAAGGGCGCCTCCAGGTAGCGGTTCATGTCCTCGAACATCGCCGCGGCCGGCCGGCCGATCAGCAGGTCCTGGTGGCCGGCGTCGTACAGGATGGGCTGGAAGGCCTGCGGGCTCTCGAACCGGCCATCGCTGTCCGTCAGCACCTTGCGGTAGTGAGCAGGCGTGCGGTTGGACACCAGGCCGTTCTGCCGGCCGTGCACGTGCAGGATCGGGAAGCGCAGCTTCTCGCGCAGCCGGTCCGGCCGCACGAAGTCGTTGAAGCCCTGGCGCGTGGTGATCGCGCGCAGCCGCGCGAAGTGCACCGCCTGCGACACCGTCTCTATGCTCAGCGGGCCGAAGTGGTCGTCGATGCAGTCGAGCATCGCCTGCGGCAGGTTGTTGACGTTGAAGTCGCGGCCGTAGAGCGCGTCCATGCGATGCCGCGTGCCCACCCACGGCGTGCGGCGCCAGGGCGGCCAGAACGGGTTCTCGCGGTCGAACTCCTCCTCCGGATAGGGCAGGGTGGCCAGGAAGCGGTCCATCAGCCGGTCCTTGTGCGAGCGCGGGCCGGACGGGCGGAACTCGTAGTCCTCCATCGGCAGGAAATGCCGCAGGTACTGCATGGCGTAGGCGCGGAAGGTGTTGTCCGGCGTGAAGACCACGGCCGGCGCCACCTGCGACATCACCAGCCGCCGGATGCGGTCCGGCAGCTCGCGCCGCAGCGGCAGGAAGCGTTCGCGCGGCGACTCCGATCCCAGCAGCGCCATGCCCAGCATCGCCGAACCCATGCAGTGCGCGAACACGTCGATCCTGTCGGCGCCGGTCATCGCGCAGACCTGGTGCACGGCGACCGGGATGTCCGCCATGCCGACCTGCTCGAAGGTCCAGGGCTCGCGCGCGTGCGGCATGCCGGCGCTGGTTCGCAGGTCGGCGATCCAGACGTCGCGGCCGCGGTCCCACAGCGACGAGGCGACGTTGGGCCGCACCGAGTGGTGCGCGAAGGTGGTGCCGCTGGCGCTGTAGCCGTGGATCAGGAGGATGGGCGTGAAGACCGCTTCGCGCGCCTGCGGATTCGCGTCCAGCGTCCGCGACCGCCTGGCCGCGGAGAACGGGTAGTGCGTCAGCCGCACCATCACCGGCCGGCCGTCGCGCAGGCCCGCCACCGGGAACTCGTGGATCCGCGGCGGCGGCAGCCCGGGCACGTAGCCCGGCAGGCGCTGGATGTCGCGCGGAACCGGCTCGTCCGGCAGCCGGAAGCTCCACGCATGCAGGTGGATCAGCATGCGGGTGAGATAGAGGCCGAGCGCGGCGACGTCCATCAGCGCCTTCGCATGGTCCTGCTGCTGCACGATGCGGAACAGCGGCACCTTCTGGCGCGCCAGGTAGCCGGTGTCGAGCTCGAGCACGGCGTCATGCGTGCGCGCCCGCGGGAACGCCGTCAGCGTCACCCGCGACATCTGCCGCCAGGGGTTGGAACGGCGCGAATAGGTCAGCTCCTTCACGGCGCGGATCGGCGCGCGCTCGAACGACTTGCGCATGGACTCCGGCAGCCTGGGCGCGCGGACGTTCCCGATCTCGAGCGCGTACTCGAACAGGCGCGCGCCGCCCGCGCGTGAGCTCAATGCCCACAGGCTCCTGACCCGCTGCGACGCCTCCTGCGCGAAGGTCCGATCGTTGGTCGGCGCGGCGTCCTGGCCCTTCCACCGGTCGACCAGCCACAGCACGGTGTCGCGCAGACCGCGGTTGCGGAACCAGGCCCACAGGCCCTGGAAGCGGCGTGCGGCGCTGGAGCTTCGCTTGTGGGCGAAGGTGCGCAGCGTGCCCTTGACGTCGGCGATCAGCAGCGCTTCGTGGTCGGGCGCCTCGGTGTCGTCGGCCGGACGCACCGAGAAGATCCGCAGGCACCCGTGCGCGGGCTGCAGCTTCAGCGTGGCCGCGGAAGTGCCGGACGTGAGGTCCCTGATCGCGATCGGGTCGAAGCGCAGGGTGAGTTCGACGTGCGCGGCCAGGGGACCGGTGCCGCCGATGCCGCGCAGCGGCACGGCGCCCGACAGGCGTTCCAGCACTTCGATCCGCGTGTCCCTGGGCGGCTCGACGGGGCCCGGTGCCTTGAAGCGGGGACGATCGCCCGTCTTCTCGGTAGCGGCGGAATCCGCCGTGTAGCCCCACTCGGTCCGCAACTGCCCGATCGCCCGCAGCGCGACGGCGGCGATGGTGAGCGCCGGGTTGATGCCGAGGGCCGCGGGGATGATCGAGCCGTCCAGCACGACCAGTCCTTCGTGCCGCGCATCCGCGTTGCCCGGTGCGGCGTCGAAGACCCGGCCGCAGTCGTCCACCACGCCGGACGTCGCGTCGTCGCCCATCGGGCAGCCGCCGAGCGGATGCACCGTCAGCAGCGGCCCGGTCTCGCCGCCCAGCAGGTTCTGCAGCTTCTCCGGCATCAGCTGCCACATCGGGTTGGGCAGGGCGCGGGCGCCCGAGCCGCGCAGCAGTTCCTCGAACCGCTGGTGCCGCGCCTTCAGCCGCGGATCGTCGCGCAGCGTCGGCCAGCGGACGCTGGTCGCGCCGTCGCCGTCCTCCCGTTCGTCTCCGGCGTTGAGCTTCATCACGCCGTCGGCGTTGTCGGGGCCGATGATCGCCACCATCAGCGTGCGGCGGATCGCGTCCTGATCGACCGCGCAGGCATCGCGCGTGTCCGGCCCGTGCGGGGCCTCGTCCGATTCGGCCAGCAGGTGGATGGCGCAGGCCGTGGTGACGCTCTGCTCCAGCAGCGGTCGCAGCGGACCCGGCACCGCCAGGTCCTGGATCAGCATGTCGTCCGTGGCGCGCAGGTCGAGCATGCCGGTGATGGTCGGCCCGACCCGCTCGTGCGCCGGCACCTTCGTGGGATCGACGTCCTCGTCGCCCGCGCAGTTCGCGTCGTCCTTGCCGTCGTAGGCGGCGGCGATCAGGTCGCCGTTGGACGACACGTGGTGACCGGTCTTGTGCGACAGCCGCAGGCCCGCCTTGCGCGAGCGCAGCAGGATCTCCGTCGAGCCGAAGGTGCCCGCCGCCAGCACGACGCGGCGGGCGCGGATCACGGTGGCCTTGCCCTGCCGGCGCCGCAGCGGCTCGTCGGTGTGCACCACGTGCAGGTGCCACAGGGGCGCGCCGCCTGCGTCCTGGTGCTTCCCGATCTTCAGCACCGTCGCGCCGGTGAACAGTTCCGCGCCGTGCTGCCGCGCCTGCGCGAGCAGCGTCGCATCGAGCGACACCTTGGCGTTGTGGTTGCAGCCCGTCGCGCAGTCGCCGCAGCGCACGCAGGCGTCGACGTGGACGCCGGCCTCGGTGCGCAAGCCGTCTTCGCCCCCGTCGGCGAGCGCCACCGTGATCGGCAAGGCGTCCACCTTGACGCCGCCATGGAAGCGGCCCAGCGCCTGGAACTTGATCGGCGCGGGATCGTGGACCGACTGCACGGTGCGCGTCGCGCCGAGGCGCTGCCGCAGCGAGGCGGCGGATTCGAAGAGCGCGTCCACGGCCGCGCCGTCGCGGAAGGCGGCCGGCCAGCGCGCGGAACCGAACACGGCCCTGCCGGGCATCGCCATCACGCCGGCGTTGATCAGCGAGCCGCCTCCCAGCCCGTTGCCGACCACCGCGCACAGGTCGTCGCCGATGCGCACGTCGAACAGGCCGTCGCGGCGGCCGCGCGCATGCCGCGCGTCCTGGGTGGAGAAGCGCACATGGCCCGGCAGCTCGGACATGCGCGAAGGGAACGACCCCGGCAGGTGCTCGTTGCCGCGCTCCAGCACGCAGACGCGGCGGGCGCCGCGCGCCTTCGCGAGCTCCGCGGCGGCGACCGCGCCGCCGTAGCCGCTGCCGACGATCACCACGTCGAAGTCGATGTCCGCGGGCTCGCGCTCCGGGTTGCCCTCCAGCGAGGCGACGAGCGCCTCGAACCCGTGCGCGAGCCAGCGGGTGGACCTCGCTTCTTCAGGCGGGTCCTCGCTCCCATTCGAAGTTTCTTCGGCCATGGCGTGTGCTCCTTGCGCGGACTTCGCGTTCGATCGACTCGTACAGCGTCTGCGGCGCCACGGGCTTGTGCAGCAGCGGGATACCCGCGTCGTGCGCTTCCTTGATGCGGTGCGGCGCGGTGTCGCCGCTCACGAGGATGGCCGGCATCCAGGCCGTCGCGCGCAGCCGCTCGATGGCCCGGATGCCGTTCTCTTCTCCCCGCAATCTCAGGTCGACCAGCGCGATGTCCGGCTGCATGGCCTCGCAGTGCTCCAGCGCTTCGGCGATGGAGCC
The DNA here is from genome assembly GCA_023387335.1 of Pseudomonadota bacterium. GTDB lineage: Bacteria > Pseudomonadota > Gammaproteobacteria > Burkholderiales > Burkholderiaceae_C > Ramlibacter. Next base: position 146,823 of record JAEWIF010000052.1, on the reverse strand, counting down.
GGCGAGGCGCACTTCGCAGCCGTAGGCCTGCAGCAGCGTTTCCATCCCCTGGCGCACCGCTTCCTCGTCGTCCAGCACCAGCACGCGCGTTCCCTGGAGCGACGTGCCGGGATGCATGGCGTCGAACGGACGCACGGCGCCGGCACCGGCCGCGCCGGCGCGGTCGCCCCGGGGCACCTTCAGCTCGAAGCGGGTACCGAAGCCGGACGCCGAGCGCAGCTCGATCGGGATGCCCAGCAGCTGCCCCAGCCGCCGCACGATCGACAGCCCCAGGCCGAGCCCGCGGGAGCGGTCGCGCTCGGGGTTGTGCAGCTGGTAGAACTCCTCGAACACACGCTGGTGCTCGGCCAGGGGGATGCCGATGCCGGTGTCCTCCACGCTCAGGCCCCAGTGCTCCGGCCCCGCCGCCGACACGCGCACCGAGATTTCCCCGCTGGGCGTGTACTTGATCGCGTTCTCCACCAGGTTGCGCACGATGCGCGCGAGCAGCACCTCGTCCGTGCGGCAGCACGCCTGCGGCGGGCATTCGGTGCGGAAGGCCAGGCGCTTGGCCTGCGCGAGTTCGGCGTATTCGGCGTGCAGGTGTTCCAGGAAGACGGACAGCGAGAAGGTGGTGGGGTTGACCGGCACCACGCCGGCATCGAGCTTGGACACGTCGAGCAGCGCGTCGATCTGCGCGCTCAGGGCCTGCAAGGCCGTGTTCATGTGGTTGACGATGGGACGCGTCGCCGGATCCAGCGGCCGCATCATCAGCGCGGCGCCGAACAGCGACAGCGTGTGCATCGGCTGGCGCAGGTCGTGGCTGGCCGAGGCCAGGAAGCGCGTCTTCGCGCGGTTGGCGGCTTCGGCCTCCTCGAGCGCGGAGCGCAGCTGGCGGTTGAGCACCGCCTGTTCCCGGCGGATGTCGAACGAGGCCTTCAGCAGGCGGAACGTGTCCTTGGCCAGTTGCAGCATCAGCACGCCGAACACGACCACCAGGCCGGCGATGAAGTACTCGACCCAGGCGTGCGCGACGCCCGGCGCGCCGATCGCCCACATCGCGATCAGCGCCAGCAGCATCGGCCCGACGAAGGCGACGAACACCGGCCGGTAGCCGCCGGTCGTGGCGACCGAGCCGGCGCACAAGGTCAGCAGCAGGATGGACTGCACGGCGCGCTCGGGCGTGTCCAGCGCGATGCCGAAGCCGATCGACGCGCCCTGCACCAGGCCGTTGATCCCGCTCATCAGCACGGCGACGCGCAGCTTGGCGGCCAGGTCCATCGAGGCCGCGGGCAATCCGCCCAGCACCTTCCAGCGCGCGGCGAGCACGACCGTCACGACCGCCAGCCACACCCAGGGCAGCACGCCGCCGAGCTGGTTCCACGCGATCGACGCGAGCAGCAGCGACGACAGGAACACCGGCACCGGCACCCGCACGGCCTCGCGGGCGAAGAGCTCGATCAGCTCCCCGGCCAGCTCGGGGCCGACGCGGTCGTTGGCGGGGCCTTCGCGGCCGGGGGCGTCCATCGCATCCTCACGCCGGCACGCCGTCGAAGAGGTGCAGCTCGTGCACCCGGTACATGGCCTGCGCGCGCGAGTTCACGCCCAGCGCCTGGTAGATCGCCCACAGATGGGCCTTGACGGTGCCCTCCGCGATGCTGAGCTCGCGCGCGATCACCTTGTTGGCCTTGCCCTGCAGCAGGCACTTGAGCACCGCGAGCTGGCGGTCGCTGAACTCCGGCGAGCCGGTCGCGCTGGAGGGGTGCGGCGAAGCGGCGCCGGCGCCGCCCGTGAGGGCCGCGCGCGGCAGGTAGATGCCGTTGGCCAGCACGAGGCGCAGCGCCTGGATGGTGAGCGAGGCATCGGTGCTCTTCGGGATGTAGCCGGCGGCGCCGGCATCCACCGCGCTGCGGATCAGCAGCGGGTTCTCGTCGCCGGAGACCACCACGACCGACGCGCTCTCGTGCGCGGCCTTGACCTGGTGCAGCGCGTCGAGGCGGCTGGTGCCCGGCAGGTTCATGTCGAGCAGGATCAGGTCGGGAGCGTCGTCGCCGCGCAGCGCGACCGCTTCGTCGACGCTGCCCGCGTCGGAGACGCGGACGCCCGGTTCCAGCGCGGCGAGAAGCGTCTTGAGCCCCTCGCGAAACAGCGGATGGTCGTCGACGATCAGGATGTGCATCGCGTGCCTCGGGGCCCTGCAGGGGTCCCACGCATGATAGGCAGCGCACACCGGATGACAACTGAACGTTCGTCTCGAACCCGCTAAACCCGGTTTAGTCCGCGCCTGAACCGGGTTGCCTTCTCGATGGCCGTCGGTGGCATTGCGCATCGAGGTGCCGTTTCCATACTTCGCCCCGTTCTTCCCCTGGTGTGGTCCGCACCAGGGCAGGGCAGACGGGGTCGAGCGGCCCGCCATGTCCGGACATCCACCCCGCTCGAAGGAGATGGACATGAACCGCAATCTCAGATCCTCGCTGGTCTTCACCGGCACGGCCGCCGCCGCCCTCGCGCTCGCCGCGATGACGAGCGTGGCCTACGCGGACGACATCACGATCGATGCGACGCCCTTCATCAGCACCAAGTCCCGCGCCGAAGTGCGGGCCGAGGTGATCGGCAAGGCCGAGCAGATCCGGATGGCGCACGGCGAAGGCGCCCCCGAGATGAACCATGCCTCGACGTCCGGCAGCACGCTCACCCGCGCGCAGGTCCGGGACGAGTACATGGCTTCGCGCGCCCAGGTCAGCGCGTTCAACGGTGAAGACAGCGGGTCCGCCTATCTCACCGCCATGCAGCCGCGCCGCGCAGGCAACCTGATGCTGGCCGGATCGGAGCGTTGAAGCGTCACCCCGAGGGGACCGCACGCCCGCCGGCGGCGAGCGTGCGGTGCCCCCGGCCAGCTCTTCCATCAGGCCTGGCTTGGCTCTTTGGAGCTACCGCCGCGTTACCTTTTTTCGCATGCGGTGACTACCATGAGCTCATGGACACCGTGGGCGACGACATCATCCAGCGCAGCGGAGACGAGGACCACCACCATCGCCGCGAGCGCGTCATCCAGGACCGCCGGCAGTTCCAGTTCCCCGAGCTGGACAACTGGCTCAACGAGCAGCGCGTCACCGAAGTCGAATGCCTGGTGCCCGACCTCACCGGCGTGGCGCGCGGCAAGATCCTTCCGCGCGAGAAGTTCACCGAGGACCGCGGCATGCGGCTCCCCGAAGTCGTCGTGGCCATGAGCGTCACCGGCGAGTATCCCGACGAAGGGCCTTACTTCGATGTCGTGAGCCGCAACGACGCCGACATGCACCTCGTCGCCGACCCCACGACGGTGCGCATCGTCCCCTGGGCCACCGATCCGACGGCGCAGGTGATCCACGACTGCTACGACCGCCACGGCCGGCTGGTGCCCTTCGCGCCGCGGGCGGTGCTGCGCCGCGTCTGCGAGCTGTTCGACCGCAGGGGCTGGATCCCCGTGGTCGCGCCGGAGCTGGAGTTCTACCTCGTCGCCCGCAACACCGACCCCGACCTGCCGCTCAAGGCCCCCATCGGCCGCAGCGGCCGCGCCGAAACCTCGCGCCAGGCGTACTCCATCGACGCCGTCAACGAGTTCGATCCGCTCTTCGAGGACGTCTACGACTACTGCGAGAAGATGGAGCTGAACGTGGACACGCTGATCCACGAGGTGGGTGCCGGCCAGATGGAGATCAACTTCTTCCACGCGGCGCCGCTGGCCCTGGCCGACGAAGTGTTCCTGTTCAAGCGCACGGTCCGCGAGGCGGCGCTGCGGCACGACATGTACGCCACCTTCATGGCCAAGCCGATCGCGGGCGAGCCGGGCAGCGCCATGCACGTGCACCAGAGCCTGGTCAGCCGCGACAGCCAGCGCAACCTGTTCAGCAACGAGGACGGCACGCCCAGCCGGGAGTTCTACTGGTACATCGGCGGCCTGCAGAAATACATCCCGGCCGCGATGGCGCTCTTCGCGCCGTACGTCAACAGCTACCGGCGCCTGGCGCGGTTCACCGCGGCGCCGATCAACATCCAGTGGGGCGTCGACAACCGCACGGTCGGCATCCGTTCGCCGGTGTCCACGCCGCGCGCCCGCCGGGTCGAGAACCGGGTGATCGGCGCGGACGCCAATCCCTACGTCGCGCTGGCCGCCACGCTGGCCTGCGGCTACCTGGGCATCGAGCAGCGCATCGAGCCCACCGAGGAGTGCAAGGGCAACGCCTACCAGAGCGCCTTCGAACTGCCGCGCAGCCTGGGCGAAGCGGTGTCGCTGCTGCGCGCCGAACAGGACCTGGCCGAAGTGCTCGGCAAGGAGTTCCTGACCGTCTACACGGAGATCAAGGACCTCGAGCACGAGGAGTTCATGCGCGTGATCTCACCCTGGGAGCGCGAGCACCTGCTGCTCCACGTCTGACCGGAAGAGCGCCATGACATCCAACTCGCCAGCCTTCAGGACCGACCTGCCGCCTTTCTCGCCACGCAGCACGCGGGAGTGGCAGGCCGCGGATGCCTCGCACTTCCTGCATCCGTTCACGGACCACCTGGCGCTCGCCAGCAAGGGCGTGCGCGTGATCACGCGCGGCGACGGCGTGTACGTGTGGGACAGCGAGGGCCAGCGCATCTTCGACGCCATGTCGGGCCTGTGGTGCGTGAACGTCGGCTACGGCCAGGATGCCCTCATCGAGGCCGCCACGCAGCAGATGCGCACGCTGCCGTACTACAACGCCTTCTTCCAGACCACGACGCCGCCGGCCACCGCGCTCGCCGAACGGCTGGCCGCGCTGACGCCGCCGCAGTTCCGGCACGTGTTCTTCAGCAGCTCCGGCTCCGAGGCCAACGACACCGTCGTCCGGCTGGTGCGCCGCTACTGGGACCTGATGGGCCAGCCCGACCGCAAGGTGATCGTCTCGCGGCGCAACGCCTACCACGGCTCCACGATGGCGGCGGCGTCCCTGGGCGGCATGGCGGCGATGCACAAGCAGGGCGGCCTGCCGATCCCGGGCATCGTGCACATCGAGCAGCCGCACTACTGGGCGCATCGCGAAGGCGCGGCGAAGGGGCTGAGCCGCGAGGAGTTCGGCGTCGTCGCCGCCCGCTGGCTGGAAGAGAAGATCGAGGAGGTCGGGGCCGGCCAGGTCGCCGCCTTCATCGGCGAGCCGGTCCAGGGCGCCGGCGGCGTGGTCGTGCCGCCGTCCACCTACTGGCCCGAGATCCAGCGCATCTGCGACCGCCACGGCATCCTGCTGGTGAGCGACGAGGTCGTCTGCGGCTTCGGGCGCACCGGTCAGTGGTGGGGCTGCGAAACCTTCGGGACCCGGCCCGACCTGATGACGTTCGCGAAAGGCGTCACCAGCGGGTACGTGCCGCTGGGGGGCGTGATGGTCGGCGAGCGCATCGCGAGCGTGCTGATCGAGCACGGCGGCGAATTCGAGCACGGCTACACGTATTCGGGCCATCCGGTGGCCTGCGCGGTGGCGCTGGCGAACCTGGACCTGATCGAGCAGCAGGGGCTGGTGCAGCGGGTGCGCGAAGACACCGGGCCGTACCTGGCGGAGCAGCTCGCCAAGCTGGCGGACCATCCGATGGTGGGCGAGGTCCAGGGCTGCGGCCTGATGGCCGCCATCCAGCTGTGCCGCGACGCGTCCACCCGCGAAGCCTTCGCCCCGGAAGTCGCCATCGGCATGGTGTGCCGCAGGCATTGCTTCGACAACGGCCTGGTGATGCGAGCGGTGGGCGACCGGATGATCGTCGCGCCGCCGCTGATCATGACGCGGGCCCAGGTGGACGAGATGTGCGGGCTGGTCCGGCAGGCGCTGGACCGCACGTACTCGGAGGCCCGCGCAGCGGGGTGGGTGGCGGCTCAGTAGCCGCCGGAGTCCTGCATCCCCTTCACCGCCAGTCCGACGACCACCACCACCGGCACGAGCGTGAGGGCGAACGACGCGGCTTTCGCGCGCCAGGTGATGGCGCTGCCACCCCGGTTCGCCAGCAGGGCCGGCGCGATGTCGGCCACGGTCGCCGCGGCCAGGAGCGCCACGTAGACCAGCGGGAATCCCGCGTACACATGCGCCTGCAGGAGCAGGCTGCCGAGCACGAGGAGGGTCGTGCCGACCGCGGCGCTGCCGGCCGGCGTGCGCAGGCGTCCCACCACCGCGCAGGCCGCCAGCGCCATGGCGAGCGAGCCGGCCAGCCGGCCGGGCGTCTGGCTCGAGTCCAGCATCATCGCCAGCCCCGCGCCGCCCGCGACGAGGGCGAGCTGCAGCGGATGGGTCTCGCTTGCGAAGAGGCCGTGCGTGCGCAGCGACCATGCCGCCGCGACCACGATGCCCGCGACGACCGCCGACACGGATGCCTTGACGGCGCCCAGGCTGCCGATCGCGGGCCACACCACGACGAAGCCGAGCAGCACGCCCAGCACCGCGCGTGCGAGGAAGAGGCGGGCACCAGCCGGAGCACGGTCGACCAGCAGGGCGCCGCCGACGGCCGCCAGCACGACCCAGGGCTGCCAGTCCATCGCGCTTTGCGGCGACAAGGACCAGGCCCCCTGGACGGTGGCGGCATAGGCCGCGAGGAAGCCCGCCGCGACGGCGAGCGCGGTGGCCGCCGGGCCGCCGACGGCCCGGCGCAACGCGTTCGCCATCACGGCCGCGGCGGCGAACGGAGCGAGCACGCTCTGCAGGAGCAGCGGGATCAGGAACGAGGTGTCAGGCATGCCGGCTCCGCTTCGCTTCGCGCGATTACTGCTTGACCGCTTCGATGTTGATGCGCAGGTCGACGTCGTCCGTGGCGGCGTTGGGCGCACCGAAGTTCACGCCGAAGTCGGTGCGCTTGATCGTGCCGGTGGCGACGTAGCCGACGCGCTGCTCGCCCTTCATGCCCTTGCCGGTGCCGACGTGGCGCAGCTTGAAGCTGACCGGCTTGGTCACGCCGCGCAGCGTGAGGTTGCCGTTGAGCGTGCCTTCGCCGGCGGGGTTGAGCGTCAGGCCGGTCGAGGTGAAGGTCATCGTCGGGTACTGCACGGCGCTGAAGAAGTCCGGGCTCTTGAGGTGCTTGTCCAGGCCGTCGTGGTTGCTGTCCACGCTGTCGGTCTTCACTTCGACCTTCACGCGGGTCTTCTCCGGCGCGTCGACGACCAGCTCGCCGGACATGTCGCGGAAGCGCCCCATGAAGCGGCTCACGCCGCCGAGGTGGCCGACCTCGAAGAAGGCGCCCGAATGGACGGCGTCGATCTTGTAGGTGCCGGCCGGAGCGGGGGCGGGCGCGGTGTTCGCGAAGGCGGCGGTGGCCAGGGAGAGGGCGGCCGCGGCGCCGAAGGAGCGGAAGGCGAAAGCGTTCATGGGGTCGGGGGTTCGAAATGGAAGAGCCGCGATGCTAGGAAGGCGCACCGCGGCTGCATGTGCGTTTACGCACACGCTTCGGGAAGTCGCCTTTCTTTCAGTAGGCGGCGGACGGCTGGCCCGCGAGGGTGGACGTGCGGGCGTCCTCGCGCTGGCCGCCGGCGGCCAGGAACGCCGAGCCGCTGTCCTCGCCGGTGATCGCCGCGACGGCGTCGCGCGAGCGGACGTAGTCGGCCGTCACCTCGGCGCGGCTGCGGCTGCTCTGGAAGCCGGCCAGCTGGTTGTAGCCCTGGGACCAGGGGTTGACGCCCGAGGCCTTGAACTGCGCCAGTTCCTGCTGCACCTGGGCGCGGGTGGCCGTGGAAACGAAGGGGGTCGTCTCGATCGTGATGTCGTCAGCGAAGGCCTGGCCGGCGGCGGCGAGGGTGGCGAGGGCGATGGCGATGGCGTAGCGGTTCATGTCGATCTCCAGTGGGGGGTTGATGGGATGGATTCTGGAGATCGACCCTCTTTCACGAAGTGCGCAAACGCACCCGAAATCGCAGGTCAGGACGCGGGGTCGGGGTCCGCCAACCGCTCGAGCTTCGCCGGGTCGCGCACGACGAGCGCGTTGCCGTCCTTGGCCAGCACGCCCGCCTTCACCAGCGCCGAGATCTCGCGCGTGATCTGCTCGCGGTAGGTGCTCACGAGGCTCGCGAGTTCGGCATGCTTGGGCGCGGGGGCTATGCGCCCTTGGTGCGCGAGCCGCAGCAGCTCGCGGCAGATGCGCTGCTGCACGGTCAGCGTGCTCAGGTCCAGCACGCGGTCGGTGAGCCGCCGCACCAGGTCGGTCAGCCGCAGCAGCACGCGCTCGTTGACGATCCATTCCTCGCGCAGCAGGGTCCTGAAGTCCGCCGGCGACAGCGAGGCGATCAGCGCCGAGGTCATCGCGACCACGTCCACCGACCGCGGGCGGCCATCCAGCGCCGACAGCTCGCCGTACGAGGTGCCGGCCGGCAGGTCCCGGAAACTGGTCTCGCGGCCGGCCGCCGAGTAGCTGGTCACGCGCACGGTGCCGGCCACGATCATGTGCAGGTCGCGGTCGGCCGCTTCGCGCGAGACGAGCCGCTGCCCCGCCTGATAATGCCGCCAGGCGCACCGCCTGCTGATCTCGTCCAGCCGCTGCGCGGGCAGCCCTTGCAGCAGATCGATGCTGCGCAACCCGAGACTGGATGGCTCAATCCCCGACATCGTTGCAATCCTCGCTGGTGACCCGGCGCGTTCGGCTCGCGACCGGCCTGATTCTTTTCCTGTTCGTCGCCACCCACCTGCTCAACCATGCGCTGGGGCTCGTGTCGCTGCGGGCCGCGGAGCAGACCCGGCTGGTGTTCCTGGCCTTCTGGCGCAACGGGCCGGCCACCATCGCCTTCTACGGCGCCCTGGTCGTCCACGTCGGGCTGGCGCTGCAGGCGCTGCATGAGCGCCACACGTTCCGGATGCCGGTGCTGGAAGCGGTGCGCATCGTCGTCGGCCTCTGCATCCCCGTGCTGCTGGCGACGCACTTCGCCGCCAGCCGCCTGGCGCACGAACTATACGGGGTGGACGATCTGTACGCGCGGGTCGTGCCGGCGATGTGGGACAGCGGCGGCGCGCCGCGGCAGCTCACGCTGCTGGTGCTGGCCTGGCTGCACGGCTGCCTGGGCATCCACTTCGTGCTGCGCTATCGCCGGCGCTACCGCGAGTGGTTCTATGCCTGGTTCGCGGCGATGGTGCTGCTGCCGCTGCTGGCGGCGCTGGGCTTCGTCAACATGGCGCGCGAGGTCGAGGCGCTGGAGGCCGCCGGCGCGCTGATCCCCTTGCCCGCCAGCAACGCCGACGGCGACCACCTGAAGTTCCTCGCGAACTGGATCCTGCTGTCGTTCCTGGGCCTCGTCTCGATCACCTTGCTGCTGCGCGCGGGACGGCTGCAGCGCGAGCGGCGCCTGGGCCGCCTCGTTCGCCTTTCGTACCCGGACCGCAAGGTGGAGGTGCCGATCGGATGGTCGGTGCTGGAAGCCAGCCGCGCCCACGGCATCCCGCACCTGTCGCTGTGCGGCGGACGGGCGCGCTGCTCGACCTGCCGCATCCGCGTGTCGGGGGACGCGGCCGGCATCCCGCCGCCGCAGGAAGCCGAGCTGCGCACCCTGCGGCGCATCCGCGCCGCGCCCGACATGCGGCTCGCGTGCCAGCTGCGGCCGACGGCCGACATCGAGGTCACGCCGCTGCTGCGCACGCGCACGGCCGAGGTGGCCACGTCGGGTTCGGAACGCGAGGTCGTCGTGCTGTTCGTCGACCTGCGCCGCTGGACCAGCTTGTCCGAGCGCCACCTGCCGCACGACCTGGCCTACGTGCTCGACCAGTTCTTCGAGGTGGTCGGCGATGCCGTCCGCGCGAGCGGCGGCGTGCCCAACCAGTTCATCGGCGACAGCGTGATGGCGCTGTTCGGGCTGGAACGCGACGTGCCCACGGCCTGCCGCCAGGCGATGGACGCGGCCCGGGCCATCGAAGCCGGCATGCAGCGCCAGCAGGAGCGCATGCAGCACGAGTTCGGCACATCGCTGGAGTTCGGCATCGGCCTGCACGTGGGGCCGGCCGCGGTGGGCGAGGTCGGCTGGCGCGAGACGCGCACCTTCAGCGCGGTGGGCGACACCGTCAACACGGCCGCGCGGCTGCAGGAGCTCTGCAAGGCCTACGGCGTGCGGATGGTCGCGTCGGAGGAAGTGGTGCGGGGCGCGGGCCTGCAGCTGGATCGCTCGCTGCGGCGCGAGGTGGATGTGCGGGGGCGCGCGGAGCCGCTGGGCGTCTATGCGATAGCGTCGCCGGGGGAGTGCGCCCGGCGGAGCCGGTCGCCTCAGGGAACGACGTCGTAGCGCCCCATCATCGAGTGGTCCTCGTGGATGGTGTTGTGGCAGTGCATGAGGTACTTGCCCGGAAAGTCGCGGAACCGGATGAACACCTGCACGCTCTCGTTCGGGCCGAGGAAGAAGATGTCCTTGCGCCCCTTCTCCCAGGCCGGCGGCTCGCGGCCGTTGCGCTGCAGGATGCGGCCTTCCTCGAAGTGGATGTGCACCGGGTGGGCCCAGCCGCCGCTGGTGTTGCGCAGGTTCCAGATCTCCGCCGTGCCCAGCTTCGGCGAGACGATCGGCCGGTTGTTGAACAGCCGGTCGTTGATGGTCCAGCCGCTGTTCGACCGCCCGAAGTTGAAGTTGCGCGTGGCCACCACCTCGGACAGGTTCACCGGCGGCAGCTCGCGCAGCCGGCCCAGCACGCGGCTGTTGTCCGGGCCGGCCAGCGGCTTGTCGACGATGATCTTGAGCAACGGGTCCGGCGTCGCCAGGAAGTCGGTGTCGGGACGGCGGCCGTCGACGTGCTTCAGCCGGTTGGTCAGGAACAGTTCCGAGCCCACCGGGAACTTCGAGAAGTCCACCACGATGTCGCAGCGCTCGGCCGCGCCCAGCTGCACGTTGCTGCGCAGGACGGGCGCCGGCAGCAGGTTCCCGTCGTTGGCGATCTGCACGAAGCTCTGCACGGCGGTGCCCCGGCGCAGCTGCAGGTCCCACACCCGCGCCGTGCCCGCCGCCAGGATGCGGAAGCGGTACTTGCGCGGCTCGACGCGGAAGAACGGCTGGATCCTGCCGTTCACCAGCCACTTGTCGCCGATGAAGCCGTCCTGGTTGAACTGGTCGAACGAGAGATAGCCGCCGGAATCGAAGTAGCGGTCGCTCAGCATCAGCGGGACGTCGTAGGCGCCGCTGGGCAGCCGCAGGGCCTGCGGATTCGGGTCGTTCTCGTTGCCTGAGTCGAGGTCGTCGAAGGCCAGGAAGAAGCCGGCCATGCCCCGGTAGACGTTGCCCGCCGTGAAGTCCACGCGGTGGTCGTGGTACCACATCGTGCCCAGCGCCTCGCGCGGGTCGCCGATGCCTCCGTAGGCATCGACGCCGGCGTACACCATCGGGTAGTGGTGGTCCTTGTGCTCGCCGCCCCGCGTCAGCGTGCTGCCGTAGGCGGTCCGGCTGAACCAGTCCACCGGGTAGCCGTCGCTCTCCGAAGGCGTGTGCAGGTTGTGCAGGTGCACCGAGATATCGGGTGAGCCGTAGCCTTGCAGGGAATTGGGCAGCTGGTTGCGAAAGCGCACCAGGATCGGCTTGCCGTAGCGGGCATGGAAGGTCGGGCCCGGCACCTTGCCTTCGTAGCCCCAGACCTCCTGCGTCGGCAGCTCGGGGTGGTAGCGATGCGTGCCGACCTTCACGTCGATCCGGTAGAGCTCCTGCGGCGGGAAGCGCACCATGGCCTGGTGGTCGGCGCGGCCGCATTCGGTGGCGTCGGCGATGACGGCCGGCATCGGGCTGAGCGAGGACACGGTCTGGGCCCGGTCGGGGATCGTCAGCTCCTGCGCCCAGGGCGTGGTGGGCGGGCTCGGCGGTCGCGGTGGCACCGGCGTGGTCTGGGCGTCGGCCCGGCGTGCCACGAAGCCGGCCGCCGCCGAAGCCCCGGCCGTCTTGAACAGCAGCCGCCGCGTGCTGCTCGCTGGAGAAGAACCGTCCTGATCGGTCATGCCGCCTCCTGGGATGAGTGATCACCGCCGCCGCGCCGGGGAAGCTTTCGCGAAGCTGTCGTAGCGCCGGGTTGCGCTCAATCTAGGTCGTGGGCCGCGCGAATCACAGGGGGCCGGATTGCAAGTTCTGGGGAGGCGCAAGGCTTCGATCGCCCGCGTGAAACCCGCGCCGCGGCGAAACACCGCGTACGCGGCAGGTGCTGCCGATCCATGGGACAGCAAGTACGCCCGTGAAGCGCCCGACCCGCCGGACCGGATCAGGCGTTCACGCAGCCGCGCCGCACGAGGCGCATCAACGCTTGCAACAGGTCACGTTTGGGCTACAGGCTGGTCTGGCAGCTGTCTGGCGTCGGGTTGCGTCTGGACGGTGCGGGGAAGGAGCGCTCGACCGGCGATGGCGTGACCGTCACCTGGACGTTGTTGGTCGTATCGGTGAGCGCGGTGTCGGCGTAGCTCACGTGCATCAGGCAGAGCTTCTTGTTGCCGCCGGCAATGCACTTGAGCACGGCTTCCGCCGGTGCCGGATCCGGAGGACCGGCCTGCAGCGTCGCCGTGATCGACCCATTCTTGCCCGAAGCGAACGTGCCCGAGGCGGTCACCGTCTGGTCGGGCACCTGGTACGGCTGGCCTTGCGGCGCGTTGTTGCCGTTGTTGAAGCACTGGTAGGTGGCCTCGGCGAGTGTCGAGAGCACGTAGTCGATGTTCACGTTGCTGCCGAGGCCCGCTTCCTTGAAGCTGACCAGCAGCGCGCCATCGGCATCGACGGTTCCGTCCGCCTTGAGGAAATGCGGGTTGGTCGCGGCGGCCAGGCCGACCGTCCCCACCAGGATCGCGAGAGCAAGTGCGTTGCGCATACGAACCTCCGTTGATGGACCCGCGCGATGCCCGCGAACCATTCACGGCACCCGCGGAGCGATCAACTTAGTTCGAGGAGGTGACGGCCTCCTGACCGCGTGCAATTGCTTTCGCGGGAGACACCGCGGCGCTCCACAGAAAAGGGGAAGGGGACGCAAGCCCGATATATTGGGCCGCCGAGCCGCCCCATCCCCATGCTCACCACCATCCTGCCCCTAGCGACGATCGTCCTGCTGCTGATCTGGATGGGGTTCTTCATGCTCGGCTCGCTGCCGCTGATGATCCTGCGGCACGACACGCCGCTGGACGCGCGCTTCATCCGGGGCCTGTTCGACGTGTACTACAAGGCCGTGATGGCCGTCGCGTCGGCCGGCTTCGTCGCGCACGCGGTGGCGCACCGGCCCGCCACGACGGCGGGCATGGCGGTGATCGGCGCGGCCGCCTTCTTCAGCCGCCGCGCCATCCTCGGCCGCATGGACCGGGTGCGCCTGACCATGACGGCCACCGACGCCGACGGCATCCGCCGGTTCCGCAAGCTGCACGTCGTCGGCATGCTGCTCAACGTCGCGCAGCTGGCGGTGATCTGCGGCGGGTTGCCGCGGGTGTTGTGAGCGGCGTCGGCGTCTAGAGCTGCGTATCCGCCGCCACCCGGCGGTACTCGATCGTGTGGCCGCGGATGTGGTCGATGCCGCGGAACTCCCGCGGCGAGTCGAACGTGATCTGGAACGTGGCGAACGGCAGGTTCAGCCGCGAAGGGGCCTTCCCGTTCATCGCGGTGTACTTGCGCTTGAGGTTGGTGCCGTCGTACAGCCAGGTGCCCTCGTGCGCGAAGTCGGTGGAGCGCCCGGTCGCGTCCGTCACGCGCACCGCCTCGCGGAAGCGGTGGTCCGGCTCGAGCGTCAGCAGTCGCCGGGTGCTGATGCCCTCGACCTGGGATTCGCGCAGCCACGTGCCCGGCAGCATCGCCTGGGGATCACCGACATAGCCGCTGGCGCTCCGCACTTCGACGCCGGCCTGGACGCCGGACCCCGGCGCCTGCCAGATCGTGAGCAACAAGCCGGCGGCGAGGGCGGCCGGAAGCCAGGCGTTCATTTCCCGCCCTACCGGCCCTTCACGTTGCGGACCTCGCGGGAGATCGACGACACCACGCGCGACCATTCTTCGGACGTGAGCAGTTGCGACGTGTAGGCGCGCAAGGCCGTGTCCTCCTGGTCGAGCTGCCGCGTCATCAGTTCGCGATGCTGCCGCAGCTGGGTGGCGACTCCGCCGGCCTCGGCAGCGCCGCCGCCGGCCTCGACGGCCCGGAGCAGGTCCAGCGCCTGGTTCAGGAGTTCCTCGCAGCGCTGGCCGTCGTGCTCCAGCACGTCGAGCAGCTGGTCGGCTTCGGCCAACCGGCCCCGCGTGGCGCCCAGCAGGACGACGCCCTTGGGCCGGTGGGTCCTTTCCTCGAAGTCCTGGAACTTGCGGATCAGGGCCCGGAGCGAGTCCAGCCGGGGACCCGGCTGCTTCCAGGTGCCGTCGTCGAGCACGCGCGCGATGTCGGCCATGATCTGCCGCAACTGGCTGTGCTCAGCCTCGAGAATCCGCCACGCCGATCCGGCCGCCAGCATTTCCGCTCCCTCCGAGAAAACGGGTGTGGACCATTGTGCTCCCGGTTGGGTTTCAGGGGGAATCGTCCGTGAGTGAGGCGAAGCGCTCGAGCGCCGGCCCGGCCAGCCGGTAGCGCACCCACTCGTCCATCGGCCAGGCGCCGATCGACCGGTAGAACCGCAGCGCGGGCTCGTTCCAGTCGAGCACGCTCCATTCGAAGCGGCCGCAGCCCTCGGCCACCGCGATGCGGGCCAGGTGCCGCAGCAAGGCCTTGCCTGCGCCCATCTGGCGATGGGCCGGCGTGACGTACAGGTCTTCCAGGTAGAGCCCCTTGCGGCCCTGCCACGTGGAGTAGTTGAAGAAGTAGACGGCGAAGCCGGCCTCCACGCCGCCCACGCGGCAGACCAGCGCGCGCGCCGGGCCCTGGCCGAACAGCGACGCGCGGATGTCCGCTTCGGTGGCGACCACCTCGTGCTCGGCCTTTTCGTAGATGGCCAGTTCCCGGATGAATCCCATGATGAGCGCGGCGTCGCGCTCTTCCGCGGGGCGGATGTCGATGTCGGGCATGGGCTGGATCGGGTTCAGCGCGGGCCCGTGGCGAAGGAAAAGCGCGTGGAACCGGGCGTGCCGGCGACGGTGTAGTCGATCGCCACCGCGTAGCTGGTGCCGGGTTGCAGCACCTCGGGGATGACGCTGATCCATCCGTCGGTGAAGCTCCCGTTCGGGTCGGGGGTCGCGCCCGCGCCATAGGTGACCAGCAGCCTCACCGGACCGGACGGACCGGTGATCGAGGCCGAGCTGATCTGCAGCGACCCGGGCCCGGCCACGATGATCGGCTGCCCCCATTCCGCGTTCGGGTCGGACGGGAAGGGCGAGGGCGATTCGTTGCCCCCACGCGCGGCGGCGTCGGTGGTGCCCGCGCAGGGGAACGTGGCCACGCCCTGGGGCGACCGCAACTGCTCCGGCGCGGGGACGCCCAGGTCCACGGTCAGCGTGTCGAGCGAGGCCACGGCGTTCCAGGCGAAGCCGACTTCGCTGAAGCCGGTCAGCAGCGACTGCGCGTGGTACGGGGCGGCCATCAGGTTGCGGACCGAATCGGCCGCGGTGGAACCGTTGAACGATCCGCCGGTCGAGAGGTCCTCGCCGACCGCCCGCGGGGCATAGCCCGCGGCGATGGCACGGTCGAGCGGCGTCGCGCCGGTGAAACCGGGCTTGCCGGCCGTCTCGCGGTGGCCGAATTCGTTGTTGAGGCTCATGTAGTTGGCATGGGCCGCCGCCGCCTGGTCGAGCCGGGCCGATTGCGCCAGCAGCCCGAAGCCGCAGCGCAGCCGGGCCGCGTTGAGCTGGTCGTAGGCCAGCCGTTGCGCGCTTCCGGGCGCGTAGCTGGCGTCGCTGACGGAAAGCGCGGGCGATGCCGCCGGGGGAGCGACATCGTCGCCACCTCCACCACATCCGCTTGCGACAAGTGCCGCGATCAGGGCGGCCAGCGCGCTTGCCGCGCGAATGTGTCTCGACATCATCCTGGGTTGACTCCGCAGCGCGCCCCGGGTTCACCTCTTCCGCTAGAGGCCCGGCAGGCGAGGGGAATCGCGTCTGGCGTACCGTGCGGCCTTCGATCCCGATGGAGATGCCGACATGAAAGCCGCGCCCGCCTTCTTCCTCATCCTCGCGATGGCTTGCGCCCGCTGGACGGGAATGGAGGCCCACGCCGCAAGCCCGGACGCGCGGCCGCCGGCGACCGTCGAGTCGCTCGGCGCCGCCGTGTCCTGGATCAACTCGCCGCCCCTCACCCCGCAGGCCTTGCGCGGCAAGGTCGTGCTGCTGGACTTCTGGACCTACTCCTGCATCAACTGCCTGCGCACCTTGCCCTACATCCGCGCCTGGGCGGACAAGTACCGGGACCTGGGCTTCGTGGTCGTCGGCGTGCACACGCCCGAGTTCGGGTTCGAGCACCGGCCCGCGAACGTGCAGCGCGCCGCGACGCAACTCGGGATCACGTTCCCGGTCGCCGTGGACAGCAGCCGCGCCATCTGGCAGGCGTTCGGCGTGCGGGGCTGGCCTTCGCTGCTGTTCGTCGATGCGAACGGGCGCGTGCGCGGCCGCCAGGTGGGCGAGGGCGCCTACGAGGAATCCGAGCGGGTCATCCAGCAGCTGCTGCGCGAGGCGGGGCGCTCGAACGTGCCGAGTGATCTCGTCGCGCCGCAAGGTGACGGAACCCAGGCCGCTGCCGGTCCCATGCCCGCGGCCTCGCCCGAAACCTACGTCGGCGCGGCGCGGAGCCAGGGCTTCCGTTCGGCGCAAGGCGGCCTGCGGCCGGGACGCACGCACGACTACCTGCCGGCCCGGGGGCTGGGCCTGAATGAGTGGACGCTGGCGGGCGAGTGGAAGGTCGGCGACGAAGCCGCTCAGCTGCAGCGATCGGGCGGACGGCTCGCGTTCCGCTTCCGTGCCCGCGACCTGCACCTGGTGCTCGGACCAGCCGCCGAGGGCCGCACCGTGAAGTTCCGCGTGCGGCTCGACGGCCAGCCGCCCGGAAACGACCGCGGCAGCGACATCGACCCGAACGGCTTCGGGACGATCGACGGCCACCGGCTCTACCAGCTGGTGCGCCAGTCGCCCCCAGGGCGCGAGAGGCTCTTCGAGATCGAGTTCCTCGACCCCGGGGCGAACGCCTATGCGTTCACGTTCGGCTAGGGCCGCCGGATAATCCGCTCCTCTTTTTCCCCCCGGACTTCCCGTTGACCCAAGCGCCCGCATCCGATCCCGGTCCCCTGACCCCGGAGGACTTCGACTTCCTCGACGCCGAGCTGGACCTGCTGCGCGAGCAGGACGACGAGATCCCGCAGTGGGAGTTCTGCGAAGGCTTCCTCGCCGCGGTGGTCTGCATGCGCCGCGAGGTGCCGCCCGAGGAGTACTGGCCCGTGCTGCTCGGCGAGACCTTCAAGCCGATGGAGCACATGGAGTTCGTGTGGCGCTGGCGCCGGCGCCGCGACGAGATCGCCTTCGCGCTGGACCAGCCGGTGGAAGTGCTGGAGGACGAGCGCACCTACCACCCCGAAGCGCTGGACACGCGCGGCGCGATCCTGGCGCTGCCCGAGGAGGAGCGGGTGGAGGGCGATACCGAGAACCTGCCGGCCTACGCGCAGGTGTGGGCGCTGGGGTTCATGTACGCGGTGGAGACCTGGCCGGAAGACTGGCTGCCGCCGCGCGATCCGGACGCCGCGGAGATGCTGGACGCGGCGCTCGAGTCGATCGTCGCGCTGACGCAGGGCGACGAGGGCGAGCCCGCGGTGTCGATGTACAGCGAGGATGGCCCGCCCAGCGTGAGCGACGAGCGGCTGGACGCCGTGGGGCAGGCGATCTGGGCCGTGTACGAACTGCGGCAGCTGTGGCGCAGCCTGGGCCCGCGGATCGACCCCGTGCGCAAGGCGCCGGAGCCGGGCCGCAACGATCCTTGTCCTTGCGGAAGCGGGAAGAAATACAAGAAGTGCCACGGGGCCGGGTGAGGGCCCCCGCGGCGAAGAACGCTAGTCGTCCTTGTTGTTGACCGCGGCCTTCAGCGCCGCGCCGGGCACGAACCGCACGCTGGTGGACGCCGCGATCGTCAGCGCCTCGCCGGTCTGGGGATTGCGGCCGGCGCGCTCCGCCCGTTCCGCCCGCTTGAAGCTGCCGAAGCCGGGGATCACGATTTCTCCGCCCTTGGCCAACTCGTCGGAGACGATCTTGACGAAGGCGTCGACGGACCGCAGGGCGGCGGCTTGAGGTTGTTCCGTGGCGGCGGCAAGGGATTGCACGAGCTCAGTCTTGTTCATCGATGGTGGTCCTGCGTTGGGAAACCCGGCAGTCTAGGGCACGCGGATGCTCATGCAGGCGTCGAGGTAACACACCATTGCTCTGCTCGAAGCCTGTTCGTCCCGCCCTGTTGCGAACTTAGAATCTGCGCACCTCGAATTTCGAGGGGAATTCAGAGACCACACGAATATGGCAACTGCAAAGAAACTGGCGAAGCCCGCCGCCAAGGCGAGCAAGGCGGCCCCGAAGAAGGCCGCTCCGAAGAAGGCCGCGCGCAGCGCCTCCGCCCCCAAGGCGGCCGCCGCTCCGATGAAGCCGATCAAGGCCACCTTCAACAAGAGCAGCCTGGCCCTGCACCTGGCCGACGCCTCCGGCGTCGAGCCCAAGGCCGTCAAGGCCGTGATGGCGGCGCTCGAGAACACGATGGTCGCTTCGGTCAACCGCAAGGGCGCCGGCGCCTTCGTGCTGCCGGGCCTGCTCAAGGTGACCGCGGTGGCGGTGCCGGCGAAGAAGGCGCGCAAGGGCATCAACCCCTTCACCAAGGAAGAGACCGTGTTCAAGGCCAAGCCCGCGTCGGTGAAGCTGAAGGTCCGTTCGCTCAAGAAGCTGAAGGACGCCGCGGCTTAAGCGCTTCGCGCCTTCCCGGAACGGCCGCCTTCGGGCGGCCGTTTTCCTTTCAGCGGCGGACGATCCAGGCCGGGTCGAACGAGGTGATCCCCGGCAGCACGATGATCTGCTGCACGGAGGTGATCTGGGTTGCGTAGCGCTCGGGGTAGAGCGTGTAGACCAGCTGCTGCCGGGCCGCATCGAAGAACAGGTTGCCGCTCGCGAACAGCGCGGCCGGCTCGCCCGGGAGGAAGCCGCCGTCGATGCGATCGCCCTCGCCGGGGGTGAAGTCGAGCACCGTCATCGGCGCTTCCGGCGAGGTGTGCGCGCCCCGCGGGCTGACCACGAACGTGTCCGCGCCGGGGCCGCCACGTGACCGGCCGACGTTGTTGATCAACGTGTCATTGCCGTTTCCGCCATCGAGGGACGCGCCATAGCGGCCACCGGACTCGAGGATGTCGTCCCCGTCCAGGCCGAAGATGTCGGGTGTGGCGAATGCGGCGCCGATGATCCGGTTGTCCAGCGAGTTGCCCACCAGGGGGCCCCCTCCCACGTACTCCGCGAAGAAGTTGGCCTTCATGTTCTCGACGTTCGGCGGCAGGGTGTAGCCGACGGACGTGCGGACTTCGTCGACGCCGCCGTCGGACTGCTCGATCACGACATCCGAGGCATCGGTCACGAGGTAGACGTCGTCCCCGCGGCCGCCGGCCATCACGGCCGGATGGGTGGACGCCTCCAGCGTGTCGGGGCCGTCGGTGCCTCGCACCGTGGGCTCCGGTGACGGTGAAGGTGACTGCACGGCCGCGGGCGGCACGGCGGCCGCACTCGGGGCCGGCGAGGGGTTCGCGCCTGGCGAAGTCGCGGAGGCCGCCGACGGCACGGACGTGCCGGTCGGCGACGCGGACGCGGCGGTCGACAGCTGCCCGCCTCCGCCGCCTCCACCGCAAGCACTCAGCCAGAGGCTGGTGAACGCCACGACGGCGAGCCGCTGCGGGCACGCGACTTTTCTTCCGGGCTGCATGACGTCTTCTCCACCGCGTGAACTGTCGCGGATAGGGCGATGCTCACCCGCCGTGCACGGCGGCGGCCGCCGCCGACGGGAACTCCCATGTAGGACAAGGCTGCTGTTGCAGCTGGCAGCGCCACGGAAGCGCTCGGACTAGGACATTCGCGTTCGGTTTGCGTGCGCACCCGCAACTACGCGGCAGTACATCGGTGACGTTGTGTCAGCTCCTGCAGTCGCGAGCTACCAACAGGCATGAAGCGATGGCGCGAGCCGCATCGATAGCTAGCAAAAACACTTATGGAAAACGGTCCCGATTGATCTTGACTTTGGATGGTTGCGGCGAAGCCTCGGAAAGACGGCGCGCCGGGCCACTCGACAGGAGGCAACCATGAAGAAGATCACGACTTGGCTGTGCGTGGCCGGCACCGGCGTCCTTGCCGCGTGCACCTCCGCTCCGCCGCAGGCACCCTCGGCGCAGCAGGCACAGCCGGCGCCGAACCTGGCGGCCACGCCCGTGCTGTCCAAGTTGAGCAACCCCTGGGACATGGCCTTCCTGCCGGACGGCACCATGTACTTCACCGAGAAGTGCAAGGGCCTATCGGTGCGGCAGCCGTCGGGCACCGTCAACCGCCTGCTCGGCATGAAGGAGTCGCAGGGCTACGCCACGCTGGCGAGCGACCTGTTCTGCGACGGCCAGGCCGGCATGAACGGCGTCGCCCTCGACCCCCAGTTCGCCAGCAACCGCTACGTCTACGTGTACTCGACGTCGAGCATGGCCTCGCCGTCGACCAACCACGTCATCCGCTTCACGGTGAGTCCGGACGGCACGCGCCTGTCCGACCGCAAGGACATCGTGGCCGACATCCCCTACAAGGTCGCCAAGAGCAACCACCCCTTCGGCGACTCGGGCGCGCACAACGGCGGGCGCATCCGCTTCGGGCCGAGCGACGGATTCCTGTACGTCACCACGGGCGACAACCACAACGGCGAGATCCCGCAGAGCCCGACGCGGATGGGCGGCAAGGTGCTGCGCATCGACCGCGAGGGCAAGGCGGCGCCCGGCAACAACGCGCCGCCGGGTTTCGATCCGCGCGTCTACACCTACGGCCACCGCAATCCCCAGGGGATCGCCTTCCGCCCCGGGACCAACCAGCCCTTCACGATCGAGAACGGCCCCTGGCACACGGATGAAGTGACCGCGCTGGTGCCCGGCGGCAACAGCGGATGGGATCCGCGCTCCAACGTCAATGGCCGCGGCGACTGCCCCGACCGCTATTGCGGCTACAGCCCGAACCAGATGGGCGCCATGCCCAACAAGGAACGATCGGCCTTCATGCCGATGACGGACCTCAAGACCTATCCGAACGCGATGAAGCCGGCCTGGACCAACGAGGGCATGTCCCAGGGGATGTCGTCCGGCACCTTCCTGAACGGCAAGCAGTGGAAGGGCTGGGACGGAAAGATGGTGGTGACCTACATGGGCATCGGCATCCACGGAACGCCCGTCGGCAATCGCCTCGACGTGCTGGACATCAGCCCGGACGGCGCGACGGCGAAGCGGACCATCATGTCGCTGCCGATGCCGGCGGGCCGCTTCCGCTCGGCGGTGCAGGGGCCGGACGGCAACCTGTACGTGGCCACGGACGAGGGCGAGATCTACCGGATGACGCCGAGCTGATCGCATGAAGGCGGCTTCGATGACGATGCGCGAAGCGGTGGCCTCGGCCGCCGCCGGCGCCTGCCTGCTCGCTTCCGGATCCGCGCTCGCGGACGAGGAACTGTTCAAGAAGTCCAACTGCATGGCGTGCCACACCATCGACCAGAAACGGGTGGGCCCGCCCCTCAAGGAAGTGGCCGCCAAGTACAGCGGCGACAGCGGGGCCGTGGACAGGCTGGCCAGGAAGATCCGCGAAGGCGGGGGCGGCGTCTGGGGTGAGTTGCCGATGCCGCCGCAGCCCCAGGTCTCGGAGGCCGATGCGAAGAAGCTGGCCGAGTACGTCCTGTCCATCAAGTAGCGGGAGCCGTCGCGCGGGGCGCTAGCATCCGCGCCATGCACGACTCCGACATCCCCCTCGCCGCCGCGCAGCGGCTTGCCCACAGCTGGAGCGCCGGCAACCACATCGATGCCTTGCCGGCGGAATGCCGGCCGACGAGCCGCGCCGAAGGCTACGCCGTCCAGTCGCTGTGGTCCGGCGTGCTGGGCCAGGCGGTCGCCGGCTGGAAGATCGCCGCCACCAGCGTGGCCGGACAGCAGCACATCGCGGTGAGCGGCCCGATCGCCGGCCCGGTGTTCGCGCACCGCGTCCGGGAAGACGGCGCGCAGATCTCGCTGCAGGCCAACCGCATGCGGGTCGCCGAATGCGAGATCGTGTTCCGCTTCGGCCGAACGCTCGCGCCGCGCGCGGAGCGCTACGAGCGCGACGAGGTGCTGGCCGCGGTGGCTTCGCTGCATCCCGGCATCGAGGTGCCGGATTCACGCTTCCTCCAGTTCGAGCGCGCCGGCGAGGCGCAGCTGATCGCCGACTGCGCCTGCACCAACGACATGCTGGTGGGCGCGCCGGTGGCGCCGGACGCCCGCGTGCGGGAACTGCCCGCGCTGCAAGTGCAGGCCGTGGTGAGCGACGGCCGCCGCCCGCAAGGAATAGGGCGCAACGTGCTGGGCGACCCGGTAGAGGCGCTGGTGTGGCTGGTCAACGAACTGGGGGCGGCGGGCCGGACGATCGAAGGCGGCCAGTTCGTCACGACGGGCGCCTGCGTCGCGCCGATCCCGGTCGTGCCCGGCCAGCAGGTGGAAGCGGACTTCGGCTGGATCGGCCGCATCCGAGCCGCCTTCCTCTGACGGCGCCGGCCGCGCTCAGACGGACCGCGTCAGTCCGCCGTCCACCCGCAGGTTCTGGCCGGTGATGTAGGCCGCGCCTTCCGAAGCCAGGAAGGCGATGGTCGCGGCGATCTCCTCGCTCTTGCCGTAGCGCCCCAGCGGAACGCTCTCGCGCCTCGCCTCGGTGGCGGGAAGGCTGTCGACCCAGCCCGGAAGCACGTTGTTCATGCGCACGTTGAACGGCGCATGGGTGTCGCAGAAGATCTTGGTGAACGCGGCCAGCCCGGCCCGGAAGACCGCGGACGTCGGGAACTGCTCGCTCGGCTCGAAGGCCCACGCGGTGGAGATGTTGATGATCGCGCCGCCCTGCTGCGCCTTCATGATCGGCGCGACCAGCCGCGTCGCCCGCACCACGTTCAGCAGGTAGGTTTCCATCCCCTTGTGCCAGTCCTCGTCGGAGATCTCCAGGATCGCCGCCCGCGGGCCGTGGCCGGCGCTGTTCACCAGCACGTCGATGCGGCCCCAGCGCGACATCGCGAGCTCGACCAGTTCCGCCACCGCCTCGGTCGACTGGTTCGAACCCGTCACGCCCACGCCGCCGAGTTCGCTCGCCAGCGCCTCGCCCTTGCCGGACGACGACAGCACGCCCACCTTGAACCCATCCGCCGCCAGCCGGCGCGCGGCCGCCGCGCCCATGCCGCTGCCGCCGGCGGTGATCAACGCCACCCGTTCGCTCATCTCGTTCTTCCTTCCAGCATCGTTCTCGTCGCGCCACCTTACCCGAAGAAATCCTGCCAACATGCTTTTCATGACGGCCGCGCTCGCACCTTCGCTCATCGATGCCATCCTGGGTTCGACGCTCGCGGGCGACCGGGTCTCGCTCGAAGGCCTCACGACGAGTGCCGCGAAGGACGGCGCGCTCGAGATCGGCATCCGAAGGCTGGAAGTGGCGTCGCTGCGCCTGTCCGGCAAGCTGGCGTTCGACAAGGCCCTCGCTCCGGCCGCCGGTTCCTGGACGCTGGGCCCGCTCGCCGCGGCGGACGGCACCCTGCGCGCGGAGATCGTCGATGCGCACCTGATGTTCGATGCGGACGTGACCGTGCCCCTGCGCCAGGGCCGGATCGACTTCAACGCCGCCACGGTCGAGCACGTGGGCCCGGATTCGCGCATGGGCGCGAGCCGCCTCGGCGTCCATGTCGATGCGCCCAACGGGCGCAGCTATCTCTACCAGTTCGCGTCTTCGCCGGTGCCGGGCGTGGCCTACGAGCGCCAGGGGGACCGCGGCAGCCTGCAGCTGCAACCGTTCGCCGAGTGGGTGCTGGGCCAGCCCCTGGGCGGACAGTCGCACGGCCTCACCGAGCAGGCGCGCCTGCTGTTCGACCGGACGGCGGTGTCGGGCGAGGTCCAGCTCGGCGACGGACCTTTCGCCGCGCCTTTCGCGCAAGCCGAGTTCGTGGGGCGTGCCGAGGGCCGCAACGTGGTTCGCCTCCACTCCCAGGCCGTCGGGCGCGGCCTCACGGTCGAGGTCGCATCGCTGTCGCTGAGGAACGTGAAATCGGCATGGGGTGGCAAGCGGCTGCTGTGCGACCAGCTGTCGGGAGCGCTCACGCTCCAGGTTTCGGTCGACGGCGGTCCATCGCGGTTCACCATGGATCTCGCCAGGATCGAAGCCTCGGGCGTGCGTCTCCAGGTTCAGCTTCAGCCGGCCTGACGGCGGAACCCGGTCCGGTCCGACAGCTCGACCTGGGCCGACGCGATGAGATGCGGTCATCGGCAACCAGACAGGAGCACACCATGCAACGCACCCTCATCGCGATGGTCGCCTTCGCCCTGACGGCCGGCGGGGCCCTGGCGCAGCAGCAGCAGGAGCAGGGCGGCAGCCTCACGGACAAGGCGAAGCAGGCGGCCCATGCGATCGGCGAGAAGACCAGGGAGGTCGCCGGCAAGGTCATGAACAAGGCCGAGGAGACCGCCCGGTCCGACCAAGCCCCCTTGTCGGGGCCCGAGCGCATGCAGAAGCAGGCGGACGCCGACTACAAGTCGGCCAAGGCGCAATGCGAGATGAAGCAGGGCCAGCAGAAGACGATCTGCGACAAGGAGGCGGCCGCCGCCCATGCGCAGGCCGAAGTGCAGGTCGAGAAGGAGAAGGCCAAGACCATGGGCGCCGGACCCGCGACGGGCAGGAACGCCTCGCACGCAGCATCCTCGAAGTAGCAGTCCGTCGCCGGTGCAGAATGCGTCCCATGTCGAAGCAGGCTCATCGCCCGCATCCCCATGAGAATCGCATTCATCGGACAACAGGAATTCGGCAAGGCCGTCCTCGAAGCCTTCCTCGCCCGCGGTGACACCATCGCGGGCGTGTTCTGCGTGCCGGACAGGCCCGGGGCCCGGATGGACGCGCTCAAGGCCGACGCGCTCGCGCTGGGCCTGCCGGTCTTCGCTTTCGCCAGCCTGCGCAGCCCCGAGGCCGAGGAAGCGATGCGCTCGCTCGACGCCGACCTGGGCGTGATGGCCTACGTGCTGCAGTTCGCGCCGCAATCGTTCGTGAGCATCCCGCGGCACGGGACGATCCAGTACCACCCTTCGCTGCTGCCGAAGCATCGGGGGCCGTCGTCCATCAGCTGGCCGATCGCACTGGGCGCGCGCGAGACCGGCATCACCATCTTCCGTCCCACCGACGGCCTCGATGAAGGCCCGGTCGTGCTGCAGAAGAGCTGCACCATCGGCGCGGACGAGACGCTGGGCGAGGTCTACTTCAACAAGCTCTTCCCCATGGGCGTGAGCGCGCTGCTGGAAGCCGCCGACCTGGTGGTGAACGGGCGCCACGAGGAGCGCGTGCAGGACGAGCGCCACGCCACCTACGAAGGCTGGGTGCAGGACGAGGAGGCGCGCATCCACTGGAACGGCCACGTCGACGTGGCCTACAACCTGATCCGCGCCTGCAACCCCGCGCCCGGGGCGTGGACCCTGCTCGACGGCGTGAAGGTGCGGTTCTACGACTGCCGCAAGCACGTGGTCGGCCGCTACGTGGCCGCGGGCCACAAGCCCGGCGACGTCGCGGGCGTCACCGGGCACTCCATCGTGATCTGGGCCCACGGCGGCCTGATCGAGGTGTTCCGCCTGCGCCCCGAAGGCGGCGCCAAGATGGACGCCGGCGAGTTCGCGCGCCAGCGCGGCTGGGCCGTGTCGACGGCCTGGCAGACCTACCTGCGGCCGGCCTGATCTTCGTTCAGATCCGCACCTCGCAACCGTAGTGGGTGCAGATGGTGCGGACCAGCGAACGCGCGTAGGTGGCCAGCACGTCGCCGTCGCGCACGAGGATGTAGCGCTTGCGCACGCGCCAGGCGTCGGTCAGCTCCACCTGCACCAGGTCCAGCGTGGCGATGTTGCGCCGCGCCGCGCTCTCGGGAACGACGCCTATGCCCACGCCGGCCGCGATCATCCGGCACATGGCGTCGAAGCCGTACACCTGGATGCGCAGCTTCAGCGTGCGGCCCAGCTCCTCGGTGATGTTCGACAGGAAGGCCTGCAGCGTGCTGCCGCCGTGCATGCCCACCGCGTCCTCGGCGAGGGTGTCGGCGAAAGCGACCCGCTTGCGGCGGGCCAGGCGATGCCCGCGCGGCACCACCAGCACCAGGTTGTCGGTGCTGAAGTGGATGGCGCGCAGGCCGCGCGTGTCCACCTCGCCCGCGACGATGCCCACGTCCGCGCGGCCTTCGAGCACGCCGGTGGCGATCCCCGCGTTGGGCTTCTCGCGCAGGTCGATGTTCACGCCCGGATGCGACTTGAAGAAGCCCGGCAGGAGCTCCGGCAGGAAGTCGGTGACGGCCGTCGTGTTGGCGAACACGCGCACATGCCCGCGCAGCCCGGCACCGTACTCGTCCAGCTCGTCGCGCAGGGCCTGCGCTTCGCGCAGCACGGCCCGCACGTGGTGCAGGAAGGACTCGCCGGCGGGCAGCAGCCGCACGCCGCGGGCCTCCCGCTCCAGCAGCGGCACGCCGGCCTGCTGCTCCAGCGCCTTGATGCGCGCGCTGGCGGCGGCCAGCGACAGGTGCTGCATCTGCGCGGCGCGCGTGAGGTTCGCTTCGCGCGCCACCGCGGCGAACAGCCTCAGGTCCGTCAGGTCGAAGTCCATGGCCGGATGCTAAAGCCTTCGGATTTTCCGAACGCTGGCTTGCGAAATGAATGATTGTGGGTGGCCGGCCGCGGTGACACGATTCGCGGCTCCAAGGAGACAGTCCCGAATGAAAGCAACCCGTTTCAGCGGCGCCCGCCGCGCGCTGCTCGCGGCCGCCCTGGCCACCCCCCTGCTGGCCGCCGCGCAGTCGACGTACCCGAGCCGGCCGATCACGATGATCGTGCCGCAGGCGCCCGGCGGCACCAACGACATCGTCGGCCGCGTCGTCAGCCAGAAGCTGGCGGAAGTGCTCCAGGGCAGCGTGGTGGTGGACAACCGCCCCGGCGCCGGCGGCAACATCGGCACCGTGCTGGCAGCCAAGGCGCCCAAGGACGGCCACACACTGCTGATGACCATCAGCAGCAGCCAGGCCATCAATCCCGCGCTCTACAAGAACCCCGGCTTCGACCCGGTGAAGGACTTCCGCCCGATCGCGCTGATCGGCGCGGTGCCCAACGTGCTGCTGGTCCATCCCTCGTTCCCGGCGAAGAACCTGAACGAGCTGATCGCGATGGCCAAGGCCAAGCCCAACGGCCTGCAGTTCGCCTCCGCCGGCAACGGCACGCTGAACCACCTGCTCGGCGAGATGCTCAACAGCATGGCCGGCATCCAGCTGCAGCACGTGCCGTACAAGGGCGTCGCGCCCGCCATGAACGACGTGCTGGGCGGTCAGCTGCCCATCCTGTTCGGCAGCCTGCCTTCGTCGCTGTCGCACATCAAGGCGGGCAAGCTGCGCGCGCTGGCCGTGAGCGGGGCGACCCGTTCGCCCGTGCTGCCCGACGTGCCCACCATCGGCGAGGTGGTGCGCGGCTACAGCGGCACGCTGTGGATCGGCCTGTTCGCGCCCGCCGGGGTGCCCGCCGACGTGTCCGCGCGCCTGGAAGACGCGATGGCCAAGGCGCTGACGTCCAAGGACCTGCGCGAGAAGCTGGAGCAGCAGGGCGTGGAGATCGCCGGCACGCCGACCCAGCCCGTGGGCTCCGAGCCCTTCGGCAGGCTGCTGCAGGAAGACCTGGTGAAGTGGGCCCGCATCGTCAAGGCGTCCGGCGCCACCGTGGACTGACGCGGCCATGACCCGACCGCTGGACAACATCACCGTCGTCTCGCTCGAGCACGCGATCGCGGCGCCGTTCTGCACGCGGCAACTGGCCGACCTGGGCGCCCGCGTGATCAAGGTGGAGCGGCCGGGGGAGGGCGACTTCGCCCGCGCGTACGACCAGCGCGCCAGCGGCCTCTCGTCGCATTTCACCTGGGTCAACCGATCCAAGGAGAGCCTCACGCTCGACCTCAAGCAGCCTGCGGCGCTGGCGGTGCTCAAGGACCTGCTGGCCGGCGCCGACGTGCTGGTGCAGAACCTGGCGCCGGGCGCGGCGGCACGCATGGGCCTGGGCTACGAGGAGCTGCGCTCGCGGTTTCCGAGGCTGGTCGTGTGCGACATCTCCGGCTACGGCAACGACGGCCCCTACCGCGACAAGAAGGCCTACGACCTGCTGATCCAGAGCGAGGCGGGCTACCTGTCGGTGACCGGCACGCCGGACGAGCCGTGCAAGTCCGGCAATTCCATCGCCGACATCGCGGCCGGCATGTACGCCTACAGCAGCGTGCTGGCGGCCTTGCTGCAGCGGCAGCAGACCGGCGAGGGCTCCCACATCGACGTGTCGATGCTCGAGTGCCTGGCCGAGTGGATGGGCTTTCCGATGTACTACGCCTACGACGGCGCGCCGCCGCCGCCCCGCAGCGGCGCCTCGCACGCGACGATCTACCCGTACGGCCCGTTCGAGGCCGGCGACGGCAAGGCGGTGATGCTGGGCCTGCAGAACGAGCGCGAGTGGAAGGCTTTCTGCGAGCACGTGCTGCTGCGTGCGTCCCTGGCCGACGACCCGCTCTATGCCAGCAATGCCCTGCGCAACGAGAACCGCGCGGCGCTGCGGGCGCTGATCCTGCAGGAGTTCGCCCAACTTACCGCTGCCCAGGTGATCGAGCGCCTGGAGCGCGCCAAGATCGCCAACGCGCAGGTGAACACGATGGCCGACCTGTGGTCGCATCCGCAGTTGAAGGCGCGCGACCGGCTGGGCCGCGTCGACACGCCCGTGGGCCCGATCGCCGCGCTGGTGCCGCCCGGGCGCAACAACAGCTTCGACTACCGCATGGACCCCATCCCCGCCGTGGGCCAGCACACGCAGGCCATCCTGCGCGAGCTGGGCCGCGGCGAAGAGGCCATCGCGGCGCTGCGCGACCAGCAGGCGATCTGAGGCGCGGACCGGCATGGCCCTTTCCCCTCGTTCCTACCTGTTCGTCCCGGGCGACCGGCCCGAGCGCTTCGACAAGGCCTGCGCCAGCGGGGCCGACGTGGTGATCGTGGACCTCGAGGACGCGGTCGCGCCGGACAGGAAGGCCGCCGCGCGGGCCGCGTTGTCGGCGTGGCTGCACCCGGACCATCCGGTGCTGGTGCGCATCAACGCGGCCGATACCGCCTGGTTCCGCGAGGACAGCGAGCTCGCCGGCCGCCCTGGAGTCGCGGGGATCATGCTGCCCAAGGCCGAGCGGCGCGACGACATCGAAGCCCTGCGCGCCGCCGGGGCCGCGTCGGTGCTGCCGCTGATCGAAACCGCGATCGGCTTCGACCAGGCCCGGACGCTGGCCGGTACGCCGGGCGTGGAGCGGCTCGCGTTCGGCTCGATCGATTTCCAGCTCGACCTCGGCATCAGCGGCGAGGACGACGCGCTGCTCGCCTTCCGCTCCGGGCTCGTGCTGGCCTCGCGGCTGGCGGGCGTGGCGGCGCCCGTCGACGGCGTGTGCACCGCGATCGACGACGCCGCGCAGCTGGCCGCCGAGACGGCGCGGGCCCGCCGGTTCGGCTTCGGCGGCAAGCTGTGCATCCACCCGCGGCAGGTGCTGGGGGTGAATGCGGCCTTCAGTCCCTCCGAAGCGGATGTGCGCTGGGCGACGCGGGTGCTGGAAGCCGCCGCCGGCGCAGCGGGTGCGGCGGTGGCGGTCGACGGAAAGATGGTCGACCGTCCGGTGCTCCTGCGCGCCGAGGCGATCCTGCGCGAGGCAGGCCGGACTCAGTCCCGGTAACGGAACTGGGCGCGCAGCCGCTGCCAGTGCGCGCCTTCCCAGAACACGCGCCCGCAGGCATCGCAGGCGCTGAAGTGCTCGTGGAGCTCGCCCACGTCCGGCGGCAATCGATCCTCCACCTCCGACTTCGCCACGGCACGCAGCGGCGCATTGCACCGCGGGCACAGCGTGAAGGGCAGCGCGCTGCGCGCCAGGTCCAGCCGCTCGAAGAGCTCCTGCAGCTGCTGCTGCGCCCGCAGTGCGTGGAGGTAGCAGCCATGGGTGATGCCGCGCCGCTTTAGCAGGTCGCGGTCGCGCGTCAGCACGATGCGGCCTTGCTCGGCCGCGATGCACTCGATCTCGTCGTCGGCGAAGCCGCTGTCGTACAGCGTGTCGAAACCCATCATCCGCAGCAGGAGGGCGAGGGGGCGCAGGTGCACGTCGGCCACGAAGCGCGTCTCGCGCAGCGGCTCGGCGCGCACGCGCAGCAGCGGCGTGACGTCGAAGGTCTCGAACTTCGGGTACACGGCCACGCGGTCGCCTTCGCGCAGCAGCACGTCGAGGCCGACCGACTCGCCGTTGAGCAGGATCACTTCGACTTCCGTGTGCGGAACGCCGAGCGCCTCGATCATGTGCTTGGTGGTGGCGGCACGCGCGCAGGGCACGCTGAACTCGCGCCGCCGCCGCTCGGGCGCCAGGAAGTCGTTCAGCTCCTCGTAGAAGCGGAAGGTCGCCGTCACCATGCGAAGGGAAACCCGGTTCAGCAGCAGCCGTCGGCCGGGTAGACCAGCCGGTCGTCACAGACGCGCGCGGGCGAGGTGAAGGGATGGGGCGTGCCCGGGCCGGCGCTCGCGAGGTGGATCACCTCCACGCCCAGGAAGCGGAGCACGTCGGCCACCAGGGCGCGGTGGCATCGCCACCAGAGCAGCTCCGAGCACATCACGGCCGTGCGCGCGCCGCCGGCGATGAGCAGCAGCTCGTCGAGCCCTTGCGCGAACTCTTCGGTCCAGGTGTACGCGGCGTAGGCGCGGAACGAAGGATTGCGCCAGCCCTGTTGCTCCGGACCCGCATCGCCGCGGCGTCGTCCGCCCAGCCGAGAGAGCCACGCATAGCCGATGTCGCCGGCCGCGAGGTGCGCGGCCAGCGCGTCGCTGCCGAACTGCGGATGCCGGCGCGAGCCCGGGAACCGGCGCACGTCCGCCACCACCTCGATGCCGTGCGCCTGCAGCACGGAGAGGAAGTCATCCGCGCTGCGCGTGGAGTGGCCGATGGTCCAGATGCTGGTTGGCATGGATGGACTTTGCCCTTGCTGCAGGACAAGCGGAGCAGGCGGATGCAGCGGCGCGATGCCAGCCGAACCGCACGAGAAGCCCCCACTCGCATCCCGGCTTCCACACGTTCGTTGTCACGTTCCGGGACCTGGCCGCATCCAACGCCAACCACCCACGCGAGGAAGCCGCCATGCCCCAGCCGAGCAAAACCGTGCCCATCCTGCTGACAGCCGTGCTGGCTGCGGCGCTGATCCCCGCCTGCGGTGGCGGCAGCGGAGGCGATCCCGCCCCCGCGCCCGCGACCGATCCCGCGCAGGGTGCCGGCCCTGCGCCGGTCGTGGCCCCGACGCAGGCGCAACTGGTCGAGCAGGGCCGCGAGATCTTCCGGTTCGACACCTTCGGCGACGAGCGCCAGTGGACCGACACGCTGCGCATGCACGAGGTGATCGAGCAGGCGGTATCGCCCAACGTCGCGCTCTCGGTCGGGCTGAAGGTGGACGCCGACGCGATCCCGCCCGCGGTCGCCGCCGCCATCCAGGCCGGCCAGGTCGACCTGGACAGCCCGGCCACGACCGTCACGCTGCTCAAGCTCGGCGCGGTGGTCGGCGTGAAGGGCGAGGTGCAGAGCGTCAACGGCGTGGACCGCCTGACGCGCGTGGGCATCACCTGCGCGCTGTGCCACTCCACGGTGGACAACTCGTTCGCCAGCGGCATCGGCAAGCGGCTGGACGGGTGGGCCAACCGCGACCTGAATCCCGGGGCGATCATCGCGCTCTCGCCGGCGATCGATGCGACGAAGAAGGCGGCCTACAACTCGTGGGGCAAGGGCAAGTTCGACCCGCGCTTCAACGTCGACGGCATCAGCAACCCCGTGGTGATCCCGCCGGCCTACGGGCTGGCCGGCATCCACAGGATCACCTTCACCGGCGACGGCAACGAACCCGCGTACTGGAACCGCTACGTGGCGGTGGTCGAGATGGGCGGGCAGGGCAGCTTCAGCGAGCCGCGCACGAACCTGAGCATCACCAACGGGACGCAGGACCTGGTGTCGAGCAAGCTTGCGGCCCTGCAGGCCTACCAGCTGTCGCTGGCCGCGCCCGCGCCGCCGCCCGGCTCGTTCGACCCGGTCGCCGCCGCGCGCGGCCAGCTGCTGTTCGCGGGCAAGGCGCAATGCGCCACCTGCCACAGCGGCGCCACGTTCACCGACGCCGATTCGCTGCTGCATCCGCCGCAGGACTCGATCGTCGAGCCGGAGAACCCGAGCTACGCGAGCCGGTCCGCCACCAAGCTGTACCGCACCTCGCCGCTGCGCGGCCTGTGGCAGCACGCGCCGTACTTCCACGACGGATCGGCCGCCACCGCCGAAGACGCGGTCGACCGCTACAACCAGGGCCGCGGCCTCGGGCTGACGGCGCAGGAAGTGCAGGACGTGGCGCAGTACCTCAAGTCGCTCTAGGAGGCGAGATGGCCCAGTTGGCACGGGAGGTCGCCCAAGGCGACGCGGCCGGCCCCGGCGACATCGACCTGGAACTGCTGGCGCGCCTGCGCGCCGGCCAGGCCGATGCCTTCGCGCAGCTGATGCGCCGCTACAACCGCCTGCTGTTCCGCGCCGCGCGCGGCATCCTGGCCGACGACGCGGAGGCGCAGGACGCGGTGCAGGAGGGCTACCTGTCCGCCTTCCTCGCGCTGGACGCCTTTCGCGGCGACGCGAGCCTGGGCACCTGGCTCACGCGCATCGTCATCAACCAGGCGCTGGGCCGGCAGCGCAAGCTCGGGAAGGTCGTGTTCCTGGACGAGGGCCTCCTGTTCCACGAGGAGAGCGCCATGGCCGACGACCACACCCCCGAGGCGACGGCCTCGCGCAACGAGTTGCGGCAACGGCTGGAGGCCGCCATCGATCTGCTGCCGCCGATCTACCGCTGCGTCTTCATCCTGCGCGCCGTCGCCGACCTGAGCGTGGAGGACACGGCCGCGAGCCTGAGCGTGTCACAGGACGTGGTGAAGACCCGCTACCTGCGCGCCCGCGCCATGCTGCGCCGGTATCTGGACGGGACGGGTGAAGCGGCGCTCTGCGGCGTGCACGACTTCATGGGGGTGCGCTGCGACGAGATGGTGCGGCAGGTGTTGGCGCGGTTGCGGGCGGCGGGGGTGGTGCGGGATCAGTAGCTCTTTGCTACCAACCCAACCCGAACCTCAACCCCAGCATCACCCCCGTCCCACAGACGATCGTCCCGAACAGACTCCGCCGCCACGCATAGAACGCCAGCCCCGCCAGCGCACCGAAGATGCGCGCATCGCGCCAGGTGTCGATCAGGTGGCCCTGCGTCAGCACCAGCTCCGGCGCGACGACCGCCGCGAGGGCGGCGATCGGTGCGTAGCGCAGGCCCTCGCGCAGCCAGTGCGGCATCGGCAGGTCTTCCTTCGGCAGCAGGAAGAACGCTCGGCAGGCCAGCGTGATCAGGCCCATGCCGATCGTCGTGATGAAGATTTCCAGCGCGCTCACGACTTGCCTCCCGCGCGGAAGGCCTGCGCGCGATCGGCCAGCACGCCGATGGCGACGGCGGCGGCGATGGCGACCAGGATGTTCAGCTTCAGGGGCAGCGCATACGCCGCCACGGCGGCGCAGCTGGCGACGACCGCGGCCACCCAGGTGATGGGATTGCGCAGCTGGGTACAGGTGAGGGCGAGCAGCGCCATCGTGCCCGCGAAGCCGAGGCCCCAGGACGTCGGGATGCCGGCGCCCGCGACGATGCCGACGATGATGGCCAGCTGCCACACGCCGAAGGTGACGAGCGAGGTGCCCAGGAAATAGTCCTCGTACCTCGGCCCCGGCACCGGCTCGGGGAAGCGGCGGATGAAGAGCGCGAAGGTGGTGTCGCCCATCATGAAGCTGAGCCCGATGCGCTGACCGCGCGGCAGGTGCGCGAAATACGGGCGGTAGTGGAAGCTGAACGCCATGAACCGCAGGCAGACGCACAGCGTGGTGGCCCAGACCACCCAGACCGGCGCACCGGACGCGATCAGCGGCAGCGCCGCGATCTGCGCGGAGCCGGCGTAGACCAGGAGCGACATCAGGATCGCGAGCGGCACGCCCATCCCGCTCTTGGCCATCGCCACCCCGGCGACCAGGCCCCACGCGGCGAGGCCGAATGCCATCGGCATGGCCTCGACGGCCCCTTCGCGGAACATGGGCCGGCGCACGATGGCCATCGCGTCGGCGCGGAGCGATGCGACAGAGGTCCTCAGAGACAAACTTCCCCCCTAGTGGAGGGATTGTCGCGCGAGACCCGGGCGGATCGCTTTCAGGGAGGTGACGTTTGCCTCAGGCCCGCGGCGGCGCTGCGACTGTTCCAGTCCTCCAGTCGTCGCCTCGCGTCGTTGGCCGAGGGATCCATGGCCTCGTCGTGCCCCGCCGTCCGCGCGCAGAGTTCCACCACGTAGCCGTTCGGATCGCGAAAGTAGATCGAATGGATGAATCCGTGGTCGGAGACGCCGCGCGTCTCGATGCCCCGGCGCTTTCCCTCCTCGAACATGGCGGGCAGCACCTGCGGGTCCACCTCGAGGGCGATGTGCAGGTCGAAGTCGTGCTGCGGCTTGAACTCGAAGGGCATGTCCGGCGCTTCGAAGAAGGCGAGGAAGGAGCCGTCGTCCATCCGGTAGAAGGTGTGCAGCGTCTCGGTTTCGCGGCCGGTCTTGGTCTGGCCGATCTCCAGCACGCCCGCGAACGCCAGGCCGAGGAAATCCTCGTAGAACCGGCGCGTCTCCTCGGAGTTGCGGCAGCGGTACGCGGCGTGGTGCAGCTTGCGGATCATGGCGTCACACGGCCACCATCGGCTGGCCCTTGAGCGAGGCGCCGTAGGCCGTGATGGCCTCGAACGTGCGGTTCCAGTTCGGCAACGCCTTCAGCCGGCCCAGCCAGGCCGCGACGTTCGGCCAGGCCGCGAGGTCGCTGCCGGTCAGCTCGCCGACATGCACGAAGGGCGCCGCGAAGTAGTCCGCGAGGGTGATCGAGTCGCCGCACAGGTAAGGCTTGCCGCGCCCGAGGAAGTGGCCGTCCAGCACCTTCAGCCAGCCTTGCGCGCGCTCGCGCCCCCACTCGAGCTGCGCCTGGTGCGCTTCGTCGCTGCGCCGCTTGTGGAAGCCGAAGATCTGCGGGTACACGAAGCCGTAGCAGTAGTCCCGGTTCAGCTGCGTGTTCACCCAGTCCATCGCCTCGTTCACGCGCGCACGCTGCTTCAGGTCCTTCGGGTACGCGGGCGACCCGGTCTTCTCCGCCAGGTACTTGAGGATGGAGGAGCTCTCCGTGAGGCGAAAGCCCTCGTCCTCGAGCACGGGCACCAGGTGGTTGGGATTGACGGCCTCGTACGCGGGCTGGTACTGCTCTCCGGTGAACAGGTCGACGACCTGCAGCTCCAGCGGGATCCCCGCTTCGGCCGAGAACAGCATGACGGTGCGGGAGGTGGTGGAACCAGGATGGCAGTAAAGCTTCATGGCGCGGTCTCCTCGGGAACAAGGCTGCTTGTGTACTCCAATGGATCGTGGGGATCAACTCGAGCGCAGGCATCTTCTGCTCTTCCGGGTCGTCGAGGCGTATCGTGTCCCCGCCACCAGGAGCCGCCCATGACCGATCCGCTCGAGCCTTTGGTGTCCGACCTCGTCGCGTGGGTCGGCAAGCGTCGCCGCTACACGGAAGTGATGGACGCGTGGAAGACCTCCTGTCCGCGCCTGCCCGTCTGGGAAGAGGCCACCGGCCGCGGCCTGCTGGTCTGCAGCCGGGACCCGGACGGCGTCGAGTGGGTGCGGCCCACCGGGAAGGGCGAAGCGTTCCTTCTCGGCCGGATGAGCTCAGCCGCGACCTGAATACCGCGCCAGCAGGGCGCGCAGCGTGTGCACGTCCATCGGCTTGACCTCATGGTGGTCGAAGCCGGCCGCCTTGGTGGCCTCGCGGTCGTGGGGCTGGCCGTAGCCGGTCAGCGCGATGAGCAGCGTGTCCCGCATCCCGGGCCGCGCGCGCAGCCGGCGGGCCAGTTCGGTCCCCGTCAGGTCGGGCAGGCCGACGTCCAGGATGCACACGTCGGGGATCTCCTCGTCGACGGCGCGCAGCGCCTGCGCGGCGTCGTAGCAGATCCGCACCGTGTGCGAGTCCATCTCCAGCAGCGAGGCCAGGGTTTCCGCGGCGTCGGCGTTGTCGTCGGTGACGAGGATGCGCAGCGGCCTCACGTCACCGTCCACCGGCAGCGGCTCTCCCTCGCGCCGCACGGCTTGCGAGGCGAGGGCGGGCAGCGAGACGGTGAACCGGCTGCCCTGGCCCCGGCCGGCGCTGTCCGCGTGCACCTCGCCGCGATGCAGCGCCACCAGCGCCCGCACCAGCGCCAGCCCGATGCCCAGGCCGCCCTGCGTCCGGTCCGGCGTGCGCTGGCCCTGCGCGAAGAGCTCGAACACGTGCGGCAGCAGTTCGGGCTCGATGCCGACGCCGGAGTCGGTGACGGCGATCCGCGCGCGGCCGTGCTCCCGCGTGAGCGAGATGCCGACGCGGCCGCCCGGCGGCGTGTACTTGGAGGCGTTGGTCAGCAGGTTGACCAGGATCTGCACGAGCCGGGTGCGGTCGCCGAGCACCTGCACGTCCTCGGCCGGGAACAGGGTCGACAGCTCGTGCTGGCGGGCGTCGATCAGCGGCCGCGCCTGCTCGACGGCGCTGTTCACCACGGACTTCAGGTCCACGGTGTCCTGCTGCAGCTCGATCAGCCCGCGCGTCACCCGCGAGACGTCGAGCAGGTCGTCCACCAGGTGCCGCATGTGGCCGACCTGGCGCCGGATCACGTCGCTGAACTGGCGCACCACCTTTTCCTTGTCGGCCGAGCGCGCCAGCACTTCGCTGGCGGTGGCGATCGGGGCGAGCGGGTTGCGCAGCTCGTGCGCGAGCATGGCCAGGAATTCGTCCTTGCGGCGGTTGGCCTCGGTCAGCGCCTGCTCGGAACGGACGCGCTCCGAGACGTCGATGATGATCCCGCGCATGTACGCGGCCTCGCCCTGGCCGTCGGCGTAGACCCGCCCGCGCGTGTCGGCCCACATCAGTTCCCGGTCGTCGGGCCGGATGCGCCGGGTCACGACCTGGTACGCCCCCAGCGTGCGCCGCGCGGTGGCTATCGCCTCCTCGAGGCGCGGGCGATCCTCGGGGTGGATGGAACTCCATCCAGCCTCCGGCGTGCCGTCGGCGTAGCCGAGCACTTGCAGGCAGTTCTGCGAGTAGCGCACCAGGTCCGTGCCGAAGTGCCATTCGAAGGCCACCATCTGCGCGGCCTGCAGGCCGTCCTGCAGCCAGTCGCGCGTGCGCTGCAGGTCCTCGTAGGCGCGCACGGTCTCGGTGACGTCGAAGCCCTCCACGAAGATGCCCGTCACCTGGCCGGCCTCGTCGAAGAGGGGCTGGTACACGAAGTTCAGGTACAGCTGCCGCGGCGACTGCTCCGCCGTGACGGTGATGGGCAGGGCCTGCGCGCGGAAGGGCTCGCCGCTGCGGTACACGTCGTCCAGCAGCTCGAAGAACCCCTGGCCGACCAGGTCCGGGAAAGCCTCGCGCGCCGTCCTGCCGTCGACGTCGCGCCCGAACAGGCTCTTGTAGGCGCGGTTGCTGAACTGGAAGACGTGGTCCGGTCCCTCCAGGATGCAGATGAACCCCGGCGCCTGCTGGAACATCTGGTGCAGGTGGGCGCGATGCCGGGCGATGCGGCGCTCCGCGCGCACCTTGGCCGAGGTCTCCACCACGATCGCCAGCACGGCGGCCGGCTTGCCGTCGTCGTCCAGGATGGGCGAGTAGTCCAGGTTCATCCAGACCTGCTCGGGCTCGCCCTTGCGATGCAGCGTCAGTTCCTGGTCCTGGTAGCTCAGCGTTCCGCCGGCCAGGCCGACGCGCATCACGTTGTCGTTGAAGTCGGCGACCTCGGGCCAGCCTTCGCGCACCGGCGAGCCCAGCAGCTTCGGATGGCGTCCGCCCGCGAAGACCGAGTACTCGTCGTTGTAGATCATCACGCCCGGCTCGCCGAACAGCGCCACCATGGGCAGCTTGGCGCGCAGCATGATGGCCACCGTGTGGCGCACGTGCGAGGGCCAGCCTTCGATCGGGCCCAGCGCGGTGCGCCGCCAGTCGTACGCGGCGATCAGGTCGGCGAGTTCGCCGCCGCCGCGCAGGAAAGCCGGCCGGTCGTCAGGTGAGGTGTCCATCGTCGTTGGTGTGTTGCCGAACAGTCTAGGGGACGGTCAGCTCATCCGTGGACGGGCGCGAACCTCCTCAGTCGTCGCCCAGTTGCAGGCGGCTCGGCTGCCGCTTCTCCACCGACCACTTCAGCAAGGCGGCCACGCGGAACACCGCGTGCGCGAACTTGCCGTAGGGCAGGGTGGCGAACAGCGCCAGCACCGCGCCCAGGTGCAGGCACAGCAGCAGCGGCATCGCGGCCGTCGTGCGCAGCACGGCCAGCACCAGCCCGCTGGCCGCGGTGAGGAACAGCAATGCCATGAACGCGCGGTCCATCGGGCGCTGCGCCGCGTCGCCGTGCGCGGGATGGCGGTGGCGGTTGAGGTGCCAGAGGCCCCCAATGCCGACCACCAGGCCGAGGCCGCCCACGACACCCAACAGCTTGGGCAGGCTGGCGAAGCCGTAGGGCGCCTGCCAGCCGAATGCGTAGTGGTAGACCGTGGCCACCGAGGTCGCGGCGAAGCACAGCAGGAAACCGTAGAAGGTGAAGTGGTGCCAGCGGCGGCGCGCCAGGGTGAAGCGGTCGCCTTCCTCGTTGCAGCCTTCGCCGTGGCCGCCGTCGAGATAGGTGAGGCGCGCGGCATGGCCCAGGCTCTCCGCGATCGCGGGCCCGGAGACGGGACCGGGCGCTTCCGACCGCCAGAAGCGCCGCGCGCCCATGCCCAGTGCGAAGACGGCGAAGAGGAACACCGGCGCGAACACGCCGACCATGAGGTTGTGCGGGAAGACCGAATAGAAGTTGCCGCCGGCCGGCGCCTGGAACAGCGAGCCGTTGGCGGCCGCGCCGAGGGCGAGGAACAGCGCCAGGCCGATCGCCAGCGCGATCGCGAGCACCAGCCCGTTGCGCTCGTACGCGGCGCCGAAAGCCCGGGGCCACGCGTAGGCCTCGTAGGTGGTGAGCCGCGTGCGCGCCATCGCCTGCGGCACGTTCACCGCGAACTCGTGCGGCGGCGCGTACTGGCAGGCGTGCAGGCAGGCGCCGCAGTTGTGGCACAGGTTGGCCAGGTAGTGCGCGTCGGCCGCGGGAAACTCCAGCCGGCGCGTCATCGCCGGGAACACGGCGCAGAAGCCTTCGCAGTAGCGGCAGGCATTGCAGATCTGCAGCACGCGGGCGACCTCGGCCTCCTGTGAAGCGAGCTGGGCCTGGCCGTTCGCTAGCGCGCGGGCCTGGTCGGCGAGCGAGTCGATCTCACGCATGGTTCTCTCCCAGCGCCGCGCGCGCCGCCTGCGTGCCCGCGATGCGGCCGAAGGCGGTGCCAATGCTCATGCCCACGCCGGCCGTGTAGCCCTTGCCCAGCACGTTGCCGGCCATCATCTCGCCGGCCACGAACAGGTTGGGGCTGGGCTTGCCGCCGAAGTGCACGGCGGCGGTCTCGTCGGTGCGCAGGCCCAGGTAGGTGAAGGTGACGCCCGGGCGCAGCGCGTAGCCGTAGAAAGGCGGCGTGTCGAGCTTGCGGGCCCAGTGCGTCTTGGCGGGCGCGAGGCCCTCGGTGATGCAGTCGTCCAGCGCCGCGTGGTCGAAGGTGCCGGGCCGCACGGCCGCGTTGAAGGCGTTCACGGTCCGCATGAATTGCGCTTCGTCCAGCCCCAGCTTGCGCGCCAGTTCCGGCAGGCTGTCCGCCGTGACGCCGGGAAACACCGGCGGCATGAAGCGGCCCACGGCCTTGGCGTCGATGATCGAGTACGCGATCTGCCCCGGCTGCTGCGCGACGAGCCGGCCCCAGATCGCGTAGCGCTTGGGCCAGAAATCCTCGCCCTCGTCGTAGAAGCGCACGGCGTCGGCGTTGACCACGATGCCGAGCGAGACGCAGTCGATGCGGGTGCAGATGCCGCCGTCGTACAGCGGCGCGCGCGCGTCGATCGCCACCATGTGCGCCTGGGTGGGGTCGCCGATGCGGTCGGCGCCGGCATCGAGCATGAAGCGCAGCAGCGTGCCCTCGTTGAAGCGCGTGCCGCGGATCAGGAAGTTGTCGGCCGGCCACTCGCCGCGCTCGTTGCGGCCCCAGGCCTCGCGCAGCCATTCGCGGTTGGACTCGAAGCCGCCGGCGGCCAGCACGCAGGCCCGGGCCTCGATGCGCCGCGAGCCGCTGTACGCGG
This sequence comes from Pseudomonadota bacterium, assembly GCA_023387335.1. Lineage (GTDB taxonomy): Bacteria > Pseudomonadota > Gammaproteobacteria > Burkholderiales > Burkholderiaceae_C > Ramlibacter. Next base: position 106,413 of record JAEWIF010000052.1, on the reverse strand, counting down.
CCACGAACCGGTCGCCGTCCAGCTCGATGCGGTCGACGGGCGTGTCGTACTCGACGTCGACCCCGAGCGATTGAGCACTTCGGTAGTACGCGTTGACCAGCGCCTTGCCGCCGCCCATGAAGAACGCGTTGGTGCGGGCCGTGTGCAGCGCGCCCGACAGCGAAGGCTGGAAGCGCACGCCGTGCCTGCGCATCCAGGGCCGGCAGGTGGACGAGGCGCGGATCACCAGCCGCGCCAGCTTCTCGTCGGTCTGGCCGCCGGTGACCTTGAGGAGGTCCTGCCAGAACTCTTCCTCGGGGTAGGCGTCCACCAGCACGTCCTGCGGCTCGTCGTGCATGCAGCGCAGGTTGCGGACGTGCTGCGAGTTGCCGCCCCGCCACTCGCGCGGCGAGGCCTCCAGCACCTGGACGCGGGCCCCGGCCTCGCGGGCCATGAGCGCGGCGCAGAGCGCGGCGTTGCCGCCGCCGATCACCAGGACATCTTGCATCGTGCCGCACTGTAATGCGGTCGCGCGGTACGGCTGATCGAGGGTTCTCCTCGTTGCCCTCCGAGGCGCGCGCCCGGTACGCTGCCCGCACTTTCCCATCCACGAGAACACCATGATCCATCGCCGACATCTCCTCCTGCTCGCCGCGCTCGCCGCCGCCGCCGGGCCCGCTGCGGCCCAGGAGTTCCCGCCCAAGCGCCCGATCACGCTGCTGGTCGGCTTCGCCCCGGGCGGCGCGGCGGACGGCGCCGCGCGACTGATCGCCAAGCACCTGGCGGAGAACATCGGCCAGTCGATCGTGGTGGAGAACAAGGCGGGCGCGGGCGGCAACATCGCGCACCAGCAGGTGGCGCAGGGCCCGGCGGACGGCAGCCTGATCCTGCTGGGCTCGATCGGTCCGCTGACCATCGCGCCGCACATGATGAAGCTGCCGTACGACCCGTTCAAGGACCTGGCACCGATCACCGGCGGCGTCTACTTCCCGAGCGTGCTGGTGGTGAACACGGAGCAGGGCCCGAAGACGCTGGCCGAGTTCATCGCGATGGCGAAGAAGGCGCCGGACGCGGTGAGCTACGCTTCCACCGGGCCGGGCTCGGCCTCGCACCTGACGGGCGAGCTGTTCGCCAAGCAGATCGGCGCGCAGATGCTGCACGTGCCGTACAAGGGCGGCTCCGCCGCCATGCCCGACCTGCTGGCCAATCGCTTCACCGGCTACTTCGCCGCGCCGCCGACCGCGCTGCCGCACATCGAATCGGGCAAGGTGCGCGCGCTGGCCACCACCGGCCTGACGCGGCCGCCGCACCTGCCCAACGTGCCCACCGTCGCCGAGCAGGGGCTGGCGGGCTTCGAGGCGCTGAACTGGTATGCGTTCGTCGGCCCGGCGAAGATGCCCGCGCCGCTGCTGGACCGCTACAACCAGGAGATCGTGAAGGTGCTGCGCATGCCCGAGGTGCGCGACTACCTCACCAAACACGGCCTGGCGCCGCACCCGACCACGCGCACCGAGCTCGCCGAATTCATGCGCAAGGAATCGGCGCAGTGGGGCGCCATCGTGCGCGAGCGCAAGATCGTCGGGGGCGAATGAGCGAGTGAGCGAAGGAGGCGGCCGGCCTCAGTGGGTCTCGGCCGCCATCGCGAGCTGCTCCATGTGCCGCGCCGTCGCGTCGCGGCCCACCGCGAAGACGCCCAGCAGCGCGCCGGCCGGGTCCTTGAGAAGCCCGAACGAGAAGTCCACGTAGAGCCGGCAGCCGAACTTGTGGTTGGCGCGGGTGGTCAGCACCTTGCCGTGCGACTTGAGATGGCCGGACAGCACGGCCGCCTTGAAGCCCGCCCCGTGCGCCGCCTTCATCCGCTGGGGCACGATCAGGTCGAGCGGCGATCCGATGGCCTCGGACGCCGAGTACCCGAACAGCACCTCGGCGCCGCGGTTCCACAGGCGGATGACGCCGTCCGGATCGGCCAGGATCACGGCGTCCAGCATCTGGTCCAGGACCATCGGTCCGAGTTGCGCCGGGTCGATGCGGCCCGCTTCATCAGTCATGGAGTCGACTCCTCGTCTCGAGTGCGAAAAGCTCGCCCGTCCGCACCAGCGGGCCGTGGCTGGCCAGTTCATGGGAGTGCAAGGCGGCCAGCTCGTCCAGGGCCGTTTCGCCGGCCTGGGTGAGGTGGACCTCCACCTGCCGCATGTCGTGCAGGCTCGGTCGGCGTTGCACCAGGTGCAGGTCTTCGCAGCGCGTCACCAGCGCCACCACGCCGTGGTGCTTGGACTGCAGCCGTTCGGCCAGCTCGCCGACCGTCGCGTACGAACGTCCCGGGAAGCCCTTGATCTGCAGCAGCAGCTGGTACTGCAATGGGGTGAGGCCATGCGCCTGCGTCACCTCCTCGCTGAAGCGCAGGAACTTCCTCAGCTGGTAGCGGAACTCCGCCAGCCGCTCCAGCTGGGGCTTGGACATCCTGGAGCTGCGCTCCACGGCTCAGACCATCCCCGAGAAATCGACCGCCAGCACGCGGTCGTCCTGGATCTCGCGGACGCCGGGCAGGGTTTCGGCGGCGACGCGGCTGGCCAGCCGGTGGGCCTCGCTCTCCACCACGCCCTTGAAGATCACCACGCCGCCGGCGACGTCCACGTTCTGCCAGCTGCCGTTCCACCACTCCTGCGCGGACAGCTCCTCGACCAGGCGCCGGCGGATCTCCTCGTCGTCCAGCGCCCGCGAGCCGCCGGGCGCCGGCTGGCGGGCCAGCGCCTTGACCAGGTCGGCCCGCGTGACGATGCCGACCACCTGGTGGCCGGCCACCACCGGCACGCGGCTGATCTTGTGGGTGTCCAGCAGGCTGGCCACCTCGCTCAGCGGTGCATCCTGTTCCACGCACCGCACGGGCGTGGTCATCACGTGCCGCGCCGTGCGCCCGTGCGACTTCACGTAGCGGCGGGCGATGGTGTCGCGCGTATGGATGCGGCGCCACCAGGGCCCGCGTTCGACCTGGCGGTCGGTGCCGATCTCGAAGCGGTGGACCAGGTCGACCTCCGTGATCATCCCGACGAGCTTTCCCTGGCCGTCGAGGACGGGCACGCCGCCGATGCGGTGGTCGCGCAGCGTGGCGGCCACTTCGGCCACCGGCGAGGACAGCCCGACGGTGATGGCCGGGGAGCTCATGACGTCTCTGGCGAACATGGCGCTTTCCTTTTCGTGGCTGCAGTGCTTGCTGTATATCACGGCATGATATAAATTCAAGCTCGACTTGCATCCCGGAGGAGGCCATGAGGCTGAACGTTCTCTCCGACCTGCACCTGTCGCGCGGCTCGCTGCCGCCTCCCACGGTCCCCGCGGACCTCGTGGTGCTGGCGGGCGACATCGCGCGCCCGGCGCAGGCGATCGAGTGGGCCAGGGGCCTGGGCAAGCCCACGCTCTTCGTGCCGGGCAACCACGAGTTCTACGGAAGCTCGCTGCCCGGGACCCTGCGCGAACTCAAGGAGCTCGCCGCCGGCAGCCAGGTCCGGGTGCTCGACGACGAGGAGTGCATCGTCGGGAACGTGCGCTTCCTCGGCTGCACACTCTGGACCGACTTCCTGCTGATGGGCGCGGAAGAGGGCAGGGAAGCCGCGATCCGCGAAGCCCTGCAGCGCATGTACGACTTCCAGCGCGTGCACCTGGACGAGCAGCGCCAGTCGCTGTTCACGCCGCTGGACGCCGCGAACCTGTTCCAGCGCAGCGCGGCCTGGCTCGAGAGCCGGTTGAAAACGCACTGGCCGGGCCCGACGGTGGTGATCACGCACCACGCGCCGAGCGAGCGCAGCGTCGATCCGCGGTTCGAGGGCTCCCCGCTGAACGCCTGCTTCGCCTCGCACCTGGACCCCTTGCTGCGAGGGGAGTTCGCGTGCACCTGGATCCACGGCCACGTGCACCACAGCGTGGATTACCAGGCGGACGGCACGCGGGTCGTGTGCAACCCGCGCGGCTACGCGCGTGACGGCCGCAACGAGAACCCGGATTTCGACATCGACTTCGTCGTCGAGGTCGGATGAAGGGGCGAACGCCTCAGCGCCTGCCCGCCTTCTCCCCCATCACCGTCAACCCCATCCCGACGAGCACGAGCACGGCCGAGATGCTGAAGCCGACCGGCCCCTCCGGCACCGGCCAGGTGGGGTACTGCGGATAAGCCTCGGCGAGCGTGCGCAGCGGCGGCTGCTTGGCTTCAGCCCGATCGGCATTGATGTTGATCAGCCCCGCCCGCGCGAACACGGCGCCGACGATCAGGATGCTGCCTGCGATGAGAAGCGTCTTGCCGAGCACGATGGCGAGCTTCGGGTGCCGGGCGATGTGGGAGCGGATCCATTCCATGCAAGGACTCTAGCGCGTCGTCGACGGCCGGAATCGCGCCTGCGCCGCCTCGACCACGCCGCCGCGCAGCATCTCCAGCGCATGGCCGCGGCGCTGGCTGTCGGCCGAGATGGCCGAGGTGGTCGCGACCACCAGGTCCAGCGGCGGATGCACCCAGATCATCTGTCCCGCATACCCGCTGGCCATGAACGTGCGTCGAGGCGCCTCGTTCGGCAGGATCCACCACAGGTAGCCGTAGGACATCGACACGGGCGGTCCGCCGTTGTTCCGGGGGCTGGTGGCCTGCGCGACGAAGTCGCGGGGCAGGAGCTGGCGCTCGCCCCACCGGCCCTGCTGCAGGAACAGCTGCCCGAGCCGGGCCATGTCCTGCGTGCGCAGGTGCAGCTGCCGCCCGTACGTGGGCTCCGCCAGTCCCAGCGGCTGCACCAGTTGCCGGCGCGCGTAGTCGGGCAAGGGCATGCCGGCCACGTGTTCGATGGTCGCGGCCAAGAGGCCGAGGAGGGCGTTGTCGTACGCGAAGCGCTCGCCCGGTGCGGCCGCCAGGGGGCGGGCCCAGGCCTGGCGCGGCGCCGACTTCCCGGTGATGGAGGTGGCCGTCCCCACGTCGAAGCCCGCGCTCATCGTCAGCAGGTGGCGCACCGTGATCGCCCGCGTGCGCGGATCGTCGTTCAGGGCCGCCCATTCGGGGACCAGGGCCACCACGGGCTGGTCCACGCCGGCGATGGCGCCTTGCGCGAGGGCGCTGCCCACCAGCGCCGCCAGCGCGCTCTTCTCCACCGACTGCACATTGCGCAGCCGGTCCGGCTCGCCGTCCCGGTAGAACTCGAACAGCGTGCGACCCTGCATGACCACGACGGAGCTCTCCACGTCGGTCCAGCGGTCCGCGAGGCGCTTGCGCACGGTCTCGAAGGCCGCGGCGTCGGCGGCCCGTTCCTCGGGCGTGCCGGTGCTGATCTGGGCTTGCGCGGCCAGCGGCCAGCCGCCCGCCGCGAGACAACCCAGCGCGACCGTGAGCGCGCGACGTTCGACAGAGGCGGGTGCGTTCGTCATGCAACGATTCTTGCTCATCCGGCGCGTGCCACGTTACCGGTCGGTGACCGCGCGGAAACACACGCGCACAACACCGAAACGCAAGCGCGACGCGCCGACATGCACGCGAAACAGCCGTCGCCAACACTTCTCCCAACGAGGAGTGCGACATGAACCCGAACGCCGATACCCGATCCAGCTTCACCGACGCTTCCGTGGAAGCCATCCGGTTGGCGGTGAACATCGCGCAGTCCGAGTGCGTGTGCCTGCTGCACCTGAAGGTGTGCCTCCTGACCGACACCGGCGAGCGGGCCGGCATCCAGCCTTTCCTGTACGAGTCGGGCGTGCCGTTCTGATCGACGCTCAATCCGGCAGGATGCTCTCGATCTCCCGCTTCCACGCCCGCGCCAGCACGCGATAGCCCTCCGCGCTCGGATGGATCTCGTTCACCCAGTGCAAGGTCTCGCCGGTGTCGGTGATGTCGGCGCGCTGCAGCGTGCCGAGCGTGTCGATGACATGCATGTTGGGATGGCCCAGGTTCAGCAGCAGCGCGCGCAGGCGGGTGAGCAGCTCATCCATCAACGGCACCCAGCGCATCCGCGGGATGTTGTGGGCCTGGAAGGCCCGGCACAGCCAGGGGCCGCGGCCGAAGCCGAAGCCGGCTTCGCGCGGCGTCGCGAAGTCGTAGGTGTGGATGAACACCGGGGCATCGCGGTTCACGCGGCTGGCCGCCACGCGGCGGCTGATCTCGCCGAAGTTGGCGCGCAGGTAGGTCTCGAATCGCGCCCACGCCGCTTCGTCGATGCAGTCGGCGGCCGTCACCGGCGGTTCGGCGGGCGTGAAGAGGCGCAGCACGCCGGCGCCGGGCAGCGACTCCGAGAGCGCATGCACCAGGTCGTTGCCGCCGCCGCTCAGGAGGATCGCGTCGAACGGCGTGGCGATCGCGCCGCCCAGCAGGTTCGCGAAGTTCAGGTCCTTCCACCAGTCGGCCATGCGGCTGAGGGTGTCGCCCGGCATCGCGGTCTGGATGATCAGTGTGCGGCGGTCGAACTCCAGCGCGTCCAGCAGGCTGTTGCCGAAGAAGGATCCGAAGGAGAACCAGGAGTCGCCTTCGGCCAGGAAGCGCCAGGCGAAGCTCGCGGTGTCGACCAGTTCCTCTTCCCAGGGAGCGATGCGGCGGGCGGGGATGCTCATGTCGTCAGGCCTCCGGCGAAGTCGCCATCATCGGCCGGAATCGCGCCGGCCCACGCCCGCACCGCGCGCCGGCCGATGCGCGGCTCAGCAGCAGTCCTACATCACGCACTGCCGAACCGGAAGCGATACGCGCAGGGCCCGCTCCAACAATGCAGCCATGGATGAAGCAGATCTCGCGTTTGATTCCGAGCAGCGCCACCTGACGCAGGCGCTCGCGGCCCAGCGCCATCGCGGCAAGGCGCTCAAGCCCGTAGGGGAGTGCCACCACTGCGGCAACACCGACGGCATCGCGGACCGGCTGTTCTGCGACGTCGACTGCGCCGAGGACTGGGAGTACGAGAACGTGCTGCGGGCCAAGCTGGGATTGCCGGCCGCGTCCGTGCACTGAGGTTCAGGCGCGCGTCATCGTCCGGGCGAGTTCCCGCTGCGGCAGGTAGGCGCCGTTGTCCCGCAACGTTTCCACCAGGGCCCGCGCGTCGAGATCGTCCGCGGGCTGGCCGGTCGCGATGGACTGCGCGGCCGCCGTTCCGACCGCCTGTCCCATCATGTACGCGGCCGATTGCGCGCGGATCGAGCCATGCACCTTGGTGTCGCTGGAATGGCAGCGCCCGGCCACCCAGAGGTTCTGCGATCCGCGCGGCACGAGGATGCTGTAGGGGATGCCCACCGATTCACCGCGGCCCAGGTTGTCCTTGCCGTGGAAGTCCTTGAGGAAGCGTTCGTATTCCTTCTTGCTGGTGTCGCTGGGATGGACGTCGGTGGGCCGGTTGTAGACCGCCACCTGGTCGGCAAACTGGCGGCGCGCGAGGAAGTCCTCGATCTTCAGCTCGAACTCGCCGACGATGCGGCGCGAATCGCGAACGCCCATCACCGGCGCCGTGGCCAGCAGCTCCAGCTGCTCGCAGCCGGGGACATAACGGCGATAGAACTCCGTGTACTCCTCCGCGAGCTTGCGCCCGAACACCATCCCGTCGGACAGGCTGCGAACCGACAAGGGATTCAGGTTGAACACGTGGCCCGCGTTCAGCGTCGCGCCCTTGGGCCCGACCCGGTTCATGCCCGGGAAGAACCGGTCCTCCTGGGTGAAGAAGCCGTCGTCGATGGCCTTGGGCACGAGCTCGCTGCGCACGCGCGCCTTCACCTCGTCCATCCCCTTGCCCGCGTACGCGGGGTGGTCCCAGTCCATGCCCGCCAGCAGCGAGCACAGAGTGCTGGGCGCCACGGTCTCGGTGTCGCGCAGCACGACCTTGCATTCCGCGCCGGCAAGGGCGGCGAGGGCGGCGTCGCCGGTCGCGTCGACGAAGGCCTTGGCCGGCACGTAACGCAGTCCCTCCACGTTGCTCAGCACCACGCCGTTCACCCGCCTGCCGGTCACGTCGGCTTCCGCCACGCGCGTGAAGAAGCGCACCTCCACCCCGGCCTCGACGGTGAACTCGTCCAGGATGCGCTTGAGGTGTTCGGGACTGAAAGGCACCCAGCGGTTCAGCTGGCTGTTCAGGTACTCCTGCGTGACTTGCGGGCCGAACGCCTTGCGCTCCCACATGGTGGCCAGCAGCTCCTTCATGAAGCCGCCGACCAGCATGCGCTCGCCGTCGGACACCGGGCCGAAGGACGCGACCAGGCCGCTGGTCCCCATGCCGCCCAGGCATCCCGTGGCCTCGGCCAGCAGGACCTTGAGGCCCAGGCGCGCCGCGCACACGGCGGCGGCGCTGCCGGCGGGACCGCCGCCGGCCACGACCAGGTCGTAGCCGTCGTCGGAGGGGATGGTGCGGGCGAGTTGGTACGTGGCGCTCATTGGATGGCCTTCACTTCTGGGCCGCGAGCGGGCGGGTGACCGCGGCGAACCGCTTCATCTCGCTCTGGATGAAGGCGCCGAACTCGGCGGGACCCTGCGGCGCGTGTTCGATGCCTTGCGCCGCGAGCACCTTGGGCATGTCGTCGGCCCTCAGCACGGCCAGCAGCCCGTCGCTGACCTGCTGCACGAGGTCGGGCGGCATCCCCGCCGGTCCGCAGAAGCCCGCCCAGTTCACCGCCTCGAAGCCGGGCAGGGTCTCGGCGATCGTCGGCCACTGCGGATAGAGCGGACTGCGCTGCGCGCTGGTCACGCCCAGCACCTTCATCTGGCCGGCCTTGAGGAACTGCTCGGCCGAGCTCACCACCGAGAAGCCCATCGGCAGCACGCCACCCACGATGTCCGTGTACATCTTGGCCGCGCCGTTGTAGGGCACGTGCTGCAGCTCGATGCCGGCCATGTGGTTGAGCATCTCGCCCGCCACGTGCGCGGAGGTGCCGATGCCGTTCGATCCGAAGGAGATGCGGTTGGGGCCCTGGCTCTTGGCCATCGCGATGAGGCCCTTGATGTCGTTGGCCGGGAAGTTGGCCGCGGCCACCAGCGCCACCGTGTAGTAGCCGACGCGCGCGAGCGGCTGCAGGTCCTTCACTTCGTAGGGCAGGTCCTTGCGCTGCACGGCGTTGATGCTGAGCGAACTGCCCAGCAGGCCGATCGTGTAGCCATCCGCCGGCGAGCGCACGAGCGCCTGCGTGCCGATCACGACGCCGCCGCCCGGCTTGTTCTCCAGCACCACGGGCTGCTTCCAGTGCGCCTCGAGGCGATCGCCCAGCATGCGGGCCAGGCGGTCCGCCGCGCCGCCGGGCGGCTGCGGCAGCACCACTTTCACCGGCCGGCCCGGAAACTTCTGAGCCTGCGCGAACGACGGTGCGGCGGCCAGGGCGGCCAGGGCGGTGACCGCGGCTCGGCGCGTGACACGGATCGGGGTGGGCGGCATGTCTGTCTTGTCTCCTTCGGATTCGGGCCGAGCGGCGGCCTCTGCCCGGCATCGTGCGGGGCCGCACGGGCCGCGGTCAAATGAAAAGAGTTGGCCGGCACTTAACCGCAGGTTATGGTCCGCCGATGAACCTTCGCCAGATGGAAGTCTTCCGCGCCGTCATTCTGACCGGGGGCGTCAGCGGCGCGGCCGAGCTGCTGCATGTCTCGCAGCCCGCGATCAGCAAGGTGCTGGCGCAGTGCCAGCGGCAGCTCGGATTCACGCTGTTCCTCCGCGTCAAGGGCCGGCTGGTGCCGACGCCGGAAGCCCAGGCCCTGCATGCGGAGATCGAAGCGCTCTGGCGCGGCGTGGAGCGTGTGCGCGACGTCTCGCGCAGCCTGGCCTCGCCGCGCAGCGGGACGCTCAGCATCGCCGTGTCCGCCAGCCTCGCGCCCTACCTGGTGCCGCGTGCGCTCGCGCTGCTGGCCGAGCGCTTCCCGGGCCTGCGCACGCGCATGGAGATCCTCGTCGCGCCGATCCTGACCGACGCGTTGCTGGACCAGTCGGCCGACGTGGGCGTCGCGCTGCTGCCCAACGACCATCCGAACCTGGTACGGGTCGCGGGCTACCAATGCGGCCTGGCCTGCGTCGCGCCGCCGGGCCACAAGCTGGCGAAGAAGAAAGTCGTCGCTCCCGCGGACCTGGTGGGCGAGCGCGTGATCGGATCGCCGCCGGACACGCCTTACGGCCAGGCGCTGCTTCGGGCCTATGGGGCGCAGGCCGCTTCGGTCGAGGTGCACTTCCATGTCCGCTCGGCGACCTCGGCCTGCTGGCAGGCGCAGGCCGGCGGCGGGATCGCCGTCGTGGACCGCGCCGCGGTCGCCGGGCCCACGTTCCGGCATCTGGCGGTGAGGCCTTTCCGGACGCGCGAGCGGTTGCCGATCGCCGTCCTGCGCAACCGTTATCGGCCGCCGTCCCTGATGCAGGAGGCCTTCTTCGACGCCTTCGACACGGTGTGGCGACAGGAGATGCGGGACTGAATATCCGTTCCTGTCGCGTCACGGCACGCCTCCGCTGTGATCTAATCCATGCCCACGAAGGGGAGTAGCTCCCCGGCCCGCCGCGTCCGCGGCGGCCCGATCGGCGTGTCGTCAATACGGAGCCCTTGCGGCTTCCGGCACTCCGGGCCCGACTTCCAGCAAGCCGAGCAAGACCTTCGAACCGCGGCCCGCACCGGGCCCGTTCGAGGCTCATTCGCGCCGGCGCGCCCTCGACTCCTGGTGCAGGTCCGTTTTCACGACCTACCTGGAGCTCAAATGGAACTGTTCTCGACCGCCTGGTTCTCGGCACTGCTGGCGATCATCCTGATCGACCTCGTGCTGGCCGGCGACAACGCCATCGTCATCGCGCTGGCGGCACGCAACCTCCCTCCCCACCTGCGCCGGCGCGCCATCGTGTGGGGAACCGTCGGCGCCATCGCGGTGCGCTCGGTCATGACGGTCGGGGTGGTCTGGCTGCTCAAGGTCCCCGGGCTGATGCTCGTCGGTGGCCTGGGCCTGCTGTGGATCGCCTACAACCTGCTGTCGCAAAGCGGCGACGAGGATGAACACGGCGTCACGGCGACCACGTTCTGGGGCGCGATGAAGACCATCATCGTGGCCGACGCGCTGATGGGCGTGGACAACGTGCTCGGCGTGGCCGGCGCGGCCCACGGTTCGTTCGACCTGGTCGTCATCGGCCTGCTCATCAGCGTTCCGATCGTGGTGTTCGGCAGCTCGATCGTGCTGAAGCTGGTCGACCGCTTCCCCATCATCATCCAGGCGGGCGCCGCGGTGCTGGCCTTCACGGCGGCCAAGATGATCGTCGGCGAGCCGCTGCTCGATCCGGTGTTCGACGCGCCGGGCCAGGTGGTGCTGCGCTGGACCGTCTACGCGGTGGCCGTCATCGGCGTGCTGGGCGCGGGCTGGCTCAGCACCCGCCGCCGCCAGCGACTGGCCGCCGGTCAGTAAACGATCGCGGTGCTGTACCGCGGCAGCTGGTGCCACCGCCAGTAGGTGGCATCCAGCTCGCGGGTGATGCGGCCCGGCCCGCCGTCGGCGATGGCGGTGCCGTTCACCCGCGTCACCGCCATCACGCCGCCGCCCGAGCTGGTGACGAAGGCCTCGTCGGCGCCCAGCAGCTCGGCCATCGGCAGCTCGCGCTCCAGCACCTCGTGGCCGGCCGCGCGGGCGATCTCGATCACCGTGCGCCGCGTCACGCCGTGCAGCACGCCTTCACGCGGCGTGACCAGCCGGCCGCCGATCACGGCGAACACGTTGAACCCGGGGCCTTCCACCACGTTGTCGCGCGCATCGCGCAAGAGGACCGTGTCCGCGCCCGCGTCGAGGGCGCCGAGCAGGCCCATCGTGAGATCGTTCCAGTGGTAGTTCTTGGCCGTCGGATCGACGCTGGCGGGCGGGATGCGCTGCACGTCGCTGACGACGACGTGAAGGCCGCGCCGGCGCTGCTCCTCGTTGGCGATCCACACGAACGGCACGGCGAAGGCGTAGAACTGGTTGACCGCCTGGCGCGGATCGCGCGATCCCCAGGGCGGCTGCCCGCGCGTGACGATCATCTCCACGTAGGACCGCTTCAGGCCTGAACGGCGCACGCATTCCGCGAGCACGGCGGCGACCTCGCCGCGCGACCTGCCGGGGTCCAGCCGGAAGCTGGCGCAACTGGCGAAGAAACGGTCCAGGTGCGCATCGAGCCGGAAGAACGCGCCGTCCCACACGGTGACCACGTCGTAGGTCGCATCCGATCGCAGGAAGCCCCAGTCGGTCATCGGGATCGAGGCCTGGCTGATGGGCACGTACTCGCCTCGCTGGAAGGCGCAGCCTTGGGTGAAGTCGGCGGTCATGCGCTGCGCGGCGTCTCGCTGCTTTCGCGATAGGCGCTGGCCGGCTCCAGTTCCAGCGGCCGGATCTCGAACGACAGCCCGCAAGCCAGGCAGGGGTTCTTCGAGGCGATCCGCGCGGCTTCGTCCAGGCTGCCCGCCACGATGAACCAGTAGCCGCCGACCACCTCCTTCGCCTCCGCGAAGGGCCCGTCCGTGATGCCGCTGCTCGTGACGAGCTTGGTTTCCTTGGCGAGCCGCTGGCCCGACTTGAACTTGCCCTGTTCGACCAGCTGGCCGTGCCACGCGTAAAAGCTGTCGATAGCGGACTGGATCTCGGCCGGCGACTTCGCCGGATCCCATTGGCCCCGGGACAGCAGCAGGTACTCGGCCATGCCTCAGCCCCGCCGCGCCGCTTCGATCTTGGCGATGTCGATCTTGCGCATCTCCATCATCGCCTCGAACGCGCGCTTGGCCGACGCGCGGTCGGGGTTGGCGAAGACCGCGTCGACCAGGGCCCGCGGCGTGATCTGCCAGTTCAAGCCCCACTTGTCCTTGCACCAGCCGCAGGCGCTTTCCTGGCCGCCGTTGCCGACGATGGCGTTCCACAGGCGGTCGGTCTCGGCCTGGTCGTCGGTCGCGACCTGGAACGAGAACGCCTCGTTGTGCCTGAACGCGGAGCCGCCGTTCAGGCCGATGCAGGGGATGCCGATGACGGTGAACTCGACGGTGATGACATCGCCTTCCTTCCCGGCCGGATAGTCGCCGGGCGCGCGGTGCACCGCTTTCACCTCGCTGTCCGGGAACGTCTTCGCGTAGAACCGCGCCGCTTCCTCGGCGGCACCGTCGTACCAGAGGCAGATCGTGTTCTTGGCAATCACTTTCTTTTCTCCAACGGATGACAGGGACGTGCAGTCTAGGCGCCCCGGCCATCCACCGGGCTCAGGCGGCGGTCTTCCCGCCGGTATCCAGCCCCTAGCCGCGCGCCCGGCATGGAGGCCTACTTGCCCGCGAACCGGGCCGCGTAGTACGCCAGCGCGTCCAGGTCCTCGACCGACACCTGGCTCACCGCCGCCGTCATCGCCTGCGTGTAGCCCGGACGGCTGCCCGACTTGAAGCCGCGCAGGCTCTCCTGCAGGTAGTCCTCCTTCTGCCCCGCGATCCGCGGCACCTGCTGGCCGCCATCGAGGTTGGCGCCGTGGCAGAACACGCACTTGTGCTGTTCCGCGAGCGACCTGCCCTTGGCCATGCGCGCGGCATCGTCCGGCGCGCGCGGCGCCGGCGCGGGCACCGGCGGCAGGGTGCCGATGTAGTCGGCGAAGCCGCGCATGTCCTCGTCCGACAGGGTCTTGGCCACGGCGGTCATCGGCTGGTTGCTGCGCCGGCCTTCGCGGAACAGGAACAGCTGCGTGATCGCATACAGCGAGGGCTGGCCGGCCAGCACCGGCGTGCCCGCCATGTCGCTGCGGCCGTTGGCGCCATGGCAGGCGGCGCACTGGCTCGCGAAGCGCTGCGCGTAGTCGACCGCCTGCGGCGCCTTGGCGGCGGAAGCGCCGCCGGCGGGTGTTGCGTTCTTCGGTCGGGCCTTGTCCTGCGCGCCGGCGAGCGGCGGCAAGGCCGCCACCGCCAGCACCGAGACGCAGGCCGCCACGCCCGCGGCCCAGCGTCGCACCGTCATTTGCCGCCGCTGTAGGTGATGCGGTAGATGGCGCCGGCGTGGTCGTCGCTGATCAGCAGCGAGCCGTCCTTCATCACCAGGAAGTCCACCGGGCGGCCCAGGTAGTTGTTGTTCTCGACGAAGCCGGTCATGAACGTCTCGACCTTGGCGCCGCCCTTGCCGTCAGGCCGCGCGACCAGGATGTCGGCGTACTTCTGGGTGCGGTTCCAGGGACCGTGGCGGGCGATGAACATCGCGCCCTGGTACTTGGCCGGGAACATCTTGCCCTGATAGAAGGTCATGCCCAGCGAGCCGGCGTGCGGGCCCAGCAGCGCGGCGGGCTTGGCGTAGTCGTTGCACGACTTGCCCCATCCGAACTCGGGGTCCGGGATGTTGCCCTGGTGGCAGAACGGATAGCCGAAGTGCTGGCCCGGCTTCGTCACCACGTTGAGTTCGTCGTTGGGCAGTTCCTCGCTGAACCAGTCGCGCCCGTTGTCGGTGAACCAGAGGTTGCCGGTCTTGGGATCGAAGTCGAAGCCCACCGTGTTGCGCACGCCCGCGGCCACCGTCTCGACGTTGCTGCCGTCCAGGTTCATGCGGTAGATCTTGGCGTACTCGCCGGGGTCGCAGATGTTGCAGGGCGCGCCGATGTTGTAGTAGAGCTTCTCGTCCTTGATGCGGAAGTACTTCCAGCTGTGGTCGGTGCCGCCGGGCCACTTGTCGGTGATCACCTTGGGCTCGCCGGGCTTGTCGAGGTTGTCCTCGATGTTGTCGTAGCGCAGGAGCTTGGTGTTCGTGCCCACGTACAGGCTGCCCTTGTGGAGCGCGATGCCGGTGGCCATGGGCAGGTTGTCGATCACCACCTTGGCCTTGCGGTCGGCGCCGCCCTTCTCGGGAACGGCATAGACCTTGTTCGCGACGAACAGCGAACTCACGAAGATGTTGCCCTTGTCGCCCTGGCGCAGCTCGCGCGCATCGAGGATGCCCGAGGCCCAGGTCTCGGCCTTGAAGCCGGGCGGCAGCTTGAACTTGGCCGTGGGCAGCTTGTCCGGCGCGGTCGGGATCGGGAACGCCGGCACCGGGGCCATCTTCATCGCGACGTCGCTCTTGGGCCGGCCCTTGGCCCAGCCCGGTTCGTCGGCCGGCGCGGACGCCGCTCCGGCAGCGGCAGTGGCGGCGGGCGCGGCCGCGGGTGGGGACGCCGGTGTGCCCGCCGGGGGCGGCGTGGCGGGCGTGGTCTGCGCCAGGGCCGGGAAGCCCACGCTGCCAAGCATCGCCAATGCGATGCAGGTACGGATCTTCTTCATCGCCATGCTTGTCTCCTTGTCGCCTGATCAGGCAAGGCCATTTTGATAAGGCGTGCGCGCGATCACGCAACCGAGCTCTTCCTGGCCGCGGGCGCGAGAGAAACGAGGCGTGGGGCGGAGAGCGCATGGTTGAGCGCGTGGAGCGCGAACCGCTACTGTTTCCAAAGCTTTCAAGTCCCGCGTTGAAGGCGACTGGCGCGGGAACTATCACCCATGCCCGATCGACGGGAAGGCAGGAGGCGGCCATGAGGCATTCGCTGGTCCGCGGCTGGGTGTCGTCGCTGCTCGCGGTGTTCTGCATCGCCGGCTGCGGCGGCGGAGCCGATGCCTTCACCGTGGCGGCCGAGGACGTGGACCTCGGAAGCGGGATCGTGATGACCGCCGATGGGCAGATCCTGCTCGACGTTCCACGTTCGGCCCGACCGGCTTCAGTGGTCCGGCACTAGGAGACCTTCATGCGAAGTTCCGTCCTCATCGCGCTCGCGGCCGTGGCGGCCGTGCTGCTGCTGGCGGCCCCCCGTTTCACCACGGCGAGCGAGTGGACCGACCTGGGCCACGGCCTCGCGCTCCACTCGAGCGGCAAGGTCGTGGAGCTGGCCTCCGTGCAGGAGTGCCAGCAACTCGCGAAGGCGCAGGCGGGGTGGGCGTACTAGCGCCCGCGCAGCGCGATCGGGGATTTCTTCGCCACGCGACGAGTCTCGTCGTGGCCGCACGAGCGTGTTCGATCGGGATCACGTGACTCGCTCGCCTTGCCGGTGACCTACCTTCGCTGCTGACGGCGTCCGACACGGGCCGGGACGCGTGGCCCGTCAGGATGGCCTCCTTCAACGCAAAGGAGAAGCTCATGGGCATCCTGTCCAACATCTTCGATCGCCTGCGCAACCGCGGAAAGGCGCCGGCAGGCGGCGGCGCCGCGGCGACGACCACCGCTTCCGCCCCGCAGGCCGCACCGGCCCAGTCCACCGCCACGCCTTCGACTGCGCAACAGCCCGCGCCCGCGCAACAGGCCAAGCCCGCCGTCGTCGCCCTCAACGACGTCGACATGGAGCAGGTGCTGGAGGAGCTGGCGGCGAAGAATCCGCAGAAGCTCAACTGGCGCACTTCCATCGTCGACCTGATGAAGCTGCTCGGCATGGAGAGCAGCCTTCAGGAGCGCAAGGCGCTCGCCGACGAGCTGGGCTACACCGGCGACAAGGGCGATTCGGCCGCGATGAACATCTGGCTGCACAAGCAGGTGATGCGCAAGGTCGCCGACAACGGCGGCAAGGTGCCGGCGAACCTGCTGGACTGAAGCCCGCCGCGCGCTCGCCATAATCGCTCGCCATCCGTCCCGCGGAGGTGAGCCATGGGTGCAGCGCGCTGGGTTGTACGTTCGATCGTCGTCCTCGCCCTCGTGGCGGCAGCGCTCGCCGCGGCCGCGTGGGCAGTCCTGTCGCTGCCGCAGTTCGGAGCGCCGATGACCGGCGCGCGGCTCGAGCGCGCGAAGGCCAATCCCCAGTACCGCGAGGGTCGCTTCGTCAACCTGGAGCCCGAGGCGCCCAGCACCACGTCGCTGGCCGACTACACCGTGCGGCAGTTCTCCGGCGACGAGGTGCGCGAGCCGCCCGCGCCGCTTCCCCTGCAGGCCGTCGACAAGTCCGCGCTCGCGTCGCCGCCACCCTCGGCGGGACTGCGCGCTTTCTGGATCGGCCATGCCAGCACCTACGTCGAGCTCGACGGCCTGCGCCTGCTGCTGGACCCGGTGTTCGCCGAGCGCGTGTCGCCGCTGCCGGTCGGGCCGCGGCGTTTCCATGCGCCGCCGATCGCGCTGGCCGACCTGCCGAAGATCGACGCGGTGCTCATCTCGCACGACCACTACGACCACCTCGACATGGACACGGTGCGCCACCTGGCCGCGCGCGGTTCGCGGTTCTTCGTGCCGCTGGGCATAGGCGCGCATCTCGAACGCTGGGGCGTGCCGGCCGCGCAGGTCGAGGAGCTGGAGTGGTGGCAGGAGCGCACGCTGGGCAACGGCGTGCGCATCGTCTGCACGCCGACCCGGCACTACTCGGGCCGCGGCCTCGACAACCGCAGTTCGACGCTGTGGTCGAGCTGGTCCGTCGTCGGGCCGCGGCACCGGTTCTTCTACAGCGGCGACACCGGTTACGCCGGGTTGTTCCAGGACATCGGCGCGCGCCTGGGCCCGTTCGACATGGCCTTCATCAAGATCGGCGCCTACGGCCCCGGCGCCGCCTGGACCGACATCCACATGACGCCCGAGAAGGCCGTGCAGGTGAGCCGCGACGTGCGTGCCCGGCGCATGTTCCCGGTCCACTGGTCCACCTTCAACCTCGCGTACCACGACTGGGACGAGCCCATCCGCCGCACCGTGGCCGAGGCGACGCGCGCGGGCGTCGACCTGGTGACGCCGCGCCTGGGCGAGTGGGTGGACGCGGACCGGGAGTTCAGGTCGACGCGGTGGTGGGAGCAGGTGCGCTAGCTATCGCGGCCATCGGCAGGGCCAATCGACGGACCGGCGAACCCGATCTACGCTGCACGTCACGCCGCGAATGGCCCGAACCCAAGGAGAACCGCATGAGCGCCGAAACCGAACTGAAGTGTCCCGTCGCGCACGCCGGCAAGCCCCGGCAGACGCGCAACAACGCGCAATGGTGGCCCGACCAGCTGAACCTGAGCGTGCTGCACCAGCACGCGAAGCTCGGTGACCCCATGCTGGAGGACTTCGACTACAAGAAGGAATTCCAGTCGCTGGACCTGAAGGCGGTGATCGCCGACCTCCACGCGCTGATGACGGATTCGCAGGCGTGGTGGCCCGCCGACTACGGCCACTACGGTCCGTTCTTCATCCGCATGGCCTGGCACTCGGCCGGGACCTATCGCATCTTCGACGGCCGCGGCGGAGCGCGCTCCGGCGAGCAGCGTTTCGCGCCGCTCAACAGCTGGCCCGACAACGGCAACCTCGACAAGGCGCGCCGCCTGCTCTGGCCCGTCAAGCAGAAATACGGCCGCAAGCTGTCGTGGGCCGACCTGATGATCCTGGCCGGCAACGTGTCGCTGGAATCCATGGGCTTCAAGACGTTCGGCTTCGGCGGCGGGCGCGAGGACATCTGGGAGCCGCTGCCGATCGACTGGGGGCCCGAATCCACCTGGCTGGGGGACGAGCGCTACAGCGGCGAGCGCGAGCTGGCCCGGCCGCTGGCGGCGGTTCAGATGGGCCTGATCTACGTGAACCCCGAAGGCCCCAACGGCCAGCCCGACCCGGTGGGCTCGGCGCGCGACGTCCGCGACACCTTCGGCCGCATGGCCATGGACGACTACGAGACCGTGGCCCTGGTGGCCGGCGGCCACACCTTCGGCAAGTGCCACGGGGCCGGCCCCGCGCACCACGTGGGCGCCGAACCCGAAGGGGCCAACATCGAGGAACTGGGCCTGGGCTGGAAAAGCGCATACGAGTCCGGGATCGGCGCGCATGCCATCACCAGCGGCCTGGAAGGCGCCTGGACGGCCACGCCGACGAAGTGGGACATGAGCTACCTCGAGACGCTGTTCGGCTTTGAATGGGAGCTCACCAAGAGCCCGGCCGGCGCCCACCAGTGGAAGCCCAAGGGCGATGCCGGCCGCAACGTGCCCGACGCGCACCTGCCCGGCAAGCTGCACCAGCCCATGATGACCACGGCCGACATGGGGCTGCGCGCCGATCCGGCCTACGAGAAGATCGCGCGCCACTTCCTGGCCCACCCGCAGGAGTTCGCCGACGCCTTCGCCCGCGCCTGGTTCAAGCTGACGCACCGCGACATGGGCCCGAAGGTGCGCTACCTGGGGCCCCTGGTTCCGAAGGAAGACCTGCTGTGGCAGGACCCGCTTCCGCCCGTCGACCACCCGCTGGTGGACGCGGCCGACATCGCGGCGCTGAAGAAGAAGGTGATGGGCTCGGGCCTGTCGGTCGCGCAGCTGGTGAAGGCGGCCTGGGCCTCGGCCTCCACCTTCCGCGGCAGCGACATGCGCGGCGGCGCCAACGGCGCCCGCGTCCGCCTGGCGCCGCAGAAGGACTGGCAGGCCAACGATCCGGCCGAACTCGCCCAGGTGCTGGACCAGCTGGAAGCGATCCGCAAGGACTTCGACGCCTCGGCCGCCGGCGGCAGGAAGGTGTCGCTCGCCGACCTGGTCGTGCTGGGCGGCTGCGCGGCCGTGGAAGCCGCCGCGGCGGCGGCCGGCCACGAGGTGAAGGTGCCCTTCACGCCGGGGCGCACCGACGCCACGCTGGAGCAGACCGACGTGAACTCGTTCGAGGTGCTGGAGCCGGCGGTGGACGGCTTTCGCAACCACATCCGCCCGGGCGCGGAAGGCAACGTCGCGAACGGGATGATCGACAAGGCCAACCTGCTGATGCTGACCGCGCCCGAGATGACGGTGCTGGTCGGCGGCATGCGGGCCCTGGGCGCCACCAGCGGCAACGCGGCCCATGGCGTGTTCACGAAACGTCCCGGCGTGCTGACGCCCGACTTCTTCGTCAACCTGCTGGACATGCGCACCGCCTGGAAGCCCCAGGAGGGCAGCAAGCACCTGTTCGAAGGATCGGACCGCGCGACCGGCGAGCGGCGCTGGACCGCGACCCTGGCCGACCTCATCTTCGGCAGCAACGCGCAGCTGCGCGCGCTGGCGGAGGTCTATGCCGCCCGGGACGGCGAAGCGCACTTCGTGCGCGACTTCGTGCAGGCCTGGGCCAAGGTGATGGAGCTGGACCGCTTCGACCTGAGGTACCCGAAGCCGGTCTGAACGCCGCGAGGTCGCCTGCTCAGGCCGAGTACACGTCCGCCGGCCGCTCGCCCGCCAGCGCCTGCAGCAGGTTGCTGGTGGCCAGCCGCGCCATCGCGTAGCGCGTCTCGTGCGTCGCCGAGCCGATGTGGGGCAGGGCGGTGACGCGCGGATGCCGCATCAGGGGCGAGTCCTTCGGCAGCGGCTCGGTGCGGAACACGTCGAGCCCGGCCGCGCGCAGGTGCCCGGAGTCCAGCGCCTGCAGCAGCGCGTCTTCCTGCACGGTGCCGCCGCGGCCGCCGTTGACGAAGATCGCGCCTGGCTTCATCAGGCCGAACTCGCGCGCACCGAGCAGGTTGCGCGTCTCGTCGGTGAGCGGCAGGGTCGCCGCGACGATGTCGGAGCGCGCCAGCAGGTCGTCGAGCGACGCGTGGGTCGCGCGGCCGACCAGTTCCGGCACGTCCACGGGACGCCGGCTGTGGTACAGCACCGGCATGCCGAAGCCGAGAGCGGCGCGGCGCGCCACGGCCTGCCCGATGCGGCCGAAGCCGAGGATGCCGAGCGTCTTGCCGTGCACGTCCCAGCCGAACAGGTCCTCGCCGATATTGCGGTCCCAGTGGCCCTCGCGCACGTGGTTCGCCAGTTCGACGATGCGGCGGCTGGCCGCCATGACCAGCGCGAATACGGTGTCGGCCGTCGTCTCGGTCAGCACGCCGGGCGTGTGGCACAGCAGGATGCCGCGCTCGCGCAAGGCCGCGACCGGGTAGTTGTCCACGCCCACCGAAACGGTGCTGATCACTTCCAGCCGCGGGGCGCGCGCCAGGAGTTCCGGCGTGATCGCGTAGCTGGAGCCGATGAGGCCGTGCGCATGCTGCAGCGCCGCTTCGAAGGCGTCCTTCTGCTCCGGCTTGCGCGGGTTGGCGAGGACGACGTCGTGCAGCGCGCCGATGCGCGCCAGCTGGTCCGGCGGCAGCTCGCGGAAGACCAGGACGGTCTTGCGGGTCATAGACCGGCGGCTTCCAGGTCGGCCGTCGTCGGCAGGCCTTCGGTGTCGCCCAGCACCTGCACCGCGCGCGCGCCGATCCAGGAGCCGCGGCGCACGGCATCGGCCACGCCGCGGCCTTGCAGCAGCGCGGTGATCACCCCGACCGCGAAGCCGTCGCCCGCGCCCACGGTGTCCACCACTTCCTTGACCGGGAAGCCGGGCACGTGGCCCTTGCCTTCCTCGGCGTCGAAGTACGCGCCTTCCGGCCCGAGCTTGACGGCGACCAGCTTCGCACCGCGCTCGCGGTAGAAGCGCGCGATGGCCTCGGGCGAGGCCTCGCCCGTGAGGAAGCGGCCTTCCTCCAGGCCGGGCAGCACCCAGTCGGCCTTGAAGGCGAGGGCGTTGATCTCGCGCCGCATGTCCTCGGGCGTGGCCCAGAGCGTCGGCCGCAAATTGGGGTCGAACGAGATGGTGCGGCCGGCCGCGCGCATCACGTCCAGCGTCTTGTGGGCGGCGGCGCGCGCCGTCTCGGAGATCGCGGGAAAGACGCCGGTGGCATGCAGGTGGCGCGAGGAGCGCAGCCAGTCCTCGTCGACGTCGGCGGGACCCATGCGGCTGGCCGCCGAACCCTTGCGGTGGTACTCGACCGGTGGATCGCTGCCGTCCGTGGTGCGGCCCTTGAACTGGAAGCCGGTGCGCTGGCCCGCCTCGAAGGCGACCTTGCTGCAATCGACGCCTTCGCGCTTCATCTCGGCCAGCAGGTAGCGGCCCATGGAATCGTCGCCCAGGCGGCTGGCCCAGCCCACGCGCAGGCCCAGGCGCGCCAGTCCGATCGCGACGTTGGTCTCGGCGCCGGCGGTGCGCTTGTGGAAGGTGCGGACCGACTCCAGCGGACCCGGACCGTCGGCGATGAACATCTGCATCATCTCGCCGAAGGTGACGACGTCGTAGCGCAAGTTCATGCGAAGGCTCCGAGGCGTTCGGAGGCCTCTCGAAGT
Organism: Pseudomonadota bacterium; assembly: GCA_023387335.1. GTDB lineage: Bacteria > Pseudomonadota > Gammaproteobacteria > Burkholderiales > Burkholderiaceae_C > Ramlibacter. The sequence continues at coordinate 84,522 of JAEWIF010000052.1, read as the reverse complement.
TGGCGGATCTCGGCGCGCGTCGTCTCCAGCAGGTCGTCGCCGACCAGCGGGTATTCGATCGCCCAGGGCAGGGCGCGGGGCATCGCGCGCAGCAGGGCGCGCCACGGTGCGGCGGAATCGGCGATGAGCACGGCGACCCAGCGCTTCGGCTGGCGCTGCACGCCCTTGCAATGCACGTAGCCCACGCGGGCGGAGAAGGCGCGCGCGGCGTCCAGCGGGTCTTCGCCGGTCCAGTGCCAGTTGCCCATGTCGAACGTCATCGGCAGCGGCGTGCCGGCCTGGTCCGCGGCGCGGAAGAAGGCCTGCAAGGCGTCCACCGTGCCGGCGGCGGCCGTCTGGTCGTTCTCGATCACGAGGTCGAGGCCGGCGACCGTCTCGGCCAGCCGGCGGAAGTCGCCGGCCGCGGCGCCGCGGAAGTCACCGATCGACATCTTCAGGCGCGGCGCGCCGAGCCGCCGTGCGGCATCGACGGCGCGTTGCACCGCCGCGAAGTCGAGCGACCCGTCGGCCGCCCAGAGCGGCTCGGGGCTGGAATAGACAACTAGCCCGCCCCACTGCGCGACCGCGCGGGCGATCTCGGGAAGCTCGGCGGCGGGATCGACCAGCAGTTCGCCGCGCACCTCGACGCCGTCGGCGCCGGCCTGTTGCGCGAGGCGGGTGAACCACAGCTGGCCATGGCGCCGCACTTCCGCCGCCCCGAAGGACGACAGCGAGATCAAAACCTGCTGCATCACGCCGACACCGGTTGCGGATGGTGGTGCGAGCTGAGGATCTGGCCCAGGAAGTTGCGGGTCTTCTCGTTCTGCGGCTGGGTGAAGAAGCGTTCGGGTGGCGCCTGCTCCACGATGCGGCCGTCGGCCATGAAGATGACGCGGTCGGCCACGCTGCGGGCGAAGCCCATCTCGTGCGTGACGCACAGCATCGTCATGCCTTCCTCGGCCAGGCCGATCATGGTGTCGAGCACCTCCTTGACCATCTCGGGGTCGAGCGCGGAGGTGGGCTCGTCGAACAGCATGATGCGAGGCGTCATGCACAGCGCCCGGGCGATCGCCACGCGCTGCTGCTGGCCGCCGGACAGCTGGCTCGGGTACTTGAGCGCCTGGTCGGGGATGCGCACCCGCGTGAGGTACTTCATCGCCGTGGCTTCCGCTTCCTCCTTGCTCACGCCGCGCGTGCGCATCGGCGCCAGCGTGCAGTTCTGCAGGATGGTGAGGTGCGGGAACAGGTTGAACTGCTGGAACACCATGCCGACCTCGGCGCGCACCTTGTCGACGTTGCGCTTGTGGCCGGTGAGGTCGATGCCGTCGACCTCGATCCGTCCCTGCTGGACGGTCTCGAGGCCGTTGATGCAGCGGATCAGCGTGGACTTGCCCGAGCCCGAGGGCCCGCACACCACGATGCGCTCACCCGGCGCGACCTGCAGGTCGATGTCGGTGAGCACCTGGAACTTGCCGTACCACTTCTGCACACCTTCCATGCGGATGATGGGCGCGGCGCCGGCCTGGGCTCGGTCGTTCATGCTGTTCCCCGCTTGCTATCCGTTACTGCATCTTGGGCAGGTCGGTCTGCAGCCACTTGCGGTACAGCTTGTTCAGCTCGCCGTTGGCCGTGTTCTTGGCCACGAACTCGTTGACCGACTTCAGCAGCGCGTCCTGGCCCGGGCGCATGGCGACGGCCATCTCCTGCTGGCGCAGGGTGAACTTGGGCTCGTAGGTGTTGGGCTGGCGCTTGTCGATCTGCGCGGCCACGGTGGTGGAGCAGCCGATGGCGTCGACCTGGCCGGACATCAGGGCCTGCATGGCGGACGCGTCGTCGTCGAAGCGGCGGATCTCGGTGCCCTGGGGTGCGACGCCGGTCAGCGCCACGTCCTGGGTGCTGGCGCGGGCGACGCCCACCTTCAGCGGCTTGAGGTCGGCGGGCGCCTTGATGGCGGTCTTCTTCGGGCCGTACAGCACGATGGTGGCGGCCGAGTACGGCTGCGAGAACTGCACCTGCTTGGCGCGCTCGGGCGTGATGGCCAGCGAGGCGATCAAGAGGTCGACCTTGTTGGTCAGCAGGAACGGGATGCGGTTCGGGCCGGTCACCGGCACGAGGTTGACCTTCACGCCCCAGTCCTTGGACAGCAGGCGCGCGACGTCGGCGTCGTAGCCGTCGGGCTGGTTCTGCGCGTTGGTGGTGCCGTAGGGCGGGAAGTCCACCAGCAGGCCGACGTTGATCTCGCCCTTCTTCTTCAGCTCTTCGAGGCTCTGGGCCCAGGCGGGCACGGCGAGCAGGGAGGCGCTGGCCACGAGGCCGAGGGCGGCGAAAGCACGGCGGGAGAAGGTTTGCATCTTCGTAAGTCTCCGGGTTGGAAGAAAAAGGGGGAAGGGTCAGCGCGCGAGCGCCGCCGCCTGGCGACGCTCCATCCGCGCGGCCAGCAGCGACAGGGGCCAGCACAGCGCGAAATAGATGGCAGCCACCAGGCTGAACACGATCAGCGGCTGGAAGGTTGCGTTGTTGATGATCTGGCCGGCGCGGGTCACTTCGGCGAAGCCGATGATCGCGGCCAGCGAAGTGCCCTTGACCACCTGCACCATGTAGCCGACCGTGGGCGGCAGGGCGATCTTGAAGGCCTGCGGCAGGATCACGTCGCGCATGCGGGCGAAGTAGTGCAGGCCGAGCGCGTGCGCCGCCTCGGTCTGGCCGTGCGGGATCGCCTGGATGCAGCCGCGCCAGATCTCGCCCAGGAAGGCGCTGGTGTTGAGGACGAGCGCGATGCCGGCAGCGATCCAGGGGTTCAGGTCGACGCCCATCACGGGGCCGCCGAAGAACACCAGGAACAGCTGCAGCAGCAGCGGCGTACCCTGGAAGATCTGCACGAACACGGCGGACGCGCGCCGGGCCACCGCGTTCTCGCTGGTGCGGCCCAGCGCCACCAGCAGGCCGCCGATGGCGCCGCCCGCGAAGGCGATCATCGACAGCGCGATGGTCCACTTCGCGGCCTCGAGGATGAACAGGAATTCGGGGAAGCCGAAGGTTCGCATCAGCGGCGGTCCGGGTAGTTCAGCGTCAGCTGGTAGACGAAACGGAACAGCGCCGAGAAGGCCAGCGCCAGCGCCAGGTAGATGCCCGTCACCACGATGTAGATCTCGAAGCTGCGGAAGGTCTGCGACTGCAGGTTGGCCGCCACCGAGGTCAGGTCGTCGGCCGAGATCGCGGAGACCACCGCCGAGCTGAGCATCAGCAGGATGAACTGGCTGGTGAGCGCGGGATAGATCGCCTTGAGCGCCGGCTTCAGGATGATGAAGCGGAAGACCTGGTGGCGCTTGAGGTTCAGGGCCAGGCCGGCTTCGATCTGGCCGCGCGGCACCGACTCGATGCCCGCGCGGATGATCTCCGTGGCGTAGGCGCCGAGGTTCACCACCATCGCCACCAGCGCGGCCGCGTGGGCCGACCAGCGCAGGCCCAGCGCGGGCAGGGCGAAGAAGAAGAAGAACAGCTGAACCAGGAACGGCGTGTTGCGGATCAGCTCGATGTAGGCGTTGACCACCCAGCGGGCGGGCGCGGGGCCCGAGGTCTTGGCCCAGGCGCAGACGATGGCGAGCGCGAGGCCGAGGACCGTGGCCGTCAGGGACAGCTGGATCGTGATCCAGGTGCCTTGAAGCAGCATCGGCCAGGCGGCGAAGACGTCCTGGAACTGGAAGTTGTAGTTCACGTGCAGGCGGTTCTGTTGGGCTGAAACCGGTTTCTGGGCCCGATTATAGAAACCGGTTTCAGGAGAGCATCAGGGTAAACACGTACTCACTGCCTGGTGGACGAGGCCCGTTCCACCAGCTGCCCCGACAGCAGGATCTGGCGCGGCGGCACGTCCAGGCCTTTCAGGCGCTCCAGCAGGCAGGCGGTGGCGAGCCGGCCGAGGGCGTCGGTCGGCTGGGCCACGGTGGTCAGGCCGGGCCCGACCAGCGGCGCCCATTCGGTCTCGTCGATGCCGACGAAGCCGAGGTCCTGCCCGAAGGTCCAGCCCAGGCGCTGCACGGCGTCGGCGATGCGCAGCGTGATGACCGAGTTGCTGGCCAGCACCGCGGGCCGGCGGCCGCGCGATCGCAATTCCTGCAGCTCGCTGGCGAGGGCGGCGGCGCCCGTCGCCGTCGACTCGAAGCTGCGGCCCGCCGCCTGCGGATGGCCCGCCACGAAGGCGAGGAACGCGGCCACGCGCTCCTCGCGCGAGCTGACGCCGGCGGCCGGCTCGGTGACGAAGAGGAGGTCGTCCCAGCCGTGCTCCAGCAGGTGCGCCGCGGCCATCCGCACCGCGCCCTGGTTGTCGATGGAGACGAAGTCCGCCTGCATGTTGGCGTGGCGGCGGTCGACCAGCACGACGGGGCGGCCCTGCCGGGCGGCCGCGGCGGCCGCGCCCTCGTCGCGCCCCAGCGTGTTGAGGATCATCCCCTCGACCTGGTACGAAGCCAGCATCTCGATGGCGTCGCGCTCGAGGTGCCAGTCATCGCCCAGGTTGAACAGCATCAGCCGGTAGCCGGCGTCCTGGCAGGCCTTCTCGGCGCCGCGCAGCACGGCCACCGAGAACGGGTTGGTGACGTCGGCCACGACCAGGCCCACGAGGCGCGAACGCCCCCGCTTGAGCGCCTGCGCCATCGGGCTGGGCGTGTAGCCCAGCGCGGCGATGGCGGTCTCGACGCGGGTGGCGATCTCGGGCGTCAGCAGCTCGTCGCGGCGGTTCAGGAACCGCGACACCGTGGCCTTGGACACCCCGGCCTTCTCCGCGACGTCGGCGATGGTGATGCGCGGACTGAAGGCGGTGAGGGAGGGGCTCGTAGGCTTGCTGGGCATGGTTTTCTGAAACCAGTTTCAGTAATCCTACATGGAACGGCGGAAGGCGCGAAGGGGAAATTCGCCCGTGAGCGCGCGCCGCGCTCAGGTCCAGCCGAGCACGAAGCGCGTGTCGGCGTTGCCCTGGACGCGGCTGCCGAACGCGCGGCCGCCCTCGTCGAAGATCGTCCGCAGCCAGGCGCGGGCCCTGGCGTCCGCGTGTTCGAGCCGGAAGCGGCGAAGTTGCATCGGATCGATCTCCAGCCGCTGCAAGGCACCGGCTTCGTCGAGCGTGAGCGCGTAGAGGCAGCCGCAATCGCAGCGCAGGCTGCCGTGTCCACCAATGCCCTCGTAGTCGTTCACGAGGTCGCCGCAGCCGTACAGGATGGCCTTGCCATGCCACACCTCGATCGGCAGCGGATGGTGCGAGGAATGGCCGTGCACCACGTCGGCGGCGCCGAGCTCGATGAGCCGGCGCGCGAACGCCTGGTGCGATGCAGGCACCGCCATTCCCCAGTTGCCGCCCCAGTGGAGGGAGACGACGACCCGATCGCCCGGTTGCCGGTGCGCTTGGACGAGGCGGGCCAGCGCATGCGCGGCGCGATCCGACAACCGCGGCAGCAACGCGACGCCCGATCGTTGCGCACGCGCCGCCCAGGCGCGCGGCACGCCGCTGCTCCGCGTGGCGCAGGAGAACAGCAGCACGCGCCCGCCGCCCGCCCATGGCAGCACGGCCGGCGACCAGGCGTGCGCGCGATCGCGGCCGGCGCCCGCGATGCGAAGGCCGCCCGCGGTGAGCGTCGCCAGCGTGTCCTCAAGCCCCTCGCGGCCCCAGTCGAGCACGTGGTTGTTGGCTAGCGCGCAGGCGTGCAGCCGCGCCGCGGCAAGGCAGGCGAGATGCGCGGGATGCATCCGGTAGTGGATGCCCTTGCCGGGCCAGGGCTCGCCGCGCGCGGTGACGGCCGTTTCGAGATTGACGATGCGCACCGAGGGACCTTGGCGGTCCATGGCGGCGAGCGCGTCGCCCCAGGGGTAGTCCACGGGCACCGGCGCGGGGACAGGACCGTTCACTCGCTCGGCCAGCCGCACGTAGTCGCGCGCGTCGCGCACCCACTCCTCGTGCAGCAGCGGATCGCCGGGATGGGGCAGGACCTGGTCGATGCCGCGGCCGGTCATCACGTCGCCGGCCAGCAGCAGCTTGAGCGTGCCGTCCACGGCCGCCTCCCGCGGGATCAGCTCCCGACGAGCGCCACCGCCTCCACTTCGACCTTCAGACCGTAGTGCAAGGCGCCGGTCGGCACCACCGCGCGGCTGGGGCGGCTGGTGCCGGCCCACTGCGCGTAGACGCGATCGAACTCGGGCCAGTTCTCCACGCTGTCGACGTAGACGCGCACCTGCACCAGCCGGTCGATGCCGCTGCCGGCGGCCTTCAGCACGGCCTCGACGTTCGCGAGCGCCTGCCGCGCCTGGTCGGCGAAGCTCGCATCCGTGAGCTTCTCGCCCGTGCGGGTGATCGGCAGCTGGCCGGAGACGAACACGAAGCCGTTCGCCACCATGCCATGCGAGTAATGGCCGCCGGGGCGGCCGCTGTCTTCGGGCTGGATGGAAGTGGGCATCACGTCACCACCCGTAGAAGCGCGGCCAGGTCTCGAGCTCGCCGCTCGCGCCCATGGCGTGGTACTCGGGGAACTGCGCCCCGGTGGCACAGGCGTGGTTGGGCAGGATGCGCAGGCGCGTGCCGACCGGGAAACGCGCGGCGATCTCGCGGTCCGTGCCTTCGGCACGGCACAGGATGCCGTGCTCCTGGTTCGCGCTGCCGAGCACGTAGCCGGCCAGCGGCTCGCCGTCTTCCGAGCACACCTGGCCGTAGAAGAAATCGCGCTTCTGCTTCTGCGTGCCGCGGTCGCGGCTCATGGCCATCCAGCCGGCGTCCACGATGGCCCAGCCCTTGTCCTCCTGGTGGCCGATGACGGTGGTGAGCACCGAGAGCGCGATGTCCTGCTCGGCGCACACGCCGACGTTGCGCATCACCAGGTCGAAGAACACGTAGACGCCCGCGCGCACTTCGGTGACGCCTTGCAGGCCTTGCGCGGACAGCGCGGTCGGCGTCGATCCCACGCTCACCACGGGGCAGGGCAGGCCCGCTTCGCGCAAGCGCTCGGCCGCGCGCACGGTGCCGCGGCGCTCCTGCTCGGCGACCTGGCGCAGGGCCTCGGGCTCGTCGAACTCGTAGCTGGAGCCGGCATGGGCCATCACGCCGCCGAGCCGTGCGCCGCCTTCGTGCAGCGCGCGTCCCACTTCGAGCAGCGACGCGCCCTCGGGCGGGATGCCCGAGCGGTGGCCGTCGACATCGATCTCGATCCAGGTCTCCAGCGCTTGGCCGTGCCGCCGGCTGAAGTCGGCGATGGCCTGAGCCGCCGCCACGCTGTCCGTGATGATCTTCAGGTCGCAGCCGCGCCGCCGCAGCTCGAGCACGTGCGGCAGCTTGGCGGGGACGATGCCCACGGCGTAGAGGATGTCGGTGATGCCCGCGGCGAAGAACTGCTCGGCCTCCTTCAGCGTGGACACGGTGATGCCCCGCGCGCCGGCGGCGATCTGCGCCTGCACCACGGGCAGGCACTTGGAGGTCTTGACGTGCGGTCGGAACTTCACGCCCAGTTCGTCCATGCGCCGCTGCATGCGGGCGATGTTGTGCTGCATGCGCCGGGTGTCGACGAGGGCGGCGGGTGTTTCGAGATCCTGGAGGCGGGTCATGGGCCGATCCTAAACTCGCGCTGGTCGCACGACAGGTCGTCGCCCCAGGTGAAGGCGATGGCCACGCCGGTGCGGATGTAGAAGAAGGTGTGGATGTGCAGGCCGCCCTGGATGCGCTGTTCTTCCCGTTCGGGAAATCCGAGGCGGCCGGTCAATGCGGCCATCTGGTCGTCGCAGCCGATGGCTCCGCCGATGACGATGCCGCCGCCGCAACCGGACAGCAGCGTCGCGGAAACGAGGAGCAGCGAAAGCCGTGAGCTCATGGGCGCCGCCTCCCAGCGCGGACCTCGACTTCGGAAATCCCAGTTTACCCAGGCCCAGGATCGATGATGCGCACGGACGAGGCGTTACGACTGTTCGACTCGCTGGACGAGGTCGACACCGGCTTCATGCTGGGCGCGTGGTCGGGCAGCGAGTTTCCGACCGGCCATCCGCTCGATGGCGTGCTGCAGGCCTACGGCTGGCGCGGCAAGCGGTTCGACAGCGAGGAACACGTGCACCCGCTGCTGTTCGGCAGCGGCAGCGCCGGCCGGACCTTCGCGGTTCGTCCCGCGTGGGCGTGGCAAGGCATGCCTCTCGTCCAGCGCTGGCCGGCGCTGAAGTCCGACGCGGTTGCGCGCGGCGTGCGCCTGCTCCTGCCGTTGCTGGCCACGCGCCGCCCGGCGGCGCGGCTGCGCATGATGCGGTTCCGCGGCCGCACCACGGCGGCGATGCTCTACGACGACATCCCGGTGCAGGACGTGTTCCGCCGCATGGACGCGCGGACCGTGCTCGGCCTGATGGACGCCAGGGGCATGGCGCGGCCGTTCTTCTTCGTCCTGCGGCGGGAGCGATGACTCAGCGGGATTCGTCGAGGAACGGCGTGCCGGGATCGCTCACGTAGAAGATCAGCACCTTCAGCGGCTGGCTGGTGCTGCGGTTGAAGCCGGTCATGCGGATGTGCGGCGGCTCCACATAGGCCTCGCCCGCGCGCACCATCACCGGCGGCCGGCCTTCGAGCTCGAGCGTGAACTGGCCTTCCAGCACGTACACGGTCACCGGCGAGCGATGCGTGTGGAAGACGGTGCGGTCCCCGGGTTGGAAGGTCGCCGTGAGCACGCGGATCTCCTGGTCGTCGCCCTTGGGCATGCCCTGCACGACTTCGCGCCGGATCAGTTCGGGCTTGGCCAGGCCGTCGCCGGCGGCCGCGAAGGACGTCGGCAAGGCGAAGGCGAGGGCGACGGCGGCGACGGTCTTGCGCATGGTCTGCTCCCGGAACGAGGTGCCTCCAATCTAGTCCGGCACCCGGGCCGCGGGAACCTGCCGCTTTGCATAATGGGGCCGCAGGAAAGCGGGGGCCGCCATGTTCGACTGGGACGATCTCAAGCCGTTTCTCGCGGTCGCCCGCCATGGCAGCACCATGGCCGCCGCGCGAGCCCTGCAGGTCGACCAGTCGACCGTCCAGCGCCGCATCACCGAGCTGGAGAGGCGGGTGGGACAGTCGCTCGTGGAGCGGCGCCCCAGCGGCTACCGGCTCACCGCCTACGGCGAGGAACTGCGCCCGCTGGCCGAAGCGGTCGAACGCCAGGTCGTCGTGCTCGAGCACCGCATCCGCACCACCAGCCGCGAACTCAACGGCATCGTCCGCCTCACCTGCCCGGAACCGCTGGTGCGGCGCATCGTGCAGTCGCCGCTGCTCGATCACCTGCATGCGGTGCATCCGCGGCTGCGCATCGAGTTCGTGACGAGCGATCGCTACCTCGACCTGGCCAAGGGCGAGGCTGACGTGGCGCTGCGCTCCGGCGACACGACCGACGGCAGCCTGGTCGGCCGCAAGGTGGCGGACTCGCTGTGGGCGGTGTACGCGTCATGCTCGTACGTGGAGCGGGCGGGGCGCCCGGCCGACCTGGCGCAGGCCGCGGCGCATCCCTGGATCCTGCTCGACGCCTCGATGGCGGGGCACCGGTCGACCACGTGGCTGCGCGAGGCGCTGCCCTCGGTGGCGGTGGCCGCGACCAGCACCAGCGTGCTCGGCCTCGTGCATTCGGCGAAAGCCGGCGTCGGCCTGGCCGCGCTGCCGACCGCCCTCGGCGACGCCGAGCCGGACCTGGTCCGCCTGTTCGGTCCGGTGCCGGAGCTCACGCGCATCTGGCGCATCCTGACCACGCCGGCGTTGCGCAAGACGCCGCGCATCGATGCGTTCTTCCGGTTCGTCGGCGCGGAGACGGAGACCTTGCGGCCGATCCTCACGGGCTGACCTCCGGGACCGCACGGCAACAGTCGAGACCGCGTGTTCCAGCCTGGTGCCCGTGAAGCGCCATGCAGATGTATCGGAACTCCCCTGTTCGAAGGGGCCATGGGATCCGGCCGCGTTTGCATCCGCGTCGAGCCAGGCGCTACACCAGTCGTCGCGCCAAGGTGGCGTCACAGGAGAACCGGAATGAGCAACAACGTCATCGTGTACGGCTGGAAGCAGTCGATCCCGGGCCGCGAATCGCTGAGCGGCCAGCACTTCCAGGAATTCCTCCAGTACCTGCAGCAGCAGAAGGAGCAGGGCGCCATCGAGTCGTACGAGCCGGTGCTGCTCGAGCCGCATTCGGGCGACGTGCACGGCTTCTTCCTGATCAAGGGCGACCCCTCGAAGCTGGCGACGCTGACCGCCAGCCCGGAATGGGTTCAGCACCAGGTCCGCGCGATGCTGCACATGACCGGGATGACGCTCATGCGCGGGGTCGGGGGACCCGCGGTGATGGAGCGCATGGGCATGTGGATGAGCGCGATCCCGCGCTGACCCACGCGCCCTGGCGACTTACAGCCGCGCCTTCATGGTGCGGCCCCAGTTGTTGCCGCCGCTCGAGTTCAGCAGCGCGTTCCAGCAGAACATGCCGCGGATGTCCGGGTACGCGGCCTTGACCGCATCCCATTCGCGGATGCAGTCCGCCAGCGACGGGCCGTTCGAGTAGTTGGCGGCCAGGCCCAGCATCACCTTGTCGGCGCCCAGGTCGCGCACCCAGTCGTTGGTGCGGTTGCTGATGAAGCCGGCGGCGTTGAAGCCGGACCAGTCGTAGTACTGCGGGGCGGCCCAGCTCAGCGCGCCGGCGTCGGCCATCGCCTTGAGCATCGCGCGGTCTTCCGGCGAGTTGGGCTGCGGCGGGGCGGTGATCGCGAAGTCGGCGCCGTACAGCGACTTGAGCTGCTGCGCGATCCAGACCATCTCGGCCTGCGAGGAGCCGATGTTGGCTTCGAAGTTGTTGAAGTCGCAGCCGTCCACGCCGCCGAAGGTGTCGTATAGGCCGCGGAACGAGGCCACGAAGTTCTGGCTCTTGGCCCGCGTGTCGAAGTTGAAGCCGGCCTGCGCGCCGCCGACGGTGAGGATCACCCGCTGGCCGCGGCCGCGGCAGCGTTGCACCCGCGAGGGCGTGACTTCGCCGAAGTGCTCGAACTTGAACGAGCCGTTGCCCACGTTGTTCCAGCTGCCGTTGACCGCGTTGCCGTTGGGCTTGCAGTGGAACAGGTAGATCACGTTGAACTCTTCCGGAACCGAGTCGATCGCGTAGCTGCCGGCGTCCCAGGCGGTGTAGTAGGTGCCCAGCACCTTGGCGGGGAGGCCGGAGCCGGAGCCGGGAGCAGGCGACGGTGCGGGAGCGGGAGCGGCGCCCGGAGCGGTGCCGGGCACCGGCACGTCGGTCAGCACGCCGGTCACGACACTGCCGTCCGGCCCGACGATTTCGCCCGCGCCGCCACCGCCGCCGCAGCCCGTGAGCGCGGCCAGCGTTGCGGCACCGGAACCGGAGAGGAAGAGACGTCTTTTCATGTTCAGCGACCCATGGAGGGGGCTTGTCCAGCCCGATCAAGGAAGAGCTGGGTCGCGATCGATGGAGAGCGGCAACCTCAGCAAGAGGCGCGACTCTAGTAGGACGTCTCCGACGCGCTCGTAGGAGATCGAGTACAGCGGTAACCGAAGATGAGCTTGGCGTTTTGTGAACGAAATCACAACTCAGCCGCGCGGCGCGGCGCATGCGGCACCGGCTGGTGGCTCAGCCGTGGTATCGAAAAGACGGGCGCCCCGCCGCCGGCTTGTCCTGGCTCAGCAGAAAGTTACGAAACGGCTGGGCTTCGACCTGATCCGAAGGAGCCATCCAGCCCCTTCCTGTTCACCTTTGCGAACGAGTTTGGCAAGTTGAGCAACCTGCTTACGGTTCGGCTTCCAAGAATGGCTCCACCGCAACGGAACACATGAGGGGAGCGAAATGAAGGCAGTCAGGACCTTGTTGGTCTCGATCGGGTGCGCGCTGGCGCTGGCGGCCTGCGGCGGGGGAGGTGGTGGTGGCGGAGCGGGCGCCCCGCCCGCGGCCGGGCTGCAGGATGCGAGCTCGGGCGCCCAGTTCCAGACGCCGGTCGCGAACACGGACTCCACGCCCACGACGCCGGGGACGACCGAGCCGCCCGCACCCGTGGTCCCTCCGCCCGGCACCTCGCCCGCGCAGCGCCCGGACGTGATGGTGGCTTCCATGGACGAGATCGCGGCCTGGAACGCCGCGTGCACCACCGACAGCTGCCGCATCACGCTGCCGCCGCGCAGCGGCCGCAGCCTCACCTGGTGGGGGACCGATCCGCGCCTGATGGAGCAGGTCAACGAAACCTGCGGCCCGCAGCCCGACTGCCGCGTGCCCGACGGCGACCTGCTGGTGTGGAACTTCGACTGCAGCCCGCAGCCGAGCTGCCGCATCCGGCTGAGCCGCAGCTACTGATCAGAGCCGGAGCCCGCGTCGCTCTCGATGGCGCGGCGCACCTGCAGCAGCTTGGGCGCCACCTTCTGCAGCAGCATCTCGCGCGGCAGCTTGTAGGCGGGGCCGCCGACGCTCACCGCGTACAGCTCGCCGCGCGGGCCGTGCAGGGGAAAACCGAGCGCGTGGATGTCGGGATGCCATTCGCCGAACGAACTGCAGTAGCCGGCTTCGGCGAATTCGGCCAGGGCGGCGTCCAGGCGTGACTTCACGGTGGACCAGTCATTGCCGCTCGCCGCGCGGATCTCTTCCAGCAGCACCGCGCGTTCCGGCGCGGGCAGCGCCGACAGGTAGGCGCGGCCGGCGGCCGACGTGGCGATGGCCATGCGCGAGCCGATGTCCATGCGCGAGAGGATCAGCGCCGACTGCGGCCGCAGCGTGTCGATCAGCAGGATGTCGAGCCCGTCGCGCACGCCCAGGTGCACGTTGGCGGCGGCGGCCTCGGCCAGCTCGGCCAGGTGCAGCCGCGCCTCGGCGCGGAAGTCGAAGCCGCGCAGGTAGGCGTTGCCCAGGTGCAAAGCCGCGGGGCCCAGCGCGTAGCGGTCGCCGGAGACCAGTCGCAGGTAGCCGGCGGATTGCAGGGTGGTGGCCAGCCGCGTCACTGTGGCCTTGGGGATCTGCGTGCGTTCGCCCAGTTCGCGGTGGGTCAGCGGGCCGGGCGCGTCCGCCACCACGCGCAGCAGAGCCAGCCCGCGGGCGAGGGCGCTGACCTCGTCCTTGACCGATTCGCCGCCGTTTTCCGGGTTTCTGGAACTGTGTTTCATTATTTCTTCGGGATGCACTAGGATAACGGAACCGCGTTCCAGAATCCACGCGCCATCAGGAGACAAACCTTGCGCTTCCTCAAGCTTTGCACCGCCGTCGTGGCGGGCGCCCTTGCGTTCGGCATGGCCGGCCCCGCCGCCGCGCAGAACTTCCCGTCCGGTCCCGTGAAGATCATCATCCCGTTCCCGCCGGGCGGCCCGACCGACACCGTCGGCCGAATCCTCGCCAAGAACCTGCAGGACACCTGGGGCCAGCCGGTGCTGATCGACTACAAGCCGGGCGCCGGCACCGTCATCGGCGCGGACTTCGTGGCCAAGTCGGCGCCGGACGGCCTGACCATCGGAATGGTCAACTCCTCGCTGGCCGTGAACCCCACGCTTCGCAAGCAGCTGCCGTACGACACGCTCAAGGACCTCTCCGGCGTCACCCAGCTGTTCGACATGCAGCTGGCCATCGTGGCCCGGCCCGACGCGCCGTTCAACAACCTGCGGGAACTGATCGCCTACGCCAAGAAGAACCCGGGCAAGCTGAACTACGGCACGCCCGGCGCCGGCAGCACCACGCACCTGGGCGGCGAGCTGCTGCAGCGCGAAGCCGGCTTCGACATGCAGCACGTGGGCATGAAGGGCAGCGCGCCCGCGCACACCGAGCTGATGGGCGGCCGGCTCGACTTGGTGATCGATCCGTTCCTGTCGATCCTGCCGTTCGTGCAGGCCGGCAAGATGAAGTTGATCGCCACCATGGGCGACCAGCGCGTCGCCGGCCACGACTACCCGACGGTCGCGGAAACCCTCCCCGGCTTCAACGTCGGCGCCTTGCTCGGCTTCGTCGTGCCCGCGGCCACGCCCAAGGCCGTCGTGCAGAAGATCCAGGCCGACACCGCCAAGGCGCTGGCCGGTCCCGAGATCCAGCAGCGCGCCCGCGAGTACGGCCTGAAGGTGGTCGGCTCCAAGCCCGAGCAGTTCAACGGCCTCATCGCCAGCGAGATGAAGCGCTGGGGCAAGGTCGTCACCGATTCCAAGATCCAGATCGACTGAGCATTGCCATGAGCCTGAACCTCAAGCCCCTGCACGACGTCTTCGCCGCCGAGGCCAGCGGCCTCGATCTTTCCAAGCCGCTCGCCGATCGCGACGTGCGCGCGATCAACGCCGCGATGAACGAGTACGCCGTGCTGGTGTGGCGCGGCCAGCCGCTCACGCCGCAGCAGCAGCTGGACTTCGCCAAGCAGTTCGGCCCGCTGGACATCGGCCTCAAGCGCGTGTTCAAGCGGCCCGAGCGGCTGGAGGACGAGCGCCTGATCGACATCTCCAACGTGGATGCGCAGGGCAACGTGGCGCGCCGCGATTCGCCCAAGAACCTGTCGAACTTCGCCAACCAGCTGTGGCACAGCGACAGCTCGTTCATGGACCCGCGCGCGGCGTATTCGATGCTGCATTGCGTGATCAAGCCCAGCTGGGGCGGCGACACCGAGTTCGCCGACCTGCGCCATGCCTACGACACGCTGGACGAGCGCACCCGCGCCGAGATCCAGGACCTGAAGGCCGAGCACTTCGCGCTGCACACGCGCATCCTGCTCGGCGACGACGCCTACACCGACGAGCAGAAGAAGGAGATCCCGCCCGCCATCTGGCCGCTGGCGGACACCCATCGCGGCTCGGGCCGCAAGGTGCTGTTCGTCGGCGTGCACGCGCGCCAGATCCTGGGCTGGCCCACGGCCGAGAGCCGCATGTACCTGCAGGACCTGCTGGAGCACGCGACCCGCCGCGAGAACGTCTACACCCACAAGTGGCAGGTGGGCGACCTGGTCATCTGGGACAACCGCAGCACGCTGCACCGCGGCCGCCGCTACGACGTCAGCGAACGTCGCGAGCTGCGCCGCACCACGGTCAACGACACGCCGGAAGCGATGCTGCTCGCGGCGTGACCGGCGCCCGGCTTCAGCGCCAGCCGGCTTGCGCCAGCGCGTTGTTCACGCTGGCCGCCAGCAGTTCGTGCCCGCGCGGCGACGGGTGGAAGTTGTCGGAGTAGAACCAGGTCTTCCACCAGCCCGGGGCCAGGCCGGCCGGCGGCGCGGCATCCAGCGCCGCGTCCGTGCAGGCCGGGAAGTCGCCTTGCGGCGGGCAGGAGGCCTGCGTCGAGTTCGTCAGCCCGGAAGCGGCGGGGTTCGTGTTCTGCGCGCTGAAGTCCGCGAAGTACGGCACCACCGCCACGCGCGCATCGCCGGCCGCGAGCCGGCGCAGCTCGGTGTTGAAGCCGACGATCCATTGCCGCAGCGCCGTCTGGAAAGCGGTGGCCGCTGCGGCGCCTTCGGTGGTCGAGAGGTCCGCCGCGATGCCGCGGAACCTCGGTGTCAAGGTGATGTCCGGCACCTCGACCAGCGCGACGCGCGTCGCACCCTTGTCGAGCGTGTTCGCCTTCACCGTGTTCCAGAAGGTCTGCGCCAGGCGCTGCATGTAGAGGCCCGCGGCCACCGACTCGCCGTCCGATTGCGCGAGCGACTGAGTGATCTCCGAGGTGTCGAGCTGCTGCCGCAGCAGCGCGAGGAAGACGGCCTGGTCGCCGCCGGCGCCGCCGCGCGCATCGAGGTAGGCGTCCGCCAGCCCGGCCGCGTCGTTGCTGCCGGCATCGATGAGGATGAGGTCGCCGCCTTGCCACGCACCGCCGTTCGCGGCCACGGCCGACTCCAGCTGGAACTGCAGCGAGAGCGGCACTTCGTTGCCGCGCCGGGTGACCGGGTTCACGACCTGAGCGCCGCCCACCGCGAAGTTGGTGCAGCCCGGGTTGGAGGTGAACGTGGTGGTGATCGCGGTCCCGTCGGTGCTGGTGAAGAAATTGCACTGGCGGCCCAAGCCCAGCGCCGATCCGACCAGTTCCGGATAGACCGGATAGCCCACGGATGGGTTGGCCGCGTTCTGCACCGTCGCCTTCAGGCCGAAGGTGCCGACGTCGGCCAGGCTGTCGCCGGCGACGATCAGGCGCGAGGCGGGCCCGGCCGCTGCCGCCGGTGCGGGGGAGGGCGCCGGGGCCGCGTCGTCGGCGCCTCCGCCGCCGCAGGCCGTGGTGATGAAGGCCGCGGAAGCGGCCAACGCGACCGTGCAAGCGCGGCGCAGGAACCTGGATGCCATGGAGAACACCGCAAGAGTCCTCGACTATCGGAGCGCGGCGCGGGGCGATGGCCGGGCTGTCGTCTGAAGATCGTGTCAGCGGGCGTTGTCGCTCTCTGAAACGGATGAGCCTCGTTCGTAACGATCCTGCGGGGCAACGGGTATTGAGGCTGAGCGTGAATGCGCGCAGCATGCGGGGATGATCGATACACGACGAGAGCCCACGTTCTCCCATTCGCGGCAGTCGCAGCCGCGGGCGCAGCGCCGCCGGCGTTCGATGGCGCCGGTCTTCATCATCGCGGTGCTGGTCGCCCTCGCGGCCGCCGCCGCCGGCTGGTACTGGATGTCGCATCCGCAGATGTCCAGGGTGGTCCAGACGCCGCCCGCCCAGGAAAGCGCCGCGCAGCCGCAAGAGAGCACGCCCACCGCCGCGCTGCCGACCGAGGTGCAGCCACCTGCCGCGGATGAGGTCGTGAAGGCGCAGGACGTCACCGCCGCGCTTACGCAGCTGCTGGGCCGCGACTCCGTCCTGAAGTTCCTGGAGACCACGGACTTCCCGCGCAAGTTCGTCGCCACGCTCGACAACCTGGGCCGCGAGCACGCGCCGGTGCCGGTGTGGCCGGTGCAACCGCCTCCCGGACGCTTCGTCGTCTCGGCGCAAGCCGGCTCGCAGGTGATGGCCGCCGAGAACTCGCTGCGCTACAGCCCCTTCGTCGCGTTCGCGGGTTCCGTCAACGCCGCGCAGGCGGTGGGCCTCTACCGCCGCATGTACCCGGTGCTCGACCAGGCGTGGCGCGAACTCGGCTTCGGCAACCGCTCGCTGCATGCGCGCACGTTCGAAGTGATCGACCTCCTGCTGGCGACGCCCGAGCCCGCGCAGCCGCCGAAGCTCACGCTCACCGAGGTGAAGGGCCCGATCGCTTCCGCGCGGCCCTGGACACGCTACGAATTCGCCGACCCGCAGCTGCAGGGCCTGGCCTCCGGCCAGAAGATGCTGCTGCGCATGGGCGCGGACAACCGCAAGGTGCTCAAGGCCAAGCTGCAGGAGCTGCGCCAGGAACTGCTGCGCGTCTCCATCGAGCCGGTGAAACCCTAGTTCGGCCGCAGCACCGGATACGCGACCGAGCAGATGTGCGAGTTGATCCGCTTCAGCTCGCCGATCAGGTCCAGGTGCAGCGAGCTGGTCTCCATGCTCTGCACGGTGTTCTCGGACAGGCGCGTGAGGTGGTTGCCCGCGCAGGCGCGCTGAAGGTCGCGAAAGCGCGCCTTCTCCTCCAGCAGCTTCTGCGCATCGCGCGCCGACCCGTACAGGAACACGCTCATCCCCAGCCGCAGGTTGTCGACCAGGCGCGCATGCAGCTCGCAGATCTCGGCCATGCCGGCGTCGGAGAAGCGGCGGCCCTTGCGGATCTTCTTGTCCTCGATGTCGATCAGGATGCGCTCGACGGCGTCGCCGATCTGCTCCATGTTGATCGTGAAGCTGATGATGTCGGTCCAGCGCCGGCTCTCTTCCTCGCCGAGGGCCTCGCGCGAGAGCCGGGCCAGGTAGTACTTGATCGCCGAATAGAGCTCGTCGACCGTGTCGTCGAGCCTGCGCAGTTCCCCGGCCAGCCGCAGGTCGTCGTTCTTCAGCACCGTGAGCGTGCCCAGCAGCATGCTTTCCACCACGTCGGCCTGGTGCAGCGCTTCACGCGCCGCGCAGGAGATGGCCAGCGAGGGCGTGGCCAGCGCCGAAGGATCGAGGTGGCGCGGGCGGGTGGCCACCGCGCCGTCCTGCGGCTTGGGCAGGCAGCGCTCGACCCCGCGTGACACCACCTGCGTGAGGCCCAGGAAGGCCAGGGCGACCCCGCTGTTGAAGACCAGGTGGAACAGCACCACGGCGGAAGCCGGGTTCGCCAGGTGCGGCTGCAGCAACCCGAGCACCAGGCCGATGAAAGGCGCCGCGGCCCCCACGCCCGCCACCTTGAACACCAGGTTGCCCAGCGGCACCTGCCGCACCTCGACCGGCGACTTCGCGGTGGCGAGCACGCCGAGCAGGCCGCCGCCCACGTTGGCGCCCAGGATCAGGCCGAACGCGACGTCGAGCGGGATCGTCCCGGAACCCGCGAGCGTGGCCGTCAGCAGCACGATGGCCAGGCTGGAATAGGCCGCGATCGTCATCACGGCGCCCACCGTGATCTCCAGCAGCAGGTCGCTGGACAGCGAGTGCAGCAGCTCGCGCGCGACCGCCGACTTCATCATCACGCCGGTCGATTCCGACACCAGCCGCAGCGCCAGCAGCATCAGCCCGAGGCCGATCAGCACCCGGCCCAGCCGACCCACCGGCGTGGAGGGCCGCGTGATGAACAGCACCACGCCCAGCAGGATCAGCAGCGGCGACAGCCAGGAGAGATCGAACGAGAACACCACCGACATCAGGCTGGTGCCCACGTCGGCGCCCAGCATCACGGCCAGCGCCGTCGGCAGGGCCACCAGGCCCTGGCCGACGAACGACGAGACGATCAGCGCCGTGGCCGTGCTGGACTGCACCAGGGCCGTGACGCCCAGCCCGGCCAGCGCCGCCGCCGGCCGCGTGCCTATGCTGCGCGCCAGCACCTGCCGCAGGTTGGCGCCGAAGACGCGCAGGATGCCCGTGCGGACCAGGGAGGTGCCCCACACCAGCAGCGCGACGGCCGCCAACAGGTTCAGCAGGTGCGTCATCCCCTCAGTCGACCTTGGCGCCCGAGTTGCGCACGACCTCGCCCCAGGCCTTGAGCTCGTCGGCCATGAACTTGCCGAACGCCGCCGGCGAGCCGCCGCCCGGCTCGGCGCCGTCGGCCGCGAGCGCGGCTTTCACCGTGGGGCTGTTGAGCGAGGTGAGGGTCGCATTGGTGAGCTTCGCCATCACGTCCCTGGGCGTGCCGGCGGGCGCCAGCAGCCCGGCCCACGAGGTGACGGAGAAGCCCTTGAGGCCGGACTCCTGCATCGTGGGCAGGTCGGGCGCCGCGCCCGAGCGGCTGTCCGAGGTGACGCCGATGCCGCGCAGCTTGCCGCTGCGCGCATGGCCGATGGCGCTGGGGATCGTCTCGAAGCCGAACTGCACCTCGTTGGCCATCAGCGCGAGCATCGCGGGCCCGCCGCCCTTGTACGGCACGTGCTTGACCTCGGTGCCCGTCACGCCCTTGAAGATCTCGCCCGCCAGGTGCGCCGGCGAGCCGCTGCCCGAGGAGGCGAAGAAGGTCTTGCCCGCGTTCGCCTTGGCGTAGGAGACCAGGTCCTGCACGCTGTTCACCGGGATCTGCGGCGGCACCACCAGCAGCAACGGGTACTTGGCGACCAGCGTGACCGGCTCGAAGCTCCTGATCGGGTCGAACTTCAGCTTGTACAGGTGCGGATTGATCGCCTGGCTGCTCACCGTGGCCATGAACACCGTGTAGCCGTCCGGCGGCGAGCCGGCCACCAGTTCGGCCGCGATGTTGCCGGCCGCGCCGGGGCGATTCTCCACCACCACGGACTGCCCGAGCACCTCGCCCATGCGCTGCGCCAGCACGCGCGCCAGCTTGTCGGTGGACCCGCCGGCGGCGAACCCGACCACCATGCGGACCGGCTTGGCCGGAAAGGCCTGGGCCCACGCGCCGGCACTTGCCAGCATCCCTGCGCACGCGAGGGCACAACCGAATCTTTTTCTGGTCACTCTTGTCTCCTTCTCGTCCGACGGCGCAGGGTGCCGTCAACCCACCTGGTTCAAGGCCAGGTCCATCACGTCGAAGTTGCGCAGGCGCCGCTGGGGCACGTCGCGCAGCCGCCGGTTGAAGAGGAGCGGCACGCGCTGCTCGGAACCGCCGCCGTGCGAGCGCAGCGGAACGGTCAGGCCGGAGAGGTCGTGGCGATCGGCCGAGGTGCCCAGCACCGACAGCCGCTCGCTCACCACCACCAGGTCGCCGATGCGGTCGGTCGGCAGCTCGAACTCGGCGGCGGCTTCGGCGCGCGTCAGCACGCACTCGACCTGCGGCAGCGCCCCGATGCGATGCGCCGCCTCGACGCGCAGCGCGGCGTCCTTGACGTAGACGGTGGCGTACGAGCCCAGCGCGCCGTGGTGGACGACGTAGGGGTCGGTGATCGGCAGCAGCACGCGGGTGCGGCCCGCGCCGAACGCCTGGTCCAGCACGTCCTGCAGGAACACGATGCTGGCCCGGCCCAGCGAATCGGTCTTGGCGTTCATGCCGTGGTCGGCCGTGATCGCCAGCACGCAGCCCATCTCGTCGAGTTCGCCCAGGTAGCGGTCCATCATCGAATAGAACTCGTTGGCGCCCGCCGTGCCCGGCGCGAACTTGTGCTGCACGTAGTCGGTGGTGGACAGGTACATCAGGTCCGGCCGCACGGTGCGCATCAGCATCACGCCGGCGGCGAACACGAACTCCGAGAGGTCGGCGCTGTAGACCGAAGGCAGCGGCATCCTGACCTTGGCGAGCACGTCGTCGATGCCGTTCTCCGTCACGCTCGCCTGGTCGGCCTTCTCGGCCGAGAAGCAGATGCCCTTCATGCCGTGGCCGAGCAGGGTGCGCAGCTTGTCCTTGGCCGTCACCACCGCCACCTTGCGGCCGGCGGACGCGGCGCGCGCCAGGATCGTGGGGGCGCGCAGGTAGCGCGGGTCGTTCATCAGCACTTCCTCGTCGCGCTCCGGGTCTAGGAAGAAGTTGCCGCAGATGCCGTGCACGCTGGGCGGCGCACCGGTGACGATCGACAGGTTGTTGGGATTGGTGAAGGAGGGCATCACGCAATCGCCCGCGAGCACCGTGCCGCGCTGCGCCAGCGAAGCGAAGAAGGGCGCCACGCCGGCCTGCACGGCCTGGTTGATGTACTCCTGCTCGCAGCCGTCGATGCACACCACCACCGTCGGCTGGCCGGGCAGCGAGTACCGGCGGTCGTTCACTGAGATCGTTTGAGGTTCCATGGCCGTGAAGGTAAGGCGCCAGCGAACGTCACACAATCGAGAAAAAATCGCGCATGCGTGATAAAAACTGACACATGCCGCACCAGCTCCCGCCCCTCAACGCCCTGCGCGTGTTCGAAGTGACCGCCCGAGCCGGCAGCTACACCGAGGCGGCGCGCGAGCTGCACCTCACGCACGGCGCCATCAGCCGGCAGATCCAGCTGCTGGAGGAGGCGCTGGGCCAGCCGCTGTTCCGCAAGGAGGGCCAGCGCATGGTGGCCACCGGCCACGCCAAGGCGTTCGCGCGCGAGATCAGCGCGGCGTTCGACCACATCAGCGACGCCGCGCGCCGCTACGGCAAGCAGGCCAGCACCAAGGTGATCCGCGTCAACGCGCCGGCCACGCTGGCGATGCGCTGGCTGATCCCGCAGCTGCCGTCGTTCCGCGCAAAGCATCCGCAGGTGGAGGTGCGGATCTCGACCGCCTTCAGCAACGACCCCGTGCTGCGCGGCAGCTTCGACGTCGGCATCCGGCGCTCGGCGGACGACAGGGCGCAGTTCGAGGTGCTGCCGCTGCTCGCCGAGCAGACCACCGTGATCGCGAGCCCGGCCTACCTGAAGCAGCGCAAGGTCCGCAAGCCCGCCGACCTGGCGCAGGCGGTCTGGCTCTCCACCGAGTCACGCCCGGGCGACTGGGAGAACTGGCTGGCCTCGGCCGGCTGCGCCGAGCTGCGGCCGGCGCAGACGCTGCGCTTCGATCACTTCTTCGTCACGCTGCAGGCGGTGGTCGATGGCATGGGGCTGGGGATCGGGCCCTTCCCCACGCTGGACAGCGACCTGGAAAGCGGGCGCATCGTCACGCCGTTCCCGAAGCTGATCAGCCGCGGCAGCGAGTACTTCGCGCTGGTGCCGCGCGACTCCGACAAGCCGAAGTTCCTGCGCGACTTCCTGGACTGGCTGCAGGGCATCGCGGCGTGATCGTCAGGCCACCGCCCGCAGCGCCGGCTGCGTGCGGTTCGCCCGCGCATCGATCGTGGCCGTGGGCAGCTGGTACGCCCGGTCGTCGAACAGGTCCACGCCGCACATCAGGTTCTCGATCCACTCGAGGAAATCGTTGATCGCCTGCCGTCCCGCGATGGGCGCGCCGTGCTGCGGCACGATCATGCGGATGTCCAGCTGGCGTGCCATTCGCGCCCACAGCCGCAGGATCTTGTTGGACACCATGTAGCGGCGATGGAAGCCCTCCATCTTCGGAAGGTGCGGCGCCAGTTCGCGGATCGGCCTGGCCGCCTCGGCGCCGCTCAGGAGCGAGGCGCCCAGGTCGCCGGTGAAGAGGATGCGGCTCACCGGGTCCCAGAAATGGAAGTTGCCTTCCGAGTGCATGAAGTGCGCGGGCAGCAGCCACAGCTCGTTCGCGCCCAGCGGCAGCCGGCCGCCCGCGTCGGGCACGCCGATGACGCGGTCCTCGGTCTTGCCCACCTTGGTGAAGTGCGGCGCGAACCGCTCCCAGATGCGCGAGATCACCAGCCTGGCCTTGGTGGAAGTCATCCAGCGGTCGAGCGACGCGATGATGTCCGGGTCGGCATGCGAGGCCACGATGTACTTCAGGCTCTGCGGCGGGAAGAAGCGCGAGAGCGAGAGGTACAGCTCGTTGAACGCCAGGTTGCCGCCCGGATCGATCACCGCGCCCACGCCGTGGTCGACGATGAGGAACTGGTTGCTCTGCACCGCCTGGCCGTCCTCCTCCATCAGGTCCGAAAACATCAGGCACGCGTGGTGCTCGTCGCGGTAAAGCTCGATCGACATGAGGCCCCTCTCACACTCCGGTGGTTGTGCGGCCACTGTAGGAGGGCCGCATCGCGAAGGGCTTGAGGAAGGTCAATGCGCCGCGAACCAGACGAGCTGCTGGACCTTGACCGCGAGGCGCCCGTCCGGCCACCACAGCGTGCCGCTCTCGTCGCCGAAGCCGCCCGCGAGTTGCACGGTGCGGAAGTGCGCCTGCAGGTAGTCGTCCTCGCCGAGGTCGACGGACTCTTCGACGCTGCCGAAGACCAGCGACATCGAGACCGTGCTCGCGGGCGTGCGCTCGGCGGCGCCGGACCAGGCCGCGGGGAACCAGGCGTCGGCCAGCATGGCCAGCGATTCGGGCGTGACGCGGCGTTCGAAGCGGGGACGCACGAAGCCGCCGGTCGTGCCTTGCGCCGCTTCGCCGCCGGGCCATCCGCAGGCGATGCGGTAGTCGAACATGCGCGGGAAGGCGGCGAGGGATTCGAGCGCGTCGAGTGGCGGATGCTCTTGCGCTGCGCCGAGCCGGGGTGCGCGCGCCAGCTGTTGGAAGTCGGGTGAACGGACGGCGGCCATCACGGCGGAGGCCTGCACGCGGGCCTGGCCGCCTTGCATCAGGACGGCGCGCTCGAAGGCCACCGAACGCTGCCGCGCGACCGGCTCCACGTCGATGTCGAACCCGCCCGGCTCGACGCGCCCCATGAACTCCACGTTGAGCGATCGCACCACCCGATCCGGCGCGTGCCGACGCCGGAGGGCGCCGAGCAGGCTGGCCGCCAGCCAGCCGCCGTGCGGACCGATCTGGTTCCAGTAGCGCGCGTCGGTGTCCATCACGCCACGGCCGCGGCGCGATCCGCCTGCGAGCGCCCGTCGTAGCCCCACGAGCCCGCCGGCACTTCTTGCACCACGATGTAGAAGGGCGAGGCGGGGGCCGACAGGTGGCGCGAGAGCAGGGCATGGGCGGCCTGCAGGAAGCGCGCCTTCTCTTCTTCGGTGTTCGTGCCTTCGGTGACGTAGGCGATGAGCCGGCCGGACCAGGCGCTCGGCCCGAGGCGGCGGCCGCCGATCGCGATGGAGGCGCCGGGCTGCAGCCCGACGCTGACCACGGTGAGGTCGGCGCGCTTGCGAAGGATGTCGGCCATCAGGCCGGTCAGGCCCTGCTGCACGGCTTCGATGGCCGCCTGGGTCGGCACGGAATGCTGGATGGTGAGGTCGAGGAAGGGCATGGGGGGCTCCGGGGTGATCGAACGGAGGCGCATGGTCCCGCGTACTCGCAGGCTCCACAATCCAGCATCCAGGACATAGACTGTCGCCCCGACGGGGACAATCCCATGCAAGACGCCCTCGATGCCGACCTGCTCGCCGGCCTGGCCGCTTTCGCCGCGGTCAGCGAAGCCGGCAGCTTCAGTGAAGCGGCGCGGCGGCTGGGTTCGTCGAAGTCGGCGCTCAGCAAGCAGGTCCAGCGGCTGGAGCAGCGCCTGGGCGCCCGGCTGCTGCAGAGGACGACGCGCTCCCTCTCGCTCACGCAGCCCGGTCGCCTGGCCTACGAGCACGCCGCGCAACTGGCGCGCAGCGCCGCGGCGGCCCGATCGGCCGTCGACTCGCTGCGCAGCGCACCGCGCGGGCTGCTGCGCGTCACCACCTCGGTCGCGTACGGCAAGTCGGTGCTGCTCGGGCTGGTCGCCGAGTTCGTGCAGCGCTACCGCGAAGTGGAAGTGGACGTGCTGCTGCTCGACCGCATGATCGACTTCGCGGAAGAGGGCATCGACGTCGCGATCCGCCTGGCCGACCAGCCGCCGGACCTGTCGATCGCGAAACCGCTGCGGCCCATCGAGTACTTCCTCGTGGCGGCGCGCGGGAGCGCCGTCATCAAGCGCATCCGCGAACCGGCCGACCTGCGCAAGGCCGACGTCCTGAACTACGCGCGCGAGGCGCAGGGCGCCGAGTGGACGTTCACGCGCGACGGCGAGTCCCAACCCGTGCGGACGCGGGGCCGCGTGTCGGTCAACAACAGCGAAGGCCTGGCCGCGCTGGTGGCGGGCGGGCTGGGCGTGGCCGTGGTGCCCGACTACGTGGCGGCGGCGGAGCTCAAGCGCCGGCGCGTGGTGCGGCTGCTGCCCGAGTGGTCCATCACCGGCCGGTTCGGCGCCAAGGTCTGGATCGTCCGCCCGGCGGACCGCGCCGTGCTGCCCGCGGTGCGCGCCTTCAGCGACTTCATGGTCGAGAAGCTGGGCGTCGCCCAGGAAGGCTGATCGCCTCACCGAGGTGCTGGTACACCGCGGCGATGCGGCGAAGGTGGCGCGACTCGGGATGCGCCAGCAGCCAGAGCGAGGATTCGCAGCCGTCCAGCGGTTCGGAGATCGCCTTGAGCTGCGGCTCCGCCTCCAGCATGAACAGCGGGACGATGCCCACGCCCAGGCCGGACTTGATCGCATCGACCACGCCGACGATGCCGTCGACCAGGTGGCGCGGCGCCAGCTTCGGCAGGTGCTTGCGCCGCCAGCGCACCGAGGGATGTTCCGGCATGGCTTCGTCGGGGGCGATCCAGTCCAGCTGGTCCAGCTCCGCGGACTTCGAACCTCGCGCGCGCAGCGCGCACACCGCGAATTCGATCGTGCCCAGGCTGCGGCCTACCAGGTGCTCCGGCGGCTTGGGCGTCGCGCGCAGGGCCAGGTCGGCGTCGCGCTTGCTCAGGCTCATGAGCTCGTTGGTGGCGCGCAGCTCCAGTTGCAGCAGCGGATGCTCGCGGGCGAGCGCGGGCAGGCAGGGCAGCACCAGTCCGCGCAGCACGGAGTCGGTGGTGGTCAGGCGCACCCGGCCCGACACCGCCGCGGCCGTGCCCGCCGCCGCCGCGCGCGCGGCTTCCAGTTCCGCCTCGATGCGCTCGGCGTGGCGCGCGACTTCGCTCGCCGCCTCGGTCGGCAGGTAGCCCTGGCGGCTGCGCTCGAACAACCGCTGCCCGAGCCGCTGCTCCATGCGCTGGAGGGCGCGGAACACGGTGGAGGCGTCGCTGCCGCTGCGCTCGGCGGCCTGCGCCAGCGTGCCGCCGCGCACCAGGGCCAGCACCACCTCGAGGTCGGCGGCCGTCAGGTGGTATTGCGTCCGTGCATTCATGGATTGCGACCTGGCCTATTTTCGTTGCGCTTTTGCAATCCTACAGTCCGGGCTCCCAACCACCAAGGAACCCGAGATGAAGCTCTATTTCTCCCCCGCCTACTGCTCGCAGGCCGTCCACATCGCGCTGCGCGAAGCCGGCATCGCCGCCGGCCTGGTGCAGGTCGACACCGTCGCCGGACGCACCGCCGACGGCGCCGACTACCGCGCGATCAACCCGCGCGGCTACGTGCCGATGCTCGAGCTGGACGACGGCAGCCGCCACACCGAAGTCGCGGCGCTGCTGCAGTACGTCGGCGACCTGGCGCCGGCCGCCGGCCTGATTCCGCCCGTGGGCAGCCGCGAGCGCTTCGAAGTCCTGCAGTGGCTCACCTTCGTGTCGAGCGAACTGCACAAGGGCTTCAGCCCCTGGCTGTTCCACAAGGAGACCGCGGACTCCACCCGCAAGGCGGTGAAGGACAAGCTGAAGCTGCGCATCGCCGACGTCGACGCGCGCCTGCAGGGACGCGACTGGCTGGTGGGCCGGCACTTCACCGTGGCCGACGCCTACGCCTTCGTCATCCTGAGCTGGGCGCCCATGGTCGGCATGAGCCTGGCCGCCTGGCCGAACGTGGTGGCATGGATGGACCGCGTGCGCTCGCGGGAAGCCGTGCGCGACGTGCTGCGCGCCGAAGGCCTGCTCAAGGACTGACCATGGAACTCACGCTGGTCAGCCACCCCCTGTGCCCCTACGTGCAGCGCGCGGCCATCGTGCTGCGGGAGAAGGGCGTGCCTTTCTCCCGCCGATGGGTGGACCTGTCCGCCAAACCGGACTGGTTCACCGCGATCTCGCCGCTCGGCAAGACGCCGGTGCTGCTGGCGGACGGCGATGCGATCTTCGAGTCCGCCGTCATCTGCGAGTACCTGGACGAGGTGTTCGCGCCGCGCCTGCATCCTGCCGATCCGCTGCGGCGCGCGCGGCATCGGGCGTGGATGGAGTTCGGCTCGGACGTGCTCAACCGCATCTGGACGTTCTATACCGCGCCGGATGCGGCGGCGCTGGAAGCGGCGCGGGACGCGCTGGTCTCGCGCTTCAGGCAGCTCGAGCCTGCGCTGGATCCGCAAGGGCCGTTCTTCGCGGGTACGTCGTTCGGCCTCGTCGATGCGGTCTTCGCGCCGGTGTTCCGCTACTTCGAGGTGTTCGAGGCGATCGGTGAAGCCGATTTCTCCGAGGGCCTCCCGCGGGTGCGGGCCTGGCGCGCGGCATTTGCCGAACGTCCGTCCGTGCAGGAGGCCGTCGCGCCGGACTACGCGGAGCGCCTGGTCGCGTTCCTGGAAGCGCGCGGCAGCGAGTTGTCGAGGCGGATGTCGCCCCTGCTCGTCGGTTAGCGGGCGATCCCCGCGCAACCCCGCTCCACCGCCCGCGCCTGCCCCGAGCCCACGCAAGGCCGATTCGTGAGCGCGTAGCCCGAGTCGCGCAGCTGGCGCGAAGCCGTGCGCTGCAGTTGCAATGCGTGCTGCGGCGCGATGCCCAGGTCGCGCGCGGCCTGCTCCGAAGCGCTGAACGAGGCGGGATCGATGCCGCTGAGGGCGCCGAACATGGTCAGCGCGCTCAGGTAGGCGCCGTGGCCGCTCGGGTGGAACTGGTCGGCCGGCCACCACAGGCTGACGCCGCGCTCGCTGGTGTCGTAGGGGTTGCGCACCGAGACGCCGTCGTTGACCGCGCGCAGGAAGGCATCTCCCACGGGGACCACCCCCGAGAGGTTGTTCGTTTGCGAGGCCTGGGCGTAGGCGTCGTGCAGGTCGAGCTGCATGGTCTCCAGCGGCTGGCCGAAGTACGGCGTGCCTTCGGGGTAGGCGAGGTCGGGCCGGGCCCAGGTCTGGTACAGGTAGACGGCCGCGTCCGGGTTGGCGTTCGGGTTGGCGGGGATGTCGCGCCGCGTGTTGTTGCCGCCGGGATAGAGCTGCGACTCGCGGTAGGTGCGGGCGGTGCCCACGCGGATGAAGTGCTCGAGCAGGCCGACATAGGCGTTGAACTGCGCGAAGTCGCCGCCCATTCGGTTGACGGCCTCCGTGCTGTTGCCCTGCAGGACCACCACGTCCCATTTTTCGGATGCGATGTTGCCGCGCAGGTCCCAGCCCGCCGGGTTGGAATTGATCATGTGCCCGCGCAGCGTGGCGCCGCCGCGCAGCGAATGCTTGACCACCACGTCCACGCCGGACTGGTCGGCCAGCGCCTTGAAGATGCCCGGCACGCCGCCCCAGGGCTGCGGCAGCTCGGGGTCGTTGCCCACGGGCTTCTCGATCGAGTTCTGCAGGTTGAGGTCGGTTATCGCGGCGGTGTTGTAGTTCAGCGCCGGCGGCCGGGTGTAGGTGAAGCTGTTGCCGACGAACAGGATCTTCAAGGGCTCGGCCATCGAGGGGCCGGCGAACCAGGCGAAGGCGAGCAGCACGAGGAATCTCTGGATGAGCATGGCGTGTCTCCTGTGGAAGTGGTCGTGGTCGCGCGCGCCGCTCACGGGCGCTCGCGCGCCGGCACGCGGGTGTCGAGGGCGGCGGGCCGGTAGTCGGGCGCGAAGCTGCACCCCTTGCCGAACTTCGCTTCGTACGCGGGGCAGGCCGCGGCCACGCCGGCCGGCGTGGGCTTGGTGCCCTGTTCCACCCACTGCAGCAGCGCCGCGAGCAGGGTGGGGTAGGTGGGATCGCTGATATAGCTGTGCGTGCCCTGCGTGGTGAAGGTCTGCACCAGGCGGTCGCCGCTGCCGGCGCGGTCCATCACGGCCTTGAAGTACGAATCGAGCTCGACGAAGGCGGTCGGGTCGTTGATCCACTTGGTGCTGAGCACCGGCACGGGGATGCGTCCCGTCGGGTCGGTGTCGGCGGCGAAGCGGCGATAAGCCTCCGCGTCCGCGCGGAAGCGCCGCACGCCGGCGTTCAGCGCAGCGTCGTCGGTGGACCCGGTGTAGCGCGCCCCGGTGTTGCCGAACGGGCTGGCGCCGCCGGTGCGCTTGCTCGCGATGTCGTGGAAATGGAACGTGCCCCAGTCCAGGTGCGACTGGATGGAGCCGGCGGGGATGCGCAGCACGTTCTCGATCGTGCGCACCTTGGCCTGCTGCTGCGGCGAACGCTGCGCGGTTGGCAGGTTCAGGCCCAGGCACTCGTTGGCGCGCGAGCGCAGGTCGGCCGCCGTCATGGTGGCGCCGGCGGGCAGGCCGAGGTTCAGCGGGTACTGCGGCTCGTTCGGGCGCGGGTGGTTGTCGCAGAGGTACTGGTAGACCGCGCGCAGGTCGGTGCGCACGTCGTAGGAATGCGTGCCGCCGGCCAGCACGCCGCTGGTGAGCAGCACGGCGTCATAGGGCTGGCGGCCCACGGTCGCCGCCGTGTACATCTCGGCCGCCTTGGCCGCGACACCGGCGCCCCACGACTGGCCGTGCAGGATCGTCCGCTTCGGCTTGGCCACGTGCGCGAGGAAGATGTGGCGCAGCCGCTCGGTGTCCTCCGCCGCCGTGCGCACTTCCACGCCGCCCTGGCGGAAGGTGGAACCGGCCCACGCGTAGCCGGCCTTCACCGTGATGGCCCAGCGCGTCAGGTCCTCGATCGCCCGTTCGGGCTTGGGAGCGCCCAGCGTGGGTCCGCCGTGCGCATGCAGCACCAGGTGGCCGTTCCAGTCGGCCGGCATGGCGATCAGGTAGTGCGCGCCCCTGGAGTCGGTGCCGCCCAGGCAGGTGGCCGTGGCGGGCACCTGCGCGGGGCAGGAGACCTTGGAGGGCGCGGCCTCGGGGGTCGTTGTCGCGTGGGGGGCGTTCGACGCGCAGCCCGCGAGGGCGGCGAGCGCGAAGGTGAAGGAAGCGGTCGCGCCGAAGCGCCGGCTCATCGGGAACGGCAATCCATGTCTCCTGTTTTTCGGTCTGCGCGGCGATTCTGCGGACGGCGGCTCCAGATGGCAAAGATGTCTAGAATCTGGACTCCATACGCCATGCATATCGAGCTGCGGCACCTGCGCTACTTCAAGGCCGTGGCCGACACGGGCCACGTCACGCGCGCGGCCGAGGCCCTGGGCATCCAGCAGCCGCCGCTCAGCCAGCAGATCAAGTCGCTGGAGAACGAGCTCGGAACGGCGCTCTTCACCCGTCACCCGAAAGGCGTTCAACTCACCGAAGCCGGCCGCCTGCTGAAGGCGGAAGCCGAGCGCCTGCTGGCTGACTTCGCCGCCTTGCAGGACCGCATGCTGGCCTTCGCGCAAGGCCACCGCGGACGCATCCAGGTCGGCTTCACCAGTTCGGCGGCGGCCCATGCCTTCACGCCCGAGGTGCTGCGCACCTGCCGCGCGCGGCATCCGGACATCGAGGTCGGCGTGCGCGAGGCCAACGCGGCTGAGATCATCGAGGAGGTCGCCGCCGCGCGGCTGCACTGCGGCCTGCTGCGGGTGCCGGTGTCGCGCCCGCGCGGGCTGCGGTTCGAGACACTGCTGGAGGAGCCGTCGCTGCTGGCGGTGCCGGCCGACCACCGCCTGGCGACGGCCACGACGCCGGTCTCCGTGAAATCGCTGGACGGCGAGCGCCTCATCCTCGTGCGGCGCCCCGGCGCGCCGGGCCTGTACGCCAACCTGCTGGCCGCCTGCGCCCGGCACAATGTCAGCGTCACTCTCGCGGCGGAAGTCGATCGCATGATGACCAACCTCAACCTGGTGGCCGCCGGCGTCGGCATCTCCATCGTCCCGAGCTCGATGGTCGGGGCGCATCCGCAGGCCGTGGTCTACCGGCCGCTGGCCGCGTCGCTGAAGCTGGGCGCGCCGATCACGCTGGTGTACCGGGAAACCGATTGCGAAGGCCCGTGCGGCACCTTCATCGCGCTGGTGCGGGAACTCGCGCAGCGCTACCGGACGGCGGACCGCCCGAATGGAACGACGACGAAGCGCTCCCGTCGATGAGCCGCGCCGGCGGTTCCTGCTGGGGGCGCTCGCCCTCGGCCTGACGACGAACGGCGCGGGCGCGGCCTGGCCCGCGCGTCCGCTGCGCATCGTGGTGGCCTATCCGCCTGGCGGCGTCAGCGACGGCGTGGCCCGCGCGCTCGCGGAGCGGCTTGCTCGCCAGATGGGCGTGCAGGTGGTCGTGGACCATCGCGCGGGCGCGGGCGGCGCGCTGGCGCTCGACCTGCTCGCGCGCAGCGCACCGGACGGCCACACGCTGTGCTTCACCGCCATCACCGCGCTGTCCATTCCCGTCGCGGGCTCCAGCGCCATCAGCGCGGGCATCGTGCCGGTCGCCGGCGTGATGCGAACGCCCTCGCTGGTGGTGGGCACGCCGGCCCTGCACGCGCGCGACTTCGCCGGGATGCTGGACGCGGCGCGCGCCCACCCCGGCGACGTGCGCTGGGCGACGACGGGCGAGGGCACGACCGGCTTTCGCGTGCTCGACCGCATCCGCCGCGAGAGCGGGCTGGACATCGTGCACGTGCCCTACAAGGGCGGCGGCCAGCAGCTGAACGACGCGCTGGCCGGCCACTTCGAGGTGCTGTCCACCAACGTGGCCGCGCAGCAGCTGGAGGCCATCCGCGCCGGTCGTTTCAAGCCGCTGGCCGTCGGATCCCCGTCACGCCTGCCCGTGCTGCCCCAGGTGCCCACGCTGCAGGAACTCGGGCATCCGCGCGCCAACCTCAGCTCGCTGTTCGGCTTGTTCGCGCCGGAGGGCACGCCCGCCCAGGTCGTCGCGCGGCTCAATGCGCAAACCAATCTCGCGTTGAAGGAGCCCGGCCTGCGACGCCGGCTGGAGGAGATGAACAACGTGCCGGTGCACGGCAGCGCGGAGCACTTCGCGGCGCAGATCGCGAGCGACCGGGCCTCGTGAGGGCCTGCTCGACCGGCGAATGCACTCGCCGCGTCAGAACATGCGGGCATATGTGCGCGCTTCGGCTTGCCGTTCCCGGGCGACGAACCAGACTGATGCGACGTCGAGGTCCCCATGCACGTCCGCAAGATCCTTCTGGCGCTCGCCGCCACCGCTCCAGCGGCGTTGTCCGCGTCGCCGCTGCTGGAGCACGAGATCGCGGGCGCCAGCAGCGCGCAGCTGCGGGCCGCCTACCTGGAATGCGACCGCGTCACCGCCGAGTCGCGGGCGGACCTCGGCGTCATGATCGACTGCCAGAGGGTGGGCGACGCGCTGCGCCGGCGCGATTTCGGCGGCGACTTCGAGCGGCAGCTGCAGTGGTGGAGGGCGGCCCGCGATCCGTACCGGAACATGCACGGCGGCAAGGCGGCCGCGCCCTCCGAAACGGAAATCGCGGAGGACTAGCGACCGTCAGGCGTCCTCGCCCTTGAAGCGGCGCAGGCCCTTGAACAGCAGCGGCGCGACCAGGGCCAGCACGGCCAGCGCCAGCAGCGTCGCCGAGCCGCCGTGCTTGAAGAACACCCAGAGGTCGCCCAGGCTGATCTGCAGCGCGCGCCGGAACTGGCTCTCGGCCATCGGCCCGAGGATCAGGCCCACGATCATGGGCGCCAGCGGGTAGTCCCAGCAGCGCATCAGGTAGCCGCATGCGCCGAAGGCGACCAGCATCGCGAGCTCGAACGTGGACGGGTTGGCCGCCAGCGTGCCCATCGCCGCGAACACCAGGATGCCGGCGTACAGGTAGGGCTGCGGCACCTTCAGCAGCTTGACCCACAGGCCCACCAGCGGAAGGTTCAGCACCAGCAGCATCAGGTTGCCGATGAAGAAGCTGGCGATCAGGCCCCACACCAGGTCGGTATTGGTGACGAACAGCAGCGGCCCGGGCACCAGGCCGTACTGCTGGAAGCCGGCCAGCATCATCGCGGCGGTGGCCGAGGTGGGCAGGCCCAGCGCGAGCAGCGGCACCAGCGTGCCGGTGGCCGCGGCGTTGTTGGCGGCCTCGGGACCGGCCACGCCTTCGATCGCGCCCTGGCCGAACTGGTTGGGTTCGCGCGCCAGCTTGCGCTCCAGCGTGTACGACAGCAGCGTGGGCACTTCGGCGCCGCCGGCGGGCAGCGCGCCGATCGGGAAGCCCAGGCCGACGCCGCGCAACCAGGCCTTCCAGCTGCGGCGCCAGTCGTCCATCGTCATCCACAGCGAGCCGCGCACGGCTTCGATGGTTTCGGCGACGCCGTGGTAGCGCGAGGCCACGTACAGCGCCTCGCCCATCGCGAACAGTCCGACGGCCAGCGTCGTGATCGACACGCCGTCCATCAGCGAAGGGTTGCCGTACGCCAGGCGCGCCTGGCCGGTGAGCTTGTCGATGCCGACCAGGCCCAGCACCAGGCCGAGCGCCAGGCTGGTCAGCCCGCGCAGCACCGAGCTGCCGAAGGTGGCCGACACGGTGACGAACGCCAGCACCATCAGGCCGAAGTAGTCCCAGGGTCCGAAGCCGACCGCGAGGTCCACGATCATCGGCGCGAGGAGTGCCAGGCAGAGCGTCGCCACCGTGCCCGCGACGAACGAGCCGATGGCCGCCGTGGCCAGCGCGGGACCGCCGCGGCCGGCGCGCGCCATCTTGTGGCCCTCGATCGCGGTGGCGATGGAGGCCGCTTCGCCCGGCGTGTTCAGCAGGATGGCCGTGGTGGAACTGCCGTACATGCCGCCGAAGTAGATGCCGGCGAACATGATGATCGAGCCCGTGGGATCGAGCTTGAAGGTCACCGGCAGCAGCAGGGCGACGGTGAGCGAGGGACTGATGCCGGGCAGGATGCCCACCAGCGTGCCGAGCAGCACGCCGATGCCGGCGAAGAGCAGGTTGCCGGGCTGGATGGCGACAGCCAGCCCGTGCAACAGGGATTGAAGGACTTCCATGGGGAGGGCTTGGTCAGCCGATCAGGCGTTCGAGCGGACCGGCGGGCAGCGCGAGCGACAGCGCCTGGGTGAAGAACAGGTACACGGCGACCGACAGCACCGCGCCGATGGCGATCAATTTGGGGCCTATGCGCTCGCCGAAGCCGCGCGCCGTCAGCGCGAACAGCCAGAGCGAACTCGCGACGAAACCGGCGCCGACTTCCAGCAGCGCGATCTGCCCGACCAGCGCCGCCAGCACGATGCCCAGCGAAGCGTGGTTGCCGCGGTCGGTCGAGGCGACGTGCCCGGCCTGCCGTGCGCGCCACGCGGTCACGAAGTGCGCCAGGCCCAGCAGCGCGACGAGGACGCCGACCAGCCGCAAGGCCGCGGAGGGCCCGACGCCCACCGCCGGCGGGGGCGGCAGCTGTCGGGCGTCGAACCAGAGCGCCGCGGCCACCAGCAGCAGCGCGACACCGATGCCGCACTGCGTCTGCCAGCGCGGCCCGGGCGGTGCGCTGCTCTCGCTCACTTGACGAGGCCGACGGAGGTCAGCACTTCCTTGACGCGCGCCTGGTCGGCCTTCAGGAAGGCGGCGTAGGCGTCGGCGTCGAGGTAGGCGTCGTCCCAGCCGCGGGCCTTGAGCACCTTGTTCCACTCTTCCGACTTGATCGCCTTGGTGACGGCGGCCGACAGCGCGGTCTTCTGGCCCGCCGAGATGCCGGGGCCGGCGACGATGCCGCGCCAGTTGAGCAGCTCCACGTCCATGCCCTGTTCCTTGATCGTCGGCACGTCGACGCCCGCCATGCGCTTGCCGCCGGAGATGCCCAGCGCGCGCAGCTTGCCCGACTTGATCTGGCTCTCGAACTCGTTGTAGCCCGAGATGCCCGCCGTGACGCGGCCGCCCAGCATCTCGGCCAGGGCCTCGCCGCCGCCGGAGAAGGGCACGTAGTTCAGCTTGGTGGCGTCGCCGCCCGCGGCCTTGGCCACCAGGCCGGCCAGGATGTGGTCGGCGCCGCCGGCCGAACCGCCGGCCCACACCACCTTGGAGGTGTCGGCCTTCAGGGCCGCGGCCAGGTCCTTGAGGGTCCTGTGCGGGGAGTTGGCCGGAACCACCACCACCAACTGGTCGGCGGTGAGGCGAGCGATCGGCGTCACCGAATCGAGCGTGACGGGCGACTTGTTGGTCAGCACGGCGCCGACCATGGTGATGCCCATCACCATCATCTGGTGGCCGTCGCCCTTGGCCGTGTTGACGAACTGAGCCAGGCCCACCGTGCCGCCGGCGCCGGGCACGTTGACCACCTGCACGCTCTTGGCGGAACCGGTGGCCGTCATCACCTGCTGCAGGGAGCGGGCGGCGCCGTCCCAGCCGCCGCCGGCGCCGGCGGGAGCGGTGATCTTGAGCTCGAGCGGGGCCTGGGCGGCGGCCGGCAGCGCCACGGCCGAGGCGGCTGCGAGCAGGGCGGCCATCGCGCCGCGGCGGGAGAAGCGGTTCGGGTGCATGTTCATCCTTTGAAAGAGCGGTTGAGCGGCCGATGAGCCGGCCTAGGCGTTTGCACGAATTGCATTTTGAACATGCAATATGCAAAATTAGATCATGGAAAACACGTATGCCGCCGGCCAGGCGTTCCGGCACCGCGGCAAGAGCTTTCGAACCGCCGACCTGCCGGGCTTCGCCGGCGAGCGCCTCGCGCGGATGCCCTGGGTCCACCGCCTGCTGCTGGAGAACGTGCTGCGCTGCGCGTCCGGCGAAGAGGGCGCGGCCGCGGCCCGGGCGCTGCTGGACTGGCTGGACACCGGCACCAGCGAGGTGGAGATCCCGTTCCAGCCCGGCCGGGTGCTGATGCACGACACCACCAGCACGCCCGCGCTGGTGGACATCGCCGGCCTGCGCGACACCCTGGCCGAGGCCGGCGTCGATCCTTCGGTGCTGCGCCCGCAGCTGCCGGTCGACGTGTCGGTGGACCACTCGCTGGCGGTCGAGGCCTTCGCCCAGCCCGGCGCGATCCCGATCAACATGGAGCACGAGATCCGCCGCAACGCGGAGCGCTACCGCTTCCTGCGCTGGGCGTCCAAGGCCCTGCCCGGGGTGCGCATCCATCCGCCGGGGACGGGGATCATGCACACCATCAACCTGGAGCAGCTGGCCACGGTGGTGACCACCGAGCGGCGCGACGGCGAGGACTGGGTCGTGCCCGACGCGATGATCGGCACCGACAGCCACACGCCCATGGTCAACGGCATCGGCGTGCTCGGCTGGGGCGTCGGCGGCCTCGAAGCACAGACCGTGATGTTCGGCATGCCGACGATGCTGCAGATCCCCGACGTGGTCGGCGTGCGGCTCACCGGCGCGCTGCGGCCGGGCGTGCTGGCGACCGACCTGGCCCTCGCGGTGACGCATCGCCTGCGCGAGCTGGACGTCACCGGCGACTTCGTGGAGTTCTTCGGTCCTGGGCTGCCCAGCCTGGGCGCGGGCGAGCGCGCCGTGGTCGCCAACATGGCGCCGGAGTACGGCGCGACCACCGGCTTCTTCCCGGTGGACGAGCAGACCACTCGCTACCTGCGCGACACCGGGCGCAGCGAAGAGGCGATCGAGCTCGTCGAAGCCTGGTGCCGCGACAGCGGCCTGTGGTTCGACCCGCAGGCGCAGCCGCGCTACACGCGCACGATCGAGATCGACCTCGCGAGCGTGGGCATGCACGTGGCCGGGCCGCGCCGGCCGCAGGACCTGCGCGACTACTCGCAGGTGCGCGAAGTGCTCGAAGCGGAGCGCTTCACGCCCTCGGGTGAGAGCGGCGCGATGCCGCGGCATCCGGTGGCGGTGGCCGCGATTACCAGCTGCACCAACACCTCCGACCCGGCGCTGCTGATCGCTGCCGGCCTGGTGGCGAAGAAGGCCCGCGAGCGCGGCCTCAAGCGCCCGGAATGGGTCAAGACCTCGCTCGCGCCCGGCTCCCCGGCGTCCTTGTCGTACCTGGAGCGATCGGGGCTGATGGCCGACCTCGAATCGGTGGGCTTCGGCGTGGTGGGCTTCGGCTGCACGACGTGCATCGGCAACCCGGGACCGCTGACGGCGCCGGTGCGCGAAGCCCAGGCCGCCGGAGCGGCAAGGGCCGTGGCCATCCTCTCGGGCAACCGCAACTTCCCCGGCCGCGTGCATCCGGACCTGGACCTGAGCTTCATCATGTCGCCGCCGCTGGTCGTGGCCTTCGGGCTGGCCGGCGATGCCGAGCGCGACCTGAGCCGCGAGCCCGTGCAGGTCGATCCCGAGGGCCGGCCGGTGTACCTGCGCGACCTCTGGCCTTCGCGTGAGGAAGTGCAGGAGCACCTGTCGCGCTCGCACGATCCGCTGGACTTCGGCCGCGATTTCGCGCGCGCCGGGCGCAACCCACTGTGGCTGGGGCTGCAGGCGCCGGAAGGTCCGCGCTTTCCGTGGGACCCGAACTCCACCGCGCTGCGCCGTCCGCCTTTCGCTTCGCTGGACGAAGGCCCGCAGCTCGGCGACTACACGGCATACCCGCTGATGGTTCTGGGCGACGACGTCACCACCGACCACCTGTCGCCCGCCAGCGCGATCCCGCCCGACAGCTACGTCGCCGACTTCCTGGTGGAGCGCGGCGAGCGGCGCGACGACCTGAACGTGTTCGCCTCGCGCCGCGGCAACTGGGAAGTGATGATGCGCGCGGCCTTCTACAGCAGGTCGCTGCGCAACCTGCTCGCGCCCGGCGCGCCGGTGGGGCACACGCTGCACCTGCCCTCGGGCGAGCTGCTGCCGATCTGGGAAGCAGCGCGTCGTTATCGCGAGGCGAGGCAGGCGGTGGTGGTGGTGGCCGGCGAGCGCTACGGCATGGGCTCGTCGCGCGACTGGGCGGCCAAGGGGCAGCGGCTGCTGGGCATCCGCGCGGTGCTGGCGTCCAGCTTCGAGCGCATCCACCGGTCCAACCTGATCGGCATGGGCATCCTGCCGCTGCGGCTGCCGGCGGGCGTGCGGCCGGAATCGCTGGCGCTGAAGGCCGGCGACCGCATCCACGTCGTCGCGGGCGCGGACCGCGTCGTGCCGGGCGCGCGGATCGACGTCGAAGTGATCCGCGTGGACGGCGCTACCGAGCGCTTCACCGCGCAGGCCGCCATCGAGACGCAGCTCGAAGCCTCGCTGCTGCGCCAGGGCGGCGTCCTGCCCGCCATCCTGCGAAGGACAATGCAGGGCCTATGAGCCTGGTTCCCGCGCTGCCGTCCCAGATCGTCGAACTCGTCCGTGCCGAGGAGCTGCCGGTCGGCGCGCACCTGCCCGCGCAATGGCTGGCCGATCGGCTGCGTGTTTCGCGCTCGCCGGTGAACGAGGCGCTGGAGCTGCTGAAGTCCCGGGGCATCGTGCGGCGCGAGCCGAACCGCGGCTACTTCCTCGCCTCCGCGACGCCTTCTCCCGAGCTGGTGGCGCAGGACACCGGCACGTCCGAGGAAGCGACCTACTTCCGGATCGCGGAAGACCGCCTGCGCGGCGAACTGCCGGACCAGTTCACCGAGGCGATGCTCAAGCGCCGCTACGGGCTCACGCCGGCGCAATTGCAGGCCGTGCTGGCCCGCATCTCGGACGAGGGCTGGGCGCGCAAGAAGCCCGGCTATGGCTGGGAGTTCTCGGCCATGCTCACCACGCCGGAGAGCCTGCTGCAGTCGTACCGGTTGCGCCTGGCGATCGAGCCGGCCGCGTTGCTGGAGCCCGGCTACCGCATCGACCGGCAGGTGATCGCGCGCTGCCGCGCCGCCGAGCTGCACCTGCTGCAGGGTGGCATCGAAACCGACACCGCCGACCAGCTGCACGACCGCGGCGTGCGCTTCCACGAGTCGCTGGTGGAAGGCTCGGGCAATCCCTTCTTCATCGACACCATGCGGCGCGTCAACAGCGTGCGCCGCCTGCTGTCTTACCGCTCGATGCGCGACCGCTCGCGCTACCAGGAACACTGCGACCAGCACCTGATGCTGCTCGACCTGCTGGAGCGCGAGCGCAACGAGGAGGCCGCGGAAGTGATGCGCGAGCACCTCGGCAGCACCCTGCGCAACCTGGCGCGCATCACCGACATCCTGGAGCCCGGCAAGACATGAAACCCACCGACGACATCGTCCGCGCGTTCGCGCCCACCGGCCGGCTGCGCGCCTCCATCAACACCGGCAATCCGATCCTCGCCGCACCCGACGGCGCGAGCGCCAAGGGCGTGTCGGTCGATCTCGCGCGCGGATTCGCCCAGCGCCTCGGCGTGCCGCTGGAGCTGGTGGTGTTCGACACGGCGGGCAAGTCGGTCGACGCGGTCACGCGCGAGGAGGCCGACATCGGCTTCTTCGCCATCGATCCCAAGCGCGGCGAAGGCATCCACTTCACCGGGCCGTACGTGCTGATCGAGGGCTGCTACGCGGTGAGGAACGATTCGCCGATCACGGCCATGGACCAGGTGGACCGTGCCGGCGTCAGCGTCGTCGTCGGCCAGGGCAGCGCGTACGACCTGTTCCTCAGCCGCGAGCTGAAGAACGCGGGCATCGTCCGCGCGCCGAGCTCGCCGGCGGTGGTGGAGCACTTCCTCGAACACGGCGCCGATGTCGCGGCGGGCGTCAAGCAGCAGCTGGAAGCCGATGCGCAGCGGCTGGGCGGTTTGCGCCTGCTGCCCGGCCGGTTCATGGTGATCCAGCAGGCCATGGGCTGTCCGCGCAGCCGCGGCGAGGCGGCGGCGCGGGTGCTGGCCGATTACGTCGAGGCGATGAAGGCGAGCGGCTTCGTGCAGCAGGCGCTCGACCGCCACGGCATCACGGGCGCGGCGGTCGCGCCCGCGTCGCGCTAGCCGATCAGGTCGCTGGCACGCGAAGGCCGGTTGGCGAACGGCAGCCGCGCCAGTGGGGCGGGAACGTCGCGCCCCGTCGCGGCGCGCGCCACCAGCAGCGTGCCCGCCACCGACGCCAGCACGCGCACCGCGATGGAAGGGTGCCTGCGCGTCGCGATCCACAGCCCCAGCCCGGCCGCGAACGCGACCCAGTGCTCGCCCGGGAAGTTGTCGCGGGAGTCGTCGTAGCGCTTGAGTCGGTGCAGCAGTGGCGCGGGCATGCGTGTTCCTCGGCGGATGGAGCGAACCATTCTGCGCAAGGGTGCGGGCTCGAGGGGCGTCAGTCGGAAACAAGTTCCGCGTCGGAGGGCGCCCACGGAGGACTACGTACGCACCCCGAACGCCCGCGCCGCGCCGCAACAATGTCGCGATGGCCAAGCGCAACCCGCTGAGCGCGTGGACCCGACTGCTGGGCCTGCAGCGCACCCGGCAACCCAAGGTGGAGGGCGACTGGATCGCGGGCATGGCCATGGGCGCAGCTGGCGCTCGGCGCTATCGCCTCTACCGCCCGCCCGGCGTCGGGCTGCGCGAGGAGCTGCCGTTGATGGTGATGCTGCACGGCTGCGGGCAGGACGCGAACGCGTTCGCCAACAGCACGCGCATGAACCGGCTGGCGCGGCAGCAGCGCTTCCTGGTGCTCTACCCGGAGCAGGACCGCCTGGGCAACGCGCAAGGCTGCTGGAACTGGTGGGAGACGCGCAACGGCCACGCCCGCGCCGAGATGGCGCTGATCCTCAAGGCGATCGACCAGGCCTGCCTGTTCTACGGCGCCGACCGTGATCGCATCGCCATCGCCGGCCTCTCCGCCGGCGCCAGCATGGCCGCGCTGCTGGCGACGCACGAGCCCGCGCGCTTCAAGGCGGTGGTCATGCATTCGGGCATCCCGCCCGGCGCGGCCTCGTCCGCGACCACGGCGGTGCAGGCGATGCGCGGTCGGCGTGGCGCGCCGCTGGTGGCGATCCCCGCCGAGCATTCGACGGCCTGGCCGCCGCTGATGGTGATCCACGGCGGCCGCGACAGCGTGGTCGCGGCCAGCAACGGCCGCGCCGCCATCGGCCTCTGGACCGCCGCCGCGCAGGCGAAGCCCGGCAACCGGCGCAGCCTGCAGCGCGGCAAGCGCTATCCGATGCAGGTCACCGACTTCTCGCGCGGCCGCACGGTGGTCGCGAGCTTCGTGGAGATCGGCAACCTCGCGCATGCATGGAGCGGCGGCGCGAAGGGGGAGCGCTACAGCGACGAGAAGGGGCCGGACGCTTCGCGGCTGGCCTGGTCGTTCGCCGCGCGGCAGTTCAAGTCTGCGTAGCCGGCAGGTCCACCGTCAGCCCGTCCAGTTCGGGCGCCAGCGCGATCTGGCAGGACAGGCGACTGTTGGCCCTTTTGGGCGAGGCGGTGAACTCGAGCATGCCGAGTTCGTCTTCGCTGGCCGCCGGCAGCTTGTCGATGAACGGTTCGCGCACGTAGACGTGGCAGGTCGCGCAGGTCATCAGGCCGCCGCATTCGGCTTCGATGCCGTGCACGTTGGCGGCCACGGCCGCCTGCATCAGGCTCTGGCCAGGCTTGGCTTGCAGGGTGAGGGCCTCGCCGCCGTCGGCGGGCACCAGGTGGACCTTGATCATTTCGAGGGCCTAGAAACGGCTGAAGTATTCGCGCAGCTGGAAGTCGGCCTTGTCCTCGGCCGCGTCGTGCCGCTGCAGTTCCGACCGCTTGACGGTGGCGAAGTAGTCGATGAAGTCGCGGCCGAAGCCTTCGCCCATCACGGCATCGGCGCGCAGCGCGTCCAGGGCTTCGCCCAGGCTGGTGGGCAGGCGGGCGTCGGCGGCGCCATACGGCGAGTCGGTGGCGGCCGGCGGTGACAGCCGGCGCTCGATGCCATCCAGGCCCGCGTGGATCTGCGAAGCCATGTACAGGTACGGGTTGGCGGTCGGCTCGCCGATGCGGTTCTCGATCCGCGTCGCGCCGTCGCCGCACTGGCCCACCACTCGCAGCATGGCACCGCGGTTGTCGCGGCCCCAGAGCACCGACTGCGGCGCCAGCGCATTGGGCCGGAAGCGGCCGAAGCCATTCACCGTGGGCGTGCAGAACACCGCCATCGCGCGCGCATGTTCGAGCAGGCCCGCGAGGTAATGCGAGCCCAGGTCCGACAGCGTGTGCGTGGCATCCGCCGGCGTGCTGCCGGCCGCGGGCGCCTCGCGCTGGAAGGCGTTGCGCCCGGTCTCCGCCTCGGACAGCGACTGGTGCAGGTGCCAGCCGCTGGACATGATGTTCGGGAAGGGCGGACGGCACATGAACGTGGCGTGGTAGCCCGCGCGGCGCAGCGCCTGCCGCACGCCGTTGCGGAACAGGACCATGTTGTCGGCGGCGGTCAGCGCATCGGTGACGTCGAACACCGCTTCCACCTGGCTCGGGCCCAGCTCGATCTCCAGCGACGACAGCGGCAGGCCCAACGCCTGCGCGGTGCGCTGCACGATGCGCAGCGGCTCCTCGGCCAGGTCGAACCAGTTCTCGGCCAGCAGGTTGTAGCCGGGGTGCACCAGCTGCAGTGCGGGCGGCAGGCCGGGCCAGGCGGCGCGCTCGGGGTCGAGCTCGGCCTGGCTGTCGGTGATGCGGTAGATGTGGAACTCGATCTCCAGCCCGCAGTGCATGCGAAGGCCGGCTGTCTCCAGCCGCGCCAGCGCGCGCTGCAGCACGCGGCGGGTGTCCAGTTCCACCGGCGTGCCGTCCTGGAACCAGGGCTGCGCGCGCAGCCATCCGGTGCCCTCGGCCCAGGGCAACTGGTGGAAGCTCTCCGGGTCGGGCAGCAGCAGCAGGTTGTTGGCCTGGCCGAAGCCGGGCAGGGTGGCGGTGCCTCCGGGCTCGAACACCTTGTAGGCGGTGCGGTCCGAGGTGTCCTTGAGCATCAGGGTGCTGACCAGGCCGATGCCTTCGTCGAGCGCGCGCCGCGCGGCGGACGCGACCAGCGTCTTGCCGCGCGTGACGCCGTGCAGGTCGCACCAGGCGATGCGCACCAGCTCCAGCCCGGCGGTTTCGATCAGCCGGACGGTGCGCTGCGCGGCCTGTTCGCGGGCGCTGTCGTGCAGGCCGCAGCGCTCGGAGAAGCGGGTCATGCGGTTTCCGCGGCCGTGGGGGCCTTGGCGATCCACGGCGCGCCGTCGCGCTTGTGCCGAACTCGCTCCTGCCACCAGGTCGGCCATTCACCGGCGGGCGCGATGCCGTCCACGGTGTCGGGACCCTGCATCTGCGGCGCGAGCGCGGCGTCGGCCACGCCGGGCGCGGTGCCGCCGGCCTGCACGGCCTCGATCGCCTTCAGCAGCATGCGGCGGTTGGCCATGATCACCTTGTCGCTGGTGCCCAAATGCTCGCGCGTGCGGT
This sequence comes from Pseudomonadota bacterium, assembly GCA_023387335.1. GTDB lineage: Bacteria > Pseudomonadota > Gammaproteobacteria > Burkholderiales > Burkholderiaceae_C > Ramlibacter. Next base: position 41,530 of record JAEWIF010000052.1, on the reverse strand, counting down.
CCTGGATGGCGCCCATGCTCTCCACCGCCCACTGGTCGTGCACGTTGATGTCTTCCTCGCCCATGCCCAGGTACGTGGTGGTGCGCTGTTCGTCGGCGTTGAAGCCCCAGCGGTTGTGGCGTCCCGACTTGGGGATGTAGTCCGGAAGCGAAATGAACTGGGTGCGCTGGTTGCGCATCGCGGCCTTGTCCACCGGGCCGGCGAAGCTGGTGAAGACCGAGTACCAGTAGGTGCGCGTGTCGTCCACAGGCACGTGCATCTGAGTGATCGTGAGCGTCTCCGACAGCGGGATGACGAACGTATGCGGAAAGATCGCGTGGGTGACGCGCACGTGCGTGAGCTCCGGCGTCATCGACCGCAGCGCGGTGAGCTGCAGGCCCCAGGGTTTGGCCTCGAACGAGATCTCCGGCTGGTGGAACTCCCGCATGATCCGCGTCATCGGCCAGCGCTCGCCGCCCTGGAACTCGCCCTCGCTGGCGCTGCGGAACTGCTTGCCCGCGGCGTTGTCGCCGATGGCGTCGAGCGCGGCGTCGTTCAGGAAGCGGTGCAGGAAGGAGGGATGCGCGGGATCGATGCCGACCTCGAACGCCTGCAGCCAGTTGGCGTTCCACAGGCCCTTGAACGCGAAGGTGTGCGTGGACGGCGCGACGAAGCAGTCGAACTGCGGGAAGGGCGGCGGCTCGGTGCCCGGCTCGCCGAACCAGCCGAACAGGATGCCGCTCTTCTCCACGACCGGGTAATTGCGCTGGCGCACGCGCTCGCACAGCTTGCTGCCGGTGGGCTCGGCCGGCGTTTCCAGGCAGGCGCCGGCGGCGTCGAACTTCCAGCCGTGGAAGGGGCAGCGCAGGCCGTCGCCCTCGTGCCGGCCGAACGACAGGTCGGCGCCGCGGTGCGGGCAGTCGCGGTCGAGCAGCCCCCAGCGGCCCTGCTGGTCGCGGAACAGCACCAGGTCCTGGCCGAGCACGCGCACCGCCTTGACCGGCCGCTGCGCCATGCGCGGGTCGAGCGCGGGATCGAATTCATCCACCAGCGCCACCGGCTGCCAGTACTGTCGCAGCACGGCGCCGCAGGGCGTGCCCGGGCCGATGCGCGTGACCAGTTCGTTCTGTTCGGCTTTCATCGCGATCCTTCCAAAACGGTATACCGAAATTCAAGTTCAGTGTACAGTCGCTTCCCATGAACCTGCAAGAGACCGTGCTGATGCAGCTTCGCGATCTCATCCTGCGAGGCGAGTTCGCGCCGGGCCAGCGCCTGGCCGAGCAGCAGCTGGCCGAGCGGCTGGGCGCGTCGCGCACGCCGGTGCGGGCGGCGCTGGTCACGCTGGAGCAGGAGGGCCTGGTCGAGGCCAACGAGACCGGCAAGTACCTGGTGCGGCAGTTCACGCCGCGCGAGGTCGCGGATGCGATCGCGGTGCGCGGCCACCTCGAAGGCATGGCCGCGCGGCTGGTCGCCGAGCACGGCCTCTCGCGCCAGTTGCAGCTGGACCTGGAGTCGTGCCTGGCCGAAGGCGACCGCCTGTTCGAGGCCGACGCGCTGGACTACGACAGCTACGCGGGCTACGCGGCGATGAACGACCGCTTCCACGCGCTGATCCTGGAAGCCAGCGGCAACCGCGCCCTGCAGCGCGCGGTGGCGCTGAACAACGCGCTGCCGTTCGCGCCCGCGTCGGCCATGCTGCCGATGCAGTCCTCGCTGAAGCAGGACCGCGACTGGATGCTCTACGCCCACAAGCAGCACCACATGCTGTTCGACGCGCTGCGGCGCGGCGAGGGCGCGCGCGCCCAGGCGCTGGCGGTGGAGCACACCGAGGTGGCGCAGATGAACCTGCGCATGGCGCTGGAGCGCCGCACGGAATTCGAAAGCTTCATGCCGGCCATCCGCCTGGTCGTCGGCCGGTGAGCGCGGAGCCGGTGCGCTTCACGCGCGAAGGCGTCTGGCGCGGCTTCGTGCTGGCGCAGCCGCTGGCACCGGGCGTGGCGGTGTACGGGCTGGTGTTCGGCGCGCTGGCCGGCGAGCGCGGCCTCTCCTGGTTGCAGTCGCTGCTCATGAGCGTGTTCGTGTACTCCGGCAGCGCGCAGCTGGCGGCGCTGCAGGTGTGGAGCGCGCAATCGTCGGCGGTGCTGGCGCTGGTGCTCACGGTGGTGGCGATCAACGCGCGCTACGTGCTTTACAGCGCGGCGATCCAGCCCTGGCTGTCGCAGGTGTCGCGGCCGCAGGCGCTGGGCACGCTGTTCCTGCTGGGCGACGGCAGCTGGGCGCTCTCGATGAAGGAGTACGCGGCGGGTTATCGCGACGCCGGCTTCATCCTGGGCACCGGCCTCGCGGGCTTCATCCCCTGGATCGGCGGAACGCTGGTGGGCTTCCTGCTCGCCAGCGAAATGCCCGATCCGCGCGCCTGGGGCCTGGACTTCATGCTGCCGGCATTCGCCGCGGCCATCGGCATCTCGATGTGGCGCGGCCGCGCCGACCTCGCGCCGCTGGCCTGCGCGGTGGCCGTGGCGCTGCCCCTGGCGCTGTGGTCGCCGAGCGGCTGGACGGTGGTGCTCGCCGGCCTCGCCGCCGGTGTAGCGGGAGCCTTGCGGCATGGACGCTGACGTCAGCTTCTACCTCGCCTTGCTCGGCATGGCCGTGGCGTCGTACGCCTGCCGCGTCGGCGGCTTCCTGCTCATGGGCTGGGTGACGATCACGCCGCGGCTGGAGGCCGCGCTGCGCGCGATGCCGATCGGCGTGATGGTCGGCATCGTCGCGCCCTACGTCGCGGCGGGTCGGCCGCCCGAGATCGCGGCGCTCGCCACGGTGGCGGTGGTGATGAAGCTCACCCGCAGCGACATCGTCGCGGCGGTGGCGGGCGCCGCCGTCGTGGCGGTCGGACGTCGCTTGATGGGCGCGGGCTAGGTTTATGCTCGCCGCGATGAAGCTGCACAACTACTTCCGTTCCTCCGCCTCGTTCCGCGTCCGCATCGCGCTCGAGCTCAAGGGCCTGTCGTACGACTACGTGCCGGTGCACCTGGTCAAGGGCGAGCACAAGCAGGAGGCCTACGCCTCGGTGTCGCCGACCGGCATGGTGCCCACGCTGGTCACCGACGACGGCCGGCACCTCGGGCAGTCGATGGCCATCATCGAGTACCTGGACGAGATCCAGCCGGAGCCCGTGAAGCTGCTGCCGCGCGAGCCGTTCGACCGCGCGCGCGTGCGCGCCCTGTCGCAGCTGATCTCCTGCGAGATCCATCCGCTGAACAACCTGCGCGTGCTCAAGTACCTGGTGCGCGAGCTGAAGGTGGACGAGGAAGCCAAGAACAACTGGTACCGCCACTGGGTGCGCGAAGGCCTGCAGGCCTACGAGCGCGAACTCGCGCAACTGCCGCGCGGCACCTACTCGTTCGGCGATTCGCCGACCATGGCCGACTGCTGCCTCGTGCCGCAGGTGTTCAACGGCCAGCGCTTCAACGTCGACTTCTCGGGCCTGGACCGCACGATGGCGGCGTTCGAGGCCTGCATGAAGCTGCCGGCCTTCCAGAAGGCCCAGCCCTCCAGCTGCCCGGACAACGAGGCCTGATGTTCGAGGTCGGCTGGCCCGCGCCGGACGGGGTGCGCGCCGTCTGTTCGATGCGCGAGGGCGGCGTCTCCGAAGGGCCCTACGCGAGCTTCAATCTCGGCGACCATGTCGGCGACGACCCGGTCGCCGTCGCCGAGAACCGCCGGCGCTTCGCGGCGTCGATGGACGCGCGGCCGGTGTTCCTGCAGCAGGTGCATGGCTTCGACGCGGTGCAACTCTCGTCGACGACACCGCACGGCACGAAGGCCGATGCATGCTGGACGCGTGAGCGCGGCGTGGCCTGCACGATCATGGTCGCGGACTGCCTGCCGGTGCTGCTCACCGATCGCGCGGGATCGTTCGTGGCCGCGGCGCATTGCGGCTGGCGTGGCCTCGCCGGCACGAACGGGCGCGGCGTTCTGGAGACGTTGTGGGATTCGTTGCAGCCGCGGATCGCGGCGCGCGACGCGCTGGTCTGGCTGGGACCTTGCATCGGCCCCACCGCGTTCGAAGTGGGCGATGAAGTGAAGGCCGCTTTCGAGGCCGTGGACGCGAAGGCCTCGCGCCGATTCAAGCCCGCTTCGTCCCCCGGCAAGTGGCTCGCCGATCTTCCCGCGCTCGCGCGCGATCGCCTTCTCGCCCTCGGCATCGAGCACGTGCACGGCAACGACGGCGGCACCGGCTGGTGCACCGTCTCCAATCCCTCAAGGTTCTTTTCGCATCGGCGCGACCGCGTCAGCGGCCGTTTCGCCGCGAGCATCCGGCTCGCCTGACGCCGACGCCTGAGCTTCGCGCGCGGCCTCCTCGCGCGCCTTGATCGCCTGCTTGCGGGCCGGCGTTCGCATGATGTAAACCACCAGTGCGACAGGCCCCACGCCATAGAGAAGAAAGGTGAAGATGGCGCCCAGGACGCTGCCGTTGCTGCTGGTGGCTTCCGCGACGGCCATCATGAGTGCGACGTAGACCCAGCCGATGACGATGAGGTACATGCTCGGCTATAGAAAAATGTTGCGGTGCAACATGGAAGGTGGAATACTTCGGGATAACCCTAAGAACTTATCAGGAGACAAGCCATGAATTCTGGCCCCGATTGGGTGGCCGGCACCCGCCAGCTCCAACAGAGCCTGGAAGAGGGCTGGCAGAAGGCGATGGAGACCTTCGCCGGCGGCAAGCCCGTCCACGCGTTCGCCGGCCTCGGCGAGGCCACCAACGCGCCCCCGCTGCTGCCGCAGCTCACTTTCGCCCCCGAGAAGCTCGCGGCGCTGCAGCAGGCCTACCTGAAGGAAGCCGCCGAGCTGTGGAACCACGGCCTGCTGGGCACGACCTCGCGCGACAAGCGCTTCGCCAACGAGGCCTGGGGCTTCAACCCGGTCTCCGCCTTCACCGCCGCCACCTACCTGCTGAACGGCCGCACGCTGCTCGGCCTGGTGGAAGCCGCGGACACCGACGCCAAGACCAAGGCGCGGCTGCGCTTCGCGGTCGAGCAGTGGATGGCGGCTTCGGCGCCCAGCAACTTCCTGGTGCTCAACGCCGAGGCGCAGAAGAAGGCGATCGAGACGCGCGGCGAGAGCATCGCGCGCGGCATGCAGAACCTGCTGGCCGACATCCAGCAGGGCCACGTGTCGATGACCGACGAGAGCCACTTCGAGGTCGGCCGCAACGTGGCCACCACCGAAGGCGCGGTGGTCTTCGAGAACGAGCTGATCCAGCTGATCGAATACAAGCCCAGCACCGCCAAGGTGTACGAGCGGCCGTTCCTGGTCGTGCCGCCCTGCATCAACAAGTTCTACATCCTCGACCTGCAACCGGAGAACTCGCTGGTCAAGCACCTGGTCGACCAGGGCCACCGCACCTTCGTGGTGAGCTGGCGCAACCCCGACGCCGCGCTGGAAGACAAGACCTGGGACGACTACGTGGGCCAGGGCGCGCTGGAGGCGATCCGCGTGGCGCAGGAGATCAGCGGCTCCAAGCAGATCAACGCGCTGGGCTTCTGCGTCGGCGGCACCATCCTCGGCACCGCGCTGGCGGTGCTGGCCGCGCGCAAGGAAAAGCCGGTGGCCTCCGCGACGCTGCTGACCACGCTGCTGGACTTCACCGAGACCGGCGTGCTGGACCTCTTCATCGACGAGAACTTCGTCAAGCTGCGCGAGATGCAGATGGGCCAGAAGGGCCTGCTCAAGGGCCAGGAGCTGGCCTCCACGTTCAGCTTCCTGCGGCCCAACGACCTGGTGTGGAACTACGTCGTGGGCAACTACCTGAAGGGCGAGACGCCGCCGCCGTTCGACCTGCTGTACTGGAACAGCGACTCGACCAACCTGCCGGGCCCGATGTACGCCTGGTACCTGCGCAACACCTACTTCGAGAACAACCTCGTCAAGCCGGGCAAGGTGACGGTGTGCGGCGAGAAGATCGACTTCCGCAAGGTGGACCTGCCGGTCTACATCTACGGTTCGCGCGAGGACCACATCGTGCCGATCGAGGGCGCGTACGCCAGCGTGCAGCACCTGCCGGGCAAGAAGCGCTTCGTCATGGGCGCTTCGGGGCACATCGCCGGCGTGATCAATCCGCCGGCCAAGAAGAAGCGCTCGTTCTGGACCAACGACCAGCTGCCCAAGACCCACGCCGAGTGGGCGCAGGGCGCGACCGAGCAGCCCGGCAGCTGGTGGCCCGACTGGATGTCGTGGCTCAAGCCGCTCGCCGGCAAGCAGGTGCCCGCGCCCAAGCGCTACGGCAAGGGCGCCGCATACTCCGCGATCGAACCCGCGCCGGGCCGCTACGTGAAGGCCAAGGCCTGATCCCCATACCCACCTGAAGGAGACCTCCATGGAAGACATCGTCATCGTCTCGGCTGTCCGCACCGGCGTCGGCAAGTTCGGCGGCTCGCTCGCCAAGATCCCCGCGACGGAGCTCGGCGCCATCGTGATCAAGGAAGCGCTGGCGCGCGCGAAGGTCGATCCGGCCCAGGTGGGCGAAGTCATCATGGGCCAGGTGCTGGCCGCCGGCGCGGGCCAGAACCCCGCGCGCCAGGCTTCGTTGAAGGCCGGGCTGCCCAAGGAAGTGCCGGCGCTGACCATCAACGCGGTGTGCGGCTCGGGCCTGAAGGCCGTGATGCTGGCCGCGCAGGCGGTCGCCTGGGGCGACAGCGAGATCGTGGTGGCCGGCGGCCAGGAGAACATGAGCGCCGCGCCTCACGTGCTGCTGAACTCGCGCGACGGCCAGCGCATGGGCGACTGGAAGATGATCGATTCGATGATCGTCGACGGCCTGTGGGACGTCTACAACCAGTACCACATGGGCATCACCGCCGAGAACGTGGCGAAGCAGTACGGCATCGACCGCGGCGCGCAGGACGCTCTCGCGCTGGCCAGCCAGCAGAAGGCCGCCGCGGCGCAGGAAGCCGGCAAGTTCAAGGACGAGATCGTCCCCGTCACCATCCCGCAGAAGAAGGGCGATCCCGTCGTCTTCGCGCAGGACGAGTTCATCAACAAGAAGACCAACGCCGAAGCGCTGGCCGGCCTGCGGCCCGCGTTCGACAAGGCCGGCAGCGTGACGGCCGGCAATGCCTCGGGCATCAACGACGGCGCCGCCGCGCTGGTAGTGATGTCGGCCAGGAAGGCCGCGGCGCTGGGCCTCAAGCCGCTCGCGCGCATCGCCGGCTTCGGCACCTCGGGCCTGGATCCCGCGACCATGGGCATGGGCCCGGTGCCCGCGAGCCGCAAGGCGCTGCAGCGCGCCGGCTGGAACGTGCAGGACGTCAACCTGTTCGAGCTCAACGAGGCCTTCGCGGCCCAGGCATGCGCGGTGAACAAGGAGCTGGGCATCGATCCCGCCAAGGTCAACGTCAACGGTGGCGCCATCGCCATCGGCCATCCCATCGGTGCATCGGGCGCGCGCATCCTCGTCACGCTGCTGCACGAGATGCAGCGCCGCGAAGCGAAGAAGGGCCTGGCCGCGCTGTGCATCGGCGGCGGCATGGGGGTTTCCCTCGCCGTCGAAGCAGTGTGATTGGCTAGAGTGGTCACGACAACTTAAGGAGAACACATGGCCCAGAAAGTCGCGTACGTCACCGGTGGCATGGGTGGCATCGGCACTGCCATCTGCCAGCGCCTGCACAAGGAAGGCTTCAAGGTCATCGCGGGTTGCGGTCCCACCCGCGACTTCAACAAGTGGCTCGACGAGCAGAAGGCCAAGGGCTTCACCTTCCACGCTTCGGTCGGCAATGTCGGCGAGTGGGACTCCACGGTGGAGGCCTTCACCAAGGCCAAGGCCGAGCACGGCGCCATCGACGTGCTGGTCAACAACGCCGGCATCACGCGCGACCGCATGTTCCTGAAGATGACGCGCGAGGACTGGGACGCGGTGATCGAGACCAACCTCAACTCCATGTTCAACGTCACCAAGCAGGTGGTGGGCGACATGGTGGAGCGGGGCTGGGGCCGCATCATCAACATCTCGTCCGTGAACGGCGAGAAGGGCCAGGCCGGCCAGACCAACTACTCGGCGGCCAAGGCCGGCATGCACGGCTTCACCATGGCGCTGGCGCAGGAGCTGGCCAACAAGGGCGTGACGGTCAACACCGTGAGCCCGGGCTACATCGGCACCGACATGGTCAAGGCGATCCGCCAGGACGTGCTGGACAAGATCGTGGGCACCATCCCCGTCAAGCGCCTGGGCGAGCCCAGCGAGATCGCGTCCATCATCGCGTGGCTGGCCTCGGACGAGAGCGGCTACTCGACCGGCGCCGACTTCTCGGTCAACGGCGGCCTGCACATGGGCTGAGCTCCAGCCGGCCCCCAACGAAAGGCCCGCATCCGCGGGCCTTTTTCTTTCAAGCCAGGTCTTCGATCACCAGCCGGCGGTAGTACTGCGCGTGCGAGGGGCGGTGGTCGCGCAGCGCGGCCATCACCTGGTCACTGTCGTGCTCGCGCGAGACGTGGATCAGCAACCCGTAGTGGCCCTGGGCCGACAGTTCGGAGAAGCGCCGCACGGTGTCGGCCTCGGTGCCGGCCGAAGGCAGGGGGATGTCGGCGTTGCCGACGGTGCGCGCCACGTCTCGCATCATGGCCTCGGGGGTGATGAGGCTGAGGTCGTCGTCCGGAACCCTCGCGTCCACCAGCGCGCGCGCCGCGGCACGCGCCGCGTTCTCGTCGGCGAACATGGCCACGATGTGGCCCGTGGGATAGAACTGGCCGCCGAGGTTGAGCATGTCGTGGCTGAGCTGGAAATTCTTCATTGGCGCCTTTCGTGTCTTGCGATTCCAACCGGACCATTGCAGCGCGGCTGCGGCCATCGCGGTGTCGGCTCGAAAGGCCTGACCCTGTAGGAACGGTCCCCAGTTGGCCTAAGCTTGAAACCGCATGCAAGAAGACACCGCCTCCTGGTACGACCGCCACGTGCTGCCCTGGCTGCTGGACTTCGCCTGCGGCCTGCCGATGATCTCGGCCCAGCGCCGCCAGGTGGTCCCGCGGGCCGCCGGCCGCGTGCTGGAGATCGGCATCGGCACGGGGCTCAACCTGCGCTTCTACGACCGCGCCAAGGTCCAGGCCCTGGTGGGCATCGACCCGGCGCAGCAGATGCACCGGCTCGCGCAGCGGCGCAGCCGGCGCGCGGGGCTGCCGGTCGAACTGCGCCGGTTGACGGCGGAGCGGTTGCCGCTCGACTCGGCGTCCTTCGATTGCGTGGTGTGCACGTACACGCTGTGTTCGGTGAGCGACCCGATGGCGGCGCTGGCCGAGATGCGACGCGTGCTGCGTCCCGGCGGGCGGTTGCTGTTCGCGGAGCACGGCCTCGCGCCGGACACGGGCGTCGCGCGCTGGCAGTTCAGGCTGGAGCCGTACTGGTCGCGCATCGCCGGCGGCTGCCATCTCACGCGCGACGTCCCGCTGCTGCTGCGCGATGCGGGCTTCCGCTCCGATCCCGAGCGCGCCTACATCGCGCGGCCGAAGGCATTGAGCTACAACTTCTGGGGCGAAGCGACGGCAGCATGACCACGATGACGATGAAGATCGGCGACCTCGCCAAGGCGGCCCGCACGCAGGTCGAGACCATCCGCTACTACGAGCGCGAAGGCCTCTTGCCCGAGCCCGCGCGCACCGAGTCCAACTACCGCACCTACGGCCAGGAGCACCTGCAGCGGCTCGCCTTCATCCGCCACTGCCGTTCGCTGGACATGACGCTGGAGGAGATCCGCGCGCTGCTGCGCTTCAAGGACGACCCGGCCGGCAACTGCGAGTCGGTGAACGGGCTGCTCGACGAGCACATCGGCCACGTGGCCGAGCGCATCCGTGAATTGAAGCGATTGCAGGCCGAACTCAAGCAGTTGCGCGCGCAATGCGACGCGGCGGGCGCGGCCTGCGGCATCCTCGAAAGCCTGGACAAGGACGCCCAGGAAAGCGCGGCGGTGCCGGTCGCGAAGGCCGGGCACGTGGGCGGGTCGCATCGCCGTCACTGAGCGGGGCAGGGCGCTTGACTCTGTAGCGGCTTCAGGGTTTTCAATGGCGGGAACCCAAGGAGAGAACGAGGAATGTCCGCCCACTGCTGTGCCCCTTCCAGGCCCGCCGTCGATCCGCGCTACCGCAAGGCGCTGTGGATCGCCCTCATCGTCAACGCCGGCATGTTCGTCGCCGAGATCGCGGCGGCCGCCAGCTCCGGCTCGGTGTCGCTCCTGGCCGATTCGATCGACTTCTTCGGCGACGCCGCCAACTACGGCTTGTCGCTGGCCGTGCTGGGCATGGCGATGACGGCGCGCTCCAGGGCCGCGCTGGTCAAGGCGTTGTGCATGGGCGCTTTCGGCGTCTTCGTGCTCGGACGTGCGGTCTGGTCGTTCAGGAACGGCGTGGCGCCCGAGGCGATCACCATGGGTGCGATCGGCTTCCTGGCGCTGGCCGCCAACCTCGGCGTGGCCTGGATGCTGTACGCGCACCGCACCGGCGACGCCAACATGCGATCGGCCTGGATCTGCTCGCGCAACGACGCGGTCGGCAACGTCGCGGTGATGCTGGCGGCGGCCGGCGTGTTCGGCACCGGCTCGGCCTGGCCGGACCTGGTCGTGGCGACGCTGATGGCCGTGCTGGCGATCACGGGTGCGGCCAGCGTGCTGCGGCAGGCGCGCGGCGAGTTGCGCACGGAGCGCGATCGGGTCGCTGCCGGAACGCGATGAACGCGCCGGTGCTGCAGTCGGTCCTGACCTGCCCGCACTGCGGGCACGCGACGACCGAGACCATGCCCACGGACGCCTGCCGGTTCTTCCACGAGTGTGAGAAGTGCAAGGCGCTGTTGCGCCCGCAACCGGGCGATTGCTGCGTGTTCTGCTCGTACGGCAGCGTGCCGTGCCCGCCGGTGCAGGCCGCCGCGTCGCAGCGCTGCTGCCGAGCCTTCCCGGACGCTTGACCTTGCCACTGTGGCAAGGTCCATGATTCCCCGAATCGCATGCGATAGCATCCCGCCCGATGTCGATCTTCCGTCTCCTCGTCGCCTGGCTCGTCCTGGCCGCGCTGCCCCTGCAGGGCATGGCGGCCGCGTCGATGCTGTACTGCGACCAGGCCGCTGCCGCGGTCGCGGCCGCGGCCGTGCACGAGGAGCATGCGGACCCCGATCACGGCCATCACCAGGCGTCGGCTCATGACGGCCACTCGACCGGACACGCGGACGCCGCCGGCGCCGGGCACGGAGACCACAAGTGCCCGATCTGTGCCTTGTGCCAGGTCGTCGCCATCCCCGAAACCACGCCCGTGCTCCCCTGGGCGGACTCCCCCTCGGCTGAACTTCCCCAGCCGCGCGTGCTGGCGCTGACCCGCGCTCCGCCACGCCCCGACAAACCACCTCGCGCCTGAGCGGCCGCCAGGCCCCCGCATCGCCGGGGCGGGCCGCCGCATTTCCGTTCCGGACCTGATCCCGCGTGAGCGACCGCGGATCGGCGTGCGCCACGAACGAATTCCGCGAGGACCCCATGTCAATTTCCGCAAGAAAGCTATTCATCGGCTTGCCCGCGCTGGCGGCGAGCCTGCACGCCACGGCCCAGGCGCCGCAGCCCGCTCCTTCGGCGAGCGCGCCTGCCACGTCCGCCTACCGATCCGCCTTCGAGGGCTACCGGCCCTTCGCGGCCGAAGAGGTCCAGGACTGGCGCCGCAGCAACGACACCGCACGCGACATCGGCGGCTGGCGCGCCTACGCCCGCGAGATGCAGGCTGCCCCGCCGAAGGCACCGGCGGCATCGCAACCCAAGGCGGCCGATCCGCACGCGGGGCACCACTGATGGGTGCGCAACGCTTCAGCCGCACCGCGGCCGCGGGCATCGCCGCAGTTGTGCTCGCCGGTTGCGCCGCGCCGAACATGGATGCCGCGCTGCGCGAGGCCAACGAACTGGCCGCGCCCGTGTCCGGCGGCGCCGGCGCCACGCTGGCGCGCGACGAATCGCAGCGCGCCGCTTCCGCGCGAGTCGCTTCCGACCTGCTGAAGGACCCGCTGTCCATGGACGGCGCGGCCCGCCTCGCGCTGGCCAACAGCCCGGCCTTCCAGGCCGCCCTGGCGCAAAGCTGGGGCGAGATCGCCCAGGCACGCCAGCGCGGCCTGCCCGGCGGCGTGGTGTTCTCCTTCGAGCGGCTGCGCGAGGGCGCGGACCTGGAGATCGGCCGGCTGCTCTCGGTCGGCCTGTTCGACCTGATCACGCTGCCGCAGCGCCTGTCGGTGTCGCGCGTCGAGTCCGAGCAGGCGCGCGTCCGACTGGCCGGAACCGTCGTCGATCAGGTGGCCGCCACGAAGCAGGCCTGGGTCAAGGCCGTCGCCGCCCGCGAGGTCGAGACCTACGCCACGCAGGTGCAGGAAGCGGCCGAGGCCAGTGCCGAGCTCGCGCGGCGCATGCAGCGGGTGGGCAACTTCAGCAAGCTGCAGGCCGCGCGCCAGCATGTGTTCTACGGAGACGCCTCGGCGCGATTGGCCGCCGCGCGGCAGAACGCGGTGGCCTCGCGCGAAGCGCTGGTGCGCCAGCTGGGCCTGACCGATGAACAGGCCCAGGCGCTGAAGCTGCCGGATCGCCTGCCGGACCTGCCCGCGACGCCGCGGCCCGCCACCGACGTCTCGCAGGCGCTGGGCGCGCAGCGCCTCGACGCACGGCTGGCCCGGCTGGAACTGGAAGCGGCCGGACGTTCTCGCGGCGTGGACTTGGTCTCCGCGCTGACCGACGTGGAACTCGGCGCGCGCCGCGACACCCGCTTCGAAGGCAACGGCGACCGCTCGACCACGCGCGGCTGGGAGCTGGACGTGCGGCTGCCGCTGTTCGACTGGGGCGCCACGCGCCGCGCCGCGCTCGACGCCCGCTCGCTCGCGGCCGTCAACCGCTACGAAGCCGTGGCCCGCGGCGCGACCTCGCAGGCGCGCGAGAGCTACTCGGCCTACCGCACGGCCTACGACCAGGCCCGCCACCAGCGCGACGAGATGCTGCCGCTGCGCAAGACCATCGCGGAAGAGAACCTGCTTCGCTACAACGGCATGCTGATCGGCGTGTTCGAGCTGCTGGCCGACGCGCGCGAGCAGGTCTCGGGCGTCATCACCGCCATCGAGGCGCAGCGCGATTTCTGGCTGGCCGACGCTGCGCTTTCCTCCACCCTGATCGGCGAGCCGATCGCCGGTCCGGCCGCGGCATCGCCGTCGGCGGCCGGCACCGCCGCGGCCGAAGCAGGCCACTGAACCCACGAGGACCCCATGAACCCGAATCCCAGAAGAAGCTTCCTGGCGGGCTTCGGCGCCATCGCCGGTGCGGTGAGCGCGGCCTCGGTCAGCAAGGTGGCGATGGCCGCCTTGCCCGAACCCGTCATCCAGACCACGCCCGACACCGCAGGCCCGCTGGCGCCGAGCACGGGCCGCCCCTACGACCCGGTCGTCACCCTCAACGGCTGGACCGCGCCCTGGCGCATGAACAACGGCATCAAGGAGTTCCACCTGGTGGCCGAGCCGGTGGTGCGCGAGATGGCGCCCGGCTTCAAGGCCCACCTGTGGGGCTACAACGGCCAGTCGCCCGGCCCGACCATCGAGGTGGTGGAAGGCGACCGCGTGCGCATCTTCGTGACCAACAAGCTGCCCGAGCACACCAGCATCCACTGGCACGGCCAGCGCCTGCCCAACGGCATGGACGGCGTCACCGGGCTCACGCAGAAGGCCATCCAGCCCGGAAAGACCTTCGTGTACGAGTTCGTCGCGCGCCGGCCCGGCACCTTCATGTACCACCCGCATGCCGACGAGATGACGCAGATGGCGATGGGGATGATGGGCTTCTGGGTCACGCACCCGAGGGGAAAGCATCCGCTGATCGAGGAAGTGGACCGCGACTTCGTGTTCCTGCTGAACGCCTACGACATCGAGCCGGGCGCCTACACCCCGAAGATCATGACGATGCTGGACTTCAACCTCTGGACCTTCAACAGCAGGGTCTTCCCCGGCATAGCCTCCATGAACGTGCGCCGCGGCGACAGGGTGCGCATCCGGGTGGGCAACCTCACGATGACCAACCACCCGATGCACATCCATGGGCATGAGTTCTTCGTCACCGGCACCGACGGCGGTCCCACGCCGAAGGCCGCGCGCTGGCCGGAAGTGTCGGCCGACGTCGCGGTGGGGCAGATGCGGCAGCTCGAATTCATCGCCGACGAGGAGGGCGACTGGGCCTTCCACTGCCACAAGAGCCACCACACCATGAACGCCATGGGCCACGACGTGCCCACCATGATCGGCATCGACCACCGCGACGTGGCGAAGAAGATATCGAAGCTGGTTCCGGACTACATGGTGATGGGCGAGCGCGGCATGGCCGACATGGGGGAGATGGAGATGCCGCTGCCGGACAACACCGCGCCGATGATGACCGGCGAAGGCCCGTTCGGCGGCATCGAGATGGGCGGCATGTTCACCACCGTCAAGGTGCGCCGCGAGCAGAAGCGCGGCGACTACTCGGACCCGGGCTGGTTCAAGCATCCCGCAGGTACCGTCGCCTATGAGTTCACGGGGCAGCTGCCCGAACCCGCGCGGGCGGCGCCGGCGAAGCCCGCCGCCGCGAGCAAGCCCACTTCCGACGTCGAAGTCCGCGTCCGCAAACCGGCATCGGCCGGGCACCAGGGCCATCACTGACATGAATCCGATGAAACAAGCCATCCGTTCCAGCGTGCTGCTGGCGATCGTTCTCGCCGTACCACCGGCGTTCGCGCACGAGAGTGCGGGGACGAAGAAGTCCCATGCCGACATGAAGGAGCAGCAGCCCTGGGGCATCGCCGGCGAAACCCGGGACGTGAAGCGCACCGTCGAGATCGCCATGAGCGACGACATGCGCTTCACGCCTTCGACCCTCGAAGTGAAGCAGGGCGAGACCCTCCGCTTCGTGCTGCGCAACCACGGCAAGGTGCTGCACGAGATGGTCATCGGCACCGCCAAGGCCCTCGAGGAGCATGCCGCGCTGATGCAGAAGTTCCCCGGCATGGAACACGACGAGCCGCACATGGCGCACGTCGCCGCCGGCCGCAAGGGCCGGCTGGTGTGGAAGTTCAACCGCGCCGGCGAGTTCGATTTCGCCTGCCTGATCCCCGGCCACTACCAGGCCGGCATGGTCGGGAAGATCAAGGTCAACCCCTGAAACCAGCAGCAAGGAGCCAAGCCATGAAACCCAGTATCAACCGCGCCCTGTCCGCGATCGCCCTCGGTGGCGCGCTCGCCTTCCCCGCCTGGGCCTCGGGGGACTTCGCCGACGGCGAGGTGCGGAAGGTGGACAAGTCCGCCGGCAAGATCACGCTCAGGCATGGCGAGATCAGGAACCTCGACATGCCCCCGATGACCATGGTGTTCGTCGTCGCCGACAAGTCGATGCTCGACCAGGTGAAGGCGGGCGACAAGGTCCAGTTCCGCGCGGCGAACCAGGACGGCCGGATGACGGTCACCGAGATCCAGGCGAGCAAGTGAGCGTCTCCCGTCGGGGACGACGGAACCCGGGTTCGAAGGGAAGCTGAACATGCAAGACACGCGATCCGCCGGCGCGCAAGCCGCCGCCCATCACCACCACCAGCACCACCACCACGGGCCGGGGCCGGATGGACGCCAGGAGGAGACCCCCTCCGCATCCGGCACCGTGTACGTCTGCCCCATGCATCCGCAGGTCCGGCGTGATGCGCCCGGGCATTGCCCGATCTGCGGCATGGCGCTGGAGCCCGAGATGCCTTCGCTGGAGGAGGGCAAGGACCCGGAGCTCGTCGATTTCGAACGCCGCTTCTGGTGGACCCTGCCGCTGACCGTGGTCGGCGTGGTGCTCGCGATGTCCGCGCATTCGATGGCGCTGATGGACGCAAGGGCGCAGTCCTGGGTCGAACTCGTCCTGAGCGCGCCCGTGGTGCTGTGGGCGGGAGCGCCGTTCTTCCGTCGCGGCTGGCAGTCCGTCGCCAACCGCAGCCCGAACATGTGGACGCTGATCTCGCTGGGCACGGGCGCGGCCTTCGTCTACAGCGTGGTGGCCACGGTCGTGCCCGGCGTGTTCCCGGAATCGTTCGTGTCCATGGGGCGCGTGGCCGTCTACTTCGAGGCCGCCAGCGCGATCATCTCGCTCACGCTGCTGGGCCAGGTGATGGAGCTGCGTGCACGTTCGGGTGCGAGCGCGGCGATCAAGGCGCTGCTCGGGCTCGCTCCCAAGACGGCGCGCCGCGTGGCGCCCGACGGCAGCGAGGAGGACGTGCCGCTCGCGCACGTGCACGTGGACGACCTGCTGCGCGTGCGCCCCGGCGAGAAGGTGCCGGTGGACGGCGTGGTGGTCGAAGGCCGGAGCTCGGTCGACGAGGCCATGGTCACCGGCGAACCGATGCCGGTCTCCAAGGGCGCCGGCGACAAGCTGA
The DNA here is from genome assembly GCA_023387335.1 of Pseudomonadota bacterium. Taxonomy (GTDB): domain Bacteria; phylum Pseudomonadota; class Gammaproteobacteria; order Burkholderiales; family Burkholderiaceae_C; genus Ramlibacter. The sequence goes on along the minus strand of JAEWIF010000052.1, from coordinate 25,135 downwards.
TCGGCGCGACCGTCAACACCTCCGGCGCGCTGCTGATGCGGGCCGAGAAGGTCGGCTCGGCCACGGTGCTCTCGCAGATCGTGCAGATGGTCGCGCAGGCCCAGCGCTCCAGGGCGCCGATGCAGCGCATGGCCGACGTGGTGGCGGGCTGGTTCGTCCTGGGCGTGGTGGCCGCCGCCGTCGCCACCTTCTTCGCGTGGGGCGTCTGGGGACCGCCGCCCTCGTGGGTCCACGGGCTGGTCAACGCCGTGGCGGTGCTGATCATCGCCTGCCCCTGCGCGCTGGGCCTGGCCACGCCGATGACGGTGATGGTCGCGACGGGGCAGGGCGCGCGGCATGGCGTGCTGTTCAAGGACGCTTCCGCGATCGAGAACCTTCGCAAGGTGGACGTGCTGGTGGTGGACAAGACCGGCACGCTGACCGAAGGCCGGCCCGCGTTCAAGGAAGCGGTCGCGGCGCCGGGCTTCGGCGAAGACGAGGTGCTGCGCCTGGCGGCCAGCCTGGACCAGGGCAGCGAGCATCCGCTGGCGCGCAGCATCGTCGATGCCGCCAAGGCGCGCGGGCTGCGGCTGTCCAGGGCCGAGAACTTCGATTCCGCTTCCGGCATCGGCGTCTCGGGCGTGGTCGACGGAAAGTCGCTGGCGCTCGGCAACACGGCCATGATGGACAAGGCGGGCGTGGACGTCGCCGCCCTGTCGGCCCAGGGCCAGGCGCTGCGCGCGCAGGGCGCGAGCGTGATGCACCTCGCGGTGGACGGCCGCTTCGCCGGCCTGCTGGCGGTGGCCGATCCGGTGAAGTCCACCACGCCCGAAGCGATCCGGCGCCTGAAGGCCCAGGGCATCCGGCTGGTGATGGCCACCGGCGACGGCCTGCCCACGGCGAAGTCGGTGGCGCGGGCGCTGGGCATCGACGAGGTCCACGGCGAGGTCAAGCCGGCCGACAAGCTGGAGCTCGCGCGCCGGTTCAAGCAGCAGGGCCTGGTGGTCGCGATGGCCGGCGACGGCATCAACGACGCGCCGGCGCTGGCCGGGGCCGACGTCGGCATCGCGATGGGCGCCGGCACCGACGTGGCCATGGAGAGCGCGCAGGTCACGCTGGTGAAGGGCGACCTGCGTGCCATCGCCGACGCACGCGCGCTGTCCGAGGCCTCGGTGCGCAACATGCGCGAGAACCTGATGTTCGCCTTCCTCTACAACGCGCTGGGCATCCCGCTCGCGGCCGGCGTGCTCTATCCGTGGACCGGCTGGCTGCTGTCGCCCATGGTCGCGGCGCTGGCGATGAGCCTGAGCTCGGTCTCGGTGGTGGGCAACGCGCTGCGGCTCAGGCGCTTCCGGCCGTAGGCCGCGTCACGCGACCTTGCGCGCCGGCGCCTTGCCGCTCATCGCGCTTTCCAGGTCGTCGAGGATGGGGCAGTCGGGGCGCTCGTCGCCGTGGCAGCAGTGCATCAGCTGGCGCAGCGTCTTGCGCATCGCCTCCAGCTCCTTGATCTTGCGCTCCAGTTCCTCGACGTGCTGCGCGGCCAGCTTCTTCACGTTGGCGCTGGAGCGGCGGCGGTCCTGCCACAGCTTGAGCAGCTCGGCGATCTCGGGGATGGAGAAGCCCAGGTCGCGCGAGCGCTTGATGAACTGCAGCGTGTGGACCTCGTTGTCGGTGTACACGCGGTAGCCCGACTCGGTGCGGTGCACCTTGGGCAGCAGGCCCAGCGACTCGTAGTGCCGAACCATCTTCGGCGTGACGGAGGCGCGCTCGGCGGCCTCGCCGATGTTGAATCCCGTGCCGGTCGTGTTCATGCGGCGGTTCCTTTCCAGCGGCGCAGGGCCAGGGCGTTGGTGACCACGCTCACCGAGGAGAACGCCATCGCGGCGCCGGCGAGCATGGGATTGAGAAGGCCGAAGGCGGCGAGCGGGATGCCCACCACGTTGTAGACAAAGGCCCAGAACAGGTTCTGGCGGATCTTGGCGTAGGTGCGGCGCGAGATGTCGATGGCGTCGGCCACCAGGCGCGGGTCGCCGCGCATCAGCGTGACGCCGGCCGCGTGCATCGCCACCTCGGTGCCGGTGGACATGGAGAAGCCCACGTCCGCGGCCGCCAGCGCCGGGGCGTCGTTGATGCCGTCGCCCACCATGGCGACGGTGGCGCCCGCGGCCTTGAGCTCCGCGACGATGGCCGCCTTATCCTGCGGCAGCACCTCGGCCCGCACCTCGTCGATGCCGAGCTCGCCGGCGATCGCCTGCGCGGCGCCGCGGTTGTCGCCCGTGACCATGGCGGACTTCACGCCCTGCGCATGCAGCACCTCGACGGCCTGCTTCGCCGTGGCCTTGGGCCGGTCGCCGAAGGCCAGCAGGCCCAGCAGCCGCGCCGGCGGCGTGGCGTCGGCGAGCCAGGAGACGGTGCGGCCTTCGCCTTCCAGCTGCGCGGCGCGCTGCGCCAGCGGCGAGAGGTCCGCGCCCAGCTCGCGCATCCAGCGCGTGCTGCCCAGGCGAAGCTCGCGCCCCTGGACCACGGCCGACATCCCCCGGCCCGCGACGGCGCGGGCTTCGCGGGCCGGCACGATCGAGAGCGCGCGCTGCGAGGCCGCTTCCAGCACCGCCTTGGCCAGCGGATGCTCGCTGCCGGCCTGCACGCTGGCGGCGGCCTTCAGCAGGCCCTCGGCATCGCCGTCCGCCGCCTCGAACGCGGCCAGGCGCGGCCGGCCTTCGGTCAGCGTGCCGGTCTTGTCGAAGGCGACGACCTGCACCTTGTGCGCGACCTCCAGCGCCTCCGCATCCTTGATCAGGATGCCGCGGCGCGCGGCCACGCCCGTGCCGGCCATGATGGCCGTGGGCGTCGCCAGGCCCAGCGCGCACGGGCAGGCGATGACCAGCACCGCCACCGCGTTGAGGATGGCGCGCTCCCAGTCGCCGGTGGCCACGCCCCAGCCCAGCAGCGTCAGCGCGGCCAGGCCGATGACGATGGGCACGAACACCTCGCTCACCTGGTCGACCAGGCGCTGGATCGGCGCCTTCTTGGCTTGCGCCGATTCGACCATGCGAGCGATGCGCGACAGCGTGGACTCCGCGCCCACGGCCGTGGCGCGCGCGGCGAACAGGCCTTCGCCGTTGACCGAGCCGCCGACCACCTTGTCGCCCTCGCGCCGGGCCACCGGCAGGCTCTCTCCGGTGATCAGCGACTCGTCCACGTGGGTCGAGCCCTCGATCACCTCGCCGTCGACGGGCACGCGCTCGCCGGGGCGCACGAGCACCACGTCGCCGACGGCGACCCGCGAGGCCGGCAGTTCGACTTCCTGGCCGTGGCGGCGCACGCGGGCCGTGTCGGGCCGCAGCGCGTTGAGCGCGCGGATCGCTTCCGTGGTCTGCCGCTTGGCGCGCGTCTCCAGCCACTTGCCCAGCAGCACGAGAGTGATGACGACGGCCGAGGCTTCGAAGTAGAGGTGCGGCGCCTCGCCGTGGCCCGCGTGCTCCATTCCCGTGACCAGGAGGTAGAGCGAGAGGCCGTAGCCGGCGCTGGTGCCCAGCGCGACCAGCAGGTCCATGTTGCCGGCGCGGGCCTTCACCGCCTTCCAGGCCGAGCGGTAGAAGCGCGCGCCCAGCCAGAACTGCACCGGCGTCGCCAGGGCCAGCTGCCACCAGCCGGGCAGCGCCAGGTCGACGCCGAACAGCATCGCGACCATGGGAAGAATCAGCGGCAGCGACAGCGCAGCCGAGAGGGCGACCGGCCACCAGTCGGGCAGCAGGGCCGGGGCCGGCGCGGGTTGCGCGGCCTCGGCCGGGGCGGGCAACGCGGCCTTGTAGCCGGCCTTCTCGATGGCGGCGAGCAGCTGGTCCTGCATCTCCTGCGGGCGGCCGACGAAGCGGACCTCGGCCTTCTCCGTGGCGAGGTTCACCTCGGCGCCGACCACGCCGGGCGTCTTCTTGAGAGCCTTTTCCACTCGGGCGACGCAGGACGCGCAGGTCATGCCTTCGACCTCGAGGCTGAGCGAGGCCTCGTTCACGTCGAGGCGGCCGGGCAGGGTGGCGGTGGTGTTCATGGCCGGGATGTTCAAGCTTGACATCATGGCAAGGTCAAGCCCCTTTCGCGATTGGGGCTTCGGATGTCCGACCCCTTGACCTTGCCATGGTGTCAAGGCTGACGATGCAGGCCTTGATCCACTTTTTCCCGACCCGGAGGACCCCCACCATGATCGAAATGAAGCTGCCGGACATAAGCTGCGGCCACTGCGTGAGCGCCGTCACGCGGGCCTGCAAGTCGGTCGATCCCGCCGCCAAGGTCGAGGTCGACCTGGGCACCAAGCAGGTCCGCATCGAGTCGGCCGAGGACCGCCAGGACTTCGCCGAGGCGCTGATCGAGGCGGGCTACCCGCCGGCGCAGTAAGCGACCCCCGCCAGCGAGGACAATCCCCGGGTGACTTCCTCGCGTTCGTGTGCCGCCGTCATCGGCGGCGGCCCCGCCGGCCTGATGGCGGCCGAAGTGCTGGCCGCGCAGGGCATCGCTGTCGACCTGTTCGATGCCATGCCTTCCGTGGGCCGCAAGTTCCTCCTGGCCGGCCGCGGCGGCCTCAACCTCACCCATTCCGAATCGCCGGAGCCTTTCCTGGCGCGCTACGGCGAGATCGGCGACAGCCTGCGCCGGGCCATCGCCGAGTTCGGTGGCGAAGCCGTGCGGCGCTGGGCCGCCGAGCTGGGCATCGAGACGTTCGTCGGCACGTCCGGCCGCGTCTTTCCCACCGACATGAAGGCCGCGCCCTTGTTGCGCGCCTGGCTGCACCGTCTGCGCGCGGCCGGTGTCCGCTTCCACACGCGCCATCGCTGGGTCGGGTGGGACGAAGCGGGCGGCCTGTTGTTCGATGCGCCCTCGGGCCGCGTCGTGCATCCGGCCGACGCCACCGTGCTGGCGCTGGGCGGCGCGAGCTGGCCGCGACTGGGTTCCGACGGTGCCTGGGCGCCGTTGCTGCAAGCGCGCGGCGTCGGCATCGCGCCGCTGCAGCCGTCCAATTGCGGCTTCGACGTGGCGCCGACGCGGCCCACCGTGGCCGGCTGGAGCGAGCTGCTGCGCGAGCGCTTCGCCGGCCAGCCGATCAAGCCGGTGGCCGCGCGCATGGCGTCGGAGCGGGAAACCTGCCCCGGTGAATTCGTGCTGACCGACACCGGCATCGAAGGCAGCCTGGTGTACGCCTTCTCCGCGCGGCTGCGCGACGAGATCGCGGCCCGCGGCGAAGCCACCTGGGTGCTCGACCTGCTGCCGCAGCTCAGCGAGGCCAAGGTGCGCGCGGAAGTCGCGCATCCGCGCGGGCCGCGCAGCCTGTCCACGCACCTCAAGAGCCGGCTGCACATCGCCGGCGCGAAGGCGGCGCTGCTGCACGAGCTGCTGTCGCGCGAACAGTTCGAGGACCCGGTCGCTCTCGCCGCGGCGCTGAAGGCGCTGCCGCTCAAGCTCGTCCGTCCGCGCCCGGTGGCAGAGGCGATCAGCACGGCGGGCGGCGTTCGCCTCGATGCGCTCGACGAGCACTTCATGGTTCGCCAACTGCCCGGCGTGTTCTGCGCCGGCGAGATGCTGGACTGGGAAGCGCCCACCGGCGGCTACCTGCTCACCGCGAGCTTCGCGACGGGCCGGGTCGCGGGGCGGGGCGCCACGGACTGGCTGCGAAGGGAATCCCGCTAGGGAAGAGGCCGCGAGCCCGGACCCGGCTCTTCCTCGCCGGGGAACAGCACGACGATCTCGCGCGCCAGCCCGGTCTCCTTGCGCAGCCAGGTCTGGACGAACTCGCGCACCGTGTTGCGGCCGTCGCGCAGGCCGACGTCGCGGTTGCGCGGTTGCATCCCGCGCTCCTGCAGCCGCGCGCTGAGCTCCTTCTCCAGCGCCTGCAGGTTCTGGGTCTTGTCGAAGCGGCCCCAGCCGCTCTCGGTCTTGCGCACGGTCTCGTCGGAGTAGATCGCGACCGGCGTGGCCAGCTCCACCGGGCCGGTGCGCACGATGCAGCGCGTGGCCGTGCAGCGGATCGGCCACTTCTCCTCGAGCTGGATCTGGTACTGGTAGAGCGCCGCGGTGCGGATCTGCGAAACCGTGATGCCCAGCGGGATCTGGATCAGGTTGAACAGCAGCCGGACGGGCTCGGCGTCGGTCCGGGTGAAGGTCTCGTACCCCTTGATCCGCGCGATCACGAGCAGGCCGCCGTGGGTCGGGATGACTTCCGGAATGCGGTCCGAGGTCGCCTCTGTCGTGATGAGCGGACTCGGCGCCAGCCGCTCCTTCACCGTGGGCCACGCCAGCCAGAGCGCGGCCGCGGCGAGGACCGCAACAGCACCGGCTCGGAGGTTGATCTGCACCCGGCCATGGTAGCGCGCGGGTTGCGCGACGCCGACAGCTGGGACAATAGGGGGCTCGGCGCGCACATCCGTGGGCGCCGAGCCCTTTCATGACTCAGCCATTCAGCCCCTGGCGGATGTCCGTCGCTCCGATGATGGACTGGACGGACCGCCACTGCCGCTTCTTCCACCGCCTGCTCAGCCGGCGCACGCTGCTCTACACCGAGATGGTGACGACCGGCGCGCTGCTGCATGGCGACGTGCCGCGCCACCTGGATTTCGACGAGACCGAGCATCCGGTCGCTCTGCAGCTCGGCGGCAGCGAGCCCGACGACCTGGCGCGCTGCGCCAAGCTGGGCGAGCAGTGGGGCTACGACGAGATCAACCTCAACTGCGGCTGCCCCAGCGAGCGCGTGCAGCGCGGCGCTTTCGGCGCCTGCCTGATGGCCGAGCCGCAGCTGGTGGCGCAAGGCGTCAAGGCGATGGTGGATGCGGTCGGCATCCCCGTCACCGTCAAGCACCGCATCGGCATCGACCGCGACGAGAGCTACGAGTTCGTGCGCGACTTCGTTGGGCTGGTCGGCGAGGCGGGCTGCCGCGTGTTCATCGTCCATGCGCGCAATGCCTGGCTCAAGGGCCTGTCGCCCAAGGAGAACCGCGAGGTGCCGCCGCTGCGCTACGAGACCGTGCACCGGTTGAAGCGCGATTTCCCGGACTGGACCTTCGCGATCAACGGCGGCTTCACCGAGACCGAACAGGTCCGGGAGCAACTGCAGGGCCTGGACGGCGTGATGCTGGGCCGCGAGGCGTACCACAACCCCTGGTGGCTGGCCTCGTGGGACGAGCAGTTCTTCGGCGAGCCGGCGTTCGAGGGCACGCGCGAATCGGTCGAGGCCGAGCTGGTCGACTACATGGCGCGGCAGCAGCGCGAGCGCGGCACGTCCTGGTACTCGGTGGCGCGCCACATGCTCGGCCTGCGCAACGGCCTGCCGGGCGCGCGCCGCTGGCGCCAGGTCTGGAGCGACCACCGCCTGAAGACGCTGGACCCGCACGAGGTGATGGCCCTGGCTCACCGCCAGGTCGCGCTGGCCGCCTGAGGCATCGGCCCGGAAGGAGGTGGCCTTCCGCGCCCAGATGCTTTAAACTTAAATTATCCAGGCTTGGAGCATCTTGAATGAAGATCGTCTGCATCGGCGGCGGGCCAGCCGGCCTGTATTTCGCCCTCCTGATGAAGAAGCAGGACCCGCGGCATGACATCACCGTGGTCGAGCGCAACAAGCCGTACGACACGTTCGGCTGGGGCGTGGTGTTCTCGGACCAGACGCTGGGCAACCTGCAGGCCGCCGACCCGCAGACGGCCGGCGAGATCCTCGGCGCGTTCAACCACTGGGACGACATCGAGGTCAACATCCGCGGCGAGAAGATCCGCTCGGGCGGCCACGGCTTCTGCGGCATCGGGCGCAAGCGCCTGCTGAACATCCTGCAGAAGCGCTGCGAGGACCTGGGCGTCAAGCTGCAGTTCGAGACCGACGTGCAGGGCGACGAGCAGTTCCCGGACGCCGACCTCATCATCGCGAGCGACGGCCTCAACAGCCGCATCCGCACCAAATACCAGGCGAGCTACCAGCCCGACATCGACCTGCGCGAATGCCGCTTCGTCTGGCTGGGCACCCACAAGAAGTTCGAGGCCTTCACCTTCGCCTTCGAAGAGACCGAGCACGGCTGGTTCCAGGCCCACGCCTACCAGTTCGACGGCGACACCTCCACCTTCATCGTCGAGACGCCGGAAGAGGTCTGGCGCAAGGCGGGGCTGGACACGATGGAGAAGGAAGAGGCGATCGCCTTCTGCGAGCGCCTGTTCGCCAAGTACCTGGACGGCAACCCGCTGATGTCCAACGCCGCCCACCTGCGCGGCTCGGCGCAGTGGATCCGCTTCCCGCGCGTGGTCTGCCGCACCTGGGTGCACCACAACGGCCGCCAGCCGGTGGTGCTGATGGGCGACGCGGCGCACACCGCGCATTTCTCGATCGGCTCCGGCACCAAGCTGGCGCTGGAGGACTCGATCGAGCTGGCGCGCTGCATCGGCGGCGCGCAGGGCGACCTCAACCGCGCGCTGGCCGAGTACGAGGCCGTGCGCAGCGTGGAAGTGCTCAAGATCCAGAACGCGGCGCGCAACTCCACCGAGTGGTTCGAGAACGTGTCGCGCTACGTCAACCTGCCGGCGCCGCAGTTCGCCTATTCGCTGCTGACGCGCAGCCAGCGCATCAGCCACGAGAACCTGCGCCTGCGCGACAAGCAGTACGTGGAGCAGTACGAGGACTGGATCGCCGAGGCGGCGGGCCTGCATCGCGCGCCCGCCCAGCAATCGGTGCCGCCGATGTTCACGCCGTTCAAGCTGCGCGGCACCGTGCTCAAGAACCGCGTGGTCGTCTCGCCGATGGCGCAGTACCTGTGCGTGGACGGGCTGCCGGCCGACTACCACCTGGTGCACCTGGGCGCCCGCGCGCTCGGCGGCGCCGGAATGGTCGTGGCCGAGATGACCTGCACCTCGCCCGACGCGCGCATCACGCCCGGATGCCCGGGCCTCTGGAACGAGCAGCAGGCGGCCGGCTGGAAGCGCATCGTCGATTTCGTGCACGCGAGCAGCGACGCCAAGATCGCCATGCAGCTCGGCCACGCCGGCTCCAAGGGCTCCACGCGCGTGCCCTGGGAAGGCGAGGACCAGCCGCTGGCCCAAGGCAACTGGGAGCTGCTGTCGGCCTCGCCGCAGCAGTACATCGACGGCGTGAGCGACTGGTCGCGGGCGATGACGCGGGCCGACATGGACCGGGTGCGCGACGACTTCGTTCGCAGTACGCGATTCGCCGCCGCCGCGGGTTTCGACTGGCTGGAGCTGCACTGCGCGCACGGCTACCTGCTGTCCAGCTTCATCTCGCCGCTGACCAACCTGCGTACCGACGAGTACGGCGGCCCGCTGGAGAACCGGCTGCGCTATCCGCTCGAGGTGTTCCGCGCGATGCGTGCCGCGTGGCCCGAGCACCTGCCGATGTCGGTGCGCATCTCGGCGCACGACTGGGTGGAAGGCGGCATCACGCCCGACGACGCGGTGGCGATCGCGCGCGCCTTCAAGGCCGCGGGCTGCGACCTGGTCGACTGCTCGTCGGGCCAGGTGAGCAAGAAGCAGAAGCCGGTGTACGGCCGCATGTACCAGACGCCTTTCGCCGACCGCGTGCGCAACGAGGCCGGCATCGCCACCATGGCGGTGGGCGCGATCTCCGAAGCCGACCACGTCAACAGCATCATCGCGGCCGGCCGCGCCGATCTGTGCGCGGTGGCGCGCCCGCACCTGGCGAACCCGGCCTGGACGCTGCTGGAGGCGGCGCGCATCGGCTACGGCGACGTCCAGTGGCCGGTGCAATACCTCTCGGGCAAGGCGCAGCTGGAGCGCAACCTCGAACGCGAGAGGGCGATGGCCGCGCAGAGCGCGGGCCTGTCGCCGCTGGAGCAAGCCAACCAGGCGCAGGGCGTCTGAAGTCGAAGTCCCAACACAAGGAGACAGCATGAGCAACGAGAACGCGCCGCGGCTGGACCCGGCGCTGGCGGCCGGCAACATGAAGCCGATGGCGGGCTACGCCGCGAAGCACTTCGCCTGGTCGGTGGAAGGCGCCGTGGCCACCATCACGCTCAACCGCCCCGAGCGCAAGAACCCGCTCACCTTCGATTCGTACGCGGAACTGCGCGACCTGTTCGGCCAGCTGCGCTACGCCACGGACGTCAAGGCGGTGGTGGTCACGGGCGCGGGCGGCAACTTCTGCTCGGGCGGCGACGTGCACGAGATCATCGGCCCGCTGGTGCGCCTGTCCGCGCCCGAGCTGCTGATGTTCACGCGCATGACGGGGGACCTGGTCAAGGCGATGCGCGCCTGCCCGCAGCCGATCGTCGCGGCCGTGGACGGCGTGTGCGCCGGCGCGGGCGCGATCGTGGCGATGTCGTCGGACCTGCGCCTGGGCACCGCTCGCAGCAAGACCGCTTTCCTGTTCAACCGCGTCGGCCTGGCCGGCTGCGACATGGGCGCCTGCGCCATCCTGCCGCGGATCATCGGCCAGGGTCGTGCGAGCGAGCTGCTCTACACCGGCCGCTCGATGTCGGGCGAGGAGGGCGAGCGCTGGGGGTTCTTCAACCGCCTGTGCGACGCCGAGTCGCTGCTCGGCGATGCCCAGAAGCTCGCCGCCGACATCGCGGCCGGCCCCAGCTTCGCCAACGGCATCACCAAGACCCAGCTGCACCACGAATGGGCGATGACGCTGGAGCAGGCCATCGAGGCCGAGGCGCAGGCCCAGGCAATCTGCATGCTGACCGAGGACTTCAAGCGGGCCTACCACGCGTTCGTGGCCAGGCAGAAGCCGGTGTTCGAGGGCAACTGACGTGGCGGACCGCGCTTACCTCGACTGGCCGTTCCTCGATCCCCGGCACAAGGAACTGGCGACGTCACTCGACGACTGGGCGGCGCAGCACGTCGCGCAGGCGCACGGGCTGGACGTGGACGCCGAATGCCGCGCCCTGGTGCGCGCGCTGGGCGAAGGCGGCTGGCTGCGGCATGCGGTCGGCGGCGGCCACGGCGCCGCCGAGGCCATCGACACCCGCGCGATCTGCCTGATCCGCGAAACCCTGGCTCGCCACAGCGGGCTGGCCGACTTCGCTTTCGCGATGCAGGGCCTGGGCTCCGGCGCGATCAGCCTGCAGGGCACGGCGGAGCAGAAGCAGCACTACCTGCCGCGCGTGGCGCGCGGCGAGGCGATCGCGGCCTTCGCGCTGTCCGAGCCGGAGGCCGGTTCCGACGTCGCGGCGATGCAGTGCGCCGCCCACGTCGAAGGCGACCACGCGGTGCTGAACGGCGAGAAGACCTGGATCTCCAACGGCGGCATCGCCGACTTCTACGTGGTGTTCGCGCGCACCGGCGAGGCGCCGGGCGCCCGCGGCATCTCGGCCTTCATCGTCGACGCGGGCACGCCGGGCTTCGAGATCGCCGAGCGCATCCAGGTGATCGCGCCGCACCCGCTGGCGCGGCTGCGCTTCAAGGACTGCCGGGTGCCGCTGTCGCGCCGCATCGGTGAAGCGGGCGAGGGCTTCAAGGTGGCGATGCGCACGCTGGACGTGTTCCGCACTTCGGTGGCCGCCGCGGCGCTGGGGTTCGCGCGCCGTGCGCTCGATGAAGGGCTGCAGCGCGCGACCACGCGCCGCATGTTCAACCAGGCTCTGAGCGACTTCCAGCTCACGCAGGCCAAGCTGGCGCAGATGGCGACCACCATCGACAGCGCCGCGCTGCTGGTCTACCGCGCCGCCTGGCAGCGCGACCAGGGCAGGAACGTGACGCGCGAGGCCGCGATGGCCAAGCTCACCGCGACCGAAGGCGCGCAGCAGGTGATCGACGCCGCGGTCCAGCTGTTCGGCGGGCTGGGCGTGGTCAGCGGCCAGCCGGTGGAATCGCTCTACCGCGACATCCGCGCGCTGCGCATCTACGAAGGAGCGAGCGAGGTGCAGCAGCTCATCATCGCCCGCGAACTGCTCAAGGATCTGAAGGAGAAGAAATGAGCCACCAAGTCGTTCTTCCGGAAGGCTGGCCCCGGCCGAAGGGCTACGCCAACGCCGTGCTGGCCAAGGGCCGGCAGCTCTACATCGCCGGGATGATCGGCTGGGACGCCGAGCAGCGCTTCCACAGCGACGACTTCGGCGAGCAGGCGCGGCAGGCGCTGAAGAACATCGCCGACGTGCTGAAGGAGGCGGGCGGGAAGCCGGAAAATATCGTCCGCATGACCTGGTACGTCACCGACAAGCGCGAATACCTGGCCGCCGGCAGGCAGGTCGGGCAGGCGTTCCGCGACCTGATCGGGCACTACGACATCGCCATGACGGCGGTGGAAGTGAAGGCCCTGATCGAGGACCGCGCCAAGGTCGAGATCGAAGTCACCGCCGTCCTGCCGGACTGAAACTCAGGAGTTCCCACCATGGCAAGCAAGGCCACGTTCCACTGGGCCGACCCGCTGCTGCTGGACCAGCAGCTCACCGACGACGAGCGCGCCGTGCGCGAAGCCTCGCAGGCCTACTGCCAGGAGAAGCTGGCGCCGCGCGTGCTGGAAGCCTTCCGCGCGGAGAGCACCGACACGGCCATCTTCCGCGAGATGGGCGAGCTGGGCCTCCTGGGCCCGACCATCCCCGAGCAGTACGGCGGCGCGGGCCTGAACTACGTGAGCTACGGCCTGATCGCCCGCGAGATCGAGCGCGTGGACTCGGGCTACCGCTCGATGATGAGCGTGCAGTCCTCGCTGGTGATGGTGCCGATCTTCGAGTTCGGCAATGAAGCCACGAAACAGAAGTACCTCCCCAAGCTGGCCACCGGCGAGTGGATCGGCTGCTTCGGCCTGACCGAGCCGAACCACGGCTCCGACCCGGGCAGCATGGTCACCCGCGCGCGCAAGGTGGACGGCGGCTACAAGCTCACCGGCAGCAAGATGTGGATCTCCAATTCGCCGTTCGCCGACGTGTTCGTGGTCTGGGCCAAGGACGACGAAGGCGCCATCCGCGGCTTCGTGCTGGAGAAGGGCTGGAAGGGCCTGTCGGCGCCCAAGATCCACGGCAAGGTGGGCCTGCGCGCGTCGACCACCGGCGAGATCGTGATGGACGAAGTGTTCTGCCCGGAAGAGAACGCCTTCCCCGAGGTGCGCGGCCTCAAGGGCCCGTTCACCTGCCTGAACTCGGCGCGCTACGGCATCGCCTGGGGCGCCTTGGGCGCGGCCGAGGACTGCTGGCACCGCGCGCGCCAGTACGTGCTGGACCGCAAGCAGTTCGGCAAGCCGCTGGCGGCCAACCAGCTCATCCAGAAGAAGCTGGCCGACATGCAGACCGAGATCACGCTGGGCCTGCAGGGCTGCCTGCGCCTCGGCCGCATGAAGGACGAGGGCACGGCGTCGGTGGAGATCACCTCGATCATGAAGCGCAACTCCTGCGGCAAGGCGCTGGACATCGCGCGGATGGCGCGCGACATGATGGGCGGCAACGGCATCAGCGACGAGTTCGGCGTGGCGCGCCACCTGGTGAACCTGGAGGTGGTCAACACCTACGAGGGCACGCACGACATCCATGCGCTGATCCTGGGCCGGGCGCAGACGGGCATCGCGGCGTTCTGATTTCCGTCGTCCCCGCGGAGGCGGGGATCCAGTGCTTCCAATTCCCTTCGCATCGCTCTCCCGCCGGCGGCTCTGCGCCGCGGCGGCGGCGATGCTGCTGCCGTCCGTGCGCGCGCAGGACGCGCAGGTCCCGCCCTATGAACGCGTGGCCCGGAGTGCCGACGGCATCGGCAAGGCCTTCATGGGCCGCGAGATCGCCGGCGTCATGGGCGTGCAGGGCGCGGGCTGGCTCGAACGCGACGAGCGTGAGCGGGAAGAGCGCACCGACCTGCTGCTGCGCGAACTGGCCCTGGCGCCCGGCATGCGAGTGGCTGACGTCGGCGCGGGCACGGGCTACCACGCGCGACGGATGGCGCGGCTCGTCGCGCCGGGCGGATCGGTCCACGCCGTCGACGTGCAGCCGCGGATGCTGCAGCAGCTGCGGGAGCGCGCGCGGCGCGAGGGCCTGGACAACATCCAGCCCGTGCTGGGCGCGGCGGGCGACACGCGCCTGGCGCCTTCGAGCATCGACCTGGCCTTGCTGGTCGACGTCTATCACGAGCTCGAGTACCCGGTCGAGGCGATGGCGAGCGTGGTGCGCGCGTTGCGGCCGGGCGGGCGCGTGGTGCTGGTGGAGTACCGGGCCGAGGACCCGAAGGTGCCGATCAAGTCGCTGCACCGGATGAGCGAGGCGCAGGTGCTGCGCGAGATGGCCGTGCATCCCGTGATGCACGAGCGCACGTCGAGCGTGCTGCCCTGGCAGCACATCCTTGTCTTCCGCCGGCGCGACTGAGGCGACGGGCTCTCGCGGTTTACCCGGTGGGCGAGGGTGGACCGCCTTGGCAAGAATGGGTGCTTCCCAAACCGGAGGAGACAAGCCCATGACGTTCCCGCACCTCGGCCGGCTGCTGTCCGTCGCCGTCCTGGCCCTGGCCTCGTTCGGCGCCGCCGCGCAGGCGCCCTGGCCGAGCAAGCCCATCCGCATCGTCGTCACCTTCCCGCCGGGCGGCGCGCCCGACACGCTGGCACGCATCCTCGCGGACAAGTGGGCCGCGCTCGGCCAGCCGGTGACGGTGGACAACAAGCCCGGCGCGGGTGGCAACATCGGCACGGACCTGGTGGCCAAGAGCGCGCCGGACGGCGCCACGATGGTCATCGGCACCGTGGGCACGCACGGAATCAACGCGTCGCTGTACCCGAACCTGCCCTACCATCCGCAGCGCGACTTCACGCCGATCACCTTCCTGGCTTCCACGCCCAACCTGCTGGTGGTGAACAACACGGTGCCGGCGAAGAACACGCAGGAACTGATCGACCTGGCGAAGAAGACGCCGCTCACGTTCGGCTCCAGCGGCAGCGGGACGTCGATCCATCTCTCGGGCGAGCTCTTCAACACGCTGGCCGGCGTGAAGATGCAGCACATCCCCTACAAGGGCCGCGCGCAGGCGATTCCCGACCTGCTGGGCGGGCGCATCACCATGATCTTCGACAACATGCCGTCGGCGCTGCCGCTGGTGAAGTCGGGCGAGTTGCGCGCGATCGCGGTCACGAGCGCGCAGCGTTCGCCGGCGGCACCGCAGATCCCGACGCTGGCGGAATCGGGGCTGCCGGGGTTCGAGGCGACCTCGTGGTTCGCGCTGTTCGCGCCGGCCGGCCTGCCGCGCGAGGCCCAGATGAAGATCAACGCCGAGACCGCGCGCGTGCTGGCGATGCCGGACGTGAAGGAGAAGCTGGCGACGCTCGGCCTGGAGGCCGCGCCCGGCACGCCGGACCAGCTGGCGTCGCTGGTGCAGTCGGAGATGGCGAAGTGGGCGAAGGTGGTGAAGGAGTCGGGCGCGAAGCCGGACTGATCTTCAGCACTGGACGGTGTTGCGGCAGAACTTCTCGAGCGGCCGCACCACCGCTTCACGGGCGACCGGGTTCACCGCGCTCGCGCCGACCTCGAAGCTGAGCTTGGCTTGGTACTTGCGGAAGAACTCGTCGAACAGCTCGCCGCCCAGCGTGGCGTAGGCGGTCAGCGTGTCGTCCTTGGGGTCGTGCGTGAGCAGCACGGCGCACAGCGGCTGCTCCGCCGGCCCGGACAGCACCTGCGCGCCCTTGGCCGGGTCGTACTGGCTGTGTTCGGCGCAGCAGTGGATCAGGTCGTCGCGGACGCCCTTGCTCGCCTTGGTCGGCCGGAAGCTGATGAAGCTCACGTCCCTGGTGGGATAGACCAGCTGGTGGGCGCAGATCGCCGAGTACGCCACGATGCTGCGCTTCGGTCCCACGCCGCCCGGCCAGGCGTAGCTGTCGTGCTTCCTGGTGCTCAGCGATTGCGGACCGGCCGCCTTGCCCAGGTCCAGCAGGAACACGGGCGTCGCCTCGAAGGGATAGTGGAAGACGTAGTTGCTGCGCGCCTTCAGGCTGGAGGCCTTGAGCGGCCGCTGCTGTTCGTCGACCAGCAGGGCCTTGGCGTATTCCTTCGCCTTGGCGTCGGCGGCGAAGGCCGGCATGGCCGCGGCCGCGGTCAGGCAGGTGGCGTGGGCGGCGCAAGACTCGATGAAACTGCGGCGGTCCATGAGGTTCCCTTCCGGCGTCAGCAAGGCAGCAGGAGCGTAGCAAAAACGCGGCTGTAGAGCGTCTTGACGCGCTGTCGAGCGACGAGGTGCAACGCCGTGCAGTGTCTCGGGTGAGCGCTTCGACGAACGGCCTGCTGTTTGCGCCGAACGGTCACGCGTCACTCGGCCCTGACCTTGGTCGTTTGCGCAGGTTGTGCGCAGAAACACATTGCCGCCCATGAGCTTGATGAACAGAGGCGCGGGCATGTGGCGATCGCGGTCGAACACCCGACTCGCAATTCCCCGTGGATTCACCCTCACCGAACTTCTGGTGGTGCTCTTCATCGTCGCGGTGATCCTGGGCCTGGCCGTACCGTCTTTCGCCCGGATGGCCAGCGCCGCTGCCATCTCCAGCGGCGTCAATCAGTTCATGGCGGACGTCCGATTCGCTCGCAGCGAAGCGATCCGCCGCGGCGGCGGGGTCGTGCTGTGCCGAAGCGAAAACCCTGAAGCACCGGACTCGACCTGTGCCGTGGGCGCCGGCACCCAGGGTTGGGCGAGTGGCTGGATCGTCTTTCACGACCTCGATGGCAACGGAGATCGAGCCGGGCTCGAATTGCTCCTTCGCGCACAGGCCCGTAATGCCGCGATCGAGTCCATTGCCACGGGCGGCACGCCCACGCTGCTCAGGTTCACCGGCATAGGCCGCTTGGCGGCGCCCGGATCGGTCTCTTCCTTGCACTTCGGTGCGCCGACGCTGAGTGCGGATATCCGGCGCGTGGTGTGCGTCGGGCCTGGCGGCCGCGCGCGGATCGCGGGTGACGGCACGGCCACTTGCGTATCGGGGGAATGATGCTGAATCGGACATTCACTCGACGAGAAGCAGGCGCCACGCTCGTGGAAGTGCTGGTCTCGGTGCTCGTTCTCTCGTTCGGAATGCTCGCCTTGAGCGGCATGATGGTCTTCGCGGTCCAGATGCCCAAGCTTTCGGGGTATCGAACTACCGCGGCGAATCTTGCTTCGAGTCACGTCGAGAAGATCCGCGCCAACCTGCAAGGTTTCCGCGAAGGGCACTACTCCACGTTCACGAGCTACGACGGCTCCTTCAACGAGATCGATTTCCAGCCCTGCACCTTTCCCAACTGCACGGTAAACCTTCTGGCGTTGATGGACGATGCCGCGACCAAGCGCGCGGCGCGCGTGGAACTTCCCGCCGGGGGCGTGGTGACTTCCTGCGATCCCCATCCATGCGAGGAGCACTCCATGGGGAACATCTGGATCATGTGGCGAGAGCCTGAGGCGCGATCCCTCATCGACCCGGCATCAAGCGACAACTGCCCACCCAACGTCGCTAATCCGCGACCGCGGTGCGTCTACCTGAGGTTCAAGCCATGAGGCGGCTTGCGAGGGGGGGCGCGCGGCAGGCGCGGGGCTTGACGCTTCTGGAGCTATTGATTTCCCTCACGCTCGGGCTGCTGATCATCGCGGCTACCTTTGCAGGTTATCTGGCTCTATCCGAAGCCGCCCGCGTTTCCGAAACGCAATCACGGATGAACGAGGATGGCCAGGCTGCCCTCGCCGTGCTGACCGCGCACCTACGAATGGCCGGGAACAATCCTGAGCGGAGGTACCGGATCCATTCGACGAAGCGAAATCCGGTGTACACCAGTCCGGACTCGGTTGCTGTCCGCGGATGCGATGACCGATTCACCAACATCACGACGGCTGCATCCGTCCAGGATCTGATTTGCGCAAGTGGCACCCCTTCGAGTCCGGACTCGATCGCGATCACTTATGAAGCGGATCGCTTCAACACTGCTGCCAGCGCCCTGGATCCAACGCCCAAGGACTGCCTTGGCGCCCCGCTGGCAGCTTTGACGCAGTCGTTCGACGTTGTCATAGAACCGGGACCAACCACCGAACTGCAGAACGTCTCGTTCTATGTGGCGGATAACCGGTTCTATATCGCCACCGATCCTGGCGGCTCGCCTAGCCTTTACTGCAGGGGTAACGGCGGAGGAACACCTCGGCCTCTGGTGGAGAACGTCGAGAACCTGCAACTGTCATACGGCGTCGTCCCTGCAACTTCGCCGGATGCCGCCGCCATCGCAGGCTATCTGGATGCGGCGGAAGTAGTCAGCCATTCTGACCTGGCGTCCTTGCCCAGTGATTCCGCGCGCTGGAGGAAGGTCGCTGCCGTACGGGTCTGCGTTGTCGTGCGCAGTCAGAGGCCAGTCGTCGGCGCCGCAGGGTCCGCGCAGTACCTCAAGTGCGACGGCACCATCGAGACCAATCCACCCGACCTCCACTTGCGCCGCGCCTACTCCACGACGGTAGTGATTCGAAACCGACTCGGAGAAATCGAATGAAAACCCCGGTATCCGGAAGCCGAACGACAGGCCGCGAGGCGCACCAGGGTGGCCTGGTCCTGGTGGTCTCCATCATCTTGCTCGCGATCGTTTCCATCCTGGCCGCCTACGCCACCAGGAATGCGGCCTCGACGGAGACCGTGTCCGGCAATGTGCGGCTCACCGAGCTCGCCAAGCAGTCGGCCGACATTGCGCTGCGCCATTGCGAGGAATCGCTGGCGAAGATATACGGCTCGTCGACTTATCTGACTGATTTTGAAGAGGCAAACATACTCCCGGCCGAATTGGAATCGGATTGGGAGTCTCTGGCGATCTGGGACAGCGTTACCCCAAAGGTCTACGTGCTCCCGCTGGCCAAGGTGAACCAGTCTGACCTGACAGCCACCTACAAGAGGCCGCCGGAATGCATGGTTGCGCGCATGCCGACCAAGCTGGAGAGCGGTGCGATGTCAAGCAACAAGCTCTTTGTCATCACGGTGAGGGGCTTCGGCCCCGAAGTGGCCGCAGCCGACCTGGACCGTACCCCCCCCGTCGGCACCGAGGTCTGGCTTCAATCCCACATCGAACTTGAGTAGGAGGCACGACCATGACACGAACATCCATCGGACGCGGCCTGCTGGGTGCTTACCTTGCAACGCTGTCCCCGTTAGCGGCCTCGCAGATCGCGCAGGAACCTCTGCTTAACAGACTCAACTCGGTCGCGCCCAATCTGGTTCTGATATTCGACACCTCCGGCTCGATGGACAAGGATTCCATCTACGAGTACGGCGATGCGAGCGACACAGGGCCGATCGGGCCGGGCACCGACGGCACGACCATCCGTGGTCCCCGCTCCCCGGACGTGAACAAGCTGTACTACGACCCCCGCGTGCGCTACCGCCCTCGTGTCGACTATGACGGAACGCCGAAGGCCCTGGACCCTCTGAGTGACAGATGGAAGGTTTACTTCCGAATCGGAACCGGCTCCTACACCACCGGAGGGCCGCTCATCAATGCGACGTCATATCACAGCCCCGCATACAACCCTCCAAGTTGGAGTGTCGTGCCTGGAAGTACGGCCAATTACCCGATCGACGTGGACATCAGTGGGCTGCCGGCCACCAGGCAGTTTCCGAAGTTTGTCAATCGAACCGACTGCGTGACTGTCGCAAGCGCGTGCACATTCACTGAGGAGCGGCGCAATCACTCGAACTGGAAGAAGTGGTACAGCACTCGTGCCTTGATGGCCCAGACAGGCCTGGGCGCCGCCTTGCAGCCCGTGACGCCGGACTCCATCCGCTTGGGGTTCGGCTCTTTGAAGAAACTGGAGGACGAGGAACTGCTTTCAGCCGGGGTTTCGAGCTTCGGTGCCGGCGCGGGCGGGGGAAAGCAGCGCTTCTTCGATTGGCTGTACTCGCAGAGCTTCTCCGGAGGAACACCGAACCTTCCAGCGGTGAACAACGTCGGCAGGTACTACCAGCGCACCGACAGCGATGGCCCCTGGGCCACCACGCCGAATCCCTCGTCCGGCCGTGTCACCACGGAGCCGGCGCCCAGCGGCCCTGGCGCCGCGGAGCCGCCTGCCAACCACGCCAGCTGCCGACGCTCGACTACCTTGCTGGTGACCGACGGATACTGGAACAGCGGCCGGCCGACCACCGCAGGGAACAGTGACAACACCCCCTTCACGATCTCTCCAGCAGTCGGAGCACCTTTCGTCTACAACCCCATCGCTCCCTACGCCGACAACTATTCGAACACCCTGGCCGATCTCGCAATGCACTACTGGGGGCGCGACTTGCGGATCGACCTGCCGAACAGAGTCACCCCGCTGAACACCATCGCGGGCCAGAACCCGTCCACCTGGCAGAACACATCGTTCTACGCGGTCACGCTGGGTTTGCTTGGCACCTTGCCGCGAACGGCGAGTGTCACGGCTGCCCTGACATCGGGTGCCATGTCCTGGCCCGAACCCGTGGCGAACGGTCCTTCGACCATCGACGACACCTGGCACGCGACGATCAACGGCAGGGGAGAACTGATCAACGCCAACAACTCGCAGGAGCTGACGGACGCGATCACGCGCGTGATCACCGGCATCGCGGGCACTCCTCAAACGCAGTCGGGAGTAGCGGTGTCAGCCACGTTCCTCAGGAACGGGACTCGCAAGTACAAGCCCGAGTACGTGCCCGGAAGCTGGACGGGAAGGTTGTCGGCGGTGGAACTGGATGGAGCCACCGGAAACGACAAGGTCCCTCCCGTGGTCCATTGGCAGGTGGAACGCGGGCTGGATTCCGCTGGCGAGCCCATCACCACGATCCCTGCTCATGGTTCGCGAATCGTCGCCACCTGGAATGGCACGCAGGGCGTGGTCTTCAACTCTGCCAACACCGGCCTCACTGCGGACCTCGTGAACTACGTCCGTGGAGATACCCGCATGGAGCTTCGGAAACCCGGAGGGGTGTTCCGGAACAGGCTCTCAAGGCTGGGCGACATCGTGAACTCCAATCCTGTGTTCGTGCGGGACAACGTCGACCTCCGGTACGAAGGTCTTGGCTTGGGCGACTACAGGGATTTCGTCGCTACGAAGGCCTCCAGGGCGGGAATCCTGTTTATCGGCGCCAACGATGGAATGCTGCATGCTTTCAGCGATGAGGACGGCGCCGAACTCTTCGCCTACGTTCCCAGGGCGGTTGTGCCCGAGCTGCACAAGCTGGCCCAGACGCCCTTCGTTCATCGGTACTACGTTGACGGGCCCAATGTCGAAACGGACGCGTATAGAAGTGCTGATGATTCATGGAGGAACCTGTTGCTGGGGACCACTGGCGCTGGTGCGAAGGCGGTCTACGCCCTGGACGTGACCCTTGCTGGATTCGGTGGCATGCAGCCTGCGGATATCCTGTGGGAAGTCAGCGACACGAAACCGGGATTCGGAAGGCTGGGGCACGTGCTCAGTGAGGTGCAAACCGGTGTGACGGTCAACGGGCGGTGGATCGCCGTGTTCGGAAACGGATTTGGCAGCGCCGGCGGTGGAGCAAGCATCTTCATCGTGGACCTCTTCACCGGACAGCTGCTCAATGAATTGACGACCAGCGCGACCGGCTCCAACGGAATGGGCGGTGTACGGCTCGTGTTCGATGGCAGCCGCCGGATTTTGGGAGGCTATGCGGGGGACTTGCAGGGCAATCTCTGGAAGTTCGACCTGACCGGCAATCCCGGCGACTGGAAGATTGGCCTGAATGGAAGCCCGCTGTATTCGGCCGGAGCGACTCGGCCGATCACGGCTCCACCCACAGTCGTACCGCATCCCGATCGAGGCTTCATGGTCGCCTTCGGTACCGGGAAGTTCTTCGAAAACGGAGACGCATCTCCTCCCTACAACCCGCAGCGGCTTGTCGGCGTCTGGGATGCGCAACCATTCGGCGCCTCGAGCACGCCGGCGGGCGCAGCGTCTCTGACGGGCGTCAGCCAACTCCTCCAGCGAACGATTGCGACGCGCACAGTCGATTCAATCGACTACTTCACGGTCTCGTCAGGTCCCATCACCTGGGGAGATGGTCTCACCGGGTTGCGTGGCTGGTACCTGGACCTGCCCAACAGCGGTCAACGTACGGTCAACCCTCTCGAGCTCCTGGCGGGCAGCTTCCTCCTTGCGAGCACGCTGTCGCCTGAGAGTTCGGCGCCACCGGACGTTTGCGTGACGAGTGGGAGCGGCTCTGGCTGGGCCTACATCATCGATGCCGTCACCGGATCCGGCCCCACGTTGGCGACGCTTGATACGAACCTGGACGGTGTGATCAACGATGCGGACATGGTTGTCGGAGGTTACCGCGATGCCGTCGACGGCAGGCCGGCGCCCATCAGCCTGCAAGTGACTTCCATGACGAACCGGCTGTGCGTCGTCACCGCGCAATCCCTATGCACCCAGATCAGGCTGCAGTGTGGCCAGCAGGGAATGCCGGCATGCTCCAACAGTTCGAGCGGGGCCATCAAATCGCGCAGCTGGCGGCAACTTTTCATGCGCTGAACCAATGACACACAAGAGCCATAACGTTCGCACGGGCTTCACGCTCATCGAGCTGATGATCGTGATCTCGATCCTGGCGCTTCTGGCTTCGATCGCGCTGCCTTCCTACACGGGCTACGTGGCCCGGGCCAGGCGGGCGGACGCCCGTACCCAGTTGCTCCAGGTCGCGCAGTTCATGCAGCGCTTCTACGCGGCCAACGACGGCTATCAGAACGATCGCGCGGGCAACGGCGTGCTCACGCAGATTCCCTCAAGCCTCAAGCAATCGCCTCCCGATGGCGCGGCGGTCTACCGGTTCTTGAGCGGGACGCTGAGCTCCACGAGCTTCGAGATCAGCATGGAGCCGGTGCCCGGCGGCCCGATGGCGGAGGACAAGTGCGGGACCTTCGCCTTGAATTCATCGGGCGTCCGATCAGTTGTCGTTGCAGGCGTTCCCGACACCTCAGCATTGCGCGATACCTGCTGGAAGTAAGGCGGTCCTGGGACGCCGCGCCCATCAGCGGTTCGGAGCTGATGGCATGCCAGCATCCTGTGGCGGCGCACCGGTGCTGGCGCCCAGGACGCCAGTGGATGCCCCGGACCTGATGGCGGCCAGCGTTTGCTCCGACACCAGCCGCAATTGCCCATCCTGCGTCACCACCTGCACGGCCGGCGCAGGCACGTCAGGACCGGTGCCCACCACCATGCCCGTCGGTCCCGCGGTGATGATGACCGCGGGCCGCTCGTCCTGAAGGACCGTCGGCATATAGCGATGCTGGTCGCGCACCGACACGAGGTTCCAGTCGGTGGCCCGCAGCGCGGCGCACCCGCCGAGCACGAGCAATGCGGTCCCGAGGAGCGGCAGGCGGGCCACGCCGGTGAGTGAAAAGGTCATCGAAGGCTCCCTGGGGTTGGCTCAGCCAATTTAGGAGCCGCGCGAACGCGCGTGTGTGTGCGCGTGTTTGAGCTGTGTCAGCCCGCCGCTTCGAGCCCGTTGCGGAAGTGCTCCTGCATACGCTGCATCACCTGCGCGGCGTCGCGCTGCTCGAGCGCCTTCATCACGCTCCCGTGTTCGGCCAGGCTCTCCTCGATCCGCCCGGACTTGAGCAGGGAGTTGTGGCGGTTGAGCTTCATCACCTTGCGCAGGTCGCCCACCATCTGGTTGCGCCAGCGGTTGCCCGAGATCTCCAGCAGGCGCATGTGGAAGCGCTCGTTGATCGCGAAGAACCGGTCGCGGTCGTGCACCGCGCCTTCCAGTTCCCGGTGCAGCGCCCTCAACTCGGCCAGCTGGGCCTCGGTGGCGCGCGTCGCCGCGACGGCGGCCGCGTCGCTCTCCAGCAGCGAGAGCAGGTGATAGACCTCGTCCAGGTCCTGTTCCGAGACTTCCGTGACGTAGGCGCCGCGCCGAACCTTCATCGTGATCAGGCCTTCCGCGGCCAGGACCTTGAGGGCCTCGCGCAGGGGCGTGCGGCTGATGCCGAACTCCTGGGCGATCTTCACCTCGTCGATCCAGCTGCCCGGCTCCAGTTCGCGCCGGAAGATGCGTTGGCGCAGCAGTTCGGCCACCTCTTCGTAGAGGGCGCGGGGGGCGAGCGAGACGGCGGACATGGGCGCGGATTCTAAGTCCGTCAGCATTTTGAATCAATAATTATGAATGCTGTAAGATGCCGCACCTCCCGGAAGAACCCGCATGAGCAACGCTCCCGAATTCACGCCCGCGAACCTCGAGGCCTGGGCCAAGGCCGCCGCCAAGTCCGCTCCCGGCGGCGACCTGAAGTCCCTGGACTGGGTGACGCCCGACGGCATCGCCGTCAAGCCGCTGTACACGGCCGAGGACCTGAAAGGCCTGGCGCACGCCAACACGCTGCCGGGCTTCGAGCCCTACCTGCGCGGCCCGCAGGCCACCATGTATTCGGTGCGGCCCTGGACGATCCGCCAGTACGCGGGCTTTTCCACCGCCGAGGAATCCAACGCGTTCTATCGCAAGGCGCTGGCGGGCGGCGGGCAGGGCGTGTCGGTGGCGTTCGACCTGGCCACGCACCGCGGCTACGACAGCGACCATCCGCGCGTGTTCGGCGACGTCGGCAAGGCCGGCGTGGCGATCGACTCGGTCGAGGACATGAAGATCCTGTTCGACGGCATCCCGCTGGACAAGGTGTCGGTGTCCATGACCATGAACGGCGCGGTGCTGCCCGTGCTGGCCGGCTACGTGGTGGCGGCCGAAGAGCAGGGCGTCAAGCAGGACCAGTTGGCCGGGACCATCCAGAACGACATCCTCAAGGAGTTCATGGTCCGCAACACCTACATCTACCCGCCTGCGCCGAGCATGCGGATCATCAGCGACATCTTCCAGTACACCTCGCAGCGGATGCCGCGCTTCAACTCCATCTCGATCTCCGGCTACCACATCCAGGAGGCCGGCGCGACGGCCGACCTCGAGCTGGCCTACACGCTGGCCGACGGCGTGGAGTACATCCGCGCCGGGCTCGACGCCGGCCTCGGCATCGACCAGTTCGCGCCGCGGCTCTCGTTCTTCTGGGCCATCGGGATGAACTTCTTCATGGAGGTCGCCAAGATGCGCGCCGCCCGCGCGCTGTGGGCCCGGCTGGTGCGGGAGTTCGACCCGCAGAACCCGAAGTCCCTCTCGTTGCGGACCCATTCCCAGACGTCCGGCTGGTCGCTGACGGCCCAGGACGTCTACAACAACGTGCAGCGCACCGCGATCGAGGCGATGGCCGCGACGCAGGGCCACACGCAGTCGCTGCACACCAACGCGCTC
>JAEWIF010000007.1 GCA_023387335.1 Pseudomonadota bacterium | reverse complement strand
TTGCTTAAGCTTTATTAGGGTGTAGACCCGTAACGATCTGTTAAACAGGTATTTACACGCGCACGTCATTAACCTTGCGTAAAGACGTATGCAAATAACCACTTGAATAGTCAGTATAGATGAAGGGTTTAAGACAGCAGAAAGGACGGAAGTGTGAAGTCGCAGAACGCGGGCTGCCCGCTAATGCCGGGCCAAACCACAGCGATAATCATCTGGCAGTGGGCCGTCAGGACGAGCGGTTACAGGCTTACATCCTCAACTGCCGTTACTGTGCATAAGTAAGAGAGCATGTCGACCGTCCGTTCCTCGCGCATAGTGGACATGCCCGTCTTGCGACTGACTGATTTTTGCCAGGAGCGGACGTTGCTAACATCGGAATGACTAATCTGCGGGGTCAGGGTCAAATGAAGACATTACTAACATAGTGGTGTGTTAATCAGTGGGGAACAGGCCTTTCAATGAGAAAGAGAAGTGAAAACAAAATATTATTCGAACCAAACAGGACGCTGTGACCTGCCTGAAACTGACGTTGCTGAATCAAACCGTTTATCTGGAGGGCGTCAAAATTCTGCTGACAAGTGTGGTTGTCTGTGGTCAGCAGTTACAGAATGCCTGATTCGAGTCGTAAATAAAAATCCGACAGCAGCGATGTTGTCGGTTTCTATTGTCTGCAACGAGTCTACAGCGTCAGTCTTCGTCTGGCACAGCGATGTCGGGTTCCCAGGAGATAATGTCACCGGGCTGGCACTCCATGGCTTCACAAATTTTCGCCAGCGTATCGAATCGAATCCCTTTTACTTTGCCAGACTTGAGCAGTGAGAGGTTTTGCTCGGTAATACCAATAAAGGCTGCCAGCGCTCTGGACGTCATTTTTTTCTCTACCAGCAGTTTGTCCAGATGAACCACCACAGCCATAGTCAGATAAACCCCTTAGTTTCTTCTTCTGCTTTGATCCCCGCAAGCATGGCGTGAAACGTAACGAATAACAAGCCGCCGGTGAGTAAAAGGATCACATCGCCAACCAGAACGGTGATCTGGTAATATTTTTCCGGCCACCAGACAACTAGCGGTATTAAAAAGCGGCACACCGGCAATACAATGCCAAGACTTAGCATCATCAATGCAATTGTACGTACACAACGCGCCATGGCCAGGTTGAGGATTTGCCGTTTACCAACCAGGCGCATCACCTGCATTCCCTGCCAGATAGCAAAAGCAAATAACCCAACGGGGAAATAGAGAATTATCAACAGCAGTAACTGGTGAAGCGACGATACGGCAGCCACTGGCTGGCTTTCTGCTTGCATTTCGGCAAATTGAAGCATGCTGGAAATAAAAAAAGACTCACCGGAAAAATATAACCACAGCGGTGTAATTAAGGCGAGGATGAAAAACAGCGGTAATATCCCTGAGATAAATATCAGGCTGAGTTTATTTCGTACATCTTTCACTTTGTACCTTCCTGAATTAAGGATTCTATTTTAAAACCAGCATGCTCAAGCATGACATAAGCATCAGCGAAATGGCAATCTTGCCAGCCGACAGTACGCGCGGGCTGCGCGTTAACCAGGGTACTGGCCATGCGCGATAAACACTTACGGCAATAAACGACGCCTGAACGGTCCATGTCAGCATTCTGAACAGATAACCGGTCTTGGTCAGATGCGTGATTGTCTGCATCATTTCGGCACAATAAATGACAATCAAAGCTAACAAGATATAGTTCAACAACCGTATTTTGTAATGCGCGACCCATGAGCCGCAAATAAACAGAATAACTGAGACAAAGGTTAATATTGCCCACGACATATCAATCCAGTTCATGATGAGCTTCCGTATTAGCAGGAGTCTGCGTTAACAACAGGCGCATGGCCGGACCAATAACGGGCCACGCGGTATCTGAGAGGATCACTACGGCGGATCGTTGCTGTGGATCGACCGCAATGGCGGAGGCAAAGCCAGAGGATTCACCGTCGTGCCAGGTGATGTCTCGCCCACGAATACGGGTGGTAAACCAGGCATAACCCACGCGTGAATCTGCATCGTCAGTGGCAAAGCGTGGCTGCATTGCTGCGTTACCGGCAAGTTTACCCGCCAGTAAGGCCTGCGCATAATGCGCCATATCGACGATGGTCGACCGCACACCGGCAGCCGGCGTGAACGCGTTCTGTATCCATGGCGCTTCGGCAAATCCGGACACCGCCCAACCGTGGTGAAACGTGGGCGTGCCGGGGGTTAATGCTTCGGCAACAACGCTGTTTGTCATTTTCGCCTGCGCAAAAACCCTCGTTTGCAACAGCGAATTAAAAGTCTGATGCGCTGCTCGCGACAGCGCAAGTCCCAGTAAGGCGTAGCCGGTATTGGAATAATCAAATCTGGCGGGCGTGGCTAAGCGGGTGTTATTCACCATTTCGATGACTGATTTTTCGTCATACTCCCAGAAGTTTTCACGCAGGATTATCTGTCTGATCACCCGGATCTTCTGGCGCAGCGATGAGGCAAGCGGCGGCAGACCAGAGCGATGCGATGCCAGTTGCTCAAGGGTAATTTCTCGCGCCGGGCCGCTGATTTCAGGAATAAGATCCCCGACGCGGGTTTGCGCTGTCGCCTCACCCCGGCGAAACGCGTCCATCAGTAAACTGCTGGTCATGGTTTTGGTCAGGCTGGCGATTTCATATTGCTGGTTGTAATCACTGTCCCAGAGGGCGTACTGTACACCGCGCGGAGTAATTAGCGCGGCGGCGACGCTGCCTCGCGATCCTTTCAATAACGGCGTTAAAAACGACACCAAACTGGCGTCTCCTGTCTGGCGAGGAGACGGAGTGCTGAAACCAGGTTGCAGGTAAATACCGGCGGCAATCAGTGCGATAAATACCGCGCTCGCAGCAAGCAGTCGCGCGCGGCTGCGAAAGTGACATTTGCTCATGGCTCCGCCTCAGAATGTGTACTGAATCAGTGACGACAGGGTGTACTGCATTCGGCTGTTGACCAGAGGGCTGCTCCCCGCTGCATCGAACAGATACTGCGCACGGCTTGTCAATCCTGCCGCCAGATTTTTATCGAAATGCCATACCACTTCGGCATACAAACCTCCTTGCTGAAGGCCTGACGAAGGGGAATAAACTGCAAAATCGGTGCGTTGCGCCTGCTGCGCCGTTACACCGTAGTGACGTTGCTGGTAGCCACTGTTCGCCCAGCTTATGTCGCCCCCGATCGATAGCGCGGCATTCTGCCAGCGCCAGAGTTCGGTTTCCGCGCCGCTCGTGACGATCAGGCTTCTGCCCGGTGCTTCGCCGCCATATCGCTGCTTTTCAGTGGCGGTTAACAGGCGCAGCCACAACGCCCAGTTTTCTAGTTGGTAGCGCAGATCTGTACCCGCCATCAACGCTGCAGACAGGTTACCCATTCCTTGTAGATCGCGGTTTTTTCTGCTGGAAAACGGGTAGTTAAACACCTCTTTGCGCGCCTCATCTTGTGTTAACAGCAGGCTTACGCTAAAGGGGGTGTCCGGCGTCAGCCCCCATATCAGGCCGTCGGTAGACAAACCAAATAGTCCCCATTTTTCGCTTTGAAGATTCACGCCCGCCTTTAGCAGTGGTCTCATTGCCATATGGTTTGAACCGGAGTAAATGGGCTCGCACTGACGCCCAGCCCGGCAAAACCGGACAACTCTGCGCTGTGTGTCGGCGCACAGATGAGTAATCCTGAGAACAAAACACCATGTTGCAGACTTCTTTTCATTCGATGCCTCTCCTAGCAAAGATAGTTGAAGTGATTGCAGGCTAGCCTGGTGTTTATCGTTTTACAATAAGTTTTTATTGTTTTATTTTAATTGTGATTGAAGATAAAAAACGTGGTTTAGCAGAGAAACGGCTTCAGGGAGACGGGATGGCCAGGTTCACAGGTAAGAAAATTGTCATTACGGGAGCCAGCAGTGGTATTGGTCTGGCAGGGGCGCAACGCATTGTTGCGGAAGAGGGGGAAGTCATAATCACCGGGCGTGATGCGCGTAAACTGGCGCGCCTTCGTAAGGTGTTGCCACCTGCTGCCCGGTTGATGCAAAACGACGGAGCCGAGCCGGCAGCGGCGCAAGCGCTGGCTGAAGCGGTAGCCTCCTTCGGCATGCTGGATGGCTTATGGCTAAATGCCGGGCAGCTGGCTTTTGCACCTGCCGAAAAGGGTAGTGCCGCGCTGTTCGATAATATGATGAAGAACAATGTTCGTGCCGCGGTACTGCAAATATCTTGTCTTGCCCGCTTTTTGAAAGTAGGTGCATCTGTGGTTCTGACCGCATCGACCGCCGCATATGAAGGAACACCGCTTGCTGCGATTTACGCTGCCAGTAAAGGGGCGCAGCTGGCGCTGGTTCGCTGTTGGGCAACGGCTTTTGCAGCACGAGGGATCCGGGTGAATGCGCTCGTTCCAGGTGCGATAGAAACCAGTTTGCTCGAAGCGATCCCGGCACCATTTCGTGATCAATATGACGCGCAAATCCGCGCTATTGTGCCGATGAAGCGCCCAGGAACACCGGAGGAAGCGGCCGCTGTCGCGTTATTTTTATTATCTGATGATGCCAGTTATGTCACAGGTAGCCAGTACGTGGTTGATGGCGGGCTGCTGCGTTTATAAACGTTTTCTTAATAATGGTGCGGAGGATTTATGTGTTTACGGTTTGAAAATGCGCTTCCCAGGAGCATCGTTTGTGTGCGCGTTGGTGGCCCATGGAGCGAGACGGTACCTGTTGCTTTTCAACAAATTATTGGCTGGGCACAGGAGCGGGGCGTGATTTACCGGGAAGCGCTGGTGTTTTATTGGGATAATCCAGCGCAAACGGGTGTTGCCGACTTGCGTGCCGATGTCGCGCTTACGGTTGATGCGCAAACACAGGTAGACATTACCGGAACGGCATTCAGAGAAGAAATTGTGCCGGGAGGGCTATACGCCGTGTGGCATACGCTTGTGCGGGACGGTGCTTACGCAAAAGCATGGAGCGATTTGTACCTTGAGATTGAAAACAGCGATTACGAACTTGCGCGCGGCGTTTGTTTCGAAAACTACCTTTGCGATGCTCATGATGGCAACTGGGATCTTGAAATCTGGCAATCGGTAGAACCAAAGATCTCAAACCGCTAACCGCTAACCGCTAACCGCTAACCGCACGCGGCGATTACTGCGTGAGATTAGTCTGGGGATCCGACTTCTGAGGTTTTCGGATCTGCGGAAAAGAGGAGAGAGATTGATGCAGGGCAGGCACTAATTAAGGAGGATTATTGTGATATCTGGATTATTGTCTTTCAGGAAGAAAAGGTACTGATTATTGCCCTGAGCGGACAAGTTATCCTGACGGCGTATCTGCGACGAAGCGGCACGCATCATTTTCACCCTGAACGTCCGTCCTGACCTTTGACAACATGCTGATGATTAAAGTCCGCTTTGCGCCAGAAGCGGACATTGCTGATATCGGAATTCACTCATCTGCAGGGGCTGGACAACAGAATATGCAACATGGGCAGGAGCAACGACGGTGGTGTCGTGACATGAACTTGTAAAGTAGTATGGGTT
>JAEWIF010000058.1 GCA_023387335.1 Pseudomonadota bacterium | reverse complement strand
TGCCTGATGACCATAGCGAGGTGGTCCCACTCCTTCCCATCCCGAACAGGACAGTGAAACGCCTCTGCGCCGATGATAGTGCGGATTCCCGTGTGAAAGTAGGACATCGTCAGGCTCTTACAGCCCCAAAAACCCCAGCAGCAATGCTGGGGTTTTTGCTTTTGGAAAACCCAATTCGCGCCTATCTGCCAGTGCGCAATTCCGCGACGCGATGAAATTCAGGTCGCTTCGACCAGCGCATCCCCCAATTCACCCGCGAACCGGCGCAACCGCCCGCGCTTCATGACGCCCGGCAGCGTGCAGAGCAGCAATTCACGACGTGCCCAAGGTTCATCCAGTTCGAGAATCCGCACATCGGCCTGAGAGCCGCAGCGCGCGACCGCCGCCCGCGGCAACACACTGACCCCGGCGCCGCATTCCACCAACTGCAGCACTTGGGCGATTTCCGGCACCTGCACGCGCAGCGACAAGGCCTGGCCGCGCCGAGCCGCCTGCCATTGCAGGTGATCGGTGATCGCGCGCCCGGACGGCAGGCCGACCCAGGGCGAAGCGAGCAGCTCATCCAGCCGCACCGACAGCCGCGACGAGAGCGGGTGCCGAAGCGGCACCACCGCCACCAGCGGATCCGCCGTCAGCCTGCGCATCACCATTTCCGGCGCCCGCACGGCGCCCGACATCAGGGCCACTTGCGCGGTGTGCCGACCCAGCGCCTGGACCGAGCGATGACTGCTGCACTCGCGAACGGCCAGCTGCAAATCGCTGTGCGCAGTGACGAGTTGGGCCATCGGTGCCGCCGGCATCCGCGACAGCGCCGACGTGTTGGCCAGCACCACGACCGCGTCTTCCGGCCTTGAAGCCAACAAGGAAGTCGGCGGCTCCTCCGCACTGAACCCCTCCAGCCGCGCAAGCACCGCCCGCGCATGCACCAGCAATCGCCGACCGGCCGCCGTTGGCACCACGCCCCGCGCATGCCGCACCACCAGAGGCCCGCCCGCACGCTCCTCCATCCGCCGCAGTCGCGCACTCGCGGCGGCCAGCGTTACGCACAACTCGGCGGACGCCGCCGTCAGCGTCCCGCGCTCGCACGCGAGTACCAGGAGCCGCAGGTCTGTCTGGTCGAAGCGCATGGACCCTTCACGAAAAGTTGAGGCTTCGTCGTCGCGCCGCGAACCCACACTCCGGCGCACCATGTTCCACGCCAGTATCCCGGACTTCTTCGCGGCCGCCCTGATCTTCTTCGTCGCCGGCGCGGTGAAAGGCGTGCTGGGCATGGGCCTGCCGACCGTCGGCATGGGCCTGCTCGGCCTCGTGATGCCGGTCGGCCAGGCAGCCGTCCTGATGGGCGTGCCTTCGCTGGCGACCAACGCCGTGCAGGCCTGGCGGGGGCCGCACCGGGTCGTGATCTTGCGACGGCTGTGGACCCTGCAGCTGGGCGTGGCGCTCGGCGTGGCCAGCGGCTGGGGACTGATGGACCCGGCCTACGCGCGGATCGCGAGCCTGAGCCTGGGCGCTTGCCTGGTCGCCTACGGCGTCACCGGCTGGGCCGGCCTGCGCCTCCCCGCCCCCGCGCAAAGCCGGACCGCCGCAGCAGGCGCGCTCGTCGGCTGGCTCACGGGCATCGTTACCGCCGCGACCGGCGTGTTCGTCCTGCC
This sequence comes from Pseudomonadota bacterium, assembly GCA_023387335.1. Lineage (GTDB taxonomy): Bacteria > Pseudomonadota > Gammaproteobacteria > Burkholderiales > Burkholderiaceae_C > Ramlibacter. The sequence goes on along the minus strand of JAEWIF010000058.1, from coordinate 33,789 downwards.
CGCCGTGCCCTTCCTGCAATCGCTGCGCCTCGGCAAGGACGAGATGGCGCAAGCCCTCGGCCTTTCATTCCTCACCTCGACCCTGGCGCTTGCCGCTCTACTCGCTTTATCCGGGGAGTTGCGCCCCGACGGCCTGCTGCAATCCGCGCTGATGCTCGCCCCCGCGCTGGCCGGCATGTGGCTCGGCCAGCAACTGCGCGACGACATGAGCGAGGCGGGCTTTCGCCGCGTGTTCTTCTGCGGCCTGATCGCGCTGGGGCTGTGGATCGTCGCGCGCCAACTGCACGGATGAAGGCGATCCTCACGCCTCTTGCGACGACGGCATCGCCCGCAGCTCCGCATACACGCTGACGAACTCCTGCCGCGCCGATCGATCCCGCCGGACAGATGGCCGAGCAGCCGGTCCTGCATCGGCGCGAGCGCCGCCGACAGCGCGCCGGCGTCCAAGCCGAAATGCCGCCCGATCGCTTCGAGCTCCGGCGCCGCATCGCTCACCAGGAGCCCGGTCTTGTACAGGTTCACGTCCCACGAGCGCGCCGCCCTCATGCGGGGGAACAGCTACAAGTGAACACGCTCGCGGCCCTCGCCGCGATGGCCAGTGGGGAGCCGGCATCCGCCGAGCTCGTCGACCGCTACTACACGCTCTGCATCCCGTTCTACCGGGAGTTCCTGGGCGACCACTGGCACACCCGACGCCGTGCTGTTCTTCGAATCGGCCTGCCATTTCCCCGATCGCGAGGCCTTCTTCAAGGAAGCCTTCCGCGTGCTGCGCCCGGGTGGCTGCCTGGCGGGCGAGGACTGGCTGGCGGGCGAGGGTGCCGAAGGGGGCCGATGGGAAGCGAGGGTCACGGAGAACTCCTGGTGGTTCTCCCTCCACGAAAGCGTTTTCTCTCTTCGTGTTCTGGTGGCCTGGGAGGATAGGTGGGAAGAACTTCCATGCAAGCAGGACGAGGCCCCGAGCGCCTGTCGCTGCCCAGCAGGTGACGACCGCAAACAGGCGAGAGCAACGGTGACACGCGCGCTCGACGTGAGCGCCTTCCGACGACGGCCCGCGCACGGCGAAGCGAGGCGAGTCCGGCCGGATGAGCCATCGCCGCGCGCGGTGCGGCGTGGGCGATTGCGTTGGGAGCCGCACATCCCTTCTCGCGCCCCATCCTCCAAACAGGGGAGTCGCGGCCTCATCACGGACGCTTGCCCCTCGCCGAAGGCAAATCAAAACTGACCACACGCTGACCGCCGCAAAGGAGAACGTGATGTCGGACATCGCCAAGGTGCCTGCCTCCTGCGGCCTTCTCCTCCGCGAGCGGCGCCGCCTGATCACCGGCCTCGTGGCGGCCTGCGTGCTGCCGGCCACGGCCAGGGCCCTGCCCAGCGCGTCCCCGCCCGGCCGCGACGACTTCCCGAACGCGCTGCTGCTCAACCAGGACAGCCAGCCCGTGCGCTTCTACGACGACCTGGTCCGCGGCGATCACGTGGTGGCCATCAGCTTCGTGTTCGCCCAGTGCGCCGACATCTGCCCTTCCACCATCGCCAACCTGGCGAAGGTGCAACCGCTGCTGGGCGACCGTCTCGGACGCCAAGTCCGGTTCGCCTCGATCAGCATCGATCCCACGCGCGACACGCCGGCCATCCTGAAAGCCTATTCCGCCCGGTTCGGGGTGCGCCCCGGCTGGCAGTTCCTGACCGGGCGCCGCAAGGACATCGAGTTGATCCGCCGCCGGCTAGGCGTGTTCGACCGCGACCCGGCGAAGGACCGGGACAAGACGCAGCACACCGGGATGCTGGTCTACGGCAACGAGGGGCGCGGCCGCTGGAGCCGCGTGTCGGCGCTGGCCGATCCCCGGCGCATCTACGAGGGCCTCACCCGCTGGATCTGATCGGCAACAAGGAGATCGTCATGGTCAACCGTCGCGACGTCGTGGTCCAGCTCGGCTTGATCGGCTCCGCGGGAGCCCTGGCGTCCTGGCCGTCGCTGCGGGCGCAGTCGCGCCCGCTGACGCCTTTCCTGGACCGGCTGCCCTTGCCGCCGGAACCGCAACCCATCGACTGGGCACCCAACCAGCTGCCGTTCACAGACCTCGACGCCGAGGCGCGCGATTACGTCGATCCCACGCAGGCCCAGGGCAAGGCGACCTTCTACCGCGTGGTGGCCGAGGTGCGCTCGGTCAAGTTCCATTCCGAGCTGCCGGCTACGCAAATCTGGGGCTACCGCGACGGCAACTCGAGCGGGCCCTGGAACTTCGCGCTGGGACCGACCTTCAAGCGGTTCCTGTCCAACCACAACGGCTTCATCGGGACCATCGTCCGCCACGAGAGCCAGCTGCCCGCGGTGGAAGCGCACCGCGGGTTCGGCGAGCCGATCAGCACGGTGCACCTGCACGGCGGGCACCAGCCGGCCCGCTTCGACGGCTATCCGCACGACTTCACGCTGGCGGACGGCACGCCGTTCAAGGTGACGTACCGGCGCGGCGGGCACATGGACTACGCCTATCCGCTCACCGAGCCCGGCTTCTTCAGCGATGCCGGCAACCACGGGCGCCATGTCGAGCGCGGCTCCACGCTCTGGTACCACGACCACCTGCTCGACTTCACGGCGCCCAACGTGTACCGGGGCCTCGCGGGCTTCTTCCTCGTGTACGACAACCCGGTCGTGGATCCGGACGACCCGAACCGCGCGGGCATCCTGGACGCGACCCGCGACACCGGCGACGAGACCAACGCCGCGGGCGCGCCTTTCGCGCTGCGGCTGCCCAGCGGCGCGTTCGACATTCCGCTGGTGTTCCAGGAGAAGACCTTCGACGCGAACGGCCAGCTGGTGTACGACGTCTTCAACACCGACGGCTTCCTCGGCCGGGAGTACCTGGTCAACGGCATGGTGCAGCCCTTCGTGCCGGTCAAGCGGCGCAAGTACCGTCTGCGCTTCCTGAACGGATCGAACTCGCGCATCTACCAGCTGTTCCTGGCCGACGGCCAGGGCCGCTCCTGGCCGATGACGCAGATCGCCACCGAAGGCGGGCTGCTGTCGCATCCGGTGACGCGCAACAACGGCGTCCTGCTGGGCATGGCCGAGCGGATCGAGGTGGTGGTCGATTTCAACCAGACCCCGTTCCGGCAGTTCGGCGAGCTCTACCTCGAGAACCGGCTGCGGCAGGACGACGGCCGCGGTCCGCGCGGCACCTTCGAGCGTCCCGAGCTGGCCTCGCGCGGCACGCGCCTGCTGAAGTTCGTGCTGGAGGAGGCGGTGCCCGACCCGAGCCGGGTGCCGGCCGAGCTGCGCCCGTTCCCGGTGGTCCCGACCGCCGACATCGCCGCCGCGCGCAGGCGCACCTTCGAGTTCGAGCGCACCAACGGGCAGTGGGCGATCAACGGCCGGCTGGCCGGCGACCTCGCGCGCATCGATGCCACGCCGCGGCGCGGCGTCGGCGAGGTCTGGCGATTGATCAACAAGGGTGGCGGCTGGTGGCACCCGATCCACGTGCACCACGAGTTCATGCGGGTGCTGCGGCGCAACGGCCGCCTGCCTTTCGACGGCACCGGCCCCGACAGCGGCCAGAGCGTGGAACGCGACGGCCTGGCCCGCAAGGACACCATCCTGCTCGGCCCCAACAGCGAGGTGGAGGTGTTCGTGAAGTTCGAGGACTACCTGGGCCCGTTCGTCTTCCACTGCCACAACATGGAACACGAGGACCACCAGATGATGGGCCGGTTCGACGTGGTGCCGTGAAGGCGGTCAGCGCGTTTGCGTCGAGGGCGGCCGCACCAGCGGCGGCTTGAGCAGCGTGGAGAACAGCATGCGGTCGATCTTGTAGCAGCTGCACGCGGACGCGCGCAGGCCCTGCCGGTCCAGCACGGTCAGCGTGCCCCGGCTGTAGTCGATCAGGCCGCTGCGCTGCATCTCCTTGGCGGCCGCCGTGATGCCCACGCGGCGCACGCCCAGCATGTCGGCCAGGAACTGCTGGGTGACATGGATGCTTCGCGGCCCCACCCGGTCCTGCGTCATGAGCAGGCAGCGCGCGAGCCGCGAAGCGAGCTGGTGCATGTGCAGGCAGGCGGTGGAGGCGGCCAGCTGCCGCAGCGTGATCTGCGCATGCCGGTGGACCGCCGCCTGCAGCACCAGGCTGGCGTCGAAGCGGTCGCAGAAGTCCTCGGCGTCCACCCGCAGCGCGGTGCCGCCTTCCTGCACCACCGCCATCAGCGGCGCCGAGCGCGCGCCCAGCGCGAGCTGGATGCCCACCAGTCCCTCGTGGCCCACCATCGCCACTTCCACCGTGGGCCTCTGTTCCAGGGTGACGAACAGGCTGACCAGGGCATCGGTCGGGAAGTAGACGTGGCGGGTGGGGGCGTCCGCCTCCTGCAGGATCTCGCCCGCCTGCAGCAGCACCGGCCGGCACAAGGATTCGAGTTCACGGCCCTCTTCGCGGGGGAGCAGGCCGATCAAGGTGTTGCGGGCAACGGTGGCAACAGTGGCGGTGGGCATGTCCATGTCGCTCGGCGGCTCTCCCCATGGTCTCGCGTTGCCTCTTACCCGCCTGGTCCCGTGGTCTTGAAGTAGCGGGACATGTCCACCAGGTCCGACAGCTGCAGCACGCCGGCGGCCAGCCGCAGGCGCAGCAGGCTGAGCAGGTAGTTGTAGCGGGCCTGCGCGAGGTTGCGCCGCGAGTCGAAGAGCTGCTGCTGGGCCTGGAGAACGTCCAGGTTGATGCGCTGGCCGGCCGTGACGCTGCGGCGCGTGGATTCGAGCAGCAGCAGGGCGGAATCCCGCGCCGCGCGGGCCGCGTCGTGGCGGGCGGCGCTGCTCGCGGTCAGGTCGAACTGCTTGCGCAGCTCCACGGTCGTCTCGGCCGTGGCCGCGTCCAGCTCCGCCTGGATGCGGTCGGCGTTCGCCTCGGCCTGCGACACCGCCGCGGCGACCGCGCCGCCCGAATAGAGGGGCAGGGTGAGCTGGGCCCCGACGCTGCGCACGGTCGCCTTCTGGTTGAAGGTGTTGATCGTGTCCGAATCGGTCTTCCCGACGCTGGCCACCAGGTCCACCCGGGGCAGGTGCCCGGCGCGGTGCCGGTTGGCTTCCTCCCGGGCGACGTCGACCGCGTGCCGGCGCGCCTGCAGCTCCGGATTGCTGGACAGCGCGATGGCCCGCCAGTCCTCGAAATTGCCCGGGACCAGCTGGCCGACGTTGAAGTCGTCATTGAGCTCGTCCAGGCGCGTGACGTCGCGCCCGACGATGGCGGCCAGCGCGTTGCGCGCGTTGGTCACGTTGTCGTTGGCCTCCAGCACCTGCGCCACCGCGAGGTCGAAGCGGGCCTGCGTCTCGACCACGTCGGTGCGGGTGCCTTCGCCGCGCAGGAACAGGCGCTGGTTGGTCAGGCGCTGCTCGGCCAGCGCCTCGCGCTGCGCGACCGCCAGCGCGAGCTGGTCCTCCGCGTACTTGGCGAACGTGTACGCCGAGGCCACCCGCACGATCAGTTCCTGGCTCTTGGCGGCGAACTGCGCGTCGCTGCCGCGCGTCTGGGCCAGGCCCTGGCGGTAGCGCGCCATCCCCTCGGGGTGGAAGAGCGGCTGCCGCAGCTGCAGCGCGGCGGACAGGGCGTTGTAGCGCCGCTCGTCGGTGGCGCCGCCGGTCGCGGTGTTGGTCACGTCGGCGCGGTTGCGCGAGGGCGAGTAGCTGGCCGCGATGTTGGGCAGCAGGTTGGAGCGGCCCAGCACGGCGAACTGCTGGGCGGCCTCGTTCTCGAACTGCGCCGCGCGGTAGGTCGGGTCGTTCCTGACGGCGAGCTCGTAGGCCTCGACCAGGCCCAGGGCCCAGGCGGGGACCGCGGCCGCGGCCAGCAGCGCCGCGGCCGCGGCGAGCCTCGGGGTTCTTCTTTTTCCCGTGCTCACGTCAGTCCTCCTTCAGCGCCATCTTGGCGTTGTCGATCATGGGCTTGAGCAGGTAATTCATCATGGTCCGCTCGCCGGTCTTGACGAACATGTCGACCGGCATGCCGGGACGCACCTGCAGCTGCGAGACCATCTTCATGCCCTCGGGCGCGACCTTGGCCTTGAGCTGGTAGTAGGGCTGGCCGGTCTTCTCGTCGACGATGCGGTCGGCCGACACGTGCGTCACGACGCCGGGGATGTGCGGCGTCATCGTCTGGTTGAAGGCCGAGAAGATCAGGTCCACCTTCAGGTTCGGGTTCACCTTGTCGATCAGGTGCACCGGCAGCTGGCCGTCGACGATCAGCGGGTCGTCGCTGGGCACGATGTCCATCATGCGGAAGCCCGCGGGCACCACGCCGCCGTGGGTGAACACGTTCATCGACACCACCGTGCCGTCGACCGGCGCGCGGACGATGGTGTTGGTCACCTCGTGGTCCAGGCCGGCCAGCTTGTTCATCATCGCCTCGGCGTCCTTCTGCGCCTCGGACAGCTGGGTGCGCACCTCCTTCTGGTACTCCTGGTGCTTGTTCAGGCGGCGCAGCCGGATCTCGGAGATCTGCCGCGCCCCGCGCCCGATGTTGCCGTTGTCCTCGGCGATCCCGGTGTTGATCTGCGCATACAGCCGCTCCAGCTCCAGCAGCTTGTTGCGCGCCACGTAGCCCTCGGCCGCCAGGTCGCGCATGCCGTCCAGCTGCTCCTTCAGGAACGTCAGCTGCTCGCGCTTGCCCTGGCGCGATTCCTCCAGGCCCCTGTTCTGCAGCGTGAGGCCGATGACGTTCTCGTCCAGGGCGGCCAGCTCGCTCCTTATCGCCGACTGCCGCGAGGACAGCAGCTGCCGCTGCAGGCTGAGCATGGCCGACACGCGCGAGTCCTGCTCGCGCTGCAGCAGGTCGGCCGGGAACGTGATGCTGCTCCGGTTGTCACGCTCCGCCAGCAGCCGCGCTTCGTTCGCGCGCGCGGCGAAGTACTGCACCCGGACCGCGTCCGCGGTGGCGCGGGCCTGCACCGAGTTCATGCGGACCAGCGGGTCGCCCGCCTTCACCACGTCGCCTTCGCGGACCATGATGGCTTCGACCGTGCCGCCGACCTGGTGCTGCACCGCCTTCTTGTTGGTGGCCACCGTCACCGTGCCGGTCAGGGGCACGCCCTTGTCCAGCGGCGCCAGCGAGGCCCACAGGCCGAAGCCGCCGACGCCGGCCAGGATGACGGCCCAGCCCAGCCGGACATGCTTGCGGGAGTCGATGTTGACCAGCGTGCCCATCGGCAGGCCGACCGCGGTCTGCACGGGCGCGAGTTCGACTCGCGGCGGCTGCGCCACTTCATTGCGCGCCGCCTGCGCCAGATCGTTCCGCGAGGCCTGCGCGAGTTCGTTGCGTGATCCGTTCATGGGGTTCTCCTCTTCACTCGGTGCGGGTGGCGCGGGCCGGTGCCGCGCCCGGCTCGCTGGAAATCGGTTGGGCGGCCGCACGCGCCGCCAGGCTCTTTTCCTTGGCCGTCGCCAGGTCGGTCAGGACCTTGGCCGTGGGTCCGAACATTTCGCCGACGCCGTTGCGCAGCACGAGCAGCTTGTTGGTCACGCCGATCGCGCTGGTGCGCTGCGTGATCAGCACCAGCGTCTTGCCGCGGCCGCGCATCTCGACGATGGCGTCCACCAGGGCGCGCTCACCGGCGTCGTCGAGGTTGGAGTTGGGCTCGTCCAGCACCAGAAGGGACGGGTCGCCGTACAGGGCGCGCGCCAGGCCGATGCGCTGCTTCTGCCCGCCGGACAGGCCCGCGCCGCCGTCGCCCAGCACCGTCTCGTAGCCCAGGGGGAACTGCAGGATCATCTCGTGCACGCCCGCGCGCCTGGCGGCCTCCACCACCTTCGCGCCGTCGATCTCGCCGAAGCGCGCGATGTTCTCGGCCAGCGTGCCGGCGAACAGCTCCACGTCCTGCGGCAGGTAGCCGACCCAGGGACCGAGTTCGTCCTTGTTCCACAGGTACACGTCGGCGCCGTCCAGCCGCACGGTGCCGACCGCCGAGTGCCACACGCCCACCAGCAGCCTGGCCAGCGTCGACTTGCCGGCGCCGCTCGGGCCGATGATGCCCAGCACGTCGCCGGGAGCGATGGAGAAACTGAGCTGCCGCAGGGCGGGCACCGTGGCTCCCGGCGGACCGGCCGTCACGCTTTCGACCGACAGCCGGCCTTCCGGCTTGGGCAGCGACATGCCGGTGCGGCGCGGCGGGTTGGCGGCCAGCAGCTGGTTCAGGCGCTCCCAGGCGTTGCGCGTGCCGTCCCAGTTGCGCCAGACGCCGATCAGCTGCTCGACCGGGTTGAGCGTGCGCCCCATGAGGATGGAGGCCACGATCATCATCCCGCCGGTCATCTTCCCGTCCAGCACCAGCAGCGCGCCGAACCCCAGCACCAGCGACTGCATCGCGATGCGCACGGACTTGGCCAGCGAGGTGATGGCGCCCGCGCGTTCGCTCGCCTTGGCCTGCAGGTTCAGGAACTGGCTGTGCAGGGCGAACCAGCGGCCCATCATGTGGGGCAGCATCCCCATCGCGTCGATGGCCTCGGCGTTGCGCAGGTTGTTGGTCGCCATGTTGTTCGCCGACACCGACACCGAGGACGCGTCGGCCATCGGCTTGCGGGTGGCCGACTCGTTGAACCAGGCCAGGGCGACCAGCACGATGGCGCCGCACAGGGCGAACATGCCCAGGTAGACGTTGAAGAAGAAGATGATGGCCAGGTACACCGGGAACCAGGGCGCGTCGAAGAAGGCGAACAGGCCGTTGCCGGTGACGAACTGGCGCACCGTGGTCAGGTCCTGCAGGGCCTGGCCGGCGTTGCCGCCCGCCGTCTTCAGGTTGTGCTCGAAGGCAGCGGTGAACACGCGCTTGTTCAGGCGCATGTCCATCTGCGCGCCGACGCGCACCAGGACGTAGCTGCGCACGAACTCCAGCGCGCCCATGAAGAGCAGGGCGCCGACCATCATCAGGGTCAGCATCAGCAGGGTGGTCTGGTTGCGGCTGGCCAGCACGCGGTCGTACACCTGCAGCATGTAGATGGAGGGGGTCAGCACGACGAGGTTGATCACCGCGCTGAAGAAGGCCACCGTCCAGAACGCGCTCCTGAATTCCGACAGCGCCGTGGCGATCTCGCTCTTGCGCGGGCCGGGTGCGGATTTCTGCATGAGTCTCTCCTCGGGGACAAAGGGTCCGGGTTACCGGGCCATCGAAGGCCCGGTACCGCGGTAGTTCTGGAATGACGAAAGGACCGGCCGGGCTAGAGGACCACGTCCCCGGCCGCCAGCGTGGTGACGCCGATCAGCGCGACCTGGGCATCGGTCACGTTGCCGTTGGCGCCGCCGACGTTGGCCTGCATGACCGAGCCGGTGGTCCCGATCCCGGGCGTCGCCTCGATGTGGTAGCGCAGCTGCGCGGGCGCGGTGAAGCCGTCGCCGGCCGTCGTGCTGAACTGGAACGCGTCGTTGGTCGCCGTGCCGTTGTTGGCGTTGGCGTCGATCGTGCTGAAGTCCAGGTCGTCGGTGCCGGTGGTGAAGTCCATCACCCGCTCGCGCAGCAGCGGCGCCTCGTTCGGGATCTCGGTGATCGAGTTGAAGTCGAAGACGTCCGAGCCCGTGCCGCCGGTCAGGATGTCCTGCCCCAGCCCGCCCGTCAGCGTGTCGTTGCCCGCCCCGCCGTTCAGGGTGTCGGTGCCGGCACCGCCGTCGAGCGTGTCGTTGCCGCCGGCCCCCGACAGCGTGTCGTTGCCGGCGTTGCCGGTGAGGACGTTGTTGGCCCCGTCGCCGGTGATGGTGTCGTTGCCGCCGCCGCCGATGACGTTCTCGACCGCCACCAGCGTGTCGTTGCCGGTCTGCGCGCTGCTCGCGGTGCCGGTCGCCAGGTTCACCGTCGCGTCGGCCGTGGTCGCCGACAGGTTGTAGGTGTCGGTGCCCGTGCCTCCGTTGATGACGTCGTTGCCGCCGCTGGCCATCAGCATGTCGTCGCCGGCGCCGCCCTGCATGTTGTCGGCGCCTCCGCCGCCGGTGATGGTGTCGTTGCCGCCGTTGCCCACGAGCACGTTGCCGTTGTTGTTGCCGGTGATGGTGTCGCTGCCGCTGCCGCCGGTGAAGTTGTTGATGTTGTTGATGATGTCGCTGGTGGCCGCGGTGGTGCCGCTGCCGCCCACGACCGCGCCGTTGCTCAGCGTCACCGTGAGGTTGGCCGTCGCCGACGAGTAGTCGACCGTGTTGGTGCCGCCCAGGCCGTTGACCGTGTCCTGCGCGTTGTCGTTGGTCATGACGAAGGTGTCGGCACCGGCGCCGCCGGTCAGGACGTTCGAGCCCGCGCCGTCGGTGATGGTGTCGCCGCCCGAGCTGCCGGTGATGTTCTCGATGCCCTGCAGCGTGTCGCTGCCGGTCTGGGCGCTGGTCGACGTGTTCGTCGTGAGGTTCACGTTGGCCGCCGCCGAGGTCCCCGCCAGGCTGTACAGGTCGGTGCCGCCGCCGCCGATCAGCGTGTCGTTGCCGTCGTTGGCCGTGGCCAGCAGGGTGTCGTTGCCGGCCCCGCCGTCCACCACGTCGGCGCCCGCGCCGCCGGTCAGCGTGTCGGCGCCCGCGCCGCCCTGCAGGACGTCGGCGCCCGCGCCGCCGCTCAGGGTGTCGTTGCCGCCGTTGCCGACCAGGGTGTTGGCCGCGCCGTCGCCGGTGAGGGTGTCGGCGCCCGAGCCGCCGATGACGTTGGCGATGTTGCTGATCAGGTCGGTGGTGCTGCCCGCCGTTCCGGTGCCCAGCACCTGGACCTGCGTGGCCCCGTTCAGCGCCACGTTGATGCCCGTGGTGTTGGCGCTGTAGTCGACCGTGTTGCTTCCGCCGGCGCCGTCGACGGTGTCGCGCGCGCCGTCGTTCGTCATGATGAAGGTGTCGGCGCCGCCGCCGCCGGTGAGCAGGTTGGTCCCCGCGCCGTCGGTGATGGTGTCGCCGCCCTGGCTGCCCACCACGTTCTCGATGCCCTGCAGCGTATCGCTGCCTGTCTCGGCGCTCGTCGAGGTGCCGGTCGTGAGATTGACCGTCGCGGCGGCGGCCGTGGCCGCGAGGTTGTAGGTGTCGATGCCCGCGCCGCCCCTCAGGATGTCGTTGCCGTCGCCCACGCCGGCGATCAGCGTGTCGTTGCCGCCGTTGCCCTCGAGGATGTCGTCGCCGGCGCCGCCCGTCAGCGTGTCATTGCCGCCCAGGCCGAGCAGGATGTCCGCGCCGGCCGTGCCGGTGAGCGTGTTGTTCAGGCCGTCGCCGATCACCGCGGTCTGGGTGGACACCACCTGGTGGTCGCCGAACGCGTCGGTGTAGGTGGCCACCACCCGGGTGGTGACGTTCGAAAGGTTGGCCACCGTGGCGGCCTCCGAGCCCGTGATGTCGACCCAGGTCTGGCCTTCCAGCCGCTGCCACTGGTACTCGGGCGCGATGGCGGGAGCGTCCTCGTCGAGCAGGGTGTTGGAGGCGGTGAGCGACGCCGAGGTGGCCGTGGTGGCGGCGACGGCGATCGTCACCGAACCGGTGGCCGCGTCGTCGGCGTTGGTCACCCGCACCGAGATGGCCTGGCTGTCCGAGATCGTCCCGTCCGTCACGTGGAGCACCACGTCGTAGACGTTGTCCTGGCCGGCGTCGGCCGCCGCCTCGAAGTTGGGCGCCGTGCGGAAGGAGATCGTGCCGTCCAGGGCATCCCAGTCGAACAGGTCCGCGTCCACGCCGTCGAGCGTGAAGAAGTAGAGGCCCGACGGGTCGGCATTGGTCAGGACCGGCGTGATGACCGGTGCCACCGTGTTCTCCGCGAAGTCGACCGTCACGGCGTCTCCGCCCGCGATGGACAGTCCCAGCCGGACGAGCCGGTCGATGAACTGCAGCTGCTCGATGTTGCGCAGCGTGTCGGTGCCGTCGTTGATCAGCGTCGTCGCCGCCTGGGCGGTGTGCGCCACGGTCAGGATGCCGTTGTCGTTGGTGACGGTGTACTCCTCGAAGCTGCCGTTGTAGACGGCCGTGTCGATGTCGCCGGCGGCGCTGTCGAACTGGATCTCCCGCACGATGCTCAGCTGCGCGGGGTTGATCTCGCGGGTGAGCATCCGGTCGCGGATCTCCTCCATGCTGTTCACGTCGAAGCTGGTGTCCGCGCCGGTGACCGGGTCGACGGCCGCGACATGGATGTGCACGCCCAGCCAGGCGTCGCCGTCGATGATGTCGTCGCCCAGGTTGCCGGTGATGGTGTCGCTGCCGCCGCCGCCGATGATGATCTCGGCGCCGGTCGTGATGTCGAGCACCGTCGACTCCGGGTCCAGCAGGGCGAGGTCGGCCTCGGTGGTGCCGAGCAGTCCGGCCAGGCCGTCGATCAGGCTGACGTTGCCGGCCTTGAGGTTGCTCTCGTCGGCCGGGGCATTGACGCCGGCGCCGGCGCCGCCGGCGGCGCCTCTCAGGACCGCCGCGCCCGTCAGGACGTCGTCATGCACCCAGCCCGAGAGGCCCTCGACGGAGTCGAAGCGGTCGCGCAGGATGAAGTCGGGCTGGGTCACGAAGATCGGGATGCCGAGGTCCGAGTTGGCGGCGACCGGGTCGCCCTGGTGGATCCCCCAGTCGAAGCCGAACATGCCGTTGCTGCGCTGGATGCCGGTGCCCTGGACCATGATGTCGTCGCCCGACTCGCCGTCGTAGTCGGTGTCGTTGCCCTGGCCGTTGAGCACGTCGTGGCCGATGATCGGGCTGTTGAAGAACAGCTGCGAGTTCTCGCCGGACAGGCTGTCGAAGCCTTCGCCGCCCTCGATCCAGTCGTTGCCCTCGTTCCCCATCAGCGCGTCGGGGCCGTTGCCGCCCATCACGAAGTCGTCTCCCCGCCCCGCGAACACCTCGCTGAAGTCCTGGCCGGTGAAGATGAAGTCCTTGCCGTCGCCGCCGAACAGGATGTCGTTGCCGGGGCCGCCACCGACCACGTCGTTGCCGCCGTCGCCGCGCAGGAAGTCGGCGCCGCCGACCACCGTGCCGTGGTCCACGATGATGTCGTCGCCGTCGCCGCCGTGGACCTGGTCGGACTCGTCGCCGCCGTCGATGTAGTCGTTCCCGGCGTCGCCCCAGATGGTGTCCATGCCGCGGCCGCCCAGCAGGATGTCGTTGCCGGTCGAGCCGCCCAGGACCACGTGGTCGCCGCCGTCATAGTTGTACATGAGCAGGCCGTCGTAATCCATGACGCCGTCCGGCCCGCCGTTCACGCCGCCGTGCAGGTCCAGCCGCGCGTTGTATTCGCCGGGGTCCAGCAAGCCGTTGCCGTTGGGGTCGGCCTGGGCGCGCTGCACCAGCGGGCTGAGCATGTCCAGCAGGAGGTCGCCGCGCGTCGGGTCGCCGTTCAGCGTGACGCCATCGGGCCCGACGATGCCGGTGCGCTGGTTGTCCTGGTCCATCTCCAGGACGTAGCTGGGAGTGCCGAACACCAGGCTGGGCAGGTGCGACGTGGTGCCGTCGTCGCCCAGGTCGCTGTTGCGCATGATGATCTTGGAGAAGGTGTTCGCTTCCAGCTCGTTCAGCAGGTTCAGGCCCTGCGTGCGGCTCAGGTAGTAGAAGCGGTCGCCGTTCTGCAGGTTCTCCAGCTGCGATTCGAAGACGAAGTTGAAGGTCGGGCCCAGCATGCCGCCGAACTCCAGCTTCGCCTCGGCCAGGCCGCCGATCCAGAAGTCGATGTTGTCGACGCCGCCGCCCGCTCCCTCGGGGTCGCTGCGGGCGTAGTCGCCGGTGCCGGAGAGGAACGCCTGGCGGTCGGCCGCCGCCGGCGCCGCGATGGTGTGCGACACGAAGCTGCCGTCGGGCAATTCCTCCTGCCACGTCTGCGCCGTGCCGAACGTGAGGGCCATGGCCGCGGCGCGCTTGCCGGCGACGGTCTCTTCGGCCGTGATCAGGTCGTGCGTGCCGTACGCCGCCATGAAGTTGACGACCGACAGCGGGTTCTTCAGGTGCGGCGCCAGGTCGATCCAGCTGGTGTAGGGCGTGTACTGGCTGTCGCCCGTCATTTCATAGAACTGCTCGCGCGCCTCGTTGAAGGTGGGCATGGCGGTGTCCCGCGCGCGCGTCATGTTGATCGCCGCGAGGTCCAGCGGCAGGCCCAGCAGGTTGTTGCGCAGCGCCTCGGTCACGAACTCGTCGATCTCGTTGCCGACCTGCGTCGAGTTGCCCAGCATGATTCCCGCGACCGCGGCGCGCACGTCGATCTGGATGGGATCGCCGTTCGCGTCGACCCCGGTGTTGAACTCCGGCGGATTCAAGAAAGCCTGGATCAGCCCGATGTCGTAGTCGGTCATGGTGGTGCCGTCCGTGCGCGCCACCGTCTCCGTCAGCATGGAGTGGCCGAACCGGTACACCACGTTCGCGAACTCCTCGAAGATCGCCGGGTCGAGGTCGGCCGAGTTCTGGAACACGAACGGATCGATGGTGGGCGCCACCGCGCGGGCGAACTCCTCGAAGACCAGGTGCTGGTATTCCATCTCGGTGACGAAGCGGCCGGCCTGGAACAGGCGTTCGCCGTCCCACTGCGTGGCACCCACTTCCGAGGCGAGGGCGGCCCATTGCGCGTCGGTGCGCGGGCCGGTGGACAGGTCGGTCGACAGCCACTCGTTCAGGAAGGTGACGTCCTTCTTGGCGATGGCGTCGGCCAGCAGCGTGGTCTTGTACTGCTCCACCAGCCGGTCGTGTTCCTCATGGAAGATCGTGTGGATCGCGGTCAGGCCGATGTTCTCGTTGCCGCGGCCGTCGCCGGTGACGAAGTGCCGGCCCAGCAGGTCGTCGTCGTAGGTGAGCGGGTTGCCGTCGTCGCCGATGATGTTGTCGTTGTCGGCCGTCTGTACCACCTGGTCGGCGGTGGTGAAGGGGTTGCCGTCGGCGTCGAACACGCCGGGCGCCGCGTCGTGGGCGATGTCGTTCAGGAAGGCGTGATCGGTGCGCACCGCGTTCGTGGGCACCAGCATGCCCAGGCCGCCGTTGGCCGTCGGGTCCGCTTCCACCAGGGTCAGCGTGCCGTCGGCGTTCTGCGTCACGAACTGCACGTAGCCGTTGTCGCCGCGGAGGTACTCGCCGTAGCGGTCGGTGGCCAGCAGCGGCACGTTGAACACGTCCTGGTCGGTGAGTTGCACGCCCAGCATCGTCGCGGCCTGCTCCTTCACCTCGGTCCAGTTGGCGATGCCGTACTCGCCGCTCAGCAGGTTGCCCGTGGCGACCGTGTTGCCGTCCGCGTCGGTCGTGTACTCGCGCAGGAACACCTGGTGCGAGGGATGGGAGGTGTACGTCTGGTTCTGGTCGACGAAGGGAGTCGTCGTGTTGACGTGGCCGTCATCCGCCGTGTTGGCGATGCCGTCGGGACCGACATCGGCGGTGGTGGCCCGTGTCAGGACCATGAAGTTGGTCTGGCTGCCCGCCACGTAGAGCGGATCGTCCGGCATCAGCGGGATGAAGACCGTGCCGCCGCCCTTGGTGATGAGGTCCAGGCCATGGTCGAAGAACTGGCCGAAGAACGTCATCGTGGCGTTGAACGGCGGGGACAGGCCGATGTCCGGCGACTGGTTCGGGATGAACAGCGTGCCGTTCTCCGAGACCTGCACTTCCTCCAGGCCGGGGAAGGTCGATTCGCCGGCCCGGTCGTCCGCCGCCTGGATCGCCGCCGGATTGGTGTCGGTCTGGTCGACGATGAGGTTGCTGATGATCCGCGGCTGGGGATCCATGACCACGTTGCCCGGCAAGGGTGCCGCGTAGACCGGCAGCATCGTGCCCGTGGTCAGCCGCGGCATGGTCTGGTCGGCCGCCCCGTAAAGCTGCTGGCCCGGCAGCAGGCTGTTGTAGGTGCCGTCCACCGTCCTCAAGCCGAATGGCGCCAAGGGATTGACGGCATCCCGCAAGGCATCTCCGTTGATGGTCCCATCGGGATTCGTCGTGTTCTCCGCGATCTTGATCTGGTCCAGGATGAACATCAGGTCTTCGAGGCTCACGAAGAAGTCGTACTGCGGTGCGGTCGTCGCCATGGTCGTTTCCTCCGGGCGTGGTGAAGGGTTGACGGTTCTTCGTCCGCTAGGGGACGGACGGGTGCATGGTCCGAGCGCTCGTGCGTGCGAACAATCCCTACTTCTGGTGCGTTGCTTCTTCGCGAGGCCGGGTGCTTGCGGGCTTCGTGCGCCCGCCCGGTCCGCGCTGCGCCCGCCGGTGCCGGCAACTTCCACGGAAGGGGACGAGCGTGAAAGCGGGCGAGCCCGCGCCTGCCGTTCGCGCTCCTCGTTTCATAGCTGTATGGATGCGCCACGGATGAAGCCTGCCGAACATCACGCGGTTCCCCATTGCCGTGGTGAACCCCGCGGCGTCACGAACTGCGTGAGACGTAATGATTCGAATCGGGAGCGGGGATTTCCGGCTTCGCTGCGCGCGAGGTCGGTTGTCCGTCGACGGACAACACAGGGAGCCGGCGGTTGGCGAAGGCCTCGCGCAGTCGTGGATTCGCTTCCCCGCCTTCGAGGCGCGCTCGCCAGATATGCAACGGCCGCGCAGCGAGTGCCGCCGGACGTGCGCGGCCTCGAACGACGGCGTTACGGTGCCGGCGTTGCGGCCGAGCGGAGGGGCGCAGCCAGAAAAGGATGCGTGCTATTCATTCGGGAGCATGGACCATCGCGCTTCGAGCACGGTCGCGATGCCGGCGATCGAGCCGGGGCGACGCATCGCACCTCGACGAAGCTTCCACGCACCACGGCCTGCGCGCGATGCGGTCCATCCAATCGCCGCACGGCCGGGCATGGGTGTTGCGATTCCGACGAATGTACGTTGGCGTACAGACAGGCCATGACCGACGCACTTACCTTTTCTCCAACATCGGAAAGACAGAGGGAAGGGGAATTGCCATGGGGGAGAAGGAACGTTGCGCCGTTGCGCAGATGACGGAGACCGTCCGCCACCATTCGGACGGGTTCTCGATCTTCAAGAACTCACCCTGCGTGTGGCCCGAAAGCATGACCGGCCAGCCCGGCGCGCCGTTGCGGGTGCACGTGGTCGACAGTGACGCGCACGCGCGCGGCGTCATTGCCCAGGAGCTGATGGGAGACAGCCGGACCGTGGTGGCCGGCCAGGCCGGTTCCTTGCGCGACGGCCGGCGGCTGGTGCGCGATGTCCGGTTCGACGTGCTGCTGGTGGACGTCGGCCTCACGGACGGCGTCGGCTTCGAGCTGATCACGCATGCCAGGAGCCTGAACCCCGAGGCCGAGGTCGTCGCTCTCTCGAAACAGGAGACGGAGGACGACGCCATGCGCGCCTTCGATCTCGGAGCGGCCGGCTTCGTGGTGAAGAACTCCTGGTTCGTGAGCTTCGTGCAGGCGGTGCTGCAGGTGGCCAACGGCGGCGCGGCGATCACGCCGGCGCTGTCGCGCAGGCTGCTGCTCAGGCGCGGAGTGCCGGTGGCGCCGTTGACCGTGCCGGACGTGCCCGGCGAGGTGGTGCGGGTCAAGCTCTCGACGCGCGAGCACGAGGTGCTGCGCATGATCGCCAGCGGGCTGACGAGCAGCGAGATCGGCGACCGGCTCGCCATCAGCTGCACCACCGTCAACTCGCACGTGAAGAACATGTACCACAAGCTCCACGTGCGCTCGCGCGCGCAGGCGGTCAGCTGCGCGAACAGCTGGGGGCTGCTCTGAACATGGAGGATTAGGAGGATTAGCGGCCGGTCGGCGGGGGAGGGCGTCGGGCCACCATCGCGCGAGTTGCGCTCCATGCGCGCCTCGCGCGATTTTTTTTTTGCAGCCAGTTCGATCAAACGTGACGGCTTGCAAGCTTGCGAGCCGCTTTCGCCGGTTGCCCGGAACGTCCATTTCCGTCTGGGATCAATGACCAGTCCCGCGCGCGACGTGGGCCGCCCATGGATCGGCAGCAAAGGCCGCCCTGTCGCGCAGCCCTGATGTCCAGCGAGTTGCGTGTGGAACCGCGCCGAAGCCTCGCGCTAGCCCTCCCCAGAACTCGCTTTTTCACCGTGCGCCACGCGTGCAGGCCCAGACCTACATTGGTCCTCCGAGGAAACGGGAGAACGCGATGAACACACCGGACATTTCCGACAAGACCGACCGCCCCGCCGGCGACGCACCCCGCGACGAACGACGCCGCCTGCTGCTCAAGAGCGCCGGCATCTCGGCCGCGGCGCTGTACGCGCCGCACGCCAGGAGCCAGACCACCACCGTGGTGCCGCCACCGCCGCCGAGTCCGCCGACGACGCCGTGGGCGCAGGAGCTCACCGTGCAGTCGCCGATCCAGGCGGAGTCCGGCCACCTGAGTCCCGACTGCACCGAGGGCGCCGCCGAGAAGGAGGTCGGGCGCAACATGCACCAGGCGTTCACCCGCTTTCCGCCGCAGAAGTTCTACCGGCTCGACATCAAGACGGGTTCGCACAGCTTCCACCCGGAGCTGCCCACGCAGGAGATCTGGGGGTACGGCGGCACGGTGCCCGGCGCGCTGTTCCATGCCCGCTACGGCGAACCGATCCTGGTGCGCCTGCGCAACCAGCTGCCGAACCTGAACCAGGGCTTCGGCTCGCCGGACATCTCGCTCCACCTGCACAACCTGCACTCGCCCTCCGAGAGCGACGGCTTCCCGGTCGACTGGTGGAGTTCCACGACCTGCGGGCCCACCCTCGCGCGGGGCGGCGAGTACAAGGACCACCACTACCCGATGGTGTACGCGGGCGTCGACAAGTTCGGCGGCATCGGCGATCCGCGCGAGGCGCTGGGCACGCTGTGGTACCACGACCACCGCGTCGACTTCACGGCGCCCAACGTCTACCACGGCCTGGCCGGCTTCTTCCTCGCGTTCGACGAGATCGACTCGGGCAACGAGAACGACTCGAACTCCAGGGCCCTGCGCCTGCCCAGCGGCAACTACGACGTGCCACTGATGCTGAGCGACAAGCAGTTCGACAGCGGCGGCAACCTGATGTTCAACCAGTTCAACCAGGACGGCTTCATCGGCGACAAGTTCCTGGTGAACGGCAAGATCCAGCCGCTGTTCCACGTCGAGCCGCGCAAGTACCGCTTCCGCTTCCTGGCCGCGGCGACCTCGCGCGTGTGGGACCTTCAGATCCGCTGGAACAACAACGTGCAGAGCTTCCTGCACATCTCGAACGACGGAAACCTGTTCGAGGCGCCGCTCCTGCGCAGCAACGTCACGCTGGGCAACGCCGAGCGCGGCGACATCGTGGTGGACTTCTCCAAGTTCCCGGTGGGCTCGGAGGTGTTCCTCACCAACCGGCTGCGGCACATCGACGGCCGCAAGCCCGAGAAGGACTTCATCAACCCGCCGTACCAGCTGCTCAAGTTCGTCGTCGACAAGTCGCTGGCCGGCCCGGACAACAGCCGGGTGCTGGGGCGCCTGCGCGAACAGCCCAACATCGACCTGTCCGAAGTGGTGGCCGAGCGCACCTTCGTCTTCGCCCGCTCCGGCGGCGGCTGGACCATCAACGACAAGGAGTTCAACAACCGGCCGATCGTCTCGCCCAAGAAGGGCACGGCGGAGATCTGGAACCTGGTCAACTCGGGCGGCGGCTGGGCCCACCCGGTGCACATCCACTTCGAGGAAGGCCGCATCCTGCAGCGCAACGGGACCGCGCCGCCGGCCTGGGAGAAGGGACGCAAGGACGTCTACCTGATCGGTCCGAACGAACGCGTCCGCGTCTTCCTGCGCTTCCGCGACTTCGTCGGCAAGTACCCGATCCACTGCCACAACACCATCCACGAGGACCACGCGATGATGGCCCGCTGGGACATCGTGGCCTGACCTGCGCGAGGACCGCCATGACCACTTCATCCGAATCCCTGCGCGCCCCTGGCGCGACCCCGGCGACCCAGGGCCGCCGCCACGGCCTCGCCATGCTGGCCGGCGGCCTGGCCGCCGCGGCCGGCGCGGGCGTCGCCTATCGGCTGGACCTGCATCCGGCCCTGTCGCTGGCCCAGGCGGACCCGTACCCGCACAAGCCGGGGCGCCTGCCTGACGTTCCGCTCGTCACGCACGACGGCCAGAAGGTGCGCTTCTACTCCGACCTGGTGCGCGGCCGCGTCGTGTTCGTGAGCATGATGTACGCGCAGTGCAGCGAGCGCTGCCCGCCGATGACGCAGAACCTGCGCGCGGTGCAGGAGGCGCTGGGCGACCGCGTCGGCCGCGACATCTTCTTCTATTCGATCTCGCTGCTGCCGGAGCAGGACCGGCCGGCCGACCTGAAGGCGTACCGCGAGCTCAACCGCATCGGCCCGGGCTGGACCTTCCTCACCGGCGACAAGCCGGACGTCGAGCGCCTGCGCATCGCCCTGGGCTTCTACGACCCGGACCCGAAGGTCGACGCGGACCTGGGCCAGCACATCGGTGCCGTGCGCGTGGGCAACGACGCGCTGGACCGCTGGTGCATGACGCCGCTGCTGACGGAGCCCTACCTCATCCTCGAGGCGCTGATGGCGGTGGACCCGGTTGCCCGCGCCCGCGGACGCACCTGGCACGTGCCTCCGCAGGCCTGAGCGAGCCATCCCGCGCCGCGGGTCCTTGTGGTAACTTGCCGCCCCTTGCGCCGCGGAGGCGCTGAACGGGGGCGGGATGGACCAGGTCGGGGCGGTGGTGGTCGGCGCGGGCGCCGTCGGGTTGGCGGTGGCGCGGGCCCTGGCCCGCTCGGGGCGCGAGACCCTGGTGCTGGAGGCCGAGGGCGGCATCGGCCAGGGCGTGAGTTCGCGCAACAGCGAAGTCATCCATGCGGGCCTGTACTACGCGCCCGGTTCGCTCAAGGCGCGCCTGTGCGTGCGCGGCAAGGAACTGCTCTACGCGATGTGCGCCAGCCACGGCATCGGCCACCGCCGCTGCGGCAAGTTCACCGTGGCCAACAGCGAGGCCGAGGTGGGCGCGCTGCGCGGCCTGCAGGACCGCGCGGATGCCAACGGCGTGCCGGTCGAATTCCTCGAGGGCGGGCAGGCGATGGCGATGGAGCCGGCGCTGCGCTGCCTGGTCGCGCTGCATTCGCCCAGCACCGGCATCGTGGACAGCCACGGCTTCATGCTCGCGCTGCAGGGCGACCTGGAGCGCGACGGCGGCATGGTCGCTTTCCGTTCCCCGCTCGACTCGGCGAAGCTGGCGGCGGGCGAGGGCGGCCTGCACGTGCTGCGGCTGGCGGACGGCACCGAGCTCGCGACGCCGCTGCTGGTCAATTCGGCTTCGCTGCATGCCTGCTCGCTGGCGCGCCGCTTCGAGGGGCTCGATGCGCGTTTCGTGCCGCGCGAGTGGTTCGCCAAGGGGAACTACTACTCGCTGGCGGGCCGGGCGCCGTTCACCCGCCTGATCTATCCCGCGCCGGCCGATGCGCACCTGGGCACGCACCTCACGCTGGACCTGGGCGGCCAGGCCAAGTTCGGGCCGGACATCGAATGGCTGGACATCGACACGCCCGAGCAGATCGACTGGCGCGTGGACCCCCGCCGCGCCGACGATTTCTACGCCGAGGTGCGCCGCTACTGGCCCGGCCTGCCGGATGCGAGCCTGCAGCCCAGCTACAGCGGCGTGCGGCCCAAGATCCACGGCCCGCACGAGAAGGCGCCCGACTTCCGCATCGACGGTCCGGCGCTGCATGGCGTGCCGGGGCTGGTGAACCTGTTCGGGATCGAGTCGCCGGGGTTGACCAGCGCGCTGGCGATCGCCGAGGACGTCGTCGCGCTGCTCGATTAGCGCGCCGCGCGCAGCTTCCTGATCGCCGATGCCGCTTCCGACACCAGCGCCGGTCCCTTGTAGATCAGGCCGGTGTAGATCTGCACCACGTCAGCGCCGGCGCGGATCTTGGACACCGCGTCCTCGGCGCTCAGGATGCCGCCCACGCCGATGATCGGGAAGCCCGATCCCAGCGCGGCGCGCAGCTGCGTGATCACGCGGTTGCTGGCCGCGAGCACCGGCGCGCCGCTCAGGCCGCCGGTTTCCTCCGCGTGCGGCAGGCCCTTCACGGCCTCGCGCGAGATGGTGGTGTTGGTCGCCACCACGCCGTCCATGCCGTGGCGGCGCAGCGTCGCGGCGATGACGTCGACCTGCGCTTCGTCCAGGTCGGGCGCGATCTTCACGAACACCGGCACGCGGCGGCCGTGCGCCTGCGCCAGCGTCTCGCGCCGCTGCGCGATGGCGCCGAGCAGCGCGTCCAGCGCTTCGTCCGACTGCAGCGCGCGCAGGTTCTTGGTGTTCGGGCTGGAGATGTTGACCGTGACGTAGTCGGCGTGCGGGTACACGCCTTCCAGGCCGGTGAGGTAGTCGCTGGTCGCGTCCTCGATCGGCGTGGCGGCGTTCTTGCCGATGTTGAGGCCGAGGATGCGTCCGCGGCCGCGGAACGAAGAGCGCTTGACGTTGGCGAGGAAGGCGTCCAGGCCGTCGTTGTTGAAGCCCAGGCGGTTGATCAGCGCGTTGGCCTGCGGCAGGCGGAACATGCGCGGTTTCGGATTGCCCGGCTGCGGCCTGGGCGTCACGGTGCCGACCTCGACGAAGCCGAAGCCCATCGCGCCCAGGCCGTCGATGCAGCGCGCGTTTTTGTCCAGGCCGGCGGCCAGGCCGACGCGGTTGGGAAAGCGCAGTCCGGCCAGCTGGACCGGGTCGTCCACCATCGCCGAGCACCAGGCCCAGGCCAGCGGCGTGCCCTGCAGGCGCGCGAGTGATTCCAGGGTGAGGTCGTGCGCGGCCTCGGGTTCCAGGCCGAACAGGAAGGGGCGCGCGAGCGAGTAGGGCAAGAGGGGCATGGAGGGATAATTCTTCGGTTGGACAGCTTGCAGCAAAGGATTGTCGCGTGACCCAGGATGAACTGAAGACGCTCGTCGGCCAGGCCGCCTTGCAGTACGTGGTGCCGGGCGAGATCGTGGGCGTGGGCACGGGCTCCACGGTGAACAAGTTCATCGAGGCGCTGGCCGGCATGAAGGACCGCGTGCGCGGCGCCGTTTCCAGCTCGGTGGCCTCCACCGAACGCCTGCGCGCCATCGGCATCCCGGTGTTCGACGCCAACGAGGTCGGCGAACTGGCGGTCTACATCGACGGCGCCGACGAGATCGACAACGCGGGGCACATGATCAAGGGCGGCGGCGCAGCGCTCACGCGCGAGAAGATCGTGGCGGCGCAGTCGCGCGCCTTCGTCTGCATCGCCGACGAATCCAAGCTGGTGCCGGTGCTGGGTGCCTTCCCGGTGCCGGTGGAAGTGGTGCCGATGGCGGCCGAACGCATCAAGCGCCAGTTCGCGGCGATGGGCGGCCAGGCCAAGGTGCGGATGAAGGACGGGTCGCCGCTGGTGACCGACAACGGCCAGCACATCCTGGACGTGGCGGGACTTAAGGTCGCCCAGCCGCTCGCCTTCGAGAGCGAAGTGAACCAGTGGCCGGGCGTGGTGACGGTGGGCGTGTTCGCCCACCAGAAAGCGTCCGTCTGCCTGCTGGGCACGCCCAGCGGCGTGCGGACGCTCAAGTTCTAGGCGGTCAGAACGTGATGCCGGCGGGGTTGCTGCCGGTGGCGGCAGGCGCGCGAGGCGCGGGTGCCGGGGCCGCGGGCGCGGGCTCCGCCGCGGCGGTTTCGGGCGGACGCACGGTCGTGGCGGTCACCAGCGGGGTGGCGCCGGGCTGGCGGTAGCTGGCGGGCAGCTGCGAGCTGCGCGGATAGCCGGCCGCGTCCAGGAACTGCGACCACTCGTGCTCGGAATAGCCCTTGAGCTGCTGGCCGCCGACGGTCAGCAGGGGCAGGGACGCGCTGCCGCCGCTGATGCGGCCCAGGGCCTCGATGTCCTCGGGGCTGCTCACGGACTTCTCGCTGAACGGGATGCCGCGCTGCGACAGGAAGCTGCGGCCGGTGCCGCAGGGCACGCAGTTGGGGCCGGAGTAGAGCGTGACGGGGTAGCGCGTGGCGACCTGGCGCAGCTCGAAGGGCAGGGCGCCGGTGGCGCCCTCGGTGCGGCCGGACGAACCGGCCGAGGGCGCGGCCTTGGCGGAAGCTTCCGCGGGCGGCTTGTCGGAGAAGGTGACCCGGCCGTCCGGGCCGACGATGCGATAGACCTGGGCGCCGGCGGTGCCGGCTGCTGCCGCCAGGGCGAGGACCGCCAGGCGGGACGCGACGAAGGCTCTGGAATGCGACATCAACCCCTCTCCTTTATTGGACTGACTTGGTCAGGCCATGCCCTGGTGCCGCAGCAGGGCGTCCAGCGTGGGCTCGCGCCCGCGGAACGCCTTGAACGACTCCATCGCCGTGCGGCTTCCGCCCGACTCCAGGATGGCCTGCCGGTATTTTCGCCCGGTTTCCACGCTGGGTGAACCATCGGCGCCCGCGGTTTCCTCGAAAGCCGCATAGGCGTCGGCGGAAAGCACCTCCGCCCACTTGTAGCTGTAATAGCCCGCCGCGTAGCCGCCGGAGAAGATGTGGCTGAAGGTGTGGGCGGTGCGGCTGAACTCGGGCGCCTGCAGCACCGCGACTTCCTCGCGCACCTTGCGCAGCAGCGCCATGAAGTCGCCGGCGGGGTCGTGCTCGGTGTGCAGCAGCATGTCGAAGAGGGCGAACTCGATCTGCCGCAGCGTGGCCAGCCC
Organism: Pseudomonadota bacterium; assembly: GCA_023387335.1. Lineage (GTDB taxonomy): Bacteria > Pseudomonadota > Gammaproteobacteria > Burkholderiales > Burkholderiaceae_C > Ramlibacter. The sequence goes on along the minus strand of JAEWIF010000058.1, from coordinate 9,287 downwards.
GCTCTGGAAATTGCGCGCGGCCATCATCTTGTCGAACAGCTCGCGTGGCAGCGGCTCGCCCGTGTCCACGTGGGCCGTCATGTGGCGCAGCACCGCCCATTCCCAGCAGAAGTTCTCCATGAACTGGCTGGGGAGTTCCACCGCGTCCCATTCGACGCCGCTGATGCCCGAGACGTCGCGCTCGTTCACGCGCGTGAGCATGTGGTGCAGGCCGTGGCCGGACTCGTGGAAAAGCGTGATGACGTCGTCGTGCGTGAGCAACGGCGGCTTGCCTTCCACGCCCTCGGCGAAGTTGCACACCAGGTGCGCCACCGGCGTCTGCAGCTTGCCGTCGTCGGGGCGTAGCCAGCGGGCGCGCACGTCGTCCATCCAGGCGCCGCCGCGCTTGCCGGTGCGGGCCGCCGGGTCCAGGTAGAACTGTCCGACCCGCTCGGTGCCAACGTGGTCGCTGGCGTCCCGGTGCTCGCGCTCGATGCGGTAGAACTCCACGCCCGGGTTCCACACCGGCGCGTAGTCGCGGCGGATCACCACCTCGAACAGCGTCTCCACGATCTTGAACAGGCCCGCCAGCACCTTGGGCGCCGTGAAGTACTGCTTGACCTCCTGCTCGCTGAACGCGTAGCGCGCTTCCTTCAGCTTCTCGCCGATGTAGCTCCAGTCCCAGGGCTGCGGGTCGCGGATGCCCAGCTGTTCGGCCGCGAAGGCGCGCATGTCGGCCACGTCCTTCTCGGCGAACGGACGGGCCTTGGCGGCCAGCTCGCGCAGGAAGCCGACCACCTGCTCGGGCGACTCGGCCATCTTGGGCACGACCGACACCTCGCCGAAGTTGCGGTAGCCCAGCAGCTGGGCCTCTTCCTTGCGCAGCGCCAGGATCTCGCGGATGTTGTCGCTGTTGTCGAACTTGCGGAATTCCTCCGGCGCCTGGTCGCTGGCGCGGGTGACGTAGGCGCGGTACATGCGCTGGCGCAGCTCGCGGCTGTGGGCGAACTGCATCACCGGCAGGTAGCTCGGCATCTTCAGGGTAAGCTTGTAGCCGTCCTTCTCGTCGGCCTGGGCGGCGGCGCGCGCCGCCTGCACCACGTCCTGCGGAACGCCGTCCAGTTCCTTGAGCGAGGCGTAATAGGAGAAGGCGTCGGTGGCGTCCAGCGCGTTCTCGCTGAACTTCTGGGCCAGCTCGGCCTGGCGTTCCTGGATGGCGGCGTAACGCTCCTTGGCCGCGCCCTGCAGCTCGGCGCCGCCCAGCACGAAGTTGCGGATGGCGTTCTTCAGCGCCTGTCGCTGCTCGGGATCCAGGCTCTTCGGGTCGATGGCCTTGTACTTGGCGTAGAGCCGCTCATCCGATCCCAACCGGGTCCAGAACTCGGTGACGCGCGGAAGGGCTTCGTTGTAGGCGGCGCGAAGCTCGGGCGTGTCGGCCACGCCGTTGAGGTGGCTGACGGCGCCCCAGGCGCGGCTCAGCCGCTCGGTGGTGCAGTCGAGCCGGCCGGCGAGGGCCTTCCAGTCGGCGGGGAAATCGGGTGCGACGACGGCTTCCAGCGCCGCTTCGCTCTCGGCCAGCAGCGCATCGACCGCGGGAGCGACATGCTCCGGCTGGATCTGGTCGAAGAGCGGCAGGTCGTGGAAATCGAGCAGGGGATTGGTGGGCATGAGGGCCATTTTGCGGCACCCGCGCCCTATTCAACCGCCCAGCCGATTGACTCTGCCGATGGCCGCGATCAACCGGCGGCGCGCTCGGCCGCTTCCAGGGTGTTGACCAGCAGCATCGCGCGGGTCATCGGGCCCACGCCGCCGGGCACGGGGGTGATCCAGCCGGCGACCTGGCGCACGCCTTCGAAGTCGACGTCGCCGCAGAGCTTGCCTTCGTCGTTGCGGTTCATGCCGACGTCGATGACGACCGCGCCGGGCTTGACCATGTCGGCCGTCAGCACGTTGCGCTTGCCGACCGCGGCCGCCACCACGTCAGCCTGCAGCGTCATGGCCTTCAGGTCGCGGGTGGCGCTGTGGCAGATGGTGACGGTGGCGTTCTTCTGCAGCAGCATCAGCGCCATCGGCTTGCCGACGATGTTGCTGCGGCCGATGACCACCGCGTGCTTGCCGCGCAGGTCGAAGCCGATGCTCTCCAGCATCTTCATGCAGCCGTACGGCGTGCAGGGCCAGAAGCCCGGCTGGCCGGTGACCAGTGCGCCGGCGCTGGCGACGTGGAAGCCGTCGACGTCCTTGGCGGGCGAGATGGTCTCGATCACCTTGCTGGCGTCCATGTGCTTCGGAAGCGGCAGCTGCACCAGGATGCCGTGCACCTGGGGGTCGGCGTTGAGCGCGCGGATGCGATCGAGCAGCGCCGCCTCGGTCAAATCGGCCGGATAGGTTTCCAGCGTCGCCTTGAGGCCGGTCTCGGTGCTGTCGTTGACCTTGTGCCGCGTGTAGACCTGGCTCGCCGGGTCTTCGCCCACGAGGATGATGGACAGGGCCGGCTGGACGCCGCGCGCCTTGAGCGCCTGGGTGCGGCCGGAGACTTCGGCGCGGATGCGCCTGGCCAGCGCGTTGCCGTCAATGAGTTGTGCGGTCATGGGGAAGGGGATCGAAGCGGGCGTGGCCGGCACGCCCGCGGACCGCGGCCGGTCAGGCCTTGGCCGGGTGGTTCTGTCCGAGGGCGATCTTGAGCAGGTCGGCCACGGTGTTGGCGTTGAGCTTTTCCATGATGTTGGCGCGGTGCGCCTCCACCGTCTTGATGCTGATGCCCAGGTCGTCGGCGATCTGCTTGTTCAGGCGGCCGGCCACGATGCGCTCGAGCACCTGCGCCTCGCGGCTGGTGAGCTTGGACAGCAGCGCGTCGCGGCTGGCGGCGCTCTGGTACTCGGCGAAGGCGCCCTTGGCGTGTTCGAGCATGCGCTCGACCAGCGAGACCAGTTCTTCCTCGTTGAAAGGCTTCTGGATGAAATCCATCGCGCCCTTCTTCATGGTGTTGACCGCCATCGGCACGTCGCCGTGGCCGGTGATGAAGACGATGGGCAGCGGCGACTTGCGCTCGATCAGCCGGTCCTGTAGCTCCAGGCCGGTCATGCCGGCCATGCGGATGTCCACGATCAGGCAGGCGACCTCGCGCGGGTCGTAGCGGGAAAGGAAGGATTCGGCGGACTCGAAGCAGCGGACGCGGTAGTCCTTGCCTTCCAGCAGCCACTGGAGCGAGTCGCGCACGGCTTCGTCGTCATCGACGACATAGACCGTGCCTTTCTTGGGGATGAGGCTCATGCGACTACTCCGGCGTCCTTGCTTGCTGCGGAACTGATAGCGCCGGAAACAGGGATCCAGAAGGAGAAACGGCAGCCGGCGACGTCGGCGCCATTGTAGATGTTCTCCGCCTGCATCCGCCCCTGGTGCGATTCGACGATGGTGCGGCACAAGTTCAGGCCGATGCCCATGCCTTCCACCTTGGTGGAGAAGAAGGCTTCGTACAGGCGCTCCATCACCTCGGGCGCGAGGCCGGCGCCGGTGTCCTGCACCGAGAACTCCACCACCGCCTGTTCGTCCACCTGGCGCGGCACGGCGCGCAGTTCGACGCTGCGGTTCGCGGTGGGACGGCGCGCGTGTTCGATCGATTCGGCGGCGTTCTTCAACAGGTTCACCAGCACCTGCTCGATCAGGATCGGATCGACCATCAGCTTGGGCAGGCGCGTGGCGACGTAGTGCGACAGCCGCACGTTGCGGCGGCGCAATTCGATCTCCGCCAGTTCCACCGCTTCGGCCACCATGGTCGCGACGTCCGACAGCGTGCGATTGGGTTCGCTGCGGCGCACGAAGCTGCGGATGCGCTGGATGATCTGGCCGGCGCGCTGCGCCTGGCGCGCGGTCTTGTCCAGCGCGACCAGCATGTCGTCCTGGTTGATCTGGCCTGCGCGGATGCGAGAGAGCATGCCGTTGCAGTAGTTGTTGATCGCGGTCAGCGGCTGGTTCAGCTCGTGGGCCACGCTGGAAGCCATCTCGCCCATGGTGATCAGCCGGCTGGCGGCCTGGGCGCGCTCGGCCTGCGCCGCGGACTGTTCCTCGGCGTGGCGGCGCGGCGTGATGTCGGTGGCGATCACCATCTGCGCCAGGCGGCCATCGACCCAGTTCAGGTAGCGCGAGCGCACTTCCAGCCACTTGCCCAGCTCGGGCACGAAGATCTCCGCGTTCTCCGATTGCGCGGTGGTCAGCTGGCCGGTGGGCAGGCCGACGAAGGAATCGACTTCGTCCAGGTGGTCGTCGGAGCGCGGCTGGTCCGGCACGCCGGCCTGCGCCACCAGCTGCATGTGGCCGCCCGTGTGCAGGCCGAACCACAGGCGGTACAGCTTGTTGGCGAACAGCAGTTCCTCGCTGCCGAGGGGCGCCACGGACACGGAGGCGTCCAGCGCTTCCAGCACGGTGGTGAAGCGCTCGTACGAGGCCGAGAGCTGCTCGCGGATGCGGTTCGGCTCGGTGATGTCGGTCATCGACGTCATCCAGCCGGTCTGGTGGCCCTTGGGATCGACCAGCGGCGAGACGTACATGCGCGCGTCGAACAGCGAGTTGTCCTTGCGCTTGACGCGAACCTGGAAGCCGCCCGGCGTGGTGCGGCCATTGAGCTCGTCGTCCAGGCGCGCCGTCAGCTGGTCGCGATCGGCGTCCGGCCAGTAGGGGAAGGGCGCTGTGCGGCCCACCAGCTCCGATTCGTTCCAGCCGGTCATCTGGCAGAAGGCCGGGTTCACGTAGGTGATGCGGCCGTGCATGTCCAGCGCGCGCATGCCGGTGAGCATGGAGTTCTCCATCGCCCGGCGGAAGTTGGTCTCGGCGATCAGCGCCTGCTGCGCCTGCATGCGGCGGCGCGTGTGGCGCCAGTTGCCGATCAGCATCCAGGCGGTCATCGCGCTCAGCGTGCCCACCAGCCAGAACAGGCCGCTGCCCACCACGCCGAGCGAAGTGCGATAGGCCTGGGCCCGCAGCACCAGTCCGTTGCCCACGGGCGAAACGGGCACTTCCCATTCGTTCGACTGCGGCCCGGCCCAGGGGAGCAGGGAGCCCGCGCCGCGCGCCGGCAGCGTCTGGCCGGCCAGCACCCGGCCCTTGCCATCGAGCAGCGACACGGCGTAGCGCGCCGACACCTCGGCCGGCACGCCGTAGCGCATCAGGCTGTCGACCGAGTACTCGGCGAGGATCACCCCGCCGAAGCGCGCCTGTTCGGCCAGCGGCACGTGCAGTTGCAGCAGCGGGACGCTCTCGCCGACCAGCGGCGGCTGCGAGTACACGGGCTGCTGCAGGTCGCGTACCAGCGAGTAGGTGGTCTCGGTCTCGCCCGGTCGCAGCACTTCGCCGGTGCGGCGCTGCAGCTGCGCGGGCACGCTGGGGCCGGCATGGGCGGCCTTGATGCGGCGGCGGTCGTCGATCCAGGCCAGGGCCTGCAGCTCCGGGTACTGGATCACCATGGTCTCGGCGCGGCCGATGAATTCCTCGGGATCGATGTCCTTGTTGGAGATGTCGCGCGCGATGCGCATCAGCTGTTCCTGGCGCTCCAGGAGGCGCAGGCGCAGGCGCTGCTGCGCGTATTCGACGTCGCGGCGGACCGCTTCCTGCTCGCGGTCCATCTCCTCCAGGCGGAGGTACCAGAAGGCGGAAATGATGGCCGCCAGGAAGAGCAGCACGGCGGCCAGCGGCGCCAGCATGGCGAAACGGTCCTGTCGCCCCGGCGTCTGCCGCCGCCACCAGCGACGCAGCCACGGGACGGGCGGCACGGCCTCGTGCGGCTCGGGGGCGGTGCTGTCTTGCATCAGCATCAGAGTGTAGGTGAGCGACCTGAGTGCCTTGATTTCATAATTCGAAACGCTCACGCACGATTTGAAAACATGATCATCCTATGCGACACTCGCCGCGTTTCGCGCAGCGCCCCGGCCCCAGCTCAGCCGCGCCGCCGTACTAAATTAGCCCCCGATAACCAGGAGACAGGACATGTCAGCTCAGCCCGACCAGCAGTTCGGCGCCGCCAACGACGCGGACGTGCAGGAAACCCGCGAGTGGGTCGATGCGCTTTCCGCCGTCATCGCCAGCGAGGGCCGCGAACGCGGGCACTTCCTGCTGGAGCAGCTGCTGGAGCAGGCCCGCCAGGAAGGCATCGACATGCCTTTCTCGGCCACCACCGGCTACGTCAACACCATCGAGCCGAACGACGAGGAACGCTGCCCCGGCAACCTCGAGGTGGAGGAGCGGCTGCGCGCCTACATGCGCTGGAACGCGATGGCGATGGTGGTCAAGGCCAACCGGCTGCATCCGGAAGACGGCGGCGACCTGGGCGGCCACATCAGCTCGTTCGCTTCGCTGGCCACGATGTTCGGCGCGGGCTTCAACCACTTCTGGCACGGCGAGAGCGAGAACCACGGCGGCGACTGCCTCTACATCCAGGGCCACAGCTCGCCCGGCATCTACGCCCGCGCATTCCTGGAAGGCCGCATCAGCGAGGAGCAGCTGCTCAACTTCCGCCAGGAAGTGGACGGCAAGGGCCTCTCGAGCTATCCGCACCCCAAGCTGATGCCGGAGTTCTGGCAGTTCCCGACCGTCTCCATGGGCCTGGGCCCGCTGATGGCGATCTACCAGGCGCGCTTCCTGAAGTACCTGCACGCGCGCGGCATCGCCAATACCGAGAACCGCAAGGTCTGGGCGTTCCTCGGCGACGGCGAGATGGACGAGGTGGAGTCGCTGGGCGCCATCGGCGTGGCGGCGCGCGAGAAGCTGGACAACCTGATCTTCGTCGTGAACTGCAACCTGCAGCGCCTGGACGGCCCGGTGCGCGGCAACGGCAAGATCATCCAGGAACTGGAAGGCGAGTTCCGCGGCGCCGGCTGGAACGTGATCAAGCTGATCTGGGGCAGCTACTGGGACCCGCTGCTGGCCCGCGACAAGGACGGCGTCCTGCGCCAGATCATGATGGACGTGGTCGACGGCGACTACCAGGCGATGAAGGCCAACGACGGCGCCTTCGTGCGCAAGCATTTCTTCGGCCGCGATCCCAGGGCCCTGGAGATGGTCGCCAAGATGAGCGACGAGGACATCTGGCGCCTGAACCGCGGCGGCCACGATCCGCAGAAGGTCTACGCCGCCTACCACCGCGCCGTGAACCACAAGGGCCAGCCGACGGTGCTCCTGATCAAGACGGTCAAGGGCTTCGGCATGGGCAAGGCGGGCGAAGGCCGCAACATCGCGCACCAGGCCAAGAAGCTCACCGACGACGACATCCGCACCTTCCGCGACCGCTTCAACATCCCGATCCCGGACGACAAGCTCGCCGAGATCCCGTTCTACAAGCCGGAAGAGAACACGCCGGAGATGCAGTACCTGCACGAGCGGCGCAAGGCCCTGGGCGGCTACCTGCCCAAGCGGCGCGTGAAGGCCGAGGAGCAGATCCCGGTGCCGCCGCTGGATACCTTCAAGGCGGTGCTGGAGCCGACGGCCGAGGGCCGCGAGATCAGCACCACGCAGGCCTACGTGCGCTTCCTCACCGCGCTGCTGCGCGACAAGCAGCTGGGCCCGCGCGCGGTGCCCATCCTGGTGGACGAGGCCCGCACCTTCGGCATGGAAGGCCTGTTCCGCCAGATCGGCATCTACAACCCGGAAGGCCAGAAGTACACGCCGCAGGACCGCGACCAGGTGTCCTACTACAAGGAGGACGTCGGCGGCCAGATCCTGCAGGAAGGCATCAACGAGGCGGGCGGCATGGCCAGCTGGATCGCCGCGGCCACGTCGTACTCGACGAACAACCGCATCATGGTGCCGTTCTACATCTACTACTCGATGTTCGGACTGCAGCGCGTGGGCGACCTGTGCTGGGCGGCCGGCGACATGCAGGCGCGCGGGTTCCTGCTGGGCGGCACCTCGGGTCGCACGACGCTGAACGGCGAGGGCCTGCAGCACGAGGACGGCCACAGCCACATCCTGGCGGGCACCATCCCGAACTGCGTGAGCTACGACCCGACCTTCGCGCACGAGCTCGCGGTCATCATGCACGACGGCTTGAAGCGCATGGTGGAGAAGCAGGAGAACGTCTTCTACTACATCACGCTTCTCAACGAGAACTACCCGATGCCGGGCCTGCAGGCCGGCACCGAGGAGCAGATCGTCAAGGGCATGTACCTGTTCAAGCCGGGCGCGAAGGCCAAGGCCAAGGCGCCGGTGGTGAACCTGCTCGGCTCCGGCACCATCCTGCGCGAGTCGATCGCCGCGCAGGAACTGCTGGAGAAGGACTGGGGCGTGTCGGCCAACGTGTGGAGCTGCCCCAGCTTCAACGAGCTGGCCCGCGACGGCCAGGACTGCGAGCGCTGGAACCTGCTGAACCCGACCGAGAAGGGGCGCGTTCCGTTCGTCACGCAGCAGCTGGAGCCGCACGCCGGCCCGGTGATCGCGTCGACCGACTACATGAAGGCCTACGCGGAGCAGATCCGCTCCTTCATGCCCAAGGGCCGCGGCTACAAGGTGCTGGGCACCGACGGCTTCGGCCGCAGCGACTTCCGCAGCAAGCTGCGCGAGCACTTCGAGGTGAACCGGCACTATGTCGTGGTCGCGGCGCTCAAGGCGCTGGCCGACGACGGCGCCGTGCCCGCGGCCAAGGTGGCCGAGGCGATCAAGAAGTACGGCATCAAGGCCGACAAGATCAACCCGCTGTACGCCTGACCGCCGCCGGCGGCTCACAAGAACAAACTGGAGAACAAGCCCATGGCATCGGTTGAAGTGAAGGTCCCCGACATCGGGGACTTCAAGGAAGTCGCGGTCATCGAACTGCTGGTCAAGCCGGGGGACACCATCCAGCCGGAGCAGTCGCTCATCACGGTGGAAAGCGACAAGGCCTCGATGGAGATCCCGTCGTCCACCGGCGGCGTGGTGAAGGAACTCAAGGTCAGGATCGGCGACAAGGTGTCGGAAGGATCGGTGCTGCTGGTCGTCGAGAGCAGCGGCGCCGGCGCTCCGGCGCCCAGCGCGTCGGCCCAGGCGCCCGCACTCGCACCCGCGCCCGCGCAGGCAGCGGCTCCGGCGCCGAGCGCCGTCCCACCCGCCGCCGCCGGCGGGCGGGTCGAGGTGAAGGTCCCCGACATCGGCGACTTCAAGGACGTCGCGGTCATCGAAGTGCTCGTGAAGCCGGGCGATACCGTGAAGCAGGAGCAATCGCTCATTACGGTGGAGTCGGACAAGGCGTCGATGGAGATCCCGTCGTCGGCCGCCGGCACCGTGAAGGAACTCAAGGTCAAGCTGGGCGACAAGCTCAACATCGGCGACCTGATCGCGGTGCTGGAAGG
>JAEWIF010000035.1 GCA_023387335.1 Pseudomonadota bacterium | reverse complement strand
CCGGCGCAGCGCCCACGCGAAGCCCAGGCCGGCGACGAGCAGCGCCAGGCCGGGCGCGACCAGCAGCGCGGCGTAGGCCTCGCGGTCCAGCATCCCGCCGAACGCGGTCACGCCCATCGCCTGGCCGACGAACAGCGCGAAGGCGAACAGCGACACGGCGGTGCCTCGCGCGGCCGGCGCCATCTGCGTCGCGTGGGTCTGCAGCGTGTTGTGGAACAGGTAGGTGCCGAAGCCGAGCAGCAGCGCCAGCACCGAGGCGGTCGACCAGTGCGGCAGCAGCCACAGGCCGACCAGCCCCGCCGCCATCAGCGCGCCGCCGGCGCCGCTCATGCCGCGCTCGCCCAGCCAGGGCACGATGCGGCGCGCCGACAGCGCGTAGACCAGCCCGCCGCCCGCATACAGCGCCGCCACGATGGACGCGGCGCGCAGGCCCAGGCCTTCGCGCTGGTGCAGGTAGCTCGGCAGGTAGGCCAGCGGGCCGAGCAGGAACAGGCCCTCGAGGAACACCGCCAGCAGCACCACCAGCGCCCAGCGCTCGCCGAGGACGGCGGCGATCTGCCGGTGGTGCGGCGCATGGGCGACCGCCGGTGCCGCTTCGCGTCGCCGCCAAAAGAGCATCGCGGCCATCACCCAGTAGCCCCCGCCGAGCGTGAGGAAGGCGCCGCGCCAGCCCCAGGCGCTTTCCGCGAACAGGCCGCCCAGCAGCTGTCCCGCGACCATGCCGGACAGCGTGCCCAGCAGCAGGCGCGCGAGCGTGGGCTGGCGCTGCTCGTAGGACACGGAATCGCCGACCCAGGCCATGGCCAGCGGCACGATGCCCGCCGCGCCCATGCCCCAGGCGATGCGCAGGACGAGCAGCGCGTTGAAGTCGTCGACGAACACCGCCGCGGTCGAAGCCAGAGCGCAGCCCAGCAGGGCCAGCGCGATCATCCGCTGCTTGCCGAAGCGATCGCCCAGCGGCCCGAACAGCAGCTGCATGAAGCCGTAGGCGATGGCGAAACCGACCACCACGCCGCCGGCCTCGCCGGGGCTGCGCTGGTACTCCTGCGCGAACCGCGGCAGCAGCGGGTCGCACACCCGCATGGCGGCCGCGCTGACGAAAGCCGCCGCGGCCAGCAGCGCCACCGGCGCGCGGGCGGCCGCGGTCATGCCCAGCGCGCTAGCACTTCGGCGGCCGGCGTGGCCTGCGAAGGCGCGGCGCCCTGGATGCGCGAGGGCGTGCGCGAGAAGCGCGGCGCGGGCGCCGGCTGGTTCACGCCGTCGACCTCCACGAAGGCCTGGCGCGCGACGTTGTGCGGATGCGCCTGCGCCTGCGACAGCGGCAGCACGGGCGCGAAGCAGACGTCCGTGCCTTCCAGCAGCGCGCTCCATTCGGCGCGGGTCCTGCCCTTGAAGATGCGCGCGAACTCCTGGTGCATCCGCGGCCATTGCGCGCGGTCGTTCTGCGCGGCGCGCAGATCTGCCGGCAGGCCCACCCGCTCGCAGAAGTCGGCGTAGAACTGCGGCTCGATCGCGCCCAGCGTGACGTGCTGGCCGTCCGCCGTCTCGTACACGGCGTAGTAGGGCGCGCCGCCGTCCAGCAGGTTGCTGCCGCGCTTCTCGCTGAACACGCCGCGCATCTGCTGGCTGACGAAGTTGGTCATCAGCGAGATCGCGCCGTCGGTCATCGCGGCATCGACCACCTGGCCGCGGCCGGACACGCTGGCTTCGCGCAGCGCCGCCAGCACGCCCACCAGCAGGTAGAGGCTGCCGCCGCCGTAGTCGCCGACCAGGTTGAGCGGCGGCACCGGCGCGCCGTCCTTGGGGCCGATGGCGTGCAGCGCGCCGGTCAGGGCGATGTAGTTCAGGTCGTGGCCGGCGGCTTGCGCCAGCGGGCCGTGCTGGCCCCAGCCCGTCATGCGGCCGTAGACGATGCGCGGGTTGCGCGCCAGCATCTCGTCGGGTCCGAAGCCCAGGCGTTCCATCACGCCGGGGCGGTAGCCCTCGATCACGACGTCGGCCTGGTCCAGCAGCTGCCAGACCTGTTCGCGGCCGGCGGCGTCCTTCAGGTCCGCGAGGACCACGGTGCGGCCGCGGCCGGTGAGGTTGTGGCGCTCGCCCAGCTTCTTGCCGGGGCGGTCCACGGAGACGACGTCGGCGCCCATGTCCGACAGCAGCATGCAGGCGAACGGCCCGGGGCCGATGCCGGCGAATTCGACGACGCGCAGGCCCTTGAGCGGGCCGGTGGCGGAGGCGGGGTTGATCACTTCTTCAGATCCTCATTCGAGCAAGAGCAGGGCGGCTTCGCGGGCCGGCTGGCCCACGCGCACGCCCTTGTCGCGCGCCAGGCGGTTGGCGGCGCTGATGACGCCGTCGAAATAGGTGCTCTGGCCATCGCCCATTCTCGCGGAGAGCGCGCTCACGCTGGCGCCGGGGATGCCGTCGGGCTCCACCGCCTCCAGCGCGGAAACGCCGGAGCCGTTCTTGCCGATGCCGCCGTCCGAGCAGATGAAGGCCCAGGGGCGGTAATCGCGGAAGTAGCCGATCACGCTGCGGCCGGTATGGCCGGCGGTGCACAGCACGTTGTGCTCGCGATCCTCGGGCAGCGCGTAGGCGATGGAGTCGGTGCAGACGATGCTGCGGCCGCCGGCGGCCGTGTGCACCACCCGGCGGCGCGCGGGGTCGAAGCTTGCGGGCTTCTTCTCGCCGGTGAGCAGGAAGCGGGCGGCGTCGCGCACCGTCATGCCGGGCGCGATGCCCAGCGCCTGCGCGGCATCGTTGACGCGGCTGACCACGCCGTGGTCGTAGAGGTCGGTGCCGTTGCCCATCTCGGCGGTCATCACGTCGGCCGCGGCGGCGGGCACGCCCAGCGCCTCGTAGTACCAGAGCCCGGCGATGCCGGCGCCGTCCTTGCCGATGGCGCAGTCCAGGCCGATGGCCGCGCGCGGTCGGGCGCTCATCACCATGCGGGCGCACAGCACGCCCGAATAGGAAGCGTTGACGACCACGTCGCCGGCGATGCCGGGCGTCGCGGCCACGTGGCCCTCGACGTAGGTGGCGGAGTCGAACACCAGGACGCGCCCGGCTTCGAGTGGGTGGAGGCGGGGAGGGGTGGCCATGGCGGCCCATTGTAATGGTAAGGCCATTCATAAGGTTGTCGCGCGCGGCACGCTGTCTCAGCACGACCATGGGCTATCCTCGAAGCCACTTCCAGAACGATGTCCCCACGAATGCAATCCGCCGACGAGCTCTCCTTCCAGCAGGTCAAGACGCGCCGCGTCTTCGAGGAAATCTGCGAGCAGATCCGCCGGCGGCTGGCCTCGGGGGCGCTCAAGCCCGGCGACAAGCTGCCGGCCGAGCGCGACCTGGCCACCGAGTTCCGCGTCAGCCGTCCCGCCGTGCGCGAGGCGCTGCGCACGCTGGAGATCTCCGGGGTGGTGTCGCTGCAGAAGGGCGTCAAGGGCGGCGCCTTCATCCGCGACGGCAACCCCGCGCTGCTGACCCAGTCGCTGCAGGACCTGATGTTCCTCGGCCGCGTGTCGCTGGCCAGCCTGGCTGAGGCGCGCCACCTGATCAACGGCCTGGTGATCGAGCTCGCCTGCGAGCGCGCCACCGAGGACGACTTCGTCGCGCTGGAAGCCAACATGCGCGAGATCGAGGAGAGCGAGGACCTGCAGCATCGCGCCGACGAGGGCGTGCGCTTCTTCGGCCTGATCGCCCGCGCCACCCGCAACGAGGTGCTGGTGATGCTGGTGGATTCGCTCTCCGACATCATCCGTTTCGTGATCGACCGCACCGGCCGCAAGGCGCGCCCCGAGCTGGTGCCGGTGCGCCGCCGCATCCTCAAGGCGATGCGTGCGCGCGACGCCAAGGCCGCGGCCAAGGGCATGGACGAGTACCTCACCATCGTCCAGGAGGGCATGGACGCGCCCGTTCCGGCCGCCGTCGCGCCGGAACCCGCGCCCGCCCCCGTGAAGCGGGCCGCCGCCAAGGCGCCGGCCGCCCCGCGCGCCCGCGCCCGCTGACCTTCCGCTGATCCGCCGTTTTCCCTTGCGAGCCCGGGGAGGGCTTGACACCGTTCGCGTCGCGCCTAAAATGGTCAAACCATTCAAAGCAGCAACGGTTATCCCAACCGTTCTTCCCTACCCGCACCGCAAGGACAGACCCATGACCGAGATCGTCGTCAACGAAGCCAACAAGTGGCGCCTCAACACGCCCGGTTCCGCCGGCTGGGCGGGCTCGCCGCGGCCGGGCACGCCCAACAAGTACCTGATGATCTCGTCGGACACCCACGCCAACGAGCCGGGCAACCTCTGGGCCGAGCGCATCGACGCCAAGTACAAGGACCGCCTGCCCAAGGTCTGGGTGGATGAGAAGGGTGTGCAGTGGCGCAAGATGGAAGCGTCCGAGCAGCCCGACCGCCTGATCCTGGCCCGCCTGGAAGGCGAGGACCTGGCCCGCTCCCGCGCCGGCGCCACCGCCTCCGAGAAGGGCCCGAGCGTCGAGCAGCGCCTGGCCGACCTGGCGATGGACGGCGTGGACGGCGAGATCATCTTCCCGGGCAAGGGCCTGGGCATGTGGTACACGTTCGACCCCGATTTCGCCCATGCGCAGGTCGAGGTCTACAACACCTGGGCCTGGGAGAACTTCGGCCCCTACGTCGATCGCCTGTCGCCCGCGGCCGCGCTGGCCACCGGGAACATCGAGAAGACCATGAAGGAGATCGACCGCTGCCTGAAGCTCGGTTTCCGCCACTTCACGCTGCCCTGCAAGCCGCTGTTCGGCCCGCCCAAGACCAACGAGTTGAACTACAACAAGGTCGAGTTCGACCCGATGTGGGCCCGCTTCGTCGAGGCCGACGTGCCCTGCACCTTCCACGTGTCCACCGGCAAGGACCCGCGCACCACGCGAGGCCTGGGCGGCGCGGTCGTCAACTACGTGGTGCACTCGCTGTCGCCGACGCTGGAGCCGCTGGTGAACATCTGCGCTTCCGGCGTGGCCGAGCGCTTCCCCGACCTGCGCTTCGGCAGCGTCGAGGCCGGCATCGGCTGGGTGCCGTGGATGCTGGACGCGATGGATGAGGCCTACCTGAAGCACCACTTCTGGGTGAAGCCCAAGCTGAAGGCGCTGCCGTCCGACTTCTTCAAGGCCAAGGGCTTCGCCACCTTCGGCGAGGACCGCGCCGGCCTGGCGCTGATGGAGGAGCACGGCCTGGAGAACAACTTCATGTGGGCCAACGACTACCCGCACCATGAAGGCACCTGGCCGCATTCGCCCGAGGCCATCGAGCGCCAGATGGGCCGGATGACCGAGGACTCGCGCCGCAAGGTGCTGGGCGAGAACGCCGCCCGCGTGTTCGGCTTCAAGGAACTCGGCGCCAAGTACGGCCTGAAGTTCTGACCGCCAGGCGATGCCGGCCGTCACGCCGTTCCACCCCCGGCACCTGGGGCTGGGGGACGACGCCTCGCGCTACGTGGACGTCGCGAGCCTGCCCTGGAAGCCCACGCCCACGCCCGGCATCGACATGAAGGTGCTGATGCAGGACGAGGCGTCCGGGCTGCTCACCGCGCTGTTCCGCTGGCAGCCCGGCACGCAGCTGCCGCTGCACGAGCACGTGGAGATCGAGCAGACCTGGGTGCTGGAAGGCAGCATCGTGGACGAGGAGGGCGAGGTGCGCGCCGGCGACTACGTCTGGCGGCCCAAGGGCAACCGGCACCTGGCGCGCTCGCCCAATGGCGCGCTGGTGCTGTCGTTTTTCCTCAAGCCCAACCGCTTCCTCGAGGGCGAGCACGCCGGTCGGGAGCTGAAGTGACCGTCTACCGCTGCGCGCTGTTCAACCGGCGCGCCGACGTCTCGCCCGAGGCCTTCCGCCGCCACTGGCTGGACGTGCATGCGCCGCTGGCCGCCAGGCTGCCGGGGCTGGGCAGCTACCGGCAGAACCACATCGTCGAGCGGCTGCACGAGGACCCGAAGTCGCCGCTGCAGTCCATCGACGGCATCGCGCAGCTGTCGTTCCCCAGCGTGGCGGCGATGGAGGTGTCCGACGCCTCGCCCGAGTACGCGGCCTGCAAGCTGGACATCCCGAAGTTCCAGGGCGGCATCACCATCCTGGTGATCGAGTCCGACGAGCTGCTGCCCGGCCAGGGCGGCGCGGCCAAGCTGCAGTGGGTGTCCACGCGGCGTTCGTCCGCGAAGGCCGATGGGCTGCGCGAGCGCTGGCTCGCATCGCACCGTGACGCGGCGCGCGACGTGCCCGGCTGCCGCCGCTTCGTGCAGAACTTCGTGGTCGACCGCGGCCATCCGGTGTCCGCCGGCGTGCCCTCGGGCAACCCGGAAGGGGCGGAAGCGGTCGGCGAGATGTGGTTCGACGACGCGCAGGCCGCGCGCGCCGCGTACGCCTCGGCCGCGGGCCGGCGCCTGCTGTTCGAGGACGACGCGCTCGCGCCCGTCGCCGTGTACCTCGTCGAGGAAGTGAAGATCGTCTGATGGCCGCGTGGGCCGCCGATGTCGTCGTGGTCGGCGGCGGCGCCTCGGGCCTCTCCGCGGCGATCGAGGCCGCCGCGGCCGGCGCCGACGTGCTGGTGCTGGAGAAGAACCCCGAGCCCGGCGGCAGCAGCCGGCTCTCTGTGGGCTCGATCAACGCCGCCGGTTCCATCCTGCAGAAGCGCGCCGGCATCGTGGACACGCCG
The DNA here is from genome assembly GCA_023387335.1 of Pseudomonadota bacterium. GTDB lineage: Bacteria > Pseudomonadota > Gammaproteobacteria > Burkholderiales > Burkholderiaceae_C > Ramlibacter. Next base: position 53,382 of record JAEWIF010000035.1, on the reverse strand, counting down.
GACGAGCACTTCGAGGACATGGACCACTTTATGGGTCCGTTCGCCTCGCGCGAGAACCGCGAGCTGCGGCGCCTGCTGGTGGACCACGCGGCCGAGACGCTGCACTGGCTGATGGGCCTGGGCCTGTCTTTCCACGGACCGACCGCTGATCCGCCGCACCGCCATCCGCGCATGCACAACGTGCTGCCGAACTCGCGCGCCTATCCGTACTACCTGGGCCGCGAGGCGAGGCGCCGCGGCGCCCGCGTGGCGTGCAACGCGCGCGTGCTCGGCCTGCTGAAGGACGGCGACGGCGGCATCGCCGGCGTGCAGGCCGAGATCGACGGCCGGCGCGTCGAGGTCCAGGCGCGGCGCGGCGTCGTGCTTTGCGCCGGCGACTACAGCAACGGCGCCGAACTCAAGGCCCGTTTCCGTCCCGAGCTGGAGAACATCCCCGCCGTGAATCCGACCGCGACCGGCGACGGCCACCGCATGGCCGAGGCGATCGGCGCGCGCATCGTCAACGGCGAAGTGGTCTACGGCCCCGGCCTGCGCTTCGGCGCGCCGCCGCGGGCCAGCCTGGTGCAGCGGCTGCCGCCTTCGTGGGCGCTGGGCAAGCTGATGGAAGGCGCGCTGGCCACGCTGCCGGCGGCGGTGTTCCGGCCGTTCATCATGTCGTTCATGACCGCTTCGCTCGGGCCGGAACTGAGCCTGCTGCGCAGCGGCGCGGTGCTGGTGAACCGCGACGGCCAGGCCTTCGTCGGAGGCAACGCCTCCCCAGGCCTGGCGATCGCCGCGCAGCCGAGCGGCCAGGGCTGGCTGGTGTTCGACGACGAGGTGGCGGCGCGCTTCTCGGCGCCGCCGAACCACGTGTCCACCGCGCCGGGTGTCGCGTTCGCCTACCTGCCCGACTACCAGCGCCACCGCAAGGACCTGTACCGTACCGCGCGCACGCTGTCCGAGTTGGCGCGACGCTCCGGCCTCCCGCCGGCGGCGCTGGAAGCTTCCCTGGCCGGGAGGCTGGGCGCCGCGCCTTACCACTCGCTAGGGCCGCTGGAAGCCCGCATCGTGATCACCGACGGCGGCCTGGCCGTGGACACCTCGCACCGCGTGCTGCGCGAGGACGGCAGCGCGATCCCGCGGCTCTACGCGGCGGGCGCGGCGGGGCAGGGCGGGGTGCTGCTGGCGGGCAACGGGCACCACATCTGCTGGGCCGTCACCTCGGGGCGCCGGGCGGGCCGCCTGGCCGCCACGGCCTGAAGACTCACTGCTGGCGCGAGTTCCAGAGTTCCATGTAGTTGGCCTGCAGGCGCTCCAGGAACTTGTTCATCTCGGCCACCGCCGCGTCGGCGTCGCGCGCGCGCAGGTGCTTGAGCAGCCGGCGGCGCGAGGGCAGGGTGTAGGCGTTGTCGCTCGGGCCGATGGTCTTGACGAACTCGCGCATCACTTCCATCACGCCTTCCATGGTGATGGTGATGATCGGGTTGCGGGTGGCCGCGGCCAGCAGGTTGTGGAACTCGCGGTGCAGGTCGGCGCGCTGCTGGAAGTTGCCGGCCTTGTCGGCCTTGGTGGCCAGGGCGATGTTCTCTTCCAGCGCCAGCAGGTCCTGCTCGGTCAGGCGCTCGCAGGCGACGCGAACCACCACTTCGCTGAGCCAGACGCGGGCCTCGGTCAGGTGCTCGGGCTTGATCGCGCCCAGGTGGTACAGGTCGCGCAGGCCGTTGACCACCACGCCGGAGCTGCCGGGCAGCACGAAGGCGCCGCCGGCGGCGCCCTTGCGCAACTCGATCATCCCGCTCAGCTCCAGCGCACGAAGCGCCTCGCGCAGCGTGTTGCGGCTGACCTTGAACTTGGCGGACAGGTCGCGCTCGGCCGGAAGGCGGTCGCCCGGCTTCAGGCGGCCGCTGGCGACCAGTTCACGGATCTGTGCGGCGATCTCCTCGAACGCGCGCGACGGCGCGATCGGCTCGAATCCCAGGCTGACTGCTGCAGCTTCTTTCATGCGTCCTCCCTCTAATGGACTGACCCATGATTCTATCGGCGGGGCTTCGCCGTGGATGGGCTACTTCACCGAGAAGGGCGCGGCCACCAGGATTTCGTTGCCGATCCTCACCACGGTGGCGCCGTCCTTCTCGCTTTCCTTGACCGCCGCCTGCCAGGCCGGGTCGGCCCGGAAGGCGATCCAGGCCTTGTCGCGCTGCTCGTGCGACTCCCACTGCAGGATGTACTTCAGCTCGTGGTTGTCCTCGCCGATGGCCACGGTGAGCAGCGGCGTGATGCGCTTGATGCCGTGCTTCTCGAAGAGGCCCAGCGTCACCGTCTCGAAGCGCTTGAGCACCACCGGCAGCTTGTTGGGCGAGCAGGTGTAGGTGCGGAGTTCATAGAACATGCGGGTCTGTCTCCAGGTCAGAGGGGGCGCGAGCCGAGCAGCGGCCCGTCTTCGTATTGCAACACGACCAGCTCCACCGGCATGCCGCACCGGAAGTCCTGGCCCGGCTTGTCGACCAGCCGGGTTGCGATGCGCAGGCCGTTCTCCAGGTCCACCACGCACACCGCGTAGGGCGCCTCCTCGACGAACACCTTGGGCGCCGAATGGATGCGGGTCCAGGAGTAAAGCGTGCCGCGGGTGGCCAGGTCCTTCCACGCCATGCGGTCCGACCAGCAGTGCGGGCACACCGGCTTGGGCGGGAAAGTGGCCTTGCCGCAGGCCTCGCAGCAGGTGCTCTGCCACTGGCCGGCGCGCAGGCCTTCCCAGAACGGCTGGGTGAAGGCCGACACGCGCGGCGGATAGGCGCGGGTGCGCGCGACGGAGATGGATTCGAGCGTCATCGTTGGGCCTCCAGCACGTGGCACAGGGCGGCGTTGTAGTTGCCCAGCTCGCCGGTGGTGAGCCCCAGGCGCGCGTCCTTCACCTGGCGTTCGCCGGCGCGGCCGCGTAGCTGGTCGGCCATCTCGCAGTAGTTGTAGAGCGAGGTGACGTATGCGGGATGGCCGCGCGAGGTCAGGCCGCCGGAGACGGAGATCGGGATCGAGCCGCCCAGCTTGGTGCGGCCTTCCGCCGCCGCCGGGGCGCCTTCGCCGCGGCCGAAGAACCCCACCGCCTCGCTCACCAGCACCTCGACGACGGTGCACGGGGCATAGAACTCGGCCAGGTCCATCTCCTTCGCCGACACGCCCGCCTGCTTGTACGCCGTGGCCGAAGCCTGCTTGGCGGCGATCAGCTCGGTCATGTCGTTGGGCACCTCGTTGATCTGGTGCGAGCCGTCGTGGCAGAAGCCGCGGCCGCGCACCAAGGCGTAGGGCTTGCCGAGCGATTTGGCGACCTCTTCCGAGGCCAGCACCAGGCAGGCCGCGCCGTCGCTGCGGCCGGGCACGTCGTACAGGCCCAGCGGCTCGACGATCGGGCGCTGCTCCAGCACCTCGGCCAGCGTGATCGGCTTGCGGTACTGCGCCAGCGGGTTCATGGAAGCGTGCCAGCGGTTCTTCACCGCGACCGCGCCGAAGTGCTCGCGCGTCGCGCCGTACTCGTGCATGTAGCGCATCGCGTCCATCGCGTACCAGCTGATCGGGATGAAGCCGCTGGAGGCGTGGAAGTCGACGTCGCCGGTGGTGCGCATGCTGCTCATCGCATGTTCGGAGGCCGGCGTGGCCGCCTCCATGTTGATGCCCAGGGCCAGCGCGACGTCGGTGCGGCCCAGCAGGATCTCGTCGCAGGCGCGGTCGAAGCAGACCGCGCCGGTCATTCCGTTGCCCATCACCTCCAGCACGCTGCCGGTGCAGTTCAGCCGCAGGTGGCTGACCAGGAAAGTGGAGAAGTACTTCTGCAGCGTATAGGGGCGCGGCAGGGTGAGCACCAGGCTGCCGATGTCCTTCTTCTCGATGCCCGCGTCCTTGACGGCATCGACGACCAGCCGCGTCATGATCTCCTGCTCCAGGACCTGCAGCGGCTCCTCCGCCTTGGTCTGGTGCCGGCCGACCGGGATGGCGCTGGTGCCGATGATGGCGACCCTTCGTGTCATGGGTGGTTCCGGTGGTTGATTGGCGAGGCCAGTATAACCTATAATGGTCAAACCATTCAACATAGCGAGACGGCCATGCAGATGCCCACCGCCCAGACCCCCGAGGCGTTCGACGTGAAGGCCTTCCGCAACGCGCTCGGAAGCTTCCCGACCGGCGTCGCGATCATCACGACCACCGGACCCGACGGCCGCCCCGTGGGGCTGACCTGCAACTCCTTCAGCTCGGTGTCGCTGGATCCGCCGCTGGTCTCCTGGGGCCTGCGCCTGGCCAGCAAGAGCCTGGACGCCTTCCGCCAGGCGGGCGCCTTCGCCATCAACATCCTGGCCGAGGACCAGAAGGAGCTGTCGGCGCGCTTCGCCAGCGGCGCCATCGTCGACAAGTTCGAGGGCGTGGCCTGGGCCGCGGGCCACCGCGGCCTGCCGGTGATCGCCGGCAGCGTGGCCAGCTTCGAGTGCGACAAGTTCGCCGAGCACGAGGCCGGCGACCACATGCTGTTCCTGGGCCAGGTGGCGCGCTTCGACCACGGCCGCCAGGAGCCCTCGCTGGTGTTCTACAAGGGCGCCTACATGATGCTCACGCAGTCGCTGCGCGAGCTGGCCGCCGGCGGCCGGCTGGAGACGGCGCACCTGGACCAGGCCCGCCGCCTGGTCAACTGCATGCTGCTGCGCCTGGCCTGCCAGAACGGCACCAGCGACGACTTCGACGCCATCGACCGCAAGATCGTCGAGATCGAGCAGTACGCCGACGCCCAGCAGCGCGGCGAAGCCAGCGTGGAGTTCTTCAACCTGATCACCACCGCCGCCCACAACGAGGTGCTGGTGGTGGTGGCCGAGACGCTGGCGACGCTGCTGCGCCACGTGCTCAAGACCGACGCCACGCTGCGCGCCCGGCCCGACCTGGTGCCGGTGCGCCGCCAGATCCTGGCGCACCTGCGCGAACGCGACGCCGACGCCGCGGAAGCCGAGATGAGCCGCTACTTCGAACAGCTGCGCCGCGACGCGGCCCTGCAGGAGGCCCACGCATGAACATGAACGAACTGCCCACGGTGCACTGCGACGTCCTGGTGGTGGGCGCCGGCGCCGGCGGCCTGTCCACCGCCATCACCGCGAAGAAGAACGGGCTGGACGTGCTCGTGGTCGAGAAGGAGCCGGTGTTCGGCGGCACCACCGCGTTCTCCGGCGGCGTGCTTTGGATCCCGCTGTCGCCGCATGCGAAGAAGGCCGGCCACGCCGACTCGCGCGAGGCCGTGCTGCGCTACATGAAGGCCGAGACCGGCGCCTGGTACGACGGCCCGGCGGTGGAGGCCTTCGTGGACAAGGCGCCCGAGATGGTGGAGTTCTTCGAGCGCGAGACCGAGGTGAAATTCATCCCCACGCTCTACCCCGACTACCACCCCGACGCCGACGGCGGCGTGGACATCGGCCGCTCCATCCTGGCCGCGCCCTACGACATCCGCGGCCTGGGCAGCGAGATGGGGCGGCTGCGTCCGCCGCTGGCCACCATCACCTTCATCGGGATGATGTTCAACTCGGCCAACGCCGACCTGAAGCACTTCTTCCGCTTCACCAAGTCGTTCACCTCGTTCGCTTACGTGGTCAAGCGGCTGGTGAACCACGTGAAGGAACTCGCGCTGTATCGCCGCGGCATCAACGTCACCAGCGGCAATGCGCTGGCGGCGCGCCTCGCCAAGTCGGCGTTCGACCTGAAGATCCCGATCCGCACCAGCACGCCGGCCCGGCAGCTGGTGGTGGAGGAGGGCCGCATCACGGGCGCGCTGGTCGAAGGCCCCGAGGGCATGCAGCGCGTCGTCGCGCGCAAGGGCGTGGTGCTGGCCGGCGGCGGCTTCTCGCACGACGTGCAGCGCATCGCGAAGGCCTATCCGCACCTGCGCGCGGGCGCCGAGCATTTCTCGCCGGTGCCCAAGGGCAACACGGGCGACGGCGCGCGCATGGCGGAGCAGGTGGGCGGCCACGTGCCGATCCGCTTCAGCTCGCCGGCCGCGTGGATGCCGACCTCCAAGGTGCCGCTGGGCAACGGCGAGTTCGGCGCGTTCCCGCACCTGCTGGACCGCTACAAGCCCGGCATCATCGGCGTGCTGAAGAACGGCCGCCGCTTCACCAACGAATCGAACTCGTACCATGACGTGGGCGCGGCAATGGTCGCTTCCGGCCAGGGCCGCGACACCGGCATGTGGCTGGTGTGCGACCAGGCCACGATCAGCAAGTACGGCCTGGGCTACGCCAAGCCGGCGCCGATGCCGCTGGGCCCGCTGGTGAGCAAGGGCTACCTGGTGAAGGGCGCGACGCTGCGCGAGCTGGCTGAGCGCGCGGGCATCGAGCCCGACGCGCTGGAAGCCACGGTGCGCGAATACAACCAGGGCGCGACCGCCGGCGAGGACCGCCAGTTCGGCCGCGGCACCACTTCGTTCAACCGCTACCTGGCCGATCCCGAGCAGAAGCCCAATCCCTGCGTCGCGCCGATCGGCGCCGGCCCGTACTACGCGCTGCGCGTGGTGATGGGCGACCTGGGCACCTTCGACGGCATCGCCACCGACGTCGTCGGCCGCGTGCTGGATGCGAACCGCAGGCCGATCGAGGGCCTGTACGCCGTGGGCAACGACCGCGCCAGCGTGATGGGCGGCAACTACCCCGGCGCGGGCATCACGCTCGGCCCGATCATGACGTTCGGGTACATCACGGGCCGCCACCTGGCCGGCCTGGAACCGCAGCTGTCGTCGGCCCCGGCCGGACTGGAGCCCAGCCATGCCGTACCCGCCTAAGGCGCTGGTGGACCACCGGATCTACACGATCCGGCTGCGCAAGATGCCGGAGTTCCTGGACGTCTTCAACCGCTTGGCGATGCCGATCCTGCGCGAGACGCTGGGCGAGCCGCTGGGCTTCTACGTGAGCCACGTCGGCCCGCTCAACCAGTTCGTCCACCTGTGGGGCTACGACGACCTGGCCGACTACGAGCGGCGTTGCCTGGCGCGCGACACGCATCCGGATTTCCCGGCCTATCTCAGCGCGTCGGAGCACCTGATCGTGGCGCAGGAGACGCGGCTCATCAAAGCCGTGCCCATCCCGCATTGATCACTCGGCGAGGGCGCGCATCTCGCGGATCAAATCCGCCTTGCCCTCGAAGCCGATGCCCGGCAGTTCCGGCAGCACCACGTGGCTGCCATCGACCTTCACGCCGTCCGGGAAGCCGCCGTACGGCTGGAACAGGTCCGGGTAGCTCTCGTTGCCGCCCAGGCCGAGGCCGGCGGCGATGGCCAGCGACATCTGGTGGCCGCCGTGCGGGATGCAGCGCGAGGGCGACCAGCCGTGCTGGCGCAGCATGTCCAGCGTGCGCAGGTACTCCACCAGGCCGTAGCTGAGGGCGCAGTCGAACTGCAGCCAGTCGCGGTCGGGGCGCATGCCGCCGTGGCGGATCAGGTTGCGCGCGTCCTGCATGGAGAACAGGTTCTCGCCGGTGGCCATCGGGTTGTCGTAGTAGTTGCGCAGCGTGGCCTGCAGCTCGAAGTCCAGCGGGTCGCCCGCTTCCTCGTACCAGAACAGGTCGTAGCGCGACAGCGCCTTGGCATAGGCGATGGCGGTGTCCAGGTCGAAGCGGCCGTTGGCGTCCACCGCCAGCCTGCAGCCGGACGGCAGCATGGACAGCACCGACTCGATGCGGCGCTGGTCCTCGGCCAGCGGGGCGCCGCCGATCTTCATCTTCACCACCGTGTAGCCGCGGTCGAGGTACTTGCGCATCTCGTCCTTGAGCTGGGTGTCGTCCTTGCCCGGGTAGTAGTAGCCGCCGGCGGCGTAGACGAACACCTTGCGGTCGGGCTTGCCGTCGCCGTAGCGGTCGGCCAGCAATTGGTAGAGCGGCTGGTCGGCGATCTTGGCCACCGCGTCCCACACGGCCATGTCGATGGTGCCGATGGCGACCGAGCGCTCGCCGTGGCCGCCGGGCTTCTCGTTCCTGAACATGCAGGCCCAGACCTTGTGCGCGTCCAGGTTCTTGCCGCTGTCGTCGACCAGCGAGGCCGGGTCGGCTTCCATGATGCGGGGAATGAAGCGCTCGCGCATCAGCTGGCCCTGGCCGTAGCGGCCGTTGGAGTTGAAGCCGTAGCCCACCACCGGCTTGCCGTTGCGAACCACGTCGGTGACGACGGCCACGAGGCTCAGCGTCATCTTGCTAAAGTCGATGTAGGCGTTGCGGATGGGCGAGCTGATCGGGACGGTCTTCTCGCGGATTTCGACGATCTTCATGGGGCAGGTCCGGTCTATGGCAACAGAAGGCCGTGATGGTGGACCCGGCCGCCCGCGGCGGCCAATGCTCTTTTTCTCTGCTTTGATGCGCTGGACGAACCGGCATGAACTTCACCTGGTGCGAAGACTTCCTGGCCCTGGCCGCCAGCGGCAATTTCTCCCGCGCGGCCGAGGCCCGGCACACCTCCCAGCCCGCGTTCAGCCGGCGCATCCGCGCGCTGGAGGAATGGCTGGGCGTGGACCTGTTCGACCGCACCTCGCAGCCGGCCCGGCTGACCGAGGCCGGCGAGTGGTTCCGCGGCGTCGCCCAGGACACGGTGGCACGCATCGCGCGGCTGCCCGGCGAGGCGCAGGCCGTGGCCGAGGCGAACGCCACCGCGCTGCGCATCGCTTCGACCCATGCCCTTTCGCTCACCTTCCTGCCGCGCTGGCTGCGCGGTCTGGAACAGAGATCGCCGCTCGGCCCGCTGCAGCTGATGTCCGACGTGCTGCAGCAGTGCGAGGCGCTGATGCTGCAGGGCAAGGTGCATTTCGTGCTGGGCCATGCGCATCCGGCCGCGCCCAGCCCGCTGGACGCCGAACCCTGCGCGTCGGCGCGCATCGGCGATGACCGGCTGATCCCGGTGTCGCAGCCCGACGAGCGCGGCGGCCCGCGCCACCGGCCGTCGTCCAGGAACGGCGAGACTGTCCGCATCCTGCAGTTCAGCACCGAGTCGGGGCTGGGCCGCATCCTTCGCGCGGTGCTGGGCGCGCGGCTGGAGGCGCTGCCCACGCAGGTCGTCGTCACGGCGCACCACGCTTCGGTGCTGCGCACCATGGCACTCGATGGCCGTGGGCTCGCCTGGCTGCCTGCGACGCTGATCGAGGACGATCTCGCGCAGGGGCGGCTGGTCGAGGCGGCGGACGCCGATTGGCAGATCCCGCTGGCGGTGCGCCTCTATCGCGAGCGCGATCTCCCGGGGCGGACGGCGCAGGCGTTCTGGCTGGCGGCGACGGCCCCGGCCTCAGCGGACTGAAGACGTCATCCAGGCCGCGGCGGTGTCCGCGAGCGCTTCCATCACCTCGGCATCGCGCCGGCCCGACCGCGCGAGCACGTGGAAGGAATGGTCGGCGCCGTCCTCGACGTGCAGCGTGGCGCGCGATCCGAGGCTCCCCACGACATCCCTGACCAGGGCCAGGTCGGCGAGCGTGTCGCGCGTGCCCTGCAGGAACAGCATCGGGACGCCTACGCGCTCGAGGTGCTCGGCACGCTTCACCGACGGCTGGCCCGCCGGATGCAGCGGGAAGCCGACGAAGACGAGGCCTTTCACGTCGGGCAGCGCATCCTCGGCCTGCGCTTGCGAGGTCATCCGTCCGCCGAACGACTTGCCGCCCGCGAAGAGCGGAATGCCGGTGAAACGACGGCGCGCTTCGGCCACCGCGGCGCGCACGGCCTGGTGCGCGACCGCCGGGCTGTCCGGCCGCTTGCTGCCCTGCTCCATGTACGGGAACTGGTAGCGCAGCGTCGCGACGCCGCGCGCGCCCAGTGCCTTGGCGAGGTCGGCCATGAACGAGTGGTGCATGCCGGCGCCGGCGCCGTGCGCGAGCACGAGGGCGGCGCGCGGCTCGTCGGGCTTGAGCAGCAGGGCGGAAACGCTCAGCTCGGGCGTGATGGAGATGCGAAGGGGTGTCGTGTCATCCATGCCGCCAGCATAAGACGGCCTCAGCGTCCGTTGATCATCGGCAGGATCGTGCGCGCCACCTGGATGATTGCCGGCCCCAGCACGATCATGATGATCGATGGGAAGATGAACAGCACCAGCGGGAACAGCATCTTGGTCGGCACCTTGGCCGCGCGCTCCTCGGCCCGCACCTGGCGCTTGTGGCGCAGCTCGTCCGAGAACACGCGCAGCGAATCGCCGATGCTGGTGCCGAACCGGTCGGCCTGGTTGAGCATGGTCGCGAACATGCTGACCTCGTCCACCCCGGTGCGCAGCGCCAGGTTGCGCAGCGACTGCTCGCGGCTGGCACCCGCGCGCATCTCCAGGTTGGTGAGGTGCAGCTCCTCGGCCAGCGCGTGGCTCTTGCGCCGGATCTCCTCGGCCACCTTGGTCAGCGCGGCGTCCATGCCCAGCCCGGCTTCGATGCACACCAGCATCAGGTCGGCCGCGTCGGGGAAGTTCTCGAACACCTCGCGCTTGCGGCCGCGGGCGATGAAGGCGACCACGGCGTTGGGCAGGTAGCAGCCGATCAGCGCCGCCACCATCACGTAGAACAGCAGCGCCAGTCCGTGCGACTGGTTCAGCACGCGCAGCGCGGAGAACGCGAGCGCGGCGAACATCAGCGGCAGCACGGTCTTGGCCGCGAAATAGGCGAGGCGCGCGTCCGGATGGCGGATGCCGGCGTTGAGGAAGTTCACCCGCAGCGGCGAAGCCTCCCATTCGCCTTCCGGCAGTGACAGCCTGGCGAACGGCCCGGCCATGCGCACCATGGTGGCGGTCCATTCGGAGCCCGAAGGCGGCGCGGTCATGCTCTGCAGCCGCTGCTCGGCGCGCGTCGGCGACAGCCACAGGAACACGCCGGCCGCCGCCAGGCTGACGGCCAGGAAGACCATGAGGGAGAACAGGACCATGGCGGTGGCTCCTAGACGCGGATGCGGACGATCCTGCGCAGCACGACGACGCCCAGCGCCATCATGATCAGCAGGTACTTGACGATGGCCTGGCCGATAGGGTCGGTGAACATCGGGCCCATGAACTTGGGGTTGGCCAGGTAGAGCGCACCGCCCAGCGCGAACGGCAGCAGCGTCAGCACCCAGGCCGACATCCGGCCTTCCGACGACAGCACGCGCACCTTGGCCTGCAGCTTGGCGCGTTCGCGGATCAGGTAGGCGAGCTTGCTCAGGATCTCGGTGAGGTTGCCGCCCGAGTCGCGCTGGATCAGGACGGCCACCACGAAGTAGCGCACGTCGGTGCTGGGCACTCGCTCGCACAGGTGGGTGAGCGACTGCTGCATGGAGATGCCGAAGTTGATCTCGTCGTGCACCGCGCGGAACTCGCCCGCGATCGGCTCGGTCAGTTCCTCGCCCGCCATCTTGAGGCCCGCGGTGAACGCATGGCCGGCGCGCAGCGCGCGGGCCAGCAGGTCCAGCGCTTCCGGCATCTGCCGCTCGATGCGCGAGAGGCGTTGCCGCCGCCGGTAGCCCACGTAGCCGGCGGGCAGCAGCGCGCCCAGCGCCGCGACCACCGCGCCGATGCTTGCGGACTGGTGCAGCCCCACGTCCACCAGGATCCAGGCCGCGAGGCCGAAAAGAACGGACGCACCCAGCACGCCCGAAGCGCTCCAGGCCAGCCCCGCCTGCTGCAGGTTGCGGTCGAGCCGCTCGAAGAAGTGCAGGCCGCGCAGGTGGCGCTCCAGCAAGCCCGCACCGCCCGCGGCGCGCTGCTTGAGCACGCGCGACACCGATGCCCTCGCCGAAGGGCCTCCGCGCAGCTCGTCCAGCCGCCGCTGCAGCTTGCGCGCGCGCGGCCCGCGCTTGTCCTGCCAGACCGTCCACGCGCCTTCGAGCATCAGCACGACGGCGACGAACACCAGCACCGACAGCACCAGGAAGCCGTTGTCCTCGACGAAGGGCGACATGGCGTGCTCCTAGAGGTAGTGGCGGGCCGGGTCGAACACCGAGTCGGGCAGCACCACGCCGAAGGCCCGCAACCGGTCGCAGAACTTGGGCCGAACCCCGGTCGCCTGGAAGTGGCCCTGCACCTGGCCGTCGGCGCTCATGCCGGTCTGGCGGAAGGCGAAGATCTCCTGCATGGTGATCACCTCGCCTTCCATGCCCGTGATCTCCTGGATGCTGGTGATCTTTCGGCGCCCGTCGATCAGGCGCAGCGCCTGGATCACCACCGTGATCGCCGAGGCGATCTGCTGGCGTGCCGCCTTGTGCGGCAGGTTGAGGTTGGCCATGCCGATCATGTTCTCCAGCCGCGAAATGGCGTCGCGCGGCGTGTTGGCGTGGATGGTGGTGAGCGAGCCCTCGTGGCCGGTGTTCATCGCCTGCAGCATGTCGAAGGCCTCGGCCCCGCGCACCTCGCCGATGACGATGCGGTCGGGCCGCATGCGCAGCGCGTTGCGCACCAGCGCGCGCTGCGTCACCTCGCCCTTGCCCTCGATGTTCATCGGCCGGGTCTCGAGGCGCACCACGTGCGGCTGCTGCAGCTGCAGCTCGGCGGCGTCCTCGATGGTGACCACGCGCTCGGCCTCGGGGATGTAGCCCGAGAGGATGTTCAGCAGCGTGGTCTTGCCGGCGCCGGTGCCGCCCGAGATCAGGATGTTCACCTTGGCCTTGATCAGGCCCTGCAGCATGTGCGCCATCTCCGGCGTCAGCGCGCGCAGCTTGTCTCCGACCAGGTTCTCCATCCGCAGCGGGATGTGGGCGAAGCGGCGGATCGACATCATCGGCCCGTCGATCGCCACCGGCGGGATGACCGCGTTGACGCGCGAACCGTCCGGCAGCCGTGCATCGACCATCGGGCTGGATTCGTCGATGCGCCGGCCGACCAGCGACACGATCTTGTCGATGATGCGCAAGAGGTGCTTCTCGTCGGTGAAGCTGACGTTGGAGAGCTCCAGCCGGCCGTGCCGCTCGACGAAGATGCGCCGGTACGAGTTGACCAGGATGTCCGACACCGCCGGGTCGGCCATCAGCAGCTCCAGGGGACCGAACCCCAGCATCTCGTGCTGGATGTCGCGGATCAGCGTGCCGCGCTCGGCGTCGTTGACCACCGCCTGTTCTTCCACCAGCAGCCGCTCGACCATCAGCGCGATCTCCTGGCGCAGCAGGTCGGGCGCCAGCGTTTCCAGCGCGGACAGGTCGAACTTCTCCAGCAGCTTGAGGTGGATGCGGCTCTTGAGCGCCTTGTACGAGTCGCCGGTGGCCGCGGGCGCGGATCGCGCGACGACGGGATCGCCGCTGTTGGCGGCGAGCTTGTCGCGCAGCGACAGCATGGCGCTCTCGCGCGTGGTGATGGGATGGATGGCGGACATCAGGCTCTCCTCAGCAGGCGGTCCAGCAGCCCGCGGCCGGCGTCCTGCCGGGGACTCAGGGCCAGGGCAAGTTCGGCCAGCTGGCGCACCACGCCGCTGCCGCGAGCGGCGCGTGCCAGTGGCTCGCCGTGGTTGATGGCGGCGTGCACCTCGCGCCAGGCGTTGGGCACCGTGTGCAGCTTCACCGCGCCCAGCGCGCGCTGCACCTGCTCCAGGCCGATCTGGCCGGACCGCTCGAAGCGGTTGAGGATCAGTTCGGTGCGGTCGGTGCCGTAGCCGATGGTGCGGAACGCGTCCAGCAGCTTGGACGCATGCCGCAGGTCGGGCAGGGCGGATTGCATCACCAGGTAGATGCGCGTGGTGCGGTCCAGTGCCTGGATGGCCAGGGTGTCCAGGGCGCGGCCCATGTCCAGCAGGACGAAATCGTAGTGCGCCGCCGCCACCGACAGCAGCGCGTCGAGTTGCTCGGGCCGGATCTCCCCCGCCTGGCCCAGGTCCTCGGGCCCGGGAAGGATGCTGAAGTTGGGCGCCACTTTCACCGTCGAAGCCACCAGCAGCGAGGCATCGAGCCGGTGGATGTCCTTGCACACCTCGGCCAGGGTGGCCGGCGGGCGGCCGTCGTGCACGTACGAGAGCGCGTCGCCGAACTGCAGGTTCAGGTCGACCAGCAGCACCGATCGCGTCTCGGCCAGTTGCGATGCGAGGTTGGTGGCCAGGAAGGTCGCGCCGCTACCGCCCTTGCACGGCATGAAGGCGAGCACCTGGCCCTGGCGCCGGGTTGCCGCGCCTGTCCGCTTGGCCTGCACCCGTTCCACCGCGGCGAGAAGCGCCGCCGGCGGCACCGGCGAGGGCAGCACCTCGCGCACGCCGGCGCGCATCGAGTGGATCAGGAAGTCGGGACTGGTGGTGGAGCACAGCAGTACCACCGCGGTGAGCGGATGGTGGGTGGTGACGTGCTCGACCTGCGCGAGTTCGGCGGGGTCGCAGCAGATGCCGTCCACCAGCATCAGCTCGGGCGCTTCGCGCTCGGCGATCTCGCGCACGCGGCTCTTGCCGCCCTCGAACGCGGTCGCGAAGTGCCCGCGCGAGTTCAGCGAGGTACACAGGGATTCCAGGTGGGCGGGGCTGGGGGAGATGACGGCGATCTTCATGAAAGCTCCGTGGGTGTTCGTGTCAGGGGCAGATCGCATCGCTGTTGGGGTCCGTTCGCATGACCTCGCGCGTGAGATAGGTGCGGAAGGTGGGCATGGGCAGGTCGGTGAAGGCGGCCAGGCCCAGCACCGGCGAGATCCACCGGTAGTTGAGGTTCTGCACGCTGACGGTGACGCCCTCGCAGTCGGTGGAGTTGCAGCCGGCGGGCGTCCAGGCCACGTCGATGGTCGTGATCTCGGGCAGCAGCGACTGCATGCGCGCCAGTACGGCGGTTGCGCTGCCGGTGTTGTCGCACACCACGGCGTAGCGCGCGCCGGCGCGGGTCGCCTCGGTGGCCGCGTTCCAGGTGAACAGCATGCGGCCGAAGTCGACGATGGCCAGCAGGAAGGTGAAGAACAGCAGGAGCACCAGGGCGAACTCGACGATGGTCGAGCCGCCCTGGCGCCGGCGGGCGAGGCGCTTCACGACGGACTCCTCATCGTGGCCTGGATGGCGGAGAACTGCAGCGCCGGGAAGTTGACGCCGAACACGTTCGTGAACATCGGCTGGAAGCTGTAGTTGCTCACCTGGAGGGTCACGGTGTGGATGACGGGATCCGCGCCCACGTTCTGCCAGGTCGGGTCGGGGACGTGGGCCGCGATGGTCAGGCCCGGCAGCAGCGGGGTGCCGGTGCCGTCCGGGTTGCCGAACACCACCAGGTTCTTGGCCTGCGCCACCTGCGTGTTGGGCAACTGCATCGACAGGTAGCGCGTCCCGTCCCGCACCGACTTGGCCAGCGCGTTGTACTGGTACAGCGCGCGCCCGATCTCCACCACCAGGATGGACATCATCACCAGCAGGGGCAGCACCAGCGCGAATTCGATGATCGCGGTGCCTCGCTGCCGGGACGGGGTCAAGGCGCGCATGGTTCTCCTCCTTCAGCGGACCAGCACCGGCACCAGCGGCCCCGCGTTGCCGCCGGGCAGGCCGCTGGTGGTGCAGGGACTGCCCGGCGTGCCCGCGTTGCCGCGGAACTCGAGCTGCACGTTGGACATCGGGATGGTCAGCGGCTGCAGCATGAACATGCAGGCGTAGTCGATCACCTGGTTGGCGGCGTTCACCACCGGCACCGTGGCCACGCGGCTGCGCACGCCGTAGGTGCGGTGGCCGCCGACGGCGGTGGGGCCGGGCAGCGCCAGGTCCTGGAAGCTGCTGAGCGACAGGCCGGTGATCTGCTCGCAGCTGCCGGGCCCGCGTACCCGCGTGCCGGTGTCGGCGCAGGAGGCGTAGGCCGCGCGCTTGGTGACGAAGTTCGCGGCGGTCGGGTGGGCGCCGGCCGGCGTCGCGCCGTCGAAGGCGTTGAAGCGGGTCGGCCAGTTGGTCGAGGTGTACGAGTAGCCCGAGACGTCGGGGCTGTGCTCGCTGGCGTTGGTGGCGTTGCGGTAGATGCCGAAGCGATAGTTCCAGGCGTCGGCGATGGAGGACTGCACGCCCGGCGTGCCCAGCGTGTCGCCGACTTCCGTCCCGCAGAAGCCCATCATTTCGGCCTCGGTCTCGGACGCACTGTTTGAGCCATCCAGGTTGGCCCAGCCGATCTGGCCGCCCGCCGCCGCGTTCTGCGCGTTCAGCAGCGTGATCCACTGCCCGACCTGGAAGCCGTAGTTGGGCGCCGTGCCGCCGGGAACGGGGCGCAGCATCAGCGGCAGCGGGCAGGTGGTCTGCGAGCTCGCGCGCGTGGCGACCGCGCTCGCGCCGACGCTGCCGGTGGCCGGGAAGAGGGCGTTGTCGCCGGAGAACGCTCCCAGCGCCTGCAGCAGCCACAGCTGGATGCTGGCCTGCGTGTGCTGGCACTGCGCGTAGCGCGCGCTGTTGGAAACGGTGGTGACGGTGTAGTCCGCGGCGCGAAACACGATGCCGGCCGGCGTGAGCTGCGGTTGCCCGGCCCAGGTGGCGGACTGCAGGTTGACGCGATTCAGGTTACCGGCCGTCACGCCCGCGCTCTGCGCGCGCGCGATCGAATCGGCCTGGCCGTCCAGCTCCTGCGCGGCGGCCAGGGCGCAGGCGTCCATGGCGGTCTGCAGCTCGGTGCGCACGATGAATAGGCGGCCGAAGTCCAGCGCGATGCCCATGAACCCGAGCAGGAACAGCATGAAGAGGGCGACGGTGACGATCACCGCGCCTCGCTGGCTGCGTCGTTGACGGGAGGTGGGCCGCATGGGAGGGATGGCTTGCGAGGGGGCGTGCGGACGCGGGCCCGCACGCCTCCGTGGATCGCGTCAGACGCAGGGACCCGTGGTCAGGCAGGTGTTGACGCGCGTGATGAAGGCCTGGAAGTTCAGGCCGTTGGCCGCGGGCATCAGCAGCAGGATCAGGCCGATGGACACCACGGCGATGATCAGCGCGTACTCGACGATCTGGGCGCCGTCATCCTCGGTGGCGAAGGCGCGAACGAAGTTCATCAGCTGGTTCATGTGAACGCTCCAGAGAAAAGTTGAACGGAAAGGAGAACGGAAGGAATGGAAAGGATGGCGGGCTACTGCATCTGCACGCCCTCCTTTCCGTGCGGGGCACAGGGGTCGCGGCAGTGGGAGGCGCGTCGCATGGCTAGCGTCCGATCTGGCCGCCGATGTTGATGACGTTCACCACCGGGGGCGGTGTCTTGAAGCTGTCCTGGTAGCGGCCGTTCGCCTGCTGCGCCGCCTTGCCCTCCAGGCCGGGGATGTGGTTGGCCACGCCCTGCGGGTTCAGGGCCTGGGCCTGGCGAGCGTCGCGCACCGCGTTGCCGAAGCGGGCGTCGTAGTTGGGCGTCGGCGAGGCGGCGCAGCCTGCCAGCAGCAAGGCCGGCACGAGCATCGTGAGGTTCTTCTTCGAGGACATGGCGATCCCTTCGGTGTTGGCTTGCTTCGTTCGGTTCAGGGACCGACCCCGGTCGGGCCCACCCCCGGCAGCGGTGCGGCCACGGGGCGGGGCGGCGGCGCGACCGGCGCGGGCTGCGCGCCCTCGCCCTTGCCGTTGAGGATCACGTCGGTGCGGCTGGGCACCACGTGGTTGTCGGTCGGCAGCGTGATCGGTCCCGCGAGCGGGGTCACCAGGCGCGGCGTGACCACGAACATCAGCTCGGTCTGGTCGTTCTGGAATTCGGTGGAGCGGAAGAGGGCACCCACCACCGGCGCTTCGCCCAGGCCGGGGAACTTGTTCAGCGCCTCGGTGACGTTGTTCTTGATCAGCCCCGCCACCACGAAACTCTGTCCGTCGGCCAGCTGCACCGTGGTGTCCACGCGGCGGGTGGACAGCGAAGGCAGGATGGCCGTCACGCCGCCGACGGTGGCGAAGGGCGTGCCGGTCTGCGAGAGCTCCGAGACCTCGGAGGTGACCTTCAGGTTGATCCGGCCGTCGAGCACCGTCGGCGTGAACTTCAGGCCGACGCCGAATTCCTTTTCTTCCAGCGTGATGGTGCTGCCGCCGCCGATGGCCGGCGTCTGGGCGACGGGGATGAAGATCTTGCCGCCCGACAGGAAGCTCGCGGCCTGCCCGCTGATCGCCATGATGTTGGGCTCGGCCAGCACGCGGATGATGCCGTCCTGCTTCTCCACGTCGAGCAGGAAGCGCGAGGAGCCGTTGGCGGAATTGATCAGGTCCGCCAGCGGGAAAGAGTCGGGGACGTCGAATTCCCCATTGCGGTTGGGTCGGGGGTGGATGGTTCCGAAGGAGCCCGGCCGTCCGCCGATCACGCCCGAGGCCACGCCGAACCGGCTGCCCGAGCGGATCACGCGCGAGAAGTCCACCCCGAAACGGTCCAGCAGCGTCTTGCTGACCTCGGCGATCTTCACTTCCAGCATCACCTGCTGCGGCGCCGTCACGCTCAGCAGGTTCACCAGCTTCTTGGTCTCGCCGTAGGCGCCCGCGAGCGTCAGCACCTGGTCGAGCCGGGCCGCGTTGCTCACGGTGCCGGTGAGCACGATGGAGTCGGAGGCGCCGCGCACCTGGATGCCCTTCTCGCCGGGCATCAGCTCGGCCAGCTGCGCCTGCAGCGTGCCGGAGTCGATCGCCACCACCAGGTCCTTCACCAGGCAGCGGCCGTCGTTGCCCTGCAGCACCACGTTCATGGAACCTGGGCGGCGGCCCAGGAAGTACAGCTCGGTCGGGCCGAGCAGGGTGACGTCGGCTTCCGCCACCCCGTACTGCTGATCACCGGGCGCCGACGGCGGCTCGGGCGGCATGCCTGGCAACCGCATGCCCTGGGGCAGCGTCCCCGGCGTGCCCTGCGGCTGCGCGGGCACCGGCCGGCCCGCGCGACTGCCGGGCGCGCCGCCCACGATCACGCGCGACACCGGGAACGGCAGCTGCACCACGTGCGACTTGCCCAGCGTGAGCTGCGTGGGCTTGTCCACGGTGACCGAGGTGCAGGGCCGTGGCGCCGCGGCGTTCTGCGACGAGGACGGAGCCGGGGCCTGCGCGAGTGCCGGCGCGAACGAGGCGGCGAGGGTGGCGGCCAGCAGGGCCGGCTTGGCGTGACGCATGTTGTTCTCCCTGGACTTCTTGTTGTCGGGGCGCGGAGCGCAGATCAGAAGCAGTGCATAGCGCTGATCGAATTGCGGATGACTTCGACGCAGTCCTTCACCACCGGCTTGGGCGCGGGCGCACGGGCCGCGGGCCGGGCCGGCGCATCGGGGGCGCGCAGCGAGACCTCCTTCAGGCCGAGCAGCTCCGACCGCGTGATGCCGCGGGTGGCGACCTGGCGCTTGTCGAGCTGGTTGCGCAGCACCAGCGACAGAGTGCCGACGCTGCGCGCCAGGTCCAGCTTCTCGGCGTCGGCCGGCGACAGCTCGAGCGTCACCGCGCTCACCACGCGCGGCTTGGTCTCGTCGCGGTTGGCTTCCTGCGCGACCGCCAGTACCAGCACCTGCTCCAGCACGGTGAGGCTGATCTGGCTCGGGCCCTCGGTCCGGGCGCGGTCCTGTTGCGCGTTGACCATCACGTCCACGTAGTTGCCCGGAAGCGCGAAGCCGGCGACGCCCACCACGTCGTTCACGCGCACGGTCATGGCGCGCTTGCCTTCGGCGATCACCGCCGAGAGGCCGCCGGTGGTGCCGGGCGGCGCGAGCTTGCGGTCGAGCACGGCGTCGCCGCGCGGGATGCCGACGCGCGTCACGCGGTCCTGCAGCGCCTTGACGTCGTTGAACGCGCCCGTGGGCACTGAGCCGGCCGGCCACTCCACCGTGGTGAGCATCTGCGGGTTGATGCGGCTGCCCAGCTCGATGTCCACCGCCGCCACTACCACGCGGCTGGCGGTGACGTTGCCGCGTTGGGCCGCCCAGCGCGCCGCGTACACCGCCGCAGCCAAGCCGATGAGCACCGCCAGCGCGAGCATGGCGAAGGCCTTGATGTTCTTCATGGCGACTCCTTCGTGATCAGGCGAAACCGAGCTGCCGCGCGACCAGGAAGGCGATGCCGCCGGCGCAGATGCTCACGCCGTAGGGCAGCTTGCCGATCGAGGGCATTGAGGCGGCGGCGCTGGGACGCCACGCGCCGGAGCCAGGCGTCAGCAGGCTCCAGGTGACGAAGCGCAGGTTGAGCAGGAAGGGCACGAGCGCGCGGCGCGACAGCGCGAAGAGCACCGCGGCGATCCCGCCGGTGGCCAGCACGAACACCACCGCGAGCGGCATCGCCTGCGCGCCGAGGAAGGCGCCGATCGCGCCCATCAGCTTGACGTCGCCTGCGCCCAGCACGCGCAGCAGCCAGAGCGGCAGCAGCAGCGCGAGGCCGGTGGCCAGTCCGAGCACCGCGAACCCGAGGCCGGCGCCGATCGAAGTCGCGTGCGTGGCGTTGTAGAGCAGGCCATAGACCATGCCCCCGACCGTCAGCCAGTTGGGGATGCGCAGCGTCTTCCAGTCGATGACCGCGGCGATCAGCAGCAGCGCGATCAGCGCGCCGGTCTTCGGATCGGTGACCAGCATCCAGAGCAACTCGCGCAAGGCTTGGGTTTCGTCCATCGTTCGCGTCCTGTCTGTCGATGGAGCGAATCTAGGAACGCGCCGCCGCCGGCGCATGAGCGGCCTGTCCCGACTTGCATGGGACAACGGTCCCGGCAGGACCGGGTCAGTCGGAGACTTGCAGGGAAGGCGAGTGCCAGGCGACCGCCACGCCCGTCGTGCCGCCGGGCCCCGGCTCGGTCCGCACCACTTCCCCGGTGGCGGAGAAGCGCAGGCCGGTTTCGGGCATCTCGTACTCGAACGACAGCCAGCGGTCGACGGTGCACCCGGCCGGCATCAGGAAGTACATGCCGCCGGGGCCGATGTCGCGCGTCACCGCCGGGCTTCCGTCCGGCAGCGTGAAGCGCAGCGCGAGGGTCTCGCGTGCGTTCGCGCGTTGCTCCTGGGTCATGGCTTCATTCTGGGGCGATGGTGCGCGCGCATGCGTGGTTGGTTTGCACCGTCGTGGGCAGCGCCTGCGTCATGGGTTGACCAGTTCGTCACGGGCGCTGCGCGGCCGTGCCGCGACATTCCGCAACGAGAGCAAACGTCTGCAAGGGTTGCGAGACAAGGGCTGAGCCTTCCATAGGATTGCGCCTACATCAATCCCGCTGAGGCAGGTCATGGACACACCAGGTTCCCGGCCGATCCAGGTTTTCGTGGTGGCTCCCGCGATGCTCTGCTGGGGTCTCGAGCGCATGGTCCAGACGGCGCATCCCCGCATGGAACTGAGCGGCGCGGCGCTCACGCTGGCCGAGGCGCAGCCGGTGCTCGCGAGCGGCGCGGTGGACATCCTGGTGCTCGACCTGGATGGCGGCTACGGCCCCGAGGTGGTGGCGGAACTGCAGGCGGGCGGCCGCCTGCGCGTGGTGGTGCTGAGCAGCTCGCCCGAGGTGTCGCTGCTGGACCGGATGGTGGTGGCCGGCGCGCGCGGGGTGGTGCGCAAGAGCGATCCGCCCACCGCGCTGCTCAAGTCGATCGAGAAGGTGCACGAGGGCGAGCTGTGGATCGACCGCGGCGCGGCCGGCCGCATCTTCGTGGAGATGGCGCGGCAGCACGCGGCGCATGCCAGCGATCCCGACCGCCTGAAGATCGCGACGCTCACCACGCGCGAGCGCCAGACCATCGCCGCGGTGGCCAGCGACGCGGCCGCCCCCGGCAAGGTGCTGGCCGGGCGGCTGTGCATCAGCGAGCACACGCTGCGCAACCACCTCAGCGCGATCTACGGCAAGCTGGGTCTGTCCAACCGCCTGGACCTGTACGCCTACGCCACCAAGCACCAGCTGCACAAGGCTGGGTGAGCGCCTGGTGCGCAGCGGTCAGCGCAGGAAGGCGCGCCGGCTCTCCTCGGTGACGAGGTCCAGGTACTCCGGGTGCTTGCGGATGTAGCCTGCCACGAAGGGGCAGGCGGGGATCGCATGCAGGCCGCGCCGGCGCACGTCGTCCAGCGCGAAGGCCACCAGCTTGCCGCCGAAGCCCTTGCCCTCGTGCGCGGGCATCACCTCGGTGTGGGTGAACAGCAGCGCGTTCTTGAGCACGTTGTATTCCGAGAAGGCCGCGACCTCGCCGTCGGTCGAGAGTTCGAAGCGGTGCTTCTCGGGGTTGTCGGAGATCGTGGGTTCGTCGTTCATCGGGGCATTGTGGAGGGATTCGTCGTCCCGCCGGGATGACGGCCCGCGGCCGCGATGAGGCAGGGATCCAGGCCGGGCACGATGCGCTCGCCCCTGACGTTCTCTCCGAGGTAGTCGAGGAAGCGCCGCACCGCCGGCACCATGCCGCGCCGTGAAGGGAACACCGCCAGCACCTTCGCCTCGGGCGGCGACCAGCCCGGGAGCACCGGCACCAACAGGCCGTGGCGCAGCTCCTCGGTGCAGATGTAGTCGGGCAGCACGGAAATGCCGGCGCCCTGCACGACGGCCATTTTCAGCACCAGCAGGTCGTCCGCGGTGCAGACCGGCCGGTGCTGCCATTCGAAGTCCTGGCCGCCGGGGCCGACCAGGCGCCAGCTGGCGCGGCCGTCCGCGGCCGACATGGCCACCGTGGGCAGGTGGCGCAGGTCCTCGACCGCGGCCGGTCGGCCGAAGTGCTCCAGCAGCCGGGGCGCGGCGACCAGCACGCCGTGGGTGGGCCCGAGCTGCTTGACCACCAGGCTGCCGCTGTCGTCCAGCGACGAGCGCACGCGCAGCGCCACGTCGACGCCTTCCTGCACCAGGTCGATCACGCGGTTGGTCACCAGCATCTCGACCCGCACCTGCGGATGCGCGGCGAGGAAGCTGGGCAGGAGCGGGCCGATGGTGGTGTGGGCCAGCGTGACCGGACAGGTCACCCGCACGGTGCCGCGCGGTTCCCCTAGCACGCGCGCGACGGCTTCGTCGGCCGCCTCGGCCTGCTCGCGCATGGCCACGCAGTGCCGGTGGTAGAGCTCGCCCGCCTCGGTGAGCGACAGCTTGCGGGTGGTGCGCTGCAGGAGGCGCACGCCCAGCCGCGCTTCCAGGTCGGCGACCCGCCGGGACACCCTGGATTTGGGCACGCCCAGGCTGCGGCCGGCCGCCGCGAAGCCGCCGCGGTCCACCACCTCGGCGAAGAACACCATGTCGTTGAGGTCAATCATCGTTCCATCCGTAGAACAATCTGGCCTGATTTTGCCGTCTTATCAGCGGATTGGTTCTTCTTCAGAATACATCCCACGCCATTCAAGGAGCAACCATGAAACTGCTGCACATCGATTCCAGCCCGCTGGGCGCCGCCTCCGCCTCCCGCCAGCTCAGCCGCAAGGCCGTGGCCGAGTGGACCGCGGCCCAGCCCACCACCACCGTCGAGTACCTCGACCTGGCCGTGGATGCACCGTCGCACCTGGACATGGACTCGCTGGGCTTCCGCCTCGGCATCGACTCCCCCGACCTCTCGCCGGCGCAGAAGCGCGAGAACGCCGTCTCCGAGAAGCTGGTCAGCCAGTTCCTGGCGGCCGACGTCGTGGTGATCGGCGCGCCCATGTACAACTTCAGCATCCCGAGCCAGCTGAAGGCCTGGATCGACCGCATCGCGCAGGCCGGCCGCACCTTCCGCTACACGGCTACCGGCCCCGAGGGCCTGGCCAAGGGCAAGACGGTGATCGTGGTGTCCACCCGCGGCGGCCTGTACGCCGGCCTGCCGGGCGAGGTGATGGACCACCAGGAGAGCTACCTGAAGTCGCTGTTCGGCTTCCTCGGCGTCACCGACGTGCGCTTCGTGCGTGCGGAAGGGCTGGCCATGGGCGACGAGGCGAAGGCCAAGGCGCTCGCCGCGGCCGACGTGCAGATCCGCACGCACTCGGGCGAAGCCGCCAACGAGGGCAAGCGCGCGCTCGCCGCCTGAGCTCGGCCATGTGAGCGGCCCCACGCGGGGCATCCGCTGCCGTAGGATGTTCTTCATCCTGCGTTGCAAAAGGGGTGCCTCGTGACCGCTCAACGTGACATTGCCGCCCGGAGGACCGTGGCCCTCGTCGGGCCCAGCGGATCGGGCAAGACCAGCCTGGCCGAGGCCCTGCTGTGGAAGGCCGGCGCGGTGGGCACGCCCGGCGCCGTCGAGAAAGGCGCCAGCGTCTCCGACTGGGACCCGCTGGAGAAGAAGTGGCTGCGCTCTCTCAACAGCAGCCTGATGCACTTCGAGCACGGAGGCATCACCACCCACTTGATCGACACGCCCGGCGCGCCCGACTTCCTCGGCCAGACGCTGCCGGCGCTGGAAGCGGTGGAGACCGCGGCCGTCGTCATCAACGCCGTGACCGGCATCGAGCCCGCGGCGACACGCATGATGGAGTGGGCGAAGCAGCGCGGTCGCGACCGCATCGTCGTGGTCGGCAAGATCGACGCGCAGGGCGTGCAGCTGCAGTCGCTGGTCGAACAGATCCAGGCCGCGTTCGGCAAGGAATGCCTGCCGGTCAACCTGCCCACGCAGGACGGCGAAGGCGTCATCGACTGCTTCTGGACGCGCAAGCACGAAGGGCCCGCGCCCGCGTTCTCGTCGGTGGAGGACGCGCATCGCGCGCTGATGGAACAGGTGGTCGAGGTCGACGCGGAGTTCGTCGAGCGCTACCTGAACGAAGGCGACGTCGACCCGGCCGAGCTGCACGCCACGCTGGAGCAGGCGCTGCGCGAAGGCCACCTGGTGCCCATCTGCTTCGTCTCGCCGCGCACTGGCGCGGGCGTGGCCGAACTGCTGGACGTCATCGAGCGCCTGCTGCCCGATCCCACCGAGAGCAATCCCCCCGAATTCCTGGAAGGCGAGGGCGCGGACGCCAAGCCCGTGACCACCGAGGCCGACGCGGACAAGCACGTGCTGGCCCACGTCTTCAAGATCGCGCAGGACCCCTACGCCGGCAAGCTGGGAGTGCTGCGCGTGCACCAGGGGACGATCACCGGCAACAGCCAGTTGTACGTCGGGGACGGCCGGCGCCCTTTCAAGGTGGGGCACCTCTTCCGGCTGCAAGGCAACAAGCTGGTGGGGGTGCCGAACGCGGTGCCCGGCGACATCTGCGCCATCGCCAAGGTCGATGACCTGCACTTCGATGCGGTGCTGCACGACGCGGCCGAAGACGCGCGCATGCACCTCAAGCCGCTGGACTTCCCGGTGCCGGTGCACGGCCTCGCCATCGAGCCCAAGCGGCGCGGCGACGAGCAGCGCCTGTACGACATATTGCAGAAGCTGGTGAGCGAGGACCCGTGCTTGCGCATCGACCGCGCGGAGGGTTCGAACGAAACCATCGTGTACGGCCTGGGCGAGCTGCACCTGCGCGCGCTGCTCGCGCGATTGACCGAGGTGCACGGCTGCCAGGTCGAGACCCGGCCGCCGCGCGTGGCCTACCGCGAGACGGTGCGCGCGCCGGCCGAGGGCCACCACCGGCACAAGAAGCAGACCGGTGGCGCCGGCCAGTTCGGCGAGGTGTTCCTGCGCATAGAGCCGCTGCCGCGCGGCGCGGGCTTCGAGTTCGTGGACGAGGTGCGCGGCGGCGCCATCCCCGGCAACTTCATGCCCGCGGTGGAGAAGGGCGTGCGCCAGGGCATGGAGCAGGGCGTGGTCACGGGGCACCCGGTGGTGGACCTGAAGGTGACGGTGTACGACGGCAAGTTCCACTCGGTGGACAGCAAGGAGATCGCGTTCGTCACCGCCGGCCGCAAGGCGCTGATCGCCGCCGTGCAGGCCGCGAAGCCCTGCGTGCTGGAGCCCATCGTGGACATGGAGATCAGCGCGCCCGCGCAGGTGCTGGGCGACATCACCGGCGACCTGGCCTCGCGTCGCGCCCAGGTGAGCGGCACGCAATCGGGCGCCGACGGTGTGCTGACGGTGCTGGCGCAGGCGCCTCTTTCCGAACTATCGAGCTACCAGCTGCGGCTGAACGCGATCACCGGCGGCCAGGGCAACTTCACCATGGCGTTCAGCCACTATGAGCCGGTACCGCCCAACCTGCAGGCGCAGCTGGCGGCGCAGTACCGGCCGAAGGAGGAGTGATCGCGCTTCGGGCTCAGTTCGCCGCGAAGCAGTAGAGCAGGCCGTCGCCGCCCGTGGGCCGGATGCGTTCCATGCTGCAGCCGACCGTCGGGTGGCTGGAGTTCCACGACGTCGCCCAGGGTGCCGGGACGGGACCCGCGCGGTCGAAGTGCCCGATCATCGCCGAGCCTTCCGGCGTGCTCTTGGTCCAGTTTCCGCACGTCATGTCGGGGAACGGCTGCCCGCCGCCCGCGCCGCCGACGAAGGCGGTGCCGTCCGGACGCGAGCCGGTGAGGATGTCGTGCTTGTTCGGCTGCTCGGTGCGGCCGTTGACCGGGCGGCCGCGCTCGTCGAGCCCGGTTTCCTTGGTGATGTTGTTCTTGTCCGAGTGCAGGTCATCGACGTTGCGGGCCACGAGCACGCCCTTGGCGTTGTACCAGGGGCCCTTGCCGATGCGGTCGCGCGCGTTCACGAAGGCCGGGCTGTTCAGCGCCGGCGCCTGCGTGCTCAGGTAGGCCCGCCACGGACGGTTGCCCTGGCCCGCCGCCTGCGCGAGCGACTGGCAGTGCTTGTCGGCGCCTTCGAGGCCGCCCAGGTCGCCGCCCTTGCCGGGGCCGACGCTGGTGATGAAGAAGCTCATCGGTCCGCTGGAGGCCGCCGGGGAAGAAGCCCCGGGTCCGCTGCTGGAGGGAGTGGAGCAGGCGGCCAGCAGAACCAGCGAACCCATTGCCGTGAGAGAGAGGGCGTTGCGCATGAGAGACCTTTCTGTTTGTTGGAGAAAGGCATTACGCAGGAGGCGCCGTCCGCGCCCACATGGGACTTGCCCTAGCGCACCGGGCACGGCTGAGTGGAATAAAACGCCCTCGCGGAACGTGCTCGGGCCTCGTGCTTGCGCGTGCGCCGGCTAGCGCGTGAGTAGGTCCACGTACGCCTGGTAGCTGTACAGGCGATTCGTGCGCTGGCCCGTGCGCTCCGTCACGATGCCCAGTTCCTCGAGCAGCCGCACGGCGCCGTTGGCGGTCGGGAAGGTGGTCTGCAGACGCTCGCGGGCCTGCTCCACGCTGAAGCGGGGCATCAGCGGAAGCATCTCGAAGAGGCGGTAGCTCGCCGGCGTCGCGCGTGATGCGTCCAGCAGCCGACGACGGTCGGCCGTGACGCGGCTCGCCACGGCGATGATGGTGCGCTCGGACTCTTCGGCGGCCGCCGCGATGCCTTCCAGGAAGAACGCCAGCCAGCCTTCCCAGTCGCCCTCCGTGCGGATGGCCGACAGCCGCCGGTAGTACTCGGCCTGGTGCCGCTTCAGGTAGCCGCTGGGATAGAGCAGCGGCTCGGGCAACAGGGCCCAGTGTTCCAGCAGCGCCCCGATCAGCAGGCGGCCGAGGCGGCCGTTGCCGTCCAGGAAAGGGTGGATGGTTTCGAACTGGCCATGCACCAGTCCGATCCTGACCAGCGGCGGCAGGGTGGAGCGCTCCGCGTGGATGAACTTCTCCAGGTCGGCCAGTAGCGGCGCCACCCGCTCCGGCGGCGGTGGCACGAAGGCCGCGTTGCCTGGCCGCGTTCCGCCGATCCAGTTCTGCGAGCGCCGCAGCTCGCCCGGCTGCTTGCCGTGCCCCCGCGCACGCCGGCCATGAGCAGCTTGTGCGCCTGGCACACGAGGCGCACGCTGATCGGCAGTCCCTTGGACGAGCGCAGCTGCTGCTGCACGTGCCGGAAGGCGCGGACGTAGTTGGTGACCTCCTCCACGTCGTCCGGGTTGGACACCGCCAGGCCGGCTTCGCCGTCGAAGATGTCGGCCAGGGTGGCCTGCGTTCCTTCGATCTGCGAGGTGAGCAGCGCCTCCTTGTGGATCGCGCCGTGGAGCAGCCAGTCCACCGAGGGCACGAGCCCGGAAACGCCGGAGAGGCGGGCCAGCGCGAGTTCCGCGCGCAGGTTGGCGTCCTGCAGCGTGTCGAGTGTCAGCGCCGGCCGGGCGGGCGGCAGGGGCCGGGGCACGAACGCCCGCACGACTTCGCCCGCGGTCGTGGACTTGACGTAGGTGCCGGTGGTGCGCTGCATGAAAGGCGGCTTGAGTGCTCCGGGGCCGGATTAAAGCATCCTTTAATCCAGCGGTCGAGCATGAAAGCCGCCTTGAATCGCCCTCAGGCCGGCGCGTGCGTCAGCTCGCCGCCCAGCGAAGCCAGCAGCTCCGGGATCAGTCCCGCCAGTTCCGCCGTCGCGATGGCCGCGTCGGCGTCGAAGCCGTCCTCGCCCTTGGGCGCTTCCTCGACGTCGCGGATGTCGATCTTGCGGATGGCCAGCTGCTCGGTGAGCACGAACGACACCTTGTCGTTCCAGGTCAGCGCCAGCTGGGTGGGCAGCTTGCCTTCCTGGATGTGCTGGCCGATCTCGTCCAGTTCCAGGCTGTGGCGGGCGTAGCGCACCACCGATTTCTCCTCGCCGGTCTTCTTCAGCTCGAGGTCGCGGTCGATCGAGAAGCCCTCAGGCGCCTGCCGGGTGGTGAGCCATTCGGCCATGGCCGTGGCCGGCGCCGTCGAAGTGGAGAGGGGCGCGAGCGGCAGCACGTGCTTCAGTTCGGCCATCACGTCCACGATCTGCTTCACCACCGGCTCGGCCGACTTCATGCTGCCCGCGGCGATGACCAGCGAGCGCTGCTCCAGGTCCAGCCACAGCACGTGCGAACTGCGCTTGCTGAACGCGCGCGGCAGGAACGTCTTGACGATCTCGTCCTTGATCTCCGACTTCTCCTTGCGGCCCGGCTTGCGGCCCTGCTCGGCCTCGATGGCCTTGCAGCGCGCTTCCAGTTCGGCGCGCACGGCGCCGCCGGGCACGCTCTTGCGCTCGACGGCGAGCTTGACGATCCACTGGCCGCCCACGCTCTCCACCATCGCGCCGTTGTCCTTGCCGCGCGGCGGCACCCAGCCGGCCGACAGTTCCTGCGTGGGACCGCAGGGCTGGAAGACGAGGCGCTGCAACTCGGCTTCGAGCTGCTCGAAGGGCGGCGGGGTCCAGTCGGGCGCGATGCGGTAGACGACGATGTTCTTGAAAAGCGGCATGCGGGAGAGAAAAAAGCGGGAGAGCTTACTTGCCGTCGGGCAGCTCGATCTTGACCTCGAGGACTTCCAGGTTGTCCTGGCGGTCCAGCTGGACCTTGATGTCGTTCGGATCGATCTTGATGTACTTGCCGATCACGGCCACCAGGTCGCGCTGCAGCGCGGGCAGGTAATCGGGCTGGACGCCGCCGCGCCTGCGCTCGTGCGCCAGGATGATCTGCAGCCGCTCCTTGGCGACCGCGGCCGTCTTCTTCTTTTCACCGAGGAGGAAGGAGAGGAACGACGCCATGGCTTCAACGGCCTCCGAACAGGCGCTTGAGGAATCCCTGCTTCTGCGGGTCCACGAAGCGCATCGGCTTGTCGTTGCCGAGGAAGCGGTCGACCACGTCCTTGTAGGCCTCGCTCACGTCGGTGCCCTTCAGGTGCACCGCGGGCATGCCCTGGTTGCTGGCCTGCAGCACGGTCTCGCTCTCGGGCACCACGCCGATCAGCGGGATGCGCAGGATGTCCTGGATGTCCTCCAGCGACAGCATCTGGCCCTGGTCCACGCGGTTCGGGTTGTAGCGGGTGATGAGCAGGTGTTCCTTGATCGGCTCCTTGCCCTCGATCGCGCGCTTGGTCTTGGAGGACAGCATGCCCAGGATGCGGTCGGAGTCGCGCACGGACGAGACTTCCGGGTTGGTGACGACCAGCGCCTCGTCGGCGAAGTGCATCGCCATCAGCGCGCCGGTCTCGATGCCGGCGGGCGAGTCGCACACGATGTACTCGAAACCCATCTCGGCGAGCTCCTTCAACACGCGCTCGACGCCTTCCTTGTTCAGGGCTTCCTTGTCGCGCGTCTGCGAGGCGGCCAGCACCGACAGGTTCTCGCAGTTCTTGTCCTTGATCAGGGCCTGGTTGAGCGTGGCCTCGCCCTGGATCACGTTGACGAAGTCGTAGACCACGCGGCGCTCGCAACCCATGATCAGGTCGAGGTTGCGCAGGCCGACGTCGAAGTCGATGACGACGGTGCGGTGGCCGGCCAGGGCCAGGCCGGACGCGAAGCTGGCGCTGGTGGTGGTCTTGCCGACCCCGCCCTTGCCGGAAGTGACGACGATGATTCTTGCCATTGAAGGTTTCTCCTAGGGCTTTCCCCTCGCGGGGGCGGGAGCGAGTTCGAGAGGCTCCATCACCAGCCGGCCTTCGACGCCGCCTTCGAGCCGCACCTGGGTGGGCTTTCCGAGCACGTCGGGGGGCAGGGCGGCGTCGCTGGTGCGGTAGACGCCGGCGATGGAGATCAGTTCGGGTTCCAGGCACAGCGTCAGGATGCGTGCCTCGGTGTTGCCGCGCGCGCCGGCGATGGCCTTGCCGCGCAGCGGTGCGTAGACGTGGATGCTGCCGTCGGCGATGACCTCGGCGCCCGGGTTCACCATCGCCATCACCACCAGGTCGCGCCCGCGGGCATAGACCTGCTGGCCGGAACGCAGCGGCTTGTCGATGAGCAGGGCGCCCAGCGGGGCGGCGGCCGGCGCCTCGACGGGCTGTTCGCGGACCGGCACCGGCGTGGGGCGCAGCGGCTGCGCCTCCTCGGCCAGGGCCAGCCCGGCTTCGCGGGCGGCGGCCTGCTGCGCCGGGCTGCCGCCGCGCACCGCCACCGGGATCACGCGGTGGTTGCGCAGCAGCCGCACCAGTGCGGCGAAATCCACCTCGGCGTCGCCCGGCAGCGGGGCCAGGTCGATCACCAGGGGATCGTGGTCGAAGAACTCGGGCAGCTCACCGTAGCGGGCCTGCAGCTCGCCGGCCAGGCCCCGCAGGTCCGCCGACTTGAGCAGCAGGGAGACCAGCGGAAGGTTCGCGCTCTTGATCTCGAAGGTGGCAGGGGCGCGGCCTGCGAGGGCGACGGTCATTGATGGGGTACTGCAACTGCGCGCGCAGTTTACCGGGTGGCTCAGGTGCGGTCTCGGCTTCACACATTCTGTTGCCTCGTTCTTGATTTCGCCCACCGGCGGACTACGGTTCGCGGGCCCACGCCCATACCACATTCGAGGAGGTGCGCCATGGAAAGCCTGCGTCCGGATCCCACCTTCCATCCTTCGCCCCGCCTGGCCATGCAGGCCGAGCCGGAACACCTGGCGTACACGGCGCTCCTGTCGCCCGACCGCTCGCGGCCCGACGCCATCGCGGTGGTGGACGTGGACGAGGACTCCGACCACTACGGCCAGGTGCTCAACCGCGTCGAGCTCCCGAACCGCGGCGACGAGCTGCACCACTTCGGCTGGAACGCGTGCAGTTCGGCGCTGTCGCCGCTGTCGTGCAACGCCTTCGTGCAGCGCCGCTACCTGGTGGTGCCGGGCATGCGCAGCTCGCGCATCCACGTGTTCGACACCCAGCCCGACCCGCGCAAGCCGGTGCTGGTGAAGGTGCTGGAGCCCGACGAGGTGCGGCGCAAGACGGGCTACTCGCGCCCGCACACGGTGCATTGCGGGCCCGAGGGCATCTACATCAGCACGCTGGGCGGCGGCGGCACCAGCGGCACGCTGGGCCCGCCCGGCATCTTCCTGCTGGACTGCCAGACCTTCGAGGTGCTGGGCCGCTGGGAGATCGACCGCGGGCCGCAGGAGCTGCACTACGACTTCTGGTGGAACCTGCCGCGCGACTACATGGTGTCCAGCGAATGGGCGCTGCCGCCGCAGTTCGAGAACGGCATCGTCGCCGAGGACCTGCTGGCCAACAAGTACGGCCACCGCCTGCATTTCTGGGACCTGCGGGCCCGCCGCAACGTGCAGACCGTCGACCTGGGCGCCAACCACCAGATGGCGCTGGAGGTGCGGCCCGCGCACGACCCGAGCAAGGACTACGGCTTCGTCGGCGTGGTGGTCGACACCACCAACCTGGAAGCGTCGATCTGGACCTGGTGGCGCGAGAACGGCACCTTCCATGCCCGCAAGACCGCCGTGGTGCCGCCCGAGCCCACCGACGCGGCCAGGCTGCCGCCGCTACTCAAGGGCTTCGGCGCGGTGCCGCCGCTGATCAGCGACATCGACCTGTCGATGGACGACCAGTTCCTGTACGTGGCGTGCTGGGGCACGGGCGAACTGCGCCAGTACGACGTGAGCGATCCGTTCGAGCCCAAGCTGGCAGGCAGCGTGCGCGTCGGCGGCATCGCCGCGCATGCGCCGCACCCGAGCGGGCGCCCGTTCGGCGGCGGCCCGCAGATGACCGAGATCAGCCGCGACGGCCGCCGCGTGTTCTTCACCAACTCGCTGTACAGCAGCTGGGACACGCAGTTCTATCCCGAGGGTATCCCGGGCGCGCAGGCGATGTGCCGGGTGGGCGCGCATGGCGGGATCGAGCTCGACGAGCGGTTCTGCGTCGAGTTCGGCGACGGCTACGGCGCGCACCAGGTCCGCCTGCAGGGCGGCGACTGCTCCACCGATTCCTTCTGCTATCCCTCGGCTTGAGCAGCACCACGGCGCTCTGGCTCACCGTCGTCGGGTTCGGCGTCTACCACGGCCTGAACCCGGCGATGGGCTGGCCGCTGGCCGTGGCGAACGGACTGTCGGCGCGCGCGGGCCGGGCCGTGTTCTCGACGCTGCTGCCGCTGGGCGCGGGCCACCTGGCCGCGATGTCGGTCGCGCTGGTGCCGTTCGCCTGGCTCGCGGGCTACGTGTCGTGGAGCCGCGCGATCCAGGTCGCGGCGGGCACGATGGTCCTGCTGTTCGGCGTGTACCGGCTCCTGCAGCGTCGGCATCCCCGCGCCCTTGCGCGCGTGCGTCCCACGCAACTGGCGTGGTGGTCGTTCCTGATGGCGACGGCGCACGGCGCGGGCTTGATGCTGGTGCCCTTCACGCTCGGGCTGTGCGCGGCGAACGCCGGCGTCGATCACGCGCTCGCGACGTCCAACATCGCCACCGCCCTGTCGGTCGCGGCCGTGCATTCGCTGGCGATGCTGTTGTCGGGCCTCGTGATCGCGTGGGCCGTGTACCGCTACCTCGGCCTCGCGTTCCTGCGGCGCGCCTGGATCAACCTCGACCTGGTGTGGGCGGGCAGCCTGGTGCTGGCGGGCGGGGCGGGCGTGCTCGGCGCTGCCTGAGGTCCGATCAGCGCGCGGAGTCCTGCTTGCAGAGTGCGGCCGGGCCGCGGCAGTCGTCTTCGCGCGAGGGCGCATTGCCCGCGGCGCATGCCACCGTCAACAACAGCGCCGCGCAGGCCGGAAGGGTCCGCCAGGCGGAGGGGCGCTGGACTGGATCCGGCGTCGGCATCGGCCCCTGGGGCGGCTGCGGCTGCGGACCGAGTGGTTGCACGGGTTCGGGGGGCGGGTCGGCGTGCATGGCGTTCTCCTGCAGAGCACCTTAGCGGGCCCGGCGGCGGGCGCGGTAGGAGGCCTGGGCGGGAAGGCGTAGGGCTGCGCCGACCGTGCGGCGTGGCTCAGGCGGAGAGCAGGTGGGCCGCCTTGCGCACCAGCGCATCCGCCTCGCGATCCAGCTTGAACGCCTGGGTGAAATCGTCGACGCCGTACGCGCCGTGGCTGCGGTGGATGGTTGCCGCGTGCTCCTGCGCCTCGCGCGTGCGTCCCGCCAGCGCCAGGCAGAACATCGCGACCGCGCGGATGTGCACGTGGGCGTTCGGCCGCGCCGCGGACCGCACGGCCCAGTCGGCCGCTTCCTCGTGGCGGCCCTGGCGCATCAGCGCGATCGCGCGCGAGGCCAGCATGCCGAACAGCAGCGGGTCGAGCGGGCTGAGGGCGCGCGCATGGTCGGCCTCGGCCACGGCCACCTGCGGATCGCCGGACTGCGCATGCACGAAGGCCAGCGTGTAGTGGCCCAGCGCGAAGTTGGGGCTGAGGTCGATGGCGGAGCGCAGTTCGCCCAGCGCGTCGTCCTGGCGGTCCTGCAGCCACATCGCGCGGCCCAGCGCCCAGTGCGCGGCGGGATCGCGCTCGTCCACCATCACGCCCTGCGCCGCGGCCGCGTAGGCGCGCTCGATGGCCGCGCCCCGATCGCCCCAGCCGAGGAAGGCGTCCTGGAAATGCGTGAACGACAACCCGGCCAGCGGCCGAGCGAAGGTGGGATCGAGGCGCACGGCGGCCTGGAAGAAGTGCCGTGCCTGCTCGTTGTCCTCGCGGTTGAACCGCACCATGTGCCACAGGCCGCGGTGGTGGGCCTCCCAGGCGTTGAGCGAATGCGGGTTGCGCAGGATGGCGCGGTTGCGCTCGGCGCTCTCGATCTGGTTGGCGATGGAGGTGACGATGCGGTTGCCGATCTCGTCCAGCACGCCGAAGGTGTCGTCGAGTTTCCCGGAGAACTCCTCGGCCCAGACCACCTGCGCGCTGCGCGTCTCGGTCAGCTGCACGCTCACGAACAGGCGCTGGCCCGGCCCGCGGCGCAGCGAACCGCCGGCGACGTAGTCCACGTCCAGCCGCCGGCCCGCGTCCTGCGAATCGATGCGCCGCTCGGACAACGCGAACATCGTGCCCTCGGCGATCACGAACATGCTGCGCAGCTTGGCCAGCCGCGTGATCACGTCGTGCGCCATGCCGTCGCCCAGGCCGCCGCGCAGCGCCACGCCGGGCGTGCGGTCGGCGAAAGGCATGACGGCGAGGGAAGCGCGCCGCGTGGCGTCCTGGATGGGTTGCGGTGCCGTCTCGATGCGCGTCGCCACCGCGATCCCGCCCGCATGGCGCGACCGCGCCGCGCGCCAGGCATGGCCGATCGGCGCCCAGTTCTGCCCTTCGGCCTCGAACTGCCGAGCCGCGGCCGCCAGGTGCTCCTCGCCTTCGCGCAGCCGGCCGCGCGCGGCCAGCGCTTCCAGCAGGCGCTCGTGCGCGCGCCGGTCGAAGGGCGCGATGGCGAGCCAGCGCTCCAGCGCCAGCAGCGCGGCGTCGCTGCCAACGGGCAGGGCCTGCACCCAGTGCTCGAGCACGGCCGCGTGCGAGGCGCGCATGCGCCGGCGCTCGGCCACCAGCCAGCCGGTGAAGGCCGGGCTGCGCGGCAGGTCCAGCCCTTCGAGGAAATCGTCGCCGTTGAACCGGGACGCCAGCGCCTGCAGGCGCTCCGCCGGCAGCGCCGCGATGCCTTGCTGCAGCGCGCGGACCACGTCGAGCGCATCGACGTCGCTGTCCGTGAGGTCGAGCATCACGGTGTCGCCTTCCGCGACGACGCGTGCACGGCCGGGCTCGTCCATCACCGCGCGCAGCTTGCTCAGGCACCAGCGCAGTTCACCGCGCGGATCGCTGGGCAGGTCCCAGAGCAACTCGCACAGATGGCTTCGGGTGAGGGGCCGCGCGGCCATGGCCAGGTACGCGAGGAGGGCGCGCACCTTGCGCGAGGGCGGCAGCGCGACCGGCAGCGCAGCGCGGCTGAGCGAGAGCGGGCCGAGCAGCCGCAGCGCGAGCCCGGCGGCGCGCGGTGCTTCGAACGGAATCGGCTCTCGCATTTCCACGTGAATTCCCACGCCGGCCACCACGCCGCCTTCCACGACCCGGGCGGAGAGTGCAGGTCGGCCGCCGCGAGGCGGACCGCCCCGCCACCTTCACGTCCACTGGAGCAACGTTATGACCGCACTGTCCGCCACCGTCGCCACGCCGGAAGCCGTGCCCGACTTCGCCGCCATCAAGACCCGCCAGAAGGCCACCTGGGCCTCGGGCGACTATGCCGTCATCGGCACCACCTTGCAAATCGTCGGCGAGACGCTGTGCGAGGCCGCCGACCTGCGGTCGGGCCAGCGCGTGCTGGACGTCGCCGCCGGCAACGGCAACGCGACGCTGGCGGCCGCGCGCCGCTGGTGCGAGGTGACCTCGACCGACTACGTGCCCGCGCTGCTCGAGCGTGGCCGCGAGCGTGCCGCCGCCGAGCGCCTGCACGGCATCGATTTCGAGGAGGCCGACGCCGAAGCGCTGCCTTTCGACGACGCGAGTTTCGACGCCGTGCTGTCCACCTTCGGCTGCATGTTCGCGCCCAACCCGCCGCGCGTCGCGGCCGAGCTGCTGCGCGTGTGCCGGCCGGGCGGCCGCATCGCGATGGCCAACTGGACGCCGGACGGCTTCATCGGCCAGGTGTTCAAGATGGTGGGCAAGCACGTGCCGCCGCCGCCCGGCGTGAGTTCGCCCGCGCTGTGGGGCAGCCGCGACCGGATCGCCGAGCTGTTCGGAACGCAATCCACGCACATCCAGGCCGAGACGCGGCAGTTCAACTTCCGCTACCGCTCGGCGGAGCACATGCTGGAGGTCTTCCGCGGCTACTACGGCCCGATCCTGAAGGCGTTCGCGGCCTTGCAGGAAGACGGCCAGCACGCGCTGGCCGAGGAGTTCGCCGCGCTGATGAAGCGCTTCGACCGCGGCAACGGCGACGGGCTGGTCGTCGCCAGCGACTACCTGGAGATCGTGATCACCCGCCGCTGATGCCCGCGCGGCGCAGCATCGCGTCGAAGATCAGCCGATGGACCTCCCCGCTGGACGCCACGCGCGTCTCGGGGACGGTCCTGAGGATCTCTTCGGGGATCGCCCGGTTGGGACCGCGGCCGGCGTCGGAAGCCAGCTGGATCTCGCAGGCGCGCTGCAGCGTCCACAGGCGGTTGAACGCCGTCGGGATGTCCGGGCCGGCCGCCAGCAGGCCGTGGTTGCGCAGGACCAGGTGGTTGCGCTTGCCGAGCGAGGCGACCAGGCGCGGCTGCTCGTCGAGCTTGGTGGTGACGCCTTCGTACTCGTGGTAGGCCACGTCGCCGTACAGCATGGCGCTGTAGAAGTTGTCGTGGCGCAGGCCTTCCTCCTTGCACGACACCGCGCAGCCCGCGGTGGTGTGCACGTGCATGATGCAGTGCGCGTCCTCGCGCGCGCCGTGGATCGCGCTGTGGATCACGAAGCCCGCGCGGTTCACGCGGCCGGTGCCGCCGCCGATGACGTTGCCGTCGAGGTCGATGCGCACCAGGTTGTCCGGCCGCACCTCCGAGTAGTGCAGGCCGAACGGGTTGATCAGGTACTCGGGCCTGGCGCCGCTGCGCGTGGGCAGGCGGACCGTGATGTGGTTGAAGATCAGCTCGGTCCAGCCCAGCCAGTCGAACAGCCGGTAGCAGTCCGCCAGGTCCTTGCGCAGTTGCGATTCGTTGTTGTCCACGTCGTCTCCTCCAGGGAACTTCAGGCCGGCCGCGCTTCGGCCAGGCCGGCGATATCCTCGCAGAAGACCAGGTCCTCCTCGCCGTCGGCCAGCTTCGCCTTCAGCCAGATGCCGTCGCCGATGTTCTCCACCACTTGCGCGGTGGTGCCGTTCTTCAGGCGGATGAAGTGCCCGGGTTCGATCGCCAGCAGGTTCAGCATGACTTGCTCCTAGAAGAAGATGGACAGATTCTTGGCCAGCAGCACGTTCTGGTGGATGCGGATCTCGCGCTGCGCCAGCTTCCAGCCTTCGGCCGTGCGGCGCATGCGGTCCAGCCGGTCGCCGACGAAGAAGTACTGCTCGTACTCGCAGCGGTTCTGGTAGATCAGGAAGCGGCTGGAGACGTCCACTTCCTCCTGGCCTTCCGCATTGGTCTCGATGGCCGTGAGCTGCACGTTGCTGACCATGCGGCAGACGCGCGACAGCGGCTCCTCGGCCCAGTGAACGCCGGTGAGGATCTGCTCGGCGCGCTTGCCCAGCGTCCACTTGCCCTCGTTGAACCAGCTCATGTGCTTCTCGCGCGTGGTCAGCTCGCGCGTGGCGTGGTCGCCGAACTTCACGTTGTATTCCATGGGCATGAAGTAGCGCAGGTCATCGGCCAGCGTCTCCAGCCATTCCCTGAAGCGGCGGTCGTCCAGCAGCACGGCTTCGTCGTAGAGGAATTCCTCGATCTCGCGCTTGATCGCGAAGTAGCGGTCGTCGCGCGGCAGGCGCTTGGCGGCGGGGGCGGCCGTGGCGGGGGCCAGGGTCTCGGCGGTTTCGGACATGGTTGCTCCGGAGTGTTCTGGGTTCAGTTCTTGGGCGGCACCGGGCCGCCCTGGTGGGCGAAGCAGCCGACGTCGAGCACGGTGCCCGAGATGGTGGCGGCTTCGTCGGACAGCAGGAAGGCGACCGCGTTGGCCAGGTCGCGGCCGGTGGCGGGGCGGCCGGCCGCGGTGCCGGGCGCGGGCTTGCGCAGGAAGGCGTCGGCGTCGCCGCCGAAGCGGCCCACGCTCATGCCCGAGACGATGCCGCCGCCGCCGGGGATGGCGACGTTCACCCGCACGCGGTCGTGGAAGTGGTCGTAGGCCATCGCCATGCTCAGCGCCACGATGCCGCCCTTGCTGGCGCTGTACGCGGCCATGTTGGGCTTGCCGTAGCCGGCGCCGGAGCCGATGTTGACGATGGCGCCGCCGCCCGCGCGCGCCATGTGCGGGATCACCTCGCGCGACATCAGGTAGGTGCCCTTGAGGTTCACGTCGAGGATGCGCTCGAACAGCGATTCCTCGGTGGTGAGCACGGTGCCCAGCGGGCCGATGGCGGCGTTGTTGACCAGGCCGTTCACGGCGCCGTAGCGAGAGACCGCGTGGTCCACGACGCGTTTGACATCGGCCGCGCTGGAGACGTCCGCCTCCAGCACGTCGGCCTTGCAGCCGGCCTGCTCCAACTCGGAGGCCAGCGAGTCCAGGCCCTGCGCGGTGCTCGAGACCTGCGGCTGTGCGAGCCCGAAGGCGACCACCTGGTGGCCGCGCCGGGCGAGTTCGACGGTGATCGACTGCCCCAGCCCGAAGGTCCCGCCGGTGACGATGACGACGCCCATGGCTTACTCCGCGAAGCTGGCCGGTTCCTTGTCCTTGCGGCCCAGCAGCGTGTCCCAGTCGGCGTCGTTCATGTAGTCGCGCCAGCGGCGGTAGAACTGGCGCGGGTTCTCCTCGCTCACCTGCAGGCTCACGTTGCCCGCCACCGGCCCGGTGGTCTGCACCTTGCCCAGCGACTGCTGGTAGTTGTACGGGTAGCGCTTGGCGATCACGCCGCGGCTGCCGGCGGTGGCGTAGTTCCAGTTCTCCATGTCGTCCTGCTCGGTCATGCCCGCGGGGCCCGAGTAGCGCATGTAGTAGGCGCGCAGGAAATCCTTGACCTCCTGCGGCGCGTCGGCGTCCACCAGGAAGAAGCGCCAGGCTTCGGTCGACTCCGGGCCGTGCGGATGCCACACGCACAGGTTGCGCGGCTGGTTGCCGTGGAACGAGACGTTTGGCCAGATCGTGCCGACGAAGGGCACGAGGCGGTTGCGCTCGGCGCCCAGGCGCTCCTTGCGCTTGG
This sequence comes from Pseudomonadota bacterium, assembly GCA_023387335.1. Classification (GTDB taxonomy): domain Bacteria; phylum Pseudomonadota; class Gammaproteobacteria; order Burkholderiales; family Burkholderiaceae_C; genus Ramlibacter. The sequence continues at coordinate 14,278 of JAEWIF010000035.1, read as the reverse complement.
CGTGCGCCTCGCGGAAGTACTCGGCGACCACCGGGTTGTTCTTGTACGTGTCCAGGAACTCCCAGTTCTCCGGCATCAGCGCGCTGTGCACGCCGTGGCCGGCGGGGAAGTTCACCCACACGTGCTGGGCCTTCTCCAGCTCGTTGTCGCGGCGGCCCTTCTCGCCGGCTTCGGCGCTCGGGCCGATGCCGATCAGGTCCACCGAGCGGTGGCTCACGTTGTGGTACGTGTCGCCCAGGAAGTTCTCGGCGGCGAATTTCCAGTTGGCCGGGATGATCCACTTGTGCACGCCGAACAGCACCTCGGAGCCGCCTTCGCGGCCGTCGCGGCAGTCGAGCGCCAGGTCCAGGTGCACCTTGGCGTCGCCCAGGTAGGTGAGCAGGTCGGGCGCGTCCTTGTCCCAGCTGGCCCACACCGTGCCCTTGTACGTCTCCACCTTCGGCGGCTCGATCAGCGACCACTCCTCCTTGTCGAGGCAGCCTTCGTACAGGCCCTTGAACTGGGGCACGCCGAACAGCTTGCCGTCGGTGGTGTAGCTCCAGCTGTGGTACGGGCAGGTGAAGAGCTGGGTGTTGCCGTGGTCGTACTGGCAGACCTTCATGCCGCGGTGGCGGCACGAGTTCAGGAACACGTGCACCTTCTTCTTCTTGTCGCGCGCCAGGATCACCGACTCGGCGCCCATGCGCGAGGTGAAGAAGTCGCCCGGGTTGGGCACCTGGCTCTCGTGGCCGACGAACAGCCAGGCGCGGGTGAAGACCTTCTCCAGCTCCTCCTGGAAGATGTCCTTGTCCGAGAAGATCTCGCGGCTGATCTTGCCCTCGCGGAGCTTGACCATCGCGTTGTAGCGGGATTCGGTGGTGATCGGGATCATGGGTTGTCTCGCTGGAATGGGGTGGGTCAGGCGAATCGTTCGCAGAGCACGTCGGCGCGCTTGAGGCCGGCGGCCTCGGCCGCCTTGCGGCCGGCTTCCACCATGGGCGGCGGGCCACACAGGTAGACGCGCGTGGAAGGATCGAGTCCCAGTTGCGGAATCAGGTCGGTGGCATAGCCGTGGTGGCTGCCGGGTTGCGCGTCCTGTTCGACGGCGACCTGCAGGTCCAGGCCGTCCAGCTGCTCGCGCAGCTGGTTCACCTCGTCCAGCGCGAACAGGTGGCCCGGCGTGCGGGCGCCGATCAGCAGCGTGGTGCGCTGCGAGGACGGATGCGCGGCCAGGCTGCGCAGCATCGACAGGAACGGCGCGACGCCCGTGCCGCCCGCGACGAACAGGCGGGGCCGCTCCTCGTCGCGCAGGAAGAAGCTGCCGTGCGGCGTGCTCAGTTCCACCGCGTCGCCGGCCTTGGCGCCCGCCAGCCACTCCGAGAACGCGCCGCCCGGCACCAGGCGGATGAAGAACTGCAGGCGGTCCGCGCCGGGCACGTTCGCCATCGAATAGGACCGCGAGATGTCGGTGCCGGCCGGCTGGATGCGCACGTACTGGCCGGGCTCGAACACCACCTGTTCGGGCACCTGCACTTCCAGGCGCACGGTTTCGCTGGCCACCTGTTCCACCGCCACCACCTGCGCCGCGATGGGCTCGGGCTCCTCGCTCAGGGCCTCGGTGGAGTCGTACGGAAATTCGATGGCGCAGGTGCCGTTGACGCGGCACACGCAGGGCAGCACCGAACCGGAGGCGCGATCGTCATCGGGCAGGACGGCGCTGTCGTAGTCGTCCAGGTCCACGTTGCCGGACACCAGCTGCGCGGTGCAGGTGCCGCACTGGCCGTTGGAGCAGTCGGTCAGCAGGTTCAGGCCGGCTTCGGCCGCCGCATCGATCAGCTTGCCGCCGCACGGCACGGCCAGCCGGTGCGAGACGCCGTCGGCGAAGAGGAGGGTGACGGGGATGTGTTGGCTCATGGGAAAACTCCATGTGTCCGTTGAGTGGACAAGGAATCCATTATACGGACTAAAAGAAAATTTGGTCAACGTGTCCGCATGGCGGACAATCCCTCCGGACCCAGGGAGATTTCGCGATGACGACCACCGACAAGAACGACAACGTGCGCGCCGTAGGCCGCGCGCTGGACATCCTGCTCGCCTTCACCGAGGGCGACCCGGAGCTGTCGCCCGCCGAGCTGCTCAAGCGCGTGGAGCTGTCGCGCCCCACGCTGTACCGGCTGCTCTACACCCTGGAGGAGAGCGGCTTCCTGGTCTCCGTGGGCGAGCCGCAGCGCTTCCGGCTCGGGCCCTCGGTGGCGCGGCTGGCCCACGTGTGGAAGTCCACGCTGGACTTGAAGAGCGTGGCGGAACCGGTGATGCGCCGGCTCTGGCAGGAGACGCAGGAGACCGTCGCGCTGTTCGTGCCGCAGGGGAACATGCGGCTGTGCGTGGAAGAGCTGCCGAGCCCGCAGCCGCTGAATTTCAAGCGCGGCGTCGGCTACACCGAGAAGATCGTGCTGGGCGCCACCGGCCGCGCAATCCTGGCGCACCAGTCTCCTTCGCCCGAGCAGCTGCGCACGCTGGCGCAGGGCACGCGCATCGACCTCAAGGAACTGGAATCGGAACTGGCCGCCACGCGCAAGCGCGGCTACTCCACCAGCCGCAGCGAACTGATCTCGGGCGCCGTGGCGGTGGCGGTGCCGTTCTTCGACCGCGAGGCGCAGGTGGCCGGATCGATCGGGGTGTTCGGCCCCGAGGTGCGGCTGGACGCCGCGCGCCAGAAGGCGGTGGCGCAGCTGCTGCTGGACGAGGCGGTGCGGCTGTCGGACGCGCTGGGCTTCGGCAGTTCGAGCCGCAAGCGCGCCTGACGCCTTCTCTTACTTCTTGGGCGCGGGGATCTTCGCAATCACCTCGGCCCACTTCTTCGACTCGCCCGCGATGAACTGGCCGAACGCCTTGCCGTCCATGTAAGCCGGCTCGGCGGCCAGGTTGGCGATCTGGGTCTGCACCGCGGGATCGGCCATCACCTTCTGTAGCGCGGACGAAAGCCTGGCCGACACATCCGCCGGCGTCTTCGCGGGCAGGAACAGGCCCATCCAGGCCGGCGCCGCGTAGCCCTTGACGCCTTCTTCCGCCAGCGTGGGGATCTCGGGCGCGACCTTGCTGCGCGCGGAGCTGGTCACGCCCAGCGCCACCAGCTTGCCGGCCTTCACGTGCGGATAGGCCGAGGTGAGGTCGACCATCGCCGAAGGCAGCGTGCCGCCCAGCACGTCGGTCACGGCCGGGCCGCTGCCGCGGTAGGGCACGGGCACCAGCGGCGCGCCGCTCAGGCTGGCGAGCAGTTCGCCGGAAAGATGCTGGGCCGTGTACTGGCCCGCGGTGCCGTACGAGAGGCCGCCTTCCTTCTTGCGCGCGCCGTTCAGGAAAGCCTGCAGGTTGCCGAAACCGGTGGCGGGCGAGGCGATGAACACCAGCGGGATGTCGGCCAGCTTGCCCAGGGGCATCAGCTCGCGCTCGGGCTTGAGCGGCGGCGCGTCGGGCAGGTGCGGGTTGACCGCGATGGCGCCGGTGGCGCCCAGGCCGATGGTGTGGCCGTCGGCCGGCGCCTTGGCCACCGCGATCAGGCCCAGCGCGCCGCCCGCACCGGGCTTGTTGTCCACGACGACGGGTTGTCCCAGCGCCTGCGACAGCTCACGCCCCACGACCCGCGCGATGCCGTCCGCCGACGCGCCGGGCGCGAACGGAACGATCAGCGTGATCGGCTTGCTCGGGAAGGCCTGCGCCCAGCCCGCGCCCGCGGACAGGGCGAGCGCCAGCGCTCCGAGCAGCTTCGGAATCGAACGGTCCATGCCTGTCTCCTCCGCCTCTTCGGCTTATTCGGGCTTGATGTTGGCCTTGGCGGCCACGTCGGTCCAGCGCGCGATGTCGGCGCTGATTCGCTTGGCCAGGGCCGGCGCATCGGCGTTGCCCGGGTCCATGCCCAGCGCGTGCAGCTTCTCGATGAAGTCCTTGTCCTTCAGGGTGTCCGCCATGGCGGCGCGCAGCTGGGCCAGCACGGGCTGCGGCGTGCCCTTGGGCGCCATCAGCGCGGTCCAGATCGGCACGTCGTAGCCGGCGAAGCCGGACTCCGCGACGGTGGGCACGTCGGGCAGGGCCGCCGTGCGCTTGCCGGTGGTGACCGCCAGCGCCTTGAGCTTGCCGGCCTTGACCTGGCTCATCACCGCGGCGCTGTCCAGCACGGCGACGGGGATCTCGCCACCGAGCAGCGCGGACACGACAGGGCCCGATCCGCGGTAGGTGACGTGCTGGAACTTCAGGCCCGACGCGGCGGCCAGCGTTTCGGCCACCAGCACGAACGAGGTGGTGGGCGTGCCGTTGTCGAGGACGCCGTCCTTGGCCTTGGTCTTGCCGTACTGCACCAGCTCCTGCAGGTTCTTGACCGGCAGCGACGGGTTCACCGTGACGACCAGCGGGAAGGTGCCCAGCAGCGCGATCGGCTCGTAGTCCTTCTCCGGGTCGTACGGCAGGTTCTTCATCAGCACCGGGTTGGTGGTCAGGCCGCCGCTGGAGGACACCAGCAGCGTGTAGCCGTCGGCCTTGGACTTGGCGACCATGTCGTTGCCCACCGCGGAGTTGGCGCCGGGCTTGTTGTCGACGATGAACGACTGCTTCAGGCGGTCGCCCAGCTTCTGCGCCACGAGGCGGGCCACGATGTCGTTGGTGCCGCCGGGAGCGAAGCCCACGACGATCTTCACCGGCCGGTCGGGATAGGCGGCCTGCGCGGCGGCCTGCGGGGCATGGAACAGGAACGGGGCGCCCACGGCGGCGGCGAGAGAGAGGGCGCGCAGCGTGTGCCGGCGGGCGGCGAAGAAGGGGGTTCGCATGAAGCTTGTCTCCAGATGGACGGCGGATGCCGGAAAGCGGATCCCTGCCCTGCGTGTCCGCAGAACGGATAGAAAGTCCATTTTATGGACGGCGGTTGACTTGCGTCAAATTCATGGACGTTTTGTCCGCATGGCGGACAGATCAGGCCGCGCCGCGAACCCGGTCGATGAGCGCGAGCGCATCTTCCGGGACGCGATCGCCGCGCCAGGCCACGTGCTGGTCCGGCCGCGACAGCACGAGCTTGTGCCGGTACAGCGCCGGCGCTTCCGCTGACTTCACGTCCAGCACCTTCAGCGGAACGCCGCGTTTGGCCGCCGCTTCTTCCAGCGGGCGCGTGTCGGCGGCCGGGTCGATGCGCAGCAGCGTGAACTCCGCCCCCATCGCGTCGTACAGCGAACGGCCGTCGTCCAGCCACAGGTGCGGCGTGCGGCAGCCCGGCACGGTGGACGGCGTGAAGCTGTCCATGGTGTACGTGGGCGGTGCCTCGCCGTCGTAGGCGATCAGCGGCGAGCCTTCGTAGAAGTAGCCGAAGTTCAGGCCGGCGCAGCAGTACTGCTTGACGTTCAGGTCGTACAGCGCCTTGCCGGCCGTGGCGCGCGCGGCCTCGCCCGCGGGGCCGGGCTCCTCGATGCCGGCCGGCACGCCCTCGCGTTCCTTCTGCAGGGCGATGGCATGGTTCATCGCGAACTTCGAGACCTGCTCGGTGATCGGCAGCCGCTCGGCCTCGTAGCCGCCCAGCGCGCCTTCGCCGGCCCAGCCGTTCAGGCGGCCGGCGAGCTGCCACGACAGGTTCATCGCGTCGGCGATGCCGGCGTTCATGCCGTAGCCCGCCATCGGGATCCACAGGTGGGCGGAGTCGCCGCAGATGAACATGCGGCGGTCGCGGAAGCGGTCCGCCACCAGGCGGCGGCCGATCCAGTCTTCCTTGCTGATGATCTCGTAGCGGAAGTCCGGCCCCACGCCGAGGATGGTGCGGATCGCCCAGTCGCGGTCCACCGCCTCGAAGTCGGTCTCGCTCGGCTTCAGGTAGTTGTGCAGCAGGAAGGTTTCCTTGCCGTCGATGGCGTACACGTTGCCGCTGCGGCGCGGGTTGAGCGAGAACGTGGCCCAGGCGGGCTGGTGCTTGGCACGCGACAGCAGGTCGGGCGCGCGGAAGAAGGTGGACTGCACGCGGCCGACCACCTCGTCGCCCGAGAGCTTCGCGCCGATGGCCTTGCGCACGCCCGAGCGGCCGCCGTCGCAGCCGACCAGGTAGGCGCAACGGATGCGCACCGGCGCTTCGGTGTCGAGGTTCACGCCGGTCGCCCACACGCCTTCGTCGTCCTGCTCGTAAGCGTCGATTCGCGTGCGGTTGAGGATGCGCACGCCTCGCAGCGATTCGGCGTGCGCGAACAGCACCGGCTCCAGGTAGATCTGGTTGATGCGGTGCGGCGGCTCCGGCGTGGGCCACCAGCCGTCGGGGCCGCTCTTGTCGGTGTAGCGGTGCGCGCGGCCCGGGATGTGGATGCGCGCGATCTCGTCGCCGGCGAACGAGGTGCGGTAGCTGACGTCGTTCGGGTACTCGGCGGGCAGGCCGGTATCGCGCAGCGCGCGACCCACGCCCAGGCGCCGGAAGATCTCCATCGAGCGCGCCGACACGTGGTTGCACTTGACGCTGGGCGGTTCGCCGCGGTGGCGCGTCTCGGCCAACAGCACGTCGATGCCGCGCTGCGCCAGGTCCATGGCGAGCGTCAGGCCGACCGGCCCCGCGCCGACGATGAGCACCTGCGATTGCAGGGAAGAAGACATGGCTGCTCCGGAATGCGTTGGACTGGCATTGATTAAACGCAAACCGCCGCCGCTGCGACAATGAATCTTCCATGGCGATTCATAAAAAACCTTTATCCGCGCTGCCGTCGGTGCGGCAGCTGCGGGCGCTGGTGGCGGTGCACCGCACCGGCGGCATCTCGGCGGCGGCGCAGGAACTCTCGCTCACCCAGCCCGCCGTCACCGTGCTGCTGCGCGAGCTGGAGGAGCGGCTGGGCCTGAAGCTGTTCGATCGCAGCACGCGGCTGCTTCGTCCCACTGCCGCGGCCGCCGAGGCGGTTGGCCATGCGCAGCGCGCGCTCGCCGAACTGGAAGCGATGGCCGTGGGCATGGCCGAGCTGGCCGGCGCCGGCCGCGGGCGGGTGCGCGTCGCCTCCACCGCCACCGTGGCGCAGACGCTGCTGCCCGCGGCGATGCGCCGGTTCCTCGACCTGCATCCCGGCGTGAAGGTCGAACTGGAAGAGGTGGCGCCCGATGCCTTCGTGGAAGCCTTGCTGGCCGAACGCGTGGACTTCGGCGTGGGCACGCTGGAATCGCCGGTCGCGGGCTTGCGCGAGCAGGTGCTGCTGCGCGACGTGCTGGTCGCGGCGGCCTTGCCGGGTTCGACGTTCGCGGCCGGTTCGTCCATTACCTGGAAGCAGCTCGCCGCGCTGCCCGTGGTCACCGTCCGGCCGGGCTACGGCGTGCGGCGCCGCATCGATGAAGCGGCGAAGGCGGCCGGCGTCACGCTGCGCATCGAGCACGAGGTGGCGCTGCTGTCCACCGCGGTGGCGCTGGCGGAACACGGGCTGGCCACGGCCATCGTCCCGGGGTCCATCCTCGCGGCCCGGTCCGACCTGGTGGCACGCCGCATCGTTCGTCCGGCGGTGGAGCGGCCGATCGCGATCGTGGTGAAGCGCGACCGGTCGCTGTCGCCGGCGGCGCAGGCGCTGGCCGAAGTGCTCCGGGCGCCGGCGTGACGGTTCAGAGGTTGGTCTGCTCGGCCGGGGCGTCGGTCTTCGTCGCCTCGCCCGATTCGCCGCCGGCGCTGGATGGCGGCTGCATGCCCAGCAGGTAGCTCGTCATCGTGATCGCGCCGAACGTGCCGCCTTGCGTGAACGGCTGCGCGACCTCGCCCGCCGCGTCGCACAGGCCGGCGAGGTAGGCGAGCGGCAGGAAGTGCTCCGGCGTCGGCACCGCGAGCGCGAAGTCCGGGTGGCGCAGCACCGAGCCGAGGTCGCCGGGCCGCGTGGTCATCACCTCGCGCACGGCCGTGTCGAAGCGCTCGCCCCAGTCGAACGCCAGGTCGGGCTGGCGCAGGTCGGACAGGCGCAGGTTGTGCACGACGTTGCCGCTGCCCACGACGAAGACGCCGCGCTCGCGCAGCGGCGCCAGCCGCCGGCCGAGTTCGAGGTGGTACTCGAAGGGCGCCGCGCCGTGGACCGAGAGCTGCAGCACGGGAATGTCGGCTCCGGGAAAGACGTGCGCCAGCACCGACCAGGTGCCGTGGTCGATGCCCCAGCTGTCCGGGTCGAGCCCGACATAGCCGGGCTTGAGCACCTCGACGATCTCCTGCGCCACTTCCGGGTTGCCGGGCGCGGGATAGTCGAACTCGAACAGCTCGCGCGGAAAGCCGAAGAAGTCGTGGATCACTCGCGGCTGCCGCATCGCGGTGACCGCCGTGCCGTGGATGAACCAGTGCGCCGAGATGCACAGGATGGCGCGCGGCCGTGGCAGCGCCTGGCCGAGCGCGCGCCACTGCCGCGTGAAGCGGTTCGACTCCAGCGTGTTCATCGGCGAGCCGTGGCCGATGAAGGCGGCGGGCAGCGTGGCGGTGCTCATGGCCGCAATCTACGGCGGCCCCCGAAGCCGGCTTGTATCCGCTTGCGGCTCAGTTCGGCGCGGCGGCGGCCGTGGTGGCGAACGCATCCGAATAGAAGCGCGCCGGCGACAGGCCCTTGCCCGCCACGAAGCTCGCACGCGCGGCCGCCACCAGCGCCGGCGCGCCGCAGGCGTAGACCTCGTGGCCTTCCAGCGTGGGATGGTCGGCGAGCACGGCTTCGTGCACGAGTCCGCTGCGCAGCGGCGCGGGCGCGTCGCCCTCGGAGACCACGCCCACGAAGCGGAAGTGCGGGTGCTTCTGCTCCCACTTGCGCACCTGCTCGATCGCGTACAGGCCGTCGACCTGGCGCGCGCCCCAGTACAGGGTGAACGAACGGCCCCGCTGCCTGGGCAACGCCTCTTCGAGGATGGCCTGGATCGGCGCGAAGCCCGTGCCGCCCGCCACCAGCAGCACCGGTCCATCGCCCTCGCGCAGGTGGAAGTCGCCGAAGGGCAGTTCGACCTCGACCTCGTGGCCGGGCTGCAGCGTGGGCAGCAGCCTGGAACCGAACAGTCCGCCGGGCAGCACGCGCACGTGCAGCTGCGCCGCATCGCTGGCGTGCGGCGTGTTGGCCATGGAGAAGCTGCGCGGCTCGTGGCCGTCGAGCAGCACCTGCAGGTACTGGCCGGCCTTGAACGGCACCTTGACGCCCGCGGGGAACCGCAGGTCCACCACCGCGACGTCGGGCGCCGCCATGCGGACGCGGTAGAGCCTGGCCTTCACGGTCCGGCGCGAAGTCGGCGCGGCGCGTTCGATGCGATCGGGCGCGATGCGCACGTCGCCACAGGGCTTCGCCTGGCAGAGCAGGGCGGTGCCGTCGTCGCGGGCGGGCGGCGACACCTCGCCTTCGAGCACCGGCGCGCGGCAGCTCTCGCAAGTGCCGCGCCGGCAGGAGTAGGGCAGTTCCCAGCCGGCGCGCGCGGCGGCGTCCAGCAGGGTCTCGCCGGGCGAGCATTCGAAGCTGACGGCTTCGCGCCCCGGCACGGCGACGGTGCACAGGCTCATGCGAGCGCCCGCTGCAGCATGGCCAGCGTGTCGGTCATCGCGGAGGCATCGGCCCGGCCCTTGCCGGCGAGGTCGAACGCCGCGCCGTGGCCCACGCTGGAGAACAGCACCGGCAGGCCCGCCGCGATGGCGCTCGCGCCCTTGGGCGAGAGCATCTTCACGGCGATGTGTCCCTGGTCGTGCAGCATGGCGACGTAGGCGTCGTGCCTGCGCTCGGACAGCGCGAGGTCGGCGCCGACGGGGCCGTCGACCTTCCAGCCTTTCGCTCGCATGGCCTGCACGGCGGGCTTGGTGATGCGCTCGTCCTCGCCGCCGAACAGGCCGCCTTCGCCGGCGTGCGGGTTGATGCCCAGCACGCACAGCGACGGGTCGCGCACGCCCAGCAGCGGAAGCGTGGCGCGCGCGGCCTGCGCGGCCGACTCGACCAGCGCGGGCGTGATGCGCGCGACCGCGTCCAGCACGCCTTCGTGCAGCGTGCAATGCACCACGCGCAGGCCGTGCGCTTCCAGCATCAGGAACACCTGGTCGCGCGGCGTGCCGGTGAGGTCCGCCAGCAGGCCGGCGTAGCCGTTGAACGGCGTGCCCGACGCGTTCACCGCGGTCTCGCTGTGCGGCGCGGCCGCGATGGCAGCGATGCCGCCGCTGCGGTGCAGGTGCACGGCCTCGCGCACGTAGGCCACGGTGGCGGCGCCGGCGGCCTTGTCGACCTGGCCCGGTTTCCAGTCGGCGGGCGAGAGCGCGCCCGCGAGGTAAGTCTCGAAGCAGGCGCGTTCGGCATCGCCATAACCCAGCACGTCGCACAGGCGCTCGACGATGAAGGCCTCGCCGATGACCAGCGGCCGCGCGGCATCGCGCCGGCCCAACGCCACGGCGGCCTTGAGCGCGATCTCCGCGCCGATGCCGTTGGGATCGCCGATGGCGATGCCGATGCGGGGAGCGGCGGTCACAGCGGGATCGCCAGCAGGGTGTCGATGCGCGAGCTGTCGCAGACCACGTCGCGCTTGCGCAGCCGCAGCCCGCCGGCTTCGCGCACCACCTCGTCGAAGTAGCGGCCGCTGGCGAACACCTCGGTGGCGCCGCCGCGCACGATGCGCAGCACCGCGAAGCCGGTCTCGGTTCGCAGGGCTTCGCCGTCGTCCCCGCGCACCAGCGGCAGGCCGACGAGGTGGCGATAGCTCTGGCGCTCGTACACGTTGGCCTTGCGCAGCGAGAGGATGCGGTCGGCCAGCATCTGGCGCGAGTCGGCGTACACCAGCCCGGCCGGCAGGCCCTGGGCATGGTTCTGCGCGGTGGTGATGCGATAGAAGCAGCGGTCGGTGAAGAAGGCCGGCCAGTCTTCCAGGCGGCCGTCGTCGATGGCGGCCGCGTACTCGGCGTTGAGGGCGATCAGGTCGAGGTTCATCACAGCCCCATGTGCGTGCGGTAGGCGCGCCAGAAACCGCGGATGGACGATTCGGTGGCGCGGAAGTCCTGCGATTGCGTGTCGTGGCCGCCCAGCTCCAGCACGGCTTCCTCGCCGCCCGCGGCCTGGATGCCGCGTTGCACGAAGCCGCCGACCGCGCCGTCTTCCATCGAGACGAAGCCCGCCGGGCCCACCAGGTTGGATTGCTTCAGGCGCAGCTCGCGCAGCTCCGGCGTGTCGTCGGCGTAGCCGAGGTAGGTCCAGTGCAGGTCGGTGGTGTCCGCGCCCGTGGGCACGACCTGGCGCACCGCGATGCAGTTGTGGATCTGCTGCAGCACGAAGCCGGGGAACACCGAGAGGATCTGCAGCACGATGCCGTCGCCGATCTCGTCCACGCTCTTCAGCATCGAGAGGTCGCCGATCTTCAGCTCCTGGTTCTCGGCGCGGATGGCCTGCTGGGCGTAGGCGGTCTCGGCGCCTTCCTTGACCTTGCTGTAGGTGGCGCTGGCGTGGTGGCCGCCGTCCTCGCTGATGAAGACGCCGCCTTCCTGCGTCAGGCGCGTGATGCCGAAGGTGGTGAAGAAGGTGTGCAGCAGGCTCGCGTGGTAGGTGTCGCGCACGTTCTCGCAGTACAGCTTCCAGTTGTTGGGCAGGCCCTGCGTGAAGCGGCCGATGACTTCCACCGGCCGGCCGAGCACGCGCTCCAGGCGCGCCGCGACCTCGTCGCCCAGGTATTCCTCGATCGGCGGCACGTCGTCGTGCAGGCTGCCGAACACCAGGCCGCAGAAGACGGTGGTGCGCAGCTTGCGCGGACCGTGCTCCTCCTTGCAGAAGCCTTCGGGCATGCCGCCCTTGCCCTGCACGCCCTTCTCGAACGCGACGCCGCGCAGGTTGCCCTGCAGGTCGTAGCGCCAGGCGTGGTAGACGCAGGTGTGCTCCGGCGCATTGCCGAAGTCGTCCAGGCAGATCAGCGCGCCGCGGTGCGCGCAGCGGTTCTCGAAGGCGTAGACCTCGCCGTCCTCGTCGCGCGTGACGACCACCGGCATGTCGCCGACGAAGGTCGTCTTGAAGTCGCCGGCGTCCGGCACCTCGGCTTCCAGGCCGAGGAAGTTCCAGACCGGTCCCTCGAACACGCGTTGCTGCTCCATGGCCAGCACGTCGCCGCGCTGGAACACCTGGTAGGGCACCCTCGAATAGGTGCCGGGCGCCCAGTGGATGGGCTGCTCCGTGATGGGGGTCGTCATTGGCTAGTGTCTCGTTGTGCGATACGATTGTGTCGTCAGACGAGAAATGATAGGATCCCGATCCATGGCTGTCAACGAGTCCGCCGATCCATCCCCGGCCGAAACGCCCGGCGCCGCCTCGGTGCAGGCCGTGGGCGTGGCCTTCGCCGTGCTGGAGTCGCTGTCGCAGACGCCGGAGGCGATCGGCACCAGCGAACTGGCGCGCCGCCTCGGCCTGACCAAGGCGCGCATCCACCGCCACCTGAGCACGCTGCGCGAGCTCGGCTTCGTCGAGAAGGACAGCGCGACCGACGGCTACCGCCTCGGCTGGAAGAGCTACAAGCTCGGGATGGCCGTGGCGGAGAACTTCGGCCTGCGCCGCATCGCGCATCGCCACCTGCTGCGCCTGCACAAGGACAGCGGCCAGACGGTGGCGCTGGCCATGCCGGCGGGGCCGGATGCCGTCACGGTGGTCGAGACGCTGGAGTCCACCGGCGTCATCGCGATCACGGTCAAGCCCGGTTCCATCATCCCGGCGTCCACCGCCGCGCTGGGCCGCGCCATCCTGGCGTTCCGCCCGGACGCCGCGGGCGAGGCCGCGCTGCAGAACGTGCGCGAGCACTGGTTCGCGGTGGCGGTCAACGAGCGGCTGCCCGGCGTCGCGGCGCTCGCGGCGCCGGTCTTCGACGACACCGGTCGCGCGGTCGCTTCCGTCGGCGTCATCGGCTCGCAGGCTCACATCACGGACCCGCCGCGCGCCGACCTGCTCGAGCAGGTGCAGGAAGCCGCGGCCCAGATCTCGGCGGCCCTGCGCTCCTCCCGCTGGCACGAAGCGCCCCGGCCCGATCCCCTTCCAAAACGCACTTTTCCAGGAGACAAGGCATGAACTTCCAGACCCCCCTCAACCGGCGCGCGGTGTGCCTGCTGGGCGCGGGCGCAGCGGCGTCGCTGGCCGGCGGCGGCGCTTTCGCCCAGGGCTATCCGACCAAGCCGGTGAAGGTGATCGTCACCTACACGCCCGGCGGCGCCAACGACGTCACCGCCCGCGTGTACGGCCAGCTGCTGGGCGAGCGCCTGAAGCAGGCCTTCGTGGTGGAGAACCGCCCGGGCGCCAGCGGCATCACGGGGACCACCTTCGTGGCCAAGTCCGAAGCGGACGGCTACACGCTGCTGCTGGGCGCGGGCGGCACGATGACGATCAACCCGGGCCTGTTCCCCACGCTTTCGTACGACCCGCTGCGCGACTTCGTGCCGATCGGGCTGGCCGCCCGTTCGCCGCTCGTGCTGGTGGTGCCGCCCTCCCTGCCGGTGAAGAACGTGGCCGAGCTGATCGCCTACGCCAAGGGCAAGCCCGACGGCATCACCTTCGCCTCGCCGGGCGCCGGCACGCCGCTGCACCTGGCCGGCGAACTGTTCACGCGGCAGGCCGGCATCAAGGCCCTGCACGTGCCGTACAAGGGCAGCGCGCCGGCGCTGACCGACCTGATGGGCGGCCGCGTCGACATGATGTGCGACGTGCTGGGCACCTCCATCGAGCTGGTGCGTGCCGGCAAGCTGCGCGCCCTGGCCGTCACCAGCCTGCAGCGCAGCAACCAGCTGCCGCAGGTGCCCACGCTGGCCGAGCAGGGCCTGAAGGACTTCGACGTGACGTCCTGGTTCGGCTTCTTCGCGCCCGCCAGCACGCCGCGCGAGATCGTCGCCACGCTCAATGCCGAGCTGGCCAAGGTCGCGCAGACCGGCGAGGCCCGCGACAAGCTGGCGCCGCTGGGCATGGAGCCGGTCAGCTCCACCAGCGAGCAGCTGCGCAAGCTGGTGCAGACCGAGCAGGCCAAGTGGCGCGAGGTGATCCGCGTGGCGAACGTGAAGGCGGATTGAAGGCCGGGCTCAGGTTCGGTTTTCTCGGAGGGTTGAAGCGGTCTTTTCTGCTTTTTCCTTCCCCTGCAAAGGGGTAGCGTCGCAGGTCTCAACTCTCGTACGAGGAGACCGTCAATGCGCAAAGCAGTCCTTGCCCTCCTGGCCGCCGTGTTCACGTTCGGCGCCCTGGGCTCCTTCGATGCCGAGGCCAAGCGCCTCGGTGGTGCCAAGTCCAGCGGGATGCAGCGCCAGAACGTGAACAGCACGCCGCCGGCCAACACGCCGGCCAATGCGCCGGGCGCGCCCGCGCAGTCGGCCGCTCCCGCC
>JAEWIF010000054.1 GCA_023387335.1 Pseudomonadota bacterium | reverse complement strand
GGCCGGCACCGGCCGCGACGGCCGCGTCACCAAGGGCGACGTGCTGCAGGCCGTGGCCGGCGGCGCCAAGGCCGCCGTGGCCGCGCCCGTGCCCGCCAACCGTCCGGCCGCGCCGGCGCTGCAGCAGGTCGCTTCACCCGCCGCGCCCGACCTGGGCGAGCGTCCCGAGCAGCGCGTGCCCATGAGCCGCCTGCGCGCCCGCGTCGCCGAGCGCCTGCTGCAATCGCAGTCCAGCAACGCCATCCTGACCACCTTCAACGAGGTCAACATGGCCCCGGTGATGGAGATGCGCAAGCGCTTCCAGGAGAAGTTCGAGAAGGAGCACGGCGTCAAGATCGGCTTCATGTCCTTCTTCGTGAAGGCCGCCGTGCACGCGCTCAAGAAGTACCCGGTGCTCAACGCCAGCGTGGACGGCAACGACATCGTCTACCACGGCTACTTCGACATCGGCATCGCGGTGGGCTCGCCGCGCGGCCTGGTGGTGCCGATCCTGCGCAACGCCGACCAGATGTCGTTCGCCGAGATCGAGAAGAAGATCGCCGAGTACGGCGCCAAGGCGCGCGACGGCAAGCTGGGCATCGAGGAGATGACCGGCGGGACCTTCTCCATCTCCAACGGCGGCGTGTTCGGCTCGATGCTGTCGACCCCCATCATCAACCCGCCGCAGTCGGCCATCCTGGGCGTGCACGCGACCAAGGACCGTCCGGTGGTGGAGAACGGGCAGATCGTCATCCGCCCGATCAACTTCCTGGCCATGAGCTACGACCACCGCATCATCGACGGCCGCGAGGCCGTGCTGGGCCTGGTGGCGATGAAGGAAGCGCTGGAAGACCCGGCCCGCCTGCTGTTCGACATCTGAGGAGGCGGCCATGGCTAAGAACTTCGACGTGGTCGTCATCGGGGGCGGCCCCGGTGGCTACATCGCCGCCATCCGCGCGGCGCAGCTGGGCCTGAACGCGGCCTGCATCGACGAGTGGAAGAACAAGTCGGGCGGCCCCGCGCCCGGCGGCACCTGCACCAACGTGGGCTGCATCCCGTCCAAGGCGCTGCTGCAGTCCTCGGAGAACTACGAGCACGCCGGCAAGCATTTCGCGGACCACGGCATCAACGTGTCGGGTCTCGAGATCGACGTGCAGAAGATGCTGGCGCGCAAGGATGCCGTCGTGAAGCAGAACAACGACGGCATCCTGTACCTGTTCAAGAAGAACAAGGTCAGCTTCTTCCACGGGCGCGGCTCGTTCGTGAAGGCCGGCGGCGAAGGCTACGAGATCAAGGTCTCGGGCGCCGCCGAGGAGACGATCACGGCCAAGCACGTGATCGTCGCCACCGGCTCCAACCCGCGCGCTCTGCCTGGCGTGCCGTTCGACGAGGACAAGATCCTCTCCAACGACGGCGCGCTGCGCATCCCCGGCGTGCCGAAGAAGCTGGTGCTGATCGGCTCCGGCGTCATCGGCCTGGAGATGGGCTCGGTGTGGCGCCGCGTCGGCTCCGAGGTCACGGTGCTGGAAGCGCTGCCGACCTTCCTGGGCGCGGTCGACGAGCAGATCGCCAAGGAAGCGCAGAAGGCCTTCACCAAGCAGGGCCTGAAGATCGAGCTGGGCGTGAAGGTCGGCGAGATCAAGACCGCCGGCGCCGGCGTGTCGGTCGCCTACACCTCGGCCAAGGGCGAGCAGCAGACGCTGGAAGCCGACCGCGTGATCGTCTCCATCGGCCGTGTCCCGAACACCATCGGCCTGAACCCGGAAGCGGTGGGCCTGAAGCTCGACGAGCGCGGCGCCATCGTGGTGGACGACGAATGCCGCACCAGCCTGCCCGACGTCTGGGCGATCGGCGACGTGGTGCGCGGCCCGATGCTCGCGCACAAGGCGGAAGAAGAGGGCGTGGCCGTGGCCGAGCGCATCGTCGGCCAGCACGGGCACGTCAACTTCAACACCATTCCCTGGGTCATCTACACCAGCCCGGAGATCGCCTGGGTCGGCCAGACCGAGCAGCAGCTCAAGGCGGCGGGCGTGAAGTACAAGGCCGGCACCTTCCCGTTCATGGCCAACGGCCGCGCGCGGGCGCTGGGCGACACTATAGGCATGGTCAAGTTCCTGGCCCACGCCGAGAGCGACGAGATCCTGGGCGTGCACATCGTCGGCCCGATGGCCAGCGAGCTGATCTCCGAAGCCGTGGTGGCGATGGAGTTCAAGGCCTCCGCCGAGGACATCGCCCGCATCTGCCATGCGCACCCGTCGCTGTCCGAGGCGACCAAGGAAGCCGCCTTGGCGGTGGACAAGCGCACGCTGAACTTCTGACGTGCCGAGCGTCCGGGAGGCCTACGACGCCGAGCTGGCCGCGCGGGGTTACGCCAGCGACCCCGCGCAACTGCGCGGGGTCGAGGCCCTGGACCGCTGCGTGCGCGACTGGGAGCAGTACAAGGACCAGCGCTCCAACGTCTTCAAGAAGCTGATCCTGCGGCCGGACATCCCGCGCGGCGTCTACCTGTGGGGCGGCGTGGGGCGCGGCAAGAGCTTCCTGATGGACTGCTTCTACAACGCGCTGCCGCTGCGCCGCAAGACGCGGCTGCATTTTCACGAGTTCATGCGCGAGGTGCACCGCGAGCTGGTCGAGCTGCAGGGCACGGTCAACCCGCTGGACGAGCTGGGCAAGCGCATCGCCCACCGGTTCCGGGTGATCTGCTTCGACGAATTCCACGTCGCCGACATCACCGACGCGATGATCCTGCACCGCCTGCTGCAGGCGCTGTTCGACCACGGCGTGGGCTTCGTCACGACGTCCAACTTCCGCCCCGACGACCTGTACCCCAACGGCCTGCACCGCGACCGCATCCTGCCGGCCATCGCGCTGCTCAACCGCAACCTCGAGGTGGTCAACGTGGACCACGGCGTCGACTACCGCCGCCGCACGCTGGAGCACCTGAAGCTGTACCACACGCCCCTTGGGGCCGAGGCGGATGCCGAAATGGGCCGGGCGTTCGACGAGCTGGCCGAGGTCCACGACGAGGACCCGGTGCTGCACATCGAGCAGCGCGAGATCCGCTCGCGGCGCAAGGCGGGCGGCGTGGTGTGGTTCGACTTCCGCACGCTGTGCGGCGGGCCGCGCTCGCAGAACGACTACCTGGAGATCGCGACCCAGTTCCACACGGTGCTGCTGAGCGACGTGCCGTACATGCCGGTCAACATGGCCTCGGAGGCGCGCCGCTTCACCTGGCTCATCGACGTGCTGTACGACCGCCGGGTCAAGCTGATCATGTCCGCGGCGGTCCCGCCCGAGGCGTTGTACACGGAGGGGCCGCTGGCCCATGAGTTCCCGCGCACGGTCTCGCGCCTGAACGAGATGCAGTCGGCGCAATTCCTGGCCCAGGAGCGCCGCACGGTGGACACTAGCCTCACATGAACAAGCTTGCCTTCCTCCTCGCCGCCGGGCTGGCGCTGCCGGCCGCGGCCCAGAACCAGCAGGCCGAAGAAGCGTCCGAGCGCGCCCGCATCGCGTCGGAGCGCACTCGCATCGAAGCCGAGTTCGAGCAGGCGAACAAGGCCTGCTACCAGAAGTTCGCGGTCAACGACTGCATCGCCGACGCCCGCGCCAAGCGGCGCGAACTGCTGGCCGACCTGCGGCGCCAGGAGCTGGTGCTGAACGACGCCGACCGTCGCCGCCGGTCGTCCGAGCGGCTGGAGGAGATCGAGAAGAAGACGGCGGACAGGCGAGCCGCCCAGGCCTCCGCGCCGGTACCCCCCGCGTCGGCGGCTTCGGCGCCCGCGCCGGCCAAGGCCGCATCGACTCCGGCGTCCGCACCCCGCGCGGCTCGGGCTCCGCGCGAGCCCAAACAGCCGAAGCAGGTGGACACCGGGACCAACGCCCGCCGCTACAACGAGCGCCTGGAAGACGCGGCGCAGCACAAGGCCGAGGTGCAGAAGCGCGCGGCCGAAGCCAAGAAGGATGTGCGGCCGCTGCCCGTGCCGCCCTGAGCTCAGCCTTCCAGCGGCTCGAGCTTGACGATCACCAGCGACAGGTTGTCGCCGCCGCCGCGGGCGCGCGAGCGCGCCTTCTCGATCAGGAATTCGCTGGCCTCGCGCGGCGTCAGCGACGACAGCACCGAGCCCAGCTCGTTGGGGCTGAAGTAGTGCCACACGCCGTCGCTGCACGCCATCAGCACGTCGCCGGGGCGCAGCTGCGACACGGTGTGCATCGTGGAGGGCGGATCTTCTTCAGCGCCCAGGCAGCCCATGAGGATGTTGGACTGCGGGTGCACGTTGGCCTCTTCCTCGGTGAGCTGGCCGGCTTCCACCAGCGTCTGCACGTAGGAATGGTCGAGCGTGCGCTTGACCAGCTTGCTGCCGTGGAAGTGGTAGATGCGCGAGTCGCCGGCATGCACCCAGTGGCAGTCGCCGGCCGGGTTGATCAGGAACGCGGCGATGGTGCTGTGCGGTTCCTGCTCGGCGGCGATGGCCGTGAGCTTGATGACGAGGTGCGCCTCCTGCGCCACCTGCTTGAGCAGGTCGCCGGCGTCGTCATGGTCGGGCGAGTAGCGCTCGAACAGCTGGCGGGCCGTGAGCATCACCTGGTCGGAAGCCTTGCGGCCGCCGCTGCGACCGCCCATGCCGTCGGCCACCACGGCCAGCACGCAACCGCTCACGCGCGGATGGGCGATGAGGGTGACCTGGTCCTGCTGGTATTCGCGGTCGCCCTTGTGGATGCCGGTCGCTGCTGTGAGTCGGTAGCCTTTGGCCATTGCGGGTGGAGCGCTGCGCGCGGGCGCCGAGCTCGATAATTGCTGCTGGAGCGCGTATTATCGTTCCGACCCGCAGAGCTCACGGTGGCGCGCCACCAACCTTGTCGTGGAATCCAACCTGCATTCGCCCGAGCGGCGCCTGATCGAGCTGCGAATCGAGCATGCCGACCTCGACGCCCTGATCGATGCGGCGGCGCACGAGCAACCCCTGGACGAACTGATGTTGCGCCGCCTGAAGAAACGCCGCCTGGCGCTGCGCGACCTGATCGCCCAGCTGGAGCTGGTGCTGGATCCCAAGGAACCCGCCTGATCCCTTCCGATGACCTTGATTGAAGCCGTCCGCGGCGCCTTCGCGGCCGACGGCGCGTTGCCGCGCGCGGCCGACGCCTTCCGCCCCCGCGAGGCCCAGACCGAGATGGCGCTGGCCGTGGCGCGCACGATCGAGTCGGGCGGCTCGCTGGTCGTCGAGGCCGGCACCGGCGTCGGCAAGACCTTCTCCTACCTGGTGCCCGCGCTGCTGTCCGGCGAGCGGGTGCTGCTGTCCACCGCCACCAAGACGCTGCAGGACCAGCTGTTCGGCCGCGACCTGCCGCGGCTGGTCGAGGCGCTCGGCCTGCCGGTGCGAACCGCGCTGCTCAAGGGCCGCGGCAGCTACCTGTGCCTGCACCGGATGGAGCAGGCGCGGCGCGACCCGGGTGCGGTCGACCGCGGCGCCGCGCTGGCGCTGGCCAAGGTCGAGCAATGGGCGCAGGCCACGCGAAGCGGCGACCTGGCCGAGCTGCCCGGCCTGGACGAGCGCTCGCCGGTGATCCCGCTGGTGACGTCCACCCGCGAGAACTGCCTGGGCTCGCAATGCCCGAAGTTCCGCGAATGCCACGTGAACCGTGCGCGGCGCGAAGCGCTGGCGGCCGACGTGGTGGTGGTCAACCACCACCTCTTCTTCGCCGATCTCGCGGTGCGCGAATCGGGCATGGCCGAACTGCTGCCCACGGTGCGCGTCGCCATCTTCGACGAGGCCCACCAGTTGAACGAAACCGGCGTGCAGTTCCTCGGCGCGCAGCTGGGCACCGGCCAGCTGCTGGACTTCACGCGCGACCTGCTCGGCACCGGCATGCAGCTGGCGCGCGGACTCGCGCCCTGGCAGGAGATCGCGGCGACGCTCGACCGCGCCACGCGCGACCTGCGGCTGGTGGTGGGCCGCGGCACGACCGGCAGCCGATTGCGCTGGAGCGAGATCGCGCCCGAGGGCGTTCCCGCCGAGGAGTGGCAGGACGCGCTGGCCGACGTGCAATCGGCCTGCGACGCGGCGCAGGACGCGCTGGCCACGGTCAGCGAGATCGCGCCGGACTTCGTGCGCCTGCAGGAGCGCGCGGCCACGCTCGCGCAGCGCTGCGACCGCTTCCTGGCGCCGGCCGCGCCCGAGTCGGTGCGCTGGCTCGACGTCGGCCAGCAGCTGCGGCTGGTCGAGTCGCCGCTGGACATCGCGCAGGCGGTGCGCACGCGGCTGCTCAAGGAGACACCGGCGAAGGAGGAAGAGGAGGGCGGCTGGGACGACGACGAGGGCGACGACGAGGCGGCCCCTGGTGGCCGCGCCTGGATATTCACCTCCGCCACGCTGGGCGACGACGCGCGCCTGCGCTGGTTCACGGAGCCCTGCGGCCTCGACGAGGCCGAGGTGCTGCGTGTCGGCAGCCCGTTCAACTATCCCGAGCAGGCCGCGCTCTACCTGCCGCGCGACTTGCCCAAGCCGAACGATCCCGGCCACAGCCAGGCGGTTGCCCAGTTGGCGGCGCAAGCGGCGCAGCGCATCGGCGGCCGCACCATGGTGCTGACCACGACGCTGCGCGCGCTGCGCCAGATCGGCGAGGACCTGCAGCGCCGCTTCGACGGATCGATGGAGCTCGAGGTGCTGGTGCAGGGCCAGTGGCCCAAGCGGCGGCTGATCGAGCGCTTCCGCGAAGGCGCCGGCCCGGGCCGGCCGGGTTGCCTGCTGGTGGCCTCGGCCTCGTTCTGGGAGGGCGTGGACGTTCCGGGCGACGCGCTGGAACTGGTGGTGATCGACAAGCTGCCCTTTCCGCCCCCGGGCGATCCGCTGGTGGAGGCGCGCTCGCAGCGGCTGCAGTCGCAGGGCCGCAATCCGTTCAACGACTACTTCGTGCCGGAGGCGGCGGTGGCGCTCAAGCAGGGCGCCGGGCGCCTGATCCGCAGCGAATCCGATCGCGGCGTGCTGGTGGTCTGCGACACGCGGCTCGCGCAGATGGGCTACGGCCGCCGGCTGCTGGCCGCGCTGCCGCCGATGCGGCGGCTTTCGTCGCAGCCGGAATTCGAGGAAGCGCTCGACGCGCTGGCGGCCGTGCGGGCTTCAGCCGCGGCGGCCTGAGGGGCTCACCAGAACTTGTACCAGGCGCGGGCCGGGTCGCTCTTGTAGCCCTTGGTGAGGTACTCGCTGTCCGGATAGTTCTTCTCGAGCACGCGGCGGCTGTCGTCGCGCAGCTGCGGCATGCCGAGCGCGTCGTACGAGCGCACGAGGATGAACAGGGCCTCTTCCAGCGCGGGCACGTCGCGGTAGTCGGCCAGCGCGGCCTGCGCGCGGTTGATGGCGGCCACGTAGGCGCCGCGCGAGTAGTAGTAGCGCGCCACGTGCACTTCGGACTGCGCCAGCGAGTTGACGATGTACGTCATGCGGGCGCGCGCATCCGGCGTGTAGCGCGAATCCGGGAAGCGGCCGACCAGTTCCTTGAAGGACTCGAACGATTCCTTGGCGGCCTTCTGGTCACGCTCGGACAGGTCCTGGCGCGTCAGCCAGGAGAACATGCCCAGGTTGTCGTTGAAGTTCACCAGGCCCTTGAGGTACAGGGCGTAGTCGATCGCGGGACTCGCGGGATGCAGCTTCATGAAGCGGTCCAGCGTGGCGATGGCCTGGGCCTGCTCGCCCGCCTTGTAGTGCGCGTAGGCCTTCTCCAGCTGGGCCTGCTGCGCCAGCGGCGTGCCGGCGGCGCGGCCTTCGAGCTTCTCGAACAGCGGCACGGCCTTGTCGTAGGAGCCGGCGTTCAGCTCGTCGCGCGCCTCGGAGTAGATGCGGTTCGGGCTCCAGGTCGCGGTCCGGTCCTCGCGGGTCGAGGAGCAGGCCGACAGCAGCACGAGGGCCACCGCGGCGACACCGGATAATTTCGCTCGAAGCATGAAGCGCAGACCTTCTTGAAACAGGGCGAAAAGATTATAGAAGCCGCACCCGACGACGAAGCCGAGGCCGAACCCGGCTCCGAGCTGCGGCAGTTCACCGTCGACCCGGCGATGCACGCACGCCGCCTGGACCACGCGCTGGCCGAGCTGGTGCCCGAGTTCTCGCGCAGCTACCTGCAGCAGCTGGTCAACGGCGGCGCGGTGACGATCAACCGGCACCGCGCCGCGCGACCGGCGCACCGCGTGAAGGCGGGCGACACGCTCGCCGTCGAACTGCGGCCGACGCCGCAGAGCCTGGCGTTCCGGGCCGAGGCGATGCCGCTGGCGGTGGTGCACGAGGACGAGCACCTGCTGGTGATCAACAAGGCGCCGGGCCTGGTGGTGCATCCCGCCCCGGGCAACTGGAGCGGCACGCTGCTCAACGGGCTGCTGGCGCGCGACGAGCGGGCCGGCCTGCTGCCGCGCGCGGGCATCGTGCATCGCCTGGACAAGGACACCAGCGGGCTGATGGTGGTGGCGCGCACCCGCGCGACGATGGACGCCCTGGTGCGCATGATCGCGGCGCGCGAGGTGACGCGGCAGTACCTGGCGCTGGCGCACCGCCCCTGGCGCGGCGAACCCACCCGCGTGGTCGAAGCGCCGATCGGCCGCGATCCGCGCAACCGCCTGCGCATGGCGGTGGTGGGACCGCACGATCCCGGCAAGCCCGCGATGACCACCTTCGACCTGCTCGATTCGTGCGAGCAGGGCTGCCTGGTGCGGGCCAGCCTGCACACCGGCCGCACCCACCAGATCCGCGTTCACATGGCGCACATCGGCCATCCGCTGGTGGGCGACTCGCTGTACGGCGGCAGCAGCGAGGTCGGCGTGGGCCGGCAGGCGCTGCATGCGTTCCGGCTCGCCTTCCGCCACCCGGTGACGGGCGAGGCGCTGGACTTCGCGTCGGCCCTGCCGGCCGACCTCGTGCATGGGCTGTCGTCCTGGGGGCTGCGTTACAATCCGGCTCCGGCGATGGCGTCAGCCGCCATGCCTGCCGGGCCTGCGGCACAGCCTTCCGGCGGCCGCCCCCGGCGATGACGCCGCCCAGCCCCCGGGCCCTTGACTGGAGCGCCGCCGGCGCCCGATCCAGCCAGCAGGAAGTACGCAAGACATGAATACGGCGGATGCCAAGCGCGTCCTCGAAACCGCGTTGATCTGTTCGTCGCAGCCTTTGCCGCTGCGCGAGCTGCGCGTGTTGTTCAACGACGAGCTGGGCGCCGACACCGTGCGCTCGCTGCTCGAGGACCTGCAGCTCGACTGGGCCCAGCGCGGCGTGGAGCTGGTCAGCGTCGCCAGCGGCTGGCGCTTCCAGAGCCGGCCCGAGATGCGGGAGTACCTCGACCGTTTGCACCCCGAGAAGCCGCCCAGGTACACGCGCGCGGCGCTCGAGACGCTGGCGATCATCGCGTACCGCCAGCCGGTCACGCGCGGCGACATGGAAGACATCCGCGGCGTCACGATCAACAGCCAGATCCTCAAGCAGCTCGAGGACCGCGGCTGGGTCGAGGTGATCGGCCACCGCGAGGCCGTCGGGCGTCCGGCGCTGTACGCCACCACGCGCCAGTTCCTCGACGACCTGGGCCTGGGCTCGCTGGACCAGCTGCCGATGCTGGAGACGCCCTCGCAGCAGATCGCCGCGCTGGCCGGCCTGGCCGATGCCGACGACGCCCTGCAGCCGTCGCTGGGCATCGACGCCCCCGAAACACCCGAATCCCCGAATCCCTCCGATGATGTTCCGCCGGGCGAGCCCGGCGATGCGGCCCCCGCCGCGCTGACCTGAAGTCCCCCCGAATGAACCCCACCGACCAGCCCGCGTCCGACCCAGCCGATTCCCAGGAAGACCAGGACCCGGCAGGGCGGCAGGCCGCGCCCGGATCCGAGCTCCCGCGGGAGCCCGCCGAGGCCGAGCGCGCCGAACCGGCGCTGGAAGCCGGCGAGTCTGACGACGACGATGAAGACGAGGGCGACGACGACCAGCCCCACGCCAGGCCGCGCCGCGAGCGCGCGCCCGCGCCTCCGGCGCCCGAGCCGATCCGCTTCGAGGACGTGGTCTCCGGCCGCTTCGACGACCAGGAAGGCCAGGAGGCCGCGCCGCCCAAGCGCGTGCTGGCGCCGCAGGCCGACTCGCCCAAGCTGCACAAGGTGCTGGCCCAGGCCGGCCTCGGTTCGCGGCTGGAGATGGAGCAGCTGATCATGGAAGGGCGGATCTCGGTCAACAACGAGCCCGCCCACATCGGCCAGCGCATCCAGTGGGGCGACCAGATCAAGGTCAACGGCAAGCCGATCAAGGTGCGCATCGCGCCGCCGGCCGCCCGAGTGATCGCGTACCACAAGCCGGTGGGCGAGGTCGTCACGCACGACGACCCGCAGAACCGGCCCACCGTGTTCCGCAAGCTGCCCCGGCTGCAGCAGGGCAAGTGGCAGTCGGTGGGGCGCCTGGACCTCAACACCGAAGGCCTGCTGCTGTTCACCAGCTCGGGCGAGCTGGCCAACCGCCTGATGCATCCGCGCTTCGGCCTGGAGCGCGAGTACGCCGTGCGCGTGCTGGGCGCGCTGTCGTCCGAGGAGAAGGAACGCCTGCTCGAGGGCATCGAGCTCGACGACGGCAAGGCCCAGTTCGGCTCCATCGAGGACGGCGGCGGCGAGGGCGCCAACAGCTGGTACCGCGTGACGATCTCCGAAGGCCGCAACCGCGAGGTGCGCCGCCTGTTCGAATCGCTCGGCCACGCCGTCAGCCGCCTCATCCGCATCCGCTACGGCGCGATGGTGCTGCCGCGCGGCCTCAAGCGCGGCGCCTGGATGGAGCTGGATGAGCGCGACATCCGCGCGCTGACCCAGGCTTCCGGCGGTCCGCTCTCCGGCGAGCGCGTGTCCGAAGGCGGCGGTGACAAGTCGCGCAACAACCGTCGGCGCGGCAACCGCGGCGCCGGCCCGCGTCCGGACGGCTCCAACCGCGGCAACGGCCAGGGCCAGGGCGGCGGCAACAAGTTCGGCCAGCCTCAGCAGCAGCAGCGCCGGTCCAAGGACCGTTCGGGCGGTGGTGGCGGTGGTGGCGGCGGCTCGCAGCCGGATCCGATGAAGACCTCGTTCGGCTACATCGGCGCCGACAGCTTCATGCGGCAGCGCCAGGGCCCGGGTGGCGGTGGCGGTGGCGGTGGCCAGCGCCGCGGCGGCGGTGGTGGTGGCGGCGGCTCCGGCGGCGGACCGCGTCGCGGTGGCGGCCGCGGCGGACGCTGACTCGCGGGTTAAAATATCGGGCTTTGCCGAACTTTGGCGCCGCGGCACAACCTAACCGGCGCCTTCCCTCCCTACACAACAAATCGACAGGTAGCTCAAATGGCGATCGAACGCACCCTTTCCATCATCAAGCCGGACGCCGTGGCCAAGAACGTCATCGGCCAGATCTACGCCCGCTTCGAAGGCGCCGGCCTGAAGGTCATCGCGGCCAAGATGGCCCACCTGTCCCGCGGCGAAGCCGAGCAGTTCTACGCCGTGCACAAGGCCCGTCCGTTCTTCAAGGACCTGGTGGACTTCATGATCTCCGGCCCGGTGATGATCCAGGTGCTGGAAGGCGAGAACGCCATCCTCAAGAACCGCGAGCTGATGGGCGCCACCGACCCGAAGAAGGCCGAGAAGGGCACCATCCGCGCCGACTTCGCCGACAGCATCGACGCGAACGCCGTGCACGGCTCCGACGCTCCCGAAACCGCCCAGGTCGAAGTCTCGTTCTTCTTCCCGGGCATGAACGTCTACTCCCGCTGACGCGGGCAGTCCCCATGCGATGACCACGGCCAACCTCCTCGATTTCGACCTCGAAGGGCTGGCCGCGTTCGTCGAGACGCTGGGTGAGAAGCGCTTCCGCGCCACCCAGCTGTTCCGGTGGATCCACCAGCGCGGTGAATCCGACTTCGACCGGATGAGCGACCTGGCCAAGTCGCTGCGCGAAAAGCTCAAGACGGCCGCCCGCATCGAGGCGCTTCCCGTCATCACCCGCAACGAGTCCGCCGACGGCACCATCAAGTGGCTGTTCGACGTTCGCGACGGCAATGCCGTCGAAGCGGTGTTCATCCCCGAAGACGACCGCGGCACGCTGTGCGTGTCGTCGCAGGCCGGCTGCGCGGTCGGCTGCCGCTTCTGCTCCACCGGCCACCAGGGCTTCTCGCGCAACCTCACCACCGGCGAGATCGTCGCCCAGCTGTGGTTCGCCGAACGCTTCCTGCGCCAGCACCTCAAGACCAGCGAGCGCGTCATCTCCAACGTGGTGATGATGGGAATGGGCGAGCCGCTGCAGAACTACTCGGCCCTGGTGCCTGCGCTGCGCACGATGCTGGACGACCACGGCTACGGCCTGTCGCGCCGGCGCGTGACGGTGTCCACTTCCGGCGTGGTGCCGATGATGGACCGCCTGGGCCAGGACTGCCCGGTGGCGCTGGCGGTGTCGCTGCACGCGCCCAACGACGAACTGCGCGACAACCTCGTCCCCCTGAACCGCAAGTACCCGCTGGCCGAACTGCTGGACGCGTGCAACCGCTACCTGGAACACGCGCCGCGCGACTTCGTCACCTTCGAGTACTGCATGCTCGATGGCGTGAACGACCAGCCGGAGCACGCGCGCCAGCTGATCGACCTGGTGCGCCACCACGCGGGCCGCGGCGTCAGCTGCAAGCTGAACCTGATCCCCTTTAATCCATTCCCCCAATCCGGGCTGACGCGATCGCCCAACACCCGGGTGGCCGCCTTCGCGAAACTGATGAGTGATGCTGGTATCGTCACCACCGTGCGCAAGACGAGAGGGGACGACATCGACGCCGCCTGCGGCCAGCTGGCCGGCGACGTCAAGGACCGCACCCGCGTGGGCGAGCGCATCGCCCTTCAGCGCACCGTGATTCTGAAACCGGTGACCTCGATCGCCGGCACCAAGGAGACCTGAGCATGAAGCGCGGCATGGGGATGGTGGGGCTGCTGGCGACGGCCATTCCGTGGGCGGGACTGTTGTCCGCCGCGGTGTTGCTGGGTGGTTGCGCGACGAGCGGCGCGGCCCCCGCGACGACTTCCGAGATCCAGACCGCGTACGACGAGACCGAGGAGCGGCGCCGCGCCCGCATCCGCATGGAACTGGCCGTCGGCTACTTCCAGCAGGGCCAGACCACCGTCGCCCTGGACGAATTGAAGCAGGTCATCGCGGCCGATCCGACCTATCCCGACGCCTACAACCTGCGCGGCCTGATCTACATGCGCCTCGCCGACTACTCGATGGCGGAGGAAAGCTTCCGGCGCGCTGTGTCGCTGAACCCGCGCGACGGCAACACCATCCACAACCTCGGCTGGATGTACTGCCAGCAGCGCCGCTTCGACGACGCGCAGAAGTCGTTCGACCAGGCCCTGGGCACCCCGATGTACGGCGACCGCGCGAAGACGCTGATGGCGCAGGGCCTCTGCCAGTCGCGCAACGGCAAGCCCGCCGAGGCCGAGCAGAGCCTGGCGCGCGCGTACGAGCTGGACGCCGGCAATCCCATCATCGGCTACAACCTCGCGTCGCTGATGTTCGACCGCGGCGAGCTGCAGCGTTCGCAGTTCCTGATCCGCCGCATCAACAACAGCCAGCTGTCCAATGCCGAGACGCTGTGGCTGGGCATCAAGGTCGAGAACAAGCTGGGCGACCGCGTCGCCATGAACCAGCTGGCCGGCCAGCTCAAGCGCCGCTTCCCGCAATCGCGCGAAGCCGGCCGCCTCGATCGTGGAGCGTTCAATGAGTGAGGCCGCCGTCGCCTCCGGCACCAGCGCGGGCGCGCTGCTTCGGCAGGCGCGCGAAGCCGCGGGCCTGCACGTGGCCGCGCTGGCGGTGTCGCTCAAGGTGCCGGTGCGCAAGCTGGAGGCCTTGGAGAACGACCGCTACGAGCAGCTGACCGACGCGGTGTTCGCCCGTGCGCTGGCGTCCAGCGTGTGCCGCACGCTCAAGGTCGATCCGCAGCCCGTGCTCGATCGCCTGCCGCAGACCACGGCGCCGCGCCTGGTGCAGGACCAGGATGGCATCGGCGCGCCGTTCCGCGCGCCCGGCGATGCCGCTCCTCCCGGCTGGCGCGAGTACTTCAAGCGACCGGTGGCGCTGGCCGTGGGCGGCCTGCTGCTGGGCGCGGTGGCCATCCTGGTGCTGCCGAATCTTTCCAGCCTGCGTACCGAGGCGCCCGTTGCCTCCGCACCGCAGTCCGAGACCACTGAAGTCGCCATGGCCGCTCCGGCAGGCGTGCCCACGGAGACCGTCGCTCCGGCGGAAGCGGGCGCGGTTCCGGGTCCGGTGACCGTCACGCCGGTGGCCATGAACGCTCAGGCGCCCACGACCGTGGCCGCTCCGGCCGCCGCGCCTGCCAGCGACCCGGTCGCCGCCACTCCCATCAACAACACACCCACCGCGCCCGCCAACGGCCTCGTCGTCTTCAAGGCCAGCGGCCCGTCCTGGGTCGAGGTCATGGACAGCAAGGGCAACGTCGCGCTGCGCCGCCTGCTCGCCAGCGGTGAATCGGCCGGCGCCTCGGGCGCGCTGCCGCTGGCCGTCACGGTGGGCAGCGTCAACACCACGGCGGTCGAGGTCCGCGGCAAGCCGTTCGACCTCGGCAAGGTGTCGCGCGACAACGTCGCC
Source organism: Pseudomonadota bacterium (assembly GCA_023387335.1). Classification (GTDB taxonomy): domain Bacteria; phylum Pseudomonadota; class Gammaproteobacteria; order Burkholderiales; family Burkholderiaceae_C; genus Ramlibacter. Next base: position 66,021 of record JAEWIF010000054.1, on the reverse strand, counting down.
CGCTTCGAGATCAAGTAGATGTCCTCCCAACCCTGCCTGCCGGTTCTGCCGGCCGCTCCCGCTTCCCGGCGCAGTCGCCAGGCGCGCATCGCCTGGGGCTCGCGCGTGGTCACCGTCGGCGGCGACGCGCCGGTGCGCGTGCAGTCGATGACCAACACCGACACCGAGGACCCGATCGCCACGGCCATCCAGGTCAAGGAACTGGCGCTGGCGGGCTCGGAGGTGGTGCGCATCACGGTCAACACGCCGGAAGCGGCGAAGCAGGTGCCCTACATCCGCGAGCAGCTGGACCGCATGGGCGTGGACGTGCCGCTGGTCGGCGACTTCCACTACAACGGCCACCGCCTCCTGACCGAGTTCCCCGACTGCGCGCAGGCGCTGTCCAAGTACCGCATCAACCCCGGCAACGTGGGCAAGGGCGACAAGCGCGACCGCCAGTTCGGCCAGATGATCGAAGCGGCCATGCGCTGGGACAAGGCGGTGCGCATCGGCGTCAACTGGGGCAGCCTCGACCAGGAACTGCTCGCGTCGTTGATGGACGAGAACGCGAGCCGCGCGCAACCCTGGGACGCGCGCAGCGTGATGTACGAGGCGCTGATCACCTCGGCCATCGAGTCCGCGAAGCTGGCCGAGTCCATGGGCATGGCGGGCGAGCAGATCATCCTGTCGTGCAAGGTCAGCGGCGTGCAGGACTTGATCTCGGTGTACCGCGAACTCGCGCGCCGGTGCGACTACCCGCTGCACCTGGGGCTGACCGAAGCCGGCATGGCCACCAAGGGCACGGTGGCTTCGAGCGTGGCGCTGGGCATCCTGCTGCAGGAAGGCATCGGCGACACCATCCGCGTCTCGCTCACGCCGCAGCCGGGCGAATCGCGCACGCAGGAGGTGGTGATCGCCTCCGAGATCCTGCAGGCCCTGGGCCTGCGCGTGTTCGTTCCCAGCGTGACGGCCTGCCCGGGATGCGGCCGCACCACCAGCACCACCTTCCAGGAGCTGGCCAAGCAGATCGACGACCACCTGCGCGGCAATATGCCGCTGTGGCGCAGCAAGTACCCGGGCGTCGAGAAGCTCAAGGTGGCCGTGATGGGCTGCATCGTCAACGGCCCGGGCGAGAGCAAGCATGCCGACATCGGCATCAGCCTGCCCGGCACCGGCGAGGCGCCCGCCGCACCCGTCTTCATCGATGGCCAGAAGGCCATGACCCTGCGCGGCGACAACATCGCCGCCGAATTCCACCAGATCGTCGAAAACTACATCGAGAAGCGATTCGGCCACGCGGCCGAGGCCGCCTGACTCGGGACAAATCCATGGCCGAGAAACTCAGTGCCGTCAAGGGCATGAACGACATCCTGCCGGCCTCGGTGCCGCGCACGGAGAAGCTGCCGGACTCGGGGCTGTGGCAATGGTTCGAGGGCGCCGTGCGCACCGTGATGGCGCGCTACGGCTACCAGTACCTGCTGACGCCCATCGTCGAACCCACCGCGCTGTTCGTGCGCGGGCTGGGCGAGGTCACCGACATCGTCGAGAAGGAGATGTACTCCTTCGTCGATTCCATGAACGGCGACAGGCTCACGCTGCGGCCCGAGGCCACCGCCGGCATCGTGCGCGCCGTCATCGAGCACAACGCGCTCTACAACGGCCCGCTGCGCGTGTGGACCGTCGGCCCGATGTTCCGCCACGAGCGCCCGCAGAAGGGCCGCTACCGCCAGTTCCACCAGCTCGATGTCGAGGCGATGGGCTATGCCGGCCCCGACGTGGACGCCGAGATGATCCTGATGGCGCGCGCGCTGTGGCGCGAGCTGGGCCTGGTCGAAGGCAAGCATGTGCGGCTGGAGATCAACAGCCTGGGCCAGCCCGACGAGCGCCGCGCCCATCGCGAAGCCCTCATCGCGTACTTCGAGCAGAACGCCTCGCAGCTCGACGCCGACGCGCAACGGCGCCTCCACAGCAATCCGCTGCGCATCCTGGACAGCAAGAACCCGGCGATGCAGGCGCTGATCGAAGGCGCCCCGCGGCTGATGGACTTCCTCGGCGCGGAATCGAAGGCGCACTTCGACGCCGTGCGCGCCACGCTGGACGCGGTCGGCCTCGAGTACCGGGTCAACACGCGCCTGGTGCGCGGCATGGACTACTACAACCTCACCGTGTTCGAGTGGGTGACCGACCAGCTCGGTTCGCAGGGCACTGTGTGCGGCGGCGGCCGCTACGACGGACTGATCGGCCAGCTGGGCGGCAAGCCCGCGCCGGCGGTCGGCTTCGGCCTGGGCATCGAGCGCCTGCTGCTCCTGGTCCAGGAACTGGGCCTGCCGGTGCCCGACACCTCGGCCGACGCCTACGCCGTCGTGCCCGCCGATGCCTCGCTGCCCAAGGTGCTGGCCACGCTGGAGGCGCTGCGCGCCGCCGGCGTGCGCGTCGTGCAGCACGGCGCCGGGCCGGACGGCCTCGGCAGCCTGAAGTCGCAGTTCAAGAAGGCCGATGGCAGCGGCGCGCGCTACGCGCTCATCTTCGGCGCCGACGAACTGGCCGCCAACGAAGTGACGGTCAAGGCGTTGCGCGACGGCTCCGGCGCTCAGCAGCGCCGCACCCTGGCCGACGTGTTCGGCTGGGCAGCCGGCCTCAAGAGCTGATCGGCAGCGTCACTACAATGCCCGGTTGCCCCGTCCGGGCACAAGGATTCCATGGCCTCGCATCTCGACCTCGAAGAACAGGAGCAGCTTGACCAGCTCAAGCACTTCTGGAAGACCTACGGCAACCTGATCTCCTGGCTGCTGATCGCCGTGTTCGGCTCCATCGCGGCCATGAACGGCTGGCAGTGGTACCAGCGCACGCAGTCGGCCAAGGCCTCGGCGCTGTACGAAGAGGTCGAGCGCGCGGTGGCCGGCGGCGACCTGGCGCGGGCCCAGCAGGGCTTCGCCGACGTCAAGGACAAGTACGGCCGCACCGTGTTCGCGCAGCAGGCCGGCCTGCTGGTGGCCCAGGCCTCGGCCGACAAGGGCAAGACCGACGAGGCCAAGGCGGCCCTGCAATGGGTGGCGGACAAGGCGAGCGACGAGGGCCTGCAGGCCATCGCCCGCCTGCGCCTGGCGGGGCTGCTGGTCCAGGCCAAGGCCTACGACGAAGCGCTCAAGCAACTGGCCGCCGAAGTGCCGTCCGAGTTCAACGCGCTCGTGGCCGACCGCCGCGGCGACATCTACAACCTGCAGGGCAAGAAGGCCGAGGCCAAGGCCGAGTACAGCAAGGCCTACCAGGGCCTGACGGCGGACGCCGAGTACCGGCGCCTGCTGGAGGTCAAGCTCACCGCCCTCGGCGTGGATCCCAAGAGCCTCGCACCGGCCAAGGAAGCCGCGTCGGGCACGGCCAAGTCATGAGCGCGGCGGTGCGCGTCGTGCTCCGTCGCGGTCTCGTCGCCCTCGGCGTCGCGCTGGCCGTCTCCGGCTGCTCGATGTTCGGCGGCCCGGACCGGCCGAAGCCCGCGGAGCTGCCGGCCAACCCCGCCACGCTGGGCATCAAGCCGGCGTGGACCAGTCGCATCGGCGAGGTCTCGTTCCCGCTGGTGGTCAACGTCACCGGCAACCAGCTGGCGGTCGCCGGCGGCGACGGCACCGTGGCCATGCTGGACGCGGCCACCGGCCGCGACCTCTGGCGTGCGGGCGTGGGCGGGCCCATCGCCGCGGGCGTCGGCAGCGACGGCAAGGTGGCCGCGGTCGTCACGCGCGCCAATGAAGTGGTGGCGCTCTCCGACGGCAAGGTGCTGTGGCGCGAGAAGCTCCCCGCCCAGGCCTACACCGCGCCCCTGGTGGCCGGCAACCGGGTGTTCGTGCTCGCGGCCGACCGTTCCGTCACCGCCTTCGACGGCCAGACCGGCAAGCGCCTCTGGAACCAGTCGCGCCCGGGCGAGCCGCTGGTGCTGCGCCAGGCCGGCGTGCTGCTGGCCGTGGGCGACACGCTGGTGGCGGGGCAGGGCGGCCGCATGGCCGGCCTGAATCCGTCCAACGGCAGCATCCGCTGGGAAGCGCCGATCGCCACGCCGCGCGGCACCAACGACGTCGAGCGACTGGTCGACCTGGTCGGCCGCGCCAGCCGAGTCGGCAATTCGGTCTGCGCACGCGCGTTCTCGGCGGCCGTCGGCTGCGTCGACGCCGGCCGCGGCACCGTGGCCTGGACCAAGCCGGCCAACGGCGGCGAAGGCGTCAGCGGCGACGACCGCTTCGTCATCGGCACCGAGTCCGACGGCCGCGTGGTCGCCTGGCGCCGCGACAACGGCGAGCGCGCCTGGGTGCACGACAAGCTGCTGCACCGCGGCCTGTCCACGCCTCTGGTCGTCGGCAGCTCGGTCGCCGTCGGCGACAACACCGGCCTGCTGCACGTCCTGTCGCGCGACGACGGTTCGCTGCGCACCCGCGTCGGCACCGACGGCAGCGCGGTCGCCGCGGCGCCGGTCGTGGCCGGCACTACCCTCGTGGTCGTCACCCGCAGCGGCGGCGTCCACGCTTTCGTTCCGCAATAAAGAGTTCGGCGGCCCATGAAACCCGTGATGGCCCTCGTGGGCCGCCCGAACGTCGGCAAGTCGACGCTCTTCAATCGCATGACCAAGTCGCGCGACGCCATCGTCGCCGACTTCGCCGGCCTCACGCGCGACCGCCACTACGGCAACGCCAAGCACGGCAAGCACGAGTTCATCGTCGTCGACACCGGCGGCTTCGAGCCGACGGCCGAGAGCGGCATCTACATGGAGATGGCCAAGCAGACGCGCCAGGCCGTCGCCGAGGCCGACGTGGTCGTCTTCGTGGTCGATGCCCGCGGCGGCCTCTCCGCGCAGGACCACGACATCGCCAACTACCTGCGCAAGCTGGGCAAGCCCACGGTGCTGGCGGCCAACAAGGCCGAGGGCATGACCGAGGGCGTGCAGCTGTCCGAGTTCTACGAGCTCGGCCTGGGCGAGGTGCATCCGGTGTCGGCCGCGCACGGCCAGGGCATCCGCAGCCTGGTCGAGGTGGCTCTGGCGCCGCTGGGACTGCCCGACGAGGACGAGGAAGCCGCCGAGGAAGAGGAAGGCGTCATCAAGCTCGCGGTGGCGGGCCGTCCCAACGTCGGCAAGTCCACCCTGATCAACGCCTGGCTGGGCGAGGAGCGCCTGGTCGCCTTCGACCTGCCGGGCACCACGCGCGACGCCATCTCGGTGCCGTTCGAGCGCGGCGGGCAGAAGTACGAGCTGATCGACACCGCGGGCCTGCGCCGCAAGGGCCGCGTGTTCGAGGCGATCGAGAAGTTCTCGGTGGTCAAGACGCTGCAGGCCATCGAGTCGGCCAACGTCGTGCTGCTGCTGCTCGATGCCACGCAGGGCGTCACCGACCAGGACGCGCACATCGCCGGCTACATCCTCGAGAGCGGCCGCGCGGTGGTGATCGCGGTCAACAAGTGGGACGCGGTGGACGAGTACCAGCGCGAGCAGCTGCAGCGGCAGATCGAGGCGCGCCTGGCGTTCCTGAAGTTCGCCGCGCTGCACCTGATCTCCGCGAAGAAGCGCCAGGGCCTGGGGCCCGTGTGGCAGTCGATCGCGCAGGCCCACAAGGCCGCGATGACCAAGATGTCCACGCCGGTGCTCACGCGCCTGCTGCAGGAGGCGGTCCAGTTCCAGGCGCCCAAGCGCGCGGGCATGTTCCGGCCCAAGCTTCGCTACGCGCACCAGGGCGGCATGAACCCGCCGGTGATCGTGGTGCACGGCAACTCGCTCGAGCACGTCACGGATGCGTACAAGCGATTCCTCGAAGGCCGGTTCCGCAAGGAATTCAACCTCATCGGTACGCCGCTGCGCATCGAGATGAAGACTTCGAAGAACCCCTACGCCGACAAGGAGTAGGGGAAGTCGCGTGCCCCTCGATGGGGCGCACACTTGAAGGTCCGAGGCGCATCCCCATGTGCTGGACATAACGGCCTTGACGGACTACTTGCACAGCTGTCTTGCTGTGGTAAGGTGCGTTTTCCAACAACACCCCGAACACGGAGAATATCGTGAGCAACAAAGGGCAGCTTCTACAAGACCCGTTCCTGAACACATTGCGTCGGGAGCACGTACCGGTGTCCATCTACCTGGTCAACGGCATCAAGCTGCAGGGGCAGATCGAGTCCTTCGACCAGTACGTCGTGCTGCTGCGCAATACCGTGACGCAGATGGTCTACAAGCACGCCATCTCCACCATCGTCCCCGGCCGCGCCGTGAACTTCTCGACGGCCGAGAGCAACGAAGCCTCCGCCAGCTGATCGCGGGCACGCGGTGCGTGCGTTCGCCGCCGGGCGTGTCCATTCCTGATACTCCCGGATTCCCGTTTTGTCCGATCCCCAAGCAAGTTCCTCCGCTCCCACGATCCTGGTGGGGGTGGACCTTGGCCTTCCGCACTTCGACGCCGAGCTGCTCGAGCTCGGTGAACTCGCCCGCACCGCCGGCCTGGAGCCGGTGGCGCGCCTGACCGCCAAGCGCAAGGCGCCGGATGCGGCGTTGTTCGTCGGCCGCGGCAAGGCCGACGAGATCAAGGCGCTGGCCGAAGAGACCGGCGCCACCGAGATCCTGTTCGACCAGGCGCTCAGTCCCGGCCAGCAGCGCAACCTGGAGCGGCACCTCGGCCTGCCGGTCAACGACCGCACGCTGCTCATCCTGGAAATCTTCGCGCAGCGCGCGCGCAGCCATGAAGGCAAGCTGCAGGTCGAGCTGGCTCGCCTGCAGTACGTCAGCACGCGGCTGGTGCGGCGCTGGTCCCACCTGGAGCGCCAGACCGGCGGCGCCGGCGTGCGCGGCGGCCCGGGCGAGAAGCAGATCGAACTCGACCGCCGGATGATCGGCGACGCCATCAAGCGCACGCGCGACCGCCTCGAGAAGGTCAAGCGGCAGCGGCACACGCAGCGCCGCCAGCGCGAGCGCCAGGGCGCCTTCAACATCTCGCTGGTCGGCTACACCAACGCCGGCAAGTCGACGCTCTTCAATGCGCTGGTCAAGGCCCGCGCGTACGCGGCCGACCAGCTGTTCGCCACGCTGGACACCACCACCCGCCGCATGTACCTCGACGACGTCGAGGGCGGCTCCGGCGGCCGCTCGGTCTCGCTCTCGGACACGGTCGGGTTCATCCGCGACCTGCCGCACGGCCTGATCGACGCCTTCCAGGCCACGCTGCAGGAAGCGGCCGACGCCGACCTGCTGCTGCACGTGGTCGATGCGGCCAATCCCCACCATCCCGAGCAGATCGAGGAAGTGCAGCGCGTGCTGCACGAGATCGGCGCCGACCAGGTGCCGCAGCTGCTCGTGTTCAACAAGACCGATGCGCTGGAGCCTTCCCAGCGCCCGCGCCAGCGCCGCGACCTGTTCGAGCTGGAAGGCACGCCGACGACGCGCCTCTTCGTCAGCAGCCGAACGGGCGATGGCCTGCCCGCGCTGCGCCAGGAGCTGGCCGATCGCGCGGCCCAGGCCGCTCGCGGCGTATCCCCCCGGGCAAGTACCGAATTGCACGATGCAGCCGCCTGATTGGGCACAATCGCACAACAGCAAGCCAACGAACAGAAACACTCCCGAATGAAGCTTTCCCCGCCCGGCATCGGGTCCGCTCTCGGCGGACGCCTCAGAGGCATGTTCAACCTCAACGATCCCCGGTGGGGACGCGGCGGCGACGACGGCAAGGACAACAACCGTCCCGACCCGCAACGCCCCGAGGGTTCGCGCGGCCCCAACCAGGGACCGCCCGATCTCGATGAACTCTGGCGCGATTTCAACCGCCGCCTGGGCGGGCTTTTCGGAGGCGGCCGCGGCCGCCGCCCGGAGCCCAACGGCGGCAACGGCTTCCAGCCCGACATGAAGAGCGCCGGAGTGGGCATCGGCCTGATCGCCGCGGTGCTGCTGCTGATCTGGCTGGGCACGGGTTTCTTCATCGTCCAGGAAGGCCAGCAGGCGGTCATCACGCAGTTCGGCCGCTACAAGTCCACCGTGGGCGCCGGCTTCAACTGGCGGCTGCCGTACCCGATCCAGCGCCACGAAGTGATCTACGTTACCCAGATCCGCTCGGTGGACATCGGCCGCGACAACGTCATCAAGGCGACCGGGCTGAAGGAATCGGCCATGCTGACCCAGGACGAGAACATCCTGGACGTCAAGTTCTCGGTGCAGTACCGGCTGAAGGACGCGCGCGCCTACCTGTTCGAGAGCAAGAACCCGGCGGAGACCGTCGTGCAGGCCGCCGAGACCGCCGTGCGCGAGGTGGTCGGCAAGATGCAGATGAACGCCGCGCTCGGCGAGGAGCGCGAGCAGATCGCCCCGCGCGTGCGCACCGTGATGCAGAACATCCTGGACCGCTACAAGGTCGGCATCGACATCGTGGCCATCAACCTGCAGCAGGGCGGCGTGCGCGCGCCCGAGCAGGTGCAGGCCGCGTTCGACGACGTCAACAAGGCCGGCCAGGAGCGCGAGCGCCTGAAGAACGAAGGCGCCGCGTACGCCAACGACGTGATCCCGCGCGCCGCCGGCTCCGCCGCGCGCCTGCGCGAGGAATCCGAGGCCTACAAGGCGCGCGTGGTGGCCCAGGCGCAGGGTGATGCCCAGCGCTTCCGCTCCGTGCTGACCGAATACCAGAAGGCCCCGCAGGTGACGCGCGACCGCATGTACCTGGAGACCATGCAGCAGATCTACGCCAACGTCACCAAGGTGATGATCGATTCGCGCCAGGGCTCCAACCTGCTGTACCTGCCGCTGGACCGCATCATCCAGCAGGTGTCGCAAGGCGGCGCCGTCGCGCCCGATCCCGCGGCGTCGACCAACCCGCCGGCCACGGGCAGCAGCACCGCGCCCAGCTCTTCCACCGACTCGCGCAACCGCGAAACCAATGCCCGCGGCCGTGAACGCGAGACTCGCTGAGGGGAGGACCAGGAAATGAACCGTCTCGGATTTATCGGCGCCGCCGCCCTCGTGGCCCTGGCCCTGCTCAGCTCCATGCTCTTCGTGGTCGACCAGCGCCAGTTCGGCGTGGTCTACGCGCTCGGCCAGATCAAGGAAGTGATCACCGAACCCGGCCTGAACTTCAAGCTGCCGCCGCCGTTCCAGAACGTCAGCTACATCGACAAGCGCCTGCTGAACCTCGACAGCAACGACACCACCCCGGTGCTCACCGCGGAGAAGCAGCCGGTCGTGATCGACTGGTACGTGCGCTGGCGCATCACCGATCCCACCCAGTACATCCGCACCGTCGGGCTGGACGAGGCCACCGGCGCCAACCGCCTGTCCAACGTCGTGCGCAGCGCCTTCAACCAGGAGGTCAACAAGCGCACCGTGCGCGACCTGCTGTCCACCCAGCGCGAGCAGCTGATGGCGGACGTCCGCAACGAGGTGCTGGAGCAGGTCAAGGGCGCGCAGCCCTGGGGCATCGACGTGATCGACGTGCGCGTCACGCGCGTCGACTACAGCGAAGCCATCACCGCCTCGGTCTACGGCCGCATGGAGGCCGAGCGCCGCCGCGTGGCCAACGAGCTGCGCTCCACCGGCGCCGCCGAGAGCGAGAAGATCCGCGCCGATGCCGACCGCCAGCGCGAAGTGATCATCGCCAACGCGTACCGCGACGCCCAGAAGATCAAGGGCGAGGGCGATGCCCAGGCGGCCGCCATCTACGGCGACGCCTTCGGCCGCGATCCGCAGTTCGCGCAGTTCTACCGCAGCCTCGAGGCTTACCGCGCCACGTTCAACAAGCGCGGCGACCTGATGGTGGTGGATCCTTCCGGCTCGGAGTTCTTCCGCGCGTTCCGCGGCCAGGGCACGGGCGCCGGCGGCGCTGCCGCACCGGCCGCACCGCGCCGCTGAAGTTGGAGAGCGAAACGCTCTGGGCGGCCCTCGCCCTGGTGCTGGTGTTCGAGGGCCTGTTCCCGCTGATCGCCCCGCGCGGCTGGCGCAACACCTTCCACAAGCTGCTCGAACTCAAGGACGGGCAGCTTCGCTTCTTCGGGCTGTGCAGCGTCGGCCTCGGGCTGGTGCTGCTCTGGTTCGTGAGCTGAGCGGGCGCCGCCGCCCGGCTCGACCGCCGCCAGCTCGGCCGCGGGACCACGCCCGGTAGAATCTCGTTTTTAACAGCACCCCTGTCCTTCATGTCCGCCTGGGTCCTGCCGGATCACATCGCCGATGTCCTGCCCTCCGAGGCGCGGCACATCGAGGAACTGCGGCGCCAGCTGCTCGACACCGCCCGCGGCTACGGCTGCGAACTGGTGATGCCGCCCCTGCTTGAGCACCTCGAGTCGCTGCTCACCGGCACCGGCGAAGCGCTCGACCTGCAGACCTTCAAGCTGGTGGACCAGCTCTCCGGCCGCATGATGGGCCTGCGCGCGGACACCACCCCGCAGGTCGCCCGCATCGACGCCCACCTGCTCAATCGCTCCGGCGTCGCCCGCCTTTGCTACTGCGGCCCGGTGGTGCACACGCGCCCCGACCGCCCGCACGCCACGCGCGAGCCGCTGCAGTTCGGCGCCGAGATCTACGGCCATGCCGGCCTGGAAGCCGACCTCGAGGTGCTGCTGCTCGCGCTCGACTGCCTCAAGGCCACGCAGGTCACCTGGCTCACCGTGGACCTGGCCGACGCGCGCATCGTGCGCGCGCTGTTCGACGGCGTGCCGGTGGATGCGCAGCGCCTGCGGGACGTGCATGCCGCGCTCGCGGCCAAGGACGCGTCGACGCTGGCGCGGCTGACGCGCGAGTTCCCCGCGGCCTCGCGGGAAGGCCTGGCCGCGTTGCCGTCGCTGTACGGCGATGTTTCGGTGCTCGCCGAGGCGCGCCGCGCGCTGCCGGCTTCGCCCGCCATCGTCCAGGCGCTCGACCAGCTCGAGTGGATCGGCCGCCACCTCGAGGGCGCGGCCATCAGCTACGACCTGGCCGACCTGCGCGGCTACGCGTACTACAGCGGCATGCGCTTCGGCATCTACACGCCGGGCGCCAGCGACGCGCTGGTGCGCGGCGGCCGCTACGACGAGGTCGGCGCGGTGTTCGGCCGCAACCGGCCGGCGGTGGGCTTCTCGCTCGACGTCAAGGAGCTGGTCGGCGTGGTGGCCAAGCGGCCGCTCAAGGCCGCCATCCGCGCAACCTGGGGCGAGCAGCCCCAGCTGCGCGCCGCCATCGCGCGCCTGCGCGCCGACGGCGAAACCGTGGTCTGCGTGCTGCCGGGCCACGAAAGCGAAGTGGACGAGTTCCACTGCGACCGCGAACTGGTCGCCGAGCACGGCCACTGGGTCGTGCGTCCCCTCTGATTCCTCTCTCTTTCTTCTCGGGTATTTCCTCGTCATGAACAAGACATCGGGTCGCAATGTGGTCGTCGTGGGCACTCAGTGGGGCGACGAAGGCAAGGGCAAGCTGGTCGACTGGCTGACCGAGATGGCGCAGGGCGTGGTGCGCTTCCAGGGCGGCCACAACGCCGGCCACACGCTGGTGATCAACGGCGTGAAGACCGCGCTGCACCTGATCCCCAGCGGCATCATGCGGCCGGGCGTCAAGTGCTACATCGGCAACGGCGTAGTGCTGTCGGCCGCCAAGCTGTTCGAGGAGATCGAAGGGCTGGAGAAGGCCGGCGTGGAGGTGCGTTCGCGCCTTCGCATCAGCGAGGCCTGCCCGCTCATCCTGCCGTTCCACTCGGCGCTGGACGTGGCGCGCGAGGCGCTGCGCGAGAAGGGCGGCACCGAGAAGATCGGCACCACCGGCCGCGGCATCGGCCCGGCGTATGAAGACAAGATCGCGCGCCGCGCGCTGCGCGTCCAGGACCTGAAGAACCCCGAGCGCTTCGCCGACAAGCTCAAGGAACTGATGTCGCTGCACAACCACGTGCTCACCACCTACCTGCATGCGCCGGCGCTGGACTACCAGCAGGTGCTGGACGAGGCGCTGAAGCTCGGCGAGCAGCTGCGCCCGATGATGGCCGACGTCTCGCGCGAGCTGAACGAGGCGCACCGCCACGGCGACAACCTGCTGTTCGAGGGCGCGCAGGGCACGCTGCTCGACGTCGACCACGGCACCTACCCGTACGTCACCTCCAGCAACTGCGTGGCGGGCAACGCCGCCGCCGGCGCGGGCGTGGGGCCGGGCCTGCTGCACTACATCCTGGGCATCACCAAGGCGTACTGCACGCGTGTCGGCGGCGGCCCGTTCCCGACGGAGCTGGACTGGGAGACGCCGGGCACCGTGGGCTACCACCTGTCCACCGTCGGCGCCGAGAAGGGAGTGACCACGGGCCGCTCGCGCCGCTGCGGCTGGTTCGATGCCGCGCTGCTCAAGCGCAGCGCCCAGGTCAACGGCCTGACGGGCCTGTGCATCACCAAGCTGGACGTGCTGGACGGCATCGAGGAACTGCAGCTGTGCACCGGCTACGAGCTGGACGGCGAGCACGTCGACATCCTGCCGCTGGGCGCCGACGAGATCGCGCGCTGCAAGCCGATCTACGAGAAGCTGGAAGGCTGGACCGAGAGCACCGTGGGCGTCACGCAGTACGACAAGCTGCCGGTGAACGCGCGCCTGTACCTGCAGCGCATCGAGCACGTCACCGGCGTGCCCATCGATATCATTTCGACGAGCCCCGATCGCGACCACACGATCATGATGCGCCACCCCTACCTGGCCTGAGCCCCACGAGGAACAAGAGATGTTGACGGAAGACGGCAAGCACCTGTACGTGAGCTACGACGAGTACCACAACCTGATCGAGAAGCTCGCGATCAAGGTGCACCAGTCGGGCTGGAAGTTCGACACCATCCTGTGCCTGGCGCGCGGCGGCATGCGGCCGGGGGACATCCTCTCGCGCATCTTCGACAAGCCGCTGGCCATCATGTCCACCAGCTCCTACCGCGCCGAGGCCGGCACGGTGCAGGGCCACCTGGACATCGCCCGCTTCATCACCACGCCCAAGGGCGAGATCGCCGGCAAGGTGCTGCTGGTGGACGACCTGGCCGATTCGGGCCACACCCTGCACAAGGTGGTGGACCTGCTGAGGAACAGCTACAAGCCGATCACCGAGCTGCGCAGCGCGGTGATCTGGACCAAGGGCCTGTCCACCTTCACCGCCGACTACTCGGTGGAGTTCCTCCCCACCAACCCCTGGATCCACCAGCCCTTCGAAGGCTACGACGCCATGGGGCCGGAGAAGCTTCTCGAGAAGTGGAAGGTCTGAGCTGACGGCTCGAGCCCGGCGGTGCTAGAGTGCGGCGATCCCGCCGCGCACCGCCATGTCCCTGAGACTGCCCATTCCCCATGAAGCGCTGAGCCGCTTCTGCCGCGCCCACGGCGTGCGGGAAGTGGCCGTGTTCGGCTCCGCCGTGCGCGACGATTTCCACGACGACAGCGACGTCGACATCCTCATTGATCTCGGGCCCGACGCCCGCGTTGGGCTGGTGGAGCTGCAGCGCATGCGCGATGAACTGGCGCAGATCTGGGGCCGTCCGGTGGACCTGCTCACTCGGGATGGCTTGAACCCGAACATCCGGGACGCCGTCCTGGAAGAGGCCGAGATCATTCATGCGCAGTGATCGGCTGTACGTGGCCGACATGCTCGATGCCATCGCCGCGATCGAGCGGTTCATGCAGGGGATCGACGAGCCCGCGTTCCTGGCAAACGAACTCGTTCAGAGCGCCGTGCTGCAGAAACTCTCCATCGTCGGCGAGGCGGCCGCGCGGCTTTCGGCGGCGGCTTGCGCCGCCATGCCCGCAGTGCCCTGGAAGGAGATCATCGGCTTCCGGAACATCGCGGTGCATGCCTATTTCTCCGTCGACTGGCGCGTCGTGCACGTCACGATCACGGACGACCTTCCCCCTGTGAAGACAGCCTTGGCCGCGTACCGCGATGTGCGGCCGTCCGCCTGACCGACATGGCCCAGCGTTCCACCGACCTCATCCATCACCCCTACACCCCGCCCGCCGGCTTCGCCGCGCCGCAACCCGGGGTCTACAAGGCCTCCACCGTCATCTTCCCCAACGTCGCCGCGCTGCGCGCGCGCGACTGGAAGCACAAGACGGGCTACACCTACGGGCTGCACGGCACCCCCACCACCTTCCAGCTCGAGGAGCGCATCGCCACGCTGGAAGGCGGCAAGCAGTGCCTGCTGGTGCCCAGCGGCCTGGCCGCCATCGCCTGCGTCGATTTCGCGCTGCTGGCTTCGGGCGACGAGGTGCTGCTCCCCGACAACGCGTATGGCCCTTCCAAGGCGCTGGCCGAGGGCGAACTGCGCCAGTGGGGCATCACGCACCAGCGCTACGACCCGATGGACCCCGCGGACCTGGAGCGGCGCATCGGCGCGAAGACCAGGCTCGTGTGGCTGGAAGCGCCGGGCTCGGTGAGCATGGAATTCCCGCCGCTGGCGCAACAGGCGCAGCTGTGCCGCCGGCGCGGCATCACGACGGCGCTGGACAACACCTGGGGCGCGGGCCTGGCCTTCAACGGCTTCGACTTCGCGGGCACAGGCGCCGACATCGTGGTGCAGGCCCTCACCAAGTACCCCAGCGGCGGCGGCGACGTGCTGATGGGCAGCATCTGCACGCGCGACGAGGCGCTGCACCAGCGCATCAAGCTCACCCACATGCGGCTGGGCCTGGGCGTCGGCGGCAACGACGTCGAGGCGGTGCTGCGCTCTCTGCCCGGCCTGGCGGTGCGCTACCGCGCGCACGACGTGGCGGCTCGCGAACTCGCGCGCTGGCTGCAGGGCCGACCCGAGATCGCGCAGGTGCTCCATCCCGCGCTTGAAGGCTCGCCGGGGCACGAGCATTGGCGCGCGCTCTGCGGCGACGACGGGCTGGCCGCCGGCCTGTTCTCGGTGGTCTTCCACGAGCGCCATGCCTCTGCGGAGGTCGACGCCTTCTGCGACGCGCTCAAGCTCTTCAAGCTGGGCTACTCATGGGGTGGTCCGGTCAGCCTGGTCGTGCCCTACGACATCGCGTCCATGCGAAGCGCCGCGCTCCCCAGCGGCCTTCAGCGCGGCGTGGTGGTGCGCTTCTCGGTCGGGCTGGAGGACGTGGCCGACCTGCGGGCCGACCTCGAGCAGGCGCTGGCCGCGCTCGGCTGAGCCGGCGATCCCGTCGCGCCCGCTTGCCGCGTCAGGGATTTGGCGTACATTGGTCCCATTCCCTCACGAACGGACGAGCTGTGGCCACACCCAATTACGGATACGAGAAGCGACAGAAGGAACTGGCCAAGAAGCGCAAGAAGGAAGAGAAGCTCAAGGCCAAGGCCGAGCGCAAGGCCGGGGTGAACACCCCGGAGGATGGCGAGGCCGCCCAGGAAGGTCAGGGCGACGACGCACCCGCCGATCCCGGCGCGCAGCCGCCGCAGGGCTGAAGGCTCAGCCCGGCTCGCCGACCAGCTCGCGCGCCAGTCGCGCCATGCTGGCCTCGCTGCGGTCGGGCAGCACGCACTCACGGGCCTGGCCGAACAAAGCGAAGTTGCGCTGCGTCGACGACGCATAGCCCGGGTCGTAGTGCGTCTTGAGCAGTTCGCGCACGACCGTCTCCATGTCGCCCTGCCGCACCAGCGCCTGCCAGCGCTCGACCACGGCCTTGCCGCGCAGCTCGGTGAGCGCGCCGAGCCGGCGGCAGAACAGCTCCGGGTCGTGCACGAAGAACTCGTAGTCCTCCAGCAGCAGCCCGACGCGCTCGTCGTCGGACAGCTCGACGCGCAGGCAGGGGCTCGCCCGCATCGCGGTCATCAGCGACTCGGGCACCGTCACGTTGCCCACCTTCTTGCTCTCGCTCTCCACGTACACCGGCCGCGCCGCGTCGAAGCGGCGCAGCGCGTCCCACACGCGGGTGTCGAAAGCCTTCTGGCTGGGCTGTGGCTCGCCGGGGATCAGGCCGAGCACGGAGCTGCGGTGATGCGCCAGGCCTTCCAGGTCGAGCACCTGCGCGCCCGCCGCGGCCAGCGCATGCAGCAGCCGGGTCTTGCCCGAACCCGTCGGGCCGCAGACGACGCGGTACGAGAGCCGTTGCGCCAGTTCCGGCAGCTGGTCCAGCACGGCGCCGCGGAAGGCCTTGTAGCCGCCCTCGACCAGCGAGACCTTGAAGCCGATCTGGTCGAGCACCAGAGCGAGCGAGCCGCTGCGCTTGCCGCCGCGCCAGCAGTAGACGAGCGGCTGCCACGACTTGGCCTTGTCCAGCAGCTCGCGCTCGATGTGGCGCGACACGTTGGCCGACACCAGGGCGGCGCCTTTCTTGCGCGCCTCGAACGGGCTGACCTGCTTGTAGAGGGTGCCGACCAGGGCGCGCTCCTCGTCGTTGAGCGACGGCCAGTTCACGGCGCCGGGCAGGTGGTCCTCGGCGAACTCGGACTCGCTGCGCGCGTCGACCACGGCATCGAACTCGGCCAGCCGCCTCGCGGCCTCGCCCGCGGACAGGATCTGCACGCTCACTTGAGGATCTTGCGCAGTGGCGGCCAGACGTTGGCCAGCATGCGCTCCTGCGCCTGCTCGTTGGGATGGATGCGGTCGGCCTGGAAGAGGCGCTGCGCGTCGTCGATGTCGGCCACGCCCTTGAGCAGGAAGGGCACCAGCGCCGCGTTGTGCTCGCGCGCGACCTTCTCGTACAGCGCCGCGAAACGATTGCCGTAGTCGCGGCCGTAGTTCGGCGGCAGCTGGATGCCGACCACCAGCACTTGGGCACCGGCCTTCTGCGCGGCCTGGACCATGGCCGACAGGTTGGCCTGCGTCATCTCCAGCGGCAGGCCGCGCAGCGCGTCGTTGGCGCCCAGCTCCAGCACCACGTGCGAAGGCTTGTGCTGCGACAGCAGCGCCGGCAGCCGCGAACGGCCGCCCGAAGTGGTGTCGCCGCTGATGCTGGCGTTGACCACGCGCGCGTCGATCTTCTCGGCGCCGAGGCGGCGCTCCATCAGCGCCACCCAGCCGCTGCCCCGCTGCAGGCCATACTCGGCGCTGAGCGAGTCGCCCACCACCAGCACCGTGGCGGGGGCGGCCAGCGCGGCGTCGGCATAAGTTGCGGCTAAGCCTGCCGCGATAAAGTGCCTGCGCTTCAAGACTGATCAATCTCCATGGCCGAACCCATCATCGCCGTCGAACACGTCCACAAATCGGTGACCGATTCGACCGGCACGCTCGACATTCTGCGCGATATCGACTTCACGCTCGCCGAGCGGGAGACCGCGGCCATCGTCGGCGCCTCGGGCTCGGGCAAGAGCACGCTGCTGTCGATCGTCGCCGGTCTCGACACGCCCAGCCGCGGCACCGTGAAGCTGGCGGGCGAGGACCTGTTCGCCCTGGACGAGGACGATCGCGCCGCGCTGCGCGCCCGCAAGGTCGGTTTCGTCTTCCAGAGCTTCCAGCTGATGGGCAACCTCACCGCGCTGGAGAACGTGATGCTGCCGCTGGAGCTGGCCGGCCGCCGCGACGCCCGCAAGGCCGCCGCCGCGATGCTGGACCGGGTGGGCCTGGCCGAGCGCCTCGGCCACTACCCCAAGGTGCTCTCGGGCGGCGAGCAGCAGCGCGTGGCGCTGGCCCGCGCCTTCGTGGTCGAGCCGGCGGTGCTGCTGGCCGACGAGCCCACCGGCAGCCTGGACTTCGCCACCGGCGAGCGGGTGATGGACCTGATGTTCGAGCTCAACCGCGAGCTGGGCACGACCCTGGTCCTGGTGACGCACGACCGGGAGATCGCGCAGCGCTGCGAGCGGCGCATCACGATCGAGGCCGGTCGCATCGCCGCCTGAGCCGTCCCTTCGATAATCGGCGGGATGTCTTCAGCGAAAGTCCTGTTCGGTTTCCATGCGGTCGGCGTGCGGTTGAAGACCGCGCCGCAGTCCGTGATCGAGGTTTATTACGAGGCGGCCCGGCGCGATGCGCGCATGCGGCAGTTCCTCGATCGCGCACGAGAGGCGGGAGTGCGGCTGATCGAAGCCGACACCCTGCGCATCGCCAAGCTCGCCGGCAGCCACGGCCACCAGGGCGTGGCGGCGCGGGTCGAGGCGCTGCCGGCCGCGAAGTCGATCGACGACCTGCTCGACCAGGTCGAGGGTCCGCCGCTGCTGCTGGTGCTGGACGGCGTCACCGATCCGCACAACCTGGGCGCTTGCCTGCGCGTGGCCGACGGCGCCGGCGCGCACGCGGTCATCGCGCCCAAGGACCACGCCGTGGGCCTGAACGCCACCGTCGCCAAGGTGGCCAGCGGCGCCGCCGAGACCGTGCCGTATTTCATGGTGACCAACCTCGCGCGCACGCTGGGCGAGCTGAAGGACCGCAACATCTGGTGCATAGGCACCAGCGACGACGCTCCGCGCACGGTGTTCCAGGCCGACCTCAAGGTGCCGGTGGCGCTGGTGCTCGGCGCCGAAGGGCCGGGCATGCGCCAGCTCACGCGCAAGACCTGCGACGAGCTCGTCTCCATCCCGATGCGCGGCGCCGTCGAGAGCCTGAACGTCTCGGTGGCCAGCGGCATCTGCCTGTACGAGGCGCTGCGGCAGCGGTCATGAGCCCCGAGCGCGTGCGCGAGTGGATCGCGGCCGCGCGCCACATCGCCGTGCTCACCGGCGCCGGCATGAGCGCCGAATCGGGCGTACCGACCTTCCGCGACGCACAGACGGGCCTGTGGTCGAAATTCCGGCCGGAAGAACTCGCGACCGAGGAGGCGTTCCGCGCGAACCCGCGGCACGTGTGGGACTGGTACGCGATGCGGCGCGAGCGGATGAAGGGCGTGTCGCCGAATGCGGGGCACGTCGCGCTGGCGGAGTTCGCGCGCCGCCATCCGGGGCGGCTCACGCTCATCACGCAGAACGTCGACGGCCTGCACCAGCGCGCCGGCAGCCCGGGCGTGCTGGCGCTGCACGGGAACATCGCCGAGGACCGGTGGCTCGATGCGCCGCGGGCGTGCTGCGATGCGCACGATCCTGTCGAAGGGCGGCCACCGAAGTGCGGCATCTGCGGCAACCTGCGCCGGCCCGCGGTGGTGTGGTTCGGCGAGATGCTGCCTATGGACGTGCTCGAAGCGGCGGAAGAGGCGGCGGAGCGCTGCGACCTGATGCTCGTGGTCGGGACCAGCGGCGTGGTCTATCCGGCGGCGGGGCTGGCGCGCATGGCGCGGGGCCGCGTGGTCGTCGTCAACCCCGCACCGAGCGACCTGGACGATACGGCCGACGTGGTGCTGCGCGGCACGGCGGCCGGCTTGCTGCCGCAGCTACTTGGATCGCGGCCCTAGACCAGCCCGAACCATCCCAGCAGCGCCCCCGCGCCGAGCAGCCACAACAGGTGGATCCTGGTGCGCCAGACGATCACCGCCGCCGCCAGCGTCACCGCCCACAGCGGCGCGTCCTTCCACTGCGGCTCGGCCCCCGTGGCCAGTACCCAGCCGGTGGACACCAGCAGCGCCACCACGATCGGCGCCATGCCCTGCTTGAACGCGCGCACGCCGCGCAGCTCGCGGTTGCGGTGGCCCCATTGCGAGGCCAGGTAGGTGAGGGTGGTGCTGGGCAGCAGGATGCCGACCATGGAAACCACCACGCCCAGCGCCGCCAGCCCGAAACCGCCGGCGTTCAGGCCGACGTTCCAGCCCATGAGGGCCACGAACAGCACGTTCGGTCCCGGCGCGGCCTGGGCGATGGCGACCGAGGCGCTGAACTGCGGATCGGCCAGCCAGCCGTGCTCCTGCACCAGGTAGCGGTGCATGTCGGGGGCGGTGGTGATGGCGCCGCCCACCGACAGCAGCGACAGCAGCGCGAAATGCGAGAACAGGGACAGCCAGTCGGCGGCGCTCATGGCGATGCTCATTGCGCCGCTCCCAGCTTGCGGTACGTCAGCCAGCAGGAGAGGCCGCCCAGCCCGAGCAGCACCCAGGCCAGCGGCCAGCGAAGCAGGGCGATGCCGATGAAGGCGGTGACGCCCAGCACGACGCAGGCGGTCACGCCCAGCGGATGCTTGCGCAGTGCCGGCATCAGCTTCAGTCCGGTGGCGGTGACCAGCCCGGCCGCCACCGCGCCCATGCCGCGCAGCGCGCCGGCCAGCTGCGTGTAGCCGGCGAAGCGGGCGTGCAGCAGCGCGAGCAGCAGCACCACCGCCAGCGGAGCGACCAGCATGCCGGCCAGCGCGACCACCGCGCCGCGCAGGCCGAAGTAGCGGCTGCCGATCATCAGCGCCAGGTTGACCACGTTGGGCCCCGGCATGATCTGCGCGACCGCCCATTCCTCGACGAACTCCTCGCGCGTCATCCAGCGCTTGCGCTCGACCAGCTCCCGCTGCACCACGGCCAGCACGCCGCCGAACCCCTGTAGCGCGAGCAGGGTGAAGGAGACGAAGAGATCGGTGAGGGATTCGGGACGCGGGCGGCGCGTGGAGTCGGCCGGCGACGCGGGCGGGGACATCATGGGCGCGGATTATCGGTGGTGCCGCGCGGGGCAATATCGGTGCCGCGCGCGGCCAGCCAGAGCCCGGCCGCGATCAGCCCCAGCGCGAACCAGGTCCAGGCCTGCGGCCGCTCGCCGAGAAATGCCCATCCCAGCACCGCCGCCGTCACCGGATTGAGCGCGAGGAACACCGTCACGCGCGTGGGCGGCAGGTGCTTGAGCGCGTACAGCCACCAGAAGTAGCCGATGCCGCTGGACACGCCGATGAAGGCGATCGCGCCCCAGGCGTCCGCGCTGAACCCACCCACCCGCGCCGGCCAGGCCTCGGGCAGCGCCAGCAGCGCGAGGGCGAGCACCGAGGCCAGCATCGCGAAGGCCGACACCGGCACCACCGGATAGCGTTGCAGGTAGGGGCGGTACAGCACGCTGCACAGCGCGCCTGTCGCCGCCGCGCCCAGCACCGCCAGCTCGCCCCACCAGCCGATGGCCTGCCACGCCTGCAGCTTGGGCACCAGCGTGCAGGCCACGCCGGCGATGGAGAGCAGCACGCCGCCGGCCAGGCGCGCCGTCGGCTGCTCGCGCCCGAGCGCGGTGGCCAGCGCCAGCGTCAGCAGCGGGAACAGGCTGAAGATCAGCGCTGCCTGCGCGGCCGGCACGCGCTGCAGGCCGAAATTGAGCAGGGCGATCAGCACGCCGAATTGGCCGATGCCCAGCGCCGCCATGGCGACGAGGTCGCGCGCGGGCGGTCGCGGGGCCGAGACGGGACGTGCCGCCAGCGTGCGCCACGCGAACGGCAGCAGGCAGAGGAAGCCGAGCGCGTAGCGCAGCATCGCCAGCGTGAGCGGCGGCACCTCCGCCACCGCGAAGCGGGAAGCCACGATGGCCGCGCCCACCTGCACCCCGGTGGCCCCCGCGGCCCACAGCGCGAGGTTCATGCGGACTGGCGCAGGTCGAGCGACCAGGTCTCGCCGACCAGCTTCCGGCCATAGGCCTCGAGCGGCTCGCTCTCCACCAGCTCGAAGCCGCGGGCCGCGTAGATCGCACGCGCCGCATCGAGCTGCCCGTTGGTCCACAGCACCATCTTGCGATAGCCCTTGGCGCGGGCGAACGCGATGCACTCGTCGACCAGCCGTCCGCCCAGCCCGAGGCCGCGCGCATGCGGCGACAGGATCAGGAGCCGCAGCTGCGCCACCGTGGCGGACTTTCGGACCACGAACACCGAGCCGACGCGCTCGCCGTCCAGTTCGGCGATCCAGCCCTTCTCCCATTCGGGATCGAACTTGCGCAGGTAGCCGGCGGCGACTTCCGCCACCAGCGCCTCGAACTCGCTCGTGTAGCCGTACTCGCGCGAATAGACCTCGCCGTGCTGCATCACCACCCAGCCCAGGTCGCCCGGGCGCGGGTCGCGCAGCTGCACCGTGCGGGCGCGCGGCTCGTCGGGATCGAGCAGGCGCTGCACCGTCTGCAGGGCGGCGATGGCGCGATCGCGCTGGCCGGGCGGCAGCGGCTGCAGCAGGGCGGCGGCCTCGTCGCGCGAGCGCTGCTGCAGCGGCTCGAAGGCCTGGCGGCCGGCGTCGGTCAGGCGCAGCAGGCTCTGGCGGGCATCGGCGGGCGAGGGCACGCGCTCGAGCCAGGCGTTCTGCTCGAAGCGGCGCAGGATGCGGCTGAGGTAGCCGGCATCCAGCGACAGCGTGCGCCCCAGTTCGCTGGCAGTGGGCTGGTCGCGGTGCGCCAGCTCGTACAGCACGCGCACCTCGGTCAGCGAGAACTCGCTGTCCAGGTACGGGTCCAGCACGCCGATGCGCTGCGTGTAGAAGCGGTTGAAGCCCCGCATCGCCTTGACGTGCGCGGCCGAGACGGACGGATGGGCCATGGCCCATCGTCAATCAATTGGTTGACGATGTCAAGAAATCAGGAGAGCAGGTGCCTGGTTGCCTCGTACGGCTTCCAGCTCCCCTCGGGCTGGGCGAGGCGATGCGTGATCACCTCCAGCGCCTTCGGATGCGTCGCCAGTTCCTCGTGGCGCACGCCGGGCAGCTCGATGTTCTCGGTCTCGGCGGCCTCGCGCTCCACGCACTGCTCCCAGCGCACCACGCCGTCGTCCTTGCTGTAGAGCGCGGTGCAGGGCACCGGCGGCTGCTGCCGAAGCGCGTTGCGAAGGGCCAGAGGCATGCGTTCGGGGCCGGCGTCCAGCAAGCCCACCACCTGGCAGCGGCGCTGCGGATCGGCGCCGGTGTTGAACGGCGCGCCCAGCGTGATCACCTGGCGCACCAGCGGGTTGGCGCGCTTGGCCAGCTCCCGCGCGTAGATGCCGGCCAGGCCCCAGCCGATCAGCGTCACCGGCGCCTGCGTGACCTCGAAGGCGTCGATCACGCTTTCCTCGAGCTTGCGCAGCCAGAGGTGCAGGCTGACGCCGCGCGGGCCGTCGTTGCGGCCCTGGCCCCAGTCGAACGGACGGAAGCCGGCTTCCTCCAGCGTGCGCCGCAGCGGCGCCGTGCTCTCGGAACCCGTGCCCTGGCGGGGAAAGACGAGGGCCGGCTGGCCCTGGCCTTCATAGACGCGGCCATGCGTGGTGCTGCGCATTCGTGGCGCGCTGAAGAGCTGGCGCAGCGGCTGCCGCAGCGCGTCCAGCGTCGCCTGGCCCTGTGCGAATCCCGACAACAGACCCGCTTGAGACATTGTTCTTCTCCCGTCCACCGCACTGCGCGGCGGCAAGAGGGCGATGCTAGGAACAGCGGCAAGCGCTGCGGTTGGGAGGAGGCGCTGTTACATCGTAGGACGCTGCCTACCGCCTGTAACGGCAGCTCACCAGTGATAACCGGCGAGCCAAGAAAAAGTCCCCCACTCCTCGCGGAGGGGGGACGGAAACAGCCGGGGGAAGAAACTTGAAAAAAAACCCGGCCAACAGCTTGGAGCGGGAGCACACCGTCCGGTTCCTCCTGCCGAGTTCGCGAGAGGGGTTTGGGAGGGTTTTCCGCGATGCCGTCAATACGGCAGAGCCACATGCGTTGTCGCGCTCGTCAGATATGTCACGAGAGGGCCGCGTGATCGCCCCTTCATGTCCTTTTCGCTCGCACGCAAATCGGGTCGTCTGTAGGATTTCACTGACACGAGAGGACACGCATGTCTGATTTATCCGTCAGTTCTACTCCCACCCCCGAATTCGGCAGCAAGGACGAGCAGCCGAACGGCAGCCTGTGGCTGTCGATCAAGAAAGCCGTCTCCCGTTTTTCCGACTGGTTCGTCATCCAGAGCAACGCGGTCAAGTTCCTCTTGATCGCCGTCGCGCTGATGATCCCGGCCACCGGCATCTATTCCGCCGTCCTGTGGCAGAAACAGGCCGCCGTCGCCGAGCAGGTGCGCGCCATGGCGTCCGCCGACGGCATCGCCGCGTTCGACACCCAGCAACCCGTCGTGTTCGGCACCGGCTCGGTGCTGAGCTTCCTGCAGTCCAATCCGGTGGACCGCATCACGGTGATCTACAAGCCGCTGATGTGGAACGTCTCCGAGCGCTTCATCCTGGTGTCCTCGGGCGGCAAGCAGTACGCCTACTACCCGTCCGACATGGAGACCAAGATCTTCGCGGACAAGGCCGTCTCGGCCCCGTGGAGCGGCAAGCTCAGCTTCATCCCGCGCGCCGACCTCAACGCGTCCAGCCTCGAGCTGCTCGAGAAGCTAGACCAGGGCTTCGCCGGCGCCCGCCCGCAGTCCGAGAAGGACGCCTGGAAGGCCGGTGTGTCCGGCGTGCTGTCGGCGGCGCTCACGCTGGGCCTGCTGGGCTTCCTGGCGTTCCAGCTGAAGGGCCAGTTCAAGTCGCTCAAGTTCATCGAGCCCGCGCAGGTCAGCGGCTCGCTGACCGACCTGGTCGGCATGGACGACATCAAGGGCGAGGTCGCGCAGATCAAGGACCAGTACATGCGGCGCGCCGAATACGCGGAGTACGGCATCAACAAGCCGTTCAACGTGATGTTCAGCGGCCCGGCCGGCACCGGCAAGACCAAGCTCGCCAGCTACCTGGCCAAGGAGCTGAACCTGCCGATCCTGTTCCACTCGGCCGTGAACCTGGAAACCGGCTACGTGGGCGGCGGCGCCAACACCCTGAGCCGCATCGTCGCGATGGCCAAGCGCCGCAAGCGCTGCATCGTGTTCCTGGACGAGGCGCAGGACCTGTTCATGAAGCGCGGCGGCCACCGCAAGTTCGACGACGACACACAGAACATGCTGCTGGCGGTGCTGGACGGCGTGCGCACCAAGAGCGACGCCGAGATCATCTGGATCGTGGCCTCCAACTTCAACAGCGAGCAGATGCAGATGGACGAAGCCATGCTGCGCCGCTTCCAGATGAAGGTGGACTTCCGCCTGCCCAACCGCGAGGAGCGCCTGGCCATCGTCCAGCACTACCTGTCGCAGCGCGCCGACAAGGTTCTGCCCGACCTGGACCTGCGCCACCTGGTGGAGATCACCGAGGGCCGCAGCCCGGCCGACCTGGAGACCATCGTCAACCAGGCGGGCATCACCGCGGTGCAGGCCGGCATCATGATCGGCGCCGACACCCTGATGAAGGCCGCCGAGCGCGTGCTGGTGGGCAACGTCAACACCAACACCACCAAGGAGCGCGAGCGCGACCGTCGCGTCATCGCCATCCACGAGTGGGGGCACTTCCTGGTGGACTTCGAGTTCGAGCGCAAGAAGGCCGGCGGCAACTGGGACCAGGTCCTGGCCGAGATGAAGACCATCAAGATCTCGCTCAAGGCCAATCCGCGCAACAACGCGCTGGGCTTCGTGTTCCACAAGCAGGGCGCCAACCTGCTCAAGACCAAGTCGGACATCGAGCACGACGTGCGCGTGCTGCTGGGCGGCATGGCCAACGAAGAGCTGTTCTTCGGCGAGGAAGGCACCACCAACGGGGCCCACAACGACATCACGCGGGTGACCAAGCTGCTGCACCACGCCGTGGGCGAGATGGGCATGTACCGCAAGACCCGCCTGAACTTCGGTGCGCTGGCCAACGACGGCCACGGCAGCAAGTCGCTGGACGAGGAGACTCGCTCGATCATGGAAGCCCAGAGCGAGCGCCTGTACGGTGAAACGAAGGCCATGCTGGGCCGCCTGAAGCCGCTGACCGAGCACCTGGCCGGCAAGCTGATGGATGCCGGCGAGATGAGCCTGCGGGAAGCCCTGCACGAGATCCGCAGCTTCGAGGCGGCCTGCTACACCTTCAACTCCAAGGTCGGCCTGCAACCCGCCGCCTGAGCGGTAGCAAGCCAACGAAAAAAAGGGCCGCCTAGCGCGGCCCTTTCTCATGGGTACTTTCCCTCTAGCCACGGGTTCGTGACGTTGTTGGCATGCCAACCCGTCGGCCTGGGGTGGGCTCCCTACGGAAGGGGCCGTCTTTACGTGTTTTCCGGGCCTTGTTGAGCTTCCTCGCGTGGCATCATCGCGGCCGTTTTGCCCATGTCGCTTTCCTTCGATTCCTTCGCTCCCGCCGCCCCCGCCGCCCATGACAGCGGCTCCCGACGTGTCCTCGTGGTCGAGGACAACCCGGACGGCCTGGAGACCCTGGTGGCCCTGCTCGAGATGCTGGGCCACGAAGTCGCCGGCGCCGCCGACGGCCGCCAGGCGGTGCAACGCGCCGCCGAGTTCCGCCCGCAGGTGGTGCTGCTCGACCTGGGGCTGCCCGTGATGGACGGCTTCGAGGTCGCCCGCACGCTGCGCCAGGACGCGAGCTTCGAGGACGTCTTCATCGCCGCGCTCACCGGCTGGGGCGCCGACGGCGATCGCCGCCGCACCGCCGATGCGGGCTTCGACGCCCACCTCACGAAGCCGGTGGACCTGCCGGCGCTGGAAGCGGTGCTGGCCCGCTCCGGCCAGCGTGTTTCCTGAAATCCTGAGGCGCCTGCCTTAACGCGCCTGGCGCAGGAAGCGCCGCACGTTGTCAGGATCCGCGCCGATCGATTCGACGGCGTGCTGCAACTCCTTCTCGCTGCAACCGAGCCACTGGCTCCAGTTGCGACGTTCCCACTCGTGTTCCAGGCTGATGAGCTGCTCCTGCGTCGCCAGGCGGCCCTTGTCCTCGGACATCGCGTACTCCCGTGGTTGCGTATGCGTTGAAAGTAGTGGCCGCACGGCCGCGTTGCCATCGGCCGGCGCCCGCTGTGGCGGTGCGACGGCGGCAAGCGCGGGCGTAGGCGCGCGGCGGCGCTTCCTGCGGGAACGCATCCTGCACGGCAAGTCCTACCGCGGCCTGTTCGCGCCGCCTACAGCAACGCGACGGTGGCCGGGCCTAAGCTGCTCCGCCATGCGTAAATCGAAAGCATCGGACCGCAGCCGGCCGACCGGCCACGCGGGCGAAGGCGCGGCGAGCGCGCTGAAGGAAATGCTCCGCCGCCAGGCGAACAATCCCGCGCCGGGCACCGGTTCCTCCAAACCGGGCGACCTCGACCCGCAGCGCGACGAACCGCGACCCCCGGGGCACCGCTCGCTGCATTGAGTCAGGCACGCGGCGGCAGCACAATGGGTGAGCTTCCCGCTGAGCCGTTCCTTGCCCGAGATCCCCGAACCGAATCCGCGCGTGCCCCGCAGGCCGCGGGCGCCGTCGCGGCTGCGCGTGCTGGCCTGGCTGCCGTGGCTGTCGCTGCTGCTGGCGCTGCTGGCGTACGTGGTGGTGGGCGTGTTCCGCTACCAGCAGCTGCGCGCTGAAGCCGACCTGCGGCTCGACCGTGTGCTGCGCATCGCGACCGAGCACGCGCTCAAGGTGATGGACACCACCGAGACGCTGCTCGCGCGCGTGAGCGACATCGCGGAAGGACCCACCGAGCGCCTGTCGCGTGACGCGCTGGCCATCCATGCGCTGCTGCGCGCGCTGGGCACGGACAAGCCGCAGCTGCAGAACATCCTGGTGTTCGGACCGGACGGCCGGCCGCGCGTCACCAGCCGCTTCTACCCGGCGCCCGCGGTGGACGCCTCCGACCGCGACTACTTCCAGTGGCACCAGAAGGGCCGCGGCGGCGTCTACGTGTCGGAACCGCTGGTTTCGCGCACCACCGGCGAGCCGTTCTTCGACGTGAGCATGGCGCGCCGCGAGCCCGACGGCCGCTTCGGCGGCGTGCTGTCGATCAGCCTGCTGACCGACTACTTCCTGCGCTTCCACGAGGATCTGGCGGCCGACGAGCCGGGCATGGCGATCACCCTGCTGCGCAACGACGGCCGGGTGTTCACGCGCTGGCCTCCGGTGTCCGCCGCGCCCGATCGCCTGGCGCCCGAGAGCGACATGCTCGCCCGCATCCGCCTGGGCGACGGCTCGGGCTCGCTGCGCGTGGCCTCGTCGGTCGACGGCCGCGAACGCATGGTGGCCTTCCGCAAGGTGGGCGCGTTCCCGATCTACGTGAGCACCGGCATGGACGTGGCCCAGGTGAGCGCGCGATGGCTGCGTGAGATGGGCGTGCTGGCCGCGTTCGGCGTGCCGCCCGTGCTCGGCCTGTTCTGGGCGGTCCGGCTGGCGCTGCGCCGCAGCCGCGAGGCGCTGGAGACGGCGCGCCGCCTGCGCCAGGAGACCGAGACCCGTCGCAACGCTGAAGAGGCGCTGTTGCAGGCCCAGAAGCTCGAGGCGCTGGGGCGGCTGACGGGCGGCGTGGCGCACGACTTCAACAACGCGCTGATGGTGATCAGCAACAACCTCGTGCTGTTGCAGATGAAGCATCCGGAGGCGTCCAGCCGCTACACCGAATCGATCGGCCGCGCGGTGGACTCCGCCACCAAGCTCACGCGCCAGCTGCTGGCCTTCTCGCGCCGGCAGGCCCTGGTGCCCGAGCACGTGACGCTCCAGCAGCGACTGCCGGCGGTGCGCGACCTGCTGAGCCCGGTGCTGGGCGCCGGTATGGAACTGGTGATCGAGGTGCAGCCTGGCACGTCGCCGATCCGGGTGGACGCGGCGGAGTTCGAGCTGGCGCTGCTCAACCTGGCGATCAACGCGCGCGATGCCGCGGGCCGTCACGGCCGCCTCGCGATCACCGCGCGGAAGGCCGATCCGTCCGAACTGCCGCCACTGCTCACCGCCCCGATGGTGCTGGTGGAGGTGGCCGACAACGGGCCCGGCATCCCGCCCGAGGTCCTGCCTCGCGTGTTCGAGCCCTTCTTCACCACCAAGCCGGTGGGCGAGGGCACCGGGCTCGGACTGAGCCAGGTCTACGCGCTTTGCGAGCGCGCCGGCGGCACGGCCACCATCGCCAGCGAGCCGGGGCAGGGCACGCGCGTGCGCATGTTCTTCCCGCCCGACGAGGCGCCGCCGGTGCGCGACGAGACGGCTCCCTCGACACAGTGGCGCCTGTCGCTGCACGTGCTGCTGGTCGAGGACAACCTGGCGGTCGCGGGCGCGCTGGTGCCCATGCTCGAGAACATGGGCTGCCGCGTCACCCACTTCGACCGGGCGGTGCCGGCACGCGATTGGCTGGCCGCGCAGGACTTGCTGCCGGACGTGCTGCTCAGCGACGTGGTGATGCCGGGCGAGATCGACGGCGCGGCGCTGGCGCGCGAGGTGCGCGAACGCTGGCCCGCGCTGCCGGTGGTGCTGATGACGGGCTACGCCGAACAGATCGATGCGATCTCCCGATCGGGCCTGGACGTGCTGCCCAAGCCCTGCACGCCGGCGATGCTGGGCCAGGCCCTCACGCGCGCGACCACGGCGACCGCGCAAGTTCCGTGATGGGCTTCACGGTTGCAGTCGGTGGCGTGATGTTTCACGCGAGTTGCACCTGCGCGGCCGTGGGCTGCCTAGCATGGTCCGCATGCGCTATACCCGTGAAGAGTACGCCAACATGCAGGCGGTGCAGCGACGGGTGGCGCGGGCCGAAGCCGACTATGCGCGCTTTCGGGCCGCCTACCTGGAGATCGCCCAGACCCAGCCCGACCATGAGGTCGCGCTGGCCATGATCGGCGCGGACATGAACCGGGCCCATGCCTACCTGCAGGCCCTGATCGGCCTGCCGCCCACTCCGTTCGAGAAGCAGCCGAGCGTGGTGGTGATGCGCGAGGCGCGCCGGCTGGCCGAGGAAAAGGGCAAGCACTGAAAACCGGAAGCACTGGATTCCCGCCTACGCGGGAATGACGGTGCAGGGTGTTGAGCCTTCCTAGAATCGAAGGCTTGCAAGACCTCGCCGCCCATCAGGAAACGATCCACGTCACCGAGCCGCAGGCACGCCGGCTCGTGCTGGCGCAGGCGCTGGAGGCGGGCGATCCGCAGGGCCGGCTGGTCGGCGCGGTCGAGCGCGATCAGGTCGAGCGCGACGCGCTGGCCGCCAGCGGCGACCCGGCGCGCGGCGAACCGCTCGACGAACGGGCCTACCTCCTGACGCGCGCCGACCGCCTCGTCGACCTTCTCTCGCATCGCCAGCCCAGCCTTTCGCGGCTGACGCAGCCGCCGGCCTGGCAAGCGTGGCTGGCCTGGTTGCTGCCGCTGGTCGCGCTGGTCGCCGGCGCGCTGATCGACCGCATCGACAACCCGCGGCAGGTCAACCTGCTGTCGCCGCCGCTGCTGGCCTTCCTGTTCTGGAACCTGGCGGTGTACGCGATGCTCATCGTGTTCGCGCTGCGCCGGCCGGGCCCGGGCGTCGAGGTGCCGGGCGCCTGGGCGCGGATGGCGCAAGGGCTCGCGGGACGCGCGGGCTCGGGCCTGCGGGGCCAGGTCGCGGCACGCTTCCAGCTGGCCTGGTGGCGGGTCGGCGGCGCCCTGGAAGGGCAGCGCTGGCGGCGCATCCTGCACCTGTCGGCCGCGGCCTGGGGCGTGGGCGTGGCGCTGTCCATCGTGCTCGGCGGGCTGGTGCGCGAGTACCGCATCGGGTGGGAAAGCACGCTGCTGGACCTGCCGCAGGTGCACGCCTTCCTGAGCGCGCTGTTCGCGCCGGTGGTCGCGCTCACGCCGCTGCAGCCCTTCGGCGTCGATGAACTGGCGCGCCTGCATTTCGGCAGCGGCGCCGACGTGGGGCGCCTGGAAGCGCGGCGCTGGGTGTTCCTGTACCTCGCGCTGATCGGGCTGCTGGTGGTGGTTCCGCGGCTGCTGCTCGCGATGTTCGCGTGGTGGCGCGCGGCGTGGATGGCGCGTTCGGTGGCGGTCGACATCGGCCACGAATCCTTCGCGCCCGTGCTCGGACGGGTGCGGCCGGCGCGGGTGACGCTGCTGCTGGCGCATGCGGGCGAGGGCGGATCCACGGTGATCGAGCAGGCCCTGCGGCAGGCCGGCGGCGTGCCGCCGCCGGGCGATCCGCGCGAGACCTGGGCGGTCCTAGCGACGGCTCGCGGGGATGCCTTGCAATGCCGCGCGCAACCCGGCGAGGCGAAACCCGCGGCGGCCAACGCGGCTTCGTTCTGGTCACGCTGGTTGCCTCGCGCCGAGTCCGTCGACAAGCGCGCGGCGGCCGACCTGGTGCTGCTGGCGGCCGACATTCCGCTGCACGAACGTTCGCTCGCGACCTGCCGCGACCTCGGCCTGCCGGTGCTCTGGCTGCTGGGGCAAGGCAGCGAAATCGAAGCGGCCGCCGCTTTGCGTCGTGCGGGCCTCGAAGGCGAGGTGCTGCCCACGCAGGCTTTGCCCACGTGGCGCGAAGACGCGCGGCTGCGATCGGCGATCGCGCGGCAACTGCCTCCGTACAAGGCGCCGGGCATGGAGCGGTTGGCCGGCCAGTGGCAGCGGCGCGCGGACGAGCGCCTGGCCGAGTCGATGCGGCTGCTCGCGTCGGAGCTGTTGCTCGCAGCGCGCGAGACGCACCAGCTCGCGGCCGAGCCGGTCGGCGTGCGGCAACTGGTCGTGCGTGGCGAACGGCAGGCGCAGGAGGAGGCGCGGCGCGATGCGGGTGCGGCCATCCTCGCGCGCCTGCGCGAGCGGCAGGCCGCCGGCGATGCGCGCCTGCTGGCGCTGCATTCGCTCGACGGCGTGCTGCCGGAGTCGGGCTGGCAACCGGTGCTGCCGCACCGCCTGCAGGTGCTGCAGGCCGTGCACGAGCCGCAGGCCGGGCTCGCGGGCGCGGCGAGCGGCGCGGCGATGGGCGCAACGATCGACCTGATGACGGGTGGGCTCACGCTGGGGGCCGCCGCGGCGTTGGGCGCGCTCGTGGGCGGCGGCGCGGGCCTGGTGGGCGCGGTCCTGAAGAACCGCCGTACGGAACCGGGCCTCACCAGCGTCGCGCTGGGCGACGAGATGATGCTCGCGCTGGTGCAGTGGGCGCTGGTGCGCTATCTCGCGGTGGTGCACGAGCGGCGCGCGCCCGCCGACGCGGCGCGCTGGTCGACGCTGGCCGAAGCCGCGCTGGCGCCGGAAGCCGCGTCGCTGCGGGAGACGTGGATGGAGGCCCGGACGAACCCGGAAGGATTCGCCGAGACCCGATTGACGGAGCAACTGCAGCGGCTCGCGCTGCAGTTGCTGGAGAGGCTCAACGGCCCCGTGTGAGCGTCCTTACGGCTTGCGCGTCAGCTTGTCCGCGGCGTCCTTGACGTCGCCGACCTTCTTCTCGACCTTGCCTTCCTGCTCGCGCGCATGGCCCTTGATTTCCTGCTCGCGGTTGCCGGTCACGCGACCGAGGTGCTCCTGGGCCTCGCCCATGCCTTGCTTCAGCTTGCCCTTGACTTGCTCTTCCTTCATGGAGGTGCTCCTTTCGGTGAAGTGATGGAATCACCTTAAGGGCAAGCGCGAGGCGCGAGTGCAAGAGCAAGGAGAACACTAGCGTGCGAGGCCTCCGACAGGCCCTGTCGAGCCACGGATCAGCCCGGTGACTCGACCGTTTCCTTCAGCCAGGCGGCCGCGGCGTCGGCCGACGCCATCGAAGCGCCGAGGTGGTCCGCGCGCGGCTCGTACAGCTTGTTCGCGCGATGCGGCGGCAGGCCTTCCCAGAGTTCGCGCTTGACCTTGCGCAGGTTGGCCAGGTCCCTGGTCGGCACCACCAGGAACACCGGCGTGCCGGGCCGCAGCCGCTGCCACACGCCGCGCCAGTTCATCGCGCCCTTCGGGTCGTACCAGGACACGTAGGCGGCGGGCGTGGCGGCCGGCAGTTCGTAGCGTTCGGAGCCGACCACGGCGGCGTCGTACAGCAGCGTGGGCTGCTGGCCGCGGCCTTGCGCGATCAGCTCGCGCGCGCGGGCCAGCTGGTCGTCCAGCTGCTTCATGTCGGATCCTCCGTTCGGCGCGATCGACACGAGTGCATCGACCTGCGCGCGGCCGGCCATGTGCGCCGCGAAGAAGCCGCCGATGCTGAAGCCGGCCATCACCAAGCGCTCGGCGCCGCCCTTGCGCAGCTTTTCGAGCTCGGCGAGCACGATCGCCTCGGCCGCCGCGACGTCGCGGCTGAACGCGGCGTTTCCGCCGTAGGGCAGGTCGGGCGTGCCGACGGTCCAGCCGTTCTGCCGCCAGCGCGCGGCCAGCGGCTCCATGGCCGCGCCGGTGGCGCCAATGCCGTGCAGCAGCACGATGCCGACGCGCGCGCGGCGCATCGTCGACGGTGCGGCGGGCTGCTGCGCCGATGCGCGGCCGAACAACGACGAGAAGAGCAGCGCGGCCAGGCCGCGACGAGGTTGGTTCACCGGGTCATCCTTCATGCACCGATTCTTCCCGAGCCCGGGCAACTCGTGGGGAGTGGCATGGGGATTGCCGCCCATTGGAGCCATGCGCGTTGGCACCGCGCTCCATCCCAACCTTGCAACGACCGAGGAGTTTGCAAACCATGGCTACCAAGAACCACACCCGCCTTCCCGCCCTGCTGGGGCTGTGCCTGACCGCCGCGCTCGCGACCGCATGCGCGAGCGACTCGTCGATGGGACGAAGAAGCACGACGGGAAGCAGTTCCTCCAGCGGCACCGCCGCCATGGGCGCGAGCGGCGGCTACACGACGCTGGTGCCGTCGCCCACCGGCGCCAGCGGCCCCATGGACCGCGTGCCCAACGCCACCGGCGGCACCGTCTTCGGCACCGAAGGCGCGGGCGCTTTCTGAGCGTGGACGCCCGGTAGGTTTTGCCGACAGGCCGGGAACGCCTCCTCAGGCTTTGCCGGCCATCTCCACCTTCCACCAGGCCGGCAGCAGCGCCCGCACCGCGGGCTGCGCGAAGCGGTCGTCGATCAGGACGACCGTACCGCGGTCCTCGCGCGTGCGGATGACGCGGCCGGCGGCCTGCACGACCTTGCGGATGCCTGGGTAGAGGTAGGCGTAGTCGTAGCCCGCGCCGAACGCGCGGCCCATGCGGCGTCGCATCTCCTCGTTGACCGGGTTCACCTGCGGCAGGCCGAGCGTGGCGATGAACGCGCCCACCAGGCGGTCGCCCGGCAGGTCGATGCCTTCGCCGAACGAGCCGCCCAGCACGGCGAAGCCGAGCGCGCGGCCGCCCGGCGCGAAGCGGTCCAGGAACTCGCGGCGCTGCGCTTCCGGCATCTGCGGCGACTGCTCGAACACGGGCAGTTGGGGATGCCGCTCGCGCAGCAGCGTGGCGACGCGGCGCATGTAGTCGAAGCTGCTGAAGAACGCGAGGTAGTTGCCCGGCGCGTCCGCGTACTGCCGCGCGATCAGTTCCGCGATCGGCTGCAGCGAGCGGTCGCGGTCCTGCCAGCGCGTGGAGATGCTGCGCACCAGCCGCACCGACAACTGCTCCGCCGAGAACGGCGACGCCACGTCGGTCCACACCGTGTCCAAGGGCAGGCCCAGCGTGTCGCGGTAGAAGTCGAACGGATTGAGCGTGGCCGAGAACAGGATGGACGCGTGGGCGTCGCGCACGCGCGGGCCGAGGAAGGGTGCCGGGATCAGGTTGCGGATGCAGGGCAGCGCCTGCGGCCCGCGTGGGCCGTGGCGCAGCGTGACGTCGAAGACCGAGTGCTCGCCGAAGCTTTCGCCCAGGCGCAGCATGGCGAGCGCGTCGAACCAGAACTGCTGCAGCTGCGGCGCGGGCTCGTGCGGCGCTTCGGCCAGGTGGTCGCCGATCGCCGAAGCGGTGTGCTGCAGGGCCTCGAACCAGTCCTGCGGCAGCGCCTCGTGCGCCGAGTAGTCGGCCGTCTGCGCGGCGGCCAGCGCGTCCCATTCGCGCGCCAGCCGCGCCATCGGACGGCGCAACTTCGACGGCGCGCCGCGACGCAGCGCGTTGAGCGCGGCCGGGTCCATCTGCGCCGAGTACATCTCCCGCCCGCGGTCCGGCAGGTTGTGCGCCTCGTCCACCAGCAGCGCGGCGCGCCAGCCGTGCTCCTGCGCGAGCGCATGCAGCAGCGCCGAGCCGTCGAAGAAGTAGTGGTAGTCGCCCACCACCACGTCGGTCCAGCGGGCGAGTTCCTGGGAGAGGTAGTAGGGGCAGACCTGGTGCGCCAGCGCGGTGTCGCGCAGCGCCGTGCGGTCCATGCGCCGCTGCGCGAGGGCGGCGGCGCGCGCGGCCGGCAGGCGGTCGTAGAAGCCCTTGGCCAGCGGGCAGGAGTCGCCGTGGCAGGCCTTGTCCGGGTGTTCGCAGGCCTTGTCGCGCGCGGTGAGTTCGAGCACGCGCAGCGGCGTGTCGTTGCCCGCGATGCGGTCCACCGCGTCCAGCGCCAGCTGCCGGCCGGGCGTCTTGGCCGCGAGGAAGAACACCTTGTCGATCGCGCGGGCCGGCGCCGCCTTCAGCACCGGGAACAGCGTGCCCACGGTCTTGCCGATGCCGGTGGGCGCCTGCGCCAGCAGGCAGCGGCCTTGCGCGGCGGCCCGGTACGCATCCTCGGCCAGCTCGCGCTGGCCGGTGCGGAACGAGGGATGCGGGAAGGCGAGGGCGGACAGCGCCGCGTCGCGCTCGCCGCGGTGGGCCAGCTCCTGGTCGGCCCAGGCGAGGAAGCGGGCGCACTGCTGCTCGAAGAAGGCGCGCAGCTCGGTGCGCGTGTGCACCGCCTCGATCAGGGTTTCCTTCTGCGAGGCGACGTCGAAATAGACGAGCGCGACCGACAGCGACTCGATGCCGCGCGCCTCGCACAGCAGCGCCGCGTAGATGCGCGCCTGCGCCCAGTGCAGGTGCCGGTGGTTGGCGGGCTGGCGCTTGAGGTCGCCGCGGTGCGTCTTGATCTCCTCCAGCCGGTTGCGGCCGGGGTCGTAGCCGTCGGCGCGCCCGCGCACGCGCAGCCGCTCGTACACGCCCTCGAGCGTCACCTCGCGCTCGTAGCCCCCGCCGCGCCGGGCCGTCACCGCCGCATGCCCGGCGATGCCCTCCAGCGCGGTGGGCGCCGGGGTGAAGCGCAGGTCGAGGTCGCCGGCCTTGGCGGTGAACTCGCACAGCGTGCGGACCGGGACGGTGTACTGCATGGGGAGATTGTCGCCGCCGTCGCGGCGGGCGCCTCAGCGCCCCAGCGCCTCGTTCAGCGCCGCCACGGCCTGCCGCAGGTCGTAGGGCTTGGCCAGGGCCTTGACCCCCGGCAGCTGCACGCTGCGGTCGGAATAACCGGTGGCGATGACCACCCGCACGCGCGGGAAATCGCGGGCGACGCGGCGCGCCAGGTCCACGCCGCTCAGCGCGCCGGGCATGACCACGTCGGTGAAGACCACC
Source organism: Pseudomonadota bacterium (assembly GCA_023387335.1). GTDB lineage: Bacteria > Pseudomonadota > Gammaproteobacteria > Burkholderiales > Burkholderiaceae_C > Ramlibacter. The sequence goes on along the minus strand of JAEWIF010000054.1, from coordinate 30,184 downwards.
TCGATCGGCTCGCCGGCGGCCAGGTGGCGCAGCGCCTCGTCGGCGCTGCCGGCGGCGTGCACCTCGAAGCCCGACGCCTCCAGGCCGGTGCGCACGGTCTCGCGCACCAGCGGATCGTCTTCGACTAGCAGCACGCGCCCGTGGCCCTGCACGCCGGCGGCCGGCGCTTCGTCCGCCGCCGGTGCCGGCAGCGGCTCGGCGCTGAGCGGCAGGTACAGCGTGGCCGTCGTGCCTTCGCCCACGCGGCTTTCCAGCACCAGCGTGCCGCCGCTCTGGCGCGCGAAGCCGTAGGCCTGCGCCAGGCCCATGCCGGAGCCACGGCCCACGCCCTTGGTGGTGAAGAAGGGGTCGAAGGCGCGCGCGAGCACCTCGGCGCTCATGCCCTCGCCGCTGTCGTGCAGCGAGATCGCCAGCCAGTCGCCCTGGGCCAGGTCGGCCGGCGCGATGCCGTGCGCGGCCCAGGCGTGCAGCCGCAGGCTGCCGCCGGCGGGCATGGCGTCGCGCGCGTTCAGCACCAGGTTGAGCAGCGCCAGCTCCAGCTGCAGCGGGTCGGCCTTGACCGTCCCCAGCGGGCGCGGCGCCTCCAGGCTGAAGGCGATGTTGGTGGGCAGCGCGCCGGCCAGCATCGGCTGCGCCTCGAGCAGGCGCCGGCCCAGCTCGAAAGTCTCGACGCGGACCTCCTGCACGCGGCCGAACACCATCAGCTGGCGCGCCAGCTCGCTGCCGCGGGCCACGGCGCGCTCGCAGGTGGCGAGCAGCAGGCGCACCTTGTCCGGCGCGTCGAGGCGCGCGGCCTGCAGGCCGGTGGTGAGCGTCTGCAGCACGTTGTTGAAGTCGTGGGCGATGCCGCCGGTCAGCCGGCCCAGCGCCTCCAGCTTCTGCGCCTGCACCAGCGCCCGCTGCGAGCTCTCGTAGCTGGCCACCGCCTCGGCCACCTGGTGCTCCAGGTCGGCGTTGGTCTGCCGCAGCCGGCCGCTGGCTTCCGCCATCGCGTGCCGCACTTCGTCGACTTCGACGACGCCGTACGTCCGGTCCTGCACCGGCTCGTTTCGGCCCAGGCGTTCGGCGGCGCGCCGCAGCGATTCCATCGGTCGCGCGATCCCGCGTCCGACCGCGAACGCCGCCGCGACGGCCAGACCGAGCAGCAGCAGCGTGATCGCGCCCAGGTAGGCGGCGGCGCGCAGGCCGGCGCGGTCCAGCTCGCTGTCGGGCACGCTGACCAGGAAGAACCATTCGGAACGCGGCGAGCGGCTGAAGTAGGCGACGGCCGGCGTGCCTCCCAGCGTCAGCCCGGGATGGAAGCCTTCGGGCGACTCGCGCAGCTGCGCCAGCAGATCGGGCCGCACGCGCGAACCGACGACGCGGTCCGACTCGCGGCTGCGCGCGACGATCACGCCCTCGCGGTCGATGATGGTGGCGTGCCACTCGGCGGGCAGTCCCTGGTCGCTGAACAGCCGCTGCAGCTGGCTGGCGAAGGTGGCCATGCTCAGGAACTGCCGGATCTCGCCCTTGTGCCGCACCGGCACCTGGATGGCGAAGCTGGCCGGCCCCAGGCCCGCCGGCGGCACGTACAGGTTGCTCACCAGCGTGGGCTCGGGCCCGTAGCGCGCGCGGAACTCGCGCTCCATCGGCAGCATGCGCGGGCGCGGCGATTCCAGCGGCAGTCGCGTGTTCAGCAGCTGCTGGCCGTCGAGGTCGGACAGGATGATGGTGGTGTGGCTGCGATCGACCAGCGCGCGGGCGTGGTCGTAGAAGGCGCGCAGCTCGCCCGCCTCCAGCGCGGGCGAGGCCGCCAGCACCTTCAGGATGGTCTCGCGCTCGCCGAGCTCGCGATCGAGCACCATGGCCAGCGCGCGGACCGTCTCGCGCAGGTTCTGGCGATGCAGCGTGCGCTGCTCGAGGTAGACATAGCCGATGCCGACGGCCGCGCCGATCAGCGCGGGCACGAGCACGGCAAGCGATAACAGCAGGAGTCGGGTGCGGATGCGCATGCGGGTCGCGGAAGGCCCGCGCCGTTTCTAGCACAGCCGACCCGACTCGTGGCGCGATTCGCCGCGCCGGCGAATGTCAGCCGCCCGCTTCGACCTGGTGGTAGACGCTGGTGATGGCGTAGCCCTTTTCCTGGATCTGCTTGGCGGGGTCGTCGATGCCGTAGTCCGCCAGCTGCGACGCCTCGACGTCGAACTCGAGGTTGTTGCCGACCACGTGCCAATCCACGTTGATCGCCTCCTGCGGGATCTCCTGGCCGGCCGGAACGGCCAGGAAGGAGAGCTTGTGCTCCGGCTCGGGCCGGCGATAGATGTCCAGCTTCATCGATGCTCCTTTGACGAAAGTTCTAGCTCCCGCCCTTGTGGGCGCGCTTGCCGGGATTCTTCTTGTTGCGGGTGTGGGATCCGCGCTCCTGGCTGATCTTCTGGCCGATGGATTGGCGCGGCGGGGTGTATTCCGGCGACGCCTGGGGCTTGGGACTGCGCTGGCGGTCGGCTTCGGTGACGATCATTCGGCCCATCGTTTGCAATGCTCCTGTGTGCATGGGGAAGAGGCATTGCGCCACGCCAGTCCGTGCCGTGGCGTAGGAATCGTCTTGCAATCGCTGTCAGCCGCTGCTGCCCCGTCATGGGCAGTACACCGTGGCGCCCACGGTCGTGCAGGCGCCGCGCGGGCCGATGAGCTGGGGGCCGGCGCGGTTCAGGCGGGCGCCGTTGCTGTCCCAGCAGCCGCCCAGGTCGCAGGACGTCACCACCGGCGGCGGTTCGTTCGGAGGCGAGGCCGGGCGCGGGGGCACCGGCTGGGCGGGCTCGACCGTGATCACGGGCGGCGGCACCAGGAGCGGCGCCTGCGCGGTCGGGCTGGGCCGCTGGGCCTGCCCACCGCCGCCGAGGCAGGCGCGCGTGGCCTGCTCCCGCAGGGCTTCGACCTGCGCGCTGCCGGGCGCTTGCCGTCGCGCGGATTCCAGCGCGGCCAGCCGCTCGCCGCAGGCCTCGGACTTGAGCGGGTCCGCCGCCGTCGCCGGCATGGGCACGAAGACGGCCATGCAGAGGCAGGCGAGGGCGGCCGGGCGGTGCATCCGAAGTTGGAACGGCGACCCGCACGCAAAGTTCTGCGGTGCCGTTCCTACGCCGCGCCGCTGGCCGCACCTACCCGCCGCGCGCGGTGCAGCGACGAAGATGGCGCCATGCCTTCCGATCCGATGCCCACGCGTCCCAGCCATCCGCGCGACGCGAAGTCCAGGGCCGACACCACCTCGTCCGTGCCCGCCAAGCCGGACCACGGCGAGAACAGCGCCAGCACGCTCATCGAAGCGCCGCAGATGCGCCGCCGGCGGCTCGATCCGCACGATTTCCCCGACGGCGGCGGCAGCGGCGGAGCCGAGGCCTATCGCCGCTCGCGCGTGAAGTGATTTGAAGCGGCGCGCTCCTACGGCAGTGCCTGCGTGGCGGAGCCATCATCGGCAGCCCCGATGAAGATCGCCACCTTCAACGTGAACGGCATCAAGAGCCGGTTGCCCAACCTGCTCGAATGGCTTGCGCGCGAGCAGCCCGACATCGCCTGCCTGCAGGAGCTCAAGGCGATGGACGGCGCCTTCCCCGCGGCCGAGTTGCGCGACGCGGGCTACCACGCGCTGTGGAAGGGCCAGCGATCCTGGAACGGCGTGGCCATCCTCAGCCGCGGCGGCATGCCGGTGGAGGCGCGGCGCGAACTGCCGGGCGACCCCGACGACGCGCACAGCCGCTATATCGAGGCCGCGGTGGACGGCGTCATCGTCTGCTGCCTGTACCTGCCGAACGGGAACCCGCAGCCCGGCCCGAAGTTCGAATACAAGCTCGCCTGGTTCGAGCGCCTGATCGAGCACGCGGCCGCGCTGGTCGCCGGCCCGCATCCGGTGGTGATGGCCGGCGACTACAACGTCGTGCCCACCGACTTCGACATCTACAACCCGCGCTCCTGGCTGAAGGACGCCCTGCTGCAGCCGGAAAGCCGCGACTGCTACGCGCGGCTGCTGGCGCAGGGCTGGACCGACGCGCTGCGGCACAAGCATCCGGACGAAGCCGTCTTCACCTTCTGGGACTACTTCCGCCAGCACTGGCAGCGCAATGCCGGGCTGCGCATCGACCACCTGCTGCTCAACCGCGTGCTCGCTCCCTGCCTGCAGGAGGCGGGCGTGGACAGCTGGGTGCGCGGCCAGCCGCACGCCAGCGACCACGCGCCCACCTGGGTCACGCTGGACCTGCAGCGGCTCGAAAAGAAGAAGGCGCCCGCGCGCCGCACCAGAACCACTACCGATCCTGCAAGGAGCACCGCATGAGCACCATCCTCGCCGCCTTCGACGACCGCCACGCCGCGAACATGGCGCTCCACCGGCTCGCGAATGAAGGCATCGCGCGCGACGACCTGCACATCGAGCACGACCTCGAGCGCCTCCGGGCGGTGGGCCGCGCGCGGCCCCGGCAGGGCGACGAGTCGGTGCTCGGCGCGCTGGGCCGGGTGTTCGGCGACCTCGTGTCGCTCAACGTGGACCACCACCACGTCAACGTGGTGACCGAGGCGCTCGAGCGCGGAGCCATCGTGCTGGTGGCCCGCACGCCCGACCAGGCGATGGCGGACCGGGCGGCGGCGCTGCTGAAGGAGGCCGGCGCGTTCAGCGTCGGCGTCCAGGCCGCGGCGGTCCGCTAGCGGCCGCCCGGGCTACGCAAATTCCGTAAGCGGCGGGCCGGTTTTGCCTAGGGGATAGTTGTGTCGCGGGCGAGATGATTGTTACCCATGGCAACACTTCCAGGACGTGACGTGATGGACCCCCAGGCTCAACCGGAGACCGGCGGCGGTGAGTCGCCGATCGCTCTCGAGCGCCGCACGCTCACCCTGCTGTTCGTCGGCCGGCCCGAGACCGAGGCCGGCACGGACGAGCTGGAGTTGCAGCTCGAATGGCTCGCTGCCCGCCACCACGGCGTGCGCGACCGGCTGGCGCACTCCGGTTCGCTGGTCTTCTTCGACAACGCCGTCGATTGCGTGCGCATGGCCATGGCGTTGCAGCACGGCACCACGCAGCTGCGGCTGCGAATGGGCATCACCACGGCTTCCTGCCAGGTGGCGCGCTTCTCGCGCGGCGGCGAGGCCTTCGCCACGCTGCTCGGCGCCGAAAGCGACCTGGCGGCGCGCGTCGCGGCGGGCGCGGGCAGCGGCAGCATCCTGATCTCGCCTTCGACCTACACGCTGGTGCGCGACGCGGTGCACACGCACAGCCACGACTGCCTGCTGGCCGAGGAACTGGACACGCACCACCAGCCGCTGGCCTCGATCACCGCGACGCCCGCGCGCGGCGGCCACGAAGCCAGCACCTTCGCCGGCCTCGGCCTCTTCTAGGACGAGCCCTGCGCGGGCTCAGCCCGCGAAGCCACCCTGCGCGAGGAACTCGCGCTCGTCGTGCGTGCTGTTGCGGCCCAGCAGCGCGTTGCGGTGCGGAAAGCGGCCGAACCGCGCCACCACGTCGTGGTGGTGCCGGCCCCAGCGAAGCGTTTCCTCGCCCAGCGGCTGGCAGAGTTCCACCGCGCGCTTCTGGTCGGGAAGCCACTCCGAATGCGAGAACGGCAGATGGAAGAAGCCGCGCAGCGCTTGCGGCAGGTGCTCGCGATGGCCCTCGGCCAGGGCCTGCTGGGCCACCAGGCGCGCCAGGGCGTCGGTGGCGTAGACGCGGCCGGTGCCGCGGAAGGCGTTGCGCGGGAACTGGTCCAGCAGGATCAGGAGGGCCAGCGAGCCTTCGGCGGTCCGCCGCCAGCTTTCCAGCTCGCCGCGCGCGGCCGCTTCGTGCGTGGGCAGGAAGCGCTCGCGGAACTCGGCATCGAACGCCTCGTCCTTGCGGAACCAGCGGTCGGGACCGGCTTCGCTCCAGAAACGGACGACTTCTGCGGCGCTCTCGATCGGATGCGACTCGGGCATGGACGGATGGTATCGGTGCGTGCCTACAGCCCGGGTGGGCCGGCACTCCTAGAGTGGAAGCAAGCGCAACGCAAGGAGCCCGCATGAGCAGCAGCACCAGCATCGGCCGTGGCCCGGCCCACGGCGGCAACGAGAACCACGACGGCGATCCCCGCCACACCACGCTGGGCGAGGGCGCGCCGCAGGACGAGGCGCCGGCCGGCAGCGATGTGCTGGACCAGGCTGCGCCGGACGTGCCCGCGGGCGTGAAAGGTGCCAAGGCCGAGCCCGGCATCGCCAAGGGCCCGCAGGGCTTCGCGGACGGGGAGTCCTCCAACCGGTAAGGACACCTCGTCTCCGGGCGGCGCGACAGCAGGGCGCCTCGTAAAATCGCGGGTTCTCCCCCCGGACCCTGCCTTGAACGCCCCTGTCGACGTTTCCCTTTTCGCGCGCGCCGCCAAGCCGATCACCAGTTATCGGCGGTACTGGGCCGCGCGCTTCGGCACGGCGCCGTTCCTGCCGATGAGCCGCGAGGAGATGGACAAGCTCGGCTGGGACAGCTGCGACATCATCATCGTCACCGGCGACGCGTACGTGGACCATCCGAGCTTCGGCATGGCGGTGATCGGCCGCGTGCTGGAGGCGCAGGGCTTTCGCGTGGGCATCATCGCCCAGCCCGACTGGCAGTCGGCCGACCCGTTCAAGGCGCTCGGCAAGCCCAACCTGTTCTTCGGCGTCACCGCCGGCAACATGGATTCCATGATCAACCGGTACACCGCCGACCGGAAGATCCGCAGCGACGACGCGTACACGCCGGGCGACGTGGCCGGCAAGCGGCCGGACCGCGCTTCGCTCGTGTACTCGCAGCGCTGCCGCGAGGCCTATCCCGAAGCGCCCATCGTGCTGGGCGGCATCGAAGGCAGCCTGCGCCGCATCGCGCACTACGACTACTGGCAGGACAAGGTGCGCCGCTCGGTGCTGGTGGACAGCAAGGCCGACCTGCTGCTGTACGGCAACGCCGAGCGCGCCATCGTGGAGATCGCGCACCGGCTGGCGTCGCGCGAACCGGTGGCGCAGATCACCGACGTGCGCGGCACCGCCTTCATCCGCCGCGAGACGCCCGAGGGCTGGCTGCAGATCGATTCCTCCGAGGTCGACCAGCCCGGTCGCGTGGAAGACCACGTCAATCCGTACATGACGGTGTCGGACCAGGCCAGGGCCCAGGGCGAGACCTGCGCCAGGGAAGAGGGCGGCGAGCCGGTGCAGGGCGCCGTGCAGCCGCTGACCTTCGTGGCCAATCCGCGCGTCAAGCTCAATCGCGACCGCACGGTGATCCGCCTGCCGTCGTACGACCAGGTCAAGTCCGACCCCGTGCTGTACGCCCACGCCAACCGCGTGCTGCACCTGGAGACCAACCCGGGCAACGCCCGCGCGCTGGTGCAGGCCCACGGCGACCGCGACGTGTGGCTGAACGCGCCGCCGATCCCGCTCACCACCGCGGAGATGGACTACGTCTTCGGCCTGCCGTACGCGCGCAGCCCGCATCCGGTGTACGCCGACAAGCAGGGCTCGCACGACGGCGAGACCAAGATCCCCGCGTGGGAGATGATCCGCTTCAGCGTGAACATCATGCGGGGCTGCTTCGGCGGCTGCACCTTCTGCTCGATCACCGAGCACGAGGGCCGGATCATCCAGAGCCGCAGCGAGGACTCGGTGATCCACGAGATCGAGGAGATCCGCGACAAGGTGCCGGGCTTCACCGGCGTCATCTCCGACCTCGGCGGCCCCACGGCCAACATGTACCGCATCGGCTGCAAGACGCCAGAGATCGAGGCGGCCTGCCGCAAGCCGAGCTGCGTGTACCCGGGCATCTGCCAGAACCTCAACACCGACCACCGGCACTTGGTGGCGATGTACCGGCGCGCGCGGGCGCTGCCGGGCGTCAAGAAGATCCTGATCGGCTCGGGCTTGCGCTACGACCTGGCCGTGCAGTCGCCCGAGTACGTCAAGGAGCTGGTGCAGCACCACGTGGGCGGCTACCTGAAGATCGCGCCGGAGCACACCGAGTCGGGCCCGCTCTCCAAGATGATGAAGCCCGGCATCGGCAGCTACGACCGCTTCAAGCAGATGTTCGAGAAGTTCTCGGCCGAGGCGGGCAAGAAGCAGTACCTGATCCCGTACTTCATCGCGGCGCACCCCGGCACCAGCGACGAGGACATGATGAACCTGGCGCTCTGGCTCAAGCGCAACGGCTTCCGCGCCGACCAGGTCCAGACCTTCTACCCGAGCCCGATGGCCACGGCCACGGCGATGTACCACTCGGGCCGCAACACGCTGCGCAAGGTGCGCCGCGTGGGCTCGGACGAGGACACGGTGGACATCGTGCGCGGCGAGAAGCGCCGCCGCCTGCACAAGGCGTTCCTGCGCTACCACGACGCCAACAACTGGCCGCTGCTGCGCGAGGCGCTCAAGTCCATGGGCCGCGCCGACCTGATCGGCAACGGCAAGCACCACCTGATCCCGAGCTTCCAGCCGGCGACCGACGGCAGCTACAGCAGCGCCCGCCGCAAGAACTCCACGCCGTCGGGCCAGCCGCGCAAGGGCACGATGCTGACGCAGCACACGGGGTTGCCGCCGCGGGTGACGGGAAGCAAGCCGGCGCCGCGCAAGCCGCGCTGACCTGGCGACCATCGTTGGGGTGGCGTCGTCCGCGGTCAGAACTGGATTCGCTCGTGGTCGTGGTTCGGCTTGATCACGGTGTTGATGTAGTTGCCGAGCGATTCGTGGTTTTCGAGAACGCCAAGTAACCCCGCCACTTCCTCGTCAGTGAGGTTCGGGTAGCCATATACCGCATCGCTGCCGGTGTACTGCACCGAGAGCACGCGTTGCTGCGGATCGAAGCCCATCCGGCTTACCGCGGTCGACTTCACCTCGACCATGCGCGCCCGGCGGATCGGATTCAGCCTTTCGACGTCTCTTCGGAGGCGCTCGAGCACTTGGACGTCCACACGGTCCTTGTCGCGACCCGTCCTCTTGGTCTTGAGTAGCCCCTCCACGTCCAGTGTCCGGACGAGGACGTCGTGCACATTGATCACGCGCACATGAGGCAAAAGGCTTTCGTAGCTATGTCCGTTCGCCACGAAGAGCAAGTCGATCAGCAGGTCGTCCGCGACCCGAATGTTGTCGGGCTCTTCCGGATCGACTTCAAACCACGTCGGGTCGAGTTCGCGACTGGAGGGCAGGAAATCCAGCGCGCGTACCACTTTGCGGCCGTTGTCGACGGACGAGGGCAGCAGGACATCGATGTCCTCCGTGGCACGTACAAACCCATTGAGCCTGACGGCGAAACCGCCGACCAGGATGTACTCGACGCCTTCCGCCTGGAAGCGGCGCAAGACTCGCAGCAGGACGTCGTTATCCATTCCGGCCGGCGGAGACCTTCAGTGCCGCCTGCAACTGCCTGGCGACATCCATTTCATTGAACCGGCGGTGCGTCGCGCGTATGACTCCGTGCGGTCGCGGGAGGGCTGCACTTGCGAGCAGAGCGTCGACGCGCTCGCCGGCCCGAAGAGCCTCGACAGGATCGAGGATGTAGGGGCTTCGGTTCCGGGAGCCAACGACGCGTGCCATGTTCGGATGGTAGCCCGGCGTCGTGTGCGGCAGCAGATTCTTCTGAAGAGGCGGCGGGCTCGACCCGCCGCCAGGATCAGTGCGGCTGGGCCAGCTTGGACTCGCCCACGCCGGCCTGCCCGTCCTTCTCGGTCGCCATGTGCAGCTGGGTGCGAGGGCCGAACATGCCCATCTTCACCTCCTGCCAGACGTAGTACAGCTTCCCGGCGATCGCATCGAAGTTGAGAGTGTCCGTGTTCTCGCCGTACGAGGTCACGGTGTGCTTGCCCGGCGCGACTTCCTTGTAGAAGTACGTCTTGGATGCCGTCGAGCCGAGCGCCTGGCCGTCGAGGGCCACGTTGAGCTTCACCGCGGCACCGAAGGTTTCGTTGCGGTAGATGTACACGCCTGCCTTGCCGGCCGAGGCCGACGGGAAGGTCTTGAGCTTGGCATCCTGGGCAGGGTCGCCCATGGGAACGTTCGCGCAGCCGACGAGCGCGAGCGCGGCGACCGCGGTCGCGATGAGACGCAATGACATGAAAACTCCTCCGTTCGTGTTGGTATGCGGCCGACAGGCCGGCCCCTCTCGGGGCGAACGGATTGTAAGGAGGCGCAACTGCGCGTGTCGACGCGTTCCATGCGCGCGTTCAGGCGAGCGTTTGCAGCGGCAGATCCTTCTCCACCGCCAATCGATCCAGCTCTTCGCGCGTCTTCGACGCGATGAACCGCGCGACCGCCTCGTGCGTTTGGCGCGCGAACATCGCCTTCATGTCGCTCGCCGCGACGCCGGCCGCCGCGCACAGTGCCGCGGCGAAATGCGGCTCCAGCGCCGCCACCGCCACGCGGCCGTCCTTGCACGGGTACACGCGGTAGCCCGCGTGCGCTCCGCCCACCGCGCCTTCGGGCTGCGTAAGCCTCCAATGCCGCGGTAGCGCGAGATAGGCCGCCGCATCCGCCAGCGCGACCTCGGAATAGCGCCCTTGCGGATGCACGTCGCCCGAGCCGTCGTAGCGCTCGGCCTGCAGCAGCGCCGCCTGCAGCACCGCCTCGCTGGCCATCAGCGAACCGCCCATGTCGGCGAACAGGGTGGCCGGCAGGTCGGTGCCGGTGACCAGGCCGTGCTCGGCCAGGTAGGTGAGGTCGTGGCCCGGCACCTCGGCGGCTTCGCCCGGGCCGCCGACGATCGCCACCTGGCAGAGCGACGGATAGCGGCTGTGCAGCTGCGACCACTCAAGGCCGAGCTTCTTCATCGCGGAAGGACGGAAGGACGTGAGCAGCACGTCGGTCCGTGCGAGCTCGCGATGGACGACGGCCTGGCCTGCTTCGGTCTTGAGATCGGCCTCCAGGACCTTCACGCCTTCGTGCAGCTCGGCGTACGCCGCCGGGCTGTAGTGCTTCATGGGATCGCCCGATGGCGGCTCGACCTTGGTGCACTGCGCGCCCATGCGCCGGCAGCGCATCAGCGCGGCCGGGCCGGGGAGGTTGAGCGCCAGGCTGAGGATGCGGACCTGGGCGAGCGGACGGGGCGGGGCGGTCATGGCCCGCAGGCTAGCAGAGCGGGGCGCTCAGAGCGGCAGGCCGACGTAGTTCTCCGCCAGCGCCGTGGACGCGGCCTGCGAATGCACGACGTACTCGAGCTCCGCTTCCTGCAGGCGCTGGTCGAACGCGCTCATGTCCGGGAAGCGGTGCATCAGCGAAGTCAGCCACCAGGAGAAGCGCTCGGCCTTCCACACGCGCTGCAGGGCGCGGGCGGAGTAGTGGTCCAGGCCGGCGGCGCTGCGCTCGCGGTAGTGCTCGATGAAGGCCGCCGACAGGTACTTCACATCGCTCGCCGCGAGGTTCAGCCCCTTGGCGCCGGTGGGCGGCACGATGTGGGCGGCGTCCCCGGCCAGGAACAGGCGGCCGAAGCGCATCGGCTCGGCGACGAAGCTGCGCAGCGGCGCGATGCTCTTCTCGATCGACGGGCCGGTGATGATGTTCGAAGCCAGGTGGGGATCGACCCGGCGCTTGAGCTCGTCCCAGAAGCGGTCGTCGGACCAGTCCTCGACCTTGTCGTCGAGCGGGCACTGCACGTAGTAGCGGCTGCGCGTGAGGCTGCGCATGGAGCACAGCGAGAAGCCGCGCTCGCTGTTGCCGTACACGATGGCGTGGGGCGACACCGGCGGCACGTCCGCGAGCACGCCCAGCCAGCCGAACGGGTAGACCTTCTCGTACTCGGTGACCTTGTCCTTCACCGTGGCGCGCGAGACGCCGTGGTAGCCGTCGCAGCCGGCGATGAAGTCGCACTGCAACTCGTGCTCCTGGCCGTCGTGGCGCCAGCGCACGACCGGCTTGTCGCCGTCCAGGCCGTGCAGGCTGACGTCGGCGGCTTCGTAGACGGTGGGCAGGCCGGCGGCCTGGCGCGCTTCCATCAGGTCGCGCGTGAGCTCGGTCTGGCCGTAGGCCGTCACCACCTTGCCGCCGGTGAGCCGGTCCACCTCGATCGGATGCCGCTCGCCGCGGAACACCAGCTCGATGGCGTGGTGGACGATGCCCTCCTGGTGCAGGCGCTCGCCGATGCCGGCCTCGTCCATCAGGTCGACCGTGACCTGCTCCAGGATGCCCGCGCGGATGCGGCCCAGCACGTAGTCGGCGGTCTGGCGCTCAAGGATGATGTTGTCGATGCCGGCCTTGTGCAGCAGCTGGCCGAGCAGCAGGCCCGACGGGCCGGCGCCGATGATGGCGATCTGGGTCTTGCGCATGGCGCTGTCTCCTCGTTCTCTGTCGATGCGCAGCTTAGGCGCGCACGGGCGGCGCCGCGAGGGGAGGGTGCGACCTTTGTGCGATGATTGCGCCGCTTGCGCGATGATCGCGCAGGCCTCCGAACCATGATCGCCCGCGCCGATTTCATCGAAGGCATGGCCAAGGGCCTGGCCGTGCTGGAGAGCTTCGACACCGAACGCCAGCGCCTGAACGCCACCCTGGCGGCGCAGCGCGCCGGCCTCACGCGCGCGGCCGCGCGCCGCCACCTGCTGACCCTGACGCACCTGGGCTACCTGGAAACCGACGGCAGCTATTTCTGGCTGGCGCCCAAGGTGCTGCGCTTTTCCGGCAGCTACCTGGCGTCGTCGCGCCTGCCGCGGGCGCTGCAGCCCACCCTGGACCGGCTGGCCGCGCGCACGGCGGAGGCGTTCTCGGCCGTGGTGCTGGACGGCGACCAGGTGGTGATCGTCGCGCGCAGCGGCCCGACCCGCATGCTGGCCTACGGCCTGCACCTCGGCGCGCGGCTGCCGGCCCATGCCACCTCGACCGGGCGCGTGCTGCTGGCGGCCAAGCCCAAGGCCGAGTTCAGCGCCTGGCTCAAGGGGCGCGAACTGCCGCGCCTGACGGCCCACACGGTGATCGACACCAGGCAGCTGCGCCAGGTGATCGACCAGGTGCGCCAGCAGGACTGGTGCGTGGCCAGCGAAGAGCATGAGCTGGGCGTGCATGCCGCGGCCGTGCCGCTGCGCAACCTGGAAGGCCGCGTCGTGGCCGCGCTCAACGTGGTGACCCGGCTGGAGCGCGTCCAGCCGCCGGTGCTCGGCCGCGAGGTCCTGCCTCTGCTGCACGATGCGGCGCGGGAACTGCGTCCTCTCCTATAGACAGGCCCTGCGGGGGCGGGAATAAGCAAACAACGAGAGATTCGTTGGGTTTTCATAACCGCGACCCCACAATTTCTGCTCCTCTTATTCGGATCAGATCAATGGCGACGCTGCGCTTGGGCGATACCGCTCCCGATTTCCAGCAGGACTCGACCGCGGGTCCCATCTCCTTCCACCAGTGGGCGGGGGATTCCTGGGTGGTGCTGTTCTCGCATCCCGCGGACTTCACGCCGGTGTGCACCACCGAGCTGGGCAGGACGGCCGCGCTGGGCGGCGAGTTCGCGCGCCGCGGCGTCAAGCCGATCGCCGTGAGCGTGGATCCGGTCGAGCAGCACCACCAGTGGGTGGGCGACATCAACGAGACCCAGAACACCACGGTCAACTTCCCGATCCTGGCCGACGCCGACCGCAAGGTGGCCACGCTGTACGACATGATCCATCCGAACTCGCTGGCCAACGCCACCGTGCGCAGCGTGTTCGTCATCGACCCGAAGAAGACGATCCGCCTGACGCTGACCTATCCCGCCAGCACCGGCCGCAACTTCGACGAGATCCTGCGCGTCATCGACTCACTGCAGCTGACCGACGGCCACAAGGTCGCCACGCCCGCCAACTGGCAGGACGGCGACGAAGTGGTGATCCTGCCCAGCCTGCAGGACCCGGCCGAGATCGCCCGGCGTTTCCCCAAGGGCTTCCGTGCGCTGCGCCCCTACCTGCGCCTGACCCCCCAGCCCAACCGGTAATCGACAGACATGAAAAACTCCAAGTTCAAGATCGCTCTCGCTTCCCTGGCGCTGGCCGCCAGCTCGTTCGCTTCCGCCCAGCAGTCGCTGCTGAACGTCTCCTATGACGTCGCGCGCGAGTTCTACAAGGACATCAACGCGGCGTTCGTGCCGTACTACAAGAAGACCACCGGCAAGGACGTGAAGGTCGAGCAGTCGCATGCCGGCTCCAGCGCCCAGGCGCGCGCCGTCGCTGACGGCCTCGACGCCGACGTGGTGACCATGAACACGACGACCGACGTCGAATTCCTGGCCGAGCGCGGCGTGGTGGCCAAGGACTGGGCCAAGCGCTTCCCCGACAACGCGGCGCCGACCACGTCCACCATGCTGTTCCTGGTGCGCGAGGGCAATCCCAAGGGCGTCAAGGACTGGCAGGACCTGGTGCGTCCCGACGTCAAGGTCGTGGTGGTGAACCCCAAGACCGGCGGCAACGGCCGCTACGCCTACCTGGCGGCCTGGGGCTACATCAAGAAGAGCGGCGGGACCGACCAGCAGGCGCAGGAGTTCCTGTCCAAGCTGTACAAGAACGTGCCCGTGCTGGCCCGCGGCGGCCGCGACGCCACCACCGCCTTCCTGCAGCGCAACACCGGCGACGTGCTGATCACGTTCGAGTCGGAGGTCGAGTCGGTCAACCGCGAATTCGGCAAGGGCAAGGTGGACGTGGTCTATCCGTCCATCAGCATCGTGGCCGAGAACCCGGTGGCCATCGTCGAGCGCACCATCGCCAAGAAGGGCACGGGCGACCTGGCCAAGGCCTACCTGGACTTCCTGTACACGGAAGAGGGCCAGGAGATCGCGGCGAAGCACTCGATCCGTCCGCGCAACCAGAAGGTGCTGGTCAAGTACGCCCAGACCTTCAAGCCGGTCAAGCTGTTCACCGTGCAGGAGCTGTTCGGCTCCCTGTCCGAAGCGCAGAAGGTGCACTTCAACGACGGCGGCCAGTTCGACAAGATCTACACGGTCAAGTAATGGCCGGGACCGCCGCCAGCCTTCCGGCGGCCCTGCCGGGGCCGGCGGCGCCTTCGCGCCGCGGCGCCGCGCGCAGGGTGCTGCCGGGCTTCAACCTCACGCTCGGGTACACGCTGCTGTACCTGAGCCTCGTCGTCCTCATCCCGCTGTCGGCGCTGGTCTTCAAGACCTTCACCCTGAGCTGGGACCAGTTCTGGGCCGCCGTCAGCTCGCCGCGCGTGGTGGCTTCGTACCGGCTCACGTTCGGCGCGTCGTTCCTGGCCGCCGTCGTCAACGTGTTCTTCGGCCTGCTGGTGGCGTGGGTGCTGGTGCGCTACAGCTTCCCCGGCAAGAAGATCGTCGACGCCCTGGTGGACCTGCCGTTCGCGCTGCCCACCGCCGTGGCCGGCATTTCGCTCACCGCGCTGCTGGCCGGCAATGGCTGGATCGGCCAGTACCTCGAGCCGCTGGGCATCCAGCTGGCCTTCAATCCGAACGGCGTGGTGATCGCGCTGATCTTCATCGGCCTGCCGTTCGTGGTCCGCACGGTGCAGCCGGTGCTGGAGGACACGGAGCGCGAACTGGAGGAAGCCGCCATGTGCCTGGGCGCGACGCGCTGGCAGACCTTCTCGCGCGTGATCCTGCCGCCCATCCTGCCGGCGCTGCTGACCGGCTTCGCGATGGCTTTCGCGCGCGCGGTGGGCGAGTACGGCTCGGTGATCTTCATCGCCGGCAACATGCCCATGGTTTCGGAGATCACGCCGCTGATCATCATCGGCAAGCTGGAGCAGTACGACTACGCGGGCGCCACGGCGGTCGCGACGGTGATGCTGGTCCTCTCGTTCGTTCTGCTGCTGGTGATCAACGCGCTGCAGGCCTGGCAACGCCGGAGGGCGGGCGCATGAGCAACCTCACCAACCGGAAGATCATCACGACCGAGTCGGCGTGGGTGCGCCGCACCCTGATCGGGCTGGCGCTGGCCTTCCTGTTCCTGTTCCTCGTGCTGCCGCTGGCGGCCGTCGCCACCGAGGCGCTGCGCAAGGGCTGGGGCGCGTACGCCGAGGCGCTGAAGGAGCCGGACGCCTGGTCGGCGATCCGGCTGACGCTCATCACCGCGGCGATCGCCGTGCCGCTGAACCTGGTGTTCGGCATCGCGGCGGCGTGGTGCATCGCCAAGTACGAGTTCCGCGGCAAGGCCTTCCTCACGACGCTGGTGGACCTGCCGTTCTCGGTGTCGCCGGTGGTGGCGGGCCTGATCTACGTGCTGGTGTTCGGCGCGCAGGGCTGGTTCGGGCCCTGGCTGGCGGAGCACGACATCAAGATCGTGTTCGCCGTGCCGGGCATCGTGCTGGCGACCATCTTCGTGACGTTCCCCTTCATCGCGCGCGAGCTGATCCCGCTGATGCAGGCGCAGGGCAACGAGGAGGAGCAGGCCGCCATCGTGCTGGGCGCCAGCGGCTGGCAGACCTTCCGGCACGTGACGCTGCCCAACATCAAGTGGGGCCTGATCTACGGCGTGATCCTGTGCAACGCGCGGGCCATGGGCGAGTTCGGGGCGGTGTCGGTGGTGTCGGGCCACATCCGCGGCCAGACCAACACCATGCCGCTGCACGTGGAGATCCTCTACAACGAATACCAATCGGTGGCCGCCTTCGCCGTGGCCTCGCTGCTGGCCCTGCTGGCGCTGGTGACGCTGGCGATCAAGACCCTGGCCGAGTGGCAGCACGAGCGGCAGATGAAGGCGGTGGCGGAGCTGCCGCCGGAGCGGCCGGCCGCGGCCTGAAGGAATTCCCATGAGCATCGAAATTCGCAACGTCAGCAAGACCTTCGGCGACTTCCACGCGCTGCGCAACGTGTCGCTCGACATCGCTTCGGGCGAGCTGCTCGCGCTGCTCGGCCCCTCGGGCTGCGGCAAGACCACGCTGCTGCGCATCATCGCGGGGCTGGAGACGGCCGACAGCGGCAGCATCCTGTTCGCCGGCGAGGACACGACCGACGTGCACGTGCGCGAGCGCCAGGTCGGCTTCGTGTTCCAGCACTACGCGCTGTTCCGCCACATGACCGTGTTCGAGAACGTCGCCTTCGGCCTGCGCGTCAAGCCGCGCGGCCAGCGTCCGAGCGAGGCGCAGATCAAGCAGAAGGTGCACGAGTTGCTGGGCCTGGTGCAGCTGGACTGGCTGGCCGACCGCTTCCCGGCGCAGCTGTCGGGCGGGCAGCGCCAGCGCATCGCCCTGGCGCGCGCTCTGGCGGTCGAGCCCAAGGTGCTGCTGCTGGACGAGCCGTTCGGCGCGCTCGACGCCAAGGTGCGCAAGGAACTGCGCCGCTGGCTGCGCCGCCTGCACGACGAGCTGCACGTCACCAGCATCTTCGTGACGCACGACCAGGAAGAGGCGCTGGAAGTCGCGGACCGCGTGGTGCTGATGAACAGCGGCCGCGTGGAGCAGGTGGGATCGCCCCAGGATGTCTGGGACCATCCGGCCAGCCCGTTCGTCTACGGGTTCCTGGGCGACGTCAACATGTTCCACGGCCGCGCCCACCAGGGCGAGGTGCACCTCGAAGGCCTGCAGCTGGAGGCGCCCGAGCATGCCGACGTGGAGAACGCCAAGGCCTTCGCCTACGTGCGTCCGCACGACCTGGACGTGCAGCGCTATTCGCCCGGCGCGCGCGGCATCGTGGTGCAGCTGTCGCGCGCCATCGTGGTCGGGCCGATCGCCCGGCTGGAACTAATCCCCGCCGAGGAAACCCAACCGGCCGGCCCCGGCGGCCAGGAGTCCATCATCGAAG
Organism: Pseudomonadota bacterium; assembly: GCA_023387335.1. Taxonomy (GTDB): domain Bacteria; phylum Pseudomonadota; class Gammaproteobacteria; order Burkholderiales; family Burkholderiaceae_C; genus Ramlibacter. The sequence goes on along the minus strand of JAEWIF010000054.1, from coordinate 12,525 downwards.
CGCAGATTCCTGCGCAACAATTCAGGGACCTGGGATTCCGGGAAGGCGAGACGCTCGTGGTGACCCCGCGGCGGGCTCGCGTGTTCGTGGAGGGGGCGGCCGGCTGAGGCCGGCCCGTATCGGGAGACGGAATTGTTCGATTGGTTGTTCGCGGCGCCGCGCCGCACGCTGGGCCTGGTCTTCCTGGCCTGCGCCGGCATGCTGGCCTTCGCGCTGTACCTGCAGCACGTCGTGGGGCTCGAGCCTTGCCCGATGTGCATCGTGCAGCGCTACGCGCTGATCCTGGTGGGCCTGGTCGCCGGCATCTCGGCGCTGGTCCCCCGCCGCGGCGCCTGGATCACGGGCAGCGTGCTGGGGCTGGCGGCGGCGGGATTCGGCGCCTTCGTGGCGGCGCGCCAGAGCTGGCTGCAGTGGAACCCGCCGGAGATCGTGTCCTGCGGGCGCGACTTCTACGGGATGATCGAGACGTTCCCGCTGAAGCGCGCTATCCCGATGATCTTCCGCGGCAGCGGCGACTGCACCAAGATCGACTGGACGTTCCTGGGCGGCTCCATCGCCAACTGGTCGTTCGTGGCGTTCGTGGCGTTCGCCATCGTCTTCATCGGGATCATCGCGCGGCAGCTGCGCGCCCCGCGGTTGGCGGCGGCCTGAGTCAGTGCGCCAGGTCGAGGCGGCGCTCGACGCGGTCGAGCCGGTTTTCGACCCGGTCCAGCCGGATATGGATGCCGGCGAGGTCTTCGTGGAAGAAGGCCATCTGCCTCTCGAGCGAGTTCAGGCGGGTCTTGACCCCTTCCGCTTCGGTCCGCAGTTCGACCTTGAAGTCACGCAGCTCATTGCGGAGCGCCTTGAGGTGCTCGATGACGATGAGGGAGACGTTGTCGGTCATGCGGCGAGTCTAAACTGAAAACTAATCCTTTTGAACTCAAAGCGCCCTCAACCTTGCGGGCCGTCGCCTACGCCAGCTTCTTGACGAACACCATCGACCGCCGGTCCCAGTTGTACTTGCGCTTGCGCGCTTCCGGCAGCCAGTCGGGCTCGACCTGCACGAAGCCGCGCTTCAGGAACCAGTGCATGGTGCGCGTGGTGAGCACGAAGATGCTGTCCAGCCCCATCGCGCGGGCGCGCTGCTCGACGCGCTTGAGGATCTTCTCGCCGTCGCCCTGGCCCTGGCTCTGGGGCGAAACGGTCAGCGCCGCCATCTCGCCGGTGCGCGCTTCGGGGTAAGGGTAGAGCGCCGCGCAGGCGAAGATCACCCCGTCGTGCTCGATGATGCTGTAGTTGGCGATGTCGCGCTCGATCTCCGTGCGCTCGCGCCGCACCAGCGTGCCGTCGCGCTCGAAGGGTTCGATCAGCTGCAGGATGCCGCCCACGTCGTCGGCGGTGGCCTCGCGCAGCTCTTCCAGCTTCTCGTCGATCACCATCGTGCCGATGCCGTCGTGCACGTAGATCTCCAGCAGCAGCGAGCCGTCCACCGAGAACGGGATGATGTGGCTGCGCTCGACGCCCGCCTTGCAGGCCTTCACGCAGTGCTGCAGGTAGAACGCGATGTCGGTCGGCTGCTGCGGGGGGGGCAGGCTGGCCAGGATGCGCTCGGCCGCCGCCAGCGGCAGCTCGGTGTCGATCGGGTTGTCGTCGGCCTCGGGCTCGCCCGGGTTGACGCGGATGCCGGGGACCTCGGTCAGGAACACCAGCTTGTCAGCCTGCAGCGCGATGGCCACGCTGGTGGCGACTTCCTCCATGGTCAGGTTGAACGCCTCGCCGGTCGGCGAGAAGCCGAAGGGCGACAGCAGCACCATCGCGCCGTGGTCCAGCGAGCGCTTGATGCCCGCCACGTCCACCTTGCGCACCATGCCGGAGTGCTGGAAGTCCACGCCGTCCACGATGCCCACCGGCCGTGCGGTGATGAAGTTGCCCGAGATCACGCGGATGGTCGAGCCGGCCATCGGCGTGTTGGGCAGGCCCATGCTGAACGCGGCCTCGATCTCGTAGCGCAGCTGGCCGGCGGCCTCCTGGGCGCAATCGAGCGCCACGCCGTCCGTGATGCGGATGCCGTGCGAGTAGCGCGCCTCGTGGCCCTTGGCGCGCAGCTGTTCGTTGACCTGCGGACGGAAGCCGTGCACCAGCACCAGCTTGACGCCCATGCTCTGGATCAGCGCGATGTCCTGGGCGATCGCCTGCAGCTTGCCTGCGGCGACGGCCTCGCCGGCGACGGCGACCACGAAGGTCTTGCCCCGGTGCATGTGGATGTAGGGCGCCACCGAGCGGAACCAGGGCACGAAGGTGAAATTGAAGACGGTGGACATGCGACTGTGAGAACTGACAGCGGCGAAGAGGGCGAGGGGAGCGGGACAGTGTAAGGTACGCTCCGGCCGCATCGGCGGCACTAGGGGCGCAAGCGCATGGACAGCGTGGCGGTGGGTTTCTGGGGAGCCTTCTTCGGGGCGGCGGGCCTGTCGCTGGCCGCCGCCGTGCTCGCCTTCCGCCGCTCCGCCCGCCGGGTCGCCGTCACCGGCTCGCTCTCGGCCCTGCTGTCCGCCCTCTACGTGCTGGTCTTCCTCGGCTGGGTGCCGGTCCACCCCGGCGACGGGCTGATGCGCCTGCAGGCCCACACCGCGGCGCTGACCTCGGCGGTCCTCGGACTGATGCTGCTGCGGCTCTTGGGCATGCTCCGCGGGCCGGGACCGCGCGGCATCGTCATCGCCACCGTGGTGGCCGCCACGCTGGTGGTGGCGGTGGGCTGGTCGCTGCCGGCGGACGAGGCGCTGATGCTGGCGGTGGCCCTGCAGGCCACGCTGGTCTTCGTGGGCCTCGCCGCCGCCCTGCGAGGCGCCTGGCGCGGCGTCCCGGCCAACTGGCTGGCGGTGGCCGGCGTCGCGTGCATGTCGCTGGCGATCGCGGGGCTCACCTCGTACGCCATGTCGCCGGAGCTCACGCCCTGGCCCGTGCATGCGCTCAGCGCCATCGCCGCCATCGCCTACACCGGCTGCATGGCCACCGTGATGTGGTCGCGCTACGCCTACCTGATCGACGTGCGGCAGGCCATGGTGCACGGCCCCGGCTACGACCCCGTCACCCGGCTCTCGTCGCACCACGAGACCCACCTGATCGTCGGCGACGCGTTCGCGCGCGGCCACCGCGAAGGCTGGCCGCTGGGCGTGCTGGTGGTGTCCATCGCCAACCTGGACGCCCTGGAGCAGCTGCACGGCCGCGCCGCCTTCAACCACGGCCTGTTCATGTGCGCCAGCCGGCTGCGGCGCCTGCTGCCGGCCGGCATGCAGCTGGGCCGGCTGGACACCGACGCCTTCCTCCTGCTGATGCCGCGCCCGAACGCCGCCGATCCGCTGATCGACCTGGCGCACCTGGTGGCGCAGAAGCTCTCCCGTCCGGTCGCGCTGGGCACGAGCAAGGACATGGCCGAGCTGGAAACCAGCCGCACCACCTGGGTGGCCGAAGTCGGCGTGGGCGTGCTGGTGGCGCCGTCCCACATGCGCGCGCAGACGGCCGTCGCGGCCACCCGGGCCATGTCGCGCACCGCCTGGAGCTACGGCAGCCGCGTGGCCTGCTACGACGAAGCCGAGAAGCAGATCGCCGAGCTCGAGCCCGAACCCGGCCGGTAATGCCGGTGCCGGCACGATAATCCCGGGTTTGCGCCGCCGCGGCGCAGTCGCCGTTCTCTCCGCCGCCTTGCCCGCTCCCCGCATCACTTTTCCCGAATCGCTGCCCGTCTCCGGCAAGCGCGACGAGATCGCGCAGGCCATGGCGCAGCACCAGGTGGTCATCGTCTGCGGCGAGACCGGCTCGGGCAAGACGACCCAGCTGCCCAAGATCGCCCTGGCCATGGGCCGCGGCAAGCTCAACGCCAGGCCCGGCGAGAAGGGCCGCCTGATCGGCCACACCCAGCCGCGCCGCATCGCCGCCTCCAGCGTGGCGCGCCGCATCGCCGAGGAGCTGGAGACGCCGCTGGGCGAGGTGGTGGGCTTCAAGGTCCGCTTCCAGGACCGGCTCTCGCGCGACGCCTCGGTCAAGCTGATGACCGACGGCATCCTGCTCGCCGAGACCCAGACCGACCCGCTGCTGCAGGCCTACGACACGCTGATCATCGACGAGGCCCACGAACGCAGCCTGAACATCGATTTCCTGCTGGGCTACCTGCGGCAGCTGCTGCCGCGCCGGCCCGACCTGAAGATCGTGGTCACCTCGGCCACGATCGACGCCGACCGCTTCGCCGAGCACTTCGCCTCGGCCCGGGGCAAGGCGCCGATCATCTACGTCTCCGGCCGCATGTACCCGGTGGAGCAGCGCTACCGGCCGTTCGAGGAGTCGCGCGACTACGGGCTGGACGAGGCCATCGCCGACGGGGTGGACGAGCTGTGGCAGGGCAACGCCGCCGGCGACATCCTCGTCTTCCTGCCCGGCGAGCGCGAGATCCGCGAAGCCGCCGACCACCTGCGCAAGCACCTGTCGCACAGCCCGCTGACGCGCAACGCCGACGTGCTGCCGCTGTTCTCGCGCCTGTCGCAGGCCGAGCAGGACCGGGTGTTCGAGTCGCATTCGGGCCGCCGCATCGTGCTGGCCACCAACGTGGCCGAGACCTCGCTCACCGTGCCGGGCATCCGCTACGTGATCGACGCCGGCACGGCCCGGGTCAAGCGCTACAGCTTCCGCAGCAAGGTGGAACAGCTGCTGGTCGAGCCGGTCAGCCAGGCCGCGGCCAACCAGCGCGCGGGCCGCTGCGGCCGCGTCGCCAACGGCATCTGCATCCGCCTGTACGACGAGGCCGACTTCAACGCGCGTCCGCGCTTTTCCGACCCGGAGATCCTCCGCTCCTCGCTGGCCGGCGTGATCCTGCGCATGAAGGCGCTGCACCTGGGCAGCGTGGAGGACTTCCCCTTCATCGAGGCGCCGCAGCGGCGCGCCATCGCCGACGGCTACCAGCTGCTCAACGAACTCGGCGCGGTGGACGATGCCAACGAGCTCACGCCGGTCGGCCGTGAGCTCGCGCGCCTGCCGCTCGACCCTCGTGTCGCCCGCATGATCCTGGAAGGCCGCGAGCGCGGCGCGCTGGCCGAGGTGCTGGTGATCGCGTCGGCGCTCTCGGTGCAGGACGTGCGCGACCGGCCGCTGGAGCTGCAGGCCCAGGCCGACCAGCAGCACGCCAAGTTCGACGACGAGAAGAGCGAGTTCTCCGGCTACCTGCGCCTGTGGGAATGGCTGGACACCGCGCGCGGCGGCCACGGCACCGACCATCGCCTCTCGAATCGCCAGTACGAATCGCTGCTGCGCCAGAACTTCGTCAACGTGCGCCGCGTGCGCGAGTGGAAAGACATCCATTCGCAGCTGAACACCGTGGTGTCCGAGCACAAATGGCGCATGAACACGCATGCCGCCGGCTACGAGGCGCTGCACAAGTCCATGCTGGCCGGCCTGCTGGGCAACATCGGCTGGAAGATGGAGGACGAGGACGTCTACCTCGGCGCGCGCGGGATCAAGTTTTATCGCCACCCCGGCGCACATCTCAAGAAGCGCCCCGGTCGGTGGATCGTTGCGGCCGAACTGGTCGAGACCACGCGCCTCTTCGGCCGCGGCATCGCCAACATCGAGCCGCAATGGGTGGAGGAGGTGGCCGGGCACCTTTTGCGCAAGCAGCTGCTCGATCCGCACTGGGAAAAGAAGAGCGCCGAGGTGATGGCGCTGGAGCGCGCCACGCTGTACGGCCTGGTGATCTACAGCGGCCGCCGCGTGCCTTTCGCGCGCGTGGACCAGCAGGGCGCGCGCGAGATCTTCATCCGCGAAGGCCTGGTGGCAGGCCAGTGGGACACGCGGCTGCCGTTCCTGGCCGCCAACCTGAAGATGGTGCGGCAGGTCGAGGAGCTGGAACACAAGTCGCGCCGCCAGGACGTGCTGGTGGACGAGGAGCTGATCTACGCGTTCTACGACCAGCAGATCCCGGCCGACGTCTACAACGGCCACACCTTCGAAGGCTGGTACCGGCAGGAGAGCCGCGCCAATCCGCACCTGCTGAAGCTGACGCGCGACGAGCTGATGCGGCACGAGGCCGCGGGCATCACCACCGACGCCTTCCCCAAGACCCTGCGCCTGGGCGGCGTGGACTGCGCCGCGACCTACCTGCACGAGCCCGGCGACGCCCGCGACGGCCTCACGGTGACGGTGCCGCTGTTCGTGCTGAACCAGGTGAGCGACGACCGCGCAGAGTGGCTGGTGCCCGGCATGCTCAAGGACAAGGTGCAGGCGCTGCTCAAGAGCCTGCCCCAGAAGCCGCGCTCGCGCTTCGTCCCGCTGCCCGAATCGGCGGCGCGCATGGCGGGCGAGCTCACCACCACGGAGCGCTGGGCGGTGGGCTCGCTGGTGGAAGTGCTGCTGAAGATGGTGCGCGAGCAGACTTCGCTGGACGTCAAGCGCACCGACTTCAAGCTCGACATGGTGCCGGCCCACCTGTTCATGAACTTTCGCGTGGTGGACGAGCATGGACGGCAGCTCGGGACGGGTCGCAACCTCGGGGCGCTGAAGGCGGAACTGGGCGTGAAGGCCCGCGGGGCTTTCCAGGCGCTGGCGGGGTTGAAGACAGCGGCGGCGCCCGCGGTGGTCTCTCCCTCCGCGGCTGCCGAAAAGGAAAAGGCCCCTCGCGCCAACGCGCTCCCGCAAGCAGGAGGGGGCGAGGGCGCGAGGCATGCCAGCTGGTCCTTCGGCGAGCTTCCCGAGCTCATGGAAGTGCGCAAGGGCAGCACCAGCCTCATCGGTTTTCCCGCGCTGGTCGACCAGACCGACGCCGTCGTCATCGAAGTCTTCGACGAGCCCGAAGTCGCCGCGGCGAAACACCGTGTCGGCCTGCGCCGCCTGTTCGCGCTGCAGCTGAAGGACGCGCTCAAGTACCTCGAGAAGAACATCCCCGACCTGCAGAAGATGGCCGTGGCCTTCATGCCGCTGGGCACGCAGGAGGAACTGCGGCAGCAGATCATCGAGGTGGCGCTCGACCGCGCCTTCCTGCTCGATCCGCTGCCGGCCGACGAGGCCTCGTTCAAGCGCCGCGTCGACGAAGGCCGCGGGCGCTTGACGCTCATCGCCAACGAAGTGGCGCGCCTGGCCGGCACCGTGCTGGCCGAATACGCCACGGCCGCGCGCAAGATCAAGGACACCAAGGGCCATCCCGACGCCACCGCCGACGCCCAGCAGCAGCTGCAGCGGCTGATGCCCCGGCACTTCCTGGCGCAGACGCCGTGGCCGGCGCTGCAGCACCTGCCGCGCTACCTGAAGGCGATCACGTTGCGCCTGGACAAGCTGCGTGCCGACCCTGCCCGCGACACGGCGCGCATGACCGACGTGAAGCCGCAGGAGCAGCGCTACTGGCGCCTGGTGGCCGAGCGCAAGGGCCAGGTGGACGACCGCATGCAGGAGCTGCGCTGGCTGCTGGAGGAGCTGCGCGTGAGCCTGTTCGCGCAGGAGCTGCGCACGCCGCAGCCGGTGAGCATCAAGCGGCTGGAAAAGGTCTGGACGCAGTTGAACAGCTGATGAGCGCATCCACCGACAAGTCCCCCAGCCACTTCCTGCTGATGGCCAACCTGGTCGGCCAGCTCGCCTTCGGCCTGCTGGCGATGACGATCTGCCTGCCTTCGATGCAGGACTGGCCCACCACCTTCGGCAGCACCCAGGCGGCGGTGCAGCTCACCTTCAGCGGCTTCGTCGCGGCCTACGGCGGCATGCAGCTGGTGTACGGGCCGCTCTCCGACCGCTTCGGCCGCAAGCCGGTGCTGTTGTCGGGGCTGGTGATCGCGGCCCTCGGCTCGCTGGTCGCGGCCGTCGCGCCGGACCTGTCGATGCTCACGCTCGGTCGCGTGCTGCAGGGCGCGGGCAGCGCGGCCGGCATGGTGACGGCCCGCGCGATGGTGCAGGACCTGTTCCAGGGCCCCGACCGCACGCGGGTGATGGCCTTCATCGGCATGAGCATGGGCGTGGTGCCGCCGGTGAGCACGCTGCTGGGCGGCCAGCTGCATGTGCGGGTCGGCTGGCAGGCCAGCTTCGCCGTGATGACGGGACTCGCCGTCGTGCTGATGGTCGCCGCCTGGAAGGGCCTGCCGGACCTGAAGCCGCGGCAGCCGGCCGCCGGCGGGCTGCGCAGCCTGGCGAACAGCTACGCGCGCCTGGCGCGCGAGCCGGCCTTCCTGCTCTACGTGCTGCTGCTGTCCGCTTGCACCGCCACCTTCTACAGCTTCCTGGGCGGCACGCCGCTGGTGCTGCGCGCCTACGGCGTCGGGCCGGACGAACTGGGCTGGTACATCGGCGCGATCCCGATCGCCTACATCTTCGGCAACCTGGCCACCACGCGGATGGCGCACCACCGCAGCGACCACTTCATCATGGGCTGGGGCCAGGTGCTCACGATCACCGGCCTCGTGCTGGTCCTCGTGCTCGGTTGGTCGGGCTGGCGCAGCCCGCTGGCGCTGGCCCTGCCGATGCTGCTGCTGGGCGTAGGGCACGGCCTGCTGGTGCCGCCGGCGCTCACCGGCACCGTGGGCCTGATCCCCGCGCTGGCCGGTTCGGCGGCCGCCGTCGCCGGCCTCTCGCAGCAGCTGCTGGGCGCGTTCGGCGGCTTCGTGGTGGGCACCGTCCCGCACGAGGAGGGCCAGGTGAACCTGGGCGCGCTGATGCTGCTGTGGACTTCGCTGGGGCTGGCGGCGCAGCTGCTGCTGTTGCGCCGCGGGCGGCTGGTGCGGGCCGCCTGAGGGATCGTCAGGTCCGCACGCGGCCGTCGCCGGTCAGCATCGACAGCTCGACGAACTTCGAGGCCACGTGGTCGGTGGCCGAGAAGCTGACGTTGAAGCCGCCGTACGACTGCAGGCCCAGCGCCTCCAGGCTGGCCACGACCGTCTCGCGGGTGATCTTGGGCGGGCCGCGGCGCAGCGCATCGGCCATCACCTTGGCGGCCAGGTAGCCCTCCATGCTGGAGAAGTTGGCGTTGTGCTCGCCGCCGGCCTTCTTCACCGCGTCCACGAACTCGCGCGTGATGGCGCGCGCCGGGCTGTAGGGCGAGGGCATCACCTGCGACACCACCACGCCCAGGCCGTCCTTGCCGAGCTCGTCGGCCAGCGCCTGCGTGCCCACGAACGACACGTTGTAGAACAGGCCGCCGTAGCCGGCCGCCTTGGCGGCCTTGATGAAGGCCGCGCAGGCCTTGTACGCGCCGACCTGCACGATGGCATCCGGCCGCAGGTCCACCAGCGACTTCACCGCCGCGGCCACGTCCACCGAGTTGCGCTCCACCGTGGCGGCGCCGACCGGCTTGGCGTTGTGCGCGGCCAGCGCCAGCGTCACGCCGTCCAGGCCGGCCTTGCCGTAGGCGTCGTTCTGGTGGAACACCGCCACCTTGGTGCGGCCCAGCTGCCACAGCTGGTTGACGATCAGCGCGGTCTCGTCGTTGTACGAGGCGCGCAGGTGGAAGGCGTAGCGGTTGAACGGCTGGCGCAGGCCCATGGCGCCGGTGAAGGGCGCGAAGAACGGCGTCTTGGCGGCGGTGGCGAGCGGCAGCGCGGCCAGGCTGGTGGGCGTGCCGACGTACGCGAACAGCGCCACCGGATCGTCGGCCAGCAGCTTGCGGGTGTTCTCGGCGCAGCGGTCCGGCTCGTAGCCGTCGTCGACCTTCACGATCTCCACCGGCTTGCGATGGATGCCGCCCTGGGCGTTGACCTGGTCGAAGAACAGCTTCGCGCCGTTGTGGAACTGGATGCCCAGCTGCGCTGCCGGTCCGGCGAAGGGCGCCGACTGCGCCAGCACGATGCGTTCGCCTTGCGCGCGGACGACGGGCAGGGCGAGCAGGGCGGCGGAGCCGACCAGGGAACGGGAGAACTTTCTACGGTTGAGCATCGCGCGATTGTCCCGTCAAGCGCGGGATGCCCTATGTAGTCTTTTGCGTAGGGGCCGCCCTTCCGGCGGTTCACTCGATTTCGGTTCTAGGGCTCGCGGTCTTCTTCAGCGGGTCCTCGGCCGGTTGCAGCACCGCGAGCAGGTCCGAGGTCGTACGAAGGATCAACCCGGCCCCGGCCTCGCGCAGCTCGCGCTCGGTGCCGAACCCGCACAGCACGCCCACCGTCTGCGCGCCCGCCGCCACGCCGGTGCGGATGTCGATGGTGGTGTCGCCGATCATCAGGCAGCCCCGCGGATCGACGCCCATCTCGCGCGCGGCGAACAGCAGCGGCTCCGGATGCGGCTTCATGCGCCGCGTGGTCTGCGCGCCGACCACGGCGGTGAAATGCTGGCGCACGCCGTAGTGCTCGAGGAACCGCTCCACGCGCGGCGCGCCGCCGGTGGAGATGGTGCACATCGGGAAGTGCTGGGCGAGCGCCTCGATCATCTGCTGCACGCCCGCCATCATCTCGTGCGGCACCTCGTCGATCGCCTCGGGGTTGCGCGTGTGCGCAGGATCGGCGTTGCGCCGCTTGATCGCGCGCAGGCGGTCGCGCACGCGCGTGAGCGGCACGTCGAGGCCCAGCTGGTCCAGCCGCGCATACGCGCCGTGCACCGGCGTCTCCAGCCCCATCACCGCCTGCCGCGCCACCCGCTCCGCGCGCCGGCCGCTCACGCCGGGGACGGCGTCGATCCACTTCGCCAGCTGCGCGACGAGGTGGTCGTCGGTGTCGGAGATCGTTCCGTCGACGTCGAAGCAGAGGGCTCGGATGCGGGGGAGGTCGAGGGGCATGCAGGCAAGTGGCTGAGGGCAGAAACGTCGCTTTATGGATACGGCACGCCCGGTTGTAGCGCAGCACCCGCTCCTCACCCTGTCAGAACTGACGGCTTTTTTCGTCAGAACTAACAGGATTGCGAACTGATCAGTAGCTCGGGACACTGCACAGCTTCAACGAAGGAGTTCCATGGAAGCATTGCACCGAGGTTCGCCAAGAGGCGAGAGAGGTCTCGTCTGGAAGTGGCTTGGTGTTCTGCTGGCCGCCGTCAGCACGCAGGCGACCGCTGTGCAGTGCACCAAGTACTCCGTGCGATCGTGGTGGGATATCTCTGCAGAGCTGCCACTTCTCGATAGCAAGAGCGACGCTTGCCGGCGCGCTATGCGAGGCGCCATGCAGGCGATCTCCCTGAGCGATCAGCCTCTCGTATTGATCAGCGACACCGGATCAGCCTGCGAGTTCAAGGACAGCAATGCCAATGTTGGTGGAGGCGTCTATTACTACTGGCATTTCGCCTCGCAAACCGGAAACTGCACGCCCCCTGAGACGGTGCGCAGGCCGGTACTCCAAAGCCGAAACGAAGACGCTGCAACCTGCCGCCGCCCCGTCGCATACACCTCCGCCCCGATCGCCCTGGCTTCCGGCACGAAGGTCTTCCACCACACCGACCTGGAGGACCACGGCCCGCATCCGCTCACGCTGACGCGCAATTACCTGAGCCGCTGGAACGATCTGCCGCTGGCCTCGCTCGGCAATCCTTGGGCGCACAGCCACGCGCATCGCGTGGTGACAACGTTCGGTGCCGGCGCGAATCGCGTCATCCAGTTCGGCGACGGCCACGTCAGCAACTTCGCAAAGGTGACGGGGACCGGCTTGTGGGCGCCCGTCGGCAGCCAGGACACGCTGCAGGAAACGTTCGACAAATACACCTACACACGGGCGGCGGACGACAGCACCTGGACCTTCCACGCCATCAACGGCCGCGTCCTCTCCATCCGCGACCGCAACGGCTGGACCACCACCTACTCCTACACCAACGGCCTCCTCAAGCAGGTCACCAACCACTTCGGCCGCAAGCTCACCTTCACCCACGACGCGCAGAACCGCATCGCCACGGCCACCCTCGCCGGCGCCACGGTGAGCTATGCCTACGACGCCACGGGCCGTCTCGCCACCGTCACCTACCCGGACGCGACGTCGAAGTCCTACGTCTACGAAGACGCCCGCTGGCCCGACGCCGTCACCGGCGTCATCGACGAATCCGGCCAGCGCGGGTCCACCGTCGCCTACGACGACCAGGGCCGCGCCATCCAGAGCGAGCTGGCCGGCGGCGTGGAGCGCAGCACCGTGCAGTACGCGAGCGGCTCCACCACCGTCACCGATGCGCTGGGCTTCACCCGCACCTACCAGTACCAGCCGCTGACCGGCGCCGCCATCGGCCTGGGCACCACCGGCGCCAGCGCGCCCTCGGCGGGCGGCAACGACGTCGCCAGCCAGAGCTTCGACAGCCAGAGCCTGCTGGCCAGCCAGGCCGACTTCCTGGGCATCACCACGATGTTCACGTGGGACTCCGCGCGTCGCCTGCCCACGGCGGTCACCGAGGCGGCGGGCCGGGCCGAGGCCCGCACGACGCAGTACACCTGGCACCCCACGCTCCGCCTGCCGGTGACCGAGACCACCGGCAACCTCGTCACCACCTACGGCTACGACACCGCCGGCCGGCTGCTCACCCGGCAACTGACCGACACCGCCGCCGGCACCAGCCGCACCTGGTCGCAGACCTACACGCCGAGCGGGCTGGTGGCCACGCAGACCGAGCCGTCCGGCGCCGTCA
>JAEWIF010000019.1 GCA_023387335.1 Pseudomonadota bacterium | reverse complement strand
TCCACTTCGAGGAAGCGGCGCGCGTCGAGCCAGCGGCGCATCGCCGCGACCACCTTCGAGCGCACCACGAACACCTCGCGCGCCTCGGGGTTCACGATCAGGTCGACGTAGCGCTGGCGGTAGCGCTGCTCGACGTCGGCAAGGCCGTGCCACTTGTCCGGCAGCGGCCGCAGCGACTTGGTCAGCAGGCGCAGCGCGTCGACCTTCACCGACAGCTCGCCGGTGCGGGTGCGCGTGAGCACGCCCTCGGCGGCCACGATGTCGCCCACGTCCCAGCCCTTGAAGGCGTCGTAGGCCTCGCCCAGGGCATTGGACTGCAGGAACAGCTGCAGCCGCCCACTCACGTCCTGGACCTGGGCGAACGCGGCCTTGCCCATGACCCGCTTGGCGAGCATGCGGCCCGCCACGGCGACCCGTCGGCCGCTGGCCTCGAGGGTCTCGGCGGTCCAGGCCTCGGCGTCGGCGTACTCGGACTGCAGGTCGCCGGCGTGGTCGGTGCGACGGAAGTCGTTTGGGAAGGCGACGCCCTGCCCGCGCAGCGCGGCCAGTTTGCCGCGGCGCTCGGCGATGAGGCTGTTGTCGTCGGCGGCGGGTTGGGGCTGGGCGGGGGTGGTCATGCGGGTCTCGGGGGCTGCGGGATCTGTGGAATCAGGGGGGGCTGGGAGCGTGTCGCGGGTGCGGGTCGCAGCTTCAGCTGCTCCTACAGCGGCGGCGGCGCGGCTGCAGGAGCAGCTATAGCTGCGAACACTTCCGCGATCAAACAGCGTCCGACCGCTTCGCGCCGACCTCAAGCCCCGACTTCAGGCTGGCCTCGATGAACTCGTCGAGGTCGCCATCGAGCACGTTCTGCGTGTCCGAACGCTCGATGCCGGTGCGCAGGTCCTTGATGCGGCTCTGGTCGAGCACGTAGTTGCGGATCTGGCTGCCCCAGCCGATGTCGGACTTGGTGGCTTCCACCGCGTCGCGCTCGGCGTTGCGCTTCTGCATCTCGAGCTCGTACAGCTTGGCCGCCAGCATCTTCATCGCGGTGTCGCGGTTGGAGTGCTGGCTGCGGCCGGTCTGGCAGGCGACCACGATGCCGGTGGGCACGTGGGTGATGCGCACCGCCGACTCGGTCTTGTTGACGTGCTGGCCGCCGGCGCCGGACGAGCGGTAGACGTCGGTCTTGAGGTCGGCCGGGTTGATCTGGATGTCGATCGAGTCGTCGACTTCCGGCGACACGAACACCGAGGTGAAGCTGGTGTGGCGGCGGTTGTCGGAGTCAAACGGCGACTTGCGCACCAGGCGGTGCACGCCGGTCTCGGTGCGCAGCAGGCCGTAGGCGTACTCGCCCTCGATCTTGATGGTGGCGCCCTTGATGCCGGCCACGTCGCCCGCGGTCTCGTCCTCGACGTTGGCCTTGAAGCCCTTGCGCTCGGCGTACTTCAGGTACTGGCGCAGCAGCATGCCGGCCCAGTCGCACGCCTCGGTGCCGCCCGCGCCGGCCTGGATGTCCAGGAAGGCGTTCATCGGGTCGGCCGGCTTGTCGAACATGCGCCGGAACTCGAGCTCCTCGACGATCTTCGTGAGCTTGGCGGTCTCGGCCTCGATGGTGGCCAGGCCGGCCTGGTCGCCGTCCTCCTTGCTCATCTCATAGAGCTCGAGGTTGTCGGACAGCTCGCGGTCGAGGTCCTGTAGCACGAGCACGATGCCGTCGAGCTGCTTCTTTTCCTTGCCCAGTTCCTGGGCCTTCTTCGGGTCGTTCCAGACCGCGGGATCTTCCAGCGAGGCGTTGACGGTCCTCAGGCGCTCCGACTTGGCATCGAAGTCAAAGATACCTCCGGAGATCGACGGTCCTCTCTTGGAGGTCCGCCAGGGTGGTGCCGATGAGGTTGATGCGTTCTGCGTCCATGGTCGTGCTGTGCTCGTGTGTGCTTGCCAAACCACGGATTTTCTCACGCGGGCCCCGCCGGCACGGGCAGCCTGGCGATGAACTCGGCGCCTTCTCCGACCGTGCTTCGCACTTCCAGCCGGCCGCCGTGGGCGCCGACGATCTGCCGGCTGATGTACAGGCCCAGGCCCAGCCCCGGGACGTCGCGCGCGGTGTCCGCCCGCTCGAACTGCTCGAAGATGCGCTCCTGGTCCTGGGGCGCGATGCCGGGGCCGTGGTCGCGCACCGCCAGCACCGCCTGGCCGTCCTCCAGGCCGACACGCACCTGCACCGGGCGCGACTGGCCGTAGCGCAGGGCGTTGGTGACCAGGTTCGTGAGCACCTGCTCCAGCCGTTGCTCGTCGCCTTCCAGCGGCAGGCTGTCCGGCGCCTGCAGCTCGAGCTGGACGCCCGCCGACCGCGCCTGCTCGGCCAGGCCTTCCACCATGCGCCGCACCATCGCCGCCAGGTCCATCGGACGCGTCGAGATCGCCAGGCGCGCGGTGCGGGCGCGCGAGACGTCCAGCAGGTCGTCCAGCAGCCGGATCATGCTGCGGATCTGCTGCTCGTCGCGCCTGGCCTGGTGGTCGAACGCCTGCAGGTCGGGCAGCTTGCCGCCGGCCGCCATCCGCCGCCGCAGCTGCGCCTGCAGGAAGAGCGTGTTGAGCGGGTTGCGCAGCTCGTGCGACACCATGGACATGAAGTCGTCGCGCATGCGCACGGCGCGCTCCAGGTCCTTCTGCATGCGAAGCAGGTGCTCGCGCTGGCGGTACAGGTCGACGAACACGTCCACCTTGCTGCGCACCGCCACCGGGTCGAGCGGCTTGAAGAGGAAGTCCACCGCGCCCGACTCGTAGCCGCGGAACGCGTAGCCCAGCTCGCGTCCGGCGGCGCTGACGAAGACGATGGGGATGCCGCGCGTGCGCTCGGCGCCGCGCATCAGTTCGGCCAGCTCGAAGCCGTTCATGCCGGGCATCTGTACGTCCAGGATGGCCAGCGCGAACGAGTGTTCGAGCATCAGCGACAGCGCCTCCTCGCCGGAGCGCGCGCAGAAGATGCGGCGGTCGGGCCGGCGGATCAGGGCTTCGAGCGCGACCAGGTTCTCCTGCAGGTCATCGACCAGCAGGACGTCGACCGGGAACTCCGCGGGCGTGCTCATGGGCAGGCGAGCTCCTGCACCAGGCGCCGCAGGCCGGCCAGCGGAAGCACGCGCTGCGGGCGGGCGGCGGCGATCGCGGCCAGCGGCATCGCGGGCCAGGGCGCCTCCACCGGGTCCTGCACCGCGGCCAGGCCGCCCGCCGCGCGCACGGCGGCCAGTCCGGCCGCGCCGTCCTCGTTGGCCCCGGTCAGGACCAGGCCGGCCAGCGCCGGGCCCCAGGCGTCCGCGCAGGACGCGAACAGCACGTCGATGGAAGGCCTGGAGAACAGCACGGGCGGATCGCAACTGAGCGAGAAGGTCCGGTCCGGCTCCACCAGCAGATGGTAGCCCGCGGGCGCGAAATGCAACTGGCCCGGAAGGGCCAGCGCGCCGGGCGCCGCCTCGACCACCGGAAAGCCCAGGCGGGCGCGGAACACATCGGGCAGCCGGCTCTCGTGGCCCTCGGGCAGGTGGATCACGGCGATCAGCGCCGCGCGCGAAGGCACCGGCAGGCCTTCCAGCAGCGCGAAGAGGGCGTCGATGCCGCCGGCGGAGGTGCCGATGGCGATGGCTTCGATGCGTTGCTTGCTCATGGCTTCTTCCGGTACAGGCGGTCGGGGCGGCTCACCGCCTCGAAACGGTCGGCGAAGGCCGAGAAGTCGAGCGTCTCCTTGGACCCGAGCCCGAGGAAGCCGCGGTGCGACAGCGAGTCGTGGAAGAGCCCGAGCGCGCGGTCCTGCAGCTGCCGGTTGAAGTAGATCAGCACGTTGCGGCAGGACACCAGCTGGGTCTCGGAGAACACGGCGTCGGTGGCCAGGCTGTGGTCGGCGAAGGTGATGCGATCGCGCAGCATGCGGTCGAACAGCGCGCCGCCGTAGCCGGCCGTGTAGTAATCGCTGAAGCTGCTCGTGCCGCCCGCGCGCTGGTAGTCGCGCGTGAAGGCCTGCATGTGGTCCAGCGAAAAGATGCCTTGTCGAGCCTTGTCCAGCGACGCGGTGTTGATGTCGGTCGCGTAGAGGATGGTGCGGTCGAGCAGGCCCTCCTCGTGCAGCAGGATCGCCAGCGAGTAGGGCTCCTCGCCCGTGCTGCAGCCGGCCACCCAGACCTTGAGCGAGGGGTAGGTGCGCAGCACCGGCACCACGTGGCGGCGCAGCGCGAGGAAGTACGAGGGGTCGCGGAACATGCCGCTCACCGGCACGGTGAGGAACTGCAGCAGCCGCGCGAACTCGGCGGCGTCGTGCAGCACGCGCTCCTGCAGCGCGCTGACCGAAGCCGTTCCCATGCGCTCGCGCGCCTGCAGCACGCGCCGCTTGAGCGAGGCCGGCGCGTAGTCGCGGAAGTCGTGGCCGTAGCGCAGGTACACCGCCTCGACCAGCAGGCGGATCTCGATGTCCGCGAGGGAGGAACCCATCAGACTCTTTCCACCGTCAGATGCGTTCCAGCTTGGGCATCCACACGCGCAGCAGCGAGAACAGGCGTTCCAGCTCGATCGGCTTGGACAGGTAGTCGTTGGCGCCGGCGTCCAGGCAGCGCTGCTGGTCGTCCTTCATCGCCTTGGCGGTCACCGCGATCACGGGCAGCTTCTGCCAGTGCGGGACGCGGCGGATCTCGCGCGTCGCGGCGTAGCCGTCCATCTCCGGCATCATGATGTCCATCAGCACCAGGTCGAAGGCGTCGGGCTGCGCGTGCAGCTTGTCCAGCGCCTCGCGGCCGTTGCGCGCGGCGTCCACCTGCGCGCCCTTGTGCTCCAGCGCGCTGGTCAGCGCGAACACGTTGCGCATGTCGTCGTCCACCACCAGGATGCGCCGGCCTTCCAGCGCGCGGTCGCGGTTGCGCGCGGTGCGCAGCATGGTCTGGCGCTCCGCCGACAGCTGGTTCTCGACCTTGTGCAGGAACAGCATGACCTCGTCGAGCAGGCGCTCCGGCGAGCGCGCGCCCTTGATGATGATGGACCGCGAGTAGCGCAGCAGCTCGGCTTCCTCGTCGCGGGTCAGGTTGCGTCCGGTGTACACGATCACGGGCGGGAACGAGCGGCTTTCGCCCGAGGCCATGCGGCGCAGCAGTTCCTGGCCGCTCATGTCGGGCAGCTTGAGGTCGATCACCATGCAGTCGAACACCGACTGCTCGAGCGCGTCGAGCGCCTGGCGGCCGCCGGAGACCACCACCACGTCCACGTCGCCGTCGCCGATGAGCCGCTTGACGCTCTCCTGCTGGCGCGGATCGTCCTCGACCACCAGCACGCGCTTGACCTTCTGGCTGAGCTTGGATTCCAGCCGCGAGAACACCTCCTGCAGCTGCTCGCGGCTGGCGGGCTTGCGCGCGTAGCCGATGGCGCCCAGGTGAAGGGCGGTCTCCTCGCGGTCGTCGACCGAGATCACGTGCACCGGCAGGTGGCGCGTGCGCGGGTCTTCCTTCAGACGCTGCAGCACCGAGAGGCCGGAGTCGTCCGGCAGGCGCATGTCCAGCAGCACCGCGTCGGGCACGTGGCGCCGCGCGAGGTCGACGCCGTCGTCGGCATGGTGGGCCACGATGCAGCGGTAGCCCAGCTCGTGTGCCAGGTCCAGCAGGATGCGCGCGAAAGGCTCGTCGTCCTCCACCACCAGCACGGTGCGGCGGCCGTCGGCGAGCGCATCGCGGTCATCCTCGAAGGCGGGCGGGCGCGGGCCGGCGGCCGGCTCTTCGTCCGGTCGTGCAACGGGCACCGGCGGGAGCGGCGCGGGCGGTTGCGCGGGAGGCGGCAGCGCCAGCTCGGAGGGGCCGCTGTACTCGGTCGGCAGGGTCACCGTGAACGTGCTGCCGACGCCCGGCGTGCTGGCCACCGTGATGCTTCCGCCGAGCAGGCGCGCGAGATCGCGCGAGATCGACAGGCCCAGGCCCGTGCCGCCGAAGCGGCGGCTGACCGTGCCGTCGGCCTGGCTGAAGGCTTCGAAGATCAGGGCCTGCTGCGAAGGATCGATGCCGATGCCGCTGTCGCGCACCTCGAAGGCGACCTGGTCCTCGCCGCTGCGTTTGACGTGCAGTTCGACCGAACCGCGCTCTGTGAACTTGACGGCGTTGCCCAGCAGGTTGCGCAGGATCTGCTCCACGCGCTGGCGGTCGGTGAAGAGCGTGTTGGGCACGTCGGGCGCGACCTGCAGTTCCAGCGCCAGGCCCTTGCGCTGCGCCTGCGGCAGGAACATGGAGCGCACGCCTTCGGCGAGCGCGGCGACGGGCGTGATCTCGGGCCGCATCTCCAGGCGCCCGGCCTCGACCTTGGCGATGTCGAGGATGTCGTTGATCAGGTTCAGGAGGTCGTTGCCGGCCGAATAGATCGACTGCGCGAACTGCACCTGCTCCGCGCTCAGGTTGTCCTGGGGGTTGTCGGCCAGGAGCTTGGCCAGGATGAGCGAGCTGTTCAGCGGCGTGCGCAGCTCGTGCGACATGTTGGCCAGGAACTCCGACTTGTAGCGGCTGGCGCGTTCCAGGTCCGTGGCGCGTTCCTCGAGCTCGCCGCGCGCCTGCCGCAGCTCGTCGCGCTGCGCCTCCAGCCGCTCGGCCTGCTCCGACAGCTGCAGGTTGGTCTGCTCGAGTTCCGCCTGCTGGCTTTCCAGGTGCGCCTGCGATTCCTTGAGCGCGCGCGATTGTTCTTCCAGTTCCTCGTTGGCGGTGCGCAGCTCTTCCTGCTGCACCTGCAGTTCCTCGTTGAGCTGCTGCGATTCCTCCAGCGCGTCCTGCAGGCGGTGGCGGTAGCGCGCCGATTCGAGCGAGGCGCCGAACACGTCACCCACCGCGTCGAACATCTCCAGGTCGCGCGACTCGATGGGGCGCAGGAAGCCGGCCTCCAGCACGCCGACCAGCCGGCCCTCGTGCTCCACCGGTGCCAGCACCACGCCGCGCGGCGCGGCCTCGCCCAGGCCCGAGTTCACTCGCAGGTAGCCGGGCGGCAGCTGGTCCAGGCTGATCGCGCGCCGGCGCTGCGCGCACTCGGCCAGCAGCGAACGGCCTTCCGGCACCCGTTCACCGAGGCCCTCGGCTTCGGGCGCCCAGCCCCAGGTGGCCACGCGCGTGAAGCCGCCGCCCGGCTCGGCCAGGTACACCGCGCCGACCGCCAGGCCGACGTATTGCGACAGCGCCTCCAGCGCGGCGCGGCCCACGCCTTCGATCTGCTGCTCGCGCCCGAGGCGTTCGGACAGCAGCGACTGGCCTTCGCGCAGCCAGGCCTGGGCCTGCAGGGTCCGCGCCTGCCGCTGCTGCTCGTCCAGCGCGCGGCCGAAGGTTTCCGACAGGCCGAGCAGCTCGCGGCGACCCCGCCAGGCGACGACCGCGCCGACGCCGATCATCAGCACGACGAACAGGCCGACCAGCCAGATCGTGTTGCGATTGACTTCGTTCACGCGGTCCAGGCGCGCACGCCGTTCGACCGCGATGAACTCCTCGAAGTGATCGCGGATCGCCTGCTTCATGCGCAGCCCTTCGCCCGACCGGGCCCCCAGGGCGTAGGCGGGATCGCGGCGACGCGCTTCGACGTGCCCGGCGGCCCAGGCATCCCAGGCCTGCTGCAGGGCCTCGATGCGGGTCAGGCGGTCGAGCTGCATAGGATTCGGGGTGAGTTCATGCAGCCGCACCTGCTCCGCCCTGAGTTGCGGCGCCGCGGCGTTGAACGGCTCGAGGAAGCGCTCGTCGCCGCTGAGCATGAAGCCCCGGAACGCCGACTCCATGTCCAGGTCGAGCTTCTGGATGGCGTAGGCGCGGGTGATGACGCGGTCGGTCTGCTCGACGGTGGCGTTGGCCCGGACGAGGTAGACGATCAGTGCGATGAAGAGGGCCGCGCTCAGCGTCGCGAGCGCGAGGGGCAGCGCGACGTTGCGCGCGAGCAGGCGGCGAAAGCTTTCGGGATCGTGCGGCACGGGCGAAGGGAGTGCCCGTCACGGCCGGGCAAAGCCGGCAAGTATGCCCACGAAAGCAGGGTCCCGTGGGCCCTGTGCGCCGCCGCAACTCAACAGTGGCGCCGCCGGGGCGCCACCGCTGGGATCACTTGTTGTTGTTGGGGCTGCTGGGCCCGGCCAGGTAGGACTGCGCGCGGCGGTTGCCGGCGCTGGCGGCGCGCTCGAACCAGTTCAGGGCCAGCTTCTGATCGGCCTTGACGGTGGCGCCTTCGAAATACGCCACGCCCAGGAAGTAGCTCATCTCGCTGCGGCCGTTGCGGATGCCTTCCTCGGTGGACTTGCCTGAGCGCTTGACGATGGCCGGGATGTCGCCGCGGCCGGCGGCGTAGGCCTGCATCTGGTCGATGGTGGTGGCGTAGAAGCGGTCGCGCACCTGCGCGGCGGCGACCTTGTCGGCCGCGGTGGCAATCAGCTCGTCGGCCAGCACGGGCAGCGCTTCGAACGGCGTCATGCCGCCCTTCATGCGCGGCGAGTACCAAGCCCGCAGCATCACGCGATCCAGCGGCAGCAGGCCGTCGACCTTGGAAGGGAAGTAGCTCAGCACGGTCTTGCCGCCGGGATGGCCGCGCACGCCCATGAGGTGCATGGACTCGTGGTACGCGCAGCGCCAGACGTCCTTGCTGCGCATCTGGATGTTGGCGGTGTCCACCTTGGCTTCGCTGCGGAAGTCCAGGTAGGTCACGCAGGGCTGGTTGTCCTCCAGCGCCGTGTCGGGGGTGACCTCGACCGTGAGGTTGGCGAACTCGCCCGGCTGGTCGGTGACGTCGATGAGGCGCACGCCGGCGGTCTCGGTGACCTCGCGCAGGGCCTTCAACACGTACTCGCGGTGACGCGGCAGTTCCACGCCGGTCATCCGCATGCGGATGTCGTTCTCCCACCGCACGATGCGGGTGGGCGTGCCGCTTTGATGCCACAGCACTTCCCAGAGCGTGCCGAGGCCTTGCTCCGTGTCATCCATGGCAAAAGCGCTTGCGGGCGCGAGAATCGCTGCGAGACACAGCGACCAGAACTTCCTGCTCATCCGGGTCACCTCTACTTTGGTGCCAGTCTACGAGTAGGAGTCCTCCTACGCCATGGTTCAGCGCATGTCCGACACGCAAGTAGGACAACTGCGGAATTTTTCCACTGGCTGAGGCCGCAATGCATCAGCCTGGAAAGGGGCGAAGCTCAGCGGTCGATGAACTCTTCGATGAGCGCGGCCAGCTCGTGCGGCTGGTCGTGGTGGAGCATGTGGCCCGCGTCGCCGACGCACGCCTTCTGCAGATGAGGCACGGCCTGGAGCCGTTCATGGAACTCGGCCCGCGTGAATCGGCCCTGCCACCACTGGCCGAGGCTGTCGTCGCTCGCTTCCACCATCAGCACCGGGCAGGTGATGCGGCGGTAGAGCTCCAGCACCTCGTCCACGCGGAACAGCTGG
This sequence comes from Pseudomonadota bacterium, assembly GCA_023387335.1. Classification (GTDB taxonomy): domain Bacteria; phylum Pseudomonadota; class Gammaproteobacteria; order Burkholderiales; family Burkholderiaceae_C; genus Ramlibacter. Next base: position 124,535 of record JAEWIF010000019.1, on the reverse strand, counting down.
GCATTGGTGATCTTGTGGGCGGCGTCGCCCAGGATCCGCCAGCGGCCGTCGTCGTCCTGCCGCGCCCAGTGGCGGGCCAGCCAATCCGCCTTGTCCTGCGACAGGCGGCGATTGGTCTTCATGAGGCGCCGCGCCACGCCGTCCACCGAGTCGTAAGACTTCAGTTCCATTTCGCCGCGGCCGAACGCCTTGATCTCGTCCATCCACTTGGCGTAACGCCCGGGCGCCTGCGACGGCCGCGTGGCCGGCATGCCGAAGCCTTCCAGGTTGACCAGCCGGCGGATGCGCTCGGGCCGCGCGCCCGTGTACAGCATCGCGACGTTGCCGCCCATGCTGTGGCCCACCAGGTCGACCGGCTTGCCGCCGCCGTAGTGGTCCAGCAGGTGGTCGAGGTCGGCCAGGTAGTCGGGGAACCAGTAGTTGTCGACGGCGGGCGACTGCGTGAGGCCGTAGCCGCGCCAGTCGGGAGCGACGACGTAGTGGTCGCGCGAGAACGCGTCGACCACGAACTGCCAGGAGGCCGCCACGTCCATCCAGCCGTGGACGAGGATGAGAGGAACCTTGTCCGCGGCGGGCTCGCCCCACACGCGCACGTGGTAGCGCAGCTGGCGGATCGGGACAAACTCGCTGCGCGACGTTCTTCGGGGTTGGTACATTGCGGCCGAATCATAGGAGGCACGCCGATGGCGGTCAGTCAGGGCAGTGACATGGGGACGCGCGTGCAGGACCACTGGGCGCGCATGCATGGAGGGTTCCGCTGGTCGGTGCCCGCGCACTTCAACATCGCGCAGGCGTGCTGCGCGCGCTGGGCGCAGGCGCCGGACGCGGCCACGCGCATCGCGGTTCGCCAGCACGGCGCGGGCCGCGAAGGCAAGGTGCTCACCTTCGCGTCGCTGCAGGCGCAGGCCGACCGCCTGAGCCAGGTGCTCGCGTCGCTGGGCGTGGGACGCGGCGATCGCGTCGCGCTCGTGATGCCGCAGCGCTTCGAGACCGCCATCGCCTACATGGCGATCTTCCAGATGGGCGCGGTCGCGATGCCGCTCTCGATGCTGTTCGGCCCCGAGGCGCTGGAGTACCGCCTGCAGGACAGCGGCGCCACGGTGGCCCTGTGCGACGAGAGCTCGATCGCCAACCTGCTCGCGGTGCGAGGCAACTGTCCGCAGCTGCAGACGCTGGTGGGTGTCGGCGCGGCGGCGCTGCAGGCCGACCTGGACTGGGGCGTGGAGCTCGCGAAGCAGCAGCCGCGCTTCACCGCGGTGAAGACCAAGGCCGACGAAGGCGCGGTGCTGATCTACACCAGCGGCACCACCGGCCCGCCCAAGGGCGCGCTCATCCCGCACCGCGCGCTGGTCGGCAACCTGCCGGGATTCGTGTGCAGCCAGAACTGGTTCGGCTTCGATGCGGCCGACGCCTCGTCGACGTCGAGCGCCGTGTTCTGGTCCCCGGCCGACTGGGCCTGGACCGGCGGACTGATGGACGCGCTGCTGCCTGCTCTCTATTTCGGCCGCCCCATCGTCGCCCACAACGGCCGCTTCAGCCCCGAACTCGCCTTCGCGCTGATGCAGGAGCACGGCGTCACGCACAGCTTCCTGTTCCCCACCGCGCTCAAGGCCATGATGAAGGCCTATCCCGAGCCTTCGCGCCAGTTCCGCCTGAAGGTGCAGGCGATCATGAGCGCGGGCGAGGCGGTCGGCGACGCGGTGTTCGCCTACTGCCGCGACCAGCTGAACGTCGTCGTCAACGAGATGTTCGGCCAGACCGAGATCAACTACGTGGTCGGCAACTGCAGCATGAACGGCCGCACCGCCAACGGCGTGGGCTGGCCCGCGCGCGCGGGCAGCATGGGCCGGCCCTATCCGGGCCATCGCGTCGCGGTGATCGACGACGAAGGCAACGAATGCGCGCCGGGCGTCGCGGGCGACGTGGCGGTGAACCGCTACGACGTGCACGGCGATCCCGACCCGATCTTCTTCCTCGGCTACTGGCGCAACGACGGCGCCACCAAGCGCAAGTACACCGGCGACTGGTGCCGCACCGGCGACCTGGCCACGCGCGACGAGGACGGCTACCTCTGGTACCAGGGCCGCGCCGACGACGTGTTCAAGGCCGCCGGCTACCGCATCGGCCCGAGCGAGATCGAGAACTGCCTCGTCAAGCACCCCGCCGTGGCCAACGCCGCGGTGGTGCCCAAGCCCGACGCCGAACGCGGAGCGCTGGTCAAGGCCTTCGTGGTGCTGGCGTCCGGCTATTCAGGGGGCGACGCGCTGGTGGCCGAACTGCAGCAGCACGTGCGCGGCAAGCTGGCGCCGTACGAGTACCCGAAGGAGATCGAGTTCATCGATGCATTGCCGATGACCACTACCGGGAAGGTGCAGCGGCGCGTCTTGCGGTTGCGGGAAGAGGAGAGGGCGCGGGCCGCGGCTGCGTAGGAAGACGGACACCCGTACGCAGAAAGCGCAGAGGAATCGCAGAGGCCGCGGAAGAATTCACCAATAAAGGTTTCCGCGTTTTCTGCGCGATCTCTGCGCTTTCTGCGTTCGGGTGTTGGTGGAGCTTCATTCGTGGCGCACCTGGCAGCGCTCGCACCAGAAGCTGCGCCGATCCGTCACCCCCAGATGCCCCTTGTTGAACGGAATCTCGCACCGGGGGCAGATCCGCCTGGTATGCGCCAGCCAGTGCTTCCTGAGAACGTACGCCTTCTTCCACTCCAGGAAATCAAAGCTGTACTGACGCGCCTCCTTGACCAGCTCGCGCAACTTCGCCGGCGGCAGCGCGCCCACGCGCGACAGCGGATGCACGCGGATGCGGAACAGCACTTCGTTCTTGATGATGTTGCCCACGCCGGAAAAGACCGACTGATCGAGCAGCGCGTCGCAAACCAGCGTGTCGGGATGCAGCAGCAGCCGCTTGCGCGCCAACTTCGGATCCCACTGGTCGGACATCACGTCCGCGCTCCAGTCGTACAGCAGGTCCAGCGGCTCTTCCACCAGGCGCGCCGCGCAGCTGTAGAAATTGAGCTCGCGGCCGCCCGCGAAGCCCAGGCCGATGCGCAGCGCCTTGTCGGGCTTGCGCTCGTCGATGCACCAACTGCCGAACATCAGCAGGTGGATGCGCAAAGACACGTTGGCGGTCTCCAGCAGGAAGTGCTTGCCCCAGGTGCGCACCGCCTTCACCACGCGGCCGCGCAGTCGCGCGGTGTCCATCTTGGTGTTGCCTTCCACGCGCAGGATGCGGCGCCCCTCGAACACTTGCGCCTTGTCACGCAGGATCACGAGCGACGGGCCTTCGGGCATGGTTTATTCTGCGCAGCTTCGCCCACGGCGGCCTGTACGCCATCCTGCCTGTTCCATGTCATCCATGAACCTCGTCGCGCTCGGCGCGACCGACCTGCGCGTCACCCCCATCTGTCTCGGCACCATGACGTTCGGGGAGCAGGTCTCCGAAGCGGACGCCCATTCCATCCTCGACCGCGCCGTGGAGCGCGGCATCAACTTCATCGACACCGCCGAGATGTACTCGGTGCCCGCGCGCAAGGAAACCTGCGGCTCCACCGAAACCATCATGGGCAACTGGCTGCGCAAGAACCCGTCGCGGCGCGGCGGCCTGGTGCTCGCCACCAAGGTGGCGGGCCCCTCGCGCGGCATGCCGTGGATCCGCGAAGGCGCGGGCATGACGGCGGCCGACATCGCCGCTTCGTGCGAGGGCTCGTTGCGGCGCCTGCAGACCGAGGTGATCGACCTCTACCAGATCCACTGGCCCGAGCGCAACGTGCCCGCCTTCGGCTCGATGTACTACGACCCGACCAAGGAGCGCACCCAGACCTCGATCCATGAGCAGCTGGTCGCGCTGGACCGCCTGGTGCGCGACGGCAAGGTGCGCCACATCGGCCTGTCCAACGAAACGCCCTATGGCGTGCACGAATTCGTCCGCCTGGCCGAGCAGCACGGCCTGGCGCGCGTGGCCACCGTGCAGAACCCGTACTGCCTGATCAACCGCAGCGTGGAGAACGGCCTCGACGAGAGCCTGCACCGCCTGAACGTGTCGCTGCTGGCCTATTCGCCGCTGGGCTTCGGCCTGCTCACCGGCAAGTACGACGCGTCGGGTACCACCGGCGACAAGGCGCCGGCCGGCGCGCGCATCGCGAAGTTCGAATCCGTGCGGCAGGGCCGCTGGGGCCGCGCCGATGCGCTGGCCGGAGCCCGCCGCTACAACGCGCTGGCCCGCGAGCACGGGCTCACGCCCGCCCGCATGGCGCTGGCCTTCTGCTACGGCAAGTGGCAGGTCGCGAGCACCATCATCGGCGTGACCTCGCTGGCGCAGCTGGACGAAGACCTCGACGCCTGGGGCACGAAGCTGCCGGCGGAGCTGCTGGCCGAGATCGACCGCCTCCGCTGGGAAGCCCGCGACCCGGCGATCTGAACCCCACCCCTTTCCAGCCATGTCCAACCTCATCGTCCATGGCGGCACGCCGCTCACCGGCCGCATCGTTCCCTCGGCCAACAAGAACGCGGTGCTGCCCATCCTCTGCGCCACGCTGCTCACGCGCGAACCGGTGCGCCTGGTCGGCATCACCGACATCACCGACGTCCGCAAGATCCTGGACGTGTTCCGTCAGCTCGGCAGCCAGGTCGAGGTCGACTTCGCCAAGGGCGTGCTCGACCTCCACCACGCGCAGACGAAGTTCGATCCGAAGCAGCACCACCTGCCGCAGGAAATGCGCTCGTCCATCATGCTGGTGCCCGGCCTGCTGGCTCGCTTCGGCGTGGCCAAGGTGGAGAACGACGTGCAGGGCTGCACGCTCGGCGTGCGCGAGATCGATCCGCACGTGGAGGTGATGGAACGATTCGGCGCCCGCGTCGAGCGGCACACCGACGCCCTGCTGCTGCACGCCGACGGCAAGCTGCGCGCCAACCACCACTGGACCGACTACGCCAGCGTCACCACCACCGAGAACTTCGTGCTGTGCGCGGCGCTGGCCGACGGCACCAGCACGCTGAACAACGCGGCCAGCGAGCCGCACGTGCAGGAGTTCTGCGCGTTCATGCGGATGCTGGGCGCGCGGATCGAAGGCGTGGGCACCAGCCGGCTGACGGTGCACGGCGTCGGCAAGCTGGGCGGCGGCGAATTCCGCTTCATCGAGGACTTCCACGAGGCCGTGACCTTCCTGGCGCTGGGCGCCATCACCGGCGGCAACGTGGAGGTGCGCAACTCCGCGCCGGAGCAGTTTCCGCTGATCGACCGCACCTTCGCCAAGTTCGGCGTGGAAGTGCGGCACGAGGGCGGCTGGTCGCGTGCCCGGCTGCCCGAGGGCAAGCTGCGCGTGCGCGAGCCGTTCACGCGCAACATCCTGCAGAAGGTCGAAGCCGCGCCCTGGCCTTACCTGCCGGTGGACCTGCTGCCGATCTTCGTCGCGCTGGGCGTGCGCGCCGAGGGCAGCATGATGTACTGGAACAAGGTGTACGAAGGCGCGATGGGCTGGACCAGCGAGCTGTCCAAGTTCGGCGCCCACACCGTGATGGCCGACCCGCACCGCGTGATCACCTTCGGCGGCAAGCCGCTGGCGCCGGCCGAAGTCGACAGTCCCTACATCATCCGCGTGGCGATCGCGCTGCTGATGGTGGCGGCCAGCATCCCGGGCCGCAGCGTCATCCACAACGCCACGCCGGTGCGCCGCGCGCATCCGCAGTTCGCCGAGAACATCCGCGCGCTCGGGGCCCACGTGGAGTGGGTCGAGGGCGACTGAATAGACCCGCGATGGCACGCAAGGACCACGTCAGCGAAACGCCCGCCACCGCGATGCTCAAGGCGAACGGCGTGCCGTTCACCGAGCATCCCTACGAGTACCTGGAGCATGGAGGCGCGACGCACAGCGCGCAGGTGCTCGGCTTCGATCCCTTCACCGTGGTCAAGACGCTGGTGATGGAGGACGAGAAGGCCAGGCCGCTGATCGTGCTGATGCACGGCAACCGCAAGGTGTCCACCAAGAACCTGGCGCGCCAGATCGGCGCCAAGTCGGTCGAGCCGTGCAAGCCCGAGGTGGCCAACCGCCACAGCGGCTACCTGGTGGGCGGCACCTCGCCGTTCGGCACGCGGCGGCAGATGCCGGTCTACATCGAGGAGACCATCCTCGGCTTGCCGCGCATCGCCATCAACGGCGGGCGGCGCGGCTACCTGGTCGGCATCGATCCGCAGGTTTGCGTGAAGCTGCTCGATGCCAAACCCGTGAACTGTGCGCTGGATGACTGAGCGGTAAGCGGCGAAAATCCCGCTCCGATGGACACCCTGTACCCCGCACTCGCCGCGTTCGCGGCCTACCTGCTCGGCTCGCTCGCCTTCGCGGTCATCGTCAGCCGCGTCATGGGCCTCTCGGACCCGCGCACCTTCGGCAGCAAGAACCCCGGCGCCACCAACGTGCTGCGCTCCGGCAGCAAGGCCGCGGCCATCGTCACGCTGCTGCTGGACGCCCTCAAGGGGCTGGTGCCGGTGCTGCTGGTGCGCCTGTACGGCAAGCGCTGGGGGCTGGAGGACGGCACCGTGGCGCTGGTCGCGCTGGGCGCCTTCCTCGGCCACCTGTATCCCGTGTTCTTCCGCTTCCAGGGCGGCAAGGGCGTGGCCACGTTCATCGGCGCGGTGTTCGGCATCCACTGGCTGCTGGGCATCGCCACCGGCCTGACCTGGCTGATCATCGCCTTCTTCTTCCGCTACTCGTCGCTGGCCTCGCTGGTGGCGGCGGTGTTCGCGCCGGTGTATTTCCTCCTGGGCGACCGCATCCAGTGGTATGCGGAGACGCCGGTGGTGCTGGCGCTGTTCGCGATGGCGGCGCTGCTGGCGTGGCGGCACCGCGAGAACATCAAGCGGCTGCTGGCGGGGAAGGAATCGCGGCTGGGGGCGAAGAAAGCCTGAGGCTGGAGCTTCGTCATTCCCGCGGAGGCGGGAATCCAGAGCTTCCGCCTTTCGCGGGCGCTAGTCCCGTGCCGTGCCAGGCTGAGGGAGCCCTCTTGGCTACATGTCCCCCGCGCGCCTGTACGGCGCTGGCTCCTCCTTTACTTCCGCCAAGAGGGCTCCCTCACCCTGTCCCTACGCCGCGTTGAATCGAAGACTGCCGCGAGGGCCGGATCAAAAGCGACCATGGCGCCGAGGCCGCCCAGGGCGGCAGTTCAGGCTTGGTGGATCTCACCGCACCACGCCGCTTCAGGGCCGCCCCTAGGCGGCCTGGGAGGAGCCAGCGCCGTTCAGGCGCGCGGGGGACATATAGGCAGAAGACCCTCCCCGCCCTGACCCGGAACGACTGCGGTGACTAGGCGAGGAAGCACTGGATCCTCGCCTCCGCGAAAAGGAAGGCTTATTCGCGGTCCACCACGTACCGCGACACCTTCGGCGGCTCTTCCCCGAGGTGGAACCCCAGACGCCGGTCGCGCAGCTGCGCGTCGGCGGCGGTGATGCGGTCGAAGCGGCGCAGGTGCTCGGTCCAGGACTCGTCGATCACCTGCTCGACGTAGCGTCCCGGCTCCGACAGGTCGTGCAGCAGCTGCCATCCCAGCGCGCCCTGGGCCAGGCGGCTGCGGCGGCTTTCCTCCATCACGGACAGGAATTCCTGCTCGCGCGCCGGGTCGATGAGGTACTCGACCGCCAGCAGGATGCGGCCCTCGCGCGGCGGCGCGGGGATGTGCGGCACCTTCAGCACCTGCGAGGGCGTCAGGTCCTCCTCGGTGCCGCGGTCGGTGGTCAGCCGCTGCACCACGAACATCAGGAACACGCCGGTGAACGCCGCCACCGTCAGGCTGTCGCGCACGCTGCTGAAGGTGGCGATCTGGCCCCAGAACGCCGCGCCGGCGGCGGTGGAGCCCATCAGGCACATCTGGTAGATCGACATGCCGCGCGCGCGCACCCAGTCGGGCAGGGCCATCTGCGCGGCCACCGTGAGCGAGTTGGCCACCGTGATCCAGGCCATGCCCGAGATCGCCATTGCCGGCACCGCCATCGCGATGTTGGGCGAGTAGGCGACGGCCAGCGTGCCCAGTGCCTGCATCGCCGTGCCGATGAACACCAGCCGCTGCAGCGGCAGCCAGGCGCGGATGCGCGGCATGTTCAGCGCGGCGAAGATGGCGCCGGCGCCCATCGAGGCCAGCAGCACGGTGAACGTGCCGGCCGAGCCGCCGTGCATGCCGCGCGCCACCAGCGGCAGCAGGGCCAGCTGCGCGGTGGAGTGCAGGAAGAAGACCGAAATGCGCAGCAGCACGCCGCGCATGCGGGGCGACTGGCGCACGAACTGCACGCCCACCCGCATCGCGCTGGCCAGCCGTTCGCGGCCCAGCGGGCTTTCCTTGTGCTCGCGCCGCCAGCGCATGATGACCACGCCGGCCACGATCGAGAGGCAGGCGTTGAGCACGAACACCCACGCGCTGCCGATGCCGGCGATGACGGCGCCGGCCACCAGCGGACCGATGATGCGCGAGCCGTTCATCGCCACGCCGTTCAGGGCCAGCGCCTGCGCCAGCTGCGGCCGCGGCACCACTTCCGGGATGATGGCCGCGAAGACGGGCCAGCGCATCGCCAGGCCGATGCCGTTGGCGAAGGTCAGCGCCAGCAGCAGCCCGGGGTTCATCCAGTCCATCAGGATCACCACGCACAGCACGGTGGCGATGGAGGCCACCCAGAACTGGGTGAACATGAAGTAGCGCCGGCGGTCCAGGATGTCGGCCAGCGCGCCGCTGGGCAGGCCGAGGAAGAACACGGGCAGGGTGGAGGCCGACTGCACCAGCGCCACCCACAGCGGCGTGGGCGCGATCGACGTCATCAGCCAGGCGGCCGCGACGTCGTTCATCCACATCGTCGTGTTGGCCGCGAACCAGGTGAGCCACAGCATCCGGAACACCGGGATGCTTAGCGGTCCGAACGCGGTGACTTGCGGGACGACCGGCGGCGGTTCGAGGGTGGCGCGCTCGGGATCGGACATCAGTAGCGTCGCTCGAGCACCATCTGGTCGTTCTCGCGCCGCATCTGGAACCGGCCGAGGAAGCTGTTGCCCAGCAGGACGTAGGGCATGGGCTGCTGGCTCACCACGGCTTCCACGTTGCGCACCTCGACGTCGCGCACGCGCACGCTGGCGAGCATCACGCGCCATCCACCGGCGACGCCGTTGGCCGTGTTCAGCCGCACCGGCTGGCCGGACTTGTAGTCGATGCCCAGGCGGTCGGCCTCGGCGGCGCCGATGCTGACGCTGGTGGCGCCGGTGTCCACGATGAAATAGGCGGCGCGGCCGTTGATGCCGCCTTCGGTGAGGAAGTGGCCGCCGCTGCCGGCGGTGAGCACGATCCTGTCGCCCGAAGGCGCCGCGCCGGTCGAACCGACGCTGGCCGGCGCCTCGCCCACGCGCAGGGTCTGGCGACGTCCGTTGTACTCCACCACGGCCAGGTCGCCGGCGGTGGAGACCACCTTGACGCCCTTGTGCGAGTCGCCCGGCGCCACCGCCTTGGGCGCGGAACCGTCCACGATCAGCAGCGCGCGGTTGCCCAGCATGCCCTGCAGGGCGACCGACTGGGCCCAGGCCGGCGCGGCGAGCAGCGTAAGAAGAAAGGAAGCCAGGAGCGCCTTGCGCATGCGCTCCGCCTTCAGTCGCGGAAGTTGTTGAAGGACAGGGGCAGGTCGCTGATCTCCTTGCGGATCAGGGCCATGGCGGCCTGCAGTTCGTCCTTCTTGGCCCCGGTGACGCGCACCGCGTCGCCCTGGATGGAGGCCTGCAGCTTCATCTTGCTGTCCTTGATGAGCTTCTGCACCTTCTTGGCCTGCTCGGACTCGATGCCGCTGCGGACCTTGACGACCCGCTTGACCTTGTCGCCGCCGATCTTCTCGGGCTTGCCCTTGTCCAGGAAACGCGGGTCCACGCTGCGCTTGGCGAGCTTGCTGGCGAGGATGTCCTCGACCTGGCCCAGCTGGAAATCGGCGTCGCCGAAGACCGTGATCTCTTTTTCCTTGATCTCGATGGCGGCCGACGTGCCCTTGAAATCGAACCGGGTGGCGATCTCCTTGGCGGTGTTGTCGACGGCGTTCTTCACCTCGACCAGGTTGGGCTCGCAGACTGTATCGAATGACGGCATTGCACTTCCCCGGCGCCCAGCGCGCTTGGGCGACAATTCTCCCATGATCGTGGAGCACAACGTCTCCCTCGCGCCGCACAACAGCTTCGGCATCGTCGCCAAGGCGCGCGAACTCGTGCGCGTGCACAACGAATCCGACGTCGTGCAGCTGCTGGCCGACCCGCAGCTGGCCGCCCGGCCCAAGTTCGTCCTGGGCGGCGGCAGCAACATCGTGCTCACGGGCGACGTGCGCCCGCTGGTGCTCAAGGTGGAGATCGCCGGGCGCCGCGTGGTCGACGACGGCCCGCGCGCAACCATCGTGGAAGTGGGCGCCGGCGAGAACTGGCACGAAGCCGTGCGCTGGACGCTGGACCAGGGCCTGCCGGGGCTGGAGAACCTGGCGCTGATCCCCGGCACCGTGGGCGCCTCGCCGGTGCAGAACGTGGGCGCGTACGGCGTGGAGCTGCAGGACCGCTTCGAGTCGCTGGACGCCATCGACCTGCAGACCGGCCGCGTGTTCACGCTGGACGCGGCGCAGTGCGCCTTCGGCTACCGCGATTCGGTGTTCAAGCATCCGCCGCCGGAGGCGGACGATCCGCGCGGCATGGGCCTGGCCGGCCGGGCGCTGATCCTGCGCGTGCGCCTTCGCCTGCCCAAGCCCTGGAAGCCGGTGCTGGGCTACGCCGACCTCGAACGCAAGCAGGCCGAGACCGGCGTGCACGAGCCCACGGCGCGGCAGATCTTCGACTGGATCTGCGCGATCCGCGGCGCCAAGCTCCCCGACCCGCGCGTGATCGGCAACGCCGGCAGCTTCTTCAAGAACCCGACGGTGACGCCCGAGCAGTGCACCGACATCATCGCCCGCGAGCCGGGCATCGTTCACTACCCGATGCCCGACGGGCGCGTGAAGCTGGCCGCCGGCTGGCTGATCGACGCGTGCGGCTGGAAGGGCAAGTCGGTGGGCAACGCCGGCGTGTACGAGAAGCAGGCGCTGGTGCTGGTCAACCGCGGCGGCGCCACCGGCGGCGAGGTGGTGACGCTGGCCCGCGCCATCCAGACCAGCGTGTACGAGCGCTTCGGCATCCGGCTCGAGCCCGAGCCGGTCGTGGTCTGACCGCCTGACGCCCGCGCCACCGCAGAGCTGGCGTCTCCCACCGGTCGCGGTCTGGGCCTACGCGGCCGCGTTCCGCGCCTCGTCATAGTTCAGGCTGCCGCGCCCGCCGCCGGGCGCATGACGCTTGCCCCACAGAACATGAAGCCCCGCCTGCTCGCGCGTGCTCGACGGTGGTTCGCCACCCTGGCGTGCGCCGGGCTTGCCGCCGTGGCGATGGCGCAGGAGGCCCCGGGACCGCAGCGTCCCGCGTTCAACCTGGACATCCGGACCGAGGACAAGGCGGTGCGCGAGCTGCTGCAGCGCCACCTGGAACTGCAGCGCTACCGCCAGGTGCCCGACCTCGACGAGGCCGAGCTGGCCCGGCTGCTGCGCCTGGCCGACCGCGACGCGCGCGAACTGCTGGGAACGCTCGGCTATTTCGCGCCGAAGCTCGACATCCGCCGCGAACCCGCGGCCGAGGGCGAGGTGCCGGTGGTCGTGGTCGAGGTGCAGCCCGGCCAGCCGGTCACCGTCTCCGAGGTGGACATCAGCTTCCAGGGCGAGATCGCCGGCTCCGAGGAGCCGGAGGCGATCCTGCAGCGCGCCCGCATCCGCGAGCAGTGGAGCCTGCCGGTGGGGCGCCGCTTCACCCAGGACGGCTGGAACGACGCCAAGTCGGACGCCCTGCGCGAGCTGGTGGCGCGCCGCTACCCGGCCGGCAGGATCGGCTTCAGCCTGGCCGACGTCGACGCCGCCACGCAGCGCGCGAAGCTGGGCCTGCGGATGGATTCGGGCCCGCTGTTCCGGCTGGGCGAGATGCAGGTCGGCGGCATCGAGCGCTACGACCCGCTGCTGGTGCCGCGCATCGCGCGACTGCCGCCCGGGACCCTCTACGACCAGGACCGCATCCAGCGCGCCCAGCTGCGCCTGGTGGGCAGCGGTTACTTCGATTCGGCCTTCCTCTACGTCGATCCGACCAGCGATCCCAACGCGGCGCCGCTGCAGGTGACGGTGCGCGAGGCGCCGCTGCACAAGGTGGTGCTGGGCGTGGGCTTCTCCACCGACGCCGGCCCGCGCACCAGCGTGGAGTACACGCACAACCGCCTGCCCGGCATCGGCTGGCGCGCGGTGACCAAGCTGCAGCTGGATCGCAAGCAGCCGTTCCTGAGTACCGAGCTGTCGGCCGTGCCGGGCGCTGATGGGTGGCGCTGGGGCGTGGCCGGCCGCATCGAGCGGCTGGACGACGACGAGCTCGTCACCCACAGCCAGACCGTGCGCGTGGGCCGCTCGCGCAGCGAAGAGCGCATCGATCGCAACGTCTACCTGCAGTTCGACCGGTCCAGCGTGCAGGCGGCCGTCGGCGCGCCGCCCCCGGCCGACACCGGCGACGGCACGGCCATCAGCGCCAACTACGTGTGGAACGGCCGCTACTTCGACCGCACGCCTTATCCGACGCGCGGCTTCGCCGTCGGTGCCGAGTTCGGCGCCGGCCTGACGCTGGTGGGCAGCAAGAGCCCGTTCCAGCGCACGGTGCTGCGCTGGCTGGAGATCCAGCCGCTGGCGCGCGGCCGCATCCAGTGGCGGGCCGAAGGCGGCGCCGTGCTGGCCAGCCGCAGCGCGCGCGTGCCGTCCACGCAGCTGTTCCGCACCGGCGGCGACACCACGGTGCGCGGCTACGGCTACCGTGACATCGGCGTGCTGCAGCCCTCCGGCGTGGTCGGGCCGGGACGCTACCTGGCGGTGGGCAGCATCGAGTGGCAGCGGCCGATCCGCCGCGACGGCGTCGAGACCGATTTCGAGAGCGTGCTCTTCATCGACGGCGGCGCGGTGGCCGACCGCGTCGGCGACCTCGATCCCTCGTTCGGCATCGGCACCGGCGTGCGCTTCCGCAGCCCGCTCGGGCCGCTGCAGGTGGACCTGGCCTACGGGCTGGATCCCAAGCGCCTGCGGTTGCACGTCAACCTGGGCACCACGTTCTGACGGGCCGGACCATGCGCTTCTTCCGGGCCCTCGGCGTGACGTTGCTGGTGCTGCTGGCGCTGCTGCTGTGCGCGCTGGCCGCGGCGTGGTGGTGGGCCGGCACCGAAGGCTCGGCGCGATGGGCGCTGGAGCAGGTTGCCAGGCGCCAGCCGCTGGTGGCAGAGAACGTCACCGGGTCGCTGCGCAGCGGCGTCAAGGCGGATCGGCTGGCCTGGAGCCAGGAGGGCCTGCAGGTCGAGGCGCGGCAGGTCGACCTGGCGTGGCGGCTGATCGCGCTGGTGCAGCGATCGCTCGAGCTCTCGCGCCTGCACGCCGCGCAGGTGCGCGTGGTCGACCGCCGGCCCGACACCGGCGAACGGATGAAGGCGCCGGAATCGCTGGCGTTGCCGCTGTACGTGCGGGTGGACGACCTGCGGGTGGACCGTTTCGACTACGACGGCAAGACCCGGATCGAGCTTGGCGAACTCGTGGCGGGCTACAGCTACGACGGCCTTCGCCATCGCCTGGTCCTGCGCAACCTGCGCGCCTTTGACGGCCACTACCGCGGCAACGTGGTGCTGGGCGCGCGCGACGGGCTGCCGCTGGATGCCTGGCTGCAAGGCCGCATCAGCGCGCCGGTGCCGGGCGGTGCGGCCCCGTTGCCGCTGGTGTTCCAGGCCAACGCGCAGGGGCAACTCGCCCGGTTCGAGCTGCAGGCGCAGGTGGAAGGCGAGCCCGGCAGCGCCGCGCTCGATGCCACGCAGGCGCGGCTGAACGCGCACGTGGCGCCTTTCGAGCCCATGCCGCTGCTGGACGCCCATGCGGACGTGAAGGCGTTCGACGCGGGAGCGCTGTGGCCGCAGGCGCCGCACACCTCCTTGTCGGGAACGATCGCGGTGCAGCCGCAGGGCACGGCGACCTGGACCGTGAACGCCGACCTGCGCAACGCGCTGCCGGGGCCGTGGGACCGCCGGCGCGTGCCGGCCGAGCGCGTGCGACTGCAAGGCGACCTGCGCCTGCCGGGCCAGGCGCTGGTGCGCGAGCTGGAGGCCCAGGTGGGCGGCGGACGCGTGCTGGCGCGCGGCGAGTGGGAGGCCGAGGACGCGTGGCGGGTCGAAGGCACGCTGGCGGGCGTCAATCCGGCGGCGGTGCACACGGCGATGGCGCCGCTGCCGCTGAGCGGCAAGGCGACCGTTCGCGCGCAGGGCAAGGCCTACCTCTTCGAAACGGAACTGAAGGCGTCCGGCGCGCGCGCCGCGCCGCCTCGTTCGCCGGCCAACGAGGTCGCCGCGACGGTGGCGGCGCTGGAGTTGCGATCGCTGAAGGCGCGCGGCCGCTGGGCGGGCGAGGATCTGTCGCTGCCGCAGCTCGAAATGACCACGGCCGACGCGAAGCTGGATGCCGCGATCGACGCGCACCTGCGGGCACGCACGGGCCGCGGCCGCGCCGACCTGGAAGCGCCGGGCATGCGTGTTCGCGCGGTCGGCTCGGTCGGGCCGCGCACGGGCGGCGGCAATTCGCGCGTCGTCGTGGCGGACATCGCGCAGGCGCAGCAATGGCTGATGAAGCTGCCGGGCCTGCCGCCCGCGATCGGCCAGCACCTGTTCACCGGGCGCGGCGACCTGCAGCTGGCCTGGCAGGGCGGCTGGGACGATCCCACGGTGGAGGGCACGCTGTCGCTGCCGCAGCTGCAGCCCGCGACGCCGCCGGGCCAGGGCCCGCCCTGGGCGGTGCGCGACGTGAGCGCGCGCCTCGACGGCCGGCTTGCCGATGCGCGCCTGGACCTGAAGGCGCAGCTGCAGCAGGACGCTCGCACGTTGGCGCTCACCCTCGACGGCCGCGGCGGCCGCCGCGCCGGTGATGCCTGGCAAGGCCAGGTGAACCAGCTCGAGGCCGTGGCGCGCGATCCCGGCGTGGGGCCGGGCCCTTGGCGGCTGGCGCTGCGCCGGCCGCTGGACCTGCTGTGGGGCGGCGGGCGCTTCGAGGCCGGCGCTTCGGAGGCCGCGCTGATCGCGCCGCCGGCCAAGACGGGCGGCGCCACCACGCAGGCCATGGTCGCGTGGGACCCCGTGCGATTCGCGCGCGGCGAACTGCGCACGGCCGGCCGCATCACCGGCCTCCCCATGGGCTGGATCGAGCTGCTCGGCGGGCCGCAACTGGCCGGCGCGGCGGTGGGCGGGGACCTGGTGTTCGACGGCCGCTGGGACGCGGTGCTGGGCGAGACGATGCACCTGAAGGCCAGCCTGGAGCGCAGCCGCGGCGATCTCTCCGTGCTGGCGGAAACCGGCGGTGGCGGCAGCGCGCGCGTGCAGGCCGGCGTGCGAGAGGCGCGCATCGCGCTCGAAGGGCAGGGCGAGGCGGTCACGCTCTCGCTGCGCTGGGATTCCGAACGCGCGGGCACCGCCGACGCGCGGCTGGCGAGCCGGCTGGCGCAGGGCAGCGAAGGCTGGTCGTGGCCGGAGAACGCGCCGCTCAATGGCGCCGTCCGCGCGCAGCTGCCGCGCTTGGGCGTCTGGTCGCTGCTGGCGCCGCCGGGCTGGCGGCTGCGCGGTTCGCTCGCGGCCGACGTGGCCGTCGCGGGCACGCGCGGCGATCCCCAGCTCACCGGCAACCTGCGCGCGGACGATCTCGCGCTGCGCTCCGTGGTCGACGGCGTGGCGCTGCAGGACGGCCGGCTGCGCGCGCGCCTCGAAGGGCGCCGGCTCGTGGTCGAGGAGCTGCTGCTGCAAGGCCCGGGACCGGACGGCGGCCGCGTGGCCGGCTCGGGCGAAGGCACCTGGCAGCAGGGCGGGCCGCAGGTGCGCGTGTCCACCACCATCGACCAGCTGCGCGCGAGCACGCGGACCGATCGGCAGCTCACGTTGTCCGGGCAGCTGGTCGCCGGCATGGACGCCGCGGGCGCGCAGGTGCGCGGCGCGCTGCGCGTGGACCGGGCGCGCATCGCCCTGCCCGACGAAGCGGCGCCGCGGCTGGGCGACGACGTGATGGTGCGCAACCTGCCGGCGGGCGTGGCGCTGGGGCGCGATCCGCGGAAGCCCGAGGGCAAGCGCGACGGGCGGCCGCTGGAGATCGCGGTCAACCTCGACCTTGGCAACGACTTCCGCGTGCAGGGCCGCGGCATCGACACGCGGCTGGCGGGCTCGCTGGTGGTGGGCGGCGAAACGATCACCGAACCGCGCCTGACGGGCGTGATCCGCACGGTCGGCGGCGAGTACCGCGCCTACGGCCAGCGGCTGGACATCGAGCGCGGCGTGCTGCGCTTCACCGGGCCCGTGGACAATCCCGCGCTGGACATCCTCGCGGTCCGACCGCGCCTCACGCAGCGCGTGGGCGTGCAGGTGACGGGCACCGTGCAGGCGCCGTTCGTGCGCCTGTACGCCGAGCCCGAACTGCCCGAAGGCGAGAAGCTGGCGTGGCTGGTGCTGGGCCGTCCGGCGGCGTCAGGCGGCGCGGAGACCGCGCTGCTGCAATCGGCCGCGCTGGCCCTGCTGCAAAGCCGCGGCGGTGGCGGCGGCGGCAAGGGCCCGGCGGCGTTGCTCGGGCTGGACGAACTGGGCTTCCGCCGCGGCGACGGCGCGGAAGGCCCGGCCGTCACGTTGGGCAAGCGCCTGGGCCGCAACCTGTACGCGTCGTACGAGCGCAGCCTGTCGGGCGCGATCGGGACGCTGTTCGTGTTCTACGACCTGACGCAGCGGTTCACGCTGCGCGCGCAAGCCGGGGAGAGGTCCGCGGTGGACCTGATCTTCACGTTCGCGTACGACTGAGGCCGGGTTACTTCTTCTCGCCCAGCTGCGGCAACGCCGTCGCGCCGCCCACCGACAGCAGGCCCGCCTTGCTGTACACGCCCAGCTTGTCGCGCGTGTCCACGATGTCCAGGTTGCGCATGGTCAGCTGGCCGATGCGGTCGCGCGGGGAGAACATGGACTCGCCCTTTTCCATCGTCAGCCGCTCGGGCTGGTAGGTGAGGTTGGGCGACTCGGTGTTCAGCAGCGAGTAGTCGTTGCCGCGGCGCAGCTCCAGCGTCACTTCGCCGGTGATGGCGCGCGCCACCCAGCGCTGCGCGGTCTCGCGCAGCATGATGGCCTGCGGGTCGAACCAGCGGCCCTGGTACAGCAGGCGGCCGAGGCGGCGGCCGTTGTCGCGGTACTGCTCGATGGTGTCCTCGTTGTGGATGCCGGTGACCAGGCGCTCGTAGGCGATGAACAGCAGCGCCAGGCCGGGCGCCTCGTAGATGCCGCGGCTCTTGGCCTCGATGATGCGGTTTTCGATCTGGTCGCTCATACCCAGGCCGTGGCGGCCGCCGATGCGGTTGGCTTCCAGGATCAGCTCGACCGGGTCGTCGAAGCGCTTGCCGTTCAGCGCGACCGGCTGGCCTTCCTCGAAGCGCACGCGCACTTCTTCGGCCTTGACCTGCACGTCGTCCTTCCAGAAGGCCACGCCCATGATCGGGTTGACGATGCGGATGCCGGAGTTCAGGTGCTCCAGGTCCTTGGCCTCGTGGGTCGCGCCCAGCATGTTGCTGTCGGTGCTGTACGCCTTCTCGGCCGACATCTTGTAAGCGAAGCCGGCCTTGCTCATGAAGGCGCTCATCTCCGCGCGGCCGCCCAGTTCGTCGATGAACTTCTGGTCCAGCCAGGGCTTGTAGACCTTCAGCGCCGGGTTGGTGAGCAGGCCGTAGCGGTAGAAGCGCTCGATGTCGTTGCCCTTGAAGGTGCTGCCGTCGCCCCAGATGTTGACGTCGTCCTCCTTCATCGCGGCCACCAGCATCGTGCCGGTGACGGCGCGGCCCAGCGGCGTGGTGTTGAAGTAGGTGATGCCGGCGGTGGAGATGTGGAAGGCGCCGGACTGCAGCGCGGCGATGCCTTCGGCCGCCAGCTGCTTGCGGCAGTCGATCAGGCGCGCCTTCTCGGCGCCGTACTGCATGGCCTTGCGCGGGATCTCGTCGTAGTCCGGCTCATCGGGCTGGCCGAGGTTGGCGGTGTAGGCGTAGGGGATCGCGCCCTTCAGGCGCATCCAGTGCAGCGCGGCGCTGGTGTCCAGGCCGCCGGAGAAGGCGATGCCGACCTTCTGGCCGGCGGGCAGGTGCTCGAGGATGGTGCTCATGGGGTCAGCCGCGCGGTTCAGCCGAAGTGGCAGATGTAGTGGTACGCCTCGGTCACTCGGATCTCGAAGCTGGAATTGCCCGGCACGTTGAACTTCTGCCCGGCGGAGGACTTCACCCACTCATTGGTGCCGGCCAGCTTGTAGTCGCAGGCGCCGGCCACGCATTCCATGATCTCGGGCGCGCCGGTGTTGAACGTCAGGGTGGCGGGCAGGATCACGCCCACCGACTTCTTGGTGCCGTCGGCCAGCGTGACGCTGTGGCTGACGCATTTGCCGTCGAAGTACACGTTGGCGCGCGTGGTCACGCTGACGCCGGCAAGGGTCTCGGTGCTCATGGGAGGAGGGGGATGCGGGGGAAACCCGCGATTTTAGGCGCAACCCCCGTGCGCCCCGCCGCTCAGCGCCAGTGGCCGTGGCCGTGCCCGTGGTGGCGATGTCCGCCCGAATGGCCGACGAAGCCCAGGTGCAGGCTGACCGGCGGGCGGTAGTAGTAGGGGTAGGGCGCGTAGTAGGCCGGATACACCGTCGTGGTGGGCACGATGACGGTGGGCGCCGTCTCGATGACGGTCGGAGCGGACACCACGGGAGCCGTGACGGCGCCGGTGGGCGCCTGCGGCAGGGCAGGTTGCACCTGCGCGGGCGGCGCGGCCACCGGCGTGATCTGCAGCTGCACCTGCGGGCCTGGATCGTTCGGCAGGTTCACCTGGTACTGGCGGCCGGCGTATTCGTAGATGACGTTGTAGCTGACCGCGCGGTTCTCGTAATACGTCTGCGTCGTGCAGTTCTGCACGGTCTGGAACTGCGTGTTGCCGCCGCCTTCGATGCGGTCGCCCATCACGGCGCCGCCGAGGACGCCCAGCACCGTGGCCACGCCGCGGCCGCTGCCGCCGCCGATCTGGCTGCCGAGCGCGCCGCCGGTGATGGCGCCCATGACGCCGCCGGCGCCGGTGGTGGGCTGCTGCGTCGCCACCTGCTGCTGCGAGCAGACCTGGCGCGGCACCGCCACCTGCTGGATGACCGGCGTGCTGGAGAGCACGCGGCCGTACTCCGCCTGCGCCTGCGCGACACCGGCGGTGGCGGCTGCGACGGCGGCGATGGAGAAGACAGCGAGTTTGTTCATGGTGGGCCTCACGCACGCCTTCCTCGAAGGCGATGTCGAAATTCTAGGCAGCCGACCCCGAACGCGGCGTTGCGCGGGGGTAAATCCACGGTAAATGTCGAGCTTTTAACGCGCGCCGGCCAGCGATTGCCAGGCGGCGGCGTCGAAGCCGACCGTGGTAGCGCCGCCCGGCCACTCGACCACCGGCCGCTTGATCACGCTGGGCTGGGCCAGCATCAGCGCGCGGGCCGAGGCATCGTCGCGCACGCCGGCCTGCTGGGCCGCGTCGAGCTTGCGCCAAGTGGTGCCCTGGCGGTTGACCAGCTTCTCCCAGCCCACGGCCCGGCTCCAGTCGGCCAGCCGGTCCTGCGGCACGCCGGCCTTCCTGAAATCGTGGAACGCGTAGGGGACGCCCTGGCCGTCGAGCCAGGCGCGTGCCTTCTTGACCGTGTCGCAGTTGGAGATGCCGTAGAGGGTGACGCTCATGGGGTGATGCTAATCCCAAGGACAATCCACCCCATGCGGACCTTGCAAGACTGGCTGGCGCACTGCGAGCGCCTGCATCCCAAGGCGATCGAACTCGGCCTGGAGCGCGTGCGCGCGGTCTGGGAACGGCTGGGCGTCGCCTTCACCTGCCCCGTGATCACCGTCGCGGGCACCAACGGCAAGGGCTCGACCTGCGCCATGCTGGAATCGATCGCCCACCAGGCGGGCTGGCGCACCGGCGTCTACACCTCGCCGCACCTGGTGCATTTCGAGGAGCGCTGCCGCCTGCGCGGCCAGGCGGTGGAAGCCGACGCGCTGGTGCCCCACTTCGAACGGGTGGAACAGGCGCGGCAGGACACGCAGCTGACCTACTTCGAGTTCACCACCCTGGCGATCCTGAGCCTGATGGCGAGCAGCGAGCTGGACGTCGCCATCCTGGAAGTGGGCCTGGGCGGCCGGCTCGACGCGGTGAACGTGGTGGACGCCGACTGCGCGGTGATCACCAGCATCGACCTGGACCACCAGGAATTCCTCGGGCCGGACCGAGAAGCCATCGGCCGCGAGAAGGCCGGCATCCTGCGCGCGGGCCGGCCCGCGATCGTCAGCGATCCGGTGCCGCCGGCGAGCGTCGTCGAGGCCGCGGACAAGATCGGCGCCGACCTCTGGCTGCTCGGGCGCGACTACAACTTCTCCGGCGACAAGCAGCAGTGGGGCTGGGCGGGTCGCGGCCGGCGCTACGCGGGCCTGGGCTATCCGGCGCTGCGCGGCGCCAACCAGCTGGTGAACGCCTCGGGCGTGCTGGCCGCGCTCACCGCGCTGCGTGACCGGCTGCCCGTCACCGCGCAGGCGGTGCGCACCGGCCTCGCGCTGGTCGACCTGCCCGGCCGCTTCCAGATCGTCCCCGGCCAGCCGACGCTGGTGCTGGACGTGGCGCACAACCCGCATTCGGTGGCGGCGCTGGCGGCCAACCTGGACGCGATGGGCTTCTATCCGACCACGCGCGCGGTGTTCGGCGCGATGGGCGACAAGGACCTGAACGCCATGTTCCGCAAGATGGACCCGCTGGTGGACGTCTGGTACTTCACCGACCTGGAGACGCCGCGCGCGGCCGGCGCGGCGTCGCTGCAGGCCCTGTGGCAGTCGCAGACCACGCGCAAGGACGCATCGTCCGGCACCCACGCCGACCCCCTCTCGGCCCTGCGCAGCGCGATGGCCGAAGCGGACCCCACTGATAGAATCCTGGTCTTCGGATCGTTCTACACGGTGGGCGGCGTTCTGAAGGACGGGCTCCCGCGCCTCCAGGCCAGACACCTCGGCTCCTGAACCCCAAGTCGACACGCTTCATGGCCTTCTTCAAGTTCCGCAAGGGTGGCGACGATTCCCCGGCCGCCGCGCCGCAAGCCGAAAGCGTCGAAGCCCTGCGCCGCCGCGCGCGCCACCGCCTGATCGGCGCCGCCGTGCTGGTGCTGCTCGGCGTGGTGGGTTTCCCCCTGCTGTTCGACACCCAGCCGCGACCGGTCGCGGTCGACATCCCGATCCAGATCCCCGATCGCAACAGCGCCAAGCCGTTGCCCGCGCCTGCCGCGGCGCCCAAGGCGCAGGCCAGCCAGCCGGCCACCGGCATCGCACCGGTCGCCGTCGGCGCGGTGAACACGCCGGCGCCCGCGCCGGAAGCCAAGCCGCAAGCCGCGCCGGCCACGGTTGCCGCCGCGCCGCAGGCGGCCGCCAGCAAGCCGGCCGTCGCCAAAGCGGAGCCCGCGCCTGCGCCGGCCAAGACGGTCACGGCCAAGGCCGAGCCGGAATCCAGAACCAAGCCGGCCGCGGCGGATGCCGACGGCCGCTTCGTCGTCCAGGTGGGCGCTTTCTCCGACGTCGGCAAGGCGCGCGAGACGCGCCTCAAGGTCGAGAAGGCCGGCCTGAAGACCTACACCCACGTGGCCGAAACCAAGGAAGGCCGGCGCATCCGCGTGCGGGTCGGCCCGTTCGCCACCCGCGCCGAGGCCGACAAGGCGGCCGGCAAGATCAAGGATCTGGATTTGCCCGCGGCCATCCTCACCTTGTGAGCAGGCGAGCCGGATGACCGTGCTCGACTGGGTGTTCGTGGGCGTGCTGGTGTTCTCGCTGCTGCTGGGGTTGCTGCGGGGCCTGGTCTACGAGGTGCTGTCGGTGCTGAGCTGGATCGCGGCCTTCGTGCTGGCCCAGTGGCTGGCGCCCGAGGTGGGCGCCTGGCTGCCGATGGAGAAAGCCGCGGAACCGGTGCGCTACGCGGCCGGCTTCGCCATCGTGTTCGTGGCGGTGGTGTTCGCCGGGGGCCTGGTGGCCTGGGCGACGCGCAAGATGGTGGAAGCCGTGGGCCTGCGGCCGATGGACCGCGTGCTGGGCGCCGCCTTCGGGCTGGTGCGCGGCGTGGTGGTGCTGCTGGCGCTGGCCGTGGTGGTGAACATGACGCCGCTGCGCAAGTCGCAGTGGTGGACCGAATCGATGGGCGCGGCCGTCTCGACGGCGGCGCTCAGGGGATTGAAGCCGGTACTGCCCGAGGAATTCGCGCAGTACCTACCGGGGTAATTCGCAATGTGTGGAATCGTCGGCGTCGTCAGCGGCGCACCCGTCAACCAGCTCATCTACGACGCGCTGCTGCTCCTGCAGCACCGCGGCCAGGACGCGGCCGGCATCGTGACCCAGCAGGAGCGCAAGTTCTTCATGCACAAGGCCAAGGGCATGGTGCGCGACGTCTTCCGCACCCGCAACATGCGCGCGCTGCCGGGCAACGCGGGCCTGGGCCAGGTGCGCTACCCGACCGCGGGCAACGCGTACAGCGAAGAGGAGGCGCAGCCGTTCTACGTCAACGCGCCGTTCGGCATCGTGCTGGTGCACAACGGCAACCTGACCAACGCGCAGGCGCTCAAGGCCGAGCTGTTCTCCACCGACCACCGCCACATCAACACCGAGAGCGACTCCGAGGTGCTGCTCAACGTCTTCGCGCATGAGCTGGAGAAAGCCACGCGCGGCGTGCCGCTGCAGCCCGACGACGTGTTCCGCGCGGTGGCCAACGTGCACCGCCGCGTGCGCGGCTCGTACGCGGTGATCGCGCTGATCGCCGGCCACGGCGTGCTGGCCTTCCGCGACCCGTTCGGCATCCGCCCGCTGTCGATCGGCCGCGGCAAGGACGGCACCGTGATGGTGGCCAGCGAATCGGTCACGCTGGAAGGCACGGGCCACGTGTTCGAGCGCCACGTGGCGCCGGGCGAGGCGGTGTTCATCGACCTGCAGGGCAAGGTGCATGCGCACCAGTGCGCCGACAAGCCGCAGCTGAGCCCCTGCATCTTCGAGTTCGTGTACCTGGCGCGTCCCGACTCGGTGATGGACGGCATGTCGGTCTACCAGGCGCGCCTGAACCTGGGCGAGACGCTGGCCAAGCGCGTGATCTCCACCGTGCCGCCGAACGAGATCGACGTGATCATCCCGATCCCGGAATCGAGCCGCCCCAGCGCCACGCAGCTGGCGCACCTGCTCGGCATCCCGTACCGCGAAGGCTTCGTGAAGAACCGCTACGTGGGCCGCACCTTCATCATGCCGGGGCAGGGCGTGCGCAAGAAGTCGGTGCGCCAGAAGCTCAACGTGATCGGCAGCGAGTTCCGCGGCCGCAACGTGCTGCTGGTCGACGACTCCATCGTGCGCGGCACCACCAGCCGCGAGATCGTGCAGATGGCGCGCGACGCCGGCGCGAAGAAGGTGTACCTCGCCAGCGCCGCGCCGCCGGTGCGCTTTCCCAACGTGTACGGCATCGACATGCCCACGCCCAGCGAACTCGTGGCCTATGGCCGCTCGGTGGAGGAAGTGCGCCAGATCATCGGCTGCGACGCGCTGATCTACCAGGACGTCGAGGGCATGAAGCGCGCCGTGGCCGCGGCCCGTGGCCCCGACGCGCCTCAGCTCGACGGCTTCGACGCCTCCTGCTTCGACGGGGTGTACGTCACCGGCGACATCAACCCGGAAGACATCGCCCGCATCAACGAGGCGCGGATCGGCCAGGAAGACCCGCTGGAGGAATCCACCTCGCGCCTGGCGCTGCCCAACGCGCAGGAGGCCTGAATGAAGGGCAAGCAGCTTCCCGCGGGCCTGCACCGCGACACGCTGGCCATCCGCGCCGGCATCGAGCCCAGCCAGTACGGCGAGAACTCCGAGGCGCTGTACCTCACCAGCGGCTTCCTGCAGCCGGACGCGGCGACCTCGGCGCGCCTCTTCGCGAATCCGCAGGAGGGCTACACCTACGGCCGCACCTCCAATCCCACGGTGACCGGCTTCGAGCAGCGCCTCGCGGCGATGGAGGGCACGGAAGCGGCGATCGCCACGTCCACCGGCATGGCCGCGATCCTGCTCCTCGGCATGGGCGTGCTGAAGGCGGGCGACCACGTGGTCTGCTCGCGCTCGGTGTTCGGCTCCACGCTGAACCTGTTCGCCAAGGAGTTCGGCAAGTTCGGCGTGGAATCCACCTTCGTCTCGCAGACCGACCTGAAGGAATGGCGCGCGGCGATGCGCCCCAACACGAAGCTGCTGTTCGCCGAGACGCCCACCAATCCGCTGACGGACGTGTGCGACATCCGCGCGCTGGCCGACATCGCGCACGGCGCGGGCGCGCTGCTGACGGTGGACAACTGCTTCTGCTCGCCGGTGCTGCAGCGCCCCACCGAGCTGGGCGCAGACCTGGTCATCCACTCCGGCACCAAGTACCTGGACGGCCAGGGCCGCGTGATGGCCGGCGCCATCTGCGGACCGGCCAGGCTGGTGAACGACGTCTTCGCGCCCATCGTGCGCACCGCCGGAATGACGCTGTCTCCGTTCAACGCGTGGGTGGTGATCAAGGGACTGGAGACGCTGTCCCTGCGCATGCAGGCCCACTGCGCCAACGCACTGGCCATCGCGCGCTTCCTGGAATCGCATCCGGCCGTCTCGCGCGTCTATTACCCGGGCCTGGAATCGCACCCGCAGCACGAGCTGGCGATGCGGCAGCAGTCCGGCCTCGGCGGCCCCGTGGTGTCGTTCGACGTCAAGGGCGGCGATCCCGAGACGCTGCGCCGCAACGCGTTCACGGTGATCGACAGCGTGGAGGTGCTGAGCATCGCCACCAACCTGGGCGACACCAAGTCCATCATCAGCCACTCGGCGACGACCTCGCACGGCCGCCTGACCGAGGAGCAGCGCCAGGCCGCCGGCATCGGCCAGGGCCTGGTGCGCCTGGCCGTCGGGCTGGAAAACGTAGAAGACATCAAGGCCGACCTGATCCGCGGCCTCTCCAAGCTGTGAAAGTCAGAACCCGCTTCGCGCCGTCGCCGACCGGCTTCATCCACCTCGGCAACATCCGCTCGGCCCTGTACCCGTGGGCCTTCGCCCGCTCGCAGGGCGGCGACTTCATCCTGCGCATCGAGGACACCGACCTCGAGCGTTCCTCGCAGGCGGCGGTCGACGTCGTCCTCGAAGGCATGAAGTGGCTGGGCCTGGATCCCGACGAGGGTCCCTACTACCAGATGCAGCGCATGGACCGCTACAAGGAAGTGGTGGCGCAGATGCGCGAGCAGGGCCTGGTCTATCCCTGCTACATGAGCGTGGAGGAACTGGACAAGCTGCGCGAGCGGCAGATGGCCAGCAAGGAGAAGCCGCGCTACGACGGCACCTGGCGGCCCGAGCCCGGCAAGCAGCTGCCGCCGGTGCCCGAGGGCGTGCAGCCCGTGCTGCGCTTTCGCAATCCCGTCGGCGGCGTCGTCGCATGGGAGGACAAGGTCAAGGGCCGCATCGAGATCAGCAACGACGAACTCGACGACCTGGTGATCGCGCGGCCCGACGGCACGCCCACCTACAACTTCTGCGTCGTGGTCGACGACATCGACATGAAGATCACGCACGTGATCCGCGGCGACGACCACGTGAACAACACGCCGCGCCAGATCAACATCTTCCGCGCGCTGGGCCAGGAGCCGCCGGTGTACGCGCACCTGCCCACGGTGCTCAACGAGCGCGGCGAGAAGATGAGCAAGCGCAACGGCGCCAAGGCGGTCACGCAGTTCCGCGACGACGGCTTCCTGGCCGAGGCGGTGGTGAACTACCTCGCGCGCCTGGGCTGGTCGCACGGCGACGACGAGATCTTCAGCCGCGAGCAGTTCCTGCAGTGGTTCGACCTCGACCACCTGGGCAAGAGCGCGGGCCAGTTCGACGAGGCCAAGCTGCGCTGGGTGAACGCGCAGCACATGAAGTCGATGCCCGACGACCAGCTGGCGATGCTGGTGGTCGAGCAGTTGAACAGGCGCGGCATCGCGCACGACGAGCGCCTGCCGCGCATCTGCGGCCTCTTCAAGGACCGCTGCGACACGACGGTGGTGCTGGCCGACTGGGCTTCGCGCTTCTACCTGCCCGTGCAGCCTTCCGCGGAAGACCTGGCCAAGCACATCACCGACGGCGTGCGTCCCGCCATCAGCATGCTGGCCAAGATGCTGGAGGGCGTGGCGTGGGACAGGGCGGCCATCACCGAGAGCCTGAAGGAAGTGCTGCGCGCGACCGGCCTCAAGATGCCGCAGCTGGCCATGCCGGTGCGCGTGCTGGTGCTGGGCACGCCGCAGACGCCGTCGCTCGATGCGGTGCTCGAACTCGTGCCTCGCGAAATTGTTCTTGAGCGTCTCGCGGGGGCCTGATTTTTCGGTGTAGAATTCGAGGCTCGACACCTGATGGGGGTATAGCTCAGCTGGGAGAGCGCTTGCATGGCATGCAAGAGGTCAGCGGTTCGATCCCGCTTACCTCCACCAAGCAAGGTGTCGATTGGAAGTTCAAGGTTTCGACCCTATCGTCTAGAGGCCTAGGACATCACCCTTTCACGGTGAGTACCGGGGTTCGAATCCCCGTAGGGTCGCCAGGATTCGCGAAAGCGATGAAGGCAACAAGTGGCAGCACTTGGCTCGCAAGAGCGGAAGCTGCACCGACGCGGAGTGGTAGTTCAGTCGGTTAGAATACCGGCCTGTCACGCCGGGGGTCGCGGGTTCGAGTCCCGTCCACTCCGCCAAGTATCGGAAAAGCCGTTGCAAGTCACTGATTTGCAACGGCTTTTTTCTTTTCCTGCTACCCCGTCTACGTCTGTCGGTGCTACCCCGGAGCCGCCCGCGGGGTAGCAGTTTGGGGTAGCAGCTAGAGCACAAGCCTCCTGCTCATCGCCTCATCCGGCTGGACCGCAGGCGGCTCTTCGCGCAACCCTTGCACGAGGAGCCTTCATGGCACACAGCACCCGTTTCGCGGAAGTCAGCCGCGAGCATCGAACGACGCCTTCCCAGCCATTGCCTCAGTACCTGCTGCGGCGCGGCAGCACCTTCTACTTCAAGCGCAAGGTTCCCAAGGGTCTGGAGCACGCGTTCCCTGAGGCCCAGTCCGGCCAAGTGTGGAAGTCGCTGGAAACCAGTCTCCTTCACCAGGCCGAGGTCATTTTGCGTGCCGAGGTCGCACACTTCGACATGCGGGTGGCGCAGGCGCGGGAGCCGGTGGCCGCCGAGTGGGCCGCCGACCTGAAGGCGAAGATGGCTCGTGCCGCCCCGGTCAGAAAGCCGGCGCGCGACGACGAGAAGTCCGCGTGCGCCACCGCTCCCGCCGGGCGTCTCGCATCCAGTCTGTCGAGACGGGCATCTGCGACGTGCAACCGCGGCAACAGGACGGGCGGGCTTCATTGTTCCCACCGGCATTGCCACCGACGATTCCACAAAGGCCTACTTCGGCCACATCGCCAGCACCGGGCGCCTAGTAAGCCTGTATGACTTCGAGAACAGCGATGCCGTGTTCCCGTCAGTGCATCGAAGCTACAAGTTCTCCCTGATAACGCTGGGCGTCGCTACTCAGGCGGAGTTTGTGTGTTTCGCCACCCAAGTCGAGCACTTGCGCGATGTCCGTCGTCGATTCTCCGTGTCGCCTGACGAGTTTGTTCTCATCAACCCAAACAGCCTGACCTGCCCCATCTTTCGCAGTCAGCGAGACGCGGAACTCGTGAAGCGCTTATACGCGGCACTTCCTGTGCTCACCCGCGACGGAGTGTCCTCCGGAAATCCGTGGAACATCAAACTCGGCCGAATGCTTCACATGTCGGACGACAGCGGCTCGTTCATTCAGGAGCCGAAATCAGACTACGTGCCAGTGTACGAGGCAAAGATGCTTCACCAGTTCGACCATCGTTGGGCGAACTTTGTTGACGCAGCGGCAGGGGCGTCGGGCGATGTTGAGCCGGAGAAGATGGACGATTCGCAAAAGGAAGACGCGTCCTGTACACCGTTCCTTCCCACCAGGTCTCGACAGCCTCTGGGTCACCCACCTCGTAGATGAATGGAGCTGCCTGCGACGCATTGGGGTCGTGCCGGTAGCAGGTACCCATACGAAACATCTTCAGGTCAGGGTCCCTGTACGGACCCTGGTGCCCCATCCGGGCGAACTTGGGGATGGTGCCTGTATTTGAGAACAAGATTCCAGAGATGTGTTCGGCGCCCGGCAGATTGAAGAAGCCCGACGGAATCTGTTTGACGGCGTTCTTATGGACGTCGACTTGGTGCTCAGTGATAACCAGCTTGCCCTCTGCGTCGTGGTACCACTGTTGCTCCTGGCCAAAAAGGTAACGCGTCAACGGCGTCGAGGAGCTCGCGAGCGAACCCGCCTGATGAAAGTCCTCAATAGCTATGACGAACGGCTTGCCGGCGACATGAGGCTCCTCCCAGTACTTGGCGTTGAGCTTCGTGAACAGCGGACTGCCGAGTCTGATTGGGATGCTGTTCTTGATGTATTCCGCGCGCTCAGCCTCGCTTTGGTTCTCCGGCAAGGCCAGGTAGGGCTGCACGCCTGCGTTGGACGGCTGGCTAGCCGTCACGGCTTCGATTGCCGCAGTCACCCCACCGCGGGAAATCAGGAAGTCAGGACGAGGGTGGCTCCTGTCGATGGCGAAGCCGCCCTCCCGAAACATCGCAAACAGAGCGAACTCAAACGTCCGCGAGTCAAAGCCCGTGGTTTGGAACTGCTCAACAAAATTTCCGTCGGGGTCGTCAAAGTGCTGCTGGAGTTCTCGCAGCATCCGGCGCGCCGGCTTGTAGCCGGGAGAGTCACGTAGTGTGACGAAGCTGGGGTGGAGCTTCGCCTTTTTACCTAAGTCAGCGAACAGGTCGATGGCCATGCCTCGATTGTCCGTGAGTTGGACCCGCTTCACTGCGTGCTCTGCTCAGGGCAGTTCGCACTACGCGCAGGTGAGTGTCGTAAGTGCCCTGCAGAACGATGGGGCACATGTCGCTGCCACTTGGACATGGGCGGGTGCATGTGCTGGCATAACGAGGAGAGCCTGCCGGCAACTGCTTGTCCGTGCCGACGAGGGACACAGCCGCCTATCCTCAAGCACGCGCTCGTCGCCCATTTTTCCGTCGCGCTTTGCACACCTATGAGCGACTGGATGAATGCCGGCTTGGTATCGCTCGATTGTTCCTGCCGCACGTAACATGGCAACGACATGCTCGCCAAGCGCCAGTCGCACGGCTTGCGCTGCTACACCGCCTACGGTATGCTCGTGCTACACCGTCAGGTCGAAAATGGCTTAGCAATCAAGTACTTAGGCGGACCGGCCCAGAGTCCCGTCCACTCCGCCAGCAAAAAGAGAACAACGGGTTCTGATCGCAAGGTCAGGACCCGTTTTTCCGTTCTTGGGGTATCCGCGGGTGTTCCCACCCGCATCGCCGCCGCCTCAGGCGCCGACCTCCAGCCGACGCGAGACCTCGCGCGCCGCTTCGCGCAACGCCGGCAACATCGTCTCCTGCATCTGCCGCGGTGGCGTGCGGTTCACCTGGCCGCTGATGTTGAGCGCCGCGACGGTGCGACCCGTGCGGTTGATCACCGGCGCGGCGATCGACACAAGTCCTTCCTCCAGTTCCTGGTTGACCAGGCACCAGCCCTGACGGCGGGCCTGCTGCACCTTGGCGAGGAGCGCCTCGATGTCCACCAGCGTATGCCGCGTGCGCGCCTCCAGCGTACTGGCGTTCAGCAGCCTGAGCACCTCATCGTCCGGCAGGCCCGCCAGCTGCATGCGGCCGAGGGCGGTGCAATAGGCCGGCAGGCGCGAGCCGATCCCGAGGCTGTTGCGCATGATCTTGCGCGTCGACACGCGCAGCACGTACACGATGTCCGTGCCTTCGAGCACACCGGCGGAGCACGACTCCTTCACCTGCTCCACCAGCGCCTCCATCACCGGCTCGGCCACGTTCCACATCGGCATCGAGGAGAGGTAGGCGAAGCCCAGGTCCAGGATGCGCGGCGTCAGTGCGAACAACCGGCCGTCGCTCTCCACATAGCCCAAGGCCTGCAAGGTCAGGAGGATGCGACGGGCGCCCGCGCGCGTGAGCCCCGTGCGGGCGGCGACCTGGGTCAGCGTCTGGCGCGGCGCCTCGGCGCTGAACGAGCGGATCACTTCCAACCCGCGCGCGAACGATTGCACGTAGGCATCCCCTGGGCGGGGGTCTATGGCGGCTTCCTGGGGAGGGGTTCGGGTTGGCATGTAGAATTCATTATACGAACAATTGTTCGTTGGGCGAACAGAAGGATTCCATGATCAACAAGATCTCAGCCTCCGTGGCGCAGGCCCTGGCAAGCGTGAAGGATGGCGCCACAGTTCTGATCGGCGGCTTCGGTACGGCCGGCATTCCCGGCGAGTTGATCGACGGCCTGATCGAGCAGGGCGCCAGGGACCTCACCGTGGTCAACAACAACGCGGGCAACGCCGACGAGGGCCTGGCTGCGCTGCTCAAGACCGGCCGCGTACGCAAGATCATCTGCAGCTTCCCGCGCCAGGTGGACAGCTGGGTGTTCGACGAGCTGTACCGCAGCGGCAAGCTCGAGCTGGAACTGGTGCCGCAAGGCAACCTGGCCGAGCGAATCCGCGCCGCCGGCGCCGGCATCGGCGCGTTCTTCTGCCCCACCGCGTTCGGCACCGAGCTGGCCAAGGGCAAGGAGACGCGCGAGATCCAGGGCCGGCAGTACGTGCTGGAGTATCCGATCCACGGCGACGTCGCGCTGATCAAGGCCGAAGCCGGCGACCGCTGGGGCAACCTGGTCTATCGCAAGTCGGCGCGCAACTTCGGCCCGGTGATGGCGACGGCGGCCCGGCACACGGTCGCCACCGTTTTCGAGATCAAGGAGCTGGGCGAACTCGATCCGGAAGCGATCGTCACCCCCGGCATCCACGTGAGCAACATCGTGAAGATCCCGCGCGTCGCCACGCAGGCGGGTGGATTCAGGAAGGCCGCATGATGAACGCCCCGAAGTACCAGAAGCGAACCAAGGACGAACTGGCCCGGCGCGTGGCGCAGGACATCCACGATGGCGCCTACGTGAACCTGGGCATCGGCATGCCCACCGCCGTGGCCAACCACATCCCGGCCGGCCGCGAGGTGATCCTGCAGAGCGAGAACGGCATCCTGGGCATGGGCCCGGCGCCGGCCGCCGGCCAGGAAGACTACGACCTGATCAATGCGGGCAAGCAGCCCGTGACCCTGCTGCCGGGCGGCGCGTATTTCCACCACGCCGACTCCTTCGCGATGATGCGCGGCGGCCACCTCGACATCTGCGTGCTCGGCGCCTTCCAGGTGTCCGCCCGCGGCGACCTGGCCAACTGGAGCACCGGCGAGCCGGGTGCCATTCCGGCCGTAGGCGGCGCGATGGACCTGGCCATCGGTGCCAAGCAGACCTGGGTGATGATGGATCTGCTGAGCAAGGCCGGCGGCAGCAAGGTCGTCGACCGCTGCACCTATCCGCTGACCGGCATCGCCTGCGTCAAACGCATCTACACCGACCTGTGCACGCTCGAGTGCACGCCGCAGGGCCTGCGCCTGATCGACGCGGTCGAGGGCCTCTCCCGCGAGGAACTGGAACGCCTGATCCAGCTGCCGGTCGCCA
This sequence comes from Pseudomonadota bacterium, assembly GCA_023387335.1. Classification (GTDB taxonomy): domain Bacteria; phylum Pseudomonadota; class Gammaproteobacteria; order Burkholderiales; family Burkholderiaceae_C; genus Ramlibacter. The sequence continues at coordinate 92,776 of JAEWIF010000019.1, read as the reverse complement.
CTCCGACCTGAAGGAACCCATGACCCGACAAGCATTCATCTGCGACGCGATCCGCACGCCCTTCGGCCGCTACGGCGGCGCGCTGTCCCCGGTGCGCACCGACGACCTGGCCGCCATCCCGCTGAAGGCGCTGATGGCGCGCAATCCCAAGGTCGACTGGCAGGCGGTGAACGACGTCATCTACGGCTGCGCCAACCAGGCCGGCGAGGACAACCGCAACGTGGCCCGCATGGCCGCGCTGCTGGCGGGACTGCCCCTCGAGGTGCCCGGCGCCACCGTCAACCGCCTGTGCGGCTCCGGCCTGGACGCCGTCGGCAGCGCGGCGCGCGCCATCAAGGCCGGCGAGGCGCAGCTGATGATCGCCGGCGGCGTGGAGAGCATGAGCCGCGCGCCGTTCGTGATGCCCAAGGCGGAGTCGGCGTTCTCGCGCAGCAACGCGGTGTACGACACCACGATCGGCTGGCGCTTCGTCAACAAGCTGATGAAGGAGCGTTACGGCGTCGACGCCATGCCCGAGACGGCCGAGAACGTCGCCGCCGACTACAGCATCGAGCGCGAGGCGCAGGACCGCATGGCGCTGGCCTCGCAGCTGAAGGCGGTGGCGGCGCAGAAGTCCGGCTTCTTCGACGCCGAGATCACGCCGGTGACCATCCCGCAGAAGAAGGGCGATGCCGTCATCGTGAGCAAGGACGAGCATCCGCGCGAGACCTCGCTGGAAGCGCTGGCCAGGCTCAAGGGCGTGGTGCGGCCCGATGGCACGGTGACCGCCGGCAACGCCAGCGGCGTCAACGACGGCGCCTGCGCGCTGCTGATCGCCGACGAAGCCACCGCCGCGGCCCATGGCCTGACGCCGCGCGCCCGCGTGGTCGGCATGGCCACCGCCGGCGTGGCGCCACGGGTGATGGGCATCGGCCCCGCCCCGGCCACGCAGAAGGTGCTGGCGCTCACCGGCCTGGCGCTGGAGCAGATCGACGTGATCGAGCTCAACGAGGCATTCGCCGCGCAAGGCCTGGCCGTGCTGCGCATGCTGGGCCTGCGGGACGACGACCCGCGGGTCAACCCGAACGGCGGCGCCATCGCGCTGGGCCATCCCCTGGGCGCCTCCGGCGCGCGCCTGGCCACCACCGCCGTCAACCAGCTCCATGCGAGCGGCGGCCGCTACGCGCTGTGCACCATGTGCATCGGCGTGGGGCAGGGCATCGCCGTCATCCTCGAACGCATTTGAGATGAAAGAAGCAACCCTGGTCACCGGCGGCAGCGCCGGCATCGGCCGCGCCATCTGCGAAAGCCTGCTCGCGCAGGGCCGCACGGTGGTGAACCTCGACTACCAGCGGCCCGCGTGGGCGCACGAACGCCTCGTGTCCTTCCAGGCCGACCTCTCGAGCGAAGCGCAAACGCAAGAACGCGCGGCCGAGATCTCGCGCGCGTTCGACATCACCGCGCTGGTGAACAACGCCGGCGCGACCCGGCCCGGCAGCGTCGACACGCAGACGGCCGCCGACCTGGCCTACGTCAACGCGCTCACGCTGCAGGCGACGATGCTGCTCACGCAGTCCTTCCTGCCGTCGCTGCGCGCCTGCGGCCACGGCCGGGTGGTCAACATGGCCTCGCGCGCGGCGCTGGGCAAGACGGAGCGCATCGCCTACTCCGCCGCCAAGGCGGGGCTGGTCGGCATGACCCGCACCCTGGCGATGGAGCTCGGGGGCGACGGCATCACCGTCAACGCCATCGCGCCCGGGCCGATCGCCACGGAGCTGTTCCGCCAGAGCAACCCCGAAGGCGCGCCGCGCACGCAGCGCATCCTGGACAGCATCGTCGTCAAGCGCATGGGCACCCCCGAGGATGTCGCACGCGCCGCGCTGTTCTTCCTCTCGCCGGACAACGGCTTCATCACCGGCCAGGTGCTCTACGTCTGTGGCGGCACCACCCTTGGACTCGCTCCCGTCTGAATTCACCAAGAGGACTCTCTCCATGACCCACTTCCACAACGATTCCCGCCGCCGCTTCGCACTGGGCGGCCTCGCTCTCGCCGCCGCCGCGGCGGTCCTGCCGCTCGGCGCCGCCGCGCAGGCCTATCCGGCCAAGCCGATCACCATCGTCGTGCCGTTCGCCGCGGGCGGCACCACCGACATCCTGGCCCGCGTGATCGGCCAGGCGCTGGGCAAGGAGCTGGGCCAGTCCGTGATCGTCGACAACCGCGCCGGCGCGGGCGGCAACATCGGCGCGGCGCTCGCCGCCAAGGCGCCCGCCGACGGCTACACGCTCCTGATGGGCACGGTCGGCACGCACGCGATCAACCAGAGCCTGTACAAGAAACTGCCGTTCGACCCCGTCAAGGATTTCGCGCCGCTCACGCGCGTGGCGATGGTGCCGAACCTGCTCGTGGCCAACCCGGGCAAGCCGTACAAGAACGTGAAGGAGCTGATCGCCTACGCGCAGGCCAATCCGCGCAAGGTGAACTTCGGCTCGTCGGGCAGCGGCAGCTCGATCCACCTGTCGGGCGAGCTGTTCAACTCGCTGGCGAAGGTCGACATGGTCCACGTGCCCTACCGGGGCAGCTCGCCGGCCGTCACCGACCTCCTGGGCGGCCAGATCGACGTCATGTTCGACAACATGCCTTCCGCGATCCAGCACGTGCGCAGCGGCAAGCTGCGTCCGCTGGCCGTCACCACGGCGAAGCGCTCCGCCGAACTGCCCGATGTGCCGACGGTGGCTGAAGCCGGCGTGCCCGGCTACGAGGCGACGTCCTGGTTCGGCATGTTCGCGCCCGCCGCCACGCCCGCGCCGATCGTCGCCAGGCTGAACGGCGCGCTGGTCAAGGTGCTGGGCGATGCGGAAGTGAAGAAGAAGCTGTCGGAGCAGGGCGCCGAGCCCCACGCCGAGAAGCCGGAGCAGTTCGCCGAGTTCATCCGCAGCGAATCGGCCAAGTGGAGCAAGGTCGTGAAGGAATCCGGCGCCAGCGCCGACTGAGAGGCTAGCGCCTCACGCCGGTGAGGATGCCGATGCCCAGGCCCACCATCACGACACCCAGGACGCCGTCCTGGGCGCGCGTGAACCAGGGATTCGCCAGGAACCAGCGCCGAATCCTGGAGGCGCCGAAAGAGAACGCGGCGCCGGTGAAGAGCCCGATCGTCTTGGAGTAGACGGCCAGCGCAAGCACCTGCATCTCGACCGGGCCGCGGCTCGCGTCCGCGAATTGCGGCAGGAACGCGATCATGAACAGCAGAACCTTGGGGTTGAGCAGGTTGGTGGCGAAGCCCTGCCAGAAGATGGCCCGGGCGGGTTGCGCGTGGGAGGCATCGAGCGCCGGCACTGGCGCGGCGCGCGACCGCCGCAGCGCGTTGATGCCCAGGTAGATGAGGTAGAACGCGCCCGCGCACTTCACCGCGGCGAACAGCGTGGCCGACTGCTGGATGACCGCCGCGAGGCCGAGCACCACCACCGGGATCTGAACGAACCCCGCCATGTACGTGCCCAGGACACTGGTCCACGCCGCCCTGAAGCCCTGCGTCACCCCGCGCGTCATGGTCAGGGCCATGTCGGGTCCCGGCGTGAGTTTGAGCATGAGATCCGCGATCGCGAAGAGGACGAAAGCTTCAAAGGTCGGCATGGGGGTCTGTGCTTGTCAGCGGTCAGCTGAGCGCCATTGTCGGGCTTGTGCGTGCACCTGCATCCGGGCTGCGCGTCGCGCCTCAGCGTTTCGACGCCTCCCGGTGGATCCACGCCAGGAAGGCCTCCACGGGCGGCTTGCGCGCGTGGCGCGCGGGATAGACCGCGAAATGCGCCTTCACCTGGATGGCCTTCTCCAGACCCATCACCGGCCTCAGCCTCCCCTCCGCGATGTGCCCCGCCGCCATGGTCGCGCTCTCCAGCGCGACGCCCAGCCCCTGCACCGCGGCCTCCAGCGCCATCTGCGCACGGTCGAAGCGAAGCGGGAAGTGGTCCGGCGCCCGCTTGCCTGAGAACTTCGCCAGCCAGTCGGACCACTGGACGACGTTCACGTTGCTCTGGATCAGGGGCACGTCCAGCAGTTGATCCACCCGTTTCAAACGCCGTTCGCGGATGAAGGCGGGACTGGCGAGCGGAACGATGCGCTCCTCGAAGAGAGGCTCGACGACGAGATCGGGCCACTGGGGCACGCCGTAGCGGATGTCCAGGTCGACCTGCCCGAGCGCGAAGTCGCTCGGCCAATGGGACGCCGAAAGATTCAGCGATACGTCCTGGTTCGCTTCGGCGAAGCCTTTCAGGCGCGGCATCAGCCACAGGCTGGCCAGGCTTGGTGTCACGTGGACGTACAGGCTGTTCCCCACGCCCTGGCGCAGGTCGTCGGTGGCCGCGGAGATCGCGCCGAGCGCGCCGGCGATGCGGGTCAGGTACTGCTCGCCGGCCGGGCTGAGGCGCACGCCGTGCGCGCTGCGGTCGAACAGCCGCACGCCGATCTGCGCCTCCAGCCGCGAGATCTGGTGGCTGACGGCCGACGCGGTGAGGTGCAACTCCAGGGCGGCGACGCCGAAGCTGCGGCGGCGCGCGACGGCTTCGAAAGCGAGGAGGGCGGGCAGCGGCGGAAGAGCACTCATGGTGGCAACCCTGACGTCAGATGACAGATCGTCATTTTCACCTGAAGAACAATCCCTTGCCGTCATCCCGGGGCGCCCGCACCATCCGCTCCGCAAAGGAGATCCACCGAATGCTGCTGAAGGACAAGGTTGCCGTGATCACGGGTGGCGCCGGACTCAACGGGCTGGGCTTCGCCACCGCGAAGATGATGGCCGCGCAGGGCGCGCGCGTCGCGATCCTGGACCTGGCGCGGGCCGAGCCGGCCGCCGCCGCGGGCCGGCTGGGCGAGGGCCACATCGGGGTGGTCGCCGACGTCACGGACAAGGCGTCCTGCGACGCCGCCGCCGCCGAAGTGCTGCGCCGCCTCGGCCGCATCGACATCCTCGTCAACAACGCCGGCATCACGCAGCCGCGCAAGACGCTGGAGATCTCCGGCGCCGACTACGACGCCGTGCTCGACGTCAGCCTGCGCGGCACGCTGCACATGTCGCAGGCGGTGGTGCCGGCCATGCGCGAGCAGAAGGCCGGCGCGATCGTCTGCATCTCGTCGGTGAGCGCGCAGCGCGGCGGCGGCATCCTCGGCGGCCCGCACTACTCGGCCGCCAAGGCCGGCGTGCTCGGCCTGGCCCGGGCGATGGCGCGCGAGTTCGGCATCGACGGCATCCGCGTCAACTGCGTGACCCCCGGCCTGATCGCCACCGACATCAACAAGGGCCTGATCCCGCAAGACCGCATGAAGGGCATCCTGGAGCAGATCCCGCTGAACCGCATCGGCGAACCGGCCGACGTCGCGGGCTGCGTGGTGTTCCTCGCCAGCGATCTCGCGAAGTACCTCACCGGCGTGACGCTCGACGTCAACGGCGGCATGTTGATCCACTGAACCGGTCCGCAAAGAGTCCACCCAAGGAGACAAGCACCATGCAACGCAACACCTTCACCCGCTCGCTGCTCGCCGTGGCCGCCATCGCGCTGCTGCCGATCGCCGCGCAGGCCCAGAACCTGAAGCTGACGCTGGGCCACGGCTCGGCGCCGGACAACCCGCGCAACCTCGCCGCCGTGAAGTTCGCCGAGACGGTCAAGGCGAAAACGAACGGCCGGATCGAGATCCAGGTGGCGCACTCGGCGCAGCTGGGCGACGACGCCGCGATGGTCACGGCGCTTCGCTCGGGCACGCTGGACATGTCGGCCAACAGCCAGGGCGCGGTGTCGACCGTGGTGCCGGAGTTCGCCGCGCTCGGCCTGCCGTTCCTCTTCAGCGACGTCGAGAAGGCCTGGCAGCTGATGGACGGCCCGATCGGCAAGGAGCTGGCCGACAAGGCCGCCGCCAAGGGCATGGTGCTGCTCGGCCTGTGGGACAACGGCATCCGCCAGATGTCCAACAGCAAGCGCGCCCTCAAGTCGCCGGCCGACCTCAAGGGCCTGAAGATGCGCACGCCGCCCGATGAAGTGACGATCGACATCATGAAGGCCATGGGCGCCGATGCGCAGCAGATCAAGTTCTCGGAGCTCTACGTCGCCCTGCAGCAGGGTGTGGTGGACGGCCAGGAGAACCCGCTGACCAACATCGCCTCGGCCAAGCTGTACGAGGTGCAGAAGTACATCACCCTGACCGGGCACAAGTACGAGTCGACGCCCTTCCTGATGAGCAAGCGCACCTGGGACCGCCTGCCGGAAGCGGATCGCAAGGTCATCAACGAAGCCGCGGCCGAAGCCACGCAACTGCAGCGACGCCTGAACAAGGAGGCCGACGACAAGCTGGCCACCGACCTCAAGGCCAAGGGCGTGCAGATCGACGCCGTCGACCGCCAGGCCTTCGTGGCGGCCTCCAAGCCGGTCTACGCCAAGTGGACCTCCGGTCCGATCGGCGACTTCGCCAACCGCGTCGTCCGCGCCGCCTCCGGCAACTGAAACCCGCCACCGGGCCCGCCGCGCGGCGGGCCTTCGAAAGGGTGCCCATGAACGCACTGATCCAGGCCGTCGACGCGGCCATCGCATGGGGCTGCCGCTTCGTGCTCTACGTGACGCTGTCGGTGGTCTTCGTGATCCTCTCGATCAACGTCGGCCTGCGCTACATCGCCGGCACCAGCATCGCCTGGGCGTCGGAGCTGCCCGAACTGATGTTCCCCTGGATGATCATGGCCGGCGTCGTGATCGCGGCCCAGCACGGTTCGCACATCGCGGTGGTGCTGGTCACGCAGAAGCTCGGCGCCTCGCGGCGCTGGGTGCTGGCCGCGGGCTCGCTGATCGTCGCCGCGATGTACGGCGCGCTGGCCTGGATGGCGGTGCCGGTCGCGCAGATCGCGCACGACGAGAAGACGCCCATCCTGCACGTGCCCGGTTCGGTCAGCGTCGGCGCTCTCGCGCTGGGCTTCGGCGTGCTGGCGGTGGTGACGCTCTGCCGCCTGCCGCGCGTCTGGAACGACCAGCGCGTAGAAACCGCCCAGGCCGCCGAGGCCATGGCGCACGGAGCCTGATGCCATGACCGCTCTCATCATCGGCCTGTTCATCCTCGCGGCGCTCGCCTCGATCCCGATCGCCCACTCGCTCGTGCTCGCCTCGGTGACCGGGCTCCTCATCATCGACCGCGTGCCGGTGCACATGGCGGTCGAACAGATGCTCGCGCAGACGCAGAGCTTCCCGCTGATCGCCATCCCGTTCTTCATGATGACGGGCGCGCTGATGGTCAGCGGCCGGCTCGGCCAGAGCCTCGTGTCGCTGCTGTCGATGATGATCGGCCGCGTGCACGGCGGGCCGGCCCAGGTCGGCGTCCTGTCCTCGACGATCTTCGGCGGCGTCTCGGGCTCGGCGGTGGCCGACGCCTCGGCGATCGGCTCGATGCTGATCCCCTGGCTGAAGAAGCTGGGCTATCCGGCGCCGTTCGCGGCCGGTTCGCTCGCGGCGGCGGCGACGATCGACATCCTGATCCCGCCGTCGATCCCGATGATCGTCTATGCGCTGGTCTCCGGCGCCTCGATCGGCGCGCTGTTCGTCGCCGGCATCCTGCCGGGCCTGATGATGTGCGCCGGCTTCATGGCGGTGTGCTACGTGCAGGGCCGCCGCCGCGGCTTCCCGCGCGACACCACGCCCTTCGACTGGGGCCAGTTCGGCCGCCAGTTCGCGCAGGCCGGCCCGGCGCTGGCGATGCCCGTGCTGATCATCGTGTTCCTGCGCTTCGGCATCGCGACGCCGACCGAGGTGAGCGTGATGTCCACGCTGTACGCGATGGTGGTCTCGGCCGTCGTCTACCGCGACCTTACGCTGGCCAAGCTACGGTCGGCCGCGATCGAGGCCGGCATCTCCACCGGCGTCGTGCTGCTGATCATCATGGCCTCCAGCGTGGTCGGCTGGATCGTCACCTACGAGCAGCTCCCCGCCGCCTTCACGCAGTACGCCAAGGAAGTGCTGCGCGAGCCCTGGCTGATCATCCTCGCGATGAACCTCATCATGCTGGCCACGGCGATGTTCATCGACCTGCCGGCGGCCGTGCTGCTGCTCACGCCGATGTTCGTCCCGCTCGCCGCCGCGGTGGGCATGGACACCATCCAGCTGGGCATCATGATGATCGTCAACCTTTCGATCGGCCTCTACCACCCGCCGATCGGAACCACGCTCTTCATCACCAGTTCGATCGCCAAGGTGCGCATCGGCGACGTGGTCAAGGAGCTGATCCCGTTCTACTTCGTGGCCATCGCCTTGCTCCTGGGCTTCGCGTACCTGCCCTGGCTCACGCTGCGCTGACCTCCCACTCCCCCTTTTCCGCAAGGAACCTCCCGATGCCTGCCGATCTCGATCAACTCGCCGCCTGCGCCTGGCGCATCCGCCGCCATGCCGTGCGCATGGGCGAGGTGCAGGGCCAGGGCTACGTGGGCCAGGCGCTCGGCTACGCCGACGTGCTGGCCGTGGCCTACGGCCATGCGCTGAACCTGCGACCCGAAGACCCGCATTGGGAGGGCCGCGACCGCTTCCTGCTCTCGCACGGCCACTACGCGATCGCCCACTACGCGGCGCTGATCGAGGCCGGCGTCATCCCCGAGAGCGAGCTGGAGACCTACGGCAGCGACGACAGCCGGCTGCCGATGTCGGGCATGGCGAGCTACACGCCGGGCATGGAGATCTCCGGCGGATCGCTGGGCCAGGGGCTCGTCATCGGAGTCGGCATGGCGCTCGGCCTGAAGCACAAGAACAACCCGGCCTTCGTCTACAACTCGATGTCCGACGGCGAGCTCGACGAGGGCTCCACCTGGGAAGCGGCGATGGCCGCCGCGCACCACGGCCTGGACAACCTCGTCTGCCTGATCGACATCAACAACCAGCAGGCCGACGGCCCCTCGACCAAGGTGCTCGGCTTCGAGCCGCTGGCCGACAAGTGGGCCGCGTTCGGCTGGCACGTGCAGCGCGTCGACGGCAACGACCTGCCCGCGGTGCTGCGGGCCTTCGACACCGCGCGCTCGCTCGAGGAGAAGAAGCCGCGCGTCATCCTCTTCGACACGCTGATGGGCAAGGGCGTGCCCTTCCTCGAGCAGCGCGAGAAGAACCACTTCATCCGCGTCGATCCGCCCGAGTGGCAGCAGGCGCTCAAGGTCCTGGACGGGACCCAACCCCAAGGAGTTCCGGCATGAGCGCCGTCGCCGACAAGAAGCCGAAGCTGACCACCTCGGCGATGATCGCCTCGATCGCGTCCGAGGGTCAGCGCGTGAAAGCCGCGCCGTTCGGCAAGGCGCTGGTCGAGTACGCCGCGAACCGGCCCGAGGTCGTCGGGCTCAGCGCCGACCTGGCCAAGTACACCGACCTGCATCTCTTCGCGCAGGCCTACCCCGAGCGCTTCTTCCAGATGGGCATGGCCGAGCAGCTGCTGATGGGCGCCGCCGGCGGCATGGCCAAGGAAGGGCTGGTGCCGTTCGCCACCACCTACGCCGTCTTCGGTACCCGGCGCGCCTACGACTTCATCCACCAGGTGATCGCCGAGGAGAACCTGAACGTCAAGATCTGCTGCGCCCTGCCGGGCCTGACGACCGGGTACGGCCCGAGCCACCAGGCCACCGAGGACCTGGCGATGATGCGCGCCATCCCCGGCCTGACGATCGTCGACCCCTGCGACGCGCTCGACATCGAGCAGGCCGTGCCGCAGATCGCGCAGTGCAAGGGCCCCGTCTACATGCGGCTGCTGCGTGGGCAGGTGCCGCTGGTGCTCGACGAGGTGCCCGGCTACCGCTTCGAACTCGGCAAGGCCAAGGTGCTGCGCGAGGGCGCCGACGTGCTCGTCATCTCCAGCGGCATCCTGACGATGCGCGCGCTCGAGGTGGCGCAGGACCTCGCGAAGGACCGCATCGGCGTCGCCGTGCTGCACTGCCCGACGATCAAGCCTCTCGATGAGGCGGCGATCGTGGAGGCCGTGCGCTACCAGCACCGGCTGGTGGTCGTCGCCGAGAACCACTCGGTGGTCGGCGGGCTCGGCGAGGCGGTGGCCGCCGCGCTGCTGCGCAATCGCGTCCAGCCCGCGGGCTTCCAGCTGGCCGGCCTGCCCGACGCTTTCCTCGACGCCGGGGCGCTGCCGACGCTGCACGACCGCTACGGCATCAGCCGCGAGGCGCTGGCCGCGCGCATCAAGGGCTGGCTCGGTTGACCATGAAGCAGGCATCCGGCAACGCGTTGGCCAACGCGATCCGTTTCCTGGCCATCGACGCGATCGTGCGGGCGGGCGAGGGCCACCAGGGCGTGCCGCTCGGCATGGCGGAGATCGCCACCGCGCTCTACACCCGCCACCTGAAGTTCGACGCCGCCGACCCGGCCTGGCCCGACCGCGACCGCGTGGTCCTGTCGAACGGCCACGGCTCGATGCTGCTCTACGCGCTGTTGCACCTGACCGGCGTGGAGCGCATGGGCATCGACCAGGTCAGCACCTTCCGCGATTTCGGCTCGCGCTGCGAAGGCCATCCCGAGCGCGACATCGACTCCGGCATCGAGGTCACCACGGGACCGCTGGGGCAGGGCATCGCGAACGCGATGGGCATGGCGATCGCGGAAGCCTGGCTCAACGCGCGCTACGGCGACGCCATCTGCAGCCACCACACGTATGCCTTCGTCGGCGACGGCTGCCTGCAGGAGGGCATCGGCCAGGAGATGATCTCGCTGGCCGGCCACCTGCGGCTGGGCAAGCTGGTCCTGCTCTGGGACGACAACCGGATCACCGACGACGGCAGCACCGAGCTGTCGATCAGCGAGGACGTCGCCGAACGCTGCCGCGTGGCGGGGTGGCACGTGGTGGAAGTCGACGGCCATGACATGGAGGCGGTGTCGGCCGCGCTCGCCGAAGCGAAGGCCGACCCGCGGCCCTCGCTGCTGGCCTGCCGCACGGTGATCGCCCGCGGCATCGCCCGTCTGCAGGGCCAGCGCGGCGGCCACAGCGGCCGGCTGTTTCCCGAGGACGCGCAGGCGGCACGCGAAAGCCTGGGCTGGACCCACGGGCCGTTCGAGATTCCGGCCGAGGTGCTGAAGCCCTGGCGCGCGGCCGGTTCGCGTCATCGCGAAGAGCACGCCGCGTGGAAGCAGCGCGTCGCCGGACTGCCGGCGGACCAGCGGGCGGAATTCGATCGCCTGATGTCCGGCGGCCTGCCGGATGGATGGCGAAGCGTGCTGGCGCGGTACAAGCGCGAGGCGATCTCGCGCGAGCCGCTCGCCAGCGGGATCTTCATCTCCGGCGAGATCAACGACTCGCTGGTGGACCTCCTGCCCGAGCGCCTGGTCGCCTGCGCCGACCTCGAGGCGCCGACCAACCACAAGCGGCGCCTGAACGCCTTCACCGCCGCCGACCGCACGGGCGCCTACATCCACTGCGGCGTGCGCGAGCACCTGATGGGCGCGATGGCCAACGGCATGGCGGCCCACGGCGGCGTCGTGCCGCTGGCCGTGACGTACCTCGCCTTCAGCGACTACGAGCGCCCCGCCATGCGCATGGCGGCCCTGATGGGCCTGCCGGTCAGGTTCGTCTTCAGCCACGACTCGATCGGCATCGGCAAGAACGGACCCACGCACCAGCCGGTCGAGATCCTCGCGTCGCTGCGCGCCATGCCGAACATGCTGGTGCTGCGGCCCGCCGACGCGGTCGAGGCGGCGGAATGCTGGGAGGTCGCCCTCGCGCGCCGCGACGGTCCTTCCACACTGGTGTTCGCGCGCCAGGCGCTGCCGCATGTCCGGCGCCTCCACACCGATGCCAACCTGAGCGCCCGCGGTGCCTACGTCCTGCAGGAGGCCACGGGCGGCGAGCGCCAGGTCACGCTGCTGGCCACCGGCTCCGAGGTGGCGCTGGCCCTGGCCGCGCGCGAGTTGCTGCAGGCGGGCGGCACGCCCACCGCGGTGGTGTCCATGCCGAGCTGGGAGCTCTTCGAGGCACAGGGTCCGGACTATCGCGCCACCGTGCTGGGCGCGCCCGGCGGGGTGCGCGTCGCCTGCGAGGCCGCGCTGCGCTTCGGCTGGGACCGCTGGCTGGGCGAGCGGGGCGGCTTCGTGGGCATGAAGGGATTCGGCGCGTCCGGACCCGCCGACGTCCTCTACCGGCATTTCGGCATCACGGCCGAGGCCGTGGCGGCCGAGGCGAACCGGCTGCTGCGCTCCGAGGGTTGACGATCAGGGTGAAGGCCGGCACCGAGGCCGGCGCGAAGCATCCGAGCGCGGGGTACATTGCGCGTGTCGCGTCACACGAAATCCGATGTCCAACCTTCGCGCGCTCTCCCTCTTCGAAGTTCGCGTTCTCGGCGTGCTGGCCGAGAAGCAGCGCACCGTGCCCGACAGCTATCCGCTGACGCTCAACTCGCTCGTCTCCGGATGCAACCAGAAGACGAGCCGCAACCCGATCCTCGAGATCTCGGAAGCCGAGGCCCAGGCCACCCTGGACAGCCTCAAGGCCCTGAGCCTCGTCACCGAATCGAGCGGCGGACGCGCCTATCGCTACGGGCACAACCTTGACGGTGTGCTGAAGATCCCCTCGCAGTCGATCGCGCTGCTCACGGTGCTGATGCTCCGGGGGCCGCAAACGCCGGGCGAGCTTCGGATCGCGTCGGAGCGCATGCACAACTTCGCGGACATCTCCTCCGTCGAAGCCTTCCTGGAGGAGCTGGCCGACCGCGCGGCCGGCGCTCTCGTGCGCAAGCTTGCGAGGCTTCCCGGCGCAAGGGAAAGCCGATGGGCCCACCTGCTGGGCGGCGAGCCGGCCGTCGGCGAAGCCGCGGGCCTCATCGACGCCGGAACCGAAGACCTCTCCCTGGGCGAGGTGGCGGCCTTGAAGGCCCGGGTGGCGCGGCTCGAGGCCGAGCTCGCGGACATGAAGGCGCTCGTCGGGCGCGTCTGCTCCGAGCTGGGGATCGACGGGCGCTAGCCTGTCGCCAGGCCGGCGGCGCGCTGCACTTCGATGCGGATCTCCTCGGTGAGCCGGGCCTTGAGTTCGGCGAACACCGGAGTGGTCTTCATCGAGTAGTGCCGGGGATGCTGCAGCGGCACCGGGAGGTCGCACTTGATGCGGCCCGGGCGCGCGCTCATCACGACGACGCGGTTGCCCATGAAGATGGCTTCGTCGATGTCGTGGGTGACGAACAGCACCGTCTTGCGCTCGTCCTCCCAGATGCCCAGCAGCAGCTCCTGCATCAGCTCGCGCGTCTGGTGGTCGAGCGCGCCGAACGGCTCGTCCATCAGCAGGATGCGCGGGTCGTTGGCCAGCGCGCGGGCCAGCGCCACGCGCTGCTGCATGCCGCCCGAGAGCTGCTTGGGGAAGTGGTTCTCGAATCCCTTCAAGCCCACCTTGCCGATGAAGCGGTGCGCGATGGCGTGCTGCTCCTGCAGCGGCATGCCTTTCTCGCGCAGGCCGAAGCACACGTTCTGCAGGACCGTGAGCCAGGGAAAGAGCGTGTAGCTCTGGAACACCATGCCCCGGTCGGCGCCGGGACCGGCCACCGGCCGGCCGTCCAGCGCGATGTTGCCGCCGGAAGGCGTGTCCAGCCCGGCCACCATGCGCAGCAGCGTGCTCTTGCCGCAACCGGAAGGCCCGAGGATGGTGATGAAGTCGTTCTCCTGCACCGAGAGGTCGGTGGCCTGCAGGGCGACCGTGCCGCCGCTGAAGGTCTTGCCGACGGCGCGGATCTGCAGGGTGGGCATGCCGCTGCCCAGGGCGAGTTCGTCGCGTTTCATCGGATCTGCGCCCACGGGAAGAGCTTGCGGTTGAAGGCCTTGAAGGCGAAGTCCGTGACCAGCCCGATCAGGCCGATCACCAGGATGCCGAAGATGATCTGGTCGGTGGCCAGCAGCGCCTGGCTGTCGGTGATCATGTGGCCGATGCCGCTGGACGCGCCGATCAGCTCGGCCACGATCACGTAGGTCCAGGCCCAGCCCAGCACCATTCGCAGCGTCTCGGCGATCTCGGGCGCGCTGGAGGGCAGCAGCACGCGGGTGACGATGCCGCGGTCCAGCGCACCGAGCGTGTACGCCGCCTCCACCAGGTCGCGGCGCGTGTTGCCCACGCTCACGGCGATCATCAGCACCAGCTGGAAGAACGAGCCGATGAAGATCACCGCCAGCTTCTGCGCCTCGCCGATGCCTGCCCACAGGATCAGCAGCGGGATGAACGCCGAGGCGGGCAGGTAGCGCGCGAAACTGACGAAGGGCTCGAAGAAGGCCTCCACCGGCTTGTAGGCGCCCATCAGCACGCCCAGCGGCACGGCGAGGGCGGCGGCGATCAGGAAGCCGCCCACCACGCGCCACACGGTCATGCCGATGTCGTGCAGGAAGCCGTACTGCGTGAGCAGCGTCCAGCCCGACCTGAGCATGGTGAGCGGGTCGGCCAGGAACTGCTTGGGCACCAGGCCGCCGAGGGTGAAGGCGGCCCACACCAGGAAGAAGACGGCGAAGAACGCCACGCCGAGCGTGGCGCGCGTGCCGGGGGTGACGGGGGCGAGCGGTTTCATCGCGGGACGACGGCTTCAGCTCACTTGATGAACCGCGTGTCCGCCAGCTTCGACAGGTCGGGCGCCTGCTTGATGATGCCGGCCTCCACCAGCAGCTCGGCCGCTTCCTTGCTGAAGGCGGCGTGCTCGCCGGCGAAGAACTTCTGGTTGGCCTCGCGGTCCTGCCAGCGCAGGTATTTCTGGCTGGCCTCGAACTGCTCGGCGCTCTGCTTGACGTCGGCGCCCATGATCTCGAAGCTCTTCTTCGGATCCTTCCTGATCATGTCCACGGCCTCGAAGTAGCCGTCGGCCAGCGCCTTGGCGGCCTTGGGGTTGTCGGCCAGGAACTTGGGCGTGCAGCCGAACGTGTCCATCACCATCGGGTAGTCCAGCGTGGTCGCGATGATCTTGCCGGCCTCGGGCTTGGCGCGCACCGCGCCGAGGTAGGGCTCGTAGGTCATGGCGGCGTCCAGCCCGCTGGTGCCCGCGATCATCGCGTTGGCCGCGGCCTGCGGCTCGAGGTTCACCACCTTCACGTCCTTGGGCGTCAGGCCGTTCTTCTTGAGCATCCAGGCCAGCGTGAAGTAGGGCGCCGTGCCCGGTGCGCTGGCAGCCACGGTCTTGCCCTTGAGGTCGCCGATCTTGCCGATGCCCGGCTTGACCACCATGCCGTCGGCGCCGTAGCTCTTGTCCAGCTGGAAGATCTGGGTGGTGGCCACGCCGTTGGCGTTCCACACGATCCAGGTCTCCACCGTGGTGGCGGCGCACTGCACGTCGCCCGAGGCGATGGCCAGGTGGCGGTCCTTCTGCGGGATCTTCCGGAGCGTGACGTCCAGGCCATGCTTCTTGAAGATGCCGGCTTCCTTGGCCAGCGTGAGCGGGGCGAAGCCGGTCCAGCCGGAGATGCCGATGGCCACGGCGGTGTCCTGCGCGTGCGCGGCCGCGCCGGCCAGGGCGATGAGCGAGAGGGCGAACAGCTTCTTCATGGGAAGTCTCCTGGAGGTGAAGGAAGGGATGGTCTGCAATCTATGCACGCGTCATGCCAGCCGCAATGCGTGCAATTCCGGGATGTGGCGCTCGGTGGCGCGGCCGATGTCGCCGCCGGCCACCAGGTGGTGCACCGCCTCGATGTCGCGCGCCAGGCTGCGGTCGGCCATCATGGCCGGCGACACGCTTCGCACCAGGCGCAGCACGCCTTCCAGCGCCGGCGCGCTGCTCAGCGGTCGCAGGAACTCGATGCCCTGCGCGGCAGCCAGCAGCTCGATCGCGAGGATGTGGGCGGTATTGCGCAGCATGGGACCGAGCCGCCGCGCGGCGAACGTCGCCATGCTCACGTGGTCTTCCTGGTTGGCCGAGGTGGGCAGGCTGTCCACGCTGGCCGGGTGCGCCAGCGACTTGTTCTCCGAGGCCAGCGCCGCGGCCGTCACGTGCACGATCATGAAGCCGGAGTTCAGGCCGGGCTCGGGCGTGAGGAAGGGCGGCAGCCGCGACACCACGGTGTCCACCAGCATGGCCACGCGGCGCTCGCTGATCGCGCCGATCTCGGCTATGGCCACGGCCAGCGCATCGGCCACCAGCGCGACCGGCTCGGCGTGGAAGTTCCCGCCCGAGACCATGGCGGCACCGTCGGCGAACACCAGCGGGTTGTCGGTGACGGCGTTGGCTTCGCGCACCAGCACCTGCGCCGCGTACCGCATCTGGTCGAGGCAGGCGCCCATCACCTGCGGCTGGCAGCGCAGGCAGTACGGGTCCTGCACGCGGTCGTCGCCTTCCAGGTGCGAGCGCCGGATCTCGCTGCCCTGCGCCAGCGCGCGGTAGGCCGCCGCGCAGTCGATCTGCCCGGGCTGGCCGCGCACCGCGTGGATGCGCGGGTCGAACGGGCCGTCGCTGCCGCGCGCCGCGTCCAGCGTCACCGCCCCGGTGATCACCGCCGACTCGAACAGCTTGTCGGCCGCGAGCAGGGCGTCGATCGCCAGCGCGGTCGAGACCTGCGTGCCGTTGATCAGCGCGAGTCCCTCCTTGGCGCCCAGCTGCAGCGGTCGCAGGCCGGCGCGCTCCAGCGCCTGGCTGCCCGGCAGCCGCTCGCCGCCGAGGAAGGCCTCGCCCTCGCCGATCAGCGGCAGGCACAGGTGGGCCAGGGGCGCCAGGTCGCCCGACGCGCCCACCGAGCCCTGGCTCGGCACGACGGGGATGACGCCGTGGTTGTAGAGCGCCAGCAGGCCGTCGACCACCTCCTCGCGCACGCCGGAGAAGCCGCGCGCCAGGCTGGCCGCCTTGAGCAGGAGGACCAGGCGCACGACGCGCTCCGCGAGCGGCTCGCCCACGCCGACCGAGTGCGAGCGCAGCAGCTTCAGTTGCAGCAGCGCCAGGTCGTCGCGGGCGATGCGGGTGGTGGCCAGCTTGCCGAAGCCGGTGTTGACGCCGTACACCGGCGCGTCACCGGCCGTCGCGTTGCGCACCAGCTCGGCGCTGGCGCGGATCGCGGGACGGCAGGCGGGGTCGAGTTCGAGGCGTTGCTCCGGCGCCTCCCACAGCTCGCGCAGCTGGGCCAGGGTGAGCTCGCCGGGATTCAGGAGCATGCTCATCCCAGCATCGGCAGGTTCAGGCCGTGCTCGCGGGCGCATTCGACGGCGATGTCGTAGCCCGCGTCGGCGTGGCGCATCACGCCGGTGGCCGGGTCGTTCCACAGCACGCGTTCGATGCGGGCCGCGGCCTCGGGCGTGCCGTCGCACACCATCACCACGCCGGCATGCTGCGAGTAGCCCATGCCGACGCCGCCGCCGTGGTGCAGGCTGACCCAGCTGGCGCCGCTGGCGGTGTTGAGCAGCGCATTGAGCAGCGGCCAGTCGCTCACCGCGTCGCTGCCGTCGCGCATGGATTCGGTTTCGCGGTTGGGCGAGGCCACCGAGCCGCTGTCCAGGTGGTCGCGGCCGATGACGACCGGTGCCTTGAGCTCACCGCTGCGCACCATCTCGTTGAACGCCAGGCCGGCCTTGTGGCGCTCGCCCAGGCCGATCCAGCAGATGCGCGCGGGCAGGCCCTGGAAGCTGATGCGCTCGCCGGCCATGTCGAGCCAGCGGTGCAGGTGCTTGTTGTCGGGGAACAGCTCCTTCATCTTCGCGTCGGTCTTGCGGATGTCCTCCGGGTCGCCGGAGAGCGCCACCCAGCGGAACGGGCCGACGCCGCGGCAGAACAGCGGCCGGATGTACGCCGGCACGAAGCCGGGATACGCAAACGCGTCGGCCACGCCGAAGTCCTGGGCCACCTGGCGCAGGTTGTTGCCGTAGTCGACCGTCGGCACGCCCATGGCGTGGAAGGCCAGCATCGCGCGCACGTGGGCCGCGCAGGATTCGCCCGCCGCCTGCTTGAGCCGGTCGTGCTGCGCCGGGTCCTGCTGGGCCGCCTGCCACTGCTCCACGCTCCAGCCGAGCGGCAGGTAGCCGTTGATGAGATCGTGGGCCGAGGTCTGGTCGGTCACGATGTCGGGGCGCGGGCCGCCGGCCTGCGCGCGGCGTGCCAGCTCGGGCACGATCTCGGCGGCGTTGCCGCACAGGCCGATCGACACTGCTTCCTTGCGGCTGGTGTGGTGGGCGATCAGGGCCAGCGCCTCGTCGAGGTCGCGCGCCTGCTTGTCGAGGTACTTCGTGCGCAGGCGGAAGTCGATGCGCGAGGGCTGGCATTCGATGTTGAGCGAGCAGGCGCCGGCGAAGCTGGCGGCCAGCGGCTGCGCGCCGCCCATGCCGCCCAGGCCGGCGGTGAGCACCCAGCGGCCGGCCAGGTCGCCGCCGTAATGCCGGCGGCCCGCTTCGGCGAAGGTTTCGTAGGTGCCCTGCACGATGCCCTGGGTGCCGATGTAGATCCAGCTGCCGGCCGTCATCTGGCCGTACATCATCAGCCCCTTGCGGTCGAGCTCGTTGAAGTGCTCCCAGGTGGCCCACCGGGGCACCAGGTTGGAGTTGGCGATCAGCACGCGGGGCGCGCCGGCATGGGTGCGGAACACGCCCGCCGGCTGGCCCGACTGGACCAGCAGCGTTTCGTCGGGCCGCAGCTTCTTCAGCGTGGCCAGGATGGCCTCGAACGCCGGCCAGTTGCGCGCCGCCTTGCCGATGCCGCCGTAGACCACCAGCGCATCGGGGTTCTCGGCCACGGCCGGGTCCAGGTTGTTCTGGATCATCCGGAAGGCCGCTTCGATCTGCCAGTCGGCACAGCTGAGGCGGGTGCCCTGCGGCGCGCGCACCGGGCGCGGGCCGGCGGCGAGGATGGGCGTCTGCGCGAGGTCGGTCATGGCTGCTCCTGCTTGTCTATACAACTTGATGGCCGCGGAGAATAGTTGTCTATACAACCGGTGTCAACTGGGATATGCTCGCTCCCATGGCAAACGACGACGTGCCGGCCTACGAGCAGGTCAAGGGCTGGATCCGCCAGCACATCGCCAGCGGGAAATGGAAGCCCGGCGATCCGGTCCCCAGCGAGGCGGCGCTGATGGAGCGATTCGCCGTCAGCCGCATGACGGCGCACCGTGCGCTGCGCGAGCTGGCCGCGGAAGGACTGGTCACGCGCGTGCAGGGCTCGGGGACCCGCGTGGCCCAGCTGCACCGCATCAGCTCGCGCCTGGTCATCCGCGACATCCACGAGGAAGTGACCGAGCGCGGGCACGTCCACAGCACGCGCGTGGTGCAGGTGGTCCAGGAGCGGGCCACCGCCGGACTGGCCGAATCGCTCGGCCTCGCGCGCGGCGCCAAGGTGTTCCACAGCGTGCTGGTGCACCTGGAGAACGGCGTGCCCATCCAGTACGAGAACCGCTACGTCAATCCGAAGGCCGCGCCGAATTACCTGGAGGTGGACTTCACCCGCACCTCGCCCACCTCGCACCTGCTGCTGCACGCCCCGATCACCGAGGCCAGCTATTCCATCGAAGCCTGCCTTCCCACGCCCGAGGAGGCGCGGGCGCTGGACATCGAGGCCGGCGAGCCCTGCCTGGCGATGATGCGGCGCACCGTCTCCGGGTCGAACGTGGCCAGCATCGCGCGCCAGCTCTATCCGGGCAGCCGCTACAGCTTCAACGGGAATTTCCAGGCATGACCTGGCAGCTCGTTGCCCTGGCCGGCACCGCCGCGCAGGCGTGGCGCAATGGCGGCGGCCTCACGCGTGAACTGCTCGCCTGGCCCTCGCCGCACGACTGGCAGGTGCGCATCTCGGTGGCCGACGTCACCGCCGCCGGGCCCTTCTCCACCTTCGAAGGCATCGAACGCTGGTTCGCCGTGCTCGAGGGCGCCGGCGTGGTGCTGCGGGTGGATGACGTCTCCAACACCCTGGTGGCGGGTGCCGCGCCCATCCGTTTCAGCGGCGAGGCCCGCGTCGACTGCACGCTGGTCGAGGGTCCCACGCGCGACTTCAACCTGATGGCCCCGCCGGGCCGCGCGCGGTTGCACCGCGTGGCGGGCGAGCACGCTTTCCGGCTGCAAGGCGAAGTGCTGGCGGCGGTCTATGCGCATCGTCAACCGGCCGCGGTGCGCTCCCCGGACGGCGTGATCGAAGTGCCCGCCGGGCACCTCGCCTGGTGCAGGCGCAAGTGGGCCGCCTACGGAACGGTGACGGGCGACGAAGCCTTGTGGATGGAGATCGAGACATGACCGTGCGGATCTGGACCCACGCCCGCCTGGCGACGATGGACGCGCGGGCGAACGCGCCCTACGGCCTCGTCGAGGACGGTGCCCTGGCGGTGGAGGATGGACGCATCGCCTGGGTCGGCCCGCGCGCCGAGCTGCCGGCCGCGCTGCGCCAGGGAGCGCAGGAGCACGACGCCCGCGGCGCGCTGATCACCCCCGGCCTGATCGACTGCCACACCCACCTGGTGTGGGCCGGCGACCGCGCGCGCGAGTTCGAGATGCGCCTGAACGGCGCCGGCTACGAGGAGATCGCCCGTGCCGGCGGCGGCATCGTCTCCACCGTCAAGGCCACGCGCGCGGCCGACGCGCAATCGCTGCTGCAGCAGAGCGGCCGCCGGTTTCGCCGGCTGCTGGACGAAGGCGTGACCACCGTGGAGATCAAGTCCGGCTACGGCCTGTCGCTGCGCGACGAGGCCAAGTGCCTGCAGGTGGCGCGCACGCTCGGCGAGCGCGAGCGCGTGTCGATCCGCACCACCTTCCTGGGCGCGCATGCGCTGCCGCCCGAGTTCGCCGGCAACGCCGATGGCTACATCGACGAGGTGGTCGCGATGCTGCCGCAGCTCCACGCGCAGGGGCTGGTGGATGCGGTCGACGCGTTCTGCGAGCGCATCGGTTTTTCGATCGCGCAGACCCGCCGCGTGTTCGGGGCCGCGCGCGCGCTCGGCCTGCCCGTCAAGCTGCACGCCGAGCAGCTGAGCGACAGCGGAGGCACCGAGCTGGCCGCTTCCTTCGGCGCGCTCAGCTGCGACCACCTCGAGTGGCTGGGCGAGGCGGGAGCGCAGGCCATGGCCCGCGCCGGCACGGTGGCCGTGCTGCTGCCCGGCGCGTTCTACTTCCTGCGCGAAACGCGCCTGCCGCCCATCGAGCTGCTGCGCCGGCACGGCGTGCCGATGGCGGTGTCCACCGACTGCAATCCGGGTACCTCGCCCTGCACCAGCCTGTTGCTGATGCTGAACATGGCCTGCACCCTGTTCCGCCTCACGCCCGAAGAGGCGCTTGCCGGCGCGACGCGCCATGCCGCCCGTGCGCTGGGCCTGGCCGATCGGGGCCGTCTCGCTCCGGGCCTGCGCGCCGACTTCGTGCTGTGGGACGCGCACGGCCCGGCCGAACTGAGCTACGCCTTCGGCGCCAATCCGCGCCTCGCCACCGTCGTGGAAGGACTCCCCCTATGACCCACTCCCTGCACCAGGGCAGCGTGCCGCTGCTGGTGAGCATGCCCCACCTGGGCACGCGGATCCCCGAGGCGCTGCGCGCCGCCTACGTGCCGCGCGCGCTCGAGGTGGAAGACACCGACTGGCACCTGGACCGCCTCTACGCCTTCGCGCGCGGGCTGGGCGCCAGCGTGCTGCAGCCGAGCGTGTCGCGCTACGTGATCGACCTGAACCGGCCGCCGGACGACACGCCCATGTACCCGGGCGCCTCGAACACCGAGCTGTGCCCCACGCGCTTCTTCACGGGCGACGCGCTGCACCGCGAAGGCGCGGCGCCATCGGCCCAGGAGCGCGACGAGCGGCGCGCGACCTTCTGGCAGCCCTACCACGACGCGCTGCGGCGCGAGCTCTCGCGCCTCCGGTCGCTGCACGGCTTCGTCCTGCTGTGGGACGCTCACAGCATCCGCAGCCGCATCCCCTGGCTGTTCGAGGGCCAGCTGCCCGACCTGAACATCGGCACCGCCGACGGCGCCAGCGCCCATGCCTCGATCACCGAAGCCGTGGCTCGCGCCGCGGGCCGCGCACCGGCCGGCGTCACGCATGCGGTGAACGGCCGCTTCAAGGGCGGCTACATCACGCGTCACTACGGCCGGCCGGCCGAGGACGTGCATGCGGTGCAGCTGGAGATGACGCAGCGGCTGTACATGCGCGAGGCCGCGCCCTGGGACTACGACGAAGCGTGCGCCGCGGCCATCCAGCCGGTGCTGCGCGACATGGTGGGATCGGCACTGGAAGCGTGCCGCCGACTCCATGCGGGCTGACATGGAGACCCGCTATTTCGCCGGGCGCGCCTGGGTCGACGGCGCGTGGGCGCGCGACGTGCTGCTGGTGGCCGGCGCCGACGGCCTGTGGTCCGAAGTGCGGGTGGATTGCCCGCCGGGCGACCGCACGGGGGCGCAGGTGCTGTCCGGCCCGGCCCTGCCGGGACTGGTGAACGGCCACAGCCACGCGTTCCAGCGCGCCATCGCGGGCCTGACCGAGACCAGCCCGCCCGGCCAGGCCGACACCTTCTGGAGCTGGCGCGACCGCATGTACCAGGTGGCGCTGGCCATCACGCCGACGCAGCTCGAGCGGATCGCGACGCGGTTGTACGGCGAACTTTTCGCCAACGGCTACACCCACGTCTGCGAGTTCCACTACCTGCACAACGACGTGGACGGCCGGCCCTACGCCGATCCGCTGGAGATGTCGCTGGCGCTGGTGCGCGCGGCGCGGCAGGCCGGCATCGGGCTGACGCTGCTGCCCACGCTGTACATGCGCTCGGGCTTCGGCGCCGCCGGCCTGCGGCCGGACCAGCGCCGCTTCGCATCCACGCCCGAGAGCGTGCTGCGCATCGCCGAAGCGGTGCGCGGCCTGGGCGCCGGCGGTTCCGCGCTCACGGCCGGTGTCGCGCTGCACTCGCTGCGTGCGGTGGACGAGGGCGCCCTGCGCGAGTGCGCCCAGGCGGCGCGCGCCGCGGGCATGCCGGTGCACATCCACATCGCCGAACAGCAGCTGGAGGTGGACGACTGCCTTCGGCAGCACGGCCGTCGGCCGATCGAGTGGCTGCTCGAGCAGGTGAAGGCGGATGCGCACTGGAACCTGGTCCATGCGACGCAGGCCACGCGCGCGGAGCTGCAGGCGGTGCGCGACGTGGACGCATCCATCGTGCTGTGTCCCACCACCGAGGCCAACCTGGGCGACGGCGTGTTCGACCTGGTTCCGTGGCTGCAGGGCGGCGGCCGCTGGTCGATCGGCTCGGACAGCCATGTCTGCCGCGGCTGGGTCGAAGAGCTGCGGCTGCTGGAGTACTCGCAGCGGCTGCTGCGCCGCGAGCGCAACGTGGCCGCCCGTGCCGCGGGACGGGAGAGCACGGCGGGCGTGCTGTTCGAGGGCGCGCTGCGCGGCGGCGAAGCGGCCGCGGGGCTGCCGGTGCGCGGCCTGTGCGTGGGTGGACGCGCCTCGTTGCAAGTGCTGCCCGTGGACCGGGATGCGGGCGGGGTCCCCGATGAGGCCGCGCTCGACGCCGCCGTGTTCTCCACGCCGGGCCCGGCGCCGGTCGTGGTCCGTTAGCGGGCACGGCCGGGGGAGGGCGCCTCAGCCCCGGTGCAGCAACTCGAGGAACCTGGCGGCCAGCGCGCTGAGCGGCCGGTCCTTCGGAACGATGCTGCCGTAGGCCTCGAGGCTGTGCCGGAAGCGGTAGGCCAGCGGCTTGACCATGCCGTGCTCCGCGTGGCCCCGCGCGACCGCCTGCGGGATGACGCCGAGCATCTGCGAGTTGCGCACCAGATTCATCGTCGTGAGGATCGATCCGGTTTCGATGAGCCCGCGCGGCAGCGCCGCATGGTGGTGGCGGAACTCGCTTTCGATCAGGTCCCGCATGGGGCTGCCCGGCGGCTGCAGGATCCACGGATAGTCCAGGAGGGACTCGAAGGGCAGCTGGCGTCGCCGCGCCAGCGGATGGTCGACGGCCGCGACCACGGCGAGCGCCTCGTCGTCGATGCGCCGCAGGATGCAATCCATGCCCGGCAGCGGGGCGAGCCGGCCGACCACGACCTCGAGCACGCCTTCGCCCAGTTGCGCCAGCAGCCGATCGCTCGTGTCCACGGCGATCTCGATCGAGACCAGCGGGAACTCTCCCTTCAGTTGCAGCAGCGCGCGGGTCAGCCGCCCCGGAGAGGCCGCCATGATGCTGCCGATCGCCAGCTTGCCCGCGCCGCCCTGGCGCACCGCCTCCAGCTCCTGGTTGAGCGCCTCGACGCTGCCGCGGATGCTGCGGAAGAAGCCGGTGACGCGCTCGCCGGCCGCATTGCGCTGCAGCCCGCGGCCGGCGCGCTCGAAGAGCCGCTGCCCCAGGGCCAGCTCCAGCTCGTTCAGCATCTTCGTCGCGGCGGGCTGCGTCAGGCCGAGGTGCCGGGCCGCCGCGCTCAGGGTGCCGAGTTCGTCCATGGCGAGCAGCAGTTCCACCTGCCGCATCCGCAGGCGGTTCATCAGCTGCGGCGTGGTGTGCTGCCGGTCGACGGATCCCACGATGGATTACCTGAGGTTATGTTTCGATGAAGTAGTTTCAGTTTACGGGAATGGGTCGGCCTCCTAGCATCGGGTTCACTCGATCCAAGCAGCATCCCGGAGACAAGCAATGAAGAGACGCATCCTGCTCGGTTGCGCCGCGGCCGTCCTGGCGGCCGGCACGGCCACCGCGCAAACCACCGACTGGCCCACGCGGCCGATCCGCCTGCTGGTGGGATCGGCGCCCGGCGGCGGCACCGACGCCATGGCGCGCGCGGTGGCCGACCGCCTCGGTCCGGCGCTGAAGCAGCCGGTCGTGGTCGACAACCGCCCCGGCGCTTCCAACACCCTGGCGGCGGACCTGACGGCCAAGTCCACCGACGGCCACACGATGGTGATGGGCGTTTCCACCGCGCATGCCATCGCTCCGCACCTGCTCAAGCTCAATTACGACAACGGCAAGGACCTGGTGCCGGTCGTTTTCGTGGGCTCCGTGCCGAACGTGCTGGTCGTCAACAACAACCTGGGCGTGAACAGCGTCGCCGAGCTGGTGGCGCTGGCGAAGAAGTCGCCCGGGCAGCTGAACTACGCCTCGAGCGGCTCCGGTAGCACCCAGCACATCGCCGCCGAGCTGTTCAAGGAAGCGACGGGGACCTTCCTCACCCACATCCCCTACAAGGGCAGCAACCCCGCCCTCATGGACCTGATCTCGGGGCAGGTGCAGCTGAGCTTCGACACGCTGGCCTCCGTGCTGCCGCACATCCAGTCGGGCAAGGTGAAGGCGCTGGCGGTGACCAGCGCGCGACGCAACCCGGCCCTGCCGAACGTGCCGACGCTCGCCGAAGCGGGCGTGAAGGGCGTGGAGATGGGCGCCTGGTACGGCATCTACATGCCGGCGTCCACGCCCAAGGCGGTGCAGGACCGCGTGTCCGACGAGGTCGGCAAGGTGCTTACGCTGCCGGAGACCCGCAAGCGGCTCGAAGGGATCGGCGGCGAGGCCGTGCCGATGACGCAGGCGCAGTTCGGCGCCTTCCACGGCACCGAGAACAAGCGGTATGCCGAGCTGATCAAGCGCCGCGGCATCAAGGTGGAATGAGCATGGGGACCCGGAACAAACCCGTCGTCGCCGTCACGCTCGGCGATCCCGCCGGCATCGGCCCCGAACTCATCGCCCGCCTGCTGGCGCGCCGCGAGACGCTGGAGGCCGCCAACGTGGTGCTGGTGGGGGACCCGTGGCTGTGGGCCGATGGCCAGAAGGTCGCCGGCCTCGAGGTGGCCACCGACCGCGTCGACAGCCTGTCGGCCGTGCGCGGCCGCGCGGACACCTCGCGTCCCGCCTTCTTGCCCGTCGACACCGTGCAGCCGCGGCAGGTGGTGCGCGCGCAGTCGGACGCCGCGGGCGGCGCCTCCGTGCTGCGCGTGCTGGACCGCTGCATGGACGCAGCCCGGGCGGGGGAGATCGACGGCATCTGCTTCGCGCCCCTGAACAAGCTGGCGATGAAGAAGGGCGGGCTGCGGCACGAGGACGAGCTCCACCATTTCGCCGAGTACCTGGGCGTGACCGGCTACTTCTGCGAGTTCAACACGCTGGACGGCCTGTGGACCTCGCGCATCTCCTCGCACGTGCCGCTGGCCGAGGTGCCGAAGTACATCACGCGCGAGCGCATCAACGAAGCGGCCAGGCTGATGTTCCGTTCGCTCGAGGCCAATGGCTTGGCCGCCCCTCGCGTGGCCGTGGCCGGGCTCAATCCGCACAACGGCGAGGGCGGCACCTGCGGCCGGCAGGAGATCGACGTCATCGAGCCGGCCGTGCGCGAGCTCAACGAACAGGGCTTCCCGGTCGTGGGGCCGTTCCCCGCCGACACCATCTTCCTGAAGGCGCGCGAGGGCGCGCTGGACGCGATCGTCACGATGTACCACGACCAGGGCCAGATCGCGATCAAGCTGATGGGCTTCTCGCGTGGCGTGACGGTGCAGGGCGGCATGCCGATCCCGATCACCACGCCGGCCCACGGCACCGCCTACGACATCGCGGGCCTGGGCAAAGCCGACGTCACGGCCACCGCCAACGCCTTCGCAATAGCTGCGCGCATGGGCCTCGCCCGTCGCGATTCCCCTACCTCCTGAACACCGAAAGCCGTCACATGAAGATCAAATCCGTCCGCGCCCGCGTCTTCGAATGGAAGGGCAAGACCGTCCCGCCGCAGGGCAACTTCTGCTCGAACGCCATGGACCTGGTCTACAAGAACCCCGCCAGCCAGCACGCGGCCGGCAAAGACACCATGAACACCTTCCGGTTCCATCAGTGGACCGTGGTGGAGGTGGAGACCGATGACGGCATCGTGGGCCTGGGCAACGTCGCCCTGGCGCCCAGGATCGCCAAGGCCATCATCGACGAGTACCTCGCGCCGCTGGTGATCGGCCAGGACCCGTGGGACTACGAATACCTGAACCAGCGCATGTACCGCGCCACCCATGCCTGGGGCCGCAAGGGCATCGGCATGGCGGCGATCTCCGCGGTGGACATCGCGATCTGGGACATCCTGGGCAAGTCGGTGGACAAGCCCGTCTTCAAGCTGCTGGGCGGACGCACCAAGGAAAAGATCCCCTGCTACTACAGCAAGCTGTACCGCACCGACCTCAAGGAGATGCAGAAGGAGGCCGAGACCTACCTGAAGCAGGGCTTCCGCGCCTTCAAGATGCGATTCGGCTACGGCCCCCAGCATGGCCAGCAGGGCGTGGTGGAGAACCTGAAGTCGGTCGAAGCCGTCCGCGAGGTGATCGGCTACGACAACGACCTGATGCTCGAGTGCTACATGGGCTGGAACGTCGAGTACGCCAAGCGCATCCTGCCGAAGCTGGAGAAGTTCCAGGCGCGCTGGCTGGAGGAGCCGGTCATCGCCGACGACATCGACGGCTACGCCGAGCTGAACCGGCTCACCTCGATCCCGATCTCGGGCGGCGAGCACGAGTTCTCGCTGTACGGCTTCAAGCAGCTGCTGGACCGCAAGGCGGTCTCGGTCGTGCAGTACGACACCAACCGCGTGGGCGGCATCACGATGGCGCACAAGATCAACGCGCTGTGCGAGGCCTACTCCGTGCCGGTGATCCCGCATGCGGGCCAGATGCACAACTACCACCTCACGATGAGCAGCCTCAACTGCCCCATCAGCGAGTACTTCCCGATGTTCGACGTGGAAGTGGGCAACGAGCTCTTCTATTACATCTTCGACGGCGAGCCCGCGGCGAAGGACGGGTTCCTGCAGCTCGACGACCACAAGCCCGGCCTGGGCCTGACCCTGCGCACGGACTACCTGTCGCAGTTCAACATCATCGAATGATCGACATGGCCGGCCCGCGCGTCATCCGCCTGCATCCCGACGACGATGTCGTCGTGGCGCTGGACCAGCTGGTCTCGGGCACCCGCATCGCGAGCGAGGGCGTGACGGTGGCCGGACTGGTGCCGCCCGGCCACAAGATGGCCACGCGGCCGCTGGAGGCCGGGGCGCTCGTGCGGCGCTACGGCCAGGTGATCGGCGCGGCGACGCGAGCGATCCTGCCCGGCCAGCACGTGCACACGCACAACCTGGCCATCGCCGACTTCACGCGCGACCACGCCCACGCGGTGGACGCGCGGCCGACGGCCTTCGCCGCGCAGCCCGCGACCTTCGACGGCATCGTGCGCGAGAACGGCCAGGTCGGCACGCGCAACTACATCGGCATCCTCACCACGGTGAACTGCTCGGCGACCGTCGCCCGCGCCATCGCCGACCATTTCCGCCGCGACATCCATCCGGAGCGGCTGGCGCCGTTTCCGAACATCGACGGCGTGGTGGCGCTCACGCATGGCTCGGGTTGCGCCATCGATCCGCAGGGCGAGGGCCTCGCCGTCCTGCGGCGCACGCTGGGCGGCTATGCCTGCCATCCGAACTTCGCGGCGGTGCTGGTCATCGGCCTCGGCTGCGAGACCAACCAGGTCGACCAGCTGCTGGCGACGCAGGGACTCTCGCAGTCGCCGCGCCTGCGCAGCTACACGCTGCAGGACAACGCCGGCACGACCAGCGCCATCCGCCTGGGCATCGAGCACGTCACGGGCATGCTGGCCGCGGCCAACGACGTGCGGCGCGTGCCCGTCCCCGCGCGGCACCTGGTCGTGGGCCTGCAGTGCGGCGGCTCCGACGGCCATTCCGGGATCACGGCCAACCCCGTGCTCGGCGCGGCGGTGGACCGGCTGGTCGCGAACGGCGGCACGGCCATCCTGTCGGAGACGCCGGAGATCTACGGCGCGGAACACCTGCTGACGCGGCGGGCCCGGACGCCGGAGGTGGGCCACAAGCTGCTCGCCCGCATCCGCTGGTGGGAAGACCTGTGCGCCCGCAACGGCGCGTCGATGGACAACAACCCTTCGGCGGGCAACAAGGCCGGCGGACTGACCACCGTGCTGGAGAAGTCCCTCGGCGGCATCGCGAAGGCGGGCTCGACGCAGCTCGTGGATGTCTACGAGTACGCGCAGCCGGTGCGCGCCCAGGGCCTCGTCTTCATGGACACCCCCGGCTACGACCCGATCTCGGCGACGGGGCAGGTGGCCGGGGGCGCCAACCTGATCTGCTTCACCACCGGCCGCGGCTCCGCCTACGGCTGCGCTCCGACGCCGTCCCTGAAGCTGGCCACGACCACGGCGCTGTGGCAGCGGCAGTCCGACGACATGGACTTCAACTGCGGCGAGGTGCTCGACGCCGGCGCAACGATCGACGAGCTCGGCGAGCGCTTCTTCCGCATGATGCTGGACACCGCATCGGGCCGGCGTTCGCGCAGCGAGCTGCACGGCTACGGCCAGCAGGAGTTCGTTCCGTGGCAGCCGGCGGTGATCACCTGACGCGTCCCATCCCGAGGAACACAACATGAGCACTTCCCGCGCACCGCGCTACCGCGGCCTCTTTCCCGTCGTTCCCACGACCTTCACCGAATCCGGCGAACTCGACCTGGAGAGCCAGAAGCGCTGCGTCGATTTCATGATCGACGCGGGCTCCGACGGCCTGTCGATCCTCGCCAATTTCTCGGAGCAGTTCCTGCTCGCCGACGACGAGCGCGAGATCCTCACGCGCACGATCCTCGAACACGTGGCCGGCCGCGTGCCGGTCATCGTGACCACAACGCACTTCTCGACCCGCGTGTGCGCCGAGCGCTCGCGCCGCGCGCAGGAGATGGGCGCGGCGATGCTGATGGTGATGCCGCCCTACCACGGCGCCACCTTCCGGGTGCCGGAATCGCGTATCCACGATTTTTACGCCGGTGTCTCCGATGCGGTGGACATCCCGATCATGGTGCAGGACGCGCCGGCCGCCGGCACACCGCTGTCGGCGGAATTCCTCGCGCGGATGGCGCGGGAGATCGAGCACGTCGCCTACTTCAAGATCGAAACCGCGGGCGCCGCCGCCAAGCTGCGCGAGCTGATCCGGCTGGGCGGCGACGCGATCGAAGGCCCCTGGGACGGGGAGGAGGCGATCACGCTGCTGCCCGACCTCGAAGCGGGCGCGACCGGCGCCATGACCGGTGGCGGCTTTCCCGATGGCATCCGCACGATCCTGGACGCCTGGTCCGCCGGGCGCCGCGAGGAGGCCGTCGAAGCCTACGAACGCTGGTTGCCGCTGATCAACCTGGAGAACCGCCAGTGCGGCTTCCTCGCGGCCAAGGCGCTGATGAAGGAGGGCGGCGTCATCGCCTGCGAGGCGCCGCGCCACCCCTGGCCGCCGCTGCATCCCGCGAGCCGGTCGCTGCTCATCGAGGCGGCGCGCAAACGCGACGTGCTCGCGCTGCGCTGGGCGCGCTAGGGACCGCCGTCCCGCCACCGCTACAGCACGTCGCCCAGCAGCCGCAGGAGCGCCCGCCGTTCCGTCGTGGGATCGAACAGGGGCTTGCGCGCCTCGCACTGCTCGCGCAGCCGCGCGAGGAAGCCCGGCTCCAGGCGGCACCGCCGGAGCATCGCGGCGAGCGCCGCGGCGTCGCCGTGCGGGAAGTAGCCCTCGTAGTCCCCGCCGAGCATGCCCACGTTGCCGTCGACCCGCGAGGCCAGCACCGGCGTGCCGCTGCAGGCCGCTTCCATGATCACGTGCGCGCCGCCTTCCAGGGCGCTGGCATGCACGAGCACGTGCGCGGACCGGATCGCGTCGCGCGTGGCGTCATGCGGCAGGCCGCCCAGCCACCGGTAATGCACGCACTCGCGCGCGGTGTCCAGGGCCGCACCGGCCAGTTCCGGCTCGCTCGCCTCGCCGATGTGGTCGATGCGGATGCCTTCCGTGGGGCGCAGCAGCCGGGCCGCCTCGAACAGCGTGCCTGGACTCTTCACGGACCGGAGATGGCCGACCATCACCGCCCGCAAGGCGTCGCTCTCCTTGGCCACCGGCTCGAGCGTGGGGGTCGACTGGTAGATCACGCGCGCCTTGGCCCGCAGCCCCGGCGGCAGCGCTTCCAGTCCCAGGGCTTGCAGCACGACCAGCCGCGACGCCAGCTCGAGCGATCGTCGCGCCTGCGGATCGACCGCCACGTCGTGGTAGAGGTCGGTGCCGGTGAGGACGACGGCCAGCGAGCCGGGGCCCCGGGCCTGCGCCCAGGCCAGCACGGCGCCCGCGGACTTGCGCGCGTGCAGCGCGAGCATGGCGTCGTCGCCGTCCTGCCCGTCCGGCCAGGCGCCGGTGATGCGGACACGATGGGTCGCGCCCAGCATCTCGCGCCAGCGGCTGGCGGTCTGCCAGTTGCCGTTGTTCGCCCCGGCCAGCGCCGGGCTTACGATGACCACCGATGGAGCACTCATTCGGCGTTTATAGCGTCGCGCAGGCGGTGCGCGGCGGCGGCGTGGCCCCGGTGCGGCAGGCCCTGCTGGCGGCGCGGCAACGCACGCTGGCGCAGGTCGACGCGTGGGAGCGGGCGCTGGGCGACGGCCTGCAGGTGCCTCGCAGCGCCACCTTGAATCCGCCGCTGTGGGAATGGGGGCACATCGGCTGGTTCCAGGACCGCTGGATCGCCCGCAACCGGCAGCGGGGACTCGGCATCCGCTGCGATCCCGACCATCCGCTCGACGCTTCCGCGCTGCCGCGGGCCGACGCGCTGTACGACTCCAGCCGGGTCGCGCACGCGACGCGGTGGGACCTCGCGCTCCCCGACAGGGACGCGACGCTGGCCTACCTCGACGCGGTCCTGCGGCGCACGCTGGCCTGCCTGGATGCGCTGGGCACCGGGCCGTCCCACGACGAGCTGTACTTCTTCCGCCTGGTGGCGCTGCACGAGGAGATGCATGCGGAAGCAGGCATGTACATGGGGCGCGCCTTCGGCATCCCGGTCCCGGGAACGTCGAGGCGCGCGCCGCCGGCGCCGGACGACGTGTTCGGCGTTCCGGCCCAGGCCTTCCGCGTCGGCTACGACGGCCCGGGCTTCGCGTTCGACAACGAGCTCGGCGCGCACGACGTCGCGCTGCCGGCCTTCGAGATCGATGCCCGGCCGGTGTCGTGGCGCCGCTTCCAGGCGTTCGTCGACGCGGGCGGTTACGCGCAGCCTCGCTGGTGGAGCGAGGAGGGCTGGCATTGGCGCTCGCGGGAGCGGACCGTGCCGCCGGCGGCCGGACCGGCCGCGGCCGACGATCCCGCCGTGCACCTCAGCGCGCACGAGGCGCACGCGTGGTGCCGCTGGGCCGGCAGGCGCCTGCCGAGCGAAGCCGAATGGGAGTGCGCCGCCGTCACCGTGCCCGGCTTCGCGTGGGGCGAGGTCTGGGAATGGACGGCCTCGGCATTCGAGCCCTACGACGGATTCGCGGCCCATCCCTACCGCGACTATTCGGCGCCCTGGTTCGGTTCCAGGCAGGTCCTGCGCGGGGCTTGCTCCGCGACGGCCGCATCGCTCGCGCATCCGCGCTACCGCAACTTCTTCGAGCCGCACCGGACCGACGTCTTCGCAGGCTTTCGCAGCTGTGCGTGAACCGGCATGCGCCGATCAGGCTGAATGCGCGCGGCCCGCCTATGATGACGATGCTCGCCGCTCCAGGAGCTTCCATGGCCCAGGTTGATTTCGTCGTCCGGCAAACCGCCACCCCCGAACAACGCGTCGATGCGATCCAGGGTGCGCTGGATGCGCGCGGGTTCGAGGCGTCCGAGGCCGTCGATGAACTCGGTCACCTGGCGACGGAAGAGTGGCTGCCGCGCAATGGCGCGCGGGTCGTCGCCAAGGCCTGGACCGACCCGGCTTTCCGTCGGCGCCTGCTGGCCGATGGACGTGCCGCGGTCCTGGAGCTGGGCTTGACCCTGCCGAAGCACCACCGCCACCTGGTCGTCCTGGAGAACACCGCCACGGTGCAGAACGTGATCTGCTGCACCCTGTGCTCCTGCACCGCCTTCACCATCATCGGCCTGCCGCCCGATTGGTACAAAGACCTCGAGTACCGCGCGCGGGTCGTGCGCGAATCGCGCACCGTGCTCAAGGAGATGGGGCTCGACCTGCCGCCGGAAGTGGAGATCCGCGTCTGGGACACCACCGCCGACACGCGCTACATGGTCCTGCCCGAGCAGCCGCCGCACACCCTCGGCTGGCCGGAGGAGAAGCTGGCGGGCATCGTCACGCGCGACGCCATGATCGGCGTCGCCCGCCTCTAGGAAAGGAAGCACCATGGACGGAGTTCACGACCTCGGCGGGCGCCAGGGTTTCGGCCGCGTGCGCTACACGCTGAACGCACCGGCGTTCCATGCGTCCTGGGAGGTGCGCGTCAATGCACTCTACGGCCACGCGGTGCGGCGCGGCATTTTCAACATGGACGAGTACCGGCACGCCATCGAACGCATGGAGCCGCGCCACTACCTGGGCGCCGGCTACTACGAGCGCACGCTGACGAGCCTGGCGACGCTGTGCGTCGAAAAGGGAATCGTCGCGCACGAGGAACTCGAGCGCCGCGCCGGCGGCGCTTTCCCGCTCGCGGCGCCCAGCGCCCGCGGCCGGGGCAACGCGCCTCAGCGCGAAGGCTTCAATCCCGGCGACAGGGTGCGGGTGCGCCTGGATTTCGTGCCGGGCCATATCCGCCTGCCCGGCTACATCCGCGGCAAGACCGGCGTGGTCGTGGGCGTGTCCCCGGCCTACCCCTTCCCGGATGCGCACGCGCACGGTATCGCGGCCGAGGACGAGCCGACGTACGACGTGCGGTTCCGCGCCGAGGACCTGTGGCCGAATGGCGCGGACGCCGCGCTGGTCCACGTCGGCGTGTTCCAGAGCTATCTCGAACGAGAGTAGGCGCGCGGCGCGACGATCACCGTCAGCGGGCCGCTGCATCCGACCACCGCCGCAAGCCGGCGGGGTCACGCAGGACCAGCGCCCCCGCCTCCCTGCGGATGAACTGCGCGCGCGTCAACTCGCCCAGTTGTTCGTTCACCCGCTGGCGCGAGCACCCCAGCAGCTCGGCCAGGAGGTCCTGCCGCATCCGCACGCGGATGCGCACCTCGCCGCCGCCGCAGGGCACGCCGTGCGCGCCCGCCAGCTGCAGCAACTGACGACCCAGGCGAGCGCGCAGTCCGAGGCCCGCCAGGTCTTCCACGACGTTGAACACCTGGCGCAGGCGAAGCGCCTGCAGGCGCATCAAGGCGGGATACAGCGACGGATGCAACTCGAGCGTGCGCTGCAGGTCCGCCCGGCTCACGGCGACGACGCGGGTATCACCGTGTGCCTGGGCGTCGTGCGTGCGCCGATCTTCCTGCGATAGCGGTGGGTCCCCGAACCAGCGCCCCGGCCCGACGATGGTCAGCGTCAGGGGCCGGCCGTTGGAGGCGGCGCTCGAGATGCGCACCGCGCCAGTCGCGCACGCGAGCCAGGCGTCCGCCGGGTCGCCACGACGGAAGATCGTGTCGCCATGCGCGTGGTGCCGCACGCGCATGACGCGCAGCAGGTCGTGGCGGACCGCCGGTGTCAGCGTGCCGAACCAGCCGCCCCCGGCAACCGCCACCCGCGGGTCCGCCGCCATGCCGGTAGCGTGGGACATCCCGGGGCTCACTGGGCGGTGATGCCGGCGACCTTCATCATCTTCTCGGTCAGGGCGATCTCGGACTGCAGGCTGCGTGCGTACTCCTCGGACCTGCTGGCCACCACCGCGGCGCCGTTGGCTTCCAGCTTGGCGCGCACGGCCGGGTCGGCCAAGGCCTTCTGCAGCGCCTCGCCCACCCGCTGGACGATGGGTGCGGGAGTACCCGCCGGCAGCGAAAGGCCGCCGAAGGAAACGAGCGTCACGCCGGAGATGCCGGCTTCGGCCAGCGTGGGCACGTCGGGCAGGCGCGGGTTGCGCGTCGGGGCGGTGATCGCGAGCGCCTTCAGCTTGCCGCCCGCGATGTGCGGCAGCGAAACCGAGCTGATGGTCAACGCGAAGTCCACCTGCTTGCCCAGCACCGCGTTGGCGGACTCGGACGCGCCCTTGTAGGGCACGTGCAGCGCCTGGGCACCGGTGCTCTTGAGGATCAGCTCGGCGCCCATGTGCGCCGGGGTCCCCACGCCGCCCGACGCATAGGACAGCTTGCCCGGCTGCTTGCGCGCCCGGTCGATCAGTTCCTCGGCCGTGCTGATGCCCGAATCGGCGGCGACGACCAGAACGACATCGGAACGCGTGATGCCGCCCACATGGATGAAGTCCTTCATCACGTCATAGCCGGGCTTGCGGTACATCCGCATGTTGGTCGCCATGGGCGTCGCGGAATACACCCACGTGTAGCCGTCCGCCGGCGCGCGGGCGGCGATCTGGGCGCCCAGGTTGCCGGCGGCCCCGCCCTTGTTCTCCACCACCACCGGCTGCCTGAGGGTCTCCGAGAGCGCTTCCGCGGCGATGCGCACCGTGATGTCGGGCGCCGTGCCGGCGAGGTAGGGGACGATCCACTTGATGGGGCGGGACGGATAGGGCTCCTGCGCCATGGCCGCGCCACTGAACGCCAGGCCGGCGGCTGCCAGCACCAGGCTGCGCCTGTTGATGTTCTGCATGCTTGTCTCCTTGCTTGTTCGTGCGTGTCAGCGCACCGCCTGGCCCAGCAGTTCGCGGGCGATGGTGTTGCGCTGGATCTCGCTGGTGCCGGTCAGCACGCGGTACATGCGCAGCAGCCGGAAGAGGAACTCGACGCGGCTGCCCTGCACGATGCCTTCCCCTCCGTGCACCTGCACCGCCCGGTCGGCGATGCGGAACGCGGTTTCCGAGCAGAACAGCTTGGCCATCGAAGCTTCGGCCCGGGCCTCGCCGCCCTGGTCGAGCGTGCGTGCCACGCCGAGCATGAGGGCGCGCGCGGCGGCGAGTTCCGTCGCCATGTCGGCCAGCAGGTGCTGCACCGCCTGGAAGGCGCCGATGGGCTGCCCGAACTGCCGGCGGCGCGCGGCGTGCGCCAGCGAGTCCTCGAGCGCCAGCCGCGCCAGCCCCAGCATGGCCGGACAGTGCAGCAGGCGGTTGACCGTGATGCGGCCGAGCGCCAGCGCCAGGCCGCGGCCGCGCTCGCCGATCTGGTTGCTCGCCGGGATGCGGCAGTCGGTCAGCACGATGTTGCCGGTATGGGACTGGCCGGCCATGGTCCTGTAGCCGGTTTCCACGCGGAAGCCTTCGCGCTCGCGCTCCACGAAGAACGCCGTGGTCTCCCGCGCGGCGGGGTCCTCGCTGGTGGAGCAGATGATCACGGCGAAGTCGCAGAAGGGCGATCCGGAGATGAAGCGCTTGGTGCCGTTCAGGACGAACTCGTCGCCGTCGCGCATGGCGCGCGTCTGCAGCGCGCCGGCGTCGGAGCCTGCTTCCGGCTCGGTGATCGCGAAGCAGATCGCCTTTTCCGCCCGCGCCACCGGCAGGATGAAACGCTCCATCTGGTCCGGCGTCGCCTGCTTCGCCAGCGCACCCACCCGCGGCGGGCCGGTGAGCTCGCCCAGCACGTGCGGCGCGAACGGCGAGCCGCTCGCGTAGATGAACTCCTTGATCAGCGCGTGGTCGACGATGCTGAAGCCGGCGCCGCCCAGGGCCTCGGGCAGCGTGACGCCATAGAAGCCGAGGTCCCGAGAGCGCTTCCATACCTTTTCCAGCAGCGCGCGGGGCGCCCCGCCCTCGCTCGTGATGCCGTGCTCCGCGGCCAGCGGCTGCAGCTCGTCCCGCAGGAAGACGCCGATGCGTGCGACGAAGTCACGCGCCTTGTCCGAGCCCTCGAAGGGCGGCAGCGGCGCGCGCAGGGGGGTGGCGGTGGTGTCCATGTCCAACCTCTCAGTTGACGCGCCGCTCGCGGCCGCGCCAGTAGTGTTCGCGCACATCCTTGCGCGACAGCTTCCCGTTGCCGTTCTTGGGCAGCTGCGGCACGAAGTCGACGGAGCGCGGCCGCTTGAAGTCGGCGAGGCGTCCGCGGCAGAAGTCCATGATCTCGCCGCCGTCCACCTTCGCGCCTTCGCGCAGCACGACGACGGCCTTCACGGTCTCGCCCCAGTGGTCGTCGGGCACGCCGACGACGCAGACTTCGTAGATCGCGGGATGCTGGGCCAGCACCGACTCGATCTCGCTCGGGTAGATGTTGAATCCCCCCGACACCAGCATCTCCTTCTTGCGGTCGACGATGTAGATGTAGCCCTCGTCATCCACGCGGGCGAGGTCGCCGGTGCGAAGCCAGCCGTCGGCGTCCAGCGCGGCCTGGGTCTGCTCCGGCGCGCGCCAGTAGCCGGCGAACACGTCGGGGCCGCGCACGCAGATCTCGCCGATGGCGTCGCCGGCGACCGGGTTGCCCTCGTCATCGAGCACCTGAACGTCCGATTCGCAAAGCGGCCGCCCGCAGGCGGACAGCAGCTCAGGGCGACCGCCCTCGATCGCGCGCGCGTGGTCGGCGATGCTGAGGCCGACGACGCCGCCGGTCGTCTCGCCGGCACCGTAGCCTTGCGCCAGCACCGGGCCGAAGGCGGCCCACGCTTCCCGGATGCGGGCGGGCGACATCGGCGCGGCTCCGTAGCTCATGAGCCGCAGGCTGGACAGGTCCCGGCCGCGCAGGCTGGGCTCGGCCAGCAGCGCGTGGATCATCGCGGGCACCAGGAAGGCCATGGTGACGCGATGCTTCTCGATGGCGGCCAGGTAGTCGGCCGGACGGAAGCCTTCCAGCAGCAGGATGGTCGCGCCCTGGAACAGCATGGGCTGGATGAACATGCCGCTCGCATGCGTGATCGGGCCGCAAAGCAGCAGCACGTCGCCGGGGCCGGCGTGCATGCGCCCCATGCTGACCTTGCGCAGCGAAGCCATGCGGTTGCCGACCGTCTGCATCGCAGCCTTCAGCTTGCCGGTCGAGCCGGAGGTGTAGTGCAGCACGGCCAGATCCTCGGGCCGCATCTCCTCGTGCCAGTGGGTGTCCGGCGCCTGCGCCAGCAGCTCTTCGTACGGGAGCCAGCCGGCTTCCCCGCGGCCGTCGGGATCGAAGGCGATGCGATGCCGCAGCGAAGGCACGCCGGCCCGGGCCTCGTCCACCATCGCGCGGTGCTCGGGGCCTGCGAGGCACGCCGCCGGCTCGGCATTGGCGAGGGCATCCGCGAGTTCCTGCGGGGCCAGGCGGGAGTTCAGGGCGACCTTCACCAGGCCGGCCTTGTAGAGCGCGCACTCGAGCTCGACGATCTCGGGGCGGTTGGGGGACACGACGGCCACGCGATCGCCGCGCTGCAGGCCCAGCGCCTTCAACGCATGCGCGAGCCGGTTCGACCGCGATTCCAGCTCGCGGTAGGTGAGGCCGCCGTCCCGGAACAGCACGGCCGGCCGCTCGGGCCAGAAGCGGGCGCTGCGCGCCAGGTACATGCCGAGGTTCATGGGCGGGCCTCGTGGGGTTGCGGGTACTTCATTGCTTCGTCTCCTTCGACGCGTTGCGGCCAGTCTAGGAACGGGACGCCCCGCCGCGGATAATCAACAGGCCCGTTGCGATAACCAGCCGTTATCGCGGCAGGGTGCAGGCCGCGCATCGCGGAAATCTTCACGGAGGCGGGACATGGCGGTGCGACTGGACGACATCGACTACTTCCTGGCGGTGGCCGAGCACGGCCAGGTCCGCCGCGCCGCCACCGCCCTGGGCCTGTCCCAGCCGGCGCTGACCAAGGGCTTGCAGCGGCTGGAAAGGGAGCTCGGCTTTCCGCTGTTCGAGCGCGGCCCGCGCGGCATGACGCTCACCCCCGTGGCCGAGCAGTTCCGCCAGCGGACGCGGACGCTGCGCGCCAGCCTGGGAGATGCGATCAGGGAAGCGGCGGACCTGCACCTCGGCGCCATGGGCCTGCTGCGGGTGGGCGTGTCGCCGCTCTATGCGCAGCAGCTCTTCGTGCCGGCCTGCCTGCAGCTGCACCAGCAGCGCCCCGCCGCGCGCCTGCAGGTCAACATCAACCTCAACGATGCACTCATCGCCGCCCTGCGCCTGGGCGACCTGGACCTCACCATCAACGCGATCCCGCGCGTGCTGCCCGAGGACCTGGAGGCGATGCCCCTGATGACCGACGACCTGTGCATGGTGGTGCGGGACGGGCACCCGCTGCTGTCACGGCGCCGCGTGCGGCTGCAGGACCTGGTGGATGCCCAGTGGATGCTCCCTGGCCCCGGGGTCGCCGGCCGCCGTGGCGTCGAGGCTCGGCTGGCGGAGGCCGGCCTTCCGAGCCCCCGCATCGCGGTGGAGGTGAGCAACACCGCCGGCCAGCTGGGACGGCTGCTGGCGCAGAGCGACCTCGTTTCGATCATGAGCGAAGCGATGCTCGCCGGCCCGGCCGGCGAGGGCCTCGCGCCGCTGCCCTTCGCCGAGGCCCGCTTCACGCGCGCCATCGGCGTGGTCACGCGCCGGGGACAGGCGCTGCCGCCGCTGGCCACGCGGTTCCTGGAGATCCTGCGCGAGGGGGCGACTCGCTAAACCTCGGTCCGCCCAGCCGGCTTTCGACCGACGTCTGTCGCTGCCTCCGCGCGTGCCGATCGCTCTCCACCGCGTGCTAAATTGCCTCGATGAAGCGCTTGTACAAGTACTTTTTCCGGGGCCTGCTCACCGTACTGCCGCTGGCGCTGACCGTCTACGTGCTCGCGCTTTTCCTGGGCTGGGTGGAGTCGCTGGCCCTGGCGTTGCTCGGGCCGCTCATCGGCGGCTTCTACGTGCCGGGCATGGGGCTGCTGTTCGGCATCCTCATCATCGTCGGGATCGGTGCCCTGCTGTCCAAGCCGCAGGTGCGCGACGCGCTGGCGCTGATCGAGCTGCCGTTCACCAAGCTGCCGGTCGTCAAGAGCATCTACTCGTCCCTGAAGAGCTTCTCCGACTACTTCGCGCCGAGCGGGAAGTCCGGCAGCGGCCAGCAGGTGGTCGTCCTGCGGATGCCGAACACCGAACTCGAGGTGGTCGGACTGGTCACGCGCCGCAGCTTCGCCGACCTGCCGCCCGGGTTCCTGCCGGGCGACCGGCTCGCGGTCTACCTGCCGATGGGCTACATGATCGGCGGCTATACCGTCTTCGTGCCCGCGAGCTGGGTCACGCCCGTGGCCATGTCCGTCGAGGAGGCGATGCGCTCATCGCTCATCGCGTGGATGGAGCCCCGGGCCGGCGCGCAGGCGGCGTCCAGCCGGGGACCCGCGAACACCGGTCGCGTTTGACCTTCGCAAGGACCGGCGCCAGCATGCGCCGGATGCGAACCCCGGTCCTGCGACGCCGCCGCCTGCTCGCGATCTGTGCCGCTCTTGCGGCGCCCTTCGTTCGCGCGGACACGCCGCCGCCCGAGCGGCGCTGGCATGACGCCGCCGAAGCGATGCGGCGCCTGGCCCTGAGCCGGGGCGACCAGCCGTACGGCGCGGTCGTCGTGCAGGGCGGCCGGATCGTGGGAGAGGGCCCCAGCCGCGTGGTCCAGCGGAACGACCCGGACGCCCATGCCGAACGTGAAGCGATGCGGGATGCCCGCGAGCGCTTCGGCGCGCAAGTGCTCCATGGCGCGGTGCTGTATTCGACCTCCCGGCCGTGCGCGCGGTGCGAAGCGGTCGCCGCCCGGGCGGGCATTGCCCGGATGATCCACGGGGCAGGCCTGGTGGACGCCGGCGCTCCCGTTCAGTGAGCTTCGCCGCGTCGGCGGTGCGAAAATCCGCGCCACTCGCCGGCCAATTCCTTCCGATGCCCAAGATCTCCTCGCCACGCCGGGTCCTTGCCCGGTTCGCCCTTGCGTGCGGCCTCGCCGCTGCCCTCTGCGCCCCGGCGCATGCGGCCTGGCCTGACCGGCCCATCCGCTTCGTCGTGCCGTTCCCCACCGGACAGGCGACCGACATCTTCGCGCGTGCGCTCGCGGAGCAACTGGGCAAGCGCCTGGGCCAGCCGGTCGTCGTCGAGAACAAGGCAGGAGCCGGCAGCAACATCGGCACCGAGTACGTGGTGCGCGCGCCGGCCGACGGATACACGCTGCTCGTGGCCGGCAGCGCGATGGCGGTCAACCAGACGCTCTATCCGAAGCTCAGTTTCGATCCGTCGAAGGACCTCGTCGGGATCTCGCTGGTCGCCAAGGTGCCGCTCGTCTTTCTTGCGACGCCGGCGTCGGGCATCACATCCATGAAGGAACTGGCGGCACAGGCGAAGGCCCAGCCCGGCAAGCTCAATTACGCCAGCGCCGGCATCGGCGGCACGCAGCATCTCTCGGGCGAGCTGTTCAAGTCCATGGCGGGGCTGTACATCACGCACATCCCCTATCGGGGCAGTGGCCCGGCGC
The DNA here is from genome assembly GCA_023387335.1 of Pseudomonadota bacterium. Classification (GTDB taxonomy): domain Bacteria; phylum Pseudomonadota; class Gammaproteobacteria; order Burkholderiales; family Burkholderiaceae_C; genus Ramlibacter. The sequence continues at coordinate 51,721 of JAEWIF010000019.1, read as the reverse complement.
AGACCGACTTCCTCGGCAACCAGGTGCCGCTGATGGTCGACTCGGTCACCGCGGCGCTGCCGCACATCCAGGCCGGTCGCGCGGTGCCGCTGGCGGTGACCTCGGCGCAACGCTCGGCGCTGCTGCCGAACGTTCCGAGCGTGGCGGAGTCCGGCGTGGCGGGCGTGAAGGGATTCGAAGCCGTGGGATGGCTCGGCCTGATGGCGCCGCGCGGGACGCCTGCCGAAGTGATCGCGCGCCTGCAGCAGGAGGTGAACGACATCCTGCGCAGCGACGCCATGGCGCGCTTCATCCGCGAGCGCGGCTCCGAGCCCGCGCCCACGACCGGTCCCGAATTCGACAGGTTCGTCGCCTCGGAAATCCGCAAGTGGGGCCAGGCGGTGAAGATCTCCGGCGCCAAGCCGGAGTAGCCGGACCCGGGCCGCTCAGCAGTTGCCCTTCTTGGCCTGCCCGGGAGGGCAGAAGCCGCCGCGACCGGCCGGGACTTGCGCGACTCCCGGATCCACGACGACCGAGCCGGAGGGCGTGTACACCGCGCAGCCGCCCAGCATCGTGATGAACCAGACGCCCGCAGCGAGAGAGAAGATTCTTTTCATGAAGGGATTTTCCGGGCAGCGCGCGGCCTAGCCGAAAGGGACGCGGCGCTTTCCCGACAGCCGGGTGGGGCGTGGTGCCGAGCGGTCCTGGACGGAAGACCGTGTTGTTGCGCCGCTTCAGGCGCGGCGATACCTCTTGAAGCACATCCGCCTGCGCCAGCTCTTCAGTGGATCCCTAGAATCCGCGTCCATTCGCCTGAGAAGCTCAAACCATGAAACGCGCCATCAAAGTTGTCTCCATCGCATCCACGTTCGCGTGCCTTCTGCCGGCAGCGGGGGGTGTCGCCGCCGGTGAAGTGGGGACCGCGCTCGGCGGAGGAGTCGGAGGAGCCGCGGGTGCGCTGATCGGCAACCAGGTCGGCGGCAGGAACGGAGCCGTGATCGGGGGTGCGTTGGGCGGCGGCGTCGGCGCGGCCGCGACGACCTCCGGGTCGGGCAAGACCGGCGCGATCGTGGGCGGCGCCGTGGGCGGCGGCGCCGGGGCCGCGGTGGGCCAGAAGCTGGGCGGCAGCACGGGAGCCGTCGTCGGCGCCGGCGCCGGCGGAGCGGTGGGAGCCGGAATCGGCAAGTCGCTCACCAAGAAGGATCCGGTGCAGACGCACGTTGCGCGGCCGGTCCCCGGCGCCGTGGTCGTGCAGGCCGATGGCGAGGGCCGGCACAAAGGCAAGCACAAGGGCAAGGGCCATCCCCCGGGCCGCGCGGTCGGCTGGCACAAGAATCACGACTAGAGGCGCGGCCCCGGTCGGGGCGGGCCTGGCTCCTCGCTGCAGCGACCGGCGGCCCCTGGCGCTTTCCCGTGCCAGTTCAGATCGCCGGCGGCGGCTTCGCCGACGGGATGCCCCTCCTGCTGAGGGTCGGCTCCTTCCTACGTTGCGAATGGAGGAATCCCGACGCGCGAATGGCTGACTCTGTCGGTCAATGGCCGAGACACGAACAGGGGCGCGAACAATGAGAATTTCGCTTGGCTCGGACTCTCGTTCAGCTGCCGCAAGCCCGGCGGTGTCCCGACACGGCACATCGTGCCGGCGACTTCGATGTTGATCGATCTCGCGCGCTAGCGCGACGGTGGAGGCCCCGCGCCGCCGCCGTTCTCACCGGCTGACACAGCCGTTCCAGCGAAACGCAGGTCGTCATCGCGACCCGCGGAGACAGCTGCGCGCCGCCGCGCGCTGCGTTGCCCCTCCCACCCCCGCCGACGAGGACGCACCCATGTCCAGCTGTGATTCCCCGAAACCGAAGGACCCCGGCCGCCGCCGCTCGCTCCAGGCCGCGCTGGCCGGCACCACGGCGGCGCTCACGTCCGCGCAGCTGTCCTCGCCGGCGGTCGCGAAGGACGTGCGCCCGCGACGGGTGACCCCCTTCGTCGTGCCGCTGCCGATGTGCAGCGTCAAGCAGCCGTTGGCGGCGCCGCTGTACCCGCCGCCCGGCGAGCTGGCGATCACCGGCGAGGCGCAGCGCGACGCCCACCAGCGATGGACCGACCACCTGCCGAAGAAGGTCTACGAGCTGGACGTCGGCGCCGGCCAGCATTCGTTCCACCCGGAGCTGCCGACGCAGACCATCTGGGGCTACGACCGCATCTTCCCCGGCCCGACCTTCGTGGAGCACTACGGGACGCCGACCCTCGTGCGCATCCGCAACAACCTGCTGCCCGACGCGCACGGGCCCGGCGCGCCCCAGATCTCCACGCACCTGCACAACCTGCACTGCGCGTCGCCGAGCGACGGGTTCCCGAGCGACTTCTACCCGCGCTGGGCCGGCGCGCCGATCGGCAGCTTCCGCGACCACCACTATCCGCACTGCTACGCGGGCATGGACGACGAGCGGTACAAGGCGACGGACGGGGACACGCGCGAGTCGCTGGGGACCCTCTGGTACCACGACCACTGCCTGTACTTCACGGCGCCCAACGTGTACCGCGGCCTGGCGGGCTTCTACCTGCTGTTCGACGAGCTCGACACCGGCAACGAGAAGGACCCCGCGCCGGCCCTGGGGCTGCCCAGCGGCGTCGGACGGTACGACGTGCCGCTGATGTTCACCGACCCGCGGATCGATGCCAGCGGCTGGCTGCGGTACGACCAGTTCGAGAACGACGGCCACCTGGGCAACGTGTTCTGCGTCAACGGCAAGGTCTCGCCGTACTTCAAGGTGGAGCGCCGCAAGTACCGCTTCCGCCTCCTGAACGCCGGGGTGACGCGCTTCTACGAGTTCTACCTCTGCACGTCGTCCGGCGCGAACCAGGGCTTCGACTACATCGCCAACGACGGCAACCTGCTGCCCGCGCCGCTGCGCGGCGAGCGCAAGCTGGCCCTGGCCCCCGCCGAGAGAGGCGACATCGTGGTCGATTTCTCGGCCTACCCGGTCGGCACCAGGCTCTACCTGGTCAACCGACTGATCCAGACCGACGGCCGCGGGCCGGAAGGCTCACTGACCAACGTCCGCGGTGCCGACGGCCTGCTGGCCGCGACGGGCACGCAGATCCTGCGCTTCGACATCGACGGCGATGCGCCGTATCCCGACGAGAGCCGCGTGCCCGACACCTTGCGCGAGCTGCCCGAGTTCTCGACGCGCGAGGCCGTCAGGGAAAGGACCTGGGAATTCGATCGCGAGAACGACGTGTGGACGGTCAACGGCAGGATCTTCGACGAGACCCGGCCGGCGGCCACCGTGAAGTGCGGCACCGCGGAGATCTGGCGCCTCAAGGGCAAGGGCAGCTGGCACCACCCGGTCCACATCCACATGGAGGAAGGCCGCATCCTGTCGCGCAACGGCAAGCCGCCGCCGCCGCACGAGCGCGGGCGCAAGGACGTCTTCGTGCTGAACCCGGGCGAGGAGGTGCGGATCTTCATCCGCTTCCGCGACTTCGAGGGCCGGTACGTCATGCACTGCCACAACCTGATCCACGAGGACCACGACATGATGGTCCGGTTCGACGTCAAGCGCTGACCAGGAGACCGCCATGCGATCCGATCGAACGATTCCCGAGCGGCAGGCGTCCGGGGCCAGGCGCGACTGGTTGCGATGGGCAGGCGGCGCCCTGGCGGCGCCCGCGCTGGCCGGCACGGCGGTGGCGTCGCAGCGCCGGCCCGCGACGGAGCCGCACTTCTCCAACGTGCCCGTCATCACGCACGACGGCAGGACCGTGCGCTTCTACGACGACCTGGTCCGCGGCAGGACGGTCGTCTTCAACATGATGTACACGGTGTGCACGGGCATCTGCCCGATCAGCACCGCCAACCTGCTGCAGGTCCAGCAGGCGCTCGCGCCCCGGCTGGGCCGCGACGTCTTCATGTACTCGATGACCCTGCAGCCGCAGTTCGACGATGCGCGGGCGTTGCGCGACTACATGCGGCGCTACGGCGTCCAGTCCGGTTGGACCTACCTGACCGGCATGCCCCGCGACATGGACCTGCTGCGGCGCGAGCTGGGCTTCTTCGACAGCGACCCGGTCGCCGACGGCGACCTGCGCACCCACACCGGCATGGTCCGGGCGGGCAACGACGCGCTGAACCGCTGGCTCATGGTGCCCGCGTTCAGCTCGGCCAGCCGGATCGTGAGCGCGGTGAACCGGCTCGTGGCCTGAAGCCCGCCGGGGAGCGTCAGCCGAGACGCACCAGCACCGGTTGGTGATCCGAGTCCTTCACGGTCGAATCGACCTGGAAGTCCTCCACGCGCCCCTTCAACCCGTCGCTGACGAACACGAAGTCGCATGCGACCGGCTCGGGACCGTAGCGGCGGTCGTAGAGGCGGAAGGTGGGCGGATGCGGTTGCGAGCCGTGCAGCAGCCGCCAGCTGTCCCGGAGGGTTCCCTGGTCCGACTCCTCCGTGATCCGCGCGTACTCCGGTTCATGCGCTTCGAGATTGAAGTCGCCGCACAGGATGGCGTTCGCGGTGTGCACCTTGGTCTGGAACGGCGAGCCGTCGTCGCTGGGTTCGGGCGGAGCGCCGGCTTGCGCGACGTACTGCAGATGGAGTTCGCGCAGTGCGCGCGCCTGCGCCATGCGCTGCCGCTTGGAATAGAACTCCAGGTGCGTCGTCATCAGGCGCACCGGGCCCAGCACCGGATCCACCACCGTCACCACGGTGCACATGCGCGGCATGCTGCGCACGCCGGCGTCCGCCGGATAGGGCAGTGGATGGTGCTGTACCTGCACCACCGGCAGGCGGGTGGCGATCAGGTTGCCGAAGCGCCGGCGCTCGCCCTTCGCGTCGAACTCGTCGACGGCGGCGCCGAAGAAGCACTGGAATCCCGGCAGCAGCTCCTGCAGGAGCGCCGGCTGGTCGTGGCCGGCGTCGCCGGAAAGCCCGGGATAGTTGACCGCGATCTCCTGCAGGCACAGAACGTCGAAGTCGCCCAGCCTGCGCGCGCCCTCGACGATGCGGCGGGGGCTGACGATTCCGTCGAGTCCGCAGCACCACTGCGTGTTCCAGGTGACGAGTTGCATAGGACCTACTTGATGCCCGCGCGCATGAAGCTCTGCACGAACTGGCGCTGGAACAGCAGGAAGCCGACCAGCAGCGGTCCCGAGGTCATGAGCGTCGCGGCCGTGATGACGGACCAGTCCACGCCCTGGTCGGGCGAGGAGAACACCTGCAGCCCGACGGTCAGGGGCCGCGCGTTGACGCTGTTGGTGATGATCAGCGGCCACAGGAAGTTGTTCCAGTGGAAGCTGACCGACACGAGGGCGAATGCGGTGTACACGGGACGGGCCAGCGGGACGTACACGCGCCACAGCGTCTGCAGCGAGCTGGCGCCTTCGACCCGCGCCGCCTCGTCCAGCTCCTTCGGGATGCCCATGAAGGTCTGCCGCAGCAGGAAGATCGCGAAAGCCGAAGCGAAATAGGGCAGGCCGATGGCCAGCAGGGTGTCGACCAGGCCCAGGGCCGCCATCGTCCTGTAGTTCTCCACCAGCAGGATGTCCGGCATGATCATCAGCTGCACCAGCACCAGCGAGAACGCCACGTTCCGGCCGCGGAACTCGAACCGGGCGAAGGCATAGGCCGCGAGAGTGGCCACCACCAGCTGCACCGCCAGGATCATCAGCACCAGCAGGCCGGTGTTGAGGAAGTAGCGGGCGAAGGGCGCGGCGTCCCAGGCACGCGCGAAGTTGTCCAGCGTCAGCGGCGCCATCGGCGTGAAGCGGGTGGAGTATTCGGGGGCGTGGAACGCGGTCCACGTCGCATAGGCCAGCGGCAGGATCCACAGCAGCGCCAGCAGCCAGGCGGCCAGCGTGTCGAGGGCCGTCGGGTCGTTGTAGGCCAGGCGCCGGTCGGCTTGCTTCATCGGTAGTGCACCCGCCTGTCGAGCACGAAGAACTGGAACAGCGCCACGCTCGCCAGCACGGCCACCAGCAGCACGGTGAGCGCGGCGGCATAGGCCGTGTCCCAGAACTTGAAGCCGACCTCGTACAGGTGGTAGAGCAGCAGGGTGGAGGCGTTGTCGGGGCCGCCGCGCGTCAGCACGAAGATGTGGTCGACCATGCGGAAGGCGTTGATGACGGCGTTGACCAGCACGAACAGCGTGGTGGGCATGAGCAGCGGCCATTGCACGCGCCGGAAGAAGTACCAGCGCGACGCGCCCTCGATCGCCGCGGCCTCGCGCAGGCTCGGGTTGAGCGTCTGCAAAGCGGCCAGGTAGAAGATCATGAAGAAGCCCGCCTCCTTCCAGACCGCCACCAGCGTCACGCAGCCGAGCGCCGTGCGCTGGTCGCCCAGCCAGTTGTGCGAGGGCAGGCCGAGCGCGGCGGTCGCCTGCTCCAGCAGGCCGTACTGCGGCGTGTAGAAGAACAGCCAGATGTTGGCCACCGCGATCATCGGCAGCACCGTGGGCGTGAAGTAGGCCATGCGCAGGAACGCGCGGCCGGCGATGCGCTCGTTGACCCACAGGGCCATGACGAGGGCCAGCGCGATCGATAGCGGGATGGTGGCGGAGGCGAACCACAGGTTGTTGACGACGGCCTTCCAGAACACCGGGTCCGCGGCCATCGCCTGGTAGTTCTCGGCACCCACCCACACGCCGGCGCGGGAGCCCCGGGGCGTGGAGTGAAGGCTGTCGACGAGGGTCGCGACCGTCGGCCAGTGGGTGAAAGCCCCCAGCAGCAGCAGCGCGGGCAGCAGCAGCAGCCAGGCGTGGATGGCCGACGGGCTGCCGCCGGCGGCGCTTTCGCCCCGCCGCCGCTTCACTTGTACGAGCGCAGGATGCGGTCGGCTTCGCGCTGCGCGTCCTGCATGGCCTGGGCCGGCGACTTGGTGCCGGTCAGCGCGGCCTGCAGGCCGTCGTTGAGCGCCTTGGTCACGCGCTGGTTGTCGTGCGTGGAGAACTCCGCCACCGACACCTTCAGCTGGTCGCGGGCCACCAGCGCGGCCGGGAAGTCGCGGCCGTACTTGCGCAGCGTGTCGGTGCCGTAGGCGGACTCGGAAACCGCGACGTAGCCGGTGTCCATGCTCCACTGCGCGGCGCGCTCGGGCTGGGTCACCCACTTGATGAACTTGAAGGCCGCTTCCTGCTGCGCCGGCGATGCCTTCTTGAAGATGAAGAAGTTGCCGCCGCCGGTGGGCGAGCCCTTGCGCTGGTTGCCGGGGATCATGGCCACGCCGAAGTCGAACTTGGCGTTGTTCTTCACGTTGGTGAGGTTGCCCGTGGTCGTGTACATCATCGCGACCTTCTTCTCGAAGAAGTCCTTGGGCGTGGTGCCCCACTCCACCACGCCGGGCGGGTGGATGCCGGCCTTGCCCAGGTCGACCCAGTACTGCAGCGCCTCGATCACCTTCGGATCGTCGAACTTGACTTGCGTGCCCGCCTCGTTGGCCAGGATCGCGCCGTTGGTGGTAGTGAGGGTCTGGAACAGCCAGTAGGGGAAGCCGCTCGAAGGGATCTGCACGCCCCACTGCGTGACCTTGCCGCCCGCATCCTTCTTCGTCAGCTTCGTAGCGGCTTCCTTCAGTTCCGCCCAGGTCTGCGGCGGCTTGTTCGGGTCGAGCCCGGCTTCCTTGAACAACTCCTTGTTGTAGTACATCACCACGGTGGAGCGCTGGAAGGGCACGCCCCAGGTCTTGCCGCCGGTGCGGCTGTTCATCATGAAGGCCGGATAGAAGCTGTCCAGCCAGGCCTTGTCGTCGGCGGTCTTCACGAAGTTGTCGATCGGGACGATCGCGTCCTCATCGATCAGCGTGAACATGTCGGTGGACAGCAGCACCGACGTCACCGGCGGCGTGCCGGACTTGTGGGCCGTCAGCGCCTTGACGATGGTTTCCTGGTAGGTGCCCGCGTAGATCGGATTGACCTTGATGCCGGGGTTGGCCTTCGTGAAGTCGGCGGCGAACCCGTCGATGGTCTTGGCGATGGCGCCGCCCACGGCCACCGGGTAGAAGAACGAGATCTCCGTGGTCTGCGCCTGTGCGGCGGTCGAGCCGAAGGCCGCGGCCGCGGCGGCGGCCAGCAGGAGGCGATTGAAGTTCTTGCGTTGCATGGCTGTCTCTCCTTCGTTGTTGTTGCAGGAAGCGCTCTCAGGCCAGCCTGTGGCCGCCCGCATCGAAGTAATGGGTGCCCGCGGGCGGCCACTCCAGCATCACTTCGTTGCCTACGGCGAATTCGGCCTGGCCGCCGGTGCGGACGGTGAGCGTTTCGCTGCCCACGCTGCAATGGAGGATGAGGTCGGCGCCGAGGTACTCGATGTCGCGCACGGCGGCGGGCACCCGCCCGCCGAGCCTGACTTCCTCGGGCCGGACGCCCAGCCAGTGCCCGGGGCGCCCGGCGGGGATGTCGCTGCCGGCCACGCGGTCGCCGTCCAGGCGCAGCAGGTTCATGGCGGGGGTGCCGATGAACGTGGCCGCGAAGGTGGTGGCGGGCCTCGCGTACAGGGAGCGCGGCGTGGCGGCTTGCTCGATGCGGCCCTTGTTCAGCAGCACCACCTGGTCGGCCATGCTCATGGCCTCGGCCTGGTCGTGCGTGACGTAGACCAGCGTGAGCCCGAGCCGCTGCTGCAGTTGCCGCAGCTCGGTGCGCATCTCCTGCCGCAGCTGGGCGTCCAGGTTCGACAGCGGCTCGTCCATCAGGCACACCTTGGCCTGCGCCACCAGCGCGCGGCCGAGCGCGACGCGTTGCTGTTGCCCGCCCGAGAGCTGGGAGGGCTTGCGATCGAGCAGCGCCGACAGGCCCAGGATCTCCGCCGTCTCGCCCAGGCGGCGGGCGGCCTCGGCCGCGGGCACCTTGCGCACGGACAGTCCGAACGTGATGTTGTCGGCGACGCTCAGGTGCGGGAACAGCGCGTAGTTCTGGAACACCATGGCGATGTTCCGCTGCGAGGGTGGCAGCTGCGTGACATCACGGCCGTCGATCAGCACCTGCCCGCTGTCGGCGCTCTCCAGCCCCGCGATGATGCGCAAGGTGGTCGACTTGCCGCAGCCGGAGGGGCCCAGGAGGACGCAGAAGCTGCCCGGGGCGATGTCCAGCCGGATGCCCTCCAGCGCAGTGGCGGCGCCCCAGCGCTTCGTCACGTCGACAAGCTGGATGGATGGCATCCGGCCAGTATAGGAAGCCCCCGTGTCGGGACGGCACCGGGTTTGGCGGGATTGATTTTGTGGGGCACGCAGGTAAGAGCCGGCGATACCCCCCGGTCGCGGTTCTCAGTGGGCCACTCGCCAGGGCGTCGCCTTGCGCTCGGCCCAGGCCAGCGCCCCGTAGAGAACCAGTCCCAGCACCGCCAGCAGCAGCACAGCCGCGAACACGCGGGTGGTGTCGAACGTGCCTTGCGCACTCAGGATCACGTAGCCCAGGCCCCGCTGCGACGCGACGAACTCGCCGACGATGGCGCCGACCAGTGACAGGGCGATCGCCACCTTCATCCCGGTGAGGATGGAGGGCAGCGCGCAGGGCAGCCGCACCTTCAGGAAGAAGTCCAGCGAAGATCCCTTGAGCACCCGGCCGAGGTCCATGACGTCCTGCGGCACCGAGCGCAGGCCGTGGGCCGCGTCGACGAGGACCGCGAAAACGCCGATCAGGAACGCCATCGCGATCTTGGGCTCGTAGCCCGTGCCCATCCAGATCACGAACAGCGGCGCCACGGCGACCTTGGGCACGCTGTTGAGGCCCACGATGACGGGGTAGACCGACTCCTCGAAAGTGCGCGATCCCACCAGCAGCATGGCCAGGCCCACGCCGACGACGACCGAGAGCGCGAAGCCGCCCAGGGTGGTGAGGAGCGTGTAGTACGCATGGTCCAGGTACCAGGCCGACTCGCGGGCGAGCTCCAGCAGCACGGCCGACGGCGGCGGCATCGTGATGGGGCGCACGTTCAGCAGGCGCACCGCCAGCTCCCAGACGCCGAGGACCACGATGATCGAGCCCGCGCCCAGCAGCCAGCGCCGGGCCTTGTTCACGAGGGAAGCGTTCATGCTGCGTTCACCTCCTTGAGCGCCGGGGGCGGTTCGTTGATCAGGCCCATCTCGTTGAACAGCTTGCGGATGCGCGCCGTGTAGGCACCGAACTGCGCGGTCTCGCGCACCGCCAGGCGGCGCGGGCGCGGCAGGTCGACGTCGATGACGTCGGCGATCTTCCCGGGCCGCGGCGAGAACACCACCACGCGGTCGGCCAGGAACACGGCCTCGGCGATGCCGTGCGTCACGAACACCACCGTGTTGCGCGTCTCCATCCAGATGCGCTGCAGCTCGACGTTCATCTGGTCGCGCGTGAGCGCGTCCAGCGCGCCGAACGGCTCGTCCATCAACAGCAGCCGCGGGTTGTCGATCAGCGCCCGGCAGATGGCGGCGCGCTGGCGCATGCCGCCCGAGAGCTCGCGCGGATAGCGGTCGGCGAAGTCGCTCAAGCCGGTCAGCTGAAGCAGCTGCGCCAGGTGCTTGCGGTAGTCCTGCACCGGCTTTTTCGCGAACTCCACCGGGAGCAGGATGTTGCGCTCGATGCTGCGCCACTCGAGCAGCGCGTCGCGCTGGAACACCATGCCGACGTGGTCGGGCGGGCCGGCGACGGTCCTGCCGTCGACGCTGAGGTCTCCGCTGGTGACCTGCTCCAGGCCGGCGATGCAGCGCAGGAAGGTGCTCTTGCCGCAGCCGCTGGGGCCGAGGATGCTGACGAATTCGCCGGGCTTGATGTCCAGCGAGATGCCGTCGAGCGCCGTGAGCGCCCGCTCGCCGGGATACGTCTTGCGGACGTCCCGCGCATGGACGGAAGCGGAGGTCATCTACTTGGCGCCGCTGACGGTGGGCATGGGCCGGACCAGGCCGGTCGCGTAGAACTCGTTGGCGTCCTTGATCGACTTGATCAGGCCGGCGTCGGTGAGCGTCTTCACGGCGTCGGTCCAGTCCGAGGGCACGGGCGCGCCGAGCGTGCCGCCGGCCGCGACCGGCAGGCGGAAGAAGCGCTTGAGCGATTCGATCTGGCCGCGCAGCACCTGCTTGTCCAGCTTGGCCTGGGCGCGCTGGGCCATGATGGCCTCGACGGCCTCGTCCTCGTGCCCGCTGTAGATGTACTGCCAGCTCGCCGAAGTGACGCTGGCGAACCTGGCGATCGCCTCGCGCTTGGAACCCAGCTTGCCCTCCGACGTGAACAGGCCGAAGCTGGGCATGGGCAGCTTGTAGTCGGCGAAGAGGATGCTGTTGGAGGGGCGCGGCTGCGCGACGACGGCCTCGAAGAACGGGATGGTCGAGAACACGGCGTCCGAACGGCCGGCGACGTAGGTCGCGGCCTTCGCGGTCGCATCCACGTTCACCAGTTCCAGGTCGCTGCGCTTCAGGCCCCCGGCGGCGAGGAACGGATCGATGAAGGGCGCCTCCAGCGAGCCCGCGGTGTAGGCGACCTTCTTGCCCTTGAGGTCCTTCGGGCTCTTGATGCCGGAATCCGCCGGCACCAGCATGCCCAGGTCGCTGGTGCGCGCGAACACCGCGACCGCCTTCACCGGCAAGCCCTTGTCGCGGGCGATCATCATCGGGCCCAGCGCCGCGTGGCCGACGTCGAAGTTGTCGCCGCTGCCGACGATCTGCACCGTGGTGACGGAGCCGTTGCCGTCCTCGATCTGCACGTCCAGGCCGGCGGCCTTGTACCAGCCCTTCTGCTGCGCGAGGTGCATCGCGCCGTGCACCCCCCAGGGCGTCCAGTCGAGGCGGACCTTCAGTTTCTCGGGCGCCTGGGCGGACGCGCCCGCCATGAAGGCGATGGCGGCGCAGCCGGCAAGGACGCGGGCGACGAATCTTCTGCGGGAGGAAGTCATCTGGGGTCTCCGGAGATGGGTGGGGGAGGGGGCTCGGTGAAAGGGATCGATCAGCCGCGCGCCGCCTCGAGGGCGGCGTCGCGCGTCATGAGCGTGGCGTACTTCTGGTCCATGTCGAACAGGTTGGCGTCGTGCGCCTGCAGCGAGCGGTCGCCCACGCAGTCGGTAACGACCACGGGGCGGAAGCCGTGGCACATCGCGTCCACCACGCTGGCCCGCACGCACCCGCTGGTGGTGCATCCCGCGACCAGCAGCGTCTGCACGCCGCGATGCGACAGCCAGCTCGCAAGCTGCGTGCCGAAGAAGCCGGAGGGATTCGTCTTGCGCACGACGAGCTCGCCCTCGACGGGCTGCAGCTGCGGCACGATCTGGCTGCCCGGCGAATGCTCGTGCAGGTTGAGCATCGTGGGCACCTTCAGCGTGAACACGTTGGCGTCCGCGCCGTCGTCCTGGAACACGATGCGCGTGTGCGCGACCGGCCACTTGCGCGCGCGCGCCTCGGCCAGCAGGCCGCGCGTGCGGTCGATCGCCGGTCCGATGTTGCCGCCGCCGAAACTCTCCGGGTCGGCGAAGCCGTTGACGAAGTCGACGATCAGCAGGCCGTAGGGCGCCTTGGGCGCCATCGACGCGCCGAAGCCCTGCTTGCGGTAGATGCCTTGCTCGGTGTTCATTGGAAAGCCTCGTCGATCACCTTGCCGTCACGCACCACCACGACGTCGTCCACCTTCACGGTGCAGTTGCGAAGCGGGATGTCCAGGTGGCAGGCGGTCTTGCGCTTGCCGCCGGCCTCGTTGTTGGGGCCCAGCGAGAACAGGAAGTTGCCCTCGAAGGCGCGTGCATCCATCGCGATGGTCTGCTCGCGGTCGTACAGCGACAGCGTGTGCCAGTAGCAGCGCGGCTGCATGCCCCAGCCGATGTGCGACATGGCGTAGGCCTCCGGATCCTTGTAGGCCTCGATGAACTCGCGCATCAGGTCCGCGTCGACGCCGCCCTTGATGTCGCGCACGAAGCCATCGCGCACGTCCAGCGTGATCCTGTCGGCGACGTAGTTCTTCTGCGGCAGCAGGATGTCGCCGCGGTCGATGACGATGGTGCCGTCGCTGCCGCCCTCGTTGGCGAAGGTGAACAGGAAGCCGCTGGGCCAGTGGTCCCAGCGCCCGGGCTCCTCGCAGAAGGCGTACTCGCAGATCGTCGGGAAGTCGCCGATCTTGAAGGTCACGTCGGTGCCCGCCGGCGAGGTGACGTGCATCTTCTTCGCGCGCTTGAGCAGCTGCGAGGCGGCCAGCACGCGCGTGCGGTCGGCCTCCGTCGGCACGGTGCGCACCAGCACCTCGGGCGGCTCCACCGCCAGCAGGATCTTGGTGCCCGATTCCAGGATCTCCATCTGCTCGGGCGAGAACAGCAGCAGCATGAGGTCGATGACCAGGTCGCTGTTCTTCATGGCCGCCATCGCCGCCGGGTTGCCGGTGAGCGGCGTCTCGCCCAGGTAGTTCAGCAGGTCCCGGCTGGTGGCCTTCTCGCCGTTGATGGGCGGCAGCTCGATCGTGGTCACCACCGCGCCGGCGGACTGCGCCGCGACCGTGGCGGCCCGGCGGGTCTGCGGATGCGTGTGGGGCCCGCACAGGATCGAGACGGCTTGGCCCTTGCGGACCTTGCTGAGCCTCAGAACCTCGTTCCAGGCTTCGATCAACTGATGGTCGCTGACTGGCATCGTTCGTCCTTTCGAATGAAGTTGGACAAGGGGGAGGAAGCGCCTACCGGTCGCCGGCGGCGAGCTTGAACAGCCGGCGCGCGTTGCCGTGGCAGACCAGCGCACGCGTGGCGTCGTCCAGCGGCGCCTGCTCGATGAAGGCGCAGGCATCGGCCGTCGATTCGTAGGGGTAGTCGACGGAGAACAGCACCGCCTGCGCGCCCATCTCGCCGATGGCGCCCACCAGCGAGGGCGCCGAGCAGACGCCGGAGGTGGTGATCAGGATGTTGGTGCCGATGTATTGGCTGGGCTTGCGCGCCAGCGTCACGCCCATCGGGTAGGCGGCGAAGCGGCTGTCCATGCGCCAGCGCTGGAACGGCAGGAACTCGCCCATGTGGCCCAGCAGCACCACCAGCTTCGGGAAGCGGTCGAACACGCCGCCGAACAGCAGCCGCAGCGCGTGGCCGGCCGTCTCCACGCCCCAGCCCCAGGTGGCGCCGTGCAGCACCGGCATTCCGTCCAGCAGCGCCGGCACCTTGCTGAAGCTGGCCGGGTGCAGGTAGACCGGCACGTCCAGCGCCTGCGCGCGCTCCCAGAACACGTCGAAGGCCGGATCCTCGTAGTAGCGGCCCAGGGTGTGGCCGTTGACCATCGCGCCCTTGAAGCCGTACTCGCGCACCGAGCGCTCCAGTTCGTCGGCGGCCACCTTCGGGTCCTGCATCGCCACGTGGGCGAAGCCGCCCAGGCGCTTCGGATGGCGGGCGACGCGCCCGGCGAGGAACTCGTTGTTCTCGCGCGCCCGGCGGATCGCCAATGCCGTGTCGGGCTCGGCCTGGACGCCGGGGGCGGTCTGCGACAGGACGGCGTATTCGATGTTGCCGGCGTCCATTTCGGCCAGGCGCTGGTCGTCGAAGTCGGTCAGCCGCGCGCCGAGCTCGGTGCGCACCCGCGGCGTGAGCAACTGAGTGAAGCCGACGGAGTATTCGGCGAAGCCCGGCGCGGAGAAGTGTTCCTCGAGGGCGATCTTGGGGATGCGGTTCATGCTCGTCCTTTGCAAGGCGTCAGACGGGGTAGGCGAGGGCGGTGGCCAGCACCTCGGTGTCGTGCACCACCTGGCGGTCGGCCAGCAGCAGACTTTCGCCCTGGCGCACGAAGCGGTCGAAGTAGGTGCCGGCCAGGTGCACGGTGGAGGGGCCTTCGATCAGGGTCTGCAGCAGGATGAAGGGCGTCTGCGAGACGATGGTGCCGGCGGACTCCTCGAGCACCCGCGTGATCCCGAGGACGTGCAGCATGTGGCGCGGCGCGAACATCTGCGAATGCGCGACGGCCAGCGCGCGGTCGCGGATCATGTCGCGGCCCTCGCAATAGACCAGGCCGACGGGCATGTCCAGCAGCGCGTTCTCGCGCGAGGTGACGCGGTAGCGCGCGTCCTCGCTGAAGAAGTCGGGCCAGCGCTCGACGTCGTTGGCGTCCAGCGCCGCGCAGTACTCGCCATGGAAGGCGTCGATCTCGGCGCGCAGCTGGGCCGCGCGCGGCGGCGTGACGCTGGCGGGACGGTAGGCGAGTTGCTGCTTCATGCGGCGGCTCCGGCGACGCGGATGTCCATCACGCCGCGGTAGTACTCGTACATCGAGCGGATGCAGGACTCGGAGATGAGGCCCTGCGAGGTGCCGACGTTGCCGGCGTCGAGCTTGAGGATGTTGTTGCCGGTGCTGGAGCGGCGAAGGCCCTCCTGCACGAACTTCATCGCCTCGTTGTCCTCCAGGCCCAGGAAGCCGGCGGGCCCCATCAGGTTGCCCTGCCGCAGCCGGTGGCTGGTCATCTCCGGCGTGTCGTCCTCGTAGCCGAACATGGTCCACTGCATGATCATGCTGTTCGGGCCGTTGGGAATGATCTGGCGCACGCCGAGCGTGTTCATCTCGCGCTGCACGATCAGGTTGGGCCACAGCGTCATCATGGTCACCGACCAGGGCGAGTCGAACTCGCGGACGTACTCCAGGAAGCGCTCGTCGCGCAGCTTCAGGCGGTCGTTGAACGAGCGCATCTCCGCCTTGGTGTCGTCCGACACGGTGGCGTACTTCTCGTCCGGCTTGGCCGAACCCATGTAGCCGTGGCGGCCGTGTTCCTTGTCGGCGAACATGATCGACTTGTTGCCGGCGACCAGCAGGCCGAACACCACGAGGAACGAATGCAGGAGCGTCGCGTGGTACGGGTCCTTCAGGTTCTCGTGGTACATCTTCCAGTTGCAGGGAAGCTCGTTGCGGTAGTAGCCGAGGATCTTCAGCTTCCTGCCGGAGAAGGTGACGTCGAACTCGTCGACGATTTCCTTCGACATGTATTCCTCCAGCGGCGGCGTGCCGTCGGAGTAGGTGGCGAACACCACGCCGTTGCGGGTGGCCACGCGCAACTGCCGGGTCCCGTGCTGCGCGTTCTGGAAGTCCTTGGGCATGCCGCCCTGCTTGTTCACGCCACGCTTGAACGGCACGCCCTGCAGGTTGCCCTTGAGGTCGTACGACCATTGGTGGTACGGGCAGACGAACTCCTTCGCGTTGCCCTGGTTGTGGCGGCAGAACTCGGCGCCGCGGTGCGCGCAGCGGTTCTCGAACACGGAGATGGTGTCGTCTTCCGCCCGTGCGATCACCACCGGCACGGACCCGACGAAGCCGCGCTTGTAGTCGCCGGCGTTGGGGATCTCGGCTTCGAGCGCGACGAAGTTCCAGGTGTCGCCGCGGAAGATGCGGTCCATCTCGCGGTCGTACAGGGCCTGGCTGGTGTAGACCCAGTCGGGGATGTTGTGCAGGGCGTCCTGCGGCCAGACGCACTGCTCCAGCGGCGGGTTCTTCGAGGCATCGGTGATCCCGATGACCGATTGCGATTGGTACATGGCGTTCTTCTTCCTGTGGGCTCAAGAGGGTTGGAGGACGGCCTGCGCATCGGCAAGCGACTGCCTGGTCCACGCGCGCAGGTTCAGCGTGTCCTGGTGGAAATCGTGCAGCGGCACCGGCCGGCCCCGCTCGAACAGCGGCCGCACGGCGCGCAGGTCGTTGCCGGCGTTGAGCGCGACACCGTGCACGGGCACGCCGCCGCGGTGGCCGATCCAGAGCGCCTTGCCGCCGGCGGGCTCGCCGCGGCGCACGTACTGGAGGTCGGCCGCGGGCAGGCCGAGCATCTGGAGGTTGTGCCTTCCCTGGTCGGTCCAGAACCACGGATAGGGCGCGGCCGGCGACGGGGCCCCCAGCATGGCGGCCGCGGCCGCGCGCGCCTGTTCGTTCGCGTTCTGCCAGGACTCCATGCGGGTCGGCTCGGACTGGCCGGGCCGCAGCTGGCTGGCGCAGTCGCCGCTGGCGAAGACGTCGGCGGCGCTGGTGCGGCAGTTCGCGTCCACCAGCACGCCGCCGGACGGCGCGATGGCGAGGCCGGCGGCGCGGGCCAGCGCGTCGTTGGGCGCCAGGCCGATCGCGACCACGACCTCATCGACCTCGATCCGCGCGCCGGCGCCGGTGACCAGCGCGATGCGGCCGTTCTCCAGCGGCATGGCCGAGGCGACCGAGGTGCCCAGCAGCAGTTGCGCGCCTGCGTTGCGCAGCGTCGACTCGAGCCAGGCCGAGGCCTCGGCCGGCAGGAAGCGGGCGAGCAGCGACGGCGCGCTCTCGAGCACCGTGACCGACGCGCCCGCCGCGAGCGCGGAGTGCGCGATCTCCAAGCCGAGGAAGCCGCCCCCCAGGATGGCGACCTGCGGTCGGCGCAGCAGGGCCGCGCGCAGCCGGCGCGCGTCGTCGACGGTGCGCAGGTAGTGCACGCCGCGGCTTCCGGGCGGCACGCATCCGAGCGCGCGCGCCTCGCCGCCGGTGGCCAGCAGGCAGCGGGAGTAGTCGAGGGTTTCGCCGTTGGCGAGATGCAGGCGGCGGTTCGCGGTGTCCAGGCGGACGGCTTCCGCGCCGCTGCGCAGCTCGACGTTGCAGCGCAGCCAGGCGTCGTCGGGCAGTACGTCGAGACGCGGCTCCTCGGCCGCCACCAGCACGGCCTTGGACAGCGGCGGGCGCTCGTAGGGCCTGTGCCGCTCGCGCCCCACCATCACGATGCGGCCGCCATGGCCGCCCTCGCGCAGCGCGTGCGCGGCCATGGCGGCCGATTGGCCCGAGCCGACGATGACGATGTCGTCCGTTTTCATCTTCAGGCCGGCGACTGCACGAAGACGTCGTCGCCTTCCCGCCTGACGGCGTGCGTGCGCACGTCCACGGTGACCGGCGCGCACATCGCCTTGCCGGTACGGATGTCGAACTTGCCCTGGTGCAGCGGGCACTCGATGCAGCCGTCCTCGACGTAGCCCTCGGAGAGCAGGGCCTCCGCGTGCGTGCACATGTTGTCGGTCGCGAAGAACTCGTCGTCGCACCGGTACAGCGCGATGCGGCGGCCGGCGACGTTGATCGCCTTCACTTCGTCGTTGCCCAGCTCCCCGGCGGAAGCCACCTTGATCCATTCCATCGATGCGTCCCTGTCGCGGCGGATGCCGCGTTTCCGAATAGTCAGTACACGTGCATATTAGACGCACCGCGACGGAAAGTTCAACTGGTTTTTTCACTCGTTTCCGTCGTGCGCCGCAACGGCCGAGCAGCCGTGTTCCAAAGCGATGCGCAGTGCACCTTCAGAGGGAAAACGCTGATCCTTGTGCGCCAGAATGGGTTGGGGTTTGCCCTAGCCCCGGGGGACTTTCGGTCGCGGCGGACGCGTCCCATAATTCGCTCAGTGCACTGCCTAATTCGGGCTTTCGGGGTCCGGCCGGAAAGTGCGCTGGCATCGAAGTTGCTGTCGTGCAGCCCGGCGGGACGGCCTGCCTGCAACCATCCACCTCACACATCACCGAAGGGGCTTTTCATGCGACGTCGCGGATTCCTGGACAAGATGGCTGTTGCCGGCGGCGCCGGCATCGCCGCACTCGCGGCGCCGGCCGCGCTCGCGCAGCAGGCCACCGTGCGCTGGCGCATGGCGACCGCCTGGCCCAAGAGCCTGGACAACATGTTCGGCTCGGCCGAAGCGCTGTGCAAACGCGTGGGCGAACTCACCGGCGGCAAGTTCGAGATCCGCTGCTTCCCGGCCGGCGAGATCGTGCCGCCGCCGCAGCTGATGGACGCCGTGAGCAACGGCACGGTGGAATGCAACCACGTGCTCAGCTCGTTCTTCATCGGCAAGAACAGCGCGGTGGCGTTCGACGCCGGCCTCGCCTTCGGCCTGAACGCGCGCCAGCACAACGCATGGGTGCACAGCGGCGGCGGCATGGCGCACCTGCGCAAGCTCTACAAGAAGTACAACATCGTCAACTTCACGGTCGGCAACGTGGGCGTGCAGATGGGCGGCTTCTTCCGCAAGGAGATCAAGTCCGTCAACGACCTCAAGGGCCTGAAGATGCGCATCGGCGGCATCGGCGGCATGGTGCTGGCCAAGCTGGGCGCACAGCCGCAGCAGATCCCGCCGGGCGACATCTACCCCGCGCTGGAGAAGGGCGCGATCGACGCGGCCGAATGGATCGGCCCCTACGACGACCAGAAGCTCGGCCTGAACAAGGTCGCGCCGTACTACTACTCGCCGGGCTGGTGGGAAGGCAGCGCCTCGGTCTCCAGCCACGTGAACGAGACCGCCTGGAACGCCCTGCCGCCGGAATTCAAGGCCGCGTTCGAGACCGCCGCCAACGAGCAGACCATGCTGATGCTGGCCCGGTACGACGCGACCAACCCCGGCGCGCTGCGCCAGCTGATCGCCTCGGGCGCCAAGGTGTCGTACTTCCCGCGCGACGTGATGGACGCGACCTGGAAGACCTCGCAGGAGCTGTGGAAGGAGCTGTCCGAGAAGAACCCGGACTTCGCCGCCATCTACGGCGACTGGAAGAAGTTCCAGCACGAGCAGGTCAGCTGGTTCCGCGTCGCGGAGACGGCCCTGGACGGCTACACGTTCAACGCCGTCCAGCGCGAATCCAAGTAGGAAGCAAGGGGAACGATGGACCAGGCTGAAGTCCCGCCGCGTCTGCTCAAGCGCGAGGGTATCGGCGCCCGGGTGCCGCGCAAGGAAGACGCGCGGCACCTCGCGGGCAAGGGCAACTTCGTCGGCGACATGGTGATGCCGGGCCTGCAGGAAGTCGCCTTCCTGCGCAGCCCGCTCGCCCATGCGCGCATCACCGGCGCCACGATCCCGCCCGAGCTTGCCGGGCAGGTGTTCGTGCGCGGGATGATGACTGACGCGCAGGACATCCTGGCGCCGTCGGCGCTCCCCACCTACCAGGTCTCCTCGCAGCCGCCCCTGGCCAGCGGCAAGGTGCGCTTCGTGGGCGAGGGCGTCGCGATGGCGTTCGCGCCCACGCGCGCCCAGGCCGAGGACCTGCTGGAGCGGGTCGAGGTCGACTACGAGGAGCTGCCCGTCTTCGCCAACGCGTGGACGGCGCTCGAAGACCAGGGCGAGCGCATCCATCCCGAGTGGAAGGACAACGTCTTCCTCACGCTGCGGGCCAACCGCGACTTCGACGAACTCGCCGCCAGGGCCGAGGTCAAGGTCAGCCGCACCGTCCAGCTGTCGCGCCAGTGCATGGCGCCGATGGAGGGCAAGGCCGTCCTCGCGTACTGGGACTACCAGGCGCACCAGCTGGTGGTGGTGAGCGCCACGCAGGTGCCGCACCTGATCCGCGCGGGCATCGCGCAGCTGCTCGGCATGCCCGAGGAGACCGTGCGCGTGGTCTCGCCCGACGTCGGCGGCGCCTTCGGCTACAAGTGCGTGCTGCACCCGGAAGAGCTGTGCATCGCCTGGCTCGCCAAGACCTACAAGCGCCCCTTCCGCTACCTGGAAGACCGGCGCGAACACCTGATCGTGGGCGCCAACACCCGCGAGCACCACTACGAACTCACCGCGTACGCCGACCGCCAGGGCCGCCTGCTCGCGCTGGACGCGGTCATCACCATCGACGGCGGCGCGTACTCGGTGTGGCCGTTCACCATCGGCCTGGAGCCCGGCCAGGCGGTCGGCAACCTGCCCGGCCCCTACGATTTCCGCGGCTACCGCTGCGAGACGCGCTGCGTCGCCACCAACAAGCCCGGCTTCATGCCGTACCGCGGCGTGGCGCGCACGGGCGTCTGCTTCGCCATGGAACTGTTGATGGACGCGATCGCCCGCGAAGTCGGCCGCGAGCCCTGGCAGGTGCGGCTGGAGAACCTGGTGAAGGGCGAGCAGATGCCCTACGTCAACGTCGCCAACAAGCACTTCGACAGCGGCGATTTCCCCGCCAGCCTGAAGCGCGCGGTGGAGATGATCGGCCTGGAAGCCGTGCGCGAGCGCCAGGCGCGAGGCGAGCCCGACGGGCGCCGCATCGGCGTCGGCACCGCGACCTACACGGAGCAGTCGGCCCACGGCACCTCGGTCTTCTCGACCTGGGGCCTGCCGGTCGTGCCGGGCTACGACCAGGCCATGGTCAGGATGACGGCCGACGGCGGCCTCGAGGTGCGCGTCGGCGTGCACTCGCACGGCCAGGGCATGGAGACCAGCTTCGCGCAGATCGCGCACGACGTGCTCGGCGTGCCGGTCAACCGCATCCGCGTGATCCACGGCGACACCGCCCAGACGCCGTTCTCGACCGGCACGTACGCCTCGCGCGCCACCGTCATGTCGGGCGGAGCCGTCTCGGCCGCGTGCAAGGAACTGCTGCCGCGCGTGCAGGCGATCGCGGGCCACCTGATGGGCGTGGAGCCGCAGGGCGTCTCGCTGCTCGAGGGGCGCGCCTGGGCCGGCGAGAAGTCCGTGTCCATGGCCGACGTGGGCCGCGCCTGGTACCTCACGCCGCAGGACCTGCCGGCCAACGTCAACCTGGGCGGCCTCGAAGTCTCGCGGGCCTACAAGCCCAAGGTCGACACCGGCGCTTTCACCTACGCCAGCCAGGCCGCGGTCGTGGCCGTCGACACCGAGACCGGCGAGGTCGAGATCCTCGACTACGTGGTGGTCGAGGACTGCGGCGTCATCGTGAACCCGATGATCGTCGAGGGCCAGACCATCGGCGGCATCGCGCAGGGCATCGGCACCGCGATGTACGAGGAGACGCCATACGACGACCAGGGCCAGCCGCTGGCCTCCACGCTGGCCGACTACATCCTGCCCGGCGCGACCGAGGTCCCGCGCATCCGCATCGAGCATTTCGAGACGCCGTCGCCGCACACCGAGTTCGGCGCCAAGGGCATGGGCGAGGGCGGCGCGATCGCGCCGCCGGCCGTGATCTTCAACGCGGTGAACGACGCGCTGCGCGGCACGGGCGCCGCCGAAGTGCTGGTCACGCCGCTGACGCCGCGGCGCCTGCTCAAGGCGCTGGACGCCGCGACGACGGCCGGGGAGGGCGCGAAGTGAAGGCCGCGAGTTTCGGATACCTGCGCGTGCTCGAGCTGGATGGTGCGCTGCGCGCGCTGTCGGACGGCCAGGGTGCCGCCAAGGCCATGGGCGGCGGCCAGTCGCTCGGGCCCATGCTCAACCTGCGACTGGCCCGCCCGGCGCGGGTGGTGGACGTGGCCCACGTCGCCGGGCTGCGCGCCGTGCGCGTGGCGGACGACGCCGTCGAGATCGGCGCGGCCGTGACGCACGCCGAGATCGAGGACGGCCTGCACGAGCCGCTGGTGGGGCATCCCATGCAGCAGGTCGCGGCCGGCATCGCCTACCGCGCGGTGCGCACGCGCGGCACGGTCGGCGGCAGCCTGGCGCATGCCGACCCGGCGGCCGACTGGGTCGTGTCGCTGGCGGCGCTGGGCGCGCGCCTGCGCCTGAAGTCGCCGCGCGGCGAACGCACGGTCGATGCCGACGCCTTCATGCTCGGCGCCTACACCACGGTGCTCGAGCCCGACGAGCTGGTCGTCGCCGTCGCCGTGCCGCGCCGGTCGCCGGACACGCGCTGGGGCTACCACAAGCTGTGCCGCAAGCCGGGCGAGTTCGCCGAGGCCAGCGCCGCGGTCTGCCTCGACGCCACGCGCGGCGTCGCGCGCATCGTGCTGGGCGCGGTCGACGGTCCGCCGATCCTGCTGCGCGACTTCGCCGCCGCCGTCGCCACCCGGGGCGCCGGCGCCCCCGGCCGCGCCGAACTGCGCGCCGCCGTCGCCGCCGCCCTGCCGGAGCGGGACGCCATCGACCACAAGCTGTTCACGGCGTGCCTGCAACGCGCGCTCGAGCAAGCCGGCGTGACCGAGCGCCGCGCCGCCAGCGGAGTCCAGAGTTGAACCCCATCACCCTCCACGTCAATGGCCGCTGCCAGTCCGCGCAGGCCGAGCCGAGGACCCATCTCGGCGACTTCCTGCGCGACGAACTGCGCCTGACCGGCACCCACCTGGGCTGCGAGCACGGCGTCTGCGGCGCCTGCACGGTGCTGCTCGACGGGCAGCCGGCGCGCTCCTGCATCACCTTCGCGGTGGCCTGCGAAGGCCGCGAGATCACCACCATCGAGGGCTACGACGAAGACCCGGTCATGCAGCTGCTGCGGCCGGCGTTCACGCGCCACCATGGCCTGCAGTGCGGCTTCTGCACGCCGGGCATGCTGGCCACCGCCCGCGACATCGTGCTGCGCGTGCCCGACGCCGACGAGGCGCGCGTGCGCCTGGAGCTCTCCGGCAACCTGTGCCGCTGCACCGGCTACCAGGGCATCGTCAACGCGGTGATGGACGTGCTGCAGCAGCAGCGCGACAACCCGGACGACAAGGTCGTGCGGATGCGGCAGGCGCTGCGCACGCCGCGCGTGCTCGACCTCCAGCCGATCGATGTCCCGGCCGACGGGCCGCCGGCCGGCGCGCCCGCGCCGCGCCGCGCGCAATCGTCCGGTGTCCCGGTGCGGATGGAAGCTCTGAGCACGCCGCACCAGATGGCGGCCAAGCCGGCCGCCGCTGCATCGAACGCCTCCGCGCCGGTCGCGGACGCCGACCTCCGCGCCAAGGCCAAGGCCAAAGGCAACACGATCGAGGCGGCGTTCGACGTGCCCCATCCGCTGGAGCAGGTGTGGCACTTCATGGGCGACCTGCCGGCGGTCGCGTCCTGCCTGCCGGGCGCGACGATCGAGTCGCAGGAAGGCGACAAGGTCAAGGGCCGCATCGCGATCAAATTCGGCCCCATGGCGGCCGCCTTCGCCGGCGCCGCGCGACTGGAGCGCGACGACGCGGCCAGGCGCGCCGTCTTGCGAGGCGCGGGACAGGACACGCTGAGCCAGTCGCGCGCGCAGGGCGACATCGCCTACCGGCTCGAAAGCCTCGAGGCGGGGAGCACGCGCGTCCACGTCGACATGGCCTACGCGCTGCAGGGTCCGCTGGCGCAGTTCTCGCGCTCCGGCCTGGTCAAGGATTTCGTGCGCCGGATGGTGGCCGACTTCGGCCGGCAGGTGACGCTGCGGCTCTCCGGGCACGCGCCCGCCGCCGGCGAGGCGCCGCGCTCCATCCCCATGGCCGCGATGCTGTGGAACGTGCTGTGGAACCGGGTGCGCGGCTGGTTCGGCCGACCGGGCGCCTGACGCATCCGTGAACTCGCCATCTTCCCGCGGCCGGCGCCCGCCGGCGGGGGTGAACAACATCCAATCCCGAGGGGTTCCATGGATTTCCTGCTGACGGTGTCACGCTGGATCGACGCGATCAACGATCGCGTCGGCCGGTTCGTGTCCTGGGCCATCCTGCTGGCCGTGGTGGTGAGCGTGTTCAACGCGTTCGGCCGCAAGTTCATCGACGCCGGCTCCAATGCCTGGCTGGAGCTGCAGTGGTACCTGTTCGGCGCCCTGTTCCTCCTGAGCTCGGGCTACACGCTGCTGAAGAACGGCCACGTCCGGGTGGACGTGCTGTCCTCGCGGCTGTCCCGTCGCGCGCAGATGTGGATCGAGGTGTTCGGCACGGTGTTCTTCCTGCTGCCCGCCGCGGTCATGATCATGTGGCTCGGCTGGCCGATGTTCTGGGAGTCCTGGCACACGCAGGAGATGTCGTCCAACGCCGGCGGCCTGGTGCGCTGGCCGGCCAAGCTGCTGGTGCCGGTGGGCTTCTGCCTGCTGATCGCCGCGGCCCTGTCGCACCTGGTCAAGAGCATCGCCTTCCTGCAGGGCCGCGGGCCCGATCCGCTCCGGCGTGAATCCGCCGTCACCGAAGAAGAGGCGCTCGCCGAGGAACTGCGCGCGCGCATCGCCGCCGAAACCGCCGGCGAGGCCGCGGCGCCGGTGCGCAACGGGGGGAAGGCCTGATGGAACTGCTCGCACAGAACCTCGCGCCGATGATGTTCGCGGCGCTGATCGCCATGCTGCTGCTGGGCTATCCGGTGGCTTTCGCGCTCGCCGCCAACGGCATGCTGTTCGCGCTGGTCGGAATGGAGCTTGGGCTGCTGACGCCGTCGCTGTTCCAGGCGCTGCCGCAGCGCGTGTTCGGGGTGATGACGAACGACACGCTGCTCGCGCTGCCGTTCTTCACCTTCATGGGCCTGATCCTGGAACGGTCGGGCATGGCGGAGGACCTGCTCGAAACCGTCGGCCAGCTGTTCGGACCGGTACGCGGCGGCCTGGCCTTCGCGGTGGTGGGCGTCGGCGCGCTGCTCGCCGCGACCACCGGCGTGGTCTCGGCCTCGGTGATCTCCATGGGCCTGATCTCGCTGCCCATCATGCTGCGCTACGGCTACGACCGCCGCGTGGCCACGGGCGTGATCGCCGCCTCCGGCACGCTGTCGCAGATCATCCCGCCGTCACTGACGCTGATCGTGCTGGCCGACCAGCTCGGCCGCTCGGTGGGCGACATGTACCGCGGCGCGCTGGTGCCGGGCCTGATCCTCACCGGCCTGTACATCGTGTACGTCGCTGGGCTCGCCTGGTTCCGCGCGAGCCATGTGCCGGCGCTGCCGCCGGAGGCCCGCACGCTGCGGGAGGCCAATGGCAGCAGCGGGCTGCGCTCGCTGGCGGTGCTGACGGTCGTATCCGTCACGGTCGCGCTGCTGGCCGACGACTACGTCGCCGGCAAGACCGCGGCCATCGACGAGAAGGTGGTGCTGGGCGTGCTGTCGTGGGGCGTGGTGGCCTTCGTCGTCGCCGCGGTCAACCGGGTGTTCCGCCTGGGCCTGCTGTCGAAGATGGCGGAGCGCGTTACGTTCGTTATGTTCCCGCCGCTGTTCCTGGTGTTCCTCGTGCTCGGCACCATCTTCATCGGCCTGGCGACGCCCACCGAAGGCGGCGCCATGGGCGCGGCCGGCGCGCTGCTGCTGGCGCTGGTGCGCAGGCGCATGAACCTGAACCTGCTGCGGCAGGCCATGCAGTCCACCACGCGCCTGACCTGCTTCGCGCTGTTCATCCTGGTCGGCTCCACGGTGTTCTCGCTGACCTTCCGGGCCGTCAACGGCGACCTCTGGGTCGAGCACCTGCTGACCAACCTGCCGGGCGGCCAGTACGGCTTCCTGATCTTCGCCAGCGTGTTCACCTTCATCGCGGCGTTCTTCCTCGACTTCTTCGAGCTGGCCTTCATCGTGATCCCGCTGCTCGGGCCGGTGGCCGACAAGATGGGCATCGACCTGATCTGGTTCGGCATCCTGATCGCGGTGAACATGCAGACCTCGTTCATGCACCCGCCGTTCGGCCTGGCGCTGTTCTACCTGCGGTCGGTGGCCGCGCAGGACGACTACAAGGACGCGGTGACCGGCAAGCCGATGGCGAAGGTGACGACCTCGCAGATCTACTGGGGCTCGGTCCCCTTCATCCTGATCCAGCTGGTGATGGTCGGCATCGTCATGCTCTTCCCCGGCCTCGTGCTGCACTACAAGGGCACCGAGAAGCAGGTCGATCCGTCCACCATCAAGATCGAAGTGCAGGGCGGCCAGAGCCCGGGCAATCCGTACGAACAGCCCCAGCCGCTGCTGCAGCAACCCAGCCAGTGAAACCGACAGGAGATACGCACATGAGGAACATCAGGGTAGGCCAGATCGTGCCCAGCTCCAACACCACGATGGAGACGGAGATTCCGGCGATGCTGCGCGCGCGCGAGGGCATCGCGCCCGAGCGCTTCACCTTCCACTCGTCGCGCATGCGCATGAAGAAGGTGACGAAGGAGGAACTCGCGAAGATGGACGCCGACTCCGGGCGCTGCGCGCTGGAGCTGTCGGACGCCCGCGTGGACATCCTCGGCTACGCCTGCCTCGTGGCCATCATGAGCATGGGCCGCGGCTACCACCGCGTCTCGCAGGACAACCTGCACAAGCTGACGGTGGAGAACGGCAACCCGGCACCGGTGGTCACCAGCGCCGGCGCGCTGATCCAGGGCCTGCAGACGATCGGCGCGAAGAAGATCGCGGTGCTCACGCCCTACATGAAGCCGCTGACCGAGCTGGTCGTGGACTACATCGAGCACGAGGGCTTCGAGGTGCTCGACGCCGTCTCGCTGGAGATCCCCGACAACCTGCAGGTCGGCGCCTGCGACCCGCGCGCGCCGATCGAGATCTCCAGGCGCCTGAACACCGCCAACTGCGACGCCGTGGTGCTGTCCGCCTGCGTGCAGATGCCTTCGCTGCCGTCGATCCAGCCGGTCGAGGACCGCCTCGGCCTGCCGGTGGTCTCGGCCGCCGTGTGCACGGTGCACAGCATGCTGCGCACGCTGGAGCTCGACGCGGTGGTCCCGAACGCCGGCGCTCTGCTGTCCGGCAAGTACCGCAACGGCGCGCAAGCCCGATGAGCGCCTTCGTCCACGGCTACAACGTGAACGCCAACGGCGTTCGCCTGCACCTGCTGCGGTACGGCGGCCAGGGACCGCGCCTGCTGCTGCTGCCCGGCATCACGAGCCCCGCCATCACCTGGGGCTTCGTGGCCGAGCGGCTGGCGCGCCACTTCGACGTGCACGTGCTCGACTTCCGCGGTCGCGGCCTGTCTTACACGGCGCCCGGCATGGACGCGAGCCTGGACGCCATGGCCGCCGACGTGCTCGCGCTGCTCCAGGTGCTGGACTGGACCGAGGCCGTCGTGCTGGGCCACTCGATGGGCGCCCGGGTCGCCATCCGCGCCGCGTCGCGCGACGCGGGCCGCATGGGCCGGCTGCTGCTGGTCGATCCCCCGGTCACCGGCCCCGGCCGCCGTGCCTACCCCGCGCCGCTGTCCTGGTACGTCGATTCCATCCGACTCGCGGTGAAGGGCATGACGGGCGAGGCGCTGCGCGCGTTCTCGCCGACCTGGACCGACGAGCAGCTGCAGCTGCGCGCCGAATGGCTGCACACCTGCGACGAGGACGCGATCGTGCAGGCCTACCGAGGCTTCCACGAGGACGACATCCACGCCGACCTGCCCAAGCTGCGCACGCCCGGCCTGCTGATGCGCGCCGGCCGCGGGGGCGTCATCCTGCCGGAAGACGCGCAGGAGATCGCGCGCCTGGCGCCGGGGCTGGTGCAGTGCACGGCCGACAACGCGGGCCACATGATTCCGTGGGACGACGAGGAAGGTTTCCACCGCCTGCTCGGCGACCACCTGGGCGTGGACCTCGGCCCCGTGGCCGGGAAGGCTTGAGGATTCCATCGATGGCTTCGCTGCAGAAGATGGCCCGATACACTCCTTCGAAGAACAAAGGGACGGTGACCGAGATGGCCTCGAGGCGCGCTCCGGCGCAAGAGAAAAAGCAGGCGCCGGCGGCCGGCAGATCCAGCCCGGCCGCGGCCTTCAACCCGCTGCGGCAGGTGATGTGGCGGCGCCCGGGATTCCTGGTGCGGCGGCTGCACCAGATCGGCGATGCGCTCTTCTTCGAGGAATGCAAGACCAAGAACATCACGCCCGTGCAGTTCGGCGTTCTCACCGCGCTTTCGATGAACCCCTGGCTGGACCAGAAAGCCATCGGCCGCGAGCTCGCGCTCGACCGCACCACGACCGCCGAAGTGCTCAAGCGCCTCGAGGAGAAGGAACTGATCGAGCGCCGCGTCAACCCCGACGATCGCCGCTCGCGGCTGTCGGTGATCACCAAACAGGGGCTCAAGCTGATGCAGTCGCTGCAGGAGGGCATGCAGCGATCGCAGGACCGCCTCATCGAGCCGTTGTCGGGAGCCGACCGTGACGGCTTCATGAAGCTGGTCACGCAGATCGTGGAAGCGCACGAGAGCATGGACAGCTCCGCCTGAGCGGGCCGCCTTCCCTCATCGACAGCCGACCTGCTCCATGACACGGCCCTGCGCGACCGGGGTCGTCCCGACCAGCAGGTGGAACGCCGTGCCGGGAACCAGCTCGCTCAACGCTACGGAAGGAACCAGGCACTCCAGCGCCAGTGTCTGCGGCGCATCGGGGAGCCACTGCGCCAGCGGTGCCGCCGATCGCACGGTGAAGGCACTCTGACCGACCAGGACCGTGCAGCGCTGCTCCGACGGGTCGAGCGCAGCCAGCCAGTCACCGGGCGCCGACACGCTGTCGATGCGCGTTTGCAGGTGAGCGGAGAAGTGCGCCCCGGGAGCGAACGCCGTGGGCCGCGGCCTTCTCGCCGGGATCTGGCGAATCAGGTAAGCCACGAGGTTGCCGACGGCGGGCAGCCACAGCACGAGCAGCAGCGTGCCGACGTCCCGCAGAGTGGAGGGGTCGGGCGCCTGGTGGCGGATCACGGCGCCCGCGCACGCCAAGGCCAGAAGGACCACCATCACCAGGCGGCGGCGCAGCGGTGTGACGAGGTAAGGCATCGCCGGATTGTGCGCGCGTCGCGCGTTGGCGCCCTTGCCCGTGACCTGCTGTTGGCATACTCAGCCATTCCGTCAGGCAAGGCACGCGTTGAAACCCATTGCAGTCATCGACTTCGAGACGACCGGCCTGTCCCCCGCCCAAGGTGATCGCGCGACCGAGATCGCGATAGTGGTGCTGGAAGGAACGAAGGTCGTCGGTCGCTTCCAGTCGCTGATGAACGCCGGCGTCCGGCTTTCCCCTTTCATCGAGGCCTACACCGGCATCAGCAACGAGATGATCCGCGCGGCTCCTCCAGCAGCCGACGTCATGTCCGAGGCCGCGCGTTTCGTCGGCGGCATGCCGCTGGTCGCACACAACGCTTCGTTCGACCAGCGCTTCTGGGCGGCGGAACTGGCGAGGCTGGGCGGTCCTTCGCGCGCCGATCCGGCGATGGCCTGCACCCTGCTGCTCTCCCGCCGCCTCTATCCGCAGGCCGGAAGCTACCGCCTCGGGTCGTTGGCGGCATTCCACTCGATCGCCCCGGCCGGACGCGCCCACCGCGCGATGGCGGACGCCGAGGTGGCGGCCGGACTGCTCTCGCGCATCCAGTGCGACATTCGCGAGCGCTACGAGGTGGAGGACGTTTCGCACGACCTGCTGCTGAAGCTGCAGCGCTCCTCGCGGAAGGCCTTGCCCAAGGCGATCCAGGGCCACTTCCAGTCGCTGCGCGAGCCATGAGCCTCGCCGACCTGCTCCCCATCGGGCCGGGACTCGTCGCCGTGACAGGCGAGGAGGGCGCCGGAAAGACCAGCCTCCTGCGGTGGCTGGCGGGAGATCCGGTCGCGCAGCTCGGGCAAGCGCAGCGGCCGGATGGCCTGTGGCTCGACCTCTCGCTGCCCGGACAGGACGAATTGACGCCTCATCAGGTCTGGAACGCGCTGCGACAGCGCTGTCCTCGGTGGGACCCGGCGCTGCAGGACGATCTCGCACAGGCGCTTCGGCTCGAGCCCCACCTGGGCAAGAAGCTGCTGATGCTGTCCACCGGCAGCCGTCGCAAGGTGGCTCTCGTGGCCTTGCTGGCGAGCGGAGCAACGGTCACCTGCCTGGACCAGCCCTTCGCCGCCCTGGATGCAGCCTCCATCAGCGTTTTGCGGGACTTCCTTGCGGAGGCCGCGGACCACGCCAGCCGCACGTGGGTGGTGGCCGACCACGAGGCGGATCCTCGGCTGCGCTGGCGACGGCAAATCGTGCTCCCTGCCCGTGGCGAGGATCGAAGCAGCAGCGGCGGCGCTGGTCAGCGCTCCGCGATGTAGTGCTGGGTGGTCACGGACTGCCCATCGAGCAGGAACTCGCGGACCCGGCGCTCCAGCTCCTGGTCCGCGAGCGTCGCACGCGCGCGCTGGTGCAGGTAGTCGGCCCACGAGGCGACGATGAAGCGCTCGACGTACCGCGACGGATCGGCAAGGTCCCGGTAGACGCGCCAGAGCGTCGCGCCATCGCGCCGGCGCGACGAGCGCAACTGGCTGACGGCCTGCAGGAACTCCTCGGATTCGCCCGGACGGATGCGGTAGGCCACTTCGACCGACACCGGGCCGTCATCCGGCAGCGGCTGCTCCTTGATGAAGACGTCGTCCCACAGGGCGACCGGCGTGACCTGCTGGGCATCGCCCATGCGAAGGGGGAAAGGGCGCGCCAGGAAGATGCCGGCCACCATGGCCAGGCTGGCCGCGACGAGCGCCGCCGAGAGGCCGGCGATGCCCGACACCGCGCCCCAGAACGCCGAACCGACGGCGAACGAGCCGAGGGCGCTCAGCGTGTGGAGGGCGACGGCCCGGGAGCGCACCCAGGGCGGCGCGCTCGATTGCGTGGCCGTGTTGAACGTGGCCATCACGGCCATCCAGCCCGCGCCGCCCAGCGCCAGCGAGACGAAGACCACGACCGGGATCCGCACGAAGGCCGCGATCAGCATGGTGGCCGCGAAGACGATGCTGCCCGCCGCCACCAGCCGCTCCAGTCCCAGCCGGGCCCGCAGCGTGCCCAGCACCAGGCCGGCGCACACGGCGCCCGTGCCGAGGCAGCCCATCAGGAAACCGAAGCCGGTGGCGCCGAGCTGGAGTTGCTGGGCCGCGATCGCGGGCAGCAGCGCCCACAGGGCGGAGCCCGCGCCGCTGTACGCCACGGTGCGCAGCAATTGCGCCAGGATCAGCGGCGAGTGGCGCGCGTAGCGCAGTCCGGCGAGCGTGCCGCTCCAGAGGCGTTCGGCGGGCAGGGGCGACTTGGCATGCGGCGCCGGCGGCCAGCGGCGCACCACCTGCATCATCACCAGCGCGCTCACCCCGGCGAGGACGAACACCCAGCCGGCGCCGGCCGCGGCGAACACGAAGCCCGCGATCGAGGGGCCGAGCGCGCGGGCGCTGTTCCAGGCGATGGACATCGCGGTGATGGCCTGCGGCATGTCCTCGCGCGGCACGGTGTCGGCGACGCTGGTGTTCCACGCCGGCGACAGCAAGGCCGTGCAGCAGCCCGCCGCGAAGGTGAAGAACAGCAGGCTTGCCGGGCCCGCCAAGCCGGCCAGCGCGAGCAACGCCAGCAGGGCGATGACGCCGACCTGAACCGTGAGCGCCCTGATGATCAGCTCACGGCGATCCGTCGTGTCCGCAAGCACGCCGGCGGGCAACGCCAGCAGGAACATCGGGAAGAAGACGGCCGTCTGCACCAGCGCCGCCAGGAACGATGAGCCCGTGAGTTCCACCATCAGCCAGGACGCCGCCATCGACTGCATGGCGTTGCCGGTGAAGTAGATCGCGCTGCCCGTCCACAAGCCCCGGAAGGCGGGCAGGCGAAGCGGTGACCAGAGTGAGTGGGTGAAGGACATCAGAGCGCGCAACCCGTAGCAGGTCTGATTATTGCGGGCACGGGCTCACCAGGGGGCGCCGAGCGTTCGCTCTTGGAGATGAGCGCCTGGTGTGATGGGCGGGCCTCGTGGCTATCGGCTCGGGATCGAGGCCTCGCCTTTTCGCAGTGCGATGGCTGCGTCCGGCCAGGAGCGGCCGTCAGTATCTCCCTCCGTGTCCAGCGGTTGTGATCGCTTGCCCTAGCCGTTGCACTGAACGCATGCCTCGGTCGGCAACGCTAATCCGTGTGCAAGCCGTGCAGCCTGCCGCCGTCCACACCCGAGCGCGATCCGCACGGCATCGCATGCGCGGTCGTGAACAATCCCGCAGACACCCCTGCACACGCAGCCGGTCTCATCCAGCCAACTGTCCGTGGGTCGATCAGACACCTTGAAGTACCCGATGAATTGCTCGCCGAGTTCTCCCACGGGACAGGCATAGGCGACGACGTAGTAGCCATGAACCGGTCCGAGCGATCGTTCGAAAAGCTGTGCTGCCTCACTGCTCCGTGCCGGGGCACTTTCGGACGCCGTGCACTCGGCCGCACCGCATTCCTGGCCGTAACGCAGGACGACCAGTGACTCCACGCGGAAGCGCTCCACTCGACGCCCTTTCGGGGAGTCATTCCAGTAGCAAAGGGCGAAGTTCCCCGCGACCGATCGCACGGTCATCGGAGGTCCCCCGCATCTCGCTTCGACGATGCTGCCCGGCCTGACGCCCATCTCTATCCTGCTCAGATTTCGATCTTCGAGCCGAGCTCAACCACGGCGTTGTTGGGCAGGCACAGGAAGTCCGCCGCCGCGCTGGCGTTGTGGTGCATCTGTGCATAGAGCTTCTCGCGCCAGGACGCCATGCCGCTCCCTATGGTCGGCACGACAACCTCCCTGGAGAGGAAGTAGCTGGTGGCCATTGCGTCAAGGTCGCATCCGGCGCTTCGAAGGCGCTCCAGGTCCTTCGGGACGTTGGGGTCGTTCTTGAAACCGTAATGCAGCACCACCTGCCAGCAGGAGTTGCCGAGCGACCGCACTTCGGCGCGCTTGTCCAGTTGGATCCAGGGCACCTCGTGGGAACGTACCGTGACGAAGACGTTCTTCTCATGGAGCACCTTGTTGTGCTTCAGGTTGTGCAGCAGCGCGTTGGGGACGACTCCCTCTTCGGCGGACAGGAAGACCGCCGTCCCCTCGACCCGGGTGGGGGGAGCCGTGAAGACGCTCCGCAAGAAGGGTTCGAGTTCCAGGGATTGCTCGCGCAACTTGGCGTGAAGGATGGCCCGACCACCCTTCCAGGTCGTCATCAGCGTGAACATGGCCGCGCCGATCGCAAGCGGGAACCAGCCGCCGGCGAACAACTTCAGCAGGTTGGAGCTGAAGAATGCCAGGTCGATGACGAAGAAGAATCCGGTGGCGGCGACGGACAGCGCAAGCGGATAGTGCCAGGCATGACGAATCACGAAGAAGGTGAGGACGGTCGTGATCAGCATGTCGAGCGTCACGGCGATGCCGTAGGCGGCCGCCAGGTTGCTTGACGAACGAAAGAGCACTACAGCCATCACGATCGCGACGAAAAGCCCCCAGTTCACCGCCGGGATGTAGATCTGCCCCGTGTTTCGGACGCTGGTGTGCCGGATCTGGAGGCGGGGAAGGTAACCGAGCTGGATGACTTGCTTGGTGACGCTGAATGCGCCGGTGATCAGCGCTTGAGAGGCGATCACCGTCGCCGCGGTGGCCAGTCCCACCAAGGGCAGGAGCGCCCATTCCGGCGCCATCATGTAGAACGGGTTTTTCACCGCCTCGGGACGGGACAGCAGCAGTGCACCCTGGCCGAAGTAGTTGAGGGTCAGCGAGGGCATCACGACCGAGAACCAGGCCAGGCGTATCGGCTGCTTGCCGAAATGCCCGAGGTCCGCGTATAGCGCCTCCGCGCCGGTGACGCACAGGACGACCGCGCCGAGGATGACGAACGTGGTTCCCGGCTGGGCCAGCATGAAGCGCAGCGCGTGGTGCGGGCTCAGCGCCGCGAGGATTTCCGGGTGATGGGCGATGTGCGAGACACCGAGCGCAGCGATCGTCAGGAACCATGTCAACGTGATCGGTCCGAAGAATCGACCGATGCCGCCGGTCCCGCGCTTTTGCACGGCGAAGAGGACGAAGAGGATTCCGATCGTCAGCGGGATCACCCAGTCCTGGAACCTCGGCGAGACGACCTCGAGGCCTTCCACCGCGGAAAGCACGGAGATCGCGGGAGTGATCACGCCATCGCCGTAGAAGAGACACGTGCCGAAGATGCCGACGAGCAACAGTACCGATCGCAGCTTCGGCCTGTCCTTCACCGCCTGCGAAGCCAGCGCGAGTATCGCCACCAACCCGCCCTCACCGTTGTTGTCGGCGCGGAGCACGAGCGAGACGTATTTCAGCGACACGATGACGGTGATCGTCCAGAAGAAGATGGACAGCACACCGAAGACGTTCTCGGGGGTGAACGGGACGTGGCCGGCGCCGAAGACATCCTTGATGGCGTAGAGCACGCTCGTGCCGATGTCGCCATAGACCACGCCGAAGGCGCCCAGCGTGAGCGCCGCCAAGGATGTCTTCTTCTGCATGAGATTCGTCCGCGGGTGGGCGCATTTATCGCCCGGCGCGCGTAAAAACCGCATAAACGCGGCAGCGCTACTCGTCGGCCAGGCGGTAGCCCACGCCGAGCTCCGTGAGCAGGTATCGGGGCTCTGATGGAACCGGCTCGATCTTCGATCGCAGGTGACCCACATAGATGCGCAGGTAGTGCAACTGGTCGACCTGCTCCGCGCCCCAGATTCCTGCAAGGAGCTGCCGGTGGGTGAACACCTTGCCCGGCGACCTGGCCAGCGCCTCGAACAGGTCCATCTCCCGGGGTGTCAGCCGGACAAGGTGCCCGCTGACTCTCAGTTCCCGCGCACTTCGGTCGAACGACAGGGCGCCCACGCTGAAGATCGACGCTGCCTGGGGCAAGGTGCCGGACCGCCGCAGCATGGCCCTCACTCGCGCGAGCAGTTCGCCCACGCCGAAGGGCTTCGCCAGGTAGTCGTCCGCCCCGGCGTCGAGGGCCTCGATCTTCTGCCACTCCTGGGTGCGCGCCGACAGCACGAGCACCGGCGCCTGGCTGGAGCGGCGCAACCGGGTGATGAAGGAAACGCCGTCCTCATCCGGCAAGCCCAGATCCACGATCAGCAGGTCGACACCCGCCTTCGCGAGTTCGGCCTCGGCTTGGGCGACGGATCCTGCAGCACGGGGAAGGAAGCCTGCCGCGCTCAGGCTGGCGCAGACGAATTGCGATATCCCCGCATCGTCCTCGACGACCAGGATGGGCTGCTTGCGGTTCACGGGGCGTCCCCCGGCCTCTCCGAAGCCGGCAGTTCCAGGCGGAACTCGGCACCGGGGTCTCGAGCGATGGCGCTGATGGAACCTCCGTGCGCCTCGGCCACCAGTTTCGCGATCGCGAGGCCCAGGCCCGAACCGTCCGCCCGGCCCTGGCCGCGGCGCCAGCGTTCGAAAAGCTGGGCCGGGTCCCCGGGCGGAAGACCCAGTCCCCGATCACGGACGGCCACGACGATGCCGCCGCGGCTGCGCTCCGCGCGCACCTGTACGGCCGGCGGTGCGCCGCCATGGCGGGCGGCGTTGTCCACGAGATTCGCGATCGCCTGCGCCAGGAGTCCGGCTTCGGCCTTGACGAGAGGCAACCCGTCCGGAATATCGAGCTGGATCGACGCATCCGGCCATCTCCGGCGCATGCGTGCGACGGCGGCTCCAAGGACATCCTCCGTCGATTCCCATTGGGTACTGAGCTCGAGGCGCGGCTGCGACAGGCGGGCGACCTGCAGGATGTTGTCCGCCATCAGCGTCAGATCCCTCGCCTCGTGCTCGAGGTTGGTCAGCAATTCTGCGCTCTGCTCCTCGCTCAAGTCGGCTCTCTGTGTGCGCAACAGGCTGGCGATGCCCACGATCCCCGCGAGCGGAGTGCGCAGATCATGCGAAAGAGAAGCGAGAAGAGTATTTCGCGCGGCCTCCTCCTTGGCGCTCTGCTCCGAACGGAACGCAGCACCGGCCGCCCGCTCGCGATCGATCGCGAGCCCTGCCTGGCGCGCCAAGGCCGCCCAATGCTCCGCCTCATTGGGCGTGGGACCTGGCCCCCCGTCCGTCCCGACCTGCACGGCACCGCTGGCTTGCGAACGGGCGAACGGTGCGCACCAGACAGCCAGCTCGGGCCAATTCAGCGAGCCGGCGCCGACCGGCCGCCCGTTGTCGATGGCCCACGCCGCGGCGCGATCGTCGAAGTGATCTCCTTCCGGGCAGGCGAACCGCCGCAGACCTGCTCCCTGGAGCTCCCGCAGATAGATGGCGCAAGGATGTCCCGTGGTTTCCTGCATGAACCTGGCGGCAGCCTTCGCCATCGCCTCGGCGCCGCCCGCCTGCGCCATCGTCTCGCTGAGGCGATGCAGCTCCAGGACCCGGACCCGTGCTCTCTCAGCCTCGCTGCGCCTGGCACGCAATGTGCCGAACAGCGCGCCCAGGCCCAGCGACAAGCCGAGGAGCGCGGAGAGGATCCACCAGTACTCCCCTTCCGCGACGGCCAGCGAACCCCTGGGCGGGACGAAGCTCCAGTTCAAGGCCGTGACCGACAGCAGGGCCGCGAGGGCCGCCGGCCCGCGCGGCAAGGCCGCCGAGGCGATGGCGACCGTGGCCGTGTAGATCATCGTCACGCCGGCCAGGGACATCTTGTCCTCCAGCCCGTAGGCGGCCAGCGTTCCTGCGCAGGAGGCCGCCACCGCCAGCAGCCAGGAAAGTACGGGTCGCCTGTCGAGTGCTCCTGTCGGGTCCACCGCCGCATCGTAAGCGGCGGCAGGAATATCGACGCGATCGCGCACGGCGGCAGCGGGTCGGGGCCTGGCTCCGGTCCGGGCGAGGTGCGGCGAAGCCCTACAGGAGCATCAGGGCGGATGCCGCGATCGCCGTGGGCAGGAGGGCTCCGGCGGCCAGGCCCGCCGCTCCGATCGACTCTCCCTCGAAGCCACGCTTGAGGAGAGCCACGCCGGCCGGGTTGGGCGCGTTGGCGATCACGGTCAGGCCTCCGCCGGCGACGGCGCCTGCCACCAGGCTGTACTTGGCCTCGTCGGAGATCCCCTCGATGAGCGAGCCGAGGTAGGTCAGCGCGGCGTTGTCGGTGATCGCCGTCAATGCGGTCGCGCCGAAGAACAGCTCCGTCGGCGCCATGCTCGACACCAGCGGCTGCAGCCACCATTGCTGCAAGCCGCCCAGCACGACCAGCCCCGCCAGGAAGAATCCGACCAGGAGCGCTTCCCGGATGATGAGCGGGCTCTGGTGGCGGTCGTACGCCTGCGTGTAGCCGATGAAGAACAGGAACACGCCGAGGAACGCGACGGGATGGTGCGCGAGCAGGACCACCGCCACCAGGCAGATCGCGTGGATGGCCACCACCGAGAGGGGGATCGTTGCGCGAGCCTCCGCTTCGGCCGCCACGCCGGCTTCCGGCCGCGCCAGGTACCGCCGGAGCGCGTAGGTGGCGAGCGACGCATTCAAGATCACGGCGACCGCGGACTTCCAGCCGAAGTGGGCCGCCATGAAAGCCGAATCCCAGTTCCATTTCGCCGCCACCATCAGCACCGGCGGGGCGGCGAAGGAGGTCAAGGTCCCGCCGATCGAGACGTTCACGAACAGGACGCCAAGCGCGAAGTACTTGAGACGCTCGGGAATGCCGGGGCGGAATATCTGCGGGGCCAGCATCAAGGCCGCGATCGTCATCGCCGCCGGCTCGGTGATGAATGAACCGAACAGCGGGACGGCGGCAAGACCCAGCCACGCTGACGCAACTGGCGTGGCCACGGGTGCCAGCCGGGCCAGGGTCTGCGTGGTCTCGAGAACCGCGTGAACGATCGGGCGCGACGCCGAGATCACCATGACGACGAAGACGAACAGCGGCTCCGTGTACTGGCGCGATTCGGCGTAGGCGAGCGCCACGTCGCCGCCGCGAAGCAGTGCCAGCACGATGACCAGCACGACGGCCCAGAAGCCGAAGACGACTTCGACCTCGCCCAGCAAATGGAAGAGGCCGGCGTGACGCGGGAACCGATGCGACAGTCGCTCGAACTGCTTGGCCGTGAAGGTATGGATCAGTGCCAGCGCGAAAAGGCCGGCGGCGACGTACTGAACGAGGGTGTCGGGATTGCCCGGCATGGTCGAGTTTGCTCCCGCGAGGCGGCCCGACCTTCACGTGTACCTGCCCGCCACGCGGCGGACACCCAGGCCACATTCTACGGAGAGCCTGCAATGCAGCTGCGGGTGCCGGAGGGTCTCAGGCTGGGTCGACTCTGAGAGGGGCCAGACCGCATGCACGTCGAAGCGCGTCACGCGCGGTTGTGTGAAGGTGGCATGTCGCAGGCGCTGTGCGCAGCTTGCTCTGGGCCGACGGCCGCTCCCGGCCAGGGGACGCCGTCGCCTGGCGCAAAGGTATGTCTTGCCCGTCGCGGTTGTGTTCCGCAACCGTCGGATGCCTAGTCCATTCGGGCTGTTTTCGGCGGCTCGCGCCCGTGGCGGAACGCACTCCCTCCCTATGGTCGTAGATTGGCCGGCCCAGGACCAAAGAGATCAGGCATGACGTGGGAGACAACGCTCGGCAGGCTTGCCTCGCTGCCGCAGGCCGAGTACCTTTTCGTGTTCGGGGCGACCTGGCTCGCGATGGTCCTGCTTACGCGTCGCCGCTGGTTGTCCGCTGCCGCGGTGTTCGCGATCGGCATCGGCTGGTTGAGCATCTACCTGCCGCTGTCGGTGTACCTCCAGTCCCTCAGCGCGGATTCGTTCGTCGAGGCGCGCGAGTTCAGCTTCGACGAGGCGCGTTTCTGGCTGGCGACGCTGGCCGAGGGACTGCATCCCGAGTTCAGCCGGCGCAAGTTCCTGCTGTATGTCGGCGTGGCGGTGGCGAGCTTCGTGGGACTTCGGCTGGTGCTGGGTCGGCGCGTCCGGTTATGGACCGCGATCGACCGCGTGCAGGTACCGGCTACCCTGGCGTTGATGGTTGCGTCGCTGTACCTGACGAGCGCCGACGGCGTGGCGGTCTATGTGGAGAACTCCGAAGGCTCCGCCGTGACGGCGCGCAACTTCAGCCAGCCCCCGCCGGCCTTGACGGCGCCGCGTCACGGGCTCGACCTGGTGGTGTACGTGGGCGAGTCGACATCGGTCATGAACATGGGCGTCTACGGCTACCCGCGCGACACGACACCACGCCTTTCGAAATTGGCGGGAGAGGACGACCGGCTTCTGTTGTTCCGGCACGTGTTCTCGACCCATTCGCATACCTCGCGCTCGCTGCTCGAAGCGTTGTCGCTGGGCGTTGACGGCAGCGAAGACGTGATGCCGATCGCCAAACGCCGGCGCATTCCGCTGCCGGATGCTTTGGGGCAGGCAGGCGTCCAGACGCGGCTGCTGAGCAACCAGTACCAGCGCGGCGCCTGGGAGCAGGCCGCCACGGTGATCTTCAGCAACGTGGAGAACCGGCGCTTCCGCATCGCACAGATGCTGGCCGCACGTAAGGCGGGCACCAGCGAGCCGCCGCGCTGGGACGACGAATTCTTCGCCGCGGAGTTCGACCGCGGCTGGGATGCGAGCGCCGGACCTGGGGTGACCTTTCTTCACTCGTATGCGGGCCACGGCCCTTACCTGGAGAACGTGCCGCCGGGCTTCCATGCTCCGGTCGACGATCGGCTGTCCAGGCTGCCCGCCGAAGCCGTGCTGGAGGATGCGCGTCACGCGGTCGCAAACGTGGAAGCCTACGACTCGGCGATCCGCTACGTCGACCACAGCGTGGCCCGCATGATCGAGCGCGTCCGTGACACCGCGCGTCCCGTCGTGCTCGTGTACTTCTCCGACCACGGCGATGAAGTGTTCTCGAACCGGGGGCACGATTCGGCGCGGTTCCGGCACGAGATGCTGCGCATTCCTTTCCTCATGTACTTCAACGATGCCGCGCGCCGGGAGCAGCCCGCCCTCTTTGCCCGCTACCAGGCCCTGGCACGCAGCGGCGAGATCGCCACGCTGGCGCAGTTGCCGGCCACGTTGTTGGAACTGCTGGGATCCGTGCCGCGCGAGCCGAAGTCGGCACGCATGGTGCTCCTGCCGGCAATCGGCGAACGCATCGAGCCGTCGCCGGTGTTGATCCGCGAACAGGCGAGCGAGGTGACATACCTTGATCTCAGAGTGGCCCCGGGCGCGCGACCCTCGCGAACGCCTGACGGCAAGGTGCTCGTTGCGCGCGAGGACGAGGACACCCGGCGCTTCCTGGAACGGCGCAGGGTTGATCAGGCCGTGTCAACGGATTGCTCCCGGGACTCGACGTTCGAGGCTTTGAGCCGCGAGATCCTGGTGGGCGCCTGCAGGCTCGCCGAGATCCAGGGACCGGCGCGGCGCAGGTTTCAGGCGGCGGGACCGTGACACGCACGGCCGAGGTGCTGCGGCCATCATCGGTCCGCGCGAGATGCCCGGGCCAACGGATGGGGCGAACGCAGCAGAAGCGCTCTTCGATTGCGTGGGCGTTCGCCGAGCCACTCGATGTGGGCGGCGCGCGTCAAGCCTTTTCAGGATCGCTCGGCGCCTGTTTGAGGGAACGTAGGAGCAGCAGAAGACAGGCGTCTGCAGCGCGACGCCTGTCGAACGCTTCTTGGATCCAGGCCGCTGCTTCGGGGCTGCTGGCGAGTTGCCCGACAGCTTTGATTCTTCGCTCCGCCTCCATAGCCTGGCGGTCAAGTTCCAGCCATTTCTCCAGGAGGTCCTGAAACTCCGCGAGGTTCACGGCCGGCCTTTCATTGGAGCGGCAACTCCGTGCAGGGGCAGAAAATGGTTGCACAGGAGAGTCCTGTTGTGTGTGCCTGAGCGCACCAACCGTCTGCGGTTGGCTCGCAGGGCTATGACGGCAGCACACATCGACAATCAACCTCTGCTGGGGTGCGTTCGTCCGGCTGCTTCGCTAGAGCTAGGTGGAACGTCCACAAGGACCCGTTCGAGCGGAGGGCTTATGCCATCGCCGGGACCCCTTATCCGAGGTGGCTGCGTGCATCTTCCCTACGTTTGATCGTTATCAAGCATAAGCGTTGGCATGCGTACAGACAGGTCTGGGACCGTCCCTTTACCTTCCTTGCCCAGAAGCGAGGGAATCAGAGATGTTGAGTAGTGAGAGCCAAGGGGGCGGCCTGAAGCCGATCTCGTTTGCGCGCAATCAACCCGGCGGCTTTTCGATCTTCAAGAATCCCCCGTGCATATGGCCCGAGAGCATGACGGGTCAACCGGGTGCGCCCGTGCGGGTGCACATCGTCGACAGTGACCCACACCTTCGCGGCGTCATCGCGCAGGAACTGATGAGTGACGATCGGACGATGGTGGCCGGCCAGGCCGGATCGCTGCATGATGCGCGGCGCCTCATCCGTGGCACGCGGTTCGACGTGCTGCTCGTGGCGGTCTCCGTCGCTGATGAAGATGAAGCGGCTTTTGAACTGATCACGCTGGCCCGAAGCGTGCGCCCGGCCGCCGAGGTGGTGGCCCTGGCCAGGGACGAGGCGGAGGAGCAGGCGTTGCGGGCCTTCAATCTCGGGGCCGCCGGGTTCCTGGTGAAGAACTCGCACTTCATCAGCTTCGTGCAGGCCGTTCTCCAGGTGGCCAACGGTGGCGCGGCAATCGCACCCGGCCTTTCGCGCAGGCTGCTGCTCAAGCATCGTCCACCCGCGGCTCAGGGTGCGCCGGCACCGTGCGAAGACAACGCGGTCGTGGCCATCAAACTTTCGCCGCGTGAACACGAAGTCCTGCGCATGATCGCGAGCGGCCTCACCAGCACTGAGATCGGTGAGCGGCTGCTCATCAGCCACACAACCGTCAACTCGCACGTGAAGAACATGTACCAGAAGCTTCACGTCCGCTCGCGCGCGCAGGCGGTGAGCTGCGCGAACGCCTGGGGGCTGCTCTAGTCCGTGCTGTTGCCCGATCTGCTGGTGAGTCGCCTACCCGTTCACGCGGGCGGCTTCCTTGAAGCAGTCCATCGGAGGAAGCCTGAGTCCTGTTTCCGGCGCCGTGCACGCTCCGACGTCAGCCCGGTCCTTTTGCGAATGCCGCGACGTCGCCTGGTTTGCGCAACATCTTGTCGACGTCGGCCGCGTGAAGTTCTTCGGCGTATAGCATTTGCCGGGCGAACTCCTCGAGGGCTACCGACCGCCCTTCGACGTGCCCCAGGAGCTCGCGATACAACGCGAGCGCGGCACTTTCCGTTTCGAGCGATTCACGCAAAATGGCCGCGATATCGTGTTTGTGCGTGTCGAGCAGGGGACCAATTGCGAGCGATGGGTAGGACCCCAATGTGGTGATCCACTCGCCGACCTGCTGAGCGTGCAGGAGGGATTCATCTGCCTGCTCGCGCAACCAAGACACGATCGGTATGCGGCCGAAGCCGAATACCAGGAACGAATAGTGCGTGTAGCGAACGACGCCTGCCAGCTCGGCCTCAAGCAGGCGGTTAAGCACAGCGACAACTTGATCACGATCGATGTCCTGCATGGCTCGGCTCCTTGAGGGGCCGTCCCAGTTTACGTCGCAGTTCAGGGTCAAGGTGAGTCGCGAGAGGATCGTTCGACTGGGCCACGTACGTGGGCTTTTCGCGTGCCTCGAACTGGGTGCTGCGGCTTGGCCAAGCCCGACCGACCGTCATCCGGTTCTCCTGGGCTTGCCGGATTGCCTTGGACATCCGTTCAGCGGGGCTGCACGGCAGCAGCTTCGTTTCCGAGCGCCGTGAGAGCGGTTCCCGCAGGCTGAGCGGGAGCTGGACACAGGGGCGCGAACACGGTTACCGCAACGGCTTGCATGTGCCCAGGCGGCTACCAGAATGATCGGGGGACGTGACGACACGGCAGCCGCCATCGCCCGCGGCACCGGCGCTGCCTGCGAACCGGTGTGACACGCGCGCAGGTAACAGCCAGGGAGGACGACATGGCTCGTTCCACCTCCGGATCCTGTCCACGTCCCGCCCAGCGCGGCGTGCCCGTCCGCCTCGCGGACCTCGTGCTCGCCGTCGGCCTGGCCGCATGCGGCGGAGGTGGTGGAGGCTCCGGCAGCTCGGACCTCGGTGGGCCACTTGGCCTGGCGCCGCCCGCACCCGCGCCGGTCGCCGGGGTGCCCGCTGCATCTCCTCCTTCCGGCCCGCTGGGACCCTCTGCCGCGCCGACGCCTGCCTCTGCGGGCCCGGCTCCGTCTTCGAGCCCGGCGCCGTCCGCCGGCCCCGCGACCACTTTGTTCACGGCCCGGGTGCTCGACCCGCTCGGGCAGGCCGGCACGCAGGGTCTCAACAATCGTGGCCAGGCCGCGTGGACGCAGGCGGACCCGAACGCCCCACGCGGGCTGCTGGTGGAGCCGCCGCAGTTCGGACGCTTCTTTGACGGCAACCAGGTGCAGGAGGTGATCGGCAACCGGCCGGCCCGCATCACGGGGCTGAACGACGCCGGCCAGGTGGTCGGGCAGCTTCTCGAGAGCAGCAACACGCGCGTGTTCCGCTGGAGTCCTGATGCCCCCGATGCGCTGGTCGTGATCGACTTCCAGCCCGGCACGTTCACGGATGCCCATGGCATGAACGGCAAGGGCCAGGTCACCGGGACGATCACGGTTCGCCGCGATTTCCACAGCGCCTACCGGTGGACGCCGCCCACCACGGGCGCTGGCGTCGAGAACCTGGAGCCGCTCACGGGGCCGGGATCGTTGCCCCTGGTGATCGCCGGCCATTTCATCAACGAAGACGGCACCGTCGCGGGTGTCTCGTCCACCCCATCGGGCGCGGTGCACCCCGCCTTGTGGGTGCCCGGCCAGCCCGTGCGCGACCTGGGGTCTCTGGGCGGCTCGAGAGCCACGGTCGACGGCCTGAACGATGCCAACCAAGTGGTGGGCCAGTCGGACGTGGGCAACGGCGCGCAGCATGCGTACCGCTGGAGCGCGGCCGAGGGCATGGTCGACCTGGGGACGCTCGGGGGCGCCAACTCCTCGGCCAGCGGCATCAACGCGA
Source organism: Pseudomonadota bacterium (assembly GCA_023387335.1). Lineage (GTDB taxonomy): Bacteria > Pseudomonadota > Gammaproteobacteria > Burkholderiales > Burkholderiaceae_C > Ramlibacter. The sequence goes on along the minus strand of JAEWIF010000019.1, from coordinate 7,622 downwards.
GCGGAACCGTCGTGGGCACCGCGGAGTCGGCCGACGCCGGCAGCCTGCGCGCCTTCGTCTGGAACGGCGGCGCGCTGCAGTCCCTCGGCACCCTCGGCGGCGCCTGGTCAGCCGGAAGGGTGATCAACGCGTCCGGCCAGGTGGGCGGTACGTCGGCCGACGCCAACGGCGTGGCGCATGCCTTCCTGTGGAGTGCAGCCGAAGGCATGGTCGACCTCAACACGCGCGTGAAAGGCGACGCGGCGCCTGTGCTGCAAACCGTGGTGGCGCTGGCCGACGACGGTTCGCTGCTGGCGTCGTCCGACGGCGGCCTGGTGCTGCTGCGACCGAACGCAAACTGAAGTAGCCTGAACAGGCGCCTGCGGCGCCCGCGGGATCACTCCCTCGAGGCGAAGGCAGTCCGGCCAGGAACGGACCGCGCCGGCTAATCGAGGTCGAACCAGAGCCACCTGCTCGGGGCTCGGGCCCGGAGATGAACGCGGCGGACGGTGGAAAGCTGCAGTGCGTCGCCCCCTCGCAGCTCCATCGGGGCCTCCTCATCCGCTCGGACTTCGGCAACCCCGTCGAGAAGCTGCAGCCATCCGAAGCGGGACGGCGGCAGGACATGGGTGCAAGTCTCATCTGGGCCGGCATTGCCGGCCCAGATGCGCACGGCCGCCCGCATGGCAAGGACATCCGGCTGCTCCTGGGGGCCTGCGACAAGGCGCGATGTGGACGGACCGCGGTCGATGGCGCCTTGCAGATGCTGGTAGCGCGGCGCCTCGCCGTCACCCTGCCCGTGCAACCAGACCTGGAACAGGTGAACAGGCGCCGAAGGCGAAGGGTTGCGTTCGGCGTGCCGAATGCCACGGCCCGAGCTGATCAGCTGGACGTCGCCCGCCTGGAGCACGCCCAGGTTGCCTTCGGAGTCGGAGTGCTCCAGGGTGCCTTCGAGGATGAAGCTCAGGATCTCGAAGTGGTCATGGGCGTGTTCTGGAAAGCCCGAGCCGCCGGCGACGACGTCCTCGTTGATGACCCGCAGCGCCCTGAATCCCATGCGTGCCGGATCATTGAATGAGCCGAACGAGAACGTGTGATGCGCATCCAGCCAGCCGGTCCGGGTCCGTCCGCGCGCGTGCCTGTCGTGGAAGACATCGTTCATCTGGGGTGCCTCTCCCGCGGATCCTAGTTCACCTCGCGTTTGGGGGGGCTCACCCATGAGGTGGGCATCTCCCCCACCTTTGCCGCGGCCCAGGACGATGCGGGTGTCAAGCCGCAGCTTGAAGGCCCGCTCGACGATGGCTTCACCGAACGCTGGCATCGGAAATGCAACGCGGCGCGCCGCCGTCCGCGTCCGTTTCAAGGAGAGAACCGATGAGACTCCCGTTCAAGCACTTGCGCAGTCGTGTCCTGGGTTCACGGCCGAATCCCGGCAGCCATCCAGACGAGTCCGGCTCCGCGCGGGCGGGCAGGCGCCACTTCCTGGCGACCGGCGCGGCCGCTACCGCGGCGGCTTTCACTGCGCCGAAAGCCGTTTCCCAGCTCACGACCGGCAACCCATTGCAGGTCAAGCCAGCCAACTGCACGACCGTTCCGGACACGCCGACTCCGGCACGGCCCGATCCTCAGAACGCCTCCAGCGTGTTCAGCGCGGCCGAGACGGTGCTGGCCTTCCGCTGCCACGGCATGCAGGCCGAGTTCCTGCGCGAGCCGCTCACGCCGCTGGGCTGCCACTACCTGCTGATGCACTTCGACGTGCCGCACCTCGAGGCGCAGGGCTACTCCATCGCCATCGACGGCCGGGTGCGCAATCCCACGCGACTGAGCCTGGAAGACCTGAAGCGCCGCCAGACGATCAAGCAGGTGGTCACCCTCGAATGCGCGGGCACCGGGCGCTCGACACTCCATCCGCGCGCCGTCTACGTGCCCTGGTTCAAGGAAGCCATCGGCCAGTACCAGTGGACGGGTACGCCGTTGCGGCCGATCCTGGAGCAAGCCGGGCTGCTGGACGACGCGGTCGAAGTGCTGTTCACCGGCTGGGACTTCGGCCTCGACCTCGGCGTCGAGCATGCCTTCGAGCGCAGCCTTCCGATCAAGGAAGCACTGCGCGACGAGGTGATGCTCGCGTGGGAGCACAACGGCGTGCCGCTACTGCCCCAGCACGGATTCCCGCTTCGCCTGGTAGTGCCGTCCTGGTACGGGATGGCCAGCGTGAAATGGCTGCGTGCCATCACCGTGCTCAACGAGCCGTTCCAGGGCGTCGAGCAATCCAAGGTTTACCGCTACCAGCAGGTGAAGGGTGAGCCGGGCGAACCGGTCACCTTCAAGCGCGTGCATTCGGTCATCATGCCGCCCGGCGTGCCGGACCTGATCACCCGCCAACGCTTTCTGGCACCCGGCCGCGTCGGCCTTCAAGGAGTGGCATGGTCTGGAGCGGGCCGGATCACGCGAGTGGAAGTGAGTACGGATGATGCGGCGACGTGGCGCGAAGCGACGCTGGTGCCCGTTTCCGAGGACCGCTTCGCCTGGACCCAATGGCGCATCGACTGGGACGCTTCGGCCGGCGAGCACATCCTGGCCTGCCGCGCCACCGACGAGGCCGGCGACGTGCAGCCGGTGAACCCGGAGAACCGCTGGAACCGGCAGGGCATGGGCGTGAATGGCGTGCAGCGGGTCCACGTCACGGTGACGGAGGGCATCGGAACAGCCGGGACGCGCGTGCCGTCACCCGCTCACGTCGTGGTCCAAGGGGCCGAGGCGGTGCCGGTCCCGCAAACCGCCAACAACCTCGCTGGAAGCGGACGCCCATGAGTCGGCGGTTCGCAACGTGCAGGATCTGCGTCTGTGCGCTGCCATCGAGCGTTTGCGCGACAAGGTCGCAGGATTCCTGAGTGGGGCGTCGGCCGTGCTGGCGCTCCCGCGCAGTTCGGGCCCGTCGATCAGCGCAACCGCTGAAGCGTAGTTGTTCGCTCGCGTGTCGGCCTGAGCCAGACGGCGCGCGGCTACGATGCACGTGCGCCGGCAATCACCTTCCGGTGCAGTCAGCGAGGCTACGCATGAACCTCCGTGCCGGCTCCAGCCCAGTGTCGCTTCTAGGCGGCCTCTGGGCCAAGACGAAGGAAGACAACGCCTTCAACGGCGCCGCGGCGCTGGGCTTCTTCCTGACGCTCGCTATCTTCCCTGCGCTGATCCTGGTGATGAGCGTGATCCCGTACCTGCCTATCAAGGACGTGGATCGCGCCATCATGGATTTCCTGGCACAGGTGCTGCCGCCGCAGGGCTTCGAGCAGCTGAGGGAGGTGATCCAGCAGATCGTCACCGAGAAGCGGGGCGCGCTGCTCTCGCTGGGCGCGCTCACCACCCTTTGGGCCGCATCGACCGGGATGTACGCCATCATGCAGCAGCTGAACGTCACGTACGGCGTCAGGGAGACCCGGCGGTTCCTGCGCGCGCGCGCCGTGGCCATCGGCCTGTCCGTCCTCTTCGGCGCGCTGATGCTTGTCGTTTTCTCCCTGGTCGTGCTGGGCGGCGTGGCACAGGGCTGGATCGGCGAGCGCTTCGGGTTCAGTGACGCGCTGCTGCTGTTCTTCGCCGTGCTGCGCTGGGTGATCATCGTGCTCGCGCTGATGCTGGCGTTCTCGCTCACCTACCGGCTGGCGCCCGACGTCGAGAACAACTCCTTCCGGTTCATCAGCCGCGGAGGAGTGGCCGGCACGCTGATGCTTGTTGCCGCCTCGTTCGGGTTCGCGGTGTACGTCCAGAACTTCGCGAATTACCAGGCCGTCTACGGCGGCATCGGCGCCGTGATCGTTCTCATGCTGTGGCTGTACATCGCCGGCCTGTCGCTGCTCGTCGGCGCTGAAATCAACGTCCTGGTGGAGCGCGGCGGAAGATAGCGGCGCGCGGATCCGCGCACAGGCGCCTACCCGGTTCCGCCGCCGCCCGGGCCCTCTCGTAACGAATCGAGTCTCCGCGCCGGCGCGTCCACATCTTGGTCAATGGATTCGAGCGCACCCGGGTTCCGTCCATGTCCGAGTCCCGGGGGGACGTTGTCCCGGGCGCGCTCCAGCGCGGCGCGGACTGCGGCCCGCCGCTCCAGCAGCGCCTGCAGGCGCAGGGCAGGCCGCTTGGGCTCGTCGTATGTCACCGCGCGATTCGATCCACTGGCTCTGTTCAGGCTTTCTTGACCTGCTGCTGCACGATCTGGTTCAGGGCGTCATTCGTCGTCGTGGCCGTGCAGTTTGCGCCACTGGCCTGTTGGCTCAGGACGGCGGCCGACACGCCGCAGACGGCAGCTGCGACGGCGACGGGAGCCTGGACCGTCACGGGAATCTGGCTCACGTCGACCTTGAGGTTCTGCGCGAGGTTGTTTGCGACGTTCTTGACGTTCACGTTCACCAGCCCGGACTGCTGCGCGAGAACCGGGGCGGCGGCAAGCGACGCCATGAGCACCATGGAAGCGATGTGTCTCTGCATTTCGATCTCCTTGGTTGGACCCGAAAACTCACTAGATAAGGGCCACCCTCTCGAACGGATTGGATTTGCGCGCGACGACCGTCGTCTTGAACTTCTTGCGTCGGCATTTTTCGATTCAGCCGTTTCTGCGGAGGGAAGCCGCCGGACCGCTCCAGAAGGAGCAAGGCCGCCGGCTGCAAAGACAGAGACGTATGTCAAGCCTGATCAAAGCGCCGCGCTCCTGTCTCGGCGCGCAGAAAAAACCTCTCTACTGCCGCCGAGGCGTGCTCGTGGGCGTCTCCATCGGCCATCCTGAGCTCGTGGCGTGCCCCGTGCAGCAGCTTGCCGACCAGGCGTTTGGACAGGCAGTCCAATGCCGCATCCGGCCCGTTCTTGCCCACCAGCTTCCTGGCTCTTTCGAATTCGCTGAGCCGCCAGGCCTCGGCTCGAGTGTTGAGTTGCTGTATCAATGGCACCGAGCTGCGCTGGCGCAGCCAGCGAGAGAAATCCCGCACCCCTGTCTCGACGATGGCTTCGGCCTGGGCCACGGCGGCGTGGCGCCCCGCCCGCCCTGACTCCACGATCCGGCTCAGGTCGTCGACGGTGTACAGATACACGTCCCGCTCTCCCCGGGCCTCCGACTCGACATCGCTTGGAACCGCCAGGTCGATGAAGAGCATCGGGCGTTGCCTGCGAGCCTTCATCGCGCGGCGGATCGCGCCCAGTCCGACGATCGGTACCTGGCTCGCCGTGCAACTGATCACCACGTCGAACTCATGGAGCCTGTCACCGAGGTCGCGCAGCTTCATGGCGCTGCCGCCGAGTTTCGCCGCCAGCGCTTCCGCACGTGCCGCGGTCCTGTTCGCCACGGTCACTGATCGTGGCTTCCTGGCGGCGAAGTGGTTGGAGACGAGGTCGATCATCTCGCCCGCGCCTACGAACAGCACGCGGGAGTCGCGAAGATCGGCAAAGAGCTCCCCGGCGATCCGAACCGCTGCCGCGGCCATGCTGATCGAATGTTCACCCAGCGCCGTCGAAGTCCTTACCTCCTTGGCTACGGCGAAGGACCTCTGAAAAAGCTGGTTCAAGGTGGGACCGAGGCTGCCGAGTTCATCCGCCACTCCTACGGCGGCCTTCAGCTGGCCCAGGATCTGTGGCTCGCCCAGGACCATGGACTCCAGGCCGCTCGCCACTCGGAAGGCGTGCCGGGCCACCATCCGGCCCCGGAGCGCGAGGCTGCACGATCGAAGCCGACGGGTGGAGGCCCCGGCAGCCGCCGCGAGCCAGTCGTACGCAGGTTCGATGTCATCCTCGGAACCAGCGAAGTAGACCTCCGTCCGGTTGCAGGTGGACAGCAGTGCAACTTCGGGATGGGGCACGGACCGACGCAGGCTTTCCAGCGCCGAGCCAAGCTTCTCCTTCGGGACGGCAAACCTCCCGCGCACATGAACGGGCGCAGTGGTGTGGTTGATGCTGACGGCCCACATGGACATCGCTCCAGGTTCATGCGAATCAACGTTCCCCTCGGGCTGTACTTTGAGTCGTGTCCGACGATCGCGCACTCACCTTTTCGCGGGAGAGCGGGGTGTTTTTTTTGTATCCGATCCTCACCGGCGCATTGCAAGGGCAAGGGTGAGGGCCTGACGACGCGTCGGCCCCTGGGCGGCGTGGCACGGGGGGTGCGTCCTCCGCCACGAGCCTTTGCACGCGCGGTGGCCGTCGGAATGCTCTCGCGTGCGACCCGCGATCACTCCCGGGAGCTCATCGCTTGCTGCGGCCGCTTTGCCGGTCGGGGTCTTGCAAGCCCGGCATAGAGAAGAGAAGCCTGGCTAGGTAGCTTGGTGTCGAACGCCGGCCTTGCGGAATACTTCCTTCATCTGCGTCCGGACGGTGTTGATGGAAACGCCTCTCGCATCGGCGATCTCCTTCGTACTCCGGCCGTCTGCAATCATGTATGCCACGTCGGCCTCCGCACCAGAGAATTCCAGCATCTGTCTCAAGACGCTCGATGGAACAGGGGCGCGTTCGCTGCACGTAGCGTAGATGAAGGCCACCCGCCTGACATCAATGCCACGTACGCCGCGCTCGATTCAGCGGATGGAAGGCCGCTTGGTGTCGAGAAGCAATCTCGTCGCGGGGTCGACGCGGAGACCTCGATCAGCAGAAGCACGGTCGATCAAGACTGCGTGCGCGGTCGGCACGGCCGAGTTCGAATGGGGAACCGGATCTCGCGTCCTCACTTACTCGACTCTCATGCTCACTTGTTGACTACAACGGACGGAGGAGAACTTACAGGGACTGTCGAAGCCCTTTCATATTTTTCGATCCGTCCTTGAGTCGCTTCGCGGGCTCGAGGCCGCTTCCGGCCATAACCAGCCGCACCTTACGCCACAGGCACCGTCCCTCCATCGATCACGAACTCCGTCCCCGTGATTGCCGCCGCCCGGCTTGAAGCGAGGAAGGCCACGAGGTCCGCGACTTCGTCCGGACGCGCGGGACGCCCGAGCGGGATGCCGCCGAGCGCTTGCATGACTCCTTCTCGCGCGGCGGCCTCCGTGACGCCTTGGTCGCGCGCGATGCTGGCGACGAACTTCAGCGACGCGTCGGTCGCCACCCAGCCGGGAGAGACACGGACTACGCGCACGCCTTGCCCGCTGGCTTCCTTCGAGAGCGACTTGCTGTAGTTGGAGAGAGCGGCCTTCGCCGCCGCGTAGGCCATCGTCGACTCCGGTAGCGGCAGTTGTCGCTGGATGGAGGTCACATGCACAACCACGCCGTATCCCTGCGCCAGCATGCCGGGCACGAGCCGGCTGTCCAGGCGCACGGCGGCCAGAAGGTTCAGGTTCAAGGCGCTCTGCCAGTGCCGCTCCTGGAGAGCGCGGAAACCTCCCGCCGGTGCATCCGAACCGCCCGCCACGTGGACGAGGAGGTCGACGCCACCCAGCTGCGCGAGGATGCTGGCCGCCGCGGTGTCGCAGCCTTCCACCGCTTCGGGTCGAGATCAGCGACATACGGCTTGGCATAGGCGCCGGCGCAAGCTCGAGACACCCATGTCTGCCTTCGACGGCGGATTCAACCGGTCGACGCAACACATTCGTCGAACATCTCAGCTGGCGTCCTGAATCCCAGAGTCTTCCTCGGACGCTCGTTCAATTTTCGCGCGATCGCATCCAGGCTGGCCTGTGAGT
>JAEWIF010000050.1 GCA_023387335.1 Pseudomonadota bacterium | reverse complement strand
ACAGTCGCCGCGAGTCAGAGGTTCATGTCGAGCTTCGCTGCTTCGCGCTCGCAGGGCCCGCACCCCTGCGGCGCCGCTCGTCCCACAAATCGCCCGGGCCAGGCATCGCCTGCCGCGTGGGAACGGCGTGCGCTTTCGAACAGAGCCCCCTCCCGTCATCCCCGCGGAGGCGGGGATCCAGTGCTTCCCTTCGGCCGTTGAAAGCGGACGCCCTGGATTCCCGCCTCCGCGGGAATGACGGGAGAGCGATTAACCGCCCTTTCCCCCCTTTCTTCCCCACTTAAGTTTTGGCGTCGGCTCGAACAATGACGCTCCATGTCCGCCTCCGAAACCAGCCGCGAAGACCGGGAACTCCCCGCGTCGGAACGGCGTTTGCGGCAGGCGCGTGAAGAAGGCCAGGTCGCGCGCTCGCGCGACCTGGTGCACCTGGCCGGCATCGCTGCGCTGATGGCGCTGGCCGCCGGCCTCGGCCCCTGGGCCGGCCGGCAGGCGCTCGGCATAGTGCAGACCGGCCTGCGGTTCGACCGCACCGCGGCCTTCGAGACGCAGATGCTCCCTTCGCGCCTGGGCCACCTCGGCCTCGACGCGCTGCTGTGGGTCGTGCCGATCCTCGCGGGCGTGGCCGTGCTGCTGGCCGGCGCGACCATGGCGGTTGGCGGCTGGAACTTCGCCACCCAGGCGCTCGCGCCCAAGGTCGAGCGGCTCGATCCCATCGCCGGCTTCGGCCGCGTGTTCGGCTGGCGCTCGATGCTGCAGCAGCTCAAGCTCGTGCCGCTCGCCGCGGGCCTGCTGGCCGCGGGCGCCTGGTACCTCTATTCCCACGCCGCGGAACTCGACTCGATCGCGCGGCTGCCGCTGGTGCAGGCGCTGCCGCTGGGTTTCGGCTGGATCACCGGTGGGCTCGCGATCCTGCTGGGCGTGTGCGTCGTCGCCGCCATCGCCGACGTGCCGCTGCAGCTGTGGCGCCACGGCTCGGAGCTGAAGATGACGCGCGACGAGGCCAGGCGCGAGAACAAGGAAGACGAAGGCGATCCGCACCTGAAGGGCGAGCGCCGCCGCCGCCAGCGCGAGATGTCGCGCGGCCGCATGCTGGCCGCGGTGCCGCAGGCCAACGTGGTGGTGACCAACCCGACCCACTACGCCGTGGCGCTGCACTACGACGAAGCGACCATGCGCGCGCCGCGCATCGTGGCCATGGGCGCCGACCACCTGGCGCTGAAGATCCGCGAGGTCGCGGCGGCCAACGGCGTGCCGCTGCTGGAAGCGCCGCCGCTGGCGCGCGCGCTGTACCGCCACGGCGAGATCGACGGCGAAGTGCCGGTCGAGCTGTACACCGCCGTCGCCCAGGTGCTGGCGTGGGTGATGCGCCTGCGCACGCTGCTGCGGCCGCCGCCCGCGCCGCGGATCGACCTGCCGCCGGGGCTCGATCCGCTGGAGGCCGCGAAATGAGCGCCGCCGCCGTCCCGGGCTGGCGCGCGATGCTGCCCGGCGCCCGCGCGCTGGGCGCTCCGCTGCTCATCGTGCTGATCCTCGCGATGATGCTGGCGCCGCTGCCGGCGTTCCTGCTGGACCTGCTGTTCACCTTCAACATCGCGCTGTCGCTGGTGGTGCTGATGGTGGCCAGCTACAACCGCCGGCCGCTGGACTTCGCCAGCTTCCCCAGCGTGCTGCTGGTGACCACGCTGCTGCGGCTGGCGCTGAACGTGGCGTCCACGCGCGCCGTGCTGCTGTACGGCCACACCGGCACCGGCGCGGCCGGGCAGGTGATCGAGTCGTTCGCGCACTTCCTGATCGGCGGCAGCTTCGCGGTCGGCTTGGTGGTGTTCGCGATCCTCACCATCATCAACTTCGTGGTCGTGACCAAGGGCGCGGGCCGCATCGCCGAGGTGTCGGCCCGCTTCGCGCTCGATGCCATGCCCGGCAAGCAGATGGCGATCGACGCCGACCTGGCCTCGGGCGGCATCGACGAGAAGGAAGCCCGCCGCCGCCGCAACGAGGTGACGCAGGAGGCCGAGTTCTACGGCTCCATGGACGGTGCCTCGAAGTTCGTGCGCGGCGACGCCGTCGCCGGCATCCTGATCCTGTTCATCAACATCATCGGCGGCCTGGCGATCGGCATGTTCCAGCACGGCCTTCCGCTGGCCACCGCCGCCAACAACTACGTGCTGCTGGCCATCGGCGACGGCCTGGTCGCGCAGGTGCCGGCGCTGGTGATCTCGGTGGCGGCCGGCCTGGTGGTCTCGCGCGTCGGCGAGGAGGACATCGGCCAGCAGATCGCTACCCAGCTGTTCTCCGTCCCGCGCGCGCTGGGCCTGACCGGCGCCGTGATCGGCGCGCTGGGCCTCATCCCCGGCATGCCGCACCTGCCTTTCCTGCTGCTGGCCGGCGTCTGCGGCTGGAGCGCCTGGGCGCTGGCGCGCATGGCCGCCCGCGCGCAGGACGCTCCTCCTCCTGCCCCCGCGGCCGCCAACCCGCAGGCCGAAGCCAGCTGGGACGACGTCACGCCCGTGGACCCGCTCGGCCTGGAAGTGGGCTACCGCCTGATCGCGCTGGTGGACAAGGCCCAGGGCGGCGACCTGCTCGGCCGCATCAAGAGCGTGCGCCGCAAGTTCGCGGGCGAGGTCGGCTTCCTGCCGCCGGCGGTGCACATCCGCGACAACCTGGAGCTGCACCCCTCGCAGTACCGCATCCTGCTCAAGGGCGTGATCGTGGGCGAGGGCCAGGCCTTCGGCGGGATGTTCCTGGCGATCAACCCGGGGCACATCAAGATCGCGCTGCCCGGCACCGCGACCACCGATCCGGCCTTCGGCCTGCCGGCCGTGTGGATCGAGTCCAGGCAGCGCGAGCAGGCCCAGGCGTCCGGCTTCACCGTGGTGGATGCGTCGACCGTGGTGGCCACGCACCTGAACCACGTGATGCAGACGCATGCGGCCGCGCTGCTCGGCCGCGGCGAAGTGCAGGAACTGCTGGACCACGTGCGGCGCCACGCGCCCGGCCTGGCCGACGAGGTCGTGCCCAAGCTGGTGCCGCTGCCGGTGCTGCAGAAGGTGCTGCGCAACCTGCTGGACGAATCGGTCCACATCCGCGACCTGCGCGGCATCCTGGAACTGCTGGCCGAGCATTCGGCCGCGAGCACCGATGCCGGCGAGCTCACGCGCGAAGTGCGCATCGGCCTGGCCGGTGCGATCGTGCAGCACCTGTACGGCGCCGCGCGCGAGCTCGGCGTGATGGCGGTCGAGCCCGGCCTCGAGCAGGTGCTGATGAACGCGCTCGCGCCCGAGGCGCAGGCGCCGCTCGACCCCTCGATGGGCGAGCTGCTCGCCACGCAGGCGGCCGACGCCGCCCGCGCCCAGGAAGAAGCGGGCCTGCCCGCCTGCCTGCTGGTGCCCGACCGCATCCGCGTGCCCATGGCCCGCCTGCTGCGGCGCAAGGCGCCGCGGCTGCACGTGCTCGGGCATTCGGAGATCCCGCGCACCCACACCATCCACATCCATCGCGTCATCGGAGTCAGTGCATGAACGTCAGGCGATTTGTCGGCAAGAACGCCCGCGAGGCGATGGCCCAGGTCCGCGCGCTCTGGGGCGACCAGGCCGCGGTCCTGGCCAACCGGCCGGTGCCGGGCGGCGTGGAGATCCTCGCGATGGCGGGGGGCGAAGTGCCCGCGCAACCCGCTCGCGCCGCCGCTGCCGCTGCCGTTTCCGCGGAACCCACGGCTCCGATGAGCACGCTGTCTTTCCAGGAGTTCGTTCGCGAGCGCCAGCGGCTGGACGCGCAGAAGGCCGCGGCCGAAGCCGCGCCGCCCGAGTTGCCCGCGCCCGCGCCGGCCGCCATGCCCGCGCCGCGCCGTGCGCCCACCGAGCCCGGCCGCTTCGCCGCGCAGCAGCTGCGCGAGGAACTGGAGCGCGAAGCGGAACTGGAAGACCTGCCGCTGCCGAATGTTCCGCCGGTCCCGGCCGTGGCCGCGCGCGCCTTCGCCGCGGTGGAACGCGCCGGCGAAAGCGACGAAGTCCTGAACGAACTCAAGTCGGTGCGCGGCATGATCGCCTCGCAGCTGGCCACCATGAACTGGTTCGACGGCGTGCGCCGCAACCCGGCGCAGACGCGCCTGCTGCGCCTGCTGCTGGGCAACGGCTTCTCCGCCAGGCTGGCACGCCAGCTGGTGCATCGCCTCCCCGAGGACCGGGAAGCCCAGGCCGAAGCCTGGCTGCTCGGCCTGCTGGCGCGCAACCTGCGCTGCACGGCCGCGGAAGACTCGATCGCCGAGCACGGCGGCGTCTACGCGCTGGTCGGTCCCACCGGCGTCGGCAAGACGACCACCACCGCCAAGATCGCCAGCCACTTCGCGATGAAGCACGGCGCGGGCTCGGTCGGCCTGATCACCGTGGACACCTACCGCATGGCGGCGTCGGACCAGCTGCGCGCGTTCGGCCGCATCCTCAACATCCCGGTGCACACGGCGCGCGACGCCGCGTCGCTGGCCGACCTGCTGGACCTGTTCGACAAGAAGAAGCTGGTGCTGATCGACACCGTGGGCGTCGGCCAGCGCGATCGCCGCCTGTCCGAGCTGTTCTCCGCGCTGCCGGCGCATCGCGTGCAGCGCCTGCTGGTGCTCAACGCCGCCGCGCAGGGCGAGACGCTGGAGGAAGTGGTGCAGGCCTACGGCGCCGGCCCCGGCACGCGCTGCGTGGTCTCCAAGCTGGACGAGGCGGTCAAGTGCGGCGCCATCGCCGACGTGGCCATCCGCCACCGCCTGGTGATCGAGGGCCTGGCCAACGGCCAGCGCGTGCCCGAGGACTGGCATCCCGCGCGCGCGCAGCTGCTGGCGCAGAAGGCGCTGATGCGCGAGCCGAGCTCGCTGTTCACGCCGGACGACATCGAGCTCGGCCTGCTGCTGACGGCGCCGCCCGATGCCGCGGCCGCCAACGGCACGCCGAGGATGCAGCGTGCTTGACCACGGCATGGACCAGGCCGCCGGCCTGCGCCGGTGGGTGGAGCAGGCGCCCGCGGGGCCGCGCCTCGTCGCGCTGGCGCTGCCCGAGGAGGGCGGCGGCGACGACTGGATCGCGGGCATGGCCCACGCGCTGCGCGCCGCGGGTGCGCGGCCGGTGGTGGTCGATGCCAGCCGCGGGCGCCTGATGCAGGCGTTCGGCCTGCGCCCGCGCCACGACCTGATCGACCTGCTGCAGGGCAGCCTGGCGTTCGAGCACGTCGCCTGCCGCACCGATGACGGCGTGTACGTCGTTCGCGCGGACCGCGGCGTGGAGGCCTTCGTCGCCTCGGGCGCGCAGCCGCAGCAGCTGTTCGCCGGCTTCACGCGGCTGTCGCAGGGCTTCGACGCGATCCTGCTGGCGATGCCGCTGCACGAACTGGCCTGCCTGGCGCCTCCGCCGCAGGCCGTGCCGGTGCTCGCGCTGGAGCCGGGAGAGGAGGGGCTCACGCGCGCCTACGCCACGGTCAAGGCGCTGGCCACCGGTTATGGCTATTCCCGCTTCGCACCGGTGCTGCAGCGCGCCGACGGTGCCGCCGCGCACGCGCGGCTGGCGCAGGCCGCCCAGCGGTTCCTGCGCGCCGAGGTGCTGCCGGGCGCGCACCTGCCCGCGGCCGCGGCCGAGCTCCTGCGCACCGCCGCGACCCCGCTGCCCTTGCACTGATTCAACGAGACCGCATTCGAGAAAGAACGCCATGTACACGGCCAAAGGAACCCTGGACCCGCGCAACGGCAACGGCATCGAGGCCTACCTGCCGATGGTGCGCCGAGTGGCCGCCAAGATGATCGGCGGCCTGCCGGCCAACGTGGAGATGGACGACCTGGTACAGGCCGGCGTCATCGGCCTGATGGACGCGATGCAGCGCTACCAGGACGGGCAGGGCGCGCAATTCGAGACCTTCGCGATGCAGCGCGTGCGCGGAGCCATGCTCGACGAGCTGCGCGGCACCGACTGGGTGCCCCGCTCGGTGCGCAAGAACCAGCGCGACATCGCCGCCGCGGTGCATCGGCTGGAGCAGCAGCTGGGCCGCGCGCCTTCGGACCAGGAGATCGCGGGCCAGATGGGACTGTCGCTGAACGACTACCACCGCATGCTGACCGACGTGCGTGGCGCGCAGCTGCTCTACACCGACGACTACGACGAGGACGGCGACGAGGGCCACTACCTGGACCGCCACCTCACCCCGGACGACAAGGCCGATCCCTCGTCACAGCTGGCCGACCGGCGTTTCCGTTCCGCGCTCGTCAAGGCCATCGAGGCGCTGCCCGAGCGCGAGCAGTACGTGATGAGCATGTACTACGAGCACGACATGAACCTCAAGGAGATCGCGGCCGTGCTGGGCGTCACCGAATCGCGCGTGTGCCAGCTGCACAGCCAGTCGGTGGCGAGGTTGCGGGCGCGGTTGAAGGATTGGTAGGGCGGTCCCGCCCCGTCATCCGCGCGGAGGAGGGGATCCAGGGCTTGCGCCTTCACGGGCCGCCTTGAGGGCGTCCTCCAGGTTCAGCGCGGCCATGCGCTGGCCGCCGACATAAGCCACCAGAGCCTGGCGGGCGCGCTTCTCGATGGCATCCGGTGTTGTCAATCCAGCGCGGACCAGGTCACGAATATCCTGGCGATCGACCTCCGCCAGGCGCGCGATCTTGCTGACGGCCAGGTCGGTCGGGTTGAGCACGCGCAGGGTCAGGCGACCTTCGCTCATGTCAGTCGGCACCGAGTCCTGGAGGTAGTCCTCGTGCATGAGGGCGAAGGTCGAGTTGTAGTTGGTGTCGAAGTGAAGCGCCTTGCGCTGCCCATCTTCGAGGACCACGTCGACGATCAGGTCCGAAGGCACCAGCACCCTGGCGCTGAACTCCGCGTCGACGTCGCTGGTGACGCGCTTGCCGAGGTACAGGTGCACCGCCATGCCTCCGGCGAGGAACACCTGGACCTCGCGATCCAGGTCGAGGCGCGCAGCCAGCTTGGCAAGCAGTTCCCGCAGGCCTCGGCCCAGCGGGGTGTCGCGAACCGGTACGAGCGACGGGTGCGTCATCGCCCCGCCGGCCGCTCGAGCAGCGGCGCCAGGTGCTGCCGAAGGCGGGGCAGGCTGGCGACCCAGCCGCGGCGCACGACCTCGCCGGCCTCCAACTGCTCGCTGGGCGCCGAGTCGAAGAACGCTTGGGCGGCGGCGCCGAGACGGCGTGACTGAGGCGCCAGGCTTTCAGGCAGGACCATGGACGCAAGCCGGAAGACGTTGGCCTCTTGGGCGTTGGTGGCGGCGCGGATCTCGCCGCGGGCGGCCTGTACGCACCGGCTCAGCAGCTCAGCCTCGGCTTCCCGCGCGTCGGCGAGGCGCGAGGTGTCCTGGGATGCGGATTCGAGCTCCATGGGCCAAGTGTCCCATGGGCGTCCGCAGGTTCCAAGCAGAGCTTCGGCCGCTGGCCGATAAGGGAAGGTTGGGGCCTACGCCACGCCCAACGCCCGCCCGCGCATCGACGTCGCGGCGAGGTGGCCCGCAGGCGCGTAGGTGCGCCGGGCCTGGGCTTCCTGCAGGCCCGCATGTTGCGCGCCCAGGGCGCCCAAGGCGGCCTCGTTGTCGCGCTGGCGCAGCTGCAGCAGAAGGAACGTGCGGCGCGCCTCGCGCACCAGCGCGCCCAGGCGCTCCGTGTCGGCGGCGCCCAGGCCCTGGGGGCGCCAGGGCTGCAGGGATTTCAAGGCGATGGACAACGCCGAGGCCAGCACGGGCAGCTCGTCGGCGCGGCCCTCGAGAAGGGCGGCGCGCAGGCGCTCCAGGGCCGCGGCCGCGGTGTCCAGCAGCGCGGGCCCGGCCTGCATGTCAGTGGGTGCGCGGGCCGATGAGGGCCGTGGCGTCGGCGATCAGGCGGTCGGCGATGGCGCCGGCGTTGACGCTGAATCGGCCTTCGCGGATGGCCTGGCGGATGGCGTCGACCTTGGCCGAGTCGAAGTCGGCCGACTGCGACAGAGCGTTCATCTTCACGGCGGCGGCCGACACCTGGACCTGGTCGCCGGACGCGATGGCCGCGACGCCGGCCGGTGCGCCCGCGGCGCCGGCGGAACGCGCGGTCCCGCTCGCGGCGGGGTCGGTCGCCGCAGGCGTGATGGGGGGCGTCGAGCCGATCTTCATGAGGGTCTCTTTCGGGCCGGGAGCCGGCCTGCAATCCATTATTCGGCCGCGTCCGGGGAAACTAAAGCCGGAAAAGGCGGTTTTTTCGGGCCCAGTTTTCTTTCTTCAGAGCGCGACGTCCACCTGCCGTCCGTCCCGCGCCACGCCGGTCAGGACCTTGCCCAGTTCGGTGCGCACGCGGACCGGCTGGCCCTCGCCGGCCGACACCAGGGCGTGGCCGGCCGCGCTGATCGCGAACCCGGCACCCACGATGCGCAGCCGCACCGGATCGCCGGCCTGCACCACCGAGCGGGCGCGGACCATGTCCACGCGCAGGGCCTGGCCGGGCGCGACCGCACGCGTCAACGCGCGGCCGGCCAGCGTTTCGATGTCGCGCGCCACGGTGGGCGGCTCGCGCGTCAGCTCGACTTCCTGCTCGCGCAGGTCTCCGGCCGACAGCACGGTGCCCGCGACCAGCGGTGAAGCGGCGACGACCGCGTTGCCCCAGGCCGCGACGATGACGGGCACCATCACGCTCCAGTTGGCGCCATCGGCGCAGCGGATGCCGACCGACGAGCGGCCCCACATGCGCGCGCCGGCCGGAAGGAAAGGCTCGGTGCGGCGGCAGGGCGCCAGCACCAGGCGCGGATCCAGGCTGCCCACCCGCACTTCCATGCGCGTGACGCCTTCGGCCGCGGCCGCGTGCTGCGTGGCGAAGGCGCGCACGGCGTCGGCTTCGATCCCGGCGGGCAGGGTCTGGGCCGAAGCGGCCAGCGGCAGCGCGCACAGGAGGAGCAGGCGGATCTTCTGCATGAGGCGACTCTAGGCGCCGGCCGCCGCGAACCACCGGCCCAAAAGCCGCGCAAAGCCCGGCTTTATCGGCGCTTAAGTTTTCCGGCCCGGCTCCCATACTTTTTCCACGCCCCGAAAGGACACCCCGTTCCATGGACATCCTCACCGCCCGCATCGACAGCCACGGCAAGGCCCTGGAACTGCTATCCCAGCGCCAGAAGGTGCTGGCCGGCAACATCGCCAACGCCGACACCCCGGGCTTCAAGGCGCGCGACTTCGATTTCTCCGCCGCGCTGGCCCAGGCCCGCGGCGAAGCGGACGGCGGCGCGGCCGTGACCTCGAGCCGCCACCTGCGCTCGACCACGCTGACGCAGACGTCGGGCGGCACGCCGCACCTGCAGTGGCGCAACGCCGAGCAGCCCGCGCTGGACGGCAACACGGTGGACCTGGACCGCGAGCGCGCGGCCTTCGCCGACAACGCCCTGCGCTACGAGGCGACGCTGCGGTTCATCAACGGCAACGTCAAGACCATGCTGTCGGCCATCACCGGCCAGTGAACGCGAGGAAGCTTTTTTCATGTCGCTCTTCCAGGTCTTCAACATCTCCGGCAGCGCCGTGTCGGCGCAGGGCAAGCGCCTGAACGTCGTCGCCAGCAACCTCGCGAACGCGGACTCGCTCGCCGGGCCCGACGGCCAGTCGTACAAGGCGCGCCAGGTGTCGTTCGAGGCCGAGCCGCTGCCCGGCGGCGAAGTCTCCGCCGTGCGCGTGACCGGCGTGAGCGAGAGCGACGCGCCCGCGCGCCGCGTGCACGAGCCGCACCATCCGATGGCCGACGCCGACGGCTACGTGACGCACTCCAACGTGAACGTGGTCGACGAGATGGTCAACATGATCTCGGCCTCGCGCGCCTACCAGAACAACGTCGAGGTGATGAACACCGCCAAGCAGTTGCTGTCCAAGACGCTGCAGATGGGCCAGTGAGCGCGATGGCCACCGTCAACAACATCCCGTCCACCTCGGGCACGAGCACCAGCCGCTCGACCGCCAGCCTTTCTTCCGCCACCGCCGCCGAGCAGCAGGACCGCTTCATGAAGCTGCTGGTCGCGCAGATGAAGAACCAGGACCCGCTCAACCCGATGGACAACGCCCAGATGACCAGCCAGATCGCGCAGATCAACACGGTCGGCGGGCTGGAGAAGCTCAATCGCACGGTGGAGGGCCTGCTGTCCGCTTTCGGCGGGCTGCAGCTGCAGTCGGCCGCGCAGTTGCCCGGCCGCAACGTGCTGGTCGAAGGCACTTCGATCGCGCTGGCCGACGGCGCGGCCGCCGGCGGCGTGGAGCTCGGCTCGCATGCCGACGCGGTGACGGTCGACATCCTCGGCGCCGACGGCCAGCCGGTGCGCACGCTGCAGCTCGGTCCGCGCGATGCGGGCGTTCACGGCTTCACGTGGGACGGACTGACCGGCAGCGGCGAGCCCGCCGCCGAAGGCAGCTACCGCCTGCGCATCACCGCCACTTCGCAAGGCCAGCCGCTGCAGACGCGCTCGCTGGCCGCCGCGCGCGTGAACTCCGTCAGCCCCGGCGATGCCGGCGTCATGCTCGACCTGGGAAGCGCCGGCACGCGCGCCTGGGCCGAGGTCAAGTCCTTCCTCTGATCTTCCGCCCACCGGAGCCCCCATGAGTTTCCAGCAAGGCATCAGCGGCCTGAACGCCGCCTCCCGCAACCTCGAGGTGATCGGCAACAACATCGCCAACGCCAACACCGTGGGGGCCAAGGTCTCGCGCGCGGAGTTCGCCGACGTGTACGCCAGCGCCAGCGCCGACCAGTGGAACTCGCAGCCCGGCATGGGCGTGCGCCTCACGGGCGTGACTCAGCAGTTCACGCAGGGCAGCATCCGCAGCACCGAGAACCCGATGGACGTGGCGATCAACGGCCGCGGCTTCTTCCGCGTGTCGCAGCCCGACACGCGCGAGCCCGCCTACACGCGCAACGGCCAGTTCCAGCTGGACGAGAACGGCTTCATCGTCACCAGCGATCGCCTGCGCCTGCAGGGCTACCGCATCGACGCGGGCACCGGCATGGCGACCGGCGTGCCGGGCGACATCCAGCTGCCCGCGCAGGGCATCGCGCCGCGCGTCACCTCGACGGGCGGCCTGCAGATGAACCTGGACGGCCGCACGGTTGCGCCGACCGCCGCCACGCCCGCCTTCTCGATGACCGACGCCAAGTCGTACACCGCGTCCACCTCGATGGCCGTGTACGACCAGCAGGGCAACGAGCAGGTGCTGTCGCTCTATTTCCGCCGCACCGCCGCCGACAACCAGTGGGAGGTGTACGCCTCGCTCAACGGCCAGGCCGTGCCCGCCGCGGGCGGCGGCGCCCAGCCGCCGGCCGGCCAGCTGACGTTCATGCCCGACGGCACGCTGGACACCGCCAACAGCGGCTCGCTCACCGGCGGCGTGCTGTCGGCCGGCGACCTGACGCTGAACCTGCCGTTCTCCTCGGCCACGCTGCCGGTGCCGCCTTCGGGCTCGCTCACCTCGGCGCCGGTGTCGCTGTCGTTCGCGGGCACCACGCAGTTCGGCCGCGCGTTCGGCGTGACGGAAGCGACGCAGAACGGCTACGCGGCCGGCCAGCTCACCGGCTTCGGCATCGCCGACGACGGCACGGTGCAGGCGCGCTACTCCAACGGCAAGACGCTGGGCGTGGCCCAGATCGCGCTGGCCGACTTCCGCAACCAGCAGGGCCTGTCGCCGATCGGCGGCAACCTGTGGCGCGAAACGCCGGCCTCGGGCCAGGCCACCATGAGCGCGCCGGGCACCGCCAACCTCGGCCTGCTGGAAGGCGGCGCGCTGGAGGAATCCAACGTGGACCTCACGCAGCAGCTGGTGGACATGATCACCGCGCAGCGCGCCTACCAGGCCAACGCGCAGACCATCAAGACCCAGGACCAGATGCTGTCCACGCTGGTCAACCTGCGCTGACGCGGCCTGAACGATGGACCGCCTGATCTACACCGCCGCCGCCGGCGCCCGCGCGCTCATGCAGCGGCAGGACGGCCTGTCGCAGAACCTCGCCAACGCCAACACGCCGGGCTTCCGCGCCGACCAGGTGGCCTTCCGCGCGGTGCCGGTGCGCGGCGAAGGCGCGACCACGCGCGTGGTGTCGCTGGAGGCGACGGCGGGCTTCGACGAACGCTCGGGCCCGATCCAGTCCACCGGCCGCAATCTCGACGTCGCGCTGCGCGGCGCGGGCTACATCGCGGTGCAGTCGCTCGACGGCACCGAGGCGTACACGCGCCACGGCGGCCTGCAGGTCAGCGCCGAGGGCGTGCTGGTCGCGCACGACGGCCTGCCCGTGTCGGGCGAGGGCGGCACGCTCAACATCCCCGCGGGCACCACGGTGAGCATCGGGGCCGACGGCACCGTGTCGGCCAAGCCCGCCGACGGTCCGGCGCAGACGGTGGGCCGCATCAAGCTGGTGAACCCAGCCGCCGGCGAGCTGCGCAAGGGCGCCGACGGCCTGCTGCACACCGCGACCGGCGAGGACCTGGCCGCCGACGAGACGGTGCGCCTGGCGCCCGGCGCGCTGGAAGGCAGCAACGTCAACGTGATCGAGGCGATGGTCGGGATGATCGCCGCCGCCCGCCAGTACGAGACCCAGATCAAGCTGCTGCAGAACGCCGAGCAGAACGACCAGCGCGCCACGCAGCTGCTGTCCCACAACTGATCCCCGCATTCGAGAGGACCTCGCGCCATGATGCGTTCCCTGTCCATCGCCAAGACCGGCCTGGAAGCCCAGCAGACCCAGCTGGACGCGATCACCCACAACCTGGCCAACACCGCCACCAACGGCTACAAGCGCAGCCGCGCGGTGTTCGAGGACCTGCTGTACCAGAACATCCGGCAGGCCGGCGGTCCGACGACGCAGGAAACCACGCTGCCCACCGGCCTGCAGCTGGGCACGGGCACGCGCGCGGTGGCGACCTCGCGCGACTTCAGCCAGGGCAGCCTGTCGCAGACCGGCAACCCGCTGGACCTGGCGATCAACGGCCAGGGCTTCTTCCAGGTGCAGATGGCCGACGGCACCACCGCGTACACGCGCGACGGCGCCTTCCAGGTCGACGCCAACGGCCAGCTGGTCACGGCCAGCGGCTACCCGGTCAATCCGGCGATCACCATCCCCGCCAACGCGCAGACCATCACCATCGGCAAGGACGGCACCGTGTCGGCCACGGTGCCCGGCTCCACCGCGCCGCAGGCGCTGGGGCAGCTGCAGCTGGCCAGCTTCATGAACCCCGCCGGCCTGGATCCGCGCGGCGGCAACCTGTTCGCCGAGACCGCCGCGTCCGGCACGCCGCAGACGGGCAACCCGGCGACCAACGGCCTGGGCGCGATCAACCAGGGCGCGGTCGAGGGCTCCAACGTCAACGTGGTCGAGGAACTGGTCGCCATGATCCAGGCGCAGCGCGCCTACGAGATCAACTCCAAGGCCATCCAGACGTCCGACCAGATGCTGGCGCGGCTGGCGCAGCTGTGAGGCCGCGGGCGATGAAAAGCTTCTTCTCGCTCCTGTCGATCGCCGTCCTGGCCGGCTGCGCCGCGGTCGCCGACCCGGTGGTGGTGCAGCACGTCGCCGAGCCGCTGCCGATGACCGCCGCCGTCATGTCAGCGCCGACCACCGGCGCCATCTTCAACGCCGGCCACCACCGCCCGCTGTTCGAGGACCGCCGCGCGCGCCTGGTGGGCGACACGCTCACCATCCTGATCGAGGAGCAGGTCAGCGCCAGCCAGCAATCCACCAGCAAGATGGACCGCGGCGGCAGCATCAACGCCGGCATCTCGGCGCTGCCGTTCGCTTCCACGCGCACGCTGGGGCGCCTGTCGGCCGATGCCAATTCCACCGTCGCGGGCAACGCGGACGGCAAGACCGACACCAGCAACAGCTTCAGCGGAACCATCACGGTGCTGGTGCAGCAGGTGCTGCCCAACGGCAACCTGGTGGTGGCTGGCGACAAGCAGATCGGCGTCAACTCGAACGTGGACGTGATGCAGTTCTCCGGCATCGTCGACCCGGCGCAGATCCGCGCAGGCAACCGCATCAGCTCCACCCAGGTCGCGCAGGCACGCCTGCAGCAGCGCGGCCGCGGCGACGTCGGCCGCATCCAGGGACTGGGATGGCTCTCTCGCTTCTTCCTCAGCGTGGCGCCGGTATGAAGGCCCACCCCCGAAGCGCCTTCGGCGCCTCCCCCTCGAGGGGGCGCCACCAGCGGCCCGGCAAAGCCGGTTCCGCGGTGGCACGCGCGTTCTTCGTTGCCGCCTTGATGGCTTGTTCCCTGTGCGCGCAAGCCGCCGCCGGCGGCACCGAGCGCATCCGCGACCTGGCCAGCGTGGCCGGCGTGCGCACCAACCAGCTGATCGGCTACGGCGTCGTCGTCGGCCTGGACGGCAGCGGCGACGCCACCAACCAGGTGCAGTTCACCGGCCAGAGCGTGCAGTCGCTGCTGAGCCAGTTCGGCATCTCGCTGCCGCCCGGCGTGACGCCGCAGATGAAGAACGTGGCCGCGGTGATGGTGACCGCGGCGCTGCCGGCGTTCGCGCAGCCGGGGCAGCAGATCGACATCACCGTCTCGTCCCTCGGCAACGCGCGCAGCCTGCGCGGCGGCACGCTGCTGCTGACGCCGCTGCGGGGCGCCGACGGCCAGATCTACGCGATGGCGCAGGGCAACCTGGTGATCACCGGCGCGGGCGCCTCGGCCGGCGGCAGCAAGGTGTCGATCAACCACCTGCTGGCCGGCCGCATCCCCGGCGGCGCGACCGTCGAGCGCAGCGTGCCGAACAGCGCGCTCGAATCGCAGATCGTGCAGCTGGAGCTGAACCAGACCGACTTCGGCACCGCGCGCCGCGTGGCCGAGGCGATCAACCGCGCGCTGGGCGCCAACGCCGCGGAGCCGATGGACGCGCGCGTGGTGCAGGTGCGCCTGCCCGCGGGCGGCAGCCGCGTGGCCGCCATCGCCGAGATCGAGGCGATCGAGGTCACGCTGGCGGCGCCGCCGGCCAAGGTGATCGTCAACGCGCGCAGCGGCTCGGTGGTGATGAACCAGTCGGTGCGCCTGGGTCCCTGCGCGGTCGCGCACGGCAACCTGTCGGTGACGGTGGCGACCACGCCGGTGGTGAGCCAGCCCAATCCGCTGTCGGGCGGCCAGACCGTGGTGACCGAGAAGAGCGACATCCGCGTGCAGCAGGACCCCGGCACGCTGTTCAACGTGCCCGCCACGGCCGACCTGGCCGACATCGTCAAGGCGCTCAACGCGCTGGGCGCGAGCGCGCAGGACCTGATCGGCATCCTGCAGGCGATCAAGGCCGCGGGCGCGCTCAAGGCCGAGCTGGAGATCATCTGATGGTGCCGCAGGCCGGACTCGGGATCGACGCGCGCGCGCTGGACTCGCTGCGCAACGAGGCTTCGCGCAATCCCCAGGCCGCCAGCCGCCAGGCCGCGGTGCAGTTCGAGTCGCTGTTCATGCAGATGGTGATGAAGAGCATGCGCGACGCCACGCCCAAGGCCGACGGCTCCAGCGGGCAGGACAACTTCACCGGCATGCTGGATTCGCAGTTCGCGCGCCAGTTCGCGGGCCGCCCGGGCGGGCTGGCCGAGATGATCGAGAAGCAGCTCACCGGCCACATGCGCAACCTGCCGCCGGTGTCGGCGGAGAACCAGGCCGCGGCTGCTGCAGCGCCCGTCGCGCCGGCTTCTTCGTCGACGCCGGCCGCGCCGGTGAAGGGCGCCTCGGCCCAGACCGACTTCATGCGCAAGATGCTGCCGCACGCGCAGGCCGCCGAGCGCGCCACCGGCGTGCCGGCCTCGTTCATCCTGGGCCAGGCCGCCCTGGAGTCGGGCTGGGGCCGCGGCGAGATCCGCCATCCGGACGGCGCGCCCTCGTTCAACCTGTTCGGCATCAAGGCCGGCGCTTCCTGGACCGGCGACACCGCGCAGGTGCGCACCACCGAATACGTCGACGGCCAGCCGGTCAAGCAGGCCGCGCGCTTCCGCAGCTACGGCTCGTACGCCGAGGCCTTCTCCGACTACGCGCGCCTGCTGGCCGACAGCCCGCGCTACGCCGGCGTGGTGCGTGGCGCGACCACGGCCGAGGGCTTCGCGGGCGGCATGCAGCGCGCGGGCTACGCCACCGATCCGCAGTACGCGAGCAAGCTCGCGCGCACCATCAACCACGCGCTGTCGCTGCAGCGCGCACTGGGCTGAGCACGCATGTCGCTGCTGAACATCGGCACGCGCAGCCTCACGGCTGCCCAGGGCACGCTCACCACCATCTCGCACAACATTGCCAACGCCAACACGGTGGGCTACACGCGGCAGGAAGCCGTGCTGTCCACCGCGGGCGGCTCGTTCAGCGGCAGCGGCTTCTTCGGCCGCGGCGTGGACCTGACGACGGTGCGGCGGCTGTACGACCAGTTCCTCACCGGCGCCGTGCACGCGGGCGCCGCGCAATCGGCCGAAGCGGCCGCGCGCGCCGACGCGCTGGCGGGCCTGGACAGCCTGTTCACCGACCCCGAGCTGGGGGTCGGCGCCGCGCTGGACAGCCTGTTCGCCGCCACCGGCGACCTGGCCAACCGGCCGTCCGACATGGCGGCGCGCCAGGCCTTCCTGTCGCGCACGATGCAGCTGGTCGAGCGCTTCAACAGCCTGGGCACCCAGCTCGCCGAGCAGGGACGTCTCGCCGAAGGCCGCATCACGTCGGGCGCGACGCAGGTGAACGCGCGCCTGACCGAGATCCGCACGCTGAACACTCGCATCGCCGAGGCCCAGGCCGCCGGCGCGCACGCGCCCAACGACCTGCTGGACCAGCGCGACGTCGCGCTCGAAGCGCTCAACGGCCTGATGGCCGTGCGCGCGGTGCCGGTGGCGGACGGCACGGTCAACCTCTTCACCGCCAGCGGCGCCGCGCTGCTGGTGGGCAGCCAGCAGGCGCGCATGGATGCCGTGCGCGATCCCGCCGACGCCAGCCGCGTGGCGCTGCAACTGGTGATCGGCGGCGTGGCGCAGCCGATCGATGCGGCCGTCCTGGGCGGCGGCAGCCTGGCGGGCCAGCTGCGCTTCCGCGACGAGGACCTGCCCGCAGTCGTCAACCAACTGGGCCGCATCGCCACCGTGATGACGGAGCGCTTCAACGCGCAGCAGATGCTGGGCGTCGATGCCAACGGCGCGCAGGGCACGGCGCTGTTCACGCTGCCGCCGATGCGCGGCGTGCCTCATTCGGCCAACGCAGGCAGCTCGGCGATGACGCTCACCGTGAGCGATCCGTCGCAGCTGCAGCCGAGCGACTACCGCGTGGACTGGGACGGCTCGGCGTACACGATCACTCGGCTCTCCGATGGCCAGGCGACCAGCGCGGCGTCGCTGCCGACGAACATCGACGGCCTGCGGTTCTCCGCGAGCGGCGCGCCCGCGGCCGGCGACAGCTGGACCCTGCGGCCGTTCGCCGCGGCCGCATCGAGCCTCTCGGCGCGGGCGCTCTCGCCGCAGCAGCTGGCCACCGGATTCGCCGCGATGGCGGAGGCTTCGGCGGGCAACCTGGGCTCGGCCACCGCTTCGCGCTTCCAGGTGACGCGCGCTTCGGCCGACAACACGCTTCCCGTCACGATCACCTTCAACGACCCACCCACCAGTTTCAACGTTATCGGCCTTTCCGGCGGAGACTTGATGGGCGTGCCCTACGCGCCCGGCACGCGCGTGCCCGCGGCGCCGGCCGACTACAACGGCTGGTCGCTGGTGCTCGATGGGGCGCCGAAGGCCGGCGACAACTTCCAGGTCCGCCAGACGTCTTCTCCGCGCAGCGACAACCGCAACGCGCTGGCGCTGGGCGCGCTGGCCGACCTGCGCGGCGCCGACGGCGCCACGCTCAACGAGAGCTATGCCTCGTTGCTGGGCGACGCCGGCGTGCGCGTGCAGTCGGCGCGCGACCTCGCGGACGTCACCAGCCACCTGCAGGCCGAGGCGGTCTCGCGCCAGCAGGCGGGCGCCGGCGTCAACCTCGACGAGGAAGCCGCCAACCTGCTGCGCTACCAGCAGGCCTACCAGGCCTCGGCCAAGATCATCCAGGCCAGCCAGTCGCTGTTCGAGGCGCTGCTGGCCGCCACGGGCCGCTGACGGCCCGCGACACCGGAGCTTCCTCGATGCGCGTTCCCACCCATCACCAATCGCAGCGCACGCTGGAGAGCCTGGCGCAGCGCCAGTCCGAGCAGGCCCGCCTGCAGAACCAGCTGGGCACCGGCCTGCGGCTGCAGTCGCCGGGCGACGACCCGGTGGGGGCGGCGCAGGCGGAACTGGCGCGATCGCGCCTCGCGCGGCTCGAACAGGACAAGCGCGCCACGCAACTGTCGACCAGCCTGCTGAACACCGCCGAGGGCGCTCTGGCGCAAGGCGTGGGCCTCCTGCAGACCGCCCGCGAAGCGCTCGTGGCCGCGGGCAACGGCGCCTACAACGCGCAGGACCGCGCATCGCTGGCGATGCAGCTGCGCTCGGTGCGCAACGAACTGCTGATCCTGGCCAACAGCCAGGACGGCGCGGGCGGCTTCCTGTTCGCGGGGCAGGGCAGCACGCTGCCGCCGCTGTCCGGGGGCTCGGCGCCCGCCTGGAACGCGCCCTCGGGCACGCAGCGCATCGGCGAGGCCGGCCGCTACGCCGCGGGCGTGGACGGACGCGCGGCGTTCATCGCGCTGCCGCAGGGCAACGGCGTGTTCATCCCGGCGTCCGACCCGGCCAACACCGGCGCGGCCTGGGTCGATCCCGGCGGCGTGAGCCAGCCCGCGCAGCTGACGGGGCACAACTACCGCATCACCGTGTCGGGCGCGCCGGGGGCGTTCACCTACGCCGTCGAGGACCTCGACCTCGGCACCACCGTGGCCACGGGCGTCGCGCTGCCCGAGGACGGGGAGGTGGAAGTGGACGGCCAGCGCGTGCGCATCGGCGGCACGCCCGCCGCGGGCGACCGCTTCACGCTCACGCCTTCGGGCCAGCAGAGCATCTTCGACACGCTGGACGACGCGATCGCGGCGCTCAGCTCGGACCTTTCCACGCCGGCGTACAACGAGCAGCTGGGCCGCGCGCAGGCCACGCTGGACGGCGCGCTCGACCGCATGATCGTGGCGCGCAGCCAGATCGGCGAAGAGCTGCGCCACGTCGAGCAGGCGGCCGCCTCGGGCGAGCAGCAGACGCTCGGGGTGACGCAGCGGCGCAGCGACCTCGAGGACCTGGACTACGCCGCGGCGATCTCGCAGATGCAGTCGAACAAGACCACGCTGGACGCGGCGCTGAGCGCGTACGCGGCCATCGGGCGCAGCTCGCTGTTCGACTTCATCCGCTGAAGCTTTTCTCTCCTTCCACCTCCATCACCAGCGCCTTCGCCGCGTGCGGGGTCAGCACCAGCAGCTGGCCGAGCTCGGCGAAGTCGTCCGGCAGGGCGGGGCTGTCCCAGCCGCCTTGTTCCAGGTGGCGCGCGATGCGCACCGCCAGCGCCACGCCGGTCACGCCCGGCGCCGCCCGCATCGCGCCGGGCGCCTGCGCGCGCAGCACGGCGGCCAGGTCCCAGGCCTGCATGAGCGCGTGGTCCAGCGCGATGATCTCGGTGCCCAGCACCCGGCGCTGCGCATCGGCCGATCGCAACTGGGAGTCGGCCTGCTGGCGGGCCGCGATGTCCTGCATCAGCTCGGGCACGTCGCCCCAGAGCAGCAGCGTGGAGAAGTGGTCCAGCAGCGCCGCCTGGTGCAGCACCTCGGCCTGGTCGTCCTGGCGGTGGACCGCGAAGGCCGCGGCCAGGCGGGCGGCGCGGCGCGAGCGCTCCAGCGCCTGCATCGCGCTCTCCAGCGCCTCGGGCCGGCTCGCGAGCCGGTCCTCGATCGTCTCCAGCGATTCGAAGGCCGCGAAGAAGGGCTCGATGCCCAGCAGCACCAGCGCACCGGTCACCGTGGTCACCGGCGTTGCGAGGCGCTTGCCCAGGCGCGCGGCCACCACGACCAGCACGCGCAGCGTCATCAGCGGATCGCGCAGCACGATGTCGGCGAGCAGGTTGGCATCGGCGCGATCGCGCCGGCCGCGCAGCGACTCGATGGCGTCGCGCGTGGACGCCAGGACCGGCGGCGCGAGCGGCGCCAGGCGCCGGGTCCAGCGGTCCAGGTCTTCGTTCAGGGGCGGGGGCATGCCGGGTATTCGGCAGCCGGGGGCGGTTCTTGAAGCGCGTTGGGTGGAACTCGCCTCGGGCCAGCGGGCGGTAACCCGCTGGCCCGGCGTCGCCGGATCGGACCGGGTAGGTCGTCTCAGGCCTTTACTGTGCGCGGGAGCGGGCCGAAAGAGCTTCTGAACTTGATGCTATTTGCCCGTCAGGACGGCAAATCCAATGGATGAACGGAGAAACCGCCGTATATTCATCCGCATGGACCAGATCGACCGGAAAATCCTGCGCGTGCTGCAGGCCGACGCGCGCGCCAGCCTGCAGGAGATCGGCAAGGCGGTGGGCCTGAGCGCGTCGCCGTGCTGGGAGCGCATCCGCAAGCTCGAGCAGCTGGGCGTGATCGAGGGCTACACGGTGCGGCTGAACGCGCGCGAGCTGGGCTACAGCGACACGGTGCTGGTGCAGGTCACGCTGGACAGCCACACCGACAACACGCTGGAGAAATTCGGCGAGACGCTCGCCGCCATCCCGGAAGTGGTCGAGGCCTACCTGGTCTCGGGCGAGTACGACTACCTGCTGCGCATCGCGGTGCGCGACACGCGCGACTACGAGCGGCTGCTGCGGGAGAAGCTGTACAAGATCAAGGGGATCCGGCACAGCAAATCGAGCTTCGTGCTCAGGACGCTCAAGAAGGCGGATCTGCCGGTGGGGTGAGGGCGGCTTCATGAAGACGTTCCCCGCAGGACGCCCGGCGCTGCGCGGCGGCCTGCTCGCCGTCATGGCCGCGACGCTGTTCGGCATCAGCACGCCGCTGGTCCAGCGCTCGGGCCACGGGGTCGGGCCGTTCACCACCGCCGCGCTGCTGTACGCGGGCGCGGCCTTGCTCGGTGCCGTGCTGCGGCAACCGGTGGACCGCGAGGCGAGGTTGCGTCGTTCCGACCTGCCGCGGATCGTGGCCATGGCCGGCTTCGGCGCGATCCTCGGCCCCGTGGCCCTGGCCTGGGGCCTGCAACACACCAGCGGCGCCAGCGCTTCGCTCATGCTGGCGGCGGAAGCCTTGTTCACCGCGGTGCTGGCGCACTGGCTCTATCGCGAGGCGATGGATCGCCGGGTGAAGACCGCCTTGCTGCTGCTCCTGGGTGGCGGCGTCCTGCTGATCCTCGACCGCGGGGCCGGGGGCGGCGGGCAGCTGCTGGGCCTGCTGGCGGTGGGCGTCGCCACCGCGGCCTGGGGCCTGGACAACACGCTGTCCCGCGGCGTGGCCGAGCGCGATCCCGCGCAAGTGGTGCTGGCCAAGTCCGCGATGGGCGCGCCCGCGGCGCTGCTGCTGGCGCTGGCCTGGGGCGAGCCGCTGCCGAGCCCGACAGCCGCCCTCGCGTTGGCGACCATCGGCGCGACCGGCTACGGGCTGAGCCTGCGCCTCTACCTCCTGGCGCAGCGGGCCTTCGGCGCGGCGCGCACCGGCTCCGTGTTCGCCTTCGCGCCCTTCATCGGCGCGGCGCTAGCGATCGCGATGGGCGGGCAAGGCCTGGGCTGGGCAACGGGGGCCGGCGGCGCGCTGATGCTCGCGGGCGTGCTGGTGCACCTGGGGGAGCGGCACGATCACTGGCACGAGCACGAGGCGCTGGAGCATGAACACGCGCACCGGCACGACGACGGGCACCACGACCATTTCCATGAAGTGATGCCGCCAGGGGAGCACAGCCATGGGCATCGGCACGAGGCGGTGGCACATGCGCATCCGCATGTGCCGGATGCGCATCACGGGCATCGGCACTGAGGCGGGGAAGGGGAAGAGTTGGCGCCCCCGACAGGAATCGAACCTGTATCTAGCGCTTAGGAGGCGCTCGTTCTATCCATTGAACTACGGCGGCCGTGGTGAGGGCGCATTCTATGCGCCCTCGCCGCGACCGCCGTACGGCCGAACTGGGGCTCCCCCTTCCCCCGGCCCCTTCCCCCTCCGGGAGGGGGAAGGGGAGAGGGTCGCGCTTACTTTGAGAGCATGCGCATGGCTTCCTCGAGGCCCTTGATGGTCATCGGGTACATGCGCTGGTTCATCAGCTGCTGGACGACCGCGATGCTCTGGCGGTACTGCCAGACGCCCTGCGGCTCGGGATTGATCCAGGTGAACTTGGGGAAGGCGTGGGTGAGGCGCTGCAGCCATTCGGCGCCGGCTTCCTCGTTGTTGTATTCGACGCTGCCGCCCGGCTGCAGGATCTCGTAGGGGCTCATGGTGGCGTCGCCCACGAAGATCAGTTTGTAGTCCTTGTTGTACTTGCGGATGATGTCCCACGTCGGGAACTTCTCCGAGAAGCGGCGCCGGTTGTTCTTCCACATGAAGTCGTAGACGCAGTTGTGGAAGTAGTAGAACTCCAGGTGCTTGAACTCGGCCTTGGCCGCCGAGAACATTTCCTCGACGCGGTGGATGTGCTCGTCCATCGTGCCGCCCACGTCCATGAGCAGCAGCACCTTCACGTTGTTGTGGCGCTCCGGGACCATCTTGATGTCCAGGTAGCCGGCGTTGGCCGCGGTGCTGCGGATGGTGTCGTCCAGGTCCAGTTCGTCGGCCGCGCCCTCGCGCGCGAACTTGCGCAGCCGCCGCAGCGCGATCTTGATGTTGCGCGTGCCCAGCTCCTGGGTGTCGTCGTAGTCCTTGTACGCGCGCTGGTCCCACACCTTCACCGCGCTGCGGTTGCGGCCCTTGTCCTGGCCGATGCGGATGCCCTGCGGGTTGTAGCCGTACGCGCCGAACGGCGAGGTGCCGCCGGTGCCGATCATCTTGCTGCCGCCCTCGTGACGCTCCTTCTGCTCCTCGAAGCGCTTCTTGAGCGTTTCCATGAGCTCGTCCCAGCCCATCTTCTCGATCTTGGCCTTCTCCTCCGGCGAGAGTTCGAGCTCGAGGTTCTTGCGCAGCCACTCCAGCGGCACGTCCTTGCTGAAGTCGGCGACCAGCTCCACGCCCTTGAAGTAGGCCGCGAAGGCGCGGTCGAACTTGTCGTAGTGCTTCTCGTCCTTCACCAGCGCGGTGCGCGACAGGTAATAGAAGTCGTCGACCGACCAGCCGCCGTCGGTGCTGGCCGGGCCGACCACGCCTTCCTTGAGCGCCTCGACCAGCGTGAGGTACTCCTTGACCGAGACCGGCAGCTTGGCGCTGCGCAGGGTGTAGAAGAAGTCGATCAGCATCGCGTGTGCTCGCTTCGTGGGGTCGTCCGCTCAGTCGCGCGGCCGGGCCAGCTGGTACTGCAGGTGGGCCTTGACCTCGGGCCATTCGCCGGCCGCCAGGCTGTACATCACCGTATCACGGACCGTGCCGTCGCGGCGTAAGGCGTGGTGCCTCAGCACGCCGTCCTTCTTCGCGCCGAGGCGCTCGATGGCGCGCTGGCTGGCGAAGTTGTAGTTGTCGGTGCGCCAGCCGACGAGCTGGGCGCCCAGCACCTCGAAGGCGTGGGTCATCAGCAGCAGCTTGCAGGTGGTGTTGACGTCGGTGCGCTGGACGCTGCGCGCGTACCACGTGTAGCCGATCTCCAGGCGCTCGACCGCCGGCACGATGTCGTGGTATCGCGTGGTGCCGATCACCTGGCCGTCGGTGCCGAGCACGACCAAAGGCAGCATGTGGCCCTGTTCGTGCCCCTTGAGCGCGGCCTCGATGTAGTCGGCCTCTTCGCCGGGCGCCGGGACCGAGGTGATGCGCAGCTTCCACAGCTCGCCGTCGCGCGCGGCGGCGGCCAGGCCGGCCGCGTGCTCGCGCGCCATCGGCACCAGCCGCACGCGGCCGGCCTCCAGCAGGACGGGTTCGGGCTTGCGCATTCAGTCTTCCTTGCGGCGGCGATTGGCCCGCCAGCGACGCGCCAGCTGCACGCCCGCACCGCCGCCCAGGCCCGCCAGCACGATGCCGCCGATGGCGTCACCGCCGTGGCCGGGCGCGAGCGGGTCGAATCCGAACAGGCGGCCGACCACGTACGCCAGCAGCACGCCGGCGAGGAAGCCGATGGCGTCGGTGAGGCCTTCGAGCAGGCGCGGGTCCATCGGCCGCGCGTCAGCGGTTATGCCGCTGCATGAACACCAGCTTCTCGAACAGCGTGACGTCCTGTTCGTTCTTCAGCAGCGCGCCGACCAGCGGCGGCACGGCCACCTTGTCGTCCTTGCTCTGCAGGGCTTCCAGCGGGATGTCCTCGGCGACCAGGAGCTTGAGCCAGTCCAGCAGCTCGGACGTGCTGGGCTTCTTCTTCAGGCCCGGAAGGTTGCGCACGTCGTAGAAGGTCTTCATCGCCGCGGTGAGCAGCTCCTTCTTCAGGCCGGGGAAGTGCACGTCCACGATCTTCTGCATCGTGTCGGCGTCCGGGAACTTGATGTAGTGGAAGAAGCAGCGGCGCAGGAAGGCGTCGGGCAGCTCCTTCTCGTTGTTGGAGGTGATGAACACCAGCGGGCGGTGCTTCGCCTTCACCAGCTCGCGCGTCTCGTAGACATAGAACTCCATCCGGTCCAGCTCGCGCAGCAGGTCGTTGGGGAATTCGATGTCGGCCTTGTCGATCTCGTCGATCAGCAGCGCCACCGGCCGGTCGGCCGTGAAGGCCTGCCAGAGCACGCCCTTGACGATGTAGTTGTGGATGTCCTTGACCTTCTCGTCGCCCAGTTGCGAGTCGCGAAGGCGGGAGACCGCGTCGTATTCGTACAGGCCCTGCTGCGCCTTGGTGGTGGACTTGATGTGCCACTGCAACAGCGGCATGTCGAGCGCCTGCGCCACCTCCTCGGCCAGCATCGTCTTGCCGGTGCCGGGCTCGCCCTTGACCAGGAGCGGCCGCTTGAGCGTGATGGACGCGTTCACCGCCAGCATCAGGTCCTGCGTGGCGACGTAGTTCTGGGAGCCTTGGAATTTCATGCGAGGGTTGCGACTGACGGGCCGCTGAGGTGCGGCCCCTATAATCGCCGGTTGATCTGAATAACGGACGCTCGTCGATTGTGCGCGCAAAATGAATAAGTTGTTGACCACGCTTTTCGCCCTGCTTGTCGCGTCAGCGACCGGATTCGCCCAGGCCCAGGCGCCCGCCGCTTCCGCGCCGGCCGCCCCTGCGTCCAAGCCCGCCGCCGAGCCGTCCAGCCCGGCGTCGCTGCAAGCCAAGATCGCCATGTGCCTGGGTTGCCACAACATCCCCGGCTACCAGGCCAGCTTCCCCGAGGTGCACCGCGTGCCCATGATCGCCGGCCAGTCGGCGAGCTACATCGAGGCCGCGCTGGCCGCGTACAAGACCGGCGAGCGCAAGCACCCGACCATGCGCGGCGTCGCCGACCAGCTCTCCGAGCAGGACGTCAAGGACATCGCCGCCTACTACTCCAAGCTGGCCGGCGAGGCCGCCGCGCCGGAGAAACTCAGCCGCGAGCCCAGCCCGCAAGTGGCCGCGCTGCTGCAGAAGGCCGCGTGCGTGTCCTGCCACGGCGCCAACTTCTCCAAGCCGATCGCACCGAACTACCCGAAGATCGCGGGCCAGCACAAGGACTACCTCTTCGTCGCGCTCAAGGCGTACAAGCAGGAGAACAACCAGGCCGTCGGCCGCAACAACGGCATCATGGGCGGCATCGCCAAGCAGTTCAGCACCGCCGACCTGAAGGCGATGGCCGACTACATCGGCAGCC
Organism: Pseudomonadota bacterium; assembly: GCA_023387335.1. Taxonomy (GTDB): domain Bacteria; phylum Pseudomonadota; class Gammaproteobacteria; order Burkholderiales; family Burkholderiaceae_C; genus Ramlibacter. The sequence goes on along the minus strand of JAEWIF010000050.1, from coordinate 135,835 downwards.
TCGATGGCGACCTGAAGACCGTGCCCGAGAGCCGTTTCCACGGCGGCAGCCACAAGTGACGCGCCCCTTGGCGTGACAAGACGAAAGGCCCGCTGACGCGGGCCTTTTTCATTGGGGCCGGGGCGCTTTCAGTCGCGGGTCGCGCGGCGCTGCACGCACGCCACGTAGGCGTCGCCATCCGGCGGCCGTCCGGCGCGCTGGCTTTCCCACAGCATCTGGCCCAGGCACTCCATGGCCTCGTGGTGCGCGTCGTGCAGCGACGCGCGCCGGGCCGCCAGCAACTCCACCGCCTGCCGGATGCCGCGGGGCTGGTCGATCGAGCACTGCTCGCTGATCGACAGGTGCATGGCCAGGTGCAGGAACGGGTTGGTCTGGCCGTCGCCGCCGTCGTACACGCGGGCCACGGCGGCCTCGGCGTCGGCCATGTCGGGGTCGTATTCGGGGTGCTCCTGCAGCCACTGGCTGGCCAGCGTCTCCAGCGCGTCCAGCGGCGCGCCGTCGCGCGCCTTGGCGTGCACGCCGCAGAAGAAGCGGCGCACGTCTTCCTGGGAGGGATTGAACATCGGCCAAGGCTAACACTCCCTTTCCGGCAGGGATCGCCGGCGGCGGGACAATCGCGGGACGCCACTGGAGAAACCATGAGCAAGCAAGCCTTCATCTGCGACGCCATCCGCACGCCCTTCGGCCGCTACGGCGGCGCGCTGTCTTCGGTCCGCACGGACGACCTCGGCGCCATTCCGATCAGGGCGCTGATGCAACGCAATCCCAAGGTCGACTGGCAGGCGGTGCAGGACGTGCTGTACGGCTGCGCCAACCAGGCCGGCGAGGACAACCGCAACGTTGCCCGCATGGCCGCGCTGCTCGCCGGCCTGCCCCTCGAGGTGCCGGGCGCGACGATCAACCGCCTTTGCGGCTCCGGCCTGGATGCCGTCGGCAGCGCCGCGCGCGCCATCAAGGCCGGCGAGGCGCAGCTGATGGTCGCCGGCGGCGTGGAGAGCATGAGCCGCGCGCCGTTCGTGATGCCCAAGGCCGAGTCGGCCTTCTCGCGCAGCAACGCGGTGTACGACACCACCATCGGCTGGCGCTTCGTCAACAAGCTGATGAAGGAGCGCTACGGCATCGATTCCATGCCCGAGACCGCCGAGAACGTGGCGACCGACTTCCGCATCGAGCGCGAGGCGCAGGACCGCATGGCGCTGGCCTCCCAGCTGAAGGCGGTGGCGGCGCAGAAGTCCGGCTTCTTCGACGCCGAGATCACGCCGGTGACCATCCCGCAGAAGAAGGGCGATCCGGTCGTCGTGAACCGCGACGAGCATCCGCGCGAGACCTCGCTGGAGGCACTGGCCAAGCTCAAGGGCGTAGTGAAACCCGAAGGCTCGGTGACGGCCGGCAACGCCAGCGGCGTGAACGACGGCGCCTGCGCGCTGCTGCTGGCCGACGAAGGCACGGCGGCGCGCCATGGCCTGACGCCGCGCGCCCGCGTGGTCGGCATGGCCACCGCCGGCGTCGCGCCGCGCGTCATGGGCATCGGCCCGGCGCCGGCCACGCAGAAGGTGCTGGCGCTCACCGGCCTCAGGATCGAGCAGATCGACGTGATCGAGCTGAACGAGGCCTTCGCGGCCCAGGGCCTGGCGGTGCTGCGCCAACTGGGCCTGCAGGACGACGATCCGCGCGTCAACCCGAACGGCGGCGCGATCGCCCTCGGCCATCCGCTGGGCGCCTCGGGCGCGCGCCTGGCCACCACCGCGGTGAACCAGCTGCACCGCACCGGCGGCCGCTACGCCCTGTGCACGATGTGCATCGGCGTGGGGCAGGGGATCGCGCTGGTCCTCGAGCGGGTCTGAGCGCCGGCCTCAGGCCAGGGCGGCCTTGCGCCGCTCCAGCAGGCGCACCACGCGGCGCGGGCCGCCGCGCACCTGCTCGGCCAGCGTGAACCGGCCGTAGCGCAGGCCGTCGAGCACGGCCACCATGTCCTCGCCCAGCTCGCCGGCGGCGCGCAGGGTCGAAGGACGAAGCGGCTGGTCTTCCCACACGGTGGCGATGAAGTCACCGGCCTGGCGCGCGGTAAGCGACTGGCCTTCCTCCGCCCGCCGCAGCAGGCGGTCGAAGGCGGCCAGCCCGCGCTCGGTGGCCTCGTGCGACCGCAGTTCCTCCACCATCAGGCGCGCGCGTTCCAGCAGCGTGCCTTCGTGGTCGATCCGTGCCCGGTCGCCGGTGCCCACCACCAGTTGCACCTGGTTGACCCGTTCGAGATTGGCGCGATGGCGGCGTTCGCGTTCGGCCTGGTTCATGGCGGGCCTCCTGGGCAAGGGATGAGGGTGCATCCTTGTACTGCGCGTGTTGCTCGGCCGCCAGGGTGCATGAATCCCGATTGACGCCGCGCGGTCGCGCTCCTAGCCTTGCAAGCTTTCCGTCGCGCGACATCGGCCCGCCCGAAAACACCGCGCCGCGGCCCGACAATCGGCCGCTTGGACTTCCCCCTCATCACCGACGCCGGCTTCTACGCCGTGGCCATCCCCGCCGTGCTGATGCTGGGCATCAGCAAGAGCGGCTTCGGCGCCGGCTTCGGCTCCCTGGCGGTGCCGCTGATGGCGCTGTCGGTCACCGTGCCGCAGGCCGCCGCCATCCTGATGCCGCTGTTGTTCGTGATGGACGTGCTCGGGCTGCACGCCTGGCGGCGCCACTTCGACTGGAAGCTCATCCGTTTCCTGCTGCCGTTCGGGCTGCTCGGCACCGTGGTCGGCACGCTGCTGTTCAAGCTGCTGGACTCGCACCTGGTGGCGGGCATCGTGGGCGTGTTCACGCTGGTGTTCCTGGCGCAGCGGCTGCTGTTTCCGCCCGGGCCCGACAGCCCGGCGCCGCCCAAGTGGCTGGGCGCGATCCTGACGACGACCGCCGGCTTCACCAGCTTCATCGCCCACGCGGGCGGGCCGCCCGTCAACGCCTACGTGCTGCCGATGCGGCTGACGCCGCAGGTGTTCACCGCGACCCTGGCGGTGTTCTTCTTCACGATCAACCTGAGCAAGTGGATCCCGTACGCCTGGCTGGGGCTGCTGGACATGCGCAACATGGCCACCTCGATGGTGCTGCTGCCGTTCGCTCCGGTGGGCGTGATCGTCGGCGTGAAGCTGGCGCACCGCATCTCGCCGGTGCTGTTCTACCGGATGGTGTACCTGGGCATGCTGCTCACCGGCCTGAAGCTGGTCTGGGACGGCTTCTTCGCGCGCTGAGCGCTGCGTCGCGGAGCTTCAGCGGTCCCAGCCCGGCGGCCGGTCCAGGCCGTCGCGGCGGCGCTTCTGCGCTTCGGCGCGTTCCTGCGCCATCTGCGCCTCGAACTGCTCGCGCCCCGCGCGCACCACCGCGATCAGCTTGGCGCGGTCGCTGTGGTGCGGGTACATCTGCTCGAACAGCTGGATGTTGTGGCGCCGGAAGCGCAGGGCCAGCTTGCGCGCCTCGTGCGGATCGGCGCCGAGCAGTTCCAGCACGGTGCGGCCGCTGCGCAGGCTGGACTCGAACACCTCGCGCTCCACGCGCATCACGCCCAGGTCGCGCAGCGTGTTCCAGTGCGTGACGTCGCGCGCCCGCGCCACCAGCTCCAGGTGCGGGAAGTGCTCCTGAACGAGCTTGATGATGCGCACCGACTGCTCCACGTCGTCGACCGCCACCACCAGCACCTTGGCCCCGGCCGCGCCCGCGGTGCGCAGCAGGTCCAGCCGCGTCGCGTCGCCGTAGAACACCTTGTAGCCATAGGCGCGGGCGGCTTCCACCATGTCGGCGTCGTGGTCCAGCACCGTGGAGCCGATGCCCTGCGCGTTGAGCAGGCGGCCGACGATCTGTCCGTAGCGGCCGAAGCCCGCGATGATCACGCGCGCGTGCTGTGGCTCGCTCAGCTCCTCCATCTGCCGCTCGCGGCCGTCGGCCAGCCGCGCGGACCAGCGATCGGCGACCAGCAGCAGGAGCGGCGTCAGCAGCATCGACAGCGTGATCGCCGCCACCAGCAGCGACGACGTCGGCCCGTCCAGCAGCTGCGCGCCGGTGGCGGTCTGCAGCACCACGAAGCCCACTTCGCCGCCTTGCGCCAGCAGCACGATGAACAGCGGCCGCTCGGCCTTGGGGATGGGCATCAGACGCGTCATCACCCACAGCACCAGCGCCTTGACCACGAGGAAGCCGATCACGATGCCCGCGACCAGCAAGGGCTGCCGGACCACGACCGCGAAGTCGATCGTCATTCCGATGGCGATGAAGAACAGCCCGAGCAGCAGGCCCTTGAAGGGCTCGATGTCGGTCTCCAGCTCGCGCCGGTATTCGCTTTCCGCCAGCAGCACGCCGGCGAGGAAGGCGCCCAGCGCCATCGAGAGGCCGACCGAATGCATCAGCGCGGCGGTGGCCACCACGAGCAGCAGGGCGGCGGCGGTGAAGATCTCCGGCGAATCGCTGCGCGCGATCCAGCGCAGCGTGGGCCGCAGCAGCAGGCGTCCGCCCAGCACGATGGCCGCGATCACGCCGACCGCTTTGGCGCCGCCCACCCAGCTGCTGGCTTCCGCCTGCGCGCCGGTGACGGCCAGCAGCGGCAGCAGCGCCAGGATCGGGATCGCCGCCACGTCCTGCAGGAGCAGCACGCTGAGCATGCTGCGGCCGGAGGTGGTGGGCATCAGGTTGCGATCGGCCATGGCGCGCAGGCCGGTGGCGGTGGAGGAGTCGGCCAGCGCCAGTCCGCCGGCGAACGCGATGCGCCAGTCGACGCCGAAGGCGATGGCCACGCCCGCGATCGCCGCGGCCGAGCCGAACAGCTGCACGCTGCCCCATCCGAAGATCGGCCGGCGCAGGTTCCACAAGCGGCGCGGCTCCAGTTCCAGGCCGACCAGGAACAGCATCAGCACCACGCCGAATTCGGCGAAATGCAGGATGTCCTGCACGTTGCCCACGAGGCGAAGGCCCCAGGGACCGATGGCGATGCCCGCGGCCAGGTAGCCGAGGATGGCGCCCAGGCCGAGCGCGCGCGAAACGGGCACCGCGATCACCGCGGCGGCCAGGTAGATCAGGCTGTTGGTCAGCCAGGCGGGGGCGTGCTCCATCAGGCCTCGCTCGCGGGTTGCGGGACGGGGCGATCGGTGGTGGGCACGTCGCAGGCGGGGCAGGTGGGCAGGTCTTCCATCTCTGGCCAGTCGGGATGCGACGCCAGGCGCTGGCGGAACACGTCCACGTGCGTGTCGATCTGCTCGCCGGCCGCGCGGTGCGCGCCATGCAGCAGCAGCGGCGGCAGGAAGCGCATGCCGCACAGTGCCGCGGTCTGCTCGTAGGGCGGCAGGAAGGCGTCGAAGAAGTAGCGGTTGTAGCCCTGCGGGTGGTACGACGTCTCGGGCCCGCCGGTGGTGGCGACCAGCCAGAGATCCTTGCCCTGCAGCGCCGTGCCGGTGCGGCCGTAGGCCCAGCCATGCGTCAGCACCTCGTCCAGCCACAGCTTGAGCAGCGGAGGCATCGAGTACCACTGGATCGGATGCAGCAGCACCAGCAGGCGGGCGGCCGAGACGTTCGCCTGTTCGGCGGCGACGTCTATGTCGAAGTCGGGATAGCGCGCGTACAGGTCCTGCACCTGCACGCCGGGGAGTTGCTTCGCGGCGTCGCGCAGGCGCCGGTTCACGCGCGAACGGCTCCAGGCCGGGTGCGCGGCCAGGACGTAGACGCCGGGCGCGTCGGAGGGGGACTGCTCATCCATGTCGGTAACATAGCGTAAAGCGGCTGCCGCCCGGCGGCCGCCCCCGTCCAGGAGTTGCTCCATGCCGGTCGTGGTCGTTGCCAATCCGAAGGGCGGCGTCGGGAAATCCACCGTCGCCACCCACGTAGCGGGCTATTTCGCCAGCCGGGGCCATGCGGTGATGCTAGGCGATGCGGACCGCCAGCAGTCCAGCCGGCTGTGGCTGGACCTGAGACCACCGGCGGCGCGAGCGATCCAGGGCTGGGACATCGGCGAAGGGCAGGTGGCCAGGCCGCCCAAGGGCACGACGCACGTCGTCCTCGACACGCCCGCCGGCCTGCACGGCAAGGAACTGCGCGACCTGCTCAAGCCGGCCACCCACGTGGTGGTGCCGCTCGCGCCCAGCGTGTTCGACATCTTCGCGACACGCACCTTCCTCGATGAGTTGGCCCAGCACCACAAGGCGTCGGGGCTGCGCGTGGGCATCGTCGGCACGCGCGTGGACCAGCGCACCTTGGCCGCCGACCAACTGCATGCCTTCGTCAAGCAGCTCGGGCTGCCCGTGCTGGGCGAGCTGCGGCCCACGCAGAACTACGTGCACCTGGCCGCGCGCGGGCTCACGCTGTTCGACGTGGCGCCGGGGCGGGTCGAGCGCGACCTGGAGCAGTGGGCGGCCCTTTGCCGCTGGCTGGACAGTTAGAGTGGCGCTCATGAGAACCTTCGCCTCGCTCGCCGAATTGCCGCCCCTGGTGGGCCAGGAAGTCGCGGTCAGCGACTGGATCACGGTCACCCAGGAGCAGGTCAACCTGTTCGCGCAGGCGACCGGCGACCACCAGTGGATCCACGTCGACGTCGAGAAGGCCAAGGCCGGGCCGTTCGGCGGTCCGATCGCGCACGGTTTCCTCACGCTGTCGCTGCTGCCGAAGATCGTCGAGTCGGCGCTGCACGTGGAGAACACGCGCATGGGCGTGAACTACGGGCTCAACAAGGTTCGGTTCACCGCGCCGGTGCCGGTGGGCAGCCGCGTGCGCGGCCGCATGGTGCTGCTGGCCTGCGAACCGATCGAGGGCAACGGCATGCAGATGACCTGGCGGGTGACGGTGGAGCTGGAAGGCTCGACACGGCCCGCCTGCGTGGCGGAATCCATCACGCGCCGCTACGTCTGAGGCGCGAAAAAGAGCGCCGCAGGCGCAAAAAAAGAGCCCGCGCACTCGGCGCGGGCCTTGAAAGGGAGTGTTCGACAGGCCGGCCGCTGGGCACGGGTTGAGCCGAACCTCCTAGTTGGCCGCAACAAAGGCCATCTTCAAGCTCGGCGCGCCGCAACCACGCATTTCAGCTGTGTGCGTCTGGCGCAGAGGCAAGCCGGGGCTGGGTGATGTCCTTGCCCAGCAGGACTTCCCCGATGCGGGATGAAGCGCCGTCGTAGAAGCCGACTTCGCCGTCGAACGATCGTCCGTTCGCGAAAGAGCCGAACAGGAGATCGAAGACCGGCAGGTCGCCGTAGTTCCTGGCGTGCACGCCGCGCTCGTGGTGGAGGAAATGGCTCTCCGGCCGTTGCACGAAGTAGCCGAGCCAGGCCGGCGTGCGGATGTTGGCGTGCTGGAACACGCTGAGGACGGTGGCGGCGATGCTGGCGATGACCGCCGCTTCGGTGGTGACGCCGATGACGAGCGCGAACGTCACGCTGCTGACCGCGATGAAGCCGGCCATGTCGAGCGGGTTGAAGTAGAACGCGCCGTAGCTGTCCAGGCGCTCCGCGCTGTGGTGCATCTGGTGCAGGTGGTGCCACAGGAAAGGCACCGCGTGCAGCGTCCGGTGCCACAGGAAGATGCCGAACTCGAGGACGAGGAAGGCGACGATGGCGCCGCCGAGGGTGCCCAGCCCCGTGCCGTCGAACAGCTGGTACTGCGCGAGGACGGCGTCCCAGAACAGCGGAAGCTGGTAGCCGAGTGCCATGTACACGCCGAGGCTGACCAGGCCGCGCAGGCGCCAGGTGGCGGAAGAGGGCTGGGTCAGCGCGTAAGCCCGGGCCGGGCGGATCGTCTCCAGGATCGCGAACGCCGCGAAGACGATGGCGGGGAGGAAGTAGAGCCAGATCATGAACAAGCCTCTGAGATGAACGAGGCCCGCACTGTCCGCACGCGCCGCCCTCGGCGCCAGTGGCTCCGGTAAGCCGCCGCTCGTTCAGCCGAAGCCGTTCTGCCGCCAGGCCTCGAACACCGTCACCGCCACCGCGTTGGAAAGGTTGAGGCTGCGCTGGCCCGCGCGCATGGGCAGGCGAAGGCGCTGCTCCGGCGGGAAGGTCTCGCGCAGTTCGGGCGCGAGGCCGCGCGTCTCGGCGCCGAACACCAGCCAGTCGCCCGGCGCGAAACGCACGTCGTGCACGAAGCGCGTGCCGCGCGTGGTGAGCGCGAAGAGGCGCTGCGGATCGGGCCGCTCGGCATCGAGGAAAGCCGGCCAGTTCGCGTGGCGCCGCACCTCGGCGTACTCGTGGTAGTCGAGCCCCGCGCGCCGCATGTGCTTGTCGTCCATCGAGAAACCGAGCGGCTCGATCAGGTGCAGCGTGCAGCCGGTGTTGGCGGCCAGCCGGATCACGTTGCCGGTGTTGGGCGGGATCTCGGGTTCGACGAGGACGATGTGGAACATGCCCTCAAGTGTCCTCGGTGCGGGCGACCACCACGGCCACGACTTCGGCCGCGCCCGCCGCGCGGAACACGGCCGCCAATGCATGCAGCGAGGCGCCGCTCGTCATCACGTCGTCCACCAGAACGATGCGCCGGCCGCGGACCTCGTGCGCGCGCGCCGGCTCCACTGCGAAGGCCTGGCGCACGTTGGCCAGCCGGGCGGCGCGCTCGAGCTCGGCCTGCGGCGGCGTCTCGCGAAGGCGCAGCGCCAGGCGGGCTTCGGTCTTGCGCGGCGACAGCCGGCGGGCGAGCTCGTGGGCCTGGTTGAAGCCGCGCGTCGCCAGCCGGGCCGGCGACAGCGGCATCGGCACCAGCCGGTCGGCCGCGCCGATGCACTGCCGGACCGCTTCGGAGCCGAGCAGCAGCCGCGCGAACCCATCGGCCCAGCCGGCCTGCCCGGAGAACTTGAAGCGCGCGATCAGGCCCGACCAGGGGTAGGCGTAGCTGACTGCGGCGTGACAGGCGTCCAGCGGCGAGCCCTCGCGCAGGCAGCGTCCGCAGGCCGCGACGCCTTCGGGGAGCGCCAGCGCGCACAGCGCGCAGCGAACGCGAGGCGCGGCGAACCGCGCGCGGCAGGCCTCGCACAACGGCCCGCCCGGCCAGGCGCGGCAGACCTCGCATTGCGCGGGAGTGGCGGCGGCAAGGCCTCGCACGAGCTGGCGGAACATGGCGGCTCAATATACTTTCCTGTGCCCGGAGAGCGTCCCCCCACCCTTGATCCCGTCGCGGCGGCGCGCTGGCAGCGCACCGCACCGCCGCGTTCCCCCTGGCTCCACGAGGAGGTCGCGCGCCGCATGGCGGAGCGGCTGGAGTGGATCCGCCTCGCGCCGCAGGCCTGGGCCCACTGGGAGCCGGTGCGCGGCGGCCTGGCCGTGCAGCAGGAACTTGAGCAGCGCTATCCGCAGGCCGAATGCCTGCTGGTCGAGCCGGAGCCGGCCCTCGTGCCCGCCGCGCGCGCGGCCTTCGAACGCCCGTGGTGGCAGCGCTGGGGCGGGCCGCGCCGGCGCGTGGTCGACGCCCTCGGCGACGGCGCCGTGCAGATGCTCTGGGCCAACATGGCGCTGCATTTCGCGCTGGAGCCGCAGGCCCTGATGGCGCGCTGGCACCGGGCACTGGCGACCGACGGCTTCCTGATGTTCTCCTGCTTCGGGCCGGACACGCTGCGCGAGCTGCACGCGCTCTACCGCGAGCAGGGCTGGCCGCCGCCGGGGCCGCAATTCACCGACATGCACGACTGGGGCGACATGCTGGTGGCCGCCGGCTTCGCGGAGCCGGTGATGGACATGGAGCGGCTCACGCTCACCTGGGAATCGCCGCAGCGCCTGCTGGACGAACTGGGGGAGCTGGGCGCCAACCTGCACCCGGGCCGCTTCCCGGGCCTGCGCGGCCGTGGGTGGAAGCAGCGCCTGCATGGGGAGCTCGACAAGAGCCTTCGCGGCCCCGACGGACGGCTGGCGCTGACGTTCGAGATCGTCTACGGCCATGCGATCCGTCCGGCGCCGCGGGCCCGCGTGCAGGCCGAAACCTCGTTGTCCGTCGACGACATGCGCGGACTGTTGCGGGGAGGACGCGGCCCCGGCCGCTAGGTCAACCGCTGGTAAACCGTCGTGTCAACGTGGCTACAATGCCCGGTTGATTTGTGGACGTCACCGTCGATGCCGGTTTTTCGTTTCGCGACAGTCCAGGGCCAGGCCATCGTCTGGTTTCTCAAGCGCAATTGCTCGGTCACGCCGACCCAGCTGGGGTGGTTCTACGCCTCGCTTTGCGTGGTCTCGCTCGTGATCGGTACCGTCTTCTGGCTTCAGGGCGCGACGCTGGTCCTTCCGTTCGCCTGGCTCGAGCTGGGCGCCGTGGGGCTGGCTTTCCTGCTGTACGCGCGGCACGCGGCGGACGGCGAGCGCATCAGCCTGCAGGGCCGGCGTCTGGTGGTGGAGCTGGAAAGCGCGGGGCACCTGCAGCGCACCGAGTTCGATCCCGACTGGGTGCGCGTGGAGCCGCGCGCCGACGGGCGCTCGCTGATCGAGGTGTCGGGGCGCGGGCGGTCCGTCAGCGTCGGGCGCTTCGTGCGGCCGGAATTGCGGCCGCTACTGGCGCAGGAGATCAGGAGCGCCCTGCGCGAGCGGGTCGTGACCCCCTGAGGGTCGACGGATTTGTGATTGTGTAGATCGGAACCGAGAACGATGAAGAGCCTTTCGAACATGCTGGCGGGCCTTGCGGGTGTGCTGGCGGCCGGCGCGGCCCAAGCTGCGGTCAACGACCTGCCCGGCGGGCCGGCGGTGCGCCAGTTGAACCTGCACGCGGCGGCCACCCGCATCGCGGTCGAGCAGGCCTGGTTGCACTGGTTCATGCTGATCGCCTGCACGGTGATCTTCATCGTGGTCTTCTCGGTCATGTTCTATTCGATCTGGAAGCACCGCAAGTCGGTCGGCGCCAAGCCCGCCAACTTCCACGAGTCGGTGACGGTGGAAGTGATCTGGACCCTGATCCCCTTCATCATCGTGATCCTGATGGCGCTGCCGGCCACCAAGGTGCTGGTCGCCGCCAAGGACACCAGCAACGCCGACGTGACCATCAAGGCCACCGGCTACCAGTGGAAGTGGGGCTACGACTACCTCAACGGCGAGGGCGCGGGCGTCTCCTTCCTGTCCACCCTGGACACCACGCACCGCGAGCTGTCCAACGCCGGCGCCAAGGGCGACGTGCCGGACAACTACCTGCTCAAGGTCGACAACCCCGTGGTGGTGCCGGTGAACAAGAAGGTTCGCATCATCACGACCGCCAACGACGTGATCCACGCCTGGGGCATCCCGGCGTTCGGCGTGAAGCAGGACGCCATCCCCGGCTTCGTGCGCGACACCTGGTTCCGCAGCGAGAAGACCGGCGACTTCTACGGCCAGTGCTACGAGCTGTGCGGCAAGGAGCACGCCTACATGCCCATCCACGTCAAGGTGGTGAGCGCGCAGGAATACACCGCCTGGGTGGCCGACCAGCAGAAGAAGATGGCCGCCAAGATGGATGACCCGGCCAAGGTCTGGACGTTGACCGACATCGTGGCCCGCGGCGAGCAGGTCTACTCCAAGAACTGCGCGGCCTGCCACCTGCCGACCGGCGCGGGCGCCGGCCCGATCAAGGCCCTGGCCGGCTCGCCCGTCGTGCTGGACGCGGACAAGAACAAGCAGATCGACGTGGTGCTCCACGGCCGCAACGCCATGCCGGCGTGGAAGCAGCTGTCCGACACCGAGATCGCGGCGGTGATCAGCTACACCAAGAACGCGTGGTCGAACAAGACCGGCCAGGTCGTGCAGCCGACCGAAGTGGCGGCCCAGCGCAACAAGTAAACAAGACACAGGCACCCGAGGAATCCCATGAGCGCAGTTCTCGACCCCCACGGCCACGCGCACGGGCACGAAGACCACCACGACCACCACGCCCCGACGGGCTGGCGCCGCTGGGTCTACGCGACCAACCACAAGGACATCGGCACCCTCTACCTGCTGTTCTCGTTCTTCATGCTGATGTTCGGCGGCATGCTCGCGCTGGGCATCCGCGCCGAGCTGTTCCAGCCCGGCCTGCAGCTGGTGAACCCGGAGCTGTTCAACCAGCTGACCACCATGCACGGCCTGATCATGGTGTTCGGCGCCATCATGCCGGCGTTCGTGGGCTTCGCGAACTGGATGATCCCGCTGCAGATCGGCGCGTCGGACATGGCGTTCGCGCGCATGAACAACTTCAGCTTCTGGCTGATGGTGCCCGCCGGCCTGATGCTGGTGGGTTCGTTCTTCATGCCCGGCGGCGCCCCCGCCGCCGGCTGGACGCTGTACGCGCCGCTGACCCTGCAGATGGGCCCGTCGATGGACGCCGGCATCTTCGCGATGCACATCCTGGGCGCCAGCTCGATCATGGGCTCGATCAACATCATCGTGACCATCCTCAACATGCGCGCCCCCGGCATGACGCTGATGAAGATGCCGATGTTCGCCTGGACCTGGCTGATCACCGCCTACCTGCTGATCGCCGTGATGCCCGTGCTGGCCGGCGCGATCACGATGACGCTGACCGACCGCCACTTCGGCACCACGTTCTTCAACCCCGCGGGCGGCGGCGACCCGGTGATGTACCAGCACATCTTCTGGTTCTTCGGCCACCCCGAGGTCTACATCATGATCCTGCCGGCCTTCGGCATCATCAGCCAGGTCGTGCCCGCCTTCGCGCGCAAGCGCCTGTTCGGCTACGCCTCCATGGTGTACGCGACCAGCTCGATCGCCATCCTGTCGTTCATCGTGTGGGCGCACCACATGTTCACCACCGGCATGCCGGTGACCGGCCAGCTGTTCTTCATGTACGCGACCATGCTGATCGCGGTGCCCACGGCCGTGAAGATCTTCAACTGGATCGCGACGATGTGGCAGGGCTCGATGACGTTCGAAACCCCGATGCTGTTCGCGGTGGGCTTCATCTTCGTGTTCACCATCGGCGGCTTCACCGGCCTGATCCTGGCCATGGCGCCGATCGACCTGCTGCTGCAGGACACCTACTACGTGGTGGCGCACTTCCACTACGTGCTGGTGGCGGGCTCGCTGTTCGCGCTGTTCTCGGGCTTCTACTACTGGTCGCCCAAGTGGGCCGGCACGATGTACAACGAGACGCGCGGCAAGATCCACTTCTGGTCGTCGCTGATCTCCTTCAACCTCACGTTCTTCCCGATGCACTTCCTCGGGCTGGCCGGCATGCCGCGTCGCTACGCCGACTACCCGATGCAGTTCGCCGACTTCAACATGTGGGCGTCGATCGGCGCGTTCTGGTTCGGCCTGTCGCAGGTGTACTTCTTCATCTTCGTGGTGCTGCCCGTGATGCGCGGCAAGGGCGAGCCGGCGCCCCAGCGCCCCTGGAACGATGCCGACGGCCGCGGCGCCGAAGGCCTGGAGTGGGAAGTGCCGTCGCCGGCGCCCTTCCACACCTTCGAAGTGCCCCCGAAGCTGGATGCCACCGCCACCCGCGTGCTGGACGCCGTGCCGGCTTCCATCAACCGCAACGCCGGCGCGGCGCACTGATCCGCGCGGCAGCCGCCTGGACGAGCGATGACCTCCGAAGAGCAGAAGAAAGCCAACCGCCGCCTGGGCCTGATCCTGGCGTCGGTGGCGCTCGCCTTCGCCATCGGCTTCGTGGTCAAGATGGTCTTCATCGGAGGCTGATCGGGTGGCGCTCAAGGCCGAGAACCGGAAGATGGTGGGCAAGCTGGCGGTGGTCGCCGCCGGCATGTTCCTGTTCGGCTACGCGCTGATCCCGATCTACAAGCACATCTGCGAGATCACCGGCATCAACATCCTGGCGCTGGGCGAAAAGCAGGTGCCGGGCGGCTCCAACATCGCGGCCAACACCCAGGTGGACCGCAGCCGCACCATCACGGTGGAGTTCGACGCCAACTCGCGCGGCCCGTGGCAGTTCAAGCCGCAGGTCGCCACGCTCCAGGTGCATCCCGGCGAGCTGGCGACGGTGATGTACGAGTTCCAGAACGTGCAGGACCGGCGCATGTCGGCCCAGGCCATCCCCAGCTACGCGCCGCGCAACGCCGCCGCGCACTTCAACAAGCTCGAGTGCTTCTGCTTCGAGCAGTACACGCTGGCGCCGGGCGAGAAGAAGCAGTGGCCGGTCGCGTTCGTCATCGATCCCAAGCTGTCCAGGGACGTCACCACCATCACCCTGTCGTACACCTTCTTCGAGGTGGGCGCCAAGGTGCCGCAGGCGCCCCAGGCCGCCGCTCCGGCCGCGGTGTCGCGGCAAGGCGGGGAGCGTGGATGAGTTTCTTGCGCAGCATGCGCGCGGTGGCCTGGTCGTTCCTGGGCGTGCGCAAGCGAAGCGGCCTCGAGGACGACATGCAGCGGCTCAATCCGCTGCACGTGGTGGTCGTGGCGCTGGTGTTCGTGGCGCTGTTGGTGGCCGGGCTGATCGCGCTGGTCAACTGGGTCGTCTGACGGCCAAAGAAGAATCGAAAGCAGGAGTCGAGAAAACATGAGTTCCACCACCGGCGGCGGCCAGCCGTACTACTTCGTTCCGCATCCCTCGCGGCACCCGGCGTTCGCCGCCTTCGGCCTGTTCTTCGTGATCTTCGGCGCCTCGCAGTGGATCAACGGCGCGGGCTGGGCCAAGTGGTCGCTGTTCTTCGGCTTGCTGTGGCTGTTCGGCGTGCTGTTCCAGTGGTTCCGCGACGCCGTGCGCGAGAGCGAAGGCGGCCAGTACGGCCGCAAGATCGACCTCTCGTTCCGCTGGAGCATGAGCTGGTTCATCTTCTCGGAGGTGATGTTCTTCGGCGCCTTCTTCACCGCGCTGTGGTGGATGCGCTCGCACTCGGTGCCGGCGCTGGGCGGCCTGGACAACTCGCTGCTGTGGCCCGACTTCAAGGCCGTGTGGCCGAGCACCGCGGTGGGCGCCACCGCCTCGCCGGGCAACATCATCGACCCGTTCCAGACCATGGGTCCGTGGCCGCTGCCCACCATCAACACGGCGCTGCTGCTGACCTCGGGAGTCACGCTGACCATTGCCCACCACGCGCTGATCGCCGGCAACCGGGCCAAGACCATCCTCTGGATGTGGATCACCGTCATCCTGGGCGCCACCTTCGTCTGCGTGCAGGGCTACGAATACTTCCACGCCTACAGCGACCTGAACCTGAAGCTCAGCTCGGGCGCCTACGGCTCCACCTTCTTCCTGCTGACCGGCTTCCACGGCTTCCACGTGATCGTCGGCATGCTGATGCTGCTGTTCATCACGCTGCGCCTGATGGCCGGCCACTTCACGCCGCAGCGCCACTTCGGCTTCGAAGGCGCCGCCTGGTACTGGCACTTCGTCGACGTGGTGTGGCTCGGCCTTTACGTGCTGGTCTACTGGCTGTAACGCTTTCCGCCGATGCAAGCGACAAGGCGCCCCGCGGGGCGCCTTGTTCCTTTGGAGGAGCTTTGAAGTGGGAGCGTCAGGCGCCGGCCGGGATGCCGGTCGGACGGATGTAGCCCAGCTTCCAGGCCAGCAGCAGGCACAGGAACAACAGGATGGAAAAGCCGACGCGGAACGCCAGCGCCCGGGCCATGGGGCCCGACTTGCCTTCCTGGCCGCCGCGCAGCATGAAGAACAGGGCGGACGCCAGGCTGCCGAGGATGGCAACGAAGGCCAGCACCACGAGGATTTTCATGGGGCCGATTATCCGGCGCGCGGCATGAAGGGCTGGCGCTTCTGGCTCGCCACGGTGGGCGCCGCCATCGGTATCTGCGTCACGTTCGCGCTGGGGATGTGGCAGCTCGGCCGCGCCCACCAGAAGGAGGCGCTGGCCGACACCGTCACGACGCGGCAGCAGCAGGCGCCGCTGTCGCAGTCCGAGTTCCTGGGGGCGGATCGCCGCTCGATGCTGTACCGCCCCGTGGTGCTGCGCGGCCGCTGGGCGGGCGAGCACACCGTCTTCCTCGACAACCGCCAGATGGGCGGGAAAGTCGGCTTCTACGTGGCGACACCGCTGCGGCTGGCCGGCTCCGGCGCCGTGGTGCTGGTGCAGCGGGGCTGGGCGCCGCGCAACTTCCAGCAGCGCGAGCAGCTGCCCGCCATCGAGACGCCGGACGCGGAAGTGGAGCTGCACGGCCGCATCGCCCCGCCGCCGGCCAAGCTTCTTCAGTTCGGCGCGTCGGGCACCGGGCCCATCCGGCAAAATCTCGACCTGACGCCGTTCGCGGCCGAAACCCGCCTGGCGCTGTTGCAGGACGTGAGCGTGCAGCAGACCGGACCGGCCTCGCAGGGGCTGCAGCGCGACTGGCCCGAGGCCGTCGCCGGCCGCGGTCCCGAAACCAATTACGGCTATGCCTTCCAGTGGTGGGCCTTGTGCGGCCTGATCGCCATCCTCTATGTCTGGTTCCAGTTCATCCAACCCCGCCGCCAGGCCCGACAGGCTTGACCAGCCGCTGGACCTGACCGTCCATTCGCTGCCCGGGCCGCGCGAGGTCGAGGAGGCGCAGCGCACCGCGCGCGGCCGCTTCAAGATGTTCGTGGTGATGCTGATCTGCGCCGCGCCGGTCATCGCGTCCTACTTCACCTACTACGTGCTGCGTCCGGAAGGCCGGCGCAACTTCGGCGAGCTGATCGAGGCGCAGCCGACCCTCCCCGCCGTGACCGCCACCACGCTGGACGGCCGGCCGTCGCCGCTGGCGGACCTCAAGGGCCAGTGGCTGCTGGTCAGCGTGAGCGGGGGCGCCTGCCCGGCGCAGTGCGAGAACCACCTGTACCTGCAGCGGCAGCTGCGCGAGACGCTCGGCAAGGACAAGGACCGGCTCGACTGGGTCTGGCTGATCGACGATACCGTGCCCGTGCGAGCGCAGCTGCAGCCCGCGCTCGCCCAGGCCACCGTGCTGCGCGTGCCGCGCGAGCGGCTGGCGCAGTGGCTGAAGCCGGCGCCGGGCGCAGCGCTCGAGGAGCACCTGTACGTGGTCGATCCGCTCGGCCACTGGATGATGCGATTCCCCGCGCGCCTGGACCGCGAGGGCGCGGCCAAGGCCAAGCGCGACCTCGAGCGGCTGATGCGCGCGTCGGCCGGCTGGGACAAGGCGGGCCGCACGCCATGAACTCGCTGGTGGACCTCTCGCCCGTGCTGCGCATGATGGTGCTCGGGCTGATCGTGGCCTCCGGGCCACTGGCCTGGCTCTGGGTGCGCAGCCGCGACGCGTCGCCGGGCCGCCGGCTGGCCATGCTCACCGGCCTGACGCTGTTCCTCACGTTCGACCTGGTGCTGTTCGGCGCCTTCACGCGCCTGACCGACTCGGGCCTGGGCTGCCCCGACTGGCCGGGCTGCTACGCCAACGCCAGCCCGTTCGGCGCGCACGCCGACATCAGCCTCGCGCAGGCCACCATGCCGACCGGCCCGGTCACGCACACCAAGGCCTGGATCGAGATGATCCATCGCTACCTGGCCATGGGCGTGGGCGTGCTCATCCTCACGCTGGCCGCCAGCACCTGGGCGCTGCGCCGGCGCCATGTGCTGCCGGTGAGTCCGTGGTGGCCCACGGCCAGCCTGGCGTGGGTGTGCCTGGTGGGCGCGTTCGGCGCGCTGACGGTGACGATGAAGTTGTTCCCGGCCATCGTCACGATGCACCTGCTCGGCGGGCTGGTGCTGCTGGCGCTGCTGTGCCGCCAGGCCGTGAGCTACCGGCAGGCCGAGGGCCTGGCGCAACCGGCCGTCGTGAGCGCGGGCCTTCGCACGCTGCTCGTCATCACCTTCGCGGCGCTCTGGCTGCAAGTGGCGCTGGGCGGCTGGGTGAGCACCAATTACGCGGTGCTGGCCTGCGAGGAATTCCCCACCTGCCACGGCACCTGGTGGCCGCAGATGGACTTGCGCCAGGGCTTCGAGATCTGGCGTCCGCTGGGCATGACGTCGGGCGGCGAGCACGTGACGTTCGCGGCGCTGACCGCCATCCACTACGTGCACCGGCTGGCCGCGTACGTGGTGCTTGCGCTGCTGGCGACCACCGCCTACGCCTTGCGCAAGGCGCTGCCGCGGCAATCGCGCGTGCTGGGCGCGCTCGCGCTGTGGCAACTGCTGAGCGGGCTGACCAACGTGGTGCTCGACTGGCCGCTGCCCGCAGCACTCGCGCACACCGGCGGGGCCGCGGCGCTGGTGGTGGTGCTGACCTGGTCGCTGTGCGAGATCCACGTCGCGCGCCGCGACGAGCGCGTGGGAGCGCGCGGCTTCGGCGCCACCCGCAAGGAGGCGCGGACATGAACCGCCTGTCCCAGTACTACGCGCTCACCAAGCCGCGCGTGGTCCAGCTGATCGTGTTCTGCGCCGTCATCGGCATGGTGCTGGCCGTGCCCGGCCTTCCGAGAGCGGAGGACCTGCGCGTCGCGGCCTTCGCGGCGCTGGGCATCTGGCTGGTGGCCGGCGCGGCCGCGGCGTTCAACTGCCTGATCGAGAAGGGCATCGACGCCAAGATGCGCCGCACCGCCTGGCGGCCCACGGCCAAGGGCGAGCTGTCCGACACGCAGACGCTCATCTTCTCGGCCGCGCTGTGCGCCATCGGCTCGGCGATCCTGTACGTCACGGTGAATCCGCTGACCATGTGGCTCACGTTCGCCACCTTCGTCGGCTACGCGATCATCTACACCGTGGTGCTCAAGCCCCGCACGCCGCAGAACATCGTGATCGGCGGCGCCTCCGGCGCGATGCCGCCGGTGCTGGGCTGGGCCGCGATGCGCGGCGACGTCGGCCCCGAGGCGCTGGTGCTCTTCCTCATCATCTTCCTGTGGACGCCGCCGCACTTCTGGGCGCTGGCGCTGTACCGCGTGGAGGACTACCGCAAGTCGGGCCTGCCGATGCTGCCGGTGACGCACGGCAGCGAGTTCACCCGGCTGCAGATCCTGCTGTACACGCTGGTGCTGTTCGCGGCCTGCCTGCTGCCGTTCGCCATCGGCATGAGCTCGTGGCTGTACCTGCTGGCGGCGCTGGGGCTCAGTGCCGGCTTCACGTGGTACGGTTTCCGCCTCTGGCGCGATTACTCCGATGCGCTCGCGCGCAAGACCTTCCGTTTTTCACTGATCCACCTGAGCGTGCTGTTCGCGGCGCTCCTGCTGGACCACTACCTGTTGTGAGGTGACGCCATGGACCGCCGCCACGCCCTGATCAGTCTCATCGCCACTGGCGCGCTGGCCGCCTGCGGCGAGCGCAAGCCGCAGTTCAGCGCCGTCGACCTGACCGGCGCCGACTACGCCAAGGATTTCCAGCTGCCCGACACCGAAGGCAAGGTACGCAGCCTGAAGGACTTCCGCGGCAAGGCCGTGGTGGTCTTCTTCGGATTCACCCAGTGCCCCGACGTCTGCCCCACGACGCTGGCCGAGATCGCGCAGGCCAAGCAGCTGCTGGGACCCGACGGCGCCAAGGTGCAGGGCATCTTCGTCACCGTGGACCCGGAGCGCGACACGCCCCAGGTGCTGAAGGCCTACATGGCCAACTTCGGCCCCGACTTCATCGCGCTGCGCGGCTCGCCCGAGCAGCTGGCCGCGGTCGCCAAGGACTTCAAGGTCTACTACAAGAAGGTCGAGGGCAAGACGCCGGGCAGCTACACGATGGACCACTCGGCGGCCAGCTTCGTGTACGACCCGGAGGGGCGGTTGCGCCTGTACTCGCGCTACGGCAGCGGCCCGCAGGCGCTGGCCAACGACATCAAGCAACTGCTCGCCTGAGGCGGTGGTGCAGCACCTGCTGCAGCGGCGTGGCGCGGCCCGTATCGCGCTGATCCCGCCCGAGGTGCTGGAGGCCTTGAACGAAGGCCTGCTGCCCACGGTCAACCTCAACGAATTCCTGGCGCTGGACCTGCCGCGCCTGGCCGGCAACGTGGCCCGGCACATCGGCCTCGACCCGCAGGCCGAGCGCCTGCAGGACACGCTGGCCATGCTGGCTGCATTCAAGCCGATGCGCCGCCACGACCACGTGGCGCTGGCGCTCTACGACCTGGCCGCCGCCCATCCGCGGCGCGATGGTGTCGCGCACGCGCTGGCCACGCATCCCAGCGACGTCGCGCGTTCCTGGGCCGCGCAGTGGATCGCGTGTTCGAACCTGTCGTTGCCGGGCAAGCTGGCGTCGGTGCGCCGCTTCGCCGCCGATGCGCACTTCGGCGTGCGCGAGATGGCGTGGATGGCGGTGCGCGCGGAAGTCGTGCGCGATCCCGATGCCGCCGTCGCGCTGTTGGGCGGCTGGGTGCTGGATGGTGACGCCAACGTACGCCGCTTCGCGACGGAGCTCACGCGGCCGCACGGCGTGTGGTGCGCGCCGGTGCCGGCGCTGAAGGCCGAGCCCTGGCGCGCGCTGGCGCTGCTGGAACCCTTGAAAGCCGATCCCAGCCTGTACGTGCGCAACTCGGTGGCCAACTGGCTCAACGACGCGAGCCGAACGCAGCCCGAGTGGGTGCGGCAGGTCTGCGCCGATTGGCAACGCGGTGCGAAGCGGCCGGAGACCGAGTACATCGTGCGTCGCGCGCTGCGCACCGTGAACCGGTCCGCGCCGACGCAGGACTAGAGCATCCGGATCTGCTTGCGCGTATCGGGCCGCACCGCGGCCGAGGTCGCCAGCATCCATTGCAGCGTCGACGCGGCATCGACCTGCTCTCCGGGCAGCGCGGCCACCGTGACCAGCAGCCGCAGCGTCAGTTCCGGCGGCAGCGCCGCGGAGGGACGCAGGCCGCTCGCCACCACCTGCTGGGCACGCGCGTTCGCCAGGTCGCTGCTGGTCGGGCCTTCGAGCAGCAGCGCGAAGTCGCGTTCGCCCACTCGCGACGCCAGGTCGATGTCGGCCGCGCAGCGGCGCAGGTGCGAGGCGGTGACCACGAGCGCGCGGTCCAGCATCTCGCGTCCGTACTCGGCGGCGATGGCGTCGTAGTTGCCCAGGCGAACGACCAGCAGCGCGCAGGTGTGGCGCTGGCTGCGCGCCCGCTTGAGCGAAGCTTCCATCCGCTGCAGCAGGTTGCGGCGGTCGGCCAGGCCGGTCAGCGCGTCGGTGCGCGGCAGCGCGGACGCGCGCAGCTGGGCTTCGCGGCGGCGGCTGCCGCGCCGGCTGAGCGCGTAGAACAGGATCGGCATCTCCATCGCCGCGCCGATCGCCAGTCCGTAGCGGGTGAAGAGGCTGTTGGGCAGCAGGCCCAGTCCGCGCGCGATCGGGAACAGCGCCATCACCAGCACCGGCACGAAGCCCAGCGCGATGATCCGGATCTCGGCGTCGTCGCCCTTGCGCCAGACGTAGCCGATCACCACGGACACCAGTGCCAGCGCGGCCGCCGTCAGCGCCAGGCGCGCATGCATGATCTCGCGGCTCGGGAACCAGGTGTCCAGCACCACCGCCGCCAGCAGCGCCACGATCAGGCCCCACACGATCTGGTTGAGCAGGCGCGAGAAGCGCGCGGGCTCGGTCACCACCTGCACGAACCACAGCGCGGCCACGGCCGACAGGCCCGGCAGCAGGAAGGTGGACAGCGCGTTCCACTGCAGGTCGTCGTTCCAGAGGTGCTGCGCACCCACGCCCAGGTAGGCGGCCTGGCCGAGCGTGAACGTGATCAGGTAGATCGCGTACGCGGCGAAGTTGCGGTCGCGGTACGTGGCCGCGTTCGCCAGTGCCACCAGCGCCAGCAGTACCGCCACGCCGAAGTAGCCGCCCATGAGGAACTGCTCGCGCTCGCGCACGGCCAGCAGGCTGCTCTGGCTGCGCAGCGTGAGCTCGGCGCCGAAGTCGACCCGCGCGTGCTCGATGCGAACCCAGTAGGTCACCGGATGGCCGGTCGGGCGGGCCAGTTCGAAGGTGGGCACGCGGCCGGGCACGGGCCATTGCGACACCGCCCGGCTGTCGCCGGCTTCCTGGACCACCCAGCGGCCGTCGTCGGCGCGGTGGAACATCTGCACCCGGTCGATGCCGGAGGAAGCGACGGTGAAGAACCAGGCCTCGTCCCCGCGCACGTCGGCGTCGAAGCGGACCCACAGGGCCTCGCCGTCCAGGCGATGCTGCTGCCCGGCTTCGCGCACCTTCCAGGCGATGTTCGCGCCGGCTCGCTCAAGCTCTTCGGGCGACTTCACGCCGGACGGCCCGACCCAGTACAGGGCCTGCCCCTCCAGCGGAACGGTGCCGCCGTTCTCCAGGACCAGCGGCGCCGCGGCGGGTTGCGCCAGCGCGGTGATCCCGGCCAGCAGGCCCAGGCAGACGAGCAGGGCCCAACGGAAGACGAAATGCATGTCCCTCACATTGTGAGCGAGCCCCCCGGCACCTTGTTACATGTGGCCGAGCAGGGCGAAAAAAAGCCCGGACGGGCCGGGCTTGTTCAACGCAGGCGTGGCTCAGGCGAACGCGGCCAGCGCCTTGCGCATCTTCTTCATCGCGGCCGACTCGATCTGGCGGATGCGCTCGGCCGACACGCCGTACTCGGCGGCCAGCTCATGCAGCGTCATGCCGCCGGAACCGTCGTCGTTCACCTTGAGCCAGCGCTCTTCCACGATGCGGCGGCTGCGCGCATCGAGCTCTTCCAGCGCCGCGGCGATGCCGTCGGTGGCCATCGCGTCGCGCTGCTGCGACTCCAGCACGGCGGTGGGCTCGTGGCTGGCGTCGGCCAGGTAGGCGATGGGGCCGAAGGCTTCCTCGCCGTCGTCGCCGGGCGCCGGGTCGAGCAGCACGTCGCCGCCGGCCATGCGCGTTTCCATCTCGATGACTTCCTCGCGCTTGACGTTGAGCTCGCGCGCCATCACTTCGATCTGCGCGTCGGTCAGCGTGTCGCGGTGGGTCTGCGCGTCTTCCTCGTCCTTGAAGCCCTGCTTCATGGACCTCAGGTTGAAGAACAGCTTGCGCTGGGCCTTGGTGGTGGCCACCTTCACCATGCGCCAGTTCTTCAGGATGTACTCGTGGATCTCGGCCTTGATCCAGTGCAGGGCATAGCTGACCAGGCGCACGCCCTGGTCGGGGTCGAAGCGCTTGACGGCCTTCATCAGGCCGATGTTGCCCTCCTGGATCAGGTCGCCGTGCGGCAGGCCGTAGCCCAGGTACTTGCGGGACACCGACACGACCAGCCGCAGGTGCGAAAGCACCAGCTTTCCGGCCGCTTCGAGGTCGTTCTCATCCTTGAGCTTGCGCGCGAATTCGCGCTCTTCCTCGGGGCTGAGCATCGGCAGGCGGTTCACCGCCGAGATGTAGGCGTCCAGGTTGCCCAGCGAAGGAACCACCGCCCACGGGCTGGCGACGGCCAGCGCGCCGGAGGGGGCTGCGATCGAGGCTGTCATTCCGGTTGATCCTTTCATTTCGAGTGGCATGTTAGCACTCGGTTAGAGGGAGTGCTAAGGTGCAAGTTCAATCTCCGCGATAGCGGAAATCGGAGGAAACCCGTATGGAGTCCACCCGCTGGCCACGGGTTCCCGGATCGACGGGTCCCTAATTGTCGCCTAACTCTAAAAGAGAGTGTGCGCCAACATTACCAGCGAATGCCGAGCTTGCGGAAGGCCAGGCTCAGCACGAACAGGGGCCCGACCCAGAGGTACTGCAGGTCCTCGAAGAACGACGGCTTCCGGCCCTCGATCCTGTGGCCCACGAACTGGGCGATCCAGGCCAGCACGAATACCACCACCGAGATCGGCAGCACGTACGGCCCCATCGCGTGGACCAGCGCCAGCCCGATGACCGAGACGACGGCCATGGCCAGCAGGAACACCATCGACAGCCGCGCGTAATAGACCATGCTGGCCGCCACGAAGGCGTAGGCCACCCAGGGATGGATGGCCGACAGCAGGCCCAGCAGGCTGAGCATGATCAGCGGGATGGCCACGCAGTGGATCGCCTCGTTCTTCGGATCGCGGTGGCTTTCCGCGTAGTGGGCGAGCAGGGCGTCGACCCGGCGCGTGCCGGCGGCCGCGGTCGGTTCGCTGATGGTCTGCATGGCTGTCTCCTGGCCGTTTTTTGGAAGGATGATTGTGGTCCGGGGCGGGTCCCCGCGGATAGTGCCTCCATGGAAGTCCTGAGCCTGACCACCACCGTGGCGTCGAAAGAGGACGCCGAGCGCCTGGCGCGCGCGCTGCTCGATCGCCGGCTTGTCGCCTGCGTGCAGCTGGATGACGGCGTGCAGTCGCACTACCGCTGGAAGGGCGAGACCTGCGCCGACGCCGAAGTGCGCCTGACGATCAAGTCGCTGCCGGCACGGCTTGCGGCGCTGCAGGACTTCATGGCCGAGCAGCACCCGTACGAGGTGCCGCAGTTGCTCTGGCAGACGATGGGCGCGAGCCCGGCGTACGCCGAGTGGGTGCGCCAGGCCGTCGAGGACTAGCGGACCACCACGCGCGCCGGTCCGGCGGCCACTTCGCCGATCTCCGCCGCGTCCTCGAAGCCGTGCGCGCGGAAGATGCGCAGCACGTCCGGCACGCTCTCCGGCTTGCACGAGACGAGCAGGCCGCCGCTGGTCTGCGGATCGGTGAGCAGCGCCTGCGACGTCGCACCGAACCCGTCCGGCAGCACGACCTGTTCGCCGTAACCGGCCCAGTTGCGGCCCGAGGCGCCCGTCACGTGGCCAGCGGCGGCCAGGTCGGCGACGCCCGCGAGCAGCGGTACGCGCGACCAATCCAGCCGCACCGTCAGGCCGGCGCCGCGCGCCAGTTCCAGCGCGTGGCCCGCGAGGCCGAAGCCGGTGATGTCGGTCAGCGCATGCACGCCGTCCAGCGCCGCGAGGTCCGGGCCCGGCGTGTTGAGGCGGGTGGTCGTGGCGATCATCCGTTCGTAGCCCGCCGCATCCAGCGCCTGCTTCTTCAGGGCCGCCGACAGGACGCCCACGCCCAGCGGCTTGCCCAGGACCAGCCGGTCGCCGGGTCTGGCGTCGGCGTTGCGGCGGACTCGCTTGGGATGCACGAGGCCGAGCGCCACCAGCCCGTAGATCGGTTCGACCGAATCGATGGTGTGGCCGCCCGCGATCGGGATGCCCGCCGCGCGGCAGACCGATTCGCCGCCCGCGAGGATGCGGCCGATCGTCTGCGTGGACAGCACGTTCACCGGCATGCCGACCAGCGCCAGCGCCAGGATCGGCTTGCCGCCCATCGCGTACACGTCGCTGATCGCGTTGGTGGCCGCGATGCGCCCGAAGTCGTGCGGATCGTCCACGATCGGCATGAAGAAATCGGTGGTCGCGACCAGCGCCTGCTCGTCGTTCAGCTGGTAGACCGCCGCGTCGTCGGCGGTCTCGATGCCCACCAGAAGCTCGGGCGGCATCGGCATCCGGGCGGTGTTCTGCAGGATCTGCGACAGCACGCCGGGCGCGATCTTGCAGCCGCAGCCGCCGCCGTGCGAAAGGGAGGTCAGGCGCGGCTCGGTGGCCGCGGGGGTCATTGCGTTCATGGCGGGCTCCTCAACCCAGCAGGGCCTGCGCGAATTCGCGGGCGTTGAAGGTTTCCAGGTCCTGCAGTTTCTCGCCGACGCCGATGAAGTACACCGGCACGGGTTTTTCCTGGGCGATGGCCGCCAGCACGCCGCCCTTGGCGGTGCCATCGAGCTTGGTGACCACCAGGCCGGTGAGGCCCAGCGCGTTGTCGAACGCCTTGACCTGCGCCAGCGCGTTCTGGCCGGTGTTTCCGTCGATCACCAGCAGCACTTCGTGCGGCGCGTCGGCCTGGGCCTTCTGCACCACGCGCTTGATCTTGCGCAGCTCCTCCATGAGGTGCAGCTGCGTGGGCAGGCGGCCGGCGGTGTCGACGATCACCACGTCCTTGCCCCGCGCGCGGCCGGCGTTGACGGCGTCGAAGCTCACCGCGGCCGGATCGCCGCCTTCCTGGCTGACGATCTCCACCGTGTTGCGATCGGCCCAGATGGCCAGCTGCTCGCGCGCCGCGGCACGGAAGGTGTCGGCCGCGGCCAGCAGCACCGAGGCGCCGTCGTCGGCCAGGTGCTTGGTGAGCTTGCCGATCGAGGTCGTCTTGCCCGCGCCGTTGACGCCCGCGACCATGATCACGGTGGGCTGCCGCTCGCCGATCACGAGCTCCTTCTCCAGCGGCTTGAGCAGCTGGGCCAGGGTGTCGGCCAGGATGTTCTTGACCTGCACCGGCCGGGTGGCGCCTGTGGCGGCGACCTTGCGCCTGACTTCGGCCAGCAGGTACTCGGTGGCGCCGACGCCGGTGTCGGCCAGCAGCAGGGCCGACTCGAGCTCCTCGTAGAGCTCTTCGGTGATCGTGCCGCCGGTGAACACCTGCGACAGGTTGGAGCCGGTCTTGCGCAAGCCCGCGCTCAGCCGTTCCATCCAGCCCTGGCGTTCGGGCGCGACCGGCAACGGCGCCGGCACTTCCATCGCCCGGACCAGCGCGCTGCCGATGAGGCCGCCGGAAGGGGCGGGCGTGGGCGTGGGAGCGGGTGTCGGCGCCGGCGTCGGTGCAGGCGCCGGCGCGGGGGCCGCCACGGGCGCGACTGGCGCGACGGGAGCGGGTGCAAGCGCGGCGGTTTCGGGAGTCGGGGGCGTCGCAGCCGGGGCGGGTGCGGGGGTGGCCGCCGGTTTTCTGCGGAAGAAACTGAACATCGGGTGGGTTTCTAGAATCAAGGGATTCTATGAAACACCCCCTGCGACGCGTGGCCGCCGCCTGCTGTGCCGCGCTGTTCCTCGCCGGTGGCGGCGCATCCGCGCAAGCGCCGTCGGCCCCCGCCCCCCGAACCACAGCAGCCCCCGCCGCCGACGAGCGGCCGGTCCAGTACACGCTGGCCAACGGCATGACGCTCATCGTCAAGCCCGACCGCCGCGCGCCCACCGCCGTGCACATGCTGTGGGTGCGCGTGGGCGCGATGGATGAGGTGGACGGCACCACCGGCGTGGCGCACGTGCTCGAACACATGCTCTTCAAGGGCACGCCGCGCCTGGCGCCCGGCGAGTTCTCGCGCCGCATCGCCGCCATGGGCGGGCGCGAGAACGCCTTCACCGGACGCGACTACACGGGCTATCACCAGCAGATCCCGGCGGGAAAGCTGGAGGAGTTGATGCGGCTGGAGGCCGACCGCTTCGCCCACAACCGCTGGCCCGACGAGGAGTTCAAGCGCGAGCTGGAAGTGGTGAAGGAGGAGCGGCGCCTGCGCGTCGAGGACTCGCCCCGCTCGATGCTGTACGAGGTGATCAGCGGCACGGCCTTCCTCGCCTCGCCGTATCGCCGGCCGATCTCCGGCTGGATGAACGACCTGGAAGCGATGACGCCGCAGGACGCGCGCGAGTTCTACCAACGCTGGTACGTGCCCGCCAATGCGGCCGTGGTGGTGGCGGGCGACGTCGACCCGGCCGAGGTCCGGCGGCTCGCCGAGCGCCATTACGGCAGCCTGCCGGCGCGCGCGGTGCCGTCGCGCAAGCCGCGCGCCGAGCCGCAGCAGGCCGGCATCCGGCGCGTGGAGCACAAGGCGCCGGCCGAGCAGTCGTACGTGTCGCTGTCGTTCAAGGTGCCGCAGCTGCGCAGCTTCGAGCCCAGCGCCGAGGCCGACGACGCGCTGGCGCTGACGGTGCTGGCCGCGGTGCTCGACGGCTACAGCGGCGCGCGCCTGGACCGCGCGCTCACGCAGGGCGCCGATCGCGTGGCCGACAGCGCCGGCGCCGGCAACGGCCTGTGGGGCCGCGGCCCGCAGCTGTTCACGCTGGACGGCGTGCCCGCGCCGGGCAAGACGACCGAGCAGCTCGAGGCCGCGCTGCGCGCCGAAGTGGCGCGGGTCGCCAAGGGAGGCGTGAACGAAGCGGAGTTGCAGCGCGTGAAGACGCGCTGGATCGCCGCCGAGGTCTACAAGCGCGATTCGGTCTTCAGCCAGGCGCGCGAGCTGGGCTCCTACTGGGCCTGGGGCCTGCCGCTGGACTCGGCCGAGCGGCTGATGGAGCGGCTCAAGGCCGTCACGGCGCAGCAGGTGCAGGCGGTCGCGGCCCGGTATTTCGGCGACGACGAACTCACCGTCGGCACCCTGCGGCCGCTGCCGCGCGATCCGGCCGCGCGCCCGCGCACGCCGCCGGCGGGACTGCGGCACTAGGAGGCGGGAACCAGCATGGCAATCGAAGCAATAAATCTGTTCGTTCGTGGCCTCGGCGTGCTCGCCCTGCTGGCGCTGCAGCCGGCCTTCGCGGCGCTGCCGATCCAGCACTGGACCCAGCCGAGCGGCGCCCAGGTCTACCTGGTGGAGAGCCGCAGCATCCCGATGGTCGACGTGAACATCGACTTCGACGCCGGTGACCGGCGCGATCCGGCCGGCCAGGCGGGCCTGGCCAGCGTCACCGCGTCGATGACCGGCAAGGGCCTGCTCGCCCGGGACGGCGAGCCGGAGATGGACGAGAACCAGCTGGGCGAGGCCTGGGCCGACCTGGGCGCGGGCTTCGGCGGCGACGCCGGCAGCGACCGCATGAGCTTCGGCCTGCGCTCGCTCACCGAACCGGCGCTGCTGGACCGTGCCATTCACCTGGCGGCACGCCAGCTCGGCGAGCCGGCGTTCCCCGAACACGTCTGGCAGCGCGATCGCGCGCGCACGTCGGCGTCCATCCGCGAGGCCAACACACGGCCCGGCACGGTGGCTTCACGCGCCTACCAGCGCGCGGTGTACAGCGGCCATCCGTATGGCGCCGATGTCACCGAGGCCTCGCTGGCGGCCATCGGCATCGAGGACATGCGCCGCTTCTATCGCGCGCACGTGATGCCGTGCCGCGCCAAGGTCAGCGTGGTCGGCAACGTGGACCGGGCGCAGGCCGATGCCATCGTCACGCGCATGCTGGCGCGGCTGCCGCTAGGACCGGACGGGTGCGCGCCGCTGCCCCCGGTGCCGGAAGTGCCGCCGCTGGCGAAGCCGTTCACCGAGGCGATCCCGTTCCAGTCGGCCCAGGCCCACGTGCTGATCGGCCAGCCGGGCTACAAGCGCAGCGACCCGGACTATTTCCCGCTGCTGGTCGGGAACTACATCCTGGGCGGCGGCGGTCTGGTGTCGCGGCTGTCTACGGAAGTACGCGAAAAGCGCGGCCTGTCGTACGGAGCGTCCAGCTACTTCTCGCCGGGCCTGCACGCGGGCGCCTTCACGATCGGCCTGCAGACGCGGCCCGACCAGGCCTCGCAGGCGACGCAGGTCGCCAAGGACGTGGTGGCGCGCTTCGTGGCCGACGGCCCCACGGCCCAGGAACTCAAGGACGCCAAGGACTACCTGATCGGCGGGTTCCCGCTGCGCATCGACAGCAACCGCAAGCTGCTGGACAACGTCGCGGCGATCGCCTGGCACAACCTGCCGCTGAACTACCTGGACACGTGGACCGCGCAGGTCGCCAAGGTCAGCGCCCAGGACGTGCGGGCGGCCATGGCGCGCAAGCTGCAGCCCGATCGCATGGTCACAGTCACCGTCGGGGCGGCGCCTTAACAACGAAACTGTCAAACCTGACAGGGGGACAACCTAGGCGGCTGGGACGTTTTCGCGAAGAATCCTTTCCACGAGCTGTCACATGGGACTCGGAGAGCCGGCCACAAAGGCAACAACAGCCGGCTCTAGATAAAAACAGAGAGGAATACGGCGCGGCCCCGCAAGGTGCCGCGTCTTTTTTTTGGCCTCGCTTAAAGTGCGCGGTCCATGCCTCGCACCACCCGACCCGCGCCGCCGCCCCGCCGCCCCGCCAACGAGGTGCGCATAGTCGGCGGCCAGTGGAAGCGCACCCGACTGCCGGTGGCCGACAAGCCCGGCCTGCGACCGACGCCCGACCGCGTGCGCGAAACCCTCTTCAACTGGCTCGGCCAGGACCTGGCCGGCTGGCGCTGCCTGGACGCCTTCGCCGGCACCGGCGCGCTCGGGTTCGAAGCCGCGTCGCGCGGCGCCGGACAGGTGGTGATGGTCGAGCAGGACCCGGAGCTGGTCGCCGCCTTGCGGGCGATCAAGACGCGCCTGTCCGCCGAAACGGTCGAGGTGCGCCGGGCCAATGGCTTGTCGGTGCTGAAGGAATTCGCCGGCGCCGGGCTGGACCTGGTGTTCCTGGACCCGCCCTTCGACGCCGACCTGTTCGGCAAGGCGGTCGCGGCCGCAGTGCCCGCGTTGGCCGGGCAGGGACTGCTCTACCTGGAAGCGCCCACCGCGTGGTCGGCCGCGCAGGCCGAGGCCGCCGGCCTGGAAATCCATCGCCACCTGAAGGCCGGCGCGGTCCACGCCCACCTGCTGGGACGGGCCGGCGGGCCATAATCCCCAGCGGCTCGACCTTTTGACCATTACCGCCATGGCCCATTCCGTCATCGCCGTCTACCCCGGCACCTTCGATCCCATGACCCTGGGCCATGAGGACGTGGTGCGGCGTGCAACCCAGTTGTTCGAAAGGGTGATCGTCGCCGTCGCGGCCGGCCACCACAAGAAGGCGATGTTCACGCTGCCCGAGCGCATCGAGATGGCGCGCGAGGTGGTCAAGCCCTTCCCGCAGGTCACGGTCGAAAGCTTCTCCGGCCTGCTGCGCGACTTCGTCGTGGCCCGCGGCGGCAAGGCCATGGTTCGCGGCCTGCGCGCGGTGACCGACTTCGACTACGAATTCCAGCTGGCCGGCATGAACCGCAGCCTGATGCCCGACGTGGAGACGGTGTTCCTCACGCCCAGCGACAAGTACCAGTTCATCAGCAGCACCTTCGTGCGCGAGATCGCGGTGCTGGGCGGCGAGATCGACAAGTTCGTCTCGCCCACCGTGCAGCGCCGACTGCAGGAAAAGGTCAAGAGCCTGGGCGGCTGAGCCGCGCGAACCAGCGCCGCAGCGCCTCGTTCACCGCCTGCGGCCTTTCCATCGTCAGCATGTGCCCGCAGCGCGGGACCAGCGCCAGCTCGGCGCGGGGCGCCAGCCGCGCGATCTCGCGCGACAGCTCCGGCGGCGTGAGCTGGTCGTCCTCGCCGCACATCACCAGCACCGGGCAGCGCAGCGAGGGCAGGTGTCGGCGCGCATCGGGCCGGGCGATCACCGCGCGGTTCTGGCGGATCAACTGGTCCGCTCCGGCGCGCAGCACGAACTCCAGGTAGCGGCCGACCAGTTCGGCGTCGCGCGCGTGGTCCGGGTGGAAGGCCATGCCGGCGTTCGGCTCGATCACCTCGGCGAGGCGCCCCTGCGCGAACAGCTCGATGGCCTTCTCGCGGATGCCGCGCATCTCCTCGTTCTCGGGTTGCGCGCTGGTGCCGAGCAGCGCGAGCCCGCGCACGCGGTCCGGCGCCTGGCGGGCGGCTTCCATCGCGACCATGCCGCCCATGGAAGCGCCGCACAGCGCCAGCGGGCCGGGGTGGCGGGCGAGCAGGGCCGCCGCCATCTCCGGCAGCGTGGCGTGGCGGGTGTGGACGTCGGTGACCACGGGATGCAGGTCGGCCAGGCCGGCGAGCTGGTCGCGCCACATGGCCGCGTCGCCGGCCAGGCCGGGGATCAGGACGAGTTTGATCACAGCAGCCGCTCCGCGGCGTTCGCCAGTCCCAGCGCCGCATAAAGTTGCGCGCCCTGCCGACGCAGCCGTCGCGACTCGGGTTGCGAGCGGACCAGCGGCTGCAGGAGGTTCTGCACGCCATTCAGGTGGCCGCTGCGCATCAGCGCGTCGAGATGGATCTGCGTGAAGAGGTCGCGCTGCGCATGGCTGCCGCCGATCTCCAGCATGCGGGGAAGGGCGTGGCCGAGTTCGCGCACGGCCCGCTCGTGTTCGCCGCGCGACCAGGCCAGGAGCCCGCGGCCCGCGGGCAGGCAGACGTCCTGCCAGGCGGCGCGTTCGTCGGGCCGCGCTTCGCCGGCGTGCGACTGCATGCGGGCCAGCAGCACGTCGGCTTCCGGCCGGCCCGCGCGTGCGAGGCCGAGCAGGTACTGCAGGTCGAGGAACGGCAGGACGTGATCGTTCAAGCGCGGCGCGAGGTACGAAGCCACGTCCTGCCAGCGATCGCCCACGTCCACTCCGGCCAGCTCCAGCCGCGCGAGCAGCGACACCGCGTTGATCTGGTCCTGGCTGTAGTCCTTGGCCACGCCCCAGACCTGGCGGTCGTAGAGCTCGAGCACTTCGTCCGCGCGATCCAGCTCCAGCGCGAACAGCGCCTGGTGCCACCAGTTGTGCGTGACCATGAACGAGTTCAGGCCGCTCCAGGTGTCGCTCACCTCGCGCAGGAAAGCGTGGCCTTCCCCGATGCGGCCCTGCGTGAGCATCACGTGCGCCAGCGCGTGGTGCGCCCACGGCTCCTTGCGCCGCATCGCGATCGCGCAGCGCGCGTGGACCTCGGCCTGCTCCAGCCCGTGGCACTGCTCCCAGGCGAAGGCCAGCATGCCGTGCAGGTACGGAACGTCGCCGGCCTGCGGCTCGGCGGCGAGCGCCGTGCGCAGCATGCCGGGCGCGTCGCCGCGGTTGAACAGGTGGTAGTGCCCGAGCTTGAGCGAGGCCAGGTCGCGTGGATGTTCGCGGGCCTGCTGCTCGTGCAGCGCGATCGCGTGCGGGATGTCGCCTTCGACCCAGGCCGCGACGGCCGCGATGAAGCGCTGCTCGCGCGGCGTGGTGCGCGCGGCGCCGGCCAGGGCGCGATCGAGGAAGGGCCGCGCATTCGTGGGCGCTTCGCGCGACTCCGCGAACATGTGCAGCGCCGCGATGCTGGCCTGCACGATCGGCGAGGGATCGTCGGCGGCGGCGAGCACGTCGGCCACGCGCGCCTCGCTGGCGATGAAGCCCTCGACGAAATCGTTCAGCGCCGCGAGGCCCGCGCCGCCGCCGTCCAGCGTGACCGGATTGCCGAGGGCGTCAGTCCACATGGTCCAGCGCCTCCGAGGGCGGCTGGGGCCAGGGGCGTTGCGGCTCGCGCAGCAACTCGAACGCGCGGGCGACCTGCAGCACGCCCAGGTCGTCAAAGCGCTGGCCCGCGATCTGCAGGCCGATCGGCAGGCCTTCCGAGGTGTAGCCGCAGTTGATCGACGCGGCCGGCTGCTCCGACATGTTGTAGGGCACGGTGAAGCCGATGTGCTCCAGCGGCCGCAACGGGTCGTTGGTGGGCGAGGGCAGCTCCGCCGGGAAGGCCGGCACCGGCGACACCGGCGAGATGACGTAGTCGAAAGCGCGGAAGGCGTTGACCGCCGCGACGCGCGTGGCGTGGAACTGGCTGGCGGCCTTGAACACCGCCTCGCCGCCGAGGCCCGCGGCGCTGTCGGCCCAGGCGCGGATGTAGGGCAGCACCTTCTCGCGGCGTTCGGCGGGCAGCGCCTTCATGTCCACGTGCGAGCGCATGCGCCAGAAGTGGTCCATGCCGTCCAGCATTCCCTGCGTCATGAACGGCGGGATCGGTTGCACGTGCGCGCCGGCACGCTCGAACAGGCGCGCGGCGTGCTCCACCGCGGCCTTCACCTGCGGCAGCACGGCGAGGCCGCAGCCCGCTTCCAGCAGCAGGCCGATGCGCAGGCCCTTGAGCCTGGCCACGCCCGCGTCGGCGTCCTGCCAGGCGATGTCCTGGAACGGCAGGCTCATGCTGTCGCGCGCATCGGGCCGCGCGAGCACCTGCATGAACAGCGCCGAGTCGGCGACCGTGCGCGTCATCGGCCCGGCCGCGCGGCCGGTGTAGGGCGGATCGATCGGGATGCGGCCCAGGCTGGGCTTGAGCGTGAAGATGCCGCACCAGCCGGCCGGCAGCCGCAGCGAGCCGCCGATGTCCGTGCCCACGTGCAGCGGTCCGTAGCCCGCGGCGGCCGCCGCGCCCGCGCCGGCGCTGGAGCCGCCCGGCGTCATGCCCAGGTTCCAGGGATTGCGCGAAAGCGGATGGAAGCTCGAAAGGCCCGAGGACAGCATGCCGTAGTCCGGCATCGTGGTCTTGGCCAGCAGCACGCCGCCGCTCTCGCGCACGCGCGCCGCGGCGGGCGCGTCGGCGGGCGCGGGCACCAGCTCGACCGCGGCGGTGCCCAGCGGCGTGGGCTCGCCCTCGGTCGAGATGTTCTCCTTCAGCGTGAGCGGCACGCCGTCGATCGGCCCCAGCGGCTGGCGGTTGAGCCAGCGCTGCTCGCTGGCGCGCGCCTGTTCCAGCGCGCGCTCCGGATGTGGCAGGTACAGCGCCTGCAGGTGCCTTTCCCAGCGCTCGATGTGGCCGAGCACCGAGCGAGTGACCTCCACCGGCGAGAACTCGCGGCGGCGGTAGCCCTCGATCAGTTCGACGGCGGAGAGTTCATGCAGCGCATGTCCCGTGGACTGCTTCGTCATGCGCGTGCGTTCCTCATGCCCAGGACAGCGCCGAGAGGTCGTTCACGAAGATCGGCATGTCCTTCCAGAGGCCGCGCACGCCCTTCTTGGCGACGGTGACCCACTGCGGCTGGAACAGGAAGGCGTGCACGCAGTCCTCGGCAAGCACCTTCTGGATGTCGCCCACCAGGCGCGCGCGGTCCTTGGGGTTGCCGGTCGCCTTGTACTTGCCGTACAGCTCGTTGAACTTCGGGCTGGAGTAGTTCCAGTAGTAGTCGGGCTTGGCGAAGTTGCCCAGGTCGAACGGCTCGACGTGGGAGACGATGGTGAGGTCGTAGTTCTTGTTGCCGTAGGTGCCCGACAGCCACTGCGCCCATTCCACGTTCTGCAGCTTGGCGGTGATGCCCACCTTGGACAGCTGCGAGGCGATGACCTCGCCGCCCTGGCGCGCGTATGAAGGCGGCGGCAGCGTAATGGTCAGCTCCAGCGGACCGGTGATGCCGGCTTCCTTGAGCAGGGCGCGCGCCTTCTCCGGGTTGTACGGATTGACGCCCGTGGTGTCGACGTAGCCCGGCGCGCCGGGAACGTAGTGGCTGCCGATGGGCACGCCGAAGCCGTCCACCGCGCCCTGGATCACCGCCTTGCGGTCGATGGCGGCGGCGATGGCGCGGCGCACGCGGATGTCGTCCAGCGGCTTCTTCTTGTTGTTGATCGCCAGGATGGTCTTGGCGCGCGAACCCGACACGATCACCTGCAGGTTCGGATTGCCCTGCAGCGGCGGCACCGAGCGGCCGGAGATGCCGCGCGGCGCGGCATCCACGTCGCCCGACAGCAGCGCCGCGACCTGCGCCGACGGATCGGCGATGAAGCGGAAGGTGGCGCGGCGGATCTTGATGTTGGCCGCGTTTCGGTAGCCGTCCCACTTGGTCAGCACCGCGGACGAGCCCTTCATCCAGTTCTCGAGGCGGTAGGGGCCGGTGCCCACGGGCTTGGTGGCGTTGGTGTCGGCGCTCTTGGGCTCCACGATCACCGCCGTGGCCTGGCCGAGCAGGAACGGGAAGTCCGGATCGATTTCCTTGGTCAGCACCACCACCGTGTTGTCATCGACGACCTGGGTGCTCAGGGCGGCGAAGGTGCGCTTGTCCTTGTTGGTGCTCTTCTCGGCGCCCGCGCGGTCGAACGAGAACTTGACCGCCTGGGCGTTGAAGGGCTCGCCGTTGTGGAACTTCACGCCCTTGCGCAGGCGGAAGGTGTAGGTGGTGAGGTCGGGCGAGACTTCCCAGCTTTCGGCCAGCAGCGGCGTGACGCTGCCGTCGGAGTTGATCTTGGTGAGCGTCTCGTAGATGTTGTACTGCGTGATCTCCGCGATCGCCGAAGCTGCGCCGGCCGTGGGATCGAGCCCCGGCGGTTCCAGGGTCATGGCGATGACGATCGAATCCTTGCTGCGGCCCTGCGCCAGGGCCAGTTCCGGCAGGGCCAGCGGCAGGCTGGCCAGGGCTGCGGAGGAGAGGACGGTCCGTCGTTTCAGCATGTTGTTCGCTCCAGTGGGATCGATGGGAAATCGGTCCGCGCATCATCCCCGAGGCGAATGATGCGGCGCAAGGGGGATTCACTTATGCGGCCGCGCGCGCTCCCGGTGGCTCCGCGCGCGGGACGGCTTCGAGCAGCGCGCGCGTGTACGGATGTTCGGCGGCATGGAACAGGCGCTGCGGCGGCCCCTGTTCGACGATGCGGCCCTGCCAGAGCACGGCGACGTCGTCGCAGAGGTGGTCGACCACCGCGAGGTCGTGGCTGATCAGCATGTACGTCACGCCGAATCGGACCTGCAGGTCCTGCATGAGGTTGAGCACCTGCGCCTGCACCGAGACGTCGAGCGCGCTCACCGGCTCGTCGGCCACGATGAGCTTGGGCCGCGTGATGAGCGCGCGCGCGATCGCGATGCGCTGGCGCTGGCCGCCGGAGAACTCGTGCGGGTACTTGCCCAGGTCGTTGGCGCGCAGGCCCACCGAGGCCAGCACCTCGGAAGCGCGCTCGCGCCGTTCAGCCGCGCTCGCGCCGCCCTGGGCCGCGAGCGGCTCGCACACGATGCGCTCCACGGTCTGGCGCGGATCGAGCGAGCCGTACGGGTCCTGGAACACCATCTGGAAATCGCGCCGCGCGCGGCGCAGTTCCTGCGCAGGCAGAGCGTGCAGGTCGCGGCCTTGCATGCGCACGCTGCCGGCGGTGGGCGAGTCCAGCGCCATCACCAGCCGCGCGAGCGTGGACTTGCCGGAGCCCGACTCGCCCACGATGCCCAGGCTGCGGCCGGCCTCGATGCTGAAGCTCACGCCGTTGAGCGCCTGCACCACCGGCGGCGGACCGAAGAGCTTCTCGCGCGGCATCGTGTAGTGCCGCACCAGGTCCTGCACCTGCAGCAGCGGCGTCGTCGTGCTCATGCGGCGACCTGCACCTTCTCCGCGGCCACGGCGTCCAGCCGGATGCAGCGCGCGTGCTGGCCGGGACCCACGGCGACCGGCGGCGGCTGCGTGAGCTGGCATTCGGGGATGGTGAAGCGGCAGCGGCCCGCGAACGGGCAGCCGGGCGGCAGGTCCACGAGTTCGGGCACGGTGCCGGGGATGGTCGTCAGGCGCCCTCCGCGCGGCGCGCCCAGGCGCGGACGCGCGCCGAACAGGCCCAGCGTGTAGGGGTGCGAGGGATTGGCGAACACTTCGGCCGTGGGACCGTCCTCCACCACCTCGCCGCCGTACATCACCATCATCCGGGCGACGTTCTGCGCCACCACGCCCAGGTCGTGCGAGATCAGGATCAGCGCCATGCCGCGCTCGGCCACCAGGCCGCGGATCAGCTCGAGGATCTGGCGCTGGATGGTGACGTCCAGCGCGGTGGTGGGCTCGTCGGCGATCAGCAGGTCGGGACCGCAGGCCAGCGCCATCGCGATGGTGATGCGCTGGCGCTGCCCGCCGGAGAACTGGTGCGGGTAGGCGTCGATGCGGCGCGCCGCGTCGGGGATGCCCACGCGGTCGAGCAGCGCGATGGCTTCCTTGCGCGCGGCCGCGGAGGACATGCCGCGGTGCAGCCGCAGCGGCTCGGCCACCTGGCGGCCCACGGAGTGCACCGGGTTCAGGGCCGTCATCGGCTCCTGGAAGATCATGCCGATGCGGTCGCCGCGCAGCTCGCACAGCTGGCGCTCGGGCAGGCCGACGATCTCGCGGCCTTCGAGGCGGATGCTGCCGCCGACCTTGGCGTTCTCCGGCAGCAGGCCCATCAGCGACATCGCGGTGATGGATTTCCCGCAGCCGGATTCGCCCACGAGGCCCAGCGTCTGGCCGCGCTCCAGCGTGAAGCTGACGTCGCGCACGGCGCGCGCCGGGCCGCGCTGGGTCTGCAATGTCACATCGAGGTTGCGGACTTCGAGCAGCGCCATCGTCTTTCTCTGGTCGTCAGCGCTTGCGCGCGAGGCGCGGGTCGAACACGTCGCGCAGGCCGTCGCCCATCAGGTTGAGGCCCAGAACGGCCAGCGCGATGGCCACGCCCGGGTACACGGCCAGCATCGGCGCCTGGAACAGCAGCGTCTGCGCCTCGCTGAGCATGCGGCCCCACGAGGGCTGCGGCGGCTGCGTGCCCAGGCCCAGGTAGGAGAGCGCGGCTTCCGCGAGGATGGCGATGGCGAAGCGGATGGTGGCCTGCACGATCAGCACCGACAGGATGTTGGGCAGCACGTGCTCCATCGTGATGCTGAAGGCGCCCTTGCCGCAGGCGCGCGCGGCCAGCACGAACTCGCGCGCCCAGATGGCGTTGGCCGAGGCCCGCGTGATGCGCGCGAAGGTCGGGATGTTGTAGATGCCGATCGCGATGATCGCGTTGACCATGCCGGGGCCGAACACCGCCGTGAGCATGATGGCCGAGAGGATGGCCGGGAACGCGAAGCCGAAGTCGGCGACGCGCATGATGATTTCCTCGGTCCAGCCGCGCCGGGCCGAAGCCAGCAGGCCGAAGGCCGTGCCCACCACCAGGCCGATGCCGACGGCGATGAAGCCCACCACGATGGACGCGCGCGCGCCCACCAGCAGCAGCGACACGATGTCGCGTCCGTACGGGTCGGTGCCCAGCCAGTAGTTGCCGCCCGGGCCTTGCAGCCGGTCGGGGATGTTCACGTCGTACGGGTTGTGCGGCGTCCATGCCAGCGACAGCGTGGCCGCCGCGACCAGCAGCAGCGTCAGCAGCCCGCCCAGCACGAAGCTGTGGTTGCGCAGGGCGCGGCGCCAGAAGCCCTGGCTGACGGGCGCCGTGGCGACGGGCAGCGGCACGGCGCTCATATGTCGCTCGCCTTCACGCGCGGGTCGATGGCGGCGTAGAGCACGTCGACCACGAAGTTCACGATGATCACCATGGCCGCGAGCAGCATTACGCAGTTCTGCACCACGATCAGGTCGCGGTTCTGGATCGACTGGAAGATCAGCCGGCCCATGCCGGGCAGGTAGAACACGCTCTCCACCACGATGGTGCCGGCCAGCAGTTCGGCGAACTGCAGGCCCGCCACGGTGATCACCGGGATCATGGCGTTGCGCAGCACATGGCCCCACAGCGTGCCGCGCTCGCTCACGCCCTTGGCACGCGCGGTGCGCACGAAGTCTTCGCGCAGCACCTCCAGCACCGCCGACCGCGTGATGCGCGCCAGGATGGCCGACTGCACCACGGCCAGCGACAGGGCGGGCAGCAGCAGCGATCGCAGGCCCTCCCAGAGGCCTTCGCCCCAGCCCGAAAAGCCGCCGGCGGAGAACCACTTGAGCTGCACCGAGAACAGCAGGATCAGCAGGATGGCGAACCAGAAGTTCGGGATGGCGATGCCCACCTGCGAGGCGGCCATCACGCCGACGTCGCCCAGCTTGTTGTGCCGCGCCGCGGCGTAGATGCCGGCGACCAGGGCGATGAGGGCGGTCATGGCCATCGCCAGCACGGCCAGCGGGACCGTGAGGCTCAGC
Organism: Pseudomonadota bacterium; assembly: GCA_023387335.1. GTDB lineage: Bacteria > Pseudomonadota > Gammaproteobacteria > Burkholderiales > Burkholderiaceae_C > Ramlibacter. Next base: position 96,830 of record JAEWIF010000050.1, on the reverse strand, counting down.
CGTTCGAGCACCAGTTCGGAAACGGGCGTGCTGTAGGCGTAGCTGTCGCCGAGGTTGCCGGTGAGCATGCCGCCGACCCAGCTGAAATAGCGCTCGACCGGCGGGCGGTCGATGCCGAGCTTGGTGGCCAGGGCCTGCACGGCTTCGGGGGAGGCGTCGGGGCCCATCAGGATCTGGGCCGCGTTCCCCGGCAGGATCTCCAGCACCAGGAAGACCACTACCGAAGCGCCCACCAGTGTCGCCACCAGGGTGATCAGGCGCTTGAAGAGGAAGACGCTCATGCAGGCGGGGATAATGCCAGATCGGATCGGAACCCATCGGAACGGACAGAGGCACGCATGGCATTGATGATCACGGACGAGTGCATCAACTGCGACGTCTGCGAACCCGAGTGCCCGAACGAGGCCATCTTCCTCGGGCCCGAGATCTACCAGATCGATCCGCACAAGTGCACCGAGTGCGTCGGGCACTTCGACCAGCCCCAGTGCGTGCAGGTCTGCCCCGTGTCCTGCATCCCGGTCGATCCGGCGAATGTCGAGGACCGGGAAACGCTCTGGCAGAAATACCGCCGCCTGACGGCGCAGGCGGGGCAGCAGGACAAGTCCTAGCGCTTCACGGCCATCCGGCCTGCGGGAGCGGGTTTGGCGTCCTTGGCGGACGGAGGCGACTTGGCCTCGGGCGACTTGCCCTTTTTGGCCGACTTCTCCTTCTTCTTGTCCGGCTTGCCGGTGGGCGGCCCACTGGCGGTGAAGACGTCCAGCTTGCGCGTGGCGTTCTTCTCGGGCGACTTGTACGGCGAGAGCGGTTCCCTGGTTTCGGGCGCCGGGATGTAGGAAGACGCGGGCCGCGCTTCCTGCTTGAGCCGCTCCTTCTCCAGGCTGTTCGCGATGCGTGCGTCGCGCTGGGCGGCGGTCGCGGCGTCGCGGCGCTCCACGGAAGTGGGCGAGGGCGTTTCCGCGGATATCTCTCGGCCACCCGCACAGGGCTGGCCGCTGTAGCTGTCGCCGCAGCGGTAGATGGTGGACGGCTGCGCGAGCGCAATGCCGCAGGCCAGCGCCAGCGGCGCTGCGAATATCGACTTCATGGACGGGCTCCTCCCGAGGTTGGCGCCCGCAGGTCTGATTCAGCCTGCTTCGGGGCGTGGCGGTTTCGGCCGCGGTGGCTTGCTGGTGTGGACGATCAGGGTCGCCTTGTCCATCTCGCCGGCCAGCAGCGCGGGCACGGCCTTGAGCGTGCGCTCAATGCAGCCTTCGATGGCCTCGCGCTGGTCGGGCGCAGGCTTGCGCAGCACCCAGTCGACCACCTCCGATTTCACGCCGGGATGGCCGATGCCCAGGCGCAAGCGCCAGTAGTCGCCGGTGCCCAGTTGCGCGTGGATGTCGCGCAGGCCGTTGTGGCCGGCGTGGCTGCCGCCCTGCTTGAGCTTGGCCTGTCCGGGCACGACATCCAGTTCGTCGTGGACGACGAGGATTTCCTCGGGGGCGATCTTGAAGAAGCGCGCCAGCGCCGCCACCGACTTGCCCGAGACGTTCATGTACGTCTGCGGCTCCAGCAGCCAGACCGTCTGGCCATGCACGTTGCCGCGCGCCACCAGGCCGTGGTAGCCCTTGTCCATCGAGAGGTGGAGCTTGAGTTCGCGGGCGAGCGCGTCCACCCACCAGAACCCCGCGTTGTGGCGGGTGCCCTCGTACTCGGTGCCTGGATTGCCCAGGCCGACGAACAGCTTGATCATCGGTCGATGGTAAGGCGAAACGCGTGCGCGTCCGCCAATGAAAAGGCCCGCCGAAGCGGGCCTGGTTCCCTCGGTTGGAGGGGATTACTTCTTGGCGGCCTTGGCGGGAGCCGCCTTGGCGTCGGCCTTGGCCGGAGCGGCCTTGGCATCAGCGGCGGGAGCAGCGGCTTCGCCTTCGCCCTCGGTGGCTTCCTCGGCCTTGCTGGCTACGACGGACACGAGCACCGGGTCCTTCTTGCCATGCAGGATGGCCGACACGCCCTTGGGCAGCTTGATGTCGCTCAGGTGCAGCGACGTGCCCTTCTTCAGGCCCGACAGGTCCACTTCGATGAACTCGGGCAGGTCGCCCGGGAAGCAGGAGATGTCCAGCTCGTTCAGCACCGGGTTGACCACGCAGTGCTCGAACTTGACGGCGTCGGACTCCTCGGCCTTCACGTAGTGCACCGGCACCTTCATGTGCAGCTTGGTCTTGGCGTCCACGCGCTGGAAGTCGATATGCTGCACCAGCTGCTTGAACGGGTGCATCTGCACGTCGCGCAGCAGCACCTTGCTGGTCTTGCCGGCCAGTTCCATCTCGAGGATGGTGGCGTGGAACGCTTCCTTCTTCAGGGCGTGCCACAGGGCGTTGTGGTCCAGCTCGATCAGCTGCGGCTGGCCTTCGCCGCCGTACACGATGCCGGGCGTCTTGCCCGTGTTGCGCAGACGGCGGCTCGCACCCGTTCCCTGCATGGCGCGCTCGAAAGCGACGAATTTCATAGTCATTCTCCGATTGGAAAGCCCACCGCGACCAGTGTGGCTTCGGGTTTGCGGGCTGGCCCCATGCCGGCCCGTCTCAATGCCTCAGAACAGGTTTTCCTGCTCCGAGAACAGACTCATCACCGACTCGCCCTTGGCGATGCGCTGGATCGTCTCGGCGATCAGCGGCGCCACGGTGAGCTGGCGGATCTTGCTGCAGCCGCGCGCGGCGTCCGACAGCGGGATGGTGTTGGTGACCACGACTTCGTCGAGCGCGCTGCCCTTGGCGATGCGCTCGATGGCCGGGCCCGAGAAGATCGGGTGCGTGCAGTAGGCGTACACCTTCTTGGCGCCGCGCGCCTTCAGCACCTCGGCCGCCTTCACCAGCGTGCCGGCGGTGTCGATCATGTCGTCCATGATCACGCAGTTGCGGCCTTCGATCTCGCCGATGACGTGCATCACCTCGCTGACGTTGGCGCGCGGACGGCGCTTGTCGATGATGGCCAGGTCGGTGCCCAGCTGCTTGGCCAGCGCGCGGGCGCGGACCACGCCGCCCACGTCGGGCGACACCACGATCAGGTCCTCGTACTTCTTGGCGCGCACGTCCGACAGCAGCACCGGCGACGCGTAGATGTTGTCCACCGGGATGTCGAAGAAGCCCTGGATCTGGTCGGCGTGCAGGTCCATCGTCAGGACCCGCGAGACGCCCACGGTCTGCAGCAGGTTGGCGACCACCTTGGCCGAGATCGGCACGCGCGAGCTGCGCGGGCGGCGGTCCTGGCGGGCGTAGCCGAAGTAGGGGATGACGGCGCTGATCCGCTCGGCCGAGGCGCGCTTGAGCGCGTCGACCATGATCAGCAGTTCCATCAGGTTCTCGTTGGTCGGCGCGCAGGTGGACTGGACCACGAACACGTCGCGCGCACGCACGTTGGTGTTGATCTCGACCGTCACTTCCCCGTCGGAGAAGCGGCCGACGCTGGCGGCTCCCAGCGAAATGCCCAGGTGCTCGGCGATCTCGGCCGCCAGGCCCGGGTTGGCGTTGCCGGTGAACACCATGAAGTCGGGATTCGATTGAGCCTGCATGTGCGGACCAGAGTGCGGGTCGGAAGACCCCGAAAGGGTTTGGCAGGGGAGGAAGGACTCGAACCCTCGCATGCCGGAATCAAAATCCGGTGCCTTAACCAACTTGGCGACTCCCCTACACGGGTCGACCGCTGAAATCAGCGGCCCACCGATGAACTGTCGCTGGATGCCCAACCTGCCAGCGGATGGACACCCATATTGCTGCACTCCCGCACGCGCCAGCCCTGCCACGAAGGCGGAACCGCGGCGGCCGACTGTCCGGGGGCGAGCGGCGCGAACACCGCACTGCCCGACCCGGTCATCCTGCCCGGCAGGCCCTGTCGGGCCAGCCACTCGAGCGCCTCGCCCACCTGGGGGCAGAGCCGCTGGGCCACGGGCTGCAGGTCGTTTCGACCGAACTGCAGCGGGTTTGCAGCAAAGCCTGCGATTGTAGCAGGTCCGCTGTCGCGATGAAGCGCGGGGTCGCGAAAGATGGTCGCGGTGTCCAGTCCCCGGGGTGGCTTGACCACCAGGAAGCGTGAAAAGGGCACCTCGATCGGCGTGATCTCTTCACCGATCCCCTCGACCCACGCGTTGCGACCGCGCAGGAAGAACGGAAGGTCCGCGCCCAGCGCGAGGCCGATTTGCTCGAGCTGCGAGAGCGACAGCCCGGTGCGCCACAGCCGGTTGAGCGCGAGCAGGCACGAGGCCGCGTCGGAAGAGCCGCCGCCCAGTCCCGCCTGGGCGGGCAGGCGCTTGTCGAGCGTGATGTGGGCGCCTTCGCGCGTGCCGGTGGCCTGTTGCAGGGCGCGCGCGGCGCGCAGCACGAGATCCTCGGCCGGCACCGGCTCGGCAATGTCTTCGCGGCTGAGCGCGCCGTCCGGTCGCAGTTCGAAGTGCAGCGTGTCCTGCCAGTCCAGCAGGATGAACGCCGACTGCAGCAGGTGGTAGCCGTCGGCGCGACGGCCGGTCACGTGCAGGAACAGGTTCAGCTTGGCCGGGGCGGCCACGTCGTAGAGCGCTCGCATGCCGGCTCAGCGATCCAGCACGACGCGCAGGTCGGCCTGCGGCGGCGGGTCCTGGCGCTGCGCGCGCAGGCGCCCGTCGGCCAGTTGCGACAGGTCGGCCTGCCAGCCGGGCACGGGCGTGTTCACGCCGGCCAGCCAGTCGAACAGAGCCGCGACCGGCAGCGATGCGCCGGTGGCCTGCTCGACCATCGCGTCGATCGACGCGAACTGCCGCGGCGGCTGGCCAGGCGTCTGCAACTGCGCCGTGCCGGGTTGCCATTGCAGGATGGCGAGCGTGCCGCCGATGGGATTGAGCAGCGTCAGCTGGCCGGCCTGCGGACGGCCGCGCAATTCGAAGCCCGCGGAAAAGGACTGGCTGGGCTGGTCCTGCACCGACAGCGCCATGCGGCCGGAACGCACCTGGCTCCCCAGGGCTTCATCGGCCGGCGGACGCGGCAGTTGCGCGCAGGCGGCGAGCAGCGAAACGAGCAACGCGGCGCTAGCGCGCGCGACCACCGGCTTCATGGCTTGACGTGCAGGCGCTTGAGCGTCTCCTGCAGCGTCTCGTTCTCGCGGTTGAGGATCAGGCCTTCTTTCCACACGGCCTGGGCCTTGTCTCGCTGCCCCATCGTCCAGAGCACTTCGCCAAGGTGGGCGGCGATCTCGGCGTCGGGGCGCGCCTTGTACGCCGTCTCCAGGATGCGCAGCGCCTCCGCGCGATTGCCCATGCGGAATTCGACCCAGCCCAGGCTGTCGCTGATGTACGGATCGCCCGGCGCGAACTCCAGCGCCTTCTGGATCAGCTGCCGGGCCTCGGGCAGGCGCAGGCTGCGTTCCGCGAGCGAATAGCCCAGCGCGTTGTACGCGTGGTGGTAGTCGGGCTTGGTGGCGATGACCTGCCGCAGCAGCCGTTCCATCTCCGGAAGGTTGTTCAGCTTCTCGGCCATCATCGCCTGGTCGTACACCAGGTCGACGTCGCGCGGATCCTTGGCGGCGGCCTGGCCCAGCAGGTCGTACGCGGCCTTGTACTGCTTCTGGTCGCGCAGCAGCTGCACTTCGGCGGTGACCTTGATGCGCGCATCGGCCGGCGTGCGCTCGGGCAGGCCGCGGATCAGCTTTCTCGCGTCGTCCAGGCGACCTTGCTGGGCCATGATGGAAGCGCGGCGGTTCTGCGCGGCCACCAGGTCCTGCGAGTTGTCGATGCGGTCCAGCCAGGCGTTGGCACCCGCGAAATCGCGCCGCTTCTCGGAAATCTGCGCAAGCGACAGATACGCCTGGGCCAGGCCGCGGCTGCGTTCCTGCCCGCTGCGCTGCGACTGCGCCAGCTCCACGTAGCGCTTGAGCGTGGCCTCCGCCGGCGACAGCTGGTTCTCCTGGACCTGCAGCGTGCCCAGGGCCAGCCACGCCTCGGCCAGTTCGGGTTTCTCGGTCGTGACCAGCTTGAGCTGCTGGCTGGCCTCGGTGTAGCGATTGGCGTCCAGCAGTGCCCGGGCGTAGCCCATGCGGATCTCGGGCAGTCCCTTGCCGTCGAGGTAGGTTCGGACGATCGGCTCGGCCTGCGGCTGCTTGGGGTCCATCAGCTCGAGGGCCAGCAGCGCTGGCGCTTCCGAACGGGGATCGGCGGCCTGGCCGCGCCGCGCCGCTTCCAGCGCGCCGGGCATGTCGTCAGCCGCGAGACGGACACGGCCCAGGCTCGACCAGGCGGCGGCGGCGTGCGCCGGGTTGGCCAGCATGTCGGCCAGCGCCTGTTCCACCACCGTCGCAGCGAGCTTCTTGTCGCCGACCCGCGCGTACAGGCGCGGGATGGAGCTCATGGTCGCGTTGCGCTCGCTGGGGTCGGCCAGGGCGAGTTCGGTGCGCAGCGGCTCCAGGCTGTCGCCCACCTGATTGAGCGCCAGCAGGATCTGCAGCACGAAGCGATTGGCTTCGCGCGATTGCGGCTGCGCCTGCTTCCAGGCGCGCGCGGCCTGTAGGGCGGCGTCGCCGGCGCGGTTCTGGAAGGCGATCTCGACGGCGCGTTGGTAGAGCGCCGGATCGTTGGTCTTGCGGGCCGCATCGAGCATCAGCGAGTAGCCGGCGGCCGATTCATCGCCGCGCGCATTCAGCTCGCCCAGAAGCAGCTGATAGAACAACTCGGCGTCGAGCGGGCTGACGGCGGTCTGCTGATGGAGAGCCTGCGGGGCATCCGCGGCCGACGCGGACGCCGGAGTCGTTGCGGGCGCGTTCTGCGCGCAGCCCGCCTGCACCAGCGCCAGCGACACCAACAGCGCGCTCGCGGCCAGTCGGGAACGGGGATTCATCCGGACCATAATAAATCCAAGCCCCCGCCACGCGCCCCCCGATGCCCGAATTACCCGAAGTCGAGGTCACCCGACTGAGTTTTGCCGATCGCATAGCCGGCGCCCGCATCGAAGAGGTGCGCATGGGCAAGCCGTTGCGCTGGCCGCTGGGCTGCCCGCCGGCCGAACTGGTCGGCCGCCAGGTGCGCGCGGTGCGCCGGCGCGGCAAGTACCTGCTGCTCGACCTCGACCATGGACTTCTGCTGCTCCACCTGGGCATGTCGGGCAGCCTGAATTTCTCGGCTTCGCAGCCCCCGGCGGGCATCCACGACCACTTCGACCTGGTCACCAGCCGCGGCGTGCTGCGCCTGAACGACCCGCGCCGGTTCGGCGCCGTGGTCCATGTCGAAGAGGAGCAGGCGCCGGGCGCGGTCAAGCTGCTGGGCGCGCTGGGCGTGGAGCCGCTGGAGGAGGGCTTCGATCCCGAGGCCTTCCACGCGGGCCTGCGCAGGCGCAAGGCGCCGATCAAGCAGGTGCTGCTGGCAGGCGACCTGGTGGTGGGCGTGGGCAACATCTACGCGTCCGAGGCGCTGTTCCTGGCCGGCATCCGGCCCACCCTGAGTGCCGCCCGCATCAGCCGGCCCCGGGCGCTGAAGCTGCACGCCGCCATCCGCGACGTGCTGGCCCGCGCGGTGGCCCAGGGCGGCAGCACCTTGCGCGACTTCTCCAATGCCCATGGGGAATCGGGCTACTTCCAGCTGGAAGCCATGGTGTACGGGCGCGCCGGCCAGCCTTGCCGTGTATGTGGCACCACGGTGAAGGCGATCCGCCAGGGCCAAAGGGCGACTTTTTACTGTCCCGCCTGCCAGAAAAACTGAGGGTTTGACCGTCGGGGGTATATTTTCAAGCTCGACAGGGGACTACGTGGGCACTTCCTTCAACGAGCAGTTTGACCAGCACGGCGTTTGGCGGCGCGAGTTCGCCCTGCGCCTGAAGCTCCTGTCCGAATGGCTGAAGGACCACGAGCTCCTCGATGCCGCCATCGAGGAACGCCTGCGGCGCCTGGAAAACCAGATGCGCTCCGACAAGGTGATGGTCGCCTTCGTCGCCGAGTTCTCCCGCGGCAAGTCCGAGCTGATCAACGCCGTGTTCTTCGCCGGCTACAAGCGGCGGATCATGCCGGCCAGCGCCGGGCGCACCACGATGTGCCCCACCGAGCTGGGTTACGACGCCGAAGTGCCGCCGTGCCTGCGCCTGCTGCCGATCGAGACGCGCCTGCAGCCACAGCCGCTGATGGAGTGGCGCCTGGCGCCCGAGAAGTGGACCCGCGTCGACCTGGACGTCAACAACTCCGCCCAGCTCGCCCAGGCGCTCGAGAAGGTTTCCGAGGTCCTGCACGTCACCAAGGACGAGGCCAAGGCCCTGGGCTTCTGGAACGAGGACGCGCCGGAAGACAACCCGCTGGTGGGCTCCGACGGCAAGGTGGAGGTGCCGCGATGGCGCCACGCCCTGATCAACATCGCGCACCCGCTGCTCAAGCAGGGCCTGGTGATCCTGGACACGCCGGGCCTGAACGCCATCGGCGCCGAGCCCGAGCTCACGGTCAACCTCATTCCGCAGGCGCACGCCGTCGTCTTCATCCTGGCCGCCGACACGGGCGTGACCAAGTCCGACCTGGCGATCTGGCGCGAGCACCTGATCTCCGACGCCGACGACGGCGCCGCGCGCCTGGTGGTGTTGAACAAGATCGACACCATGTGGGACTCGCTCAGCACGCCCACGCAGGTGCAGGCCCAGATCGATCGCCAGCGTGCCACCTCCGCCGAGATCCTCGGCTTGCGGCGCGAGCAGGTGATTCCCGTGTCCGCGCAGAAGGGCCTGGTCGCCAAGGTCAAGAACGATCCGGAACTGCTGGCCGCCAGCCAGTTGCCGGTGCTGGAACGCGCGCTGGCCCACGACGTGATGAGCGAGCGCCAGTCGCTGCTGCGCACCGCGGTGGCGAGCACGGTGGGCGAGTTGCGCGTCGAGGCCGGTCGCGCCCTGAACATCCGCCGGCGCGACCTGGCCGAGCAGATGCTCGAGCTCAAGGGCCTGCGCGGCAAGAACACGTCCGTCATCAAGCACATGCGCCTGCGCATCGAGCAGGAACAGCGCGACTTCGACGTCAGCGGCGCCAAGATCCACGCCGTGCGCTCGGTGCACCTGAAGCTGCTGCGCGAAATGTTCGCGCTGCTGGGCACCGCCGCGCTCAAGGAAGAGATGTCGCAGCTGACGCACGCGCTGCGCCAGCCCGGCATCAAGCTGGGAGTGCGCCGCTCCTACGCGCTCACGTTCGACCGCCTGCGCGAAGGGCTTCGCAAGGCCCAGGCCAAGAGCGGCGACATCCAGTCGATGCTGACCGGCACGTTCCGCCAGCTCAACGCCGAATACGGCTTCTCGCTGCAGCCGCCGAAGGAGCCGGACCTGGCCCGCTTCGAGCGCGACCTCGACCTGGTCGAACGCAGCCACCAGCAATACCTGGGCGTCGGCAACGCGCTGCGGCTGGCGCAGCCCGAGTTCGCCGACCGCCTGGTGCGCGCGCTGGCGACCCGCCTTCGCGTCATCTACGAATCGGCGCTGGGCGAAGTCGAGCTGTGGAACAAGGCCGCCGCCGCCCAGCTGGACGCGCAGCTGCGCGAGCGGCGCCGCAACTTCAGCCGCCGCATCGAGGCGATCGAACGCATCCAGCAGGCCGCGTCGGGGTTGGACGATCGCATCCTCGAGATCGAAGCGCAGGACACCGCGGTCGACGAACTCGAGGCCAAGCTCGCCGAGCTGACCGCCCATCTCACCGAGAGCCCCGCCGGCCAGCCGGCCGACGCCGAGCCGCAACTGCAGCAGGCATGACCGCTTCGCAAGCCGGCATCGCCGGCCGCGTGGTGCGCTGGCACGCCGGCCACGGGCGCAGCACCCTGCCGTGGCAGAACACGCGCGATCCCTATCGCGTCTGGCTGTCTGAAATCATGCTGCAGCAGACCCAGGTCGCGACGGTCCTGGGCTATTACGAGCGCTTCCTCCAACGCTTCCCCGACGTCGCCAGCCTCGCCGCCGCCTCGCTGGACGATGTGCTGGCGCTGTGGAGCGGTCTGGGCTACTACTCGCGCGCCCGCAACCTGCACCGGTGCGCAGTCGCTGTGATGGAGCAGCACGGCGGACGTTTCCCGGCCAACGCGGCGCAACTGGAGCAACTGCCCGGCATCGGGCGTTCCACCGCCTCGGCCATCGCCGCCTTCTGCTGGGACGAGCGCGCGGCCATCCTGGACGGCAACGTCAAGCGGGTGCTGGCGCGGGTGCTGGCGTTCGGCGACGACCTGGCGCAGCTCTCCGCGGAGCGGGCGCTGTGGAGTCGTGCCACCGAGCTGCTGCCCGAGAAGGCCGGCGACATGCCGGCGTACACGCAAGGGATGATGGACCTGGGGGCCACCGTCTGCCTGGCACGCAATCCCAGTTGCCTGATCTGCCCGCTGGAGCCGGTGTGCGAGGCGCGCCGCCTGCAGACGCCGCAGGCCTTCCCGGTGAAGACGCGCAAGCTGCGGCGCACCGCGCAGTCGCTGTGGCTGCTGCGGGCACGCGATCGGAAGGGCTCGGTGTGGCTGGAGAAGCGGCCGACGCCCGGCGTCTGGGCCGGTCTCTACTGCCTGCCGGTGTTCGACTCGCGCGAGGCCCTCGAAGCCGCGCTGCCGGCACGTGCCCGAGATCGCCTGCAGGACGCTCCGGCCTTCCTGCACGTGCTGACGCACAAGGACCTGTACCTGCACCCGGTCGAAGTGGACCTGCCGACGGGCGCGCTCGAGGCCCGTGAAGGCCAGTGGTTCGGCAACGAGGAATGGCCCGACCTGGGCCTGCCCGCGCCGGTGCGCAAGCTGCTGGCCGGTTGACTACCGCGCCAGTTCGCGATGGCGCTTGAGCGTCGTCCAGCGGCCGCCGAACGCCTTCGCCAGACGCTCCACCAGGTACACCGAGCGGTGCTGCCCGCCGGTGCAGCCGATCGCCACCGTGACGTAGCTGCGGTGGTCGCGCGCCAGCGGCTCCAGCCACTGCTGCAGGAAGCCTTCGATCGACCCGAACATCGCGTCCACGCCCGCCTGCTCGCGCAGGAAGTCGATCACCGGTTGGTCCAGCCCCGTGAGGTCGCGCAGGGCCGGCTCGTAGTGCGGGTTGGGCAGCATGCGCACGTCGAACACGTAGTCGGCGTCGACAGGGATGCCGCGCTTGAAGGCGAACGACTCGAACACCAGCGTGAGTTGGCTGGCCGGCGCCGACAGCAGCGATTTCACCTGGGCCTGCAGCTGCGCCGGCCGGATGGTGCTGCTGTCGATGACGTGGGCGCGCTCGCGCAGGTCGGCGAGCAGCTCGCGCTCGAGCTCGATGGCATCGACCAGCGCGCGCTGGCGCATCAGCGGATCGGCCTCTTGTTCAGGACCCGGCTGCTGCGACAGCGGATGGCGCCGCCGCGTTTCGGAGAAGCGGCGCACCAGCGTGTCGGTGGTGGAGTCCAGGAACAGCGAGCGGATCTGCACGCCCTGGGCGGCGAGTTCCTTCAGTTGCGCCGGCACCTGCGGCAGCGAGGTGGCGCTGCGAACGTCCATCGCGATGGCCACGTGCTTGCCCTTGCTGGCCTGCTCCAGCGCGACGAACGACAGCAGCAGCTCGGGCGGCAGGTTGTCCACGCAGTAGTAGCCGGCGTCCTCCAGGGCGCGCAGCGCCACGGACTTGCCCGAACCGGACATGCCGGTGATGAGGACCAGTTCCAGGTTCATGCCGCCGCGCTGCCCAGCATTTCCTTGGCGTGCGCCAGCGTCGTGCCCGACAGGCGCTCGCCGCCCAGCATGCGCGCGACCTCGGCCACGCGCTGCTCGCCGTGCACCTGTTCCACGTTGCTGGTGGTGCCCGCCTTGTCGGCGCGCTTGGACACGACCAGGTGGTGGTCGGCGCAGGCGGCCACCTGGGGCAGGTGGGTGACGGCCAGCACCTGGCGGTCGCGGCCCAGCTGCTTCATCAGGCGGCCCACCGTCTCGGCGACGGCGCCGCCGACGCCGGAATCCACCTCGTCGAAGATCAGTGTCTGGGCGCTGCCCAGCCGGCTGGTGGTGACCGCGATGGCCAGCGCGATGCGCGAGAGCTCGCCGCCGGAAGCGACCTTGCCCACCGGCCGCGGCGTGGCGCCGGGATGGCCGGCGACCAGGAAATTGACTTCGTCCAGGCCGGAGGCGGACGGCTGCGCCAGGGGCTGCAGCGCCACTTCGAACTTGCCGCCCTGCATGCCCAGGCCCTGCATCGCCTGGGTGATCGCCTTGGCCAGTTGCGGCGCCGCCTTGGCGCGGGCCTTCGACAACGCAGTGGCCTTGGCCAGGTAGACGCGGCCGCATTCCTTCTCGGCGGCTTCGAGCGCCGCGAGATCGGCCGCCGCGTCCAGGCGTGCCATTTCTTCCTTCCAGCCGGCCAGAAGCGCCGGCAGTTCGGCCGGCGTGCGCTTGTAGCGGCGGGAGAGCGAGAGCCACAGGCTCATGCGCTCGTCGAGCTCAGACAGACGGTCCGGATCGAGGTCGGTCTTGCGCAGGTAGGCGTGCAGCGAATGGGCTGCGTCTTCCGTCTGCGCCAGGGCGGAGGACAGCACCTCGGCCAGCGCGCGGAACTCGGGCTCGAGCTGTTCCTGGTCCTGCAGCAGCGACTGCGCCTGCGACAAGCTGGACGTGGCGCCCGCGTCGTCGCCTTCCAGCGCCTGCAGCGCGTTGCGCGCGGCGTCCAGCAGGGCCTGGGCGTGCGACAGGCGCGTGTGGCTGGTGTTGAGCTCGTCCCACTCGTCGGCACCGGGGGCGAGCTTGTCGAGCTCGCCGATCTGCCAGGCCAGGCGCTCGCGCTCCCGCTGCAGCGTGTCCTGCGCCTCGCGCGCCTGGGCCAGCGTCTTCTGCGCGGCGCGCCACGCGTCCCAGGGCTGCTGCAGCGAGTCGCCCGACACGCCGGCGTAGGCGTCCAGCAGGGCGCGCACGGCGTCGGGCCGGGTGAGGCTCTGCCAGGCGTGCTGGCCGTGGATGTCCACCAGCTGCTCGCCGGCCTCGCGCAGCTGCGCGGCGGTGGCGGGGCTGCCGTTGATCCACGCACGGCTCTTGCCCTGGCTGTCGATGCTGCGGCGCAGCAGCAGGCTGTCGCCGGCCTCGAAGCCGGCCTGCTCCAGCCAGGGCAGCAGCACCGCGGGCAGGTCGAACTCGGCGCTGATGTCGGCGCGGGCCGCGCCCTCACGCACCACACCGGCATCGGAACGGGCGCCCAGCGCCAGCTGCAGCGCGTCGACCAGGATGGACTTGCCCGCGCCGGTCTCGCCGGTGAGGACGGAGAAACCGTCGCCGAGCTCCAGTTCGAGCTCGCGCACGATGACGAAATCGCGCAAGGCGATGCGCTTCAAGCTCACGAGCCCCCCTCGTTCCAGTGCAGCTTCCTGCGCAAGGTGTCGTAGTAGCTCCAGCCGCGCGGGTGCAGGAACCGCACCTGGTGCTGCGAGCGCTTGACCAGGATGCGGTCGCCGTGCAGCAGCGACGCGAGCGACTGCATGTCGAAATTGGCGCTGGCGTCGCGGCCCGCGACCAGCTCGATGGCGATCTCCACCGAGTCCGGGATCACGATCGGCCGGTTGGACAGCGTGTGCGGCGCGATCGGCACCAGCGCCCAGGCCGGGTTGCCGGGGTGCAGCAGCGGCCCGCCGGCCGACAGCGCGTAGGCGGTGGAGCCCGTGGGCGTGGCCACGATCAGGCCGTCGGCGCGCTGGTTGGCGACGAAGTGGCCGTCCACCTCGACCCGAAGTTCCACCATGCCGGAGGTGGCGCCGCGGTTGACCACCACGTCGTTCATGGCCTGGGCCTTGAACACGCAGTCGCCGTCGCGCATCACCTGCGCCAGGATCAGGCTCCGGCGGTCTTCCTCGTATTCACCGCGCAACATGGGACCGAGCACCTCGCGGTAGCCGTCCAGGCGGATGTCGGTGACGAAGCCCAGGCGCCCCTGGTTGATGCCCACCAGCGGCACGCCGAACCGTGCCAGCTGGCGGCCGATGCCCAGCATGGTGCCGTCGCCGCCAACCACCAGGCCCAGGTCGCATTGGGCGCCTATGGCCGGCACGTCCAGGACGTTGTAGCCGACGATGCCGCAGGTGCTGGCGGTGTCATGCTCGATCACGACGTCGCAGCCTTCGGACACCAGGTACTGGGCGATGTCCTCCAGGGCCGCGCGGCTGCTCGCGGCGGCCGCTCCGCCGGCGTGGTACTTGCCAATCAGCGCAACCTGGCGGAACCGAGTGCTCATCGAAGGAATTACATCATTAAAATTCCTGAGAGGCCTCCGCACCATGCTCGATGACCGTGCCAAGTTGTTGTTGAAGTCGCTGGTCGAGCGGTACATCGCCGACGGCCAGCCGGTGGGTTCGCGCACGCTGTCGCGGGCCTCGGGGCTGGAGCTTTCGCCCGCCACCATCCGCAACGTGATGTCGGACCTGGAGGACCTGGGCCTCATCGCCAGTCCCCACACCTCGGCCGGCCGCATTCCCACCGCCCGCGGCTACCGCTTGTTCGTGGACACCATGCTGACCGCGCAGCGCGAGCAGTTCCACGCACCCAGCCTGCCGCCCGACCAGCCGCAGCGGGTGATCGCCAACGCGGCCCAGCTGCTGTCCAACCTGTCGCATTTCGTCGGCGTGGTGATGTCGCCGCGGCGAACGTCGGTGTTCCGCCACATCGAGTTCCTGCGGCTGTCGGAGCGGCGCTACCTGGTCATCATCGTCTCGCCCGACGGCGACGTGCAGAACCGGGTGGTGTTCACCGACACCGACTACACCCAGCAGCAACTGGTGGAGGCGTCCAATTTCCTGAACACCCACTATGCGGGCCTGGCCATCGAGCAGGTGCGCGAGCGGCTCAAGACCGAGGTCGAGCAGTTGCGCGGCGAGATCGTGCAGCTCATGCACACGGCCGTGGACGCCAGCTCCGAGGCGTTGGCCCAGGCGCAGGGCGAGGTGGTGATCTCCGGCGAGCGCAACCTGCTGGAGGTGTCGGACTTCTCCAGCGACATGACGCACCTGCGCAAGGCGTTCGAGCTGTTCGAGCAGAAGACCCAGCTGATGCGCCTGCTGGACATCTCCAGCCAGGCCGAGGGCGTGCGCATCTTCATCGGCGGCGAGAGCCAGGTCGTGCCGTTCGAGGAGCTGTCGGTCGTGAGCTCGCCCTACGAGGTGGACGGCCAGGTGGTCGGCACCCTGGGCGTGATCGGGCCCACCCGCATGCCTTACGACCGGATGATCCAGATCGTGGACATCACGGCCAAGCTGGTGAGCAACGCCCTCAGCCACCACAAGTGACCGGGTCGGGGCGGCTCGGCTCCCTACAATCCCCGGGGTCGGGGCGTTAGCTCAGTTGGTTAGAGCAGGGGACTCATAATCCCTTGGTCGCTGGTTCAACTCCAGCACGCCCTACCAACCGCCGAGGGCAGGCCCAAACTCCTGCTATACTCGCTGGCTTCGCGGCTGTAGCTCAGTTGGATAGAGTACTTGGCTACGAACCAAGGGGTCGTGGGTTCGAATCCTGCCAGCCGCGCCAAAAACGAAGGGTCTGGTCTCGCAAGAGGCCAGACCCTTGTCTTTTGGCTGGGCCGTTTCAGCGCCTGACCCGCGCCACCCGCTGGTCGATCCGCACCACCGGCCGCGCCGTGAAGGCGTCCAGGCGGTTCCCCATGGCCGTGGCCAGCGCGTCCAGCCGCTGTTGCGCCGGTGGATGGGTCGAGAGCGAAAGCGCGAACAGCGGATCGTCCGGTGCCTGCCCACGCAGCTGCTGCAGCACGCCGGGCAGGCCGTAGGGGTCGAAGCCGGCCCGCGCGGCGAAGACGACGCCCTGGCGGTCCGCATCGAACTCGTCCTGCTGGTCCAGGCCGCTCGAATACAGGTTTCGAGCCATGGCCAGCACCTGCTGCGACACCAGCGAACCGACCGCGCTGCCCGTGCGGATCTGCGAACCGATCAACTGCGTGAACGCCCCCGCGCGCGCCTTCTGCCGCAGCGCCTGCAGGTGGTGCCGCTCGGTGACGTGGGTGATCTCGTGGGCCAGGATGCCGGCGAGTTCCGCCTCGTCCACGCGGTCCACCAGGCCGCTCGTGATGAACACATAGCCGCCCGGCGCGGCGAAGGCGTTGAAGCCGGGGTCGTCCAGCACGGTGAAGGTCCAGGGCAGCTGCGGACGGCTCGTCTGCAGCGCGATCCAGCGGCCGAGCTGGTTGACGTAGCGCTGCAGCGCCGCGTCGCCATGCATGGGCTTGCTCCCCAGCAGAACGGCGGCGAGCTGGCGGCCGATCTCGATCTCCTTCGCCTCGTCGATCGGCGCGTCCTGCGACAGCAGCGCCATGAAGTCGATGCCCGCGGGCTGGGCCGCGGCCGCGGGCTGCTGCGCCGGTGCGAGGAGGGCGCCGAGCGCATTGGCCGGCGCCGCCTTCCCCGGCTGCTGCTGCACCGCGTTCAGGATCGAGTTCAGCGCCCCCAGCGGGTTGTTCTGGGCGAAGGCGGGTGTCAGGGCCAGCGCCAGGCCGGCTGCGAGGGCAAGTCGGCGCAGTTTCACGGCAGGACTCCCGGGTTGGAGGAAGAGGCCGGCTGAGCCGGAGCGGGCAGCGGCGAGACCGACTGGGTCGCCAGCCCCGCTTCGCGCGCGAACTGCCGCGCCTGCGGCTCCGTGATTCGCAGCGCTTCCATGCGCGCGACCGCTGCCGTGTCCGGCTGTGCCTGCGCAAGATCCTCGGCGCCCAGGCCGCGGATGCCGATCGTGGCGTTGTTCGATGCGGAGGTCGACGCGGGTTTGCCGAAGAGCCGGGTCACGCCGCGGAACAGGCCGGAAGCCGCTCCGCCGGACGACGCTCCGGCGCTGCCCGCCGTGCCCAGATCGAAGAGGTGCACCCAGCCCGTCACGCCCGCGCCGGTCCGCACGCGGACCCATGGGCCCTGGCGATCGGCCAGCCGCGTCACCGACGCCTCGGCCTGCAGTGAGGCCAGGCTGGGGCTCTCGCCGGGCTGCTCGCGCACTTCGGTGGCTCGCCGAACCACGACCGTTTCTTCCTGGGCGGGGGCCTGGGCGTGAACCGCCCCTCCGGCCATCAGCCAAGCCAGGGCCAGCAAAGCCCCGCCGAATCGCATCCGCATCGCTTGTCCCCTTCGTCCGGAGGTCACAGATGCCACGGATTCTATGAAGCTCAGCAGTAGGCGTCCTACAAGATCACCTCGTCCATTCCGACAACCTCATCGAAAAGGCCCTTCTTACATTCGTTACGTCCGGCTCAGCTTGCGAAGCGGACGGACGTGCCATGGGAGGGGGACGACCATGATGGAACTCGTGACCGGCAGCGAACAATCCTGGCGCCGCTTCGCCTGGGCCGCACCGCTGGTGCGACGCGGTCCGCTGTCGCCGGACAAGCTCGCGATGCTGCATGCCGCGCCGCTGCTGCCGGATGACGAAGCCGAGCGGCTCGCGGACCTGCGCGAACTTTCCGTCCTGGACAGCCAGGCCGACGCGGAACTGGACACCCTGGTCGAGCTCGCCGCCGCGACCTGCGGCACGCCGATGGCGGCGCTGAGCTTCGTCGACGGCGCGCGCCAGCGCTACAAGTCGCGAGTCGGCATCCCGGTGGCGGAAGTGAGCCGCAACGCGGGCCTGTGCTCGCGCGCCATCCTCGCGCCCGAGCCCGTGCTGGAGATTCCCGACACCGCGCGCGTGCCGTGGTTCATGTCCGGCCTGCACGGCCCCGACAGCTTGCCGGTCCGCTTCTACGCCGGCGCGCCGCTTCGCACGCGTGCAGGCAGCGCGATCGGCGCCTTGTGCGTGATGGACCAGGCGCCGCGGCGCCTGACCGATCCGCAACGCACGGCCCTGGAGCGCATCGCGCGCGCCATCAGCAACCAGCTCTCGCTGCGCCGGCAACTGCGGCTGGCGACGCAGACCGATCGGCTCACCGGCCTGCCCAACTGGCTGCATTTCGAAGCGGAGTTCGAGGCGCTCAAGCCGCAGCGCGGGATCGCCTGCTTCGTGCGGCTGAAGGCGCTCACGCAGATCAGCACCGCGCACGGTTTCCGCGTGGCCGATGCGCTCGTGCAGCAGACCGCCGACCGGCTGCGCGCCATCGCGGCGGGCGGGGCGTTCATCGGCCGCATCAAGCGCGGGCTGTTCCTGCTGTTCTTTCCCGAGATGGAGCCCGAGTCCTTCGCCCGCCTGCAGGCGCCGATGGTGGCAGCGCAACTGCAGGCGCCGTACGTGGTCAACGACCTCACGCTGGTCTGCCCGGTGCACCTGGGCTTCGCCGCCTTTCCACGGGACGGCGCCACGCTCGACGAGGTGGTGAACGCGGCCGACGCGGCGCTGCAGCTGGCGATCGAGCGCGACGAGCCCACGGCCTTCTTCGACAAGTCGGTGGACAGCGCCACCACCCCGACGCACTACCGGCTGGAGCCGCAGCTGCGCAATGCGCTCGTCCACGACGAGTTCGTCAACTACTACCAGCCCAAGGTCGATCTCGCCACCGGCCGCATCCACGGCGTGGAGGCGCTGATCCGCTGGGTGCATCCGCAGCGCGGGCTGGTGCCGCCTCTGGAATTCGTTCCCGCTCTGGAGGCGACCGGACTGATCAAGGACGTGGGCCGGCGCATCCTCGAGCGCGCGGTGGCCGACTGGAAGCGCTGGCGCGATGCCGGCCTGCCTGCGCCCCGCATCGCGGTCAACGTAGCGGCCGCGCAGCTGCGCGACGGCGACCTGGTGCGGCACCTGCGCGAAGCCTTGTCCGCCATCGGCGGCGATCCGGCGGCGCTGTCGATCGAAGTCACCGAAAGCGTGCTGATCAGCAACATGGAGCGGGCGATCGAAGTGCTCAGCGAAGTGCGCAGGCTCGGGCTGCCAGTCGCCATCGACGACTTCGGCACCGGCTATTCCTCGCTCGCCTACATCGTCACGCTGCCGGTCGACGAGGTAAAGATCGACCGCGCCTTCGTCAAGAAGATCAGCACCGACCCGGCCTACCGCGACATCGTCGCCACCTGCGTCCACCTGGCGCGCAACCTCAGCCTTCGCGTGGTGGCCGAAGGCGTGGAGACGCAGGACCAGGCCCGCGCGCTGCGCAAGCTGCGCTGCGACTACGCGCAGGGCTTCCTGTACAGCCCGCCCGTGCCCGCCGACGAGCTCGCGCGCATGCTGGGGCGGGCGCTCGCTCCCTGCTGAAGGTGATCGGCGCAACGCGACAGCCAGGTAGGACGGCGCCTACTGGAGCATGCAAAGGGGCGACTTAACATCACTGCGCCTGCCATGCCTTCGACTGCCGAGCCTTCCACTTTCCACGACTCCCGCGCGCAGGACGATGACGTCGTGCGCATGCTGGAGCGCGCGGCCTCCATCGGGGTCTGGCGCCTCGACCTGCAGCCGCCCCGGCTCGTCTGGTCCGACCAGCTGGCTGCGCTGCACGAAGCGCCGACCGGGTACGCGCCGCCGGCCGACGACCCGCTGAGGCACTACTCGCCCGGCTGCAAGGCGTCGCTGGAAAGTCTGCTGCAGTCCTGCGCCACCGAGGGCCAGCCGTTCGACGAAGAGGCCCAGATCCTCCTGCTCGACGGCCGGCGCGCCTGGGTCCGTTCGCTCGGCCAGCCGGTGCGCGACGAGTCCGGACGCATCGTGGCCGTGCAGGGCGCGGTGCAGGAGATCGCGCCGCGGGCGCTGCGTCCCGGCACGCTGCTGCGCATGGGCGCCGCGCTGGGCAGCGGCGAGGCTTTCGCCACGGTGGACCGCAACGGCCAGTACACCTTCCTGAACGAACAGGCCGAGGAGATGCTGGGCGCGCCCAGCGCGCAGCTGATCGGGCGGCGCTTCTGGAACTCCTTCCAGAAGACCGTGCGGCTGCGGCTGGAGGAGCAGTTCCGCACTTCGCTGGCGCGCGGCGTGAAGCTGGAGTTCGAGCAGCTCGATGCGCGCCTGTCGCACTGGTTCGAGGTGCGCGGCTTCCCGTTCGGCGGCGGCATGGCCATCCACCTGCGCGACGTGACCGAGCGGCGCAAGGCGCAGGAGCAGCTGCGGCTGCTGGAAGGCAGCATCGCGCGCCTGAACGACATCGTGATCATCACGGAGGCCGGCCCCTTCAGCGAACCGGGGCCGCGCATCGTGTTCGTCAACGAGGCCTTCGAGCGCCGCACCGGCTACACCCGCGACGAGGTGATCGGCCGCACGCCGCGGCTGCTGCAGGGCCCCAACACGCAGCGCCGCTCGCTCGACCAGATCCGCGCGGCGCTGGAGGAATGGCGCCCCGCGCGGGTCGACCTGATCAACTACAAGAAGAACGGCGAGCCGTTCTGGGTGGACCTGGACGTCTCGCCCGTGTGGGACAAGCAGCGCAAGCTCACGCACTGGGTGGCCGTGGGCCGCGACGTCACCGAGCGCAAGCTGGCCGAGGAGAAGATCCAGCACCTGGCCTTCTACGACGCGCTCACCAAGCTGCCCAACCGGCAGCTGCTGATGGACCGCCTGCATGCCGCCCTGGCCGACCCGGCGCGCCCGCGCGAAGGCGCCTTGATGTTCATCGACCTGGACAACTTCAAGGTGCTCAACGACACGCTGGGCCACCAGAAGGGAGACCTGCTGCTGCAACTGGTGGCCGAGCGGCTGCGCTCGTGCGTGGCCAAGGGCGACACCGTCGCGCGACTGGGCGGCGACGAGTTCGTGATCCTGCTGGAGAACCGGGGCGAGAAGCCGCTCGACCCGGCTACGGGCGCGCGCGCGGTGGCCGAGCGCATCCTCGCCGCGCTGGGCGAGCCCTACGTGCTGCCGGGCTACCTGCACCACTCGACCTGCAGCATCGGCGTCACGCTGTTCAGCAAGAGCGACCGCGCGGTGAGCGAGCTGCTCAAGCAGGCGGACCTCGCGATGTACCAGGCCAAGAGCGCGGGGCGCAACACCGTCCGCTTCTTCGATCCGGAGATGCAGGCGGTGGTCAGCGCCAATGCCGCGCTGGCGGCCGACCTGCGCCAGGCCTGGCGCGAGACCCAGTTCCGCATCGACTACCAGCCGCAGGTCGGCGCCGACGGCCGGATGATCGGCGTCGAGGCGCTGTTGCGCTGGCAGCATCCGCAGCGCGGCCTGGTGCCGCCCGATCAGTTCATCTCCGCCGCGGAAGAGACCTCGCTCATCGTTCCGATCGGCCGCTGGGTGCTGGATCAAGCCTGTGCGCAGCTGGTGGCCTGGGAGCACCGGCCCGACCGGAGCCACCTCACCATCTCGGTGAACGTCAGCGTCAAGCAGTTCCGGCACCCGGAGTTCGTGGACGAGGTGATGCAGGCCATCGAGCACTCGGGCGTGCAGCCGCACAAGCTCAAGCTGGAGCTGACCGAAAGCCTGCTGGCCGACGGCATCGACGTGACCATCGCCAAGATGGGCAGCCTGAAGGACATGGGCGTGACGCTGTCGCTGGACGACTTCGGCATCGGCTACTCGTCGCTGTCCTACCTCAAGCGGCTGCCGCTGGACCAGCTGAAGATCGACCGCGAGTTCGTCAAGGACATCCTCACCGACCCCAACGATGCGGCCATCGCCCGGACCGTGATCGGGCTGGCGCACAGCCTGGACCTGGACGTGCTGGCCGAAGGGGTGGAGACCGAGGAGCAGCGCGACTTCCTGGAGCGGCACGGCTGCTATTCGTACCAGGGCTACCTGTTCTGCAAGCCGCTGCCGATCGACGAGCTCGAGAACTTCATGGACCGGCTGCCGGCGATGGAAGGCGCGCCGGCCTGAGGCGTGGGGGCGCTCAGAGCGGCGCGATCTGCAGCGGCGTGGTCGCCACCATGCGCGGCACGCGCATCACGATCTGCTCCTGCGTGCGGAACAGCTCGATGCCTTCCGCGATGGCCAGCGCCTGCACGTCGGACCAGTCCAGCGCCCGGTAGTTGGTCCCGGCCGCGATGGCGTCGGGCGCGAGGCCGTCCTCGTCCTGCGGCCTGGGCGTGCAGCGGATCGTCAGCACCGCGAAGCCCGGCGACACCTCGGCCGTGGCCGCCAGGTGGCTGGGGCCCGCCGCGGCATCCGCCAGCGAGAGGAACGACGCCGCCACCAGGTGGCGCAGGGCGACGCGCGACACCTCGAACTCGTTGTCGGGCACCTCGTTGGCCAGCGAAAAGCCGCGGAAGTTGAAGGCGCTGCGCAGCAGCGCGACGCACTCATCCACGCCGTCGCGCAGCCGCACGCTCTCGTCCTCGGACGGCGAGATCCAGGTCGCGACCTTCAGGCAGGTCATCACCGCGTCGCGTGCCAGCCGGTTCATCTTGTTGACGCTGGCCTCGAAGTCGGCGGGCGAGGGCGTGCCCTTCTCCAGCCGGGCGCTGAGCACCTCGGCCATCATGGCCACGGCCTGCAGGTTGACCACCATGTCGTGCTTGAGCGCGGGCGCGAGCCGGCGCAGCACGCCGTAACGGGCCGCCTCCGCTTGCGATCGCGGGCGGCGGCCGTTGGCGGAAGCGCCCGCCGCGACGCCTTGGGACGAGGTGACGACGCTCATGAAGGGGCCCTCCCCGGCGACAGCCGCGAAGTCGGTACTGCTGGATTGATCACCCGTCGATTGTTGGCAGCGGGGCAGTTGAGGCTCGTCAGGGGATCGCTGTCACGGCTGTAGGAGAAGGCTTTCGTTGTGCTTGGCGCGGACTCCGACGATCCCGGGATCGACGGACTATGCTTGCCGGCATGAGCAAGGCGTTCACACGCGAGAGCGAAGCGCAGGATGACGAGGACGACGACGCCCTTCCGGCGTTGCCCTCGGGTGGCCGCAACTACATCACGCCGCAGGGCTACGCGCGGCTGCGCGCGGAGTTGATGCAGCTGATCGACGACGAGCGGCCCAAGGTGGTGGAAGTGGTGCACTGGGCCGCGAGCAATGGCGACCGCTCCGAGAACGGCGACTACCTGTACGGCAAGAAGCGGCTGCGCGAGATCGACCGCCGCATCCGCTTCCTGACCAAGCGGCTGGAGATCGCGGAGGTGGCCGACCCGTCGCTGCACCACGGCCACGAGCAGGTGTTCTTCGGCGCCACGGTCACCTACGCGGAGGAGTCCGGCGAGGAGCGCACCATCACCATCGTCGGCATCGACGAGGCCGACAGCCTGAAAGGGCAGGTGAGCTGGATCTCGCCGATCGCCCGCGCGCTGATCAAGTCGCAGGAAGGCGACGTGGTGCGGCTGGTCACGCCGGCCGGCGCGCAGGAGATCGAAGTGCTGCAGGTGCGCTACCCCGCACCCGGGGAAGCGTCACTGGCCTGAGTGGCCGGCGCGCAGCCGCTGCGCCCGCATCACCGAGGGCGTGCGCTTCAGCGTGCGCATCACCGTGTCCAGGTGGGCGCGATCGCGAACCGCGATCAGGAAGCGCAGGTCGGTGGCGTCCTGGTGGCGCTCCTCGTCCATGTCGACGTGGGTGATGTCGGCCTCCACGCTGGCCAGGGCCGAGGCCACGCGCGCGAGCACGCCCTTGGTATTGGCCACGGTCACCAGCACGGTGGTCTCGAACGGACGGACGGGTTCGTCGGCCCATTCGACCCCGATGAAGCGCTCGGCGTCCTTGTGCTGCAGGCGGCGCGCCACCGCGCAGTCGTCCAGGTGCACGACGAGGCCCTCGCCGCGGCCCAGGTAGCCCACGATGCCGTCGCCCGGCACCGGGCGGCAGCACGCCGCGAACTGCACCGAGGCGTTCTCGCTGCCATCCAGCACCACGCCGCCCTGCGACACGTTCTCGTGCGCGGTGTAGCGCTCGCGGGTGATCAGCAAGGCGTCGCGCCGCTCGCCGCGTTCGGCCATCAGCGTCATCAGGCGCTTGGCCACGATGCCGGCGATGCGCTTGCCCAGGCCCAGGTCGGTGAGCAGCTCGGCGCGGCTCTTGTTGCCGGTGAAGCGCAGCAGCTTCTCCCAGATCGCGTGGTGCTCCTCGTCGTCGGCCGGCAGGCGCTCGATGCCTTCGGCGCGCAGCGCCTGGGCCAGCAGCTTCTCGCCCAGCTCCTGCGACTCGGCCTGGGCCAGCGACTTCAGGTGGTGGCGGATCTTGGAGCGCGCCCGCCCGGTGCGAACGAAGCCCAGCCAGGCCGGGTTGGGCGTGGACACCGGCGCGGTGACCACTTCCACGATGTCCCCGTTCTTCAGCTCGGTGCGCAGCGGCACCTGCAGGCCGTTGATCTTGGCGGCGACGGTGCGGTCGCCGATGTTGCTGTGGATGGCGTACGCGAAGTCCACCACCGTGGCGCCGCGCGGCATGGCCATGATCTGGCTCTTGGGCGTGAACACGTACACGGCGTCGGGGAACAGGTCGATCTTGACGTGGTCCCAGAACTCGGCCGCGTCGCGCGTCTCGTGCTGGATGTCCAGCAGCGATTGCAGCCACTTGGTGCCCAGGCGCTCGGCGTTGTCGCTGTCCGGATGGCTGGCCTTGTACAGCCAGTGCGCCGCCACGCCCGATTCGGCCACCACGTGCATGGCCTCGGTGCGCATCTGGAACTCCACGTTCACACCCGAGGGGCCGACCAGCGTGGTGTGCAGCGACTGGTAGCCGTTGACCTTGGGGATCGCGATGTGGTCCTTGAAGCGGCCCGGCACCGGCTTGTAGATCTGGTGCAGGACGCCCAGCGCGGTGTAGCAGTCGGTCACCGTCGGGACGACCACCCGGAAGCCGTAGATGTCGGTGACCTGCGCGAAGGACAGGTGCTTCTCGTCCATCTTCCGGTAGATGGAATACAGCGTCTTTTCGCGGCCCGCGATGCGAACCTTCATGCCGCCCTGCTCGAAGGCGGTCTCCACTTCCTTCTGCACCTTCTGGATCAGGTCGCGGCGCCGGCTGCGGGCCTTGGCCACGGCCTTGTCCAGCACCTTGTGCCGCCAGGGCATCAGGTGGCGGAAGGCGAGCTCCTGCAGCTCGCGGTAGGTCTGGTTCAGGCCCAGGCGGTGGGCGATGGGCGCGTAGATGTCCAGCGTTTCGCGCGAGGTGCGACCCCACTTCTCGCGCGGCACGTCTTCCAGCGTCCGCATGTTGTGGCTGCGGTCGGCCAGCTTGATCAGGATGACGCGCACGTCGCGCGCCATCGCCAGCAGCATCTTGCGGAACGACTCGGCCTGGCTTTCCTCGCGCGTGTTGAACTGCAGCTTGTCCAGCTTGGTGAGGCCGTCGACCAGTTCAGCCACGGCGGCGCCGAAGCGCTCGATCAGCTGCGGCTTGGTGACGCCGCAGTCCTCGATGGCGTCGTGCAGCAGGGCCGCCATCAGCGCCTGCGCGTCCAGCTTCCATTCCGCGCATTGCGCGGCCACGGCGATCGGGTGGGTGATGTAGGGCTCGCCGCTGGCGCGGATCTGCCCCAGGTGGGCCTCGTCGGCGAACTTGTAGGCCTGGCGGACCTGCTCGATGTCGGCCGGGTCCAGGTAGTCGAGGCGGGCGGTGAGCGCGGCAAAACTCGCCGCGGCCGCGTTCACGGCCGCCGGGCTCGGCAGGGCCGCCGCCGGGCGCTGGCCCTTTCCGGTGGCGGAGGGGAGCACGGCACTCATGCCCCAAATGTACCGTGAGCGCTCGCTCGCTGCCGGCGCCAATGAAAAAGCACCGCGGAGCGGTGCTTGTTTTCGGGATGCCGGGCTGGTTTAGCCGGGAACCTTCTTCAGCATCTCGAGGCCCACCTTGCCGTCCGCGATCTCGCGCAGGGCGGTGACGCCGGGCTTGTTCTTGCTCTCGATCTTGGGCGCGTGGCCCTGGCTCAGCATGCGGGCGCGATAGGTCGCGGCCAGCACCAGCTGGAAGCGGTTCGGGATCTTCTCGAGGCAGTCTTCGACGGTGATGCGGGCCATGGTGCTCTTTCGCGGTGCGGTGTCAGGGGATGTGCAGGGCCTGGAAGGTGTCGGCCCGGGCCCGGCGCTGCGCGGAATACTTCAGCCGCTGGGCATGAACGATGGCTTTGAGGTCGAAAAGCGCTCGTTCGAATAGCTCGTTGATTATAACGAAATCGAATTCCGGCGCCTTGGACAGCTCCTCGGCGGCGTTCCGCAGGCGCAGCTCGATCACCTCCGGCGAGTCCTCGCCGCGCCGCTCCAGCCGCGAGCGCAGCTCTTCCCAGCTGGGCGGCAGGATGAACACCAGCACCGCGTTGGCGAAGATGCGCTTGATCTGCAGCGCGCCCTGGTAGTCGATCTCCAGGATCACGTCGGCGCCCTGGGCGATGCGGTCCTCGATCGCCTTCTTGGACGTGCCGTAGCGCTGGCCGTGCACGTGCGCCCACTCCACGAAGCCGTCGGCCAGCACCATGCGGTCGAATTCCTCGGGCGGGACGAAGAAGTACTCGCGCCCGTGCTTTTCCTGGCCGCGCGGCGCGCGCGTGGTGTGCGAGACGGAAGGCTGGACCTGGGAGTCCAGCTCCAGCAGGGCCTTGACCAGGCTGGATTTGCCGGCGCCGCTGGGGGCGGCCACTACGAAGAGATTGCCTGGGTAGTCCATGGTCAGGCCTCCGACGGGCCGCCCCAAGGAGGCCTGGGCCCCCCCGGGGGGCAGAGAGCTACACGAAGTGAGCGAACGTGGGGGCTCATTGACTACTCGATGTTCTGCACCTGCTCGCGCATCTGCTCGATCAGGACCTTCATGTCCACGGAGATCCGCGTCAGTTCCAGCGCCGCGGACTTGGAACCCAGGGTGTTGGCCTCGCGGTGCAGCTCCTGGATCAGGAAGTCCAGCCGCTTGCCGACCTCGCCGCCTTTCTTGATCAGGCGCTCGATCTCCTCGATGTGGGCGGCCAGGCGGGTGAGTTCCTCGGCCACGTCGATGCGAATGGCGAAAGCGGTGGCCTCGGTGAGTGCGCGGTCCTGCGCCGTCTCGGGCGAAGCGCTGCCTTCCGCCAGGCCCATGGCCTCGTTCCAGCGTTCGAGGAAGCGGGCGCGCTGCTGTTCGACCAGTTGCGGCACCAGCGGGCGGGCCTGTTCCGCAAGCCCGCGCAGCTGCTCCAGGTGTCCGAGCAGCATCTTGGCCAGTCGGGCGCCTTCACGCTCGCGCGAGCCGACCAGGTCGTCGATCGCCCGTTTGGCGACTTCCTGCAGCGTCGGACCCAGGTCGGACGGCGGCGCTTCTTCGGCCGCGCCCAGGCGCAGGACGTCGGCCACGCTCAGGGAGCGGGCGTCGGGCAGCCAGGTGCGCACCGTGTCCTGGGCCGAGGCCAGGCGCTGCAACATGCGGGCGGTGGGGTCACGGACGGCGTCGGGTTGCGTGGATTCCACACCCGCGCGCAATTCGACCTTGCCCCGTTTGAGGCGGCCTTGCAGCAGTTCGCGCAGGGCGGGTTCGTGCTGCCGCAACTCCTCGGAGAGGCGGAACGACAGGTCGAGGAATCGGCTGTTGACCGAGCGGATCTCCAGGCCCAGGCGGCCCTGTGCGTGGGCCCTGGCATCCTGGCCGGACGCGGCTTGCGGCAGGCTGAGTTGCCCGCTGGCGTAACCGGTCATGCTGTAAACTGGCATCGACTCTCGAGGGTGTTGCGGGATTGCGAGGATAACGGGGCGGTACACGCCGCCCTAGACTTGAAATTATGTCAAAGGTCAAGCCGGCGCCCTTGCCTCCGGACACCGTCATCGGCGGCTACCGGGTGGTGCGAAAGCTCTCCGCCGGCGGATTCGGCGTGGTGTACCTGGCCGTCGACAACGAGGGCCAGCAGGTCGCCATCAAGGAATACCTCCCCGCGTCCCTGGCCACCCGCGCACCGGGCGAACTGCTGCCGCAGGTGCAGCCCGAGAAACTCTCCCTCTACCGCCTGGGCCTCAAGAGCTTCTTCGAGGAAGGCCGCTCGCTCGCGCAGATCTCGCATGCCTCCGTGGTGAGCGTGCTGAACTTCTTCCGCGAGAACGAGACCGTCTACATGGTGATGAACTACCTGGAGGGCGCGACCCTGCAGGACTTCATCATCACCGCGCGCGAGCTGAAGAAGCAGAAGGTGTTCCGCGAATCCACCATCCGCTCGCTGTTCGACGAGATCCTGCGGGGCCTGCGCATCGTGCACCAGCACAAGATGCTGCACCTGGACATCAAGCCGGCCAACATCTTCATCACCGACGACAACAAGGCGGTGATGATCGACTTCGGCGCCGCCCGCGAGGTGCTGTCCAAGGAAGGCAACTTCATCCGCCCGATGTACACGCCCGGCTTCGCCGCGCCCGAGATGTACCGGCGCGATTCGTCCATGGGCCCGTGGACCGACATCTACGCCATCGGCGCCTGCATCTACGCCTGCATGCAGGGCTATCCGCCCAACGACGCGCCGCAGCGCCTGGAGAAGGACCGCCTCGCGCTGGCCCTGTCGCGCCTGCGCGGCGTGTACTCCGACAACCTGATCGAGGTGGTCGAGTGGTGCATGTCGCTGGACCCGCTGTCGCGCCCGCAATCGGTGTTCGCGCTGCAGAAGGAGCTCAGCCGCGAGGGCGAGCGCCGCTACACCAAGCTCACGGTCGGCGAGAAGATGCGCCTGCAGTTCGACAACATGGTGTCGGACTCCAAGAAGAGCATCCGCCGGGCCACCCAGATCGGCGCCAAGCTGAAATAAGAAGGCGTCCGCACCCATGAAATTCTCCGTCTTCCAGATCAGCCGCAAGGGCTCGCGCGAGAAGAACGAGGACCGCATGGGCTACTGCTACACGCGGGAGTCGGGCCTGTTCGTGCTGGCCGACGGCATGGGCGGCCATCCGGAAGGCGAGGTCGCCGCCCAACTGGCGCTGCAGACCATCTCCGCCCATTACCAGCGCGACGCGCGGCCGCAGGTTCGCGACCCGGCCGAATTCCTGTCCGCCGCGCTGATGGGGGCGCACCACCAGATCATCCGGTATGCCGCCGAGAAAGGCATGCTGGACACGCCGCGCACCACGCTGGTGGCGGCCGTCCTGCAAGGCACGTCGGCCACCTGGGCGCATTGCGGCGACTCGCGCCTGTACGTGGTGCGCAACGGCGAGCTGCTCACCCGCACCCGCGACCATTCGTACCTGGAGCAGCACAGCACCGGCGTGCTGCGCAACGAGCGCATCAACCGCAACATCCTTTTCACCTGCCTGGGCTCGCCCACCAAGCCGGTCTTCGACATCACCGGCCCCGTCGTGCTGCAGGAAGGCGACAAGATCCTGCTGTGCTCCGACGGCCTGTGGGGCACGGTCGACGAATCCGAGATCGTGCACCACCTGAGCACCCAGCCGGTGGCCGAGGCGGTGCCCGAGCTGGTCGAGAGGGCGCTGCGCAACGGCGGCGACACCTGCGACAACGTGACGGTCATCGCGCTGGAGTGGGAGACGCCCGATCCGTTCGAGTCCACCCACGGCGTGTCCACCGACAGCATTTCCGAAGGCGTGTTCGCCTCCACCATCCAGGCCGGCATGATCGACTCGCTCATCGACGACCTGGACGACGAAGCCATCGAGCGCTCCATCGCCGAGATCAACGAGGCCATCAAGCGCTCCGCCGCCCGCAAGGGCTGACCCCGGCCGCCGCTTCGCGGCGCGCCTAAGATTCCGTTCCATGACCGTTTTCAACCGCAGCGGCGGCCGTTCCGCCGACCAGCTTCGTCCCGTGCGCATCACGCGCGGCTTCACCATCCACGCCGAAGGCTCGGTGCTCATCGAGTTCGGCCAGACGCGCGTGCTGTGCACCGCCTCGGTCGAAGACAAGGTCCCGCCGCACAAGCGCGGCAGCGGCGAAGGCTGGGTGACGGCCGAATACGGCATGCTCCCGCGCGCCACCCACACCCGCGGCGACCGCGAAGCGGCCCGCGGCAAGCAGAGCGGCCGCACCCAGGAGATCCAGCGCCTGATCGGCCGCTCGCTGCGCGCGGTGTTCGACCTCAAGGCGCTGGGCGAGCGCACCATCCACCTCGATTGCGACGTGCTGCAGGCCGACGGCGGCACCCGCACCGCGGCGATCACCGGCGCTTTCGTCGCCGCGCGGGACGCCGTCTCGCAGCTGATGTCGACCGGCAAGCTTGCCGCTTCCCCGATCACCGGCCCCGTGGCCGCGATCTCGGTGGGCATCGTGGAAGGCACGCCGATGCTGGACCTGGAATACGCGGAGGACGTCTCCTGCGACACCGACATGAACGTCGTGATGACCGGCGCGGGCCACTACGTGGAGGTGCAGGGCACGGCCGAGGGCGTCGCCTTCACGCGCGCCGAGATGGACCAGCTGCTGCGCCTGGCCGAGAAGGGCATCGCCGAGCTGGTCGAGCTGCAGTCGAGGGCCTTGTCGGCCCCGCTGTCCCGCTGAGGAGATCCGCGCGTGAAAGTCCCGCGCATCGTGCTGGCGTCCAACAACCGCGGCAAGCTGGCGGAGCTGCAGGCCATGCTGGCGCCGCTGGGCATCGAGCTGGTCCGGCAGGCCGACCTGGGCATCGGTGAAGCCGAGGAGCCGCACCGCACCTTCATCGAGAACGCCTTGGCCAAGGCGCGCCATGCCGCGCAGCACAGCGGCCTGCCGGCGCTGGCCGACGACGCCGGCCTGTGCGTCGATGCCTTCGGCGGCCTGCCCGGCGTGGACACGGCCTACTACGCCACGCAGTTCGGCTACGAGAAGGGCGACGACAACAACGTCAAGGCGCTGCTCGAGCAGATGCGCGGCGTGCAGGACCGCCGCGCCGCGCTGGTCAGCACGCTGGTCGCCGTACGCTCGCCGCAGGACCCCGAGCCGCTGATCGCGGTGGGCCGCGCCGTCGGCGAGATCGCGCAGCAGCCCGTGGGCGAACACGGCTTCGGCTTCGATCCCGTGATGTTCATCCCGGGCTTCGGCAAGACCTTCGCGCAGCTGCCCCCCGAGGTGAAGAACGCCAACAGCCATCGCGGCCAGGCGGCCCGGCAGATGGTGCAGCTGATGCGGGAGCGCTGGCTGTGAACACGACGACGCGACCGGATCCCGCGCACTACATGCGGCCCGGGCTGCTGCAGCTGCCCGCGCTGCCGCCGCTGTCGGTGTACGTGCATCTGCCCTGGTGCCTGCGCAAGTGCCCGTACTGCGACTTCAACTCGCACGAGGCCAAGGGCGAGATCCCCGAGCAGCGCTACCTGGACGCGGTGATGGCCGATCTCGAGGCTTCGCTCCCGCTGGTGTGGGGCCGCACCGTGCACAGCATCTTCATCGGCGGCGGCACGCCCAGCCTGTTCTCGCCCGCGGGCATCGAGTCGCTGATTGCCGGCCTGCGCGCGCGGCTGAAACTGGAGCCCGGCTGCGAGATCACGCTGGAAGCCAATCCCGGCACCTTCGAGAAGGACCGCTTCCGCGCGTTCCGCGACGCCGGCGTCACCCGGCTGTCGATCGGCGTGCAGAGTTTCGACGACGAGAAGCTGCGCGCGCTGGGCCGCGTGCACGACAGCCGGCAGGCCATCGCCGCCGCCGAAGAAGCGGCGCTCGCCTTCGACACCTTCAACCTGGACCTGATGTATGCGCTGCCGGGGCAGGACCTGCCGATGCTGGAGCGGGACCTCGCGCAGGCGCTGGCGCTGATGCCGCCGCACCTGTCGGTCTACCACCTCACGATCGAGCCGAACACGGTGTTCGCCAAGTTCCCGCCGCGCGTGCCCGACGACGACCTGGCCTACGCGATGCTGGACCGCATCACCGAGATGACGACGGGCGCCGGCCTGGAGCGCTACGAAGTCTCGGCCTATGCCAAGCCCGGCCACGCCTGCCATCACAACCTGAACTACTGGCAGTTCGGCGACTACCTCGGGCTGGGCGCGGGGGCGCACGGCAAGCTGAGCTTCGCGCACCGCGTCGTGCGGCAGATCCGCTATCGCGATCCGCGGCTGTACATGGACAACGCGCTCACCGGCCAGGCCGTCGCGCAGGAAGAGGAAGTCGGTCGCAAGCAGCTGCCGTTCGAGTTCATGCTCAACACGCTGCGCCTGCGGCAGGGCTTCTCACTGCCGTCGTTCTTCGAACGAACCGGCCTGCCGCTGTCGGCGATCCAGGGCGGATTGGAAGAAGGGCAGCGCAAGGGCCTGCTCACGGTCGATGGCGGCTGGGTGCAGCCCACCGAGCAGGGCTTCGATTTCCTCAGCGACCTGCAGAGTCTCTTTCTGGAAGGCTAGCGCTTGGCGGCTTGCGACGGCGCCAGCCGCACCAGGTGCGGCAGCACGCTGGCCGCGCCGTGGCCCGATCGGCCGTGCTGGCCGATCGCGCCGTACCACTCGCGCGGCCGGGCCGAAGCCGGCTGCACGCCCGAGCGGGGACCCGACCAGGCGCGCGAGCGCGCGACCAGCGCCCGTGCCTCATCGAAGCTGGTGCCCGTGGCCTCCTGGACCGCACGGGCCGCTTCCATCGGCGACGCCCCGTTGCCGCGCAGGAACTCCAGCGCCCTCTCGACCGGAAGGCCCAGGTCGAGCGAGGTTTGCAACAGTTCGCGGTAGGTCACGAATTCATTTTGCCCGACGGTCGCGCCAGGGCAAGCTCATCCGTGAAGGCCCGGCGCGGCCGGACGCCTAGAATCACCGCTCCCGGAGAGTTGGCAGAGCGGTTGAATGCACCGGTCTTGAAAACCGGCGACGTCGAAAGACGTCCGTGAGTTCGAATCTCACACTCTCCGCCAATCCCCTCCCGCTCACGTCACCGGCGCCGGATTGAACAGCACCAGCTGGTTCGCCAGCTTCCATTGCTCGGCCCAGGTCTTCGTGCGGCCGCTCGCCACGTCGAGCATCAGGCGGAACATCTCCCAGCCCACTTCCTCGATCGTGGCTTCGCCGTCGGCGATCTTGCCGGCGTTGATGTCCATCAGGTCGTGCCAGCGGCGCGCGAGGTCGGTGCGCGTGGCGACCTTGATCACCGGCACCTCGGCCAGGCCGTAGGGCGTGCCGCGGCCGGTGGTGAACACGTGCAGGTTCATGCCGGCGGCCAGCTGCAGCGTGCCGCAGATAAAGTCGCTCGCCGGCGTGGCCGCGTAGGTGAGGCCGCGGTTCTTCAGCTTCTCGCCCGGCGCCAGCACGCCAGCGATCTCGGCGCTGCCCGACTTGATGACCGAGCCCATGGCCTTCTCGACGATGTTGGCGAGCCCGCCCTTCTTGTTGCCCGGCGTGGTGTTCGCGCCCCGGTCCACCGAGCCGCGCTGCAGGTAGGCGTCGTACCAGGCCATCTCGCGCACGATGCCTTCCGCGATCTCCGGCGTCGCGGCGCGCGAGGTGAGCTGCGCCACCGCGTCGCGCACCTCGGTCGTCTCCGAGAACATCACGCTCGCGCCCGCGCGCACCAGCAGGTCGGCGCAGAAGCCCACGGCCGGATTGGCGGTGACGCCGGAGAAGGCGTCGCTGCCGCCGCACTGCACGCCGACCACGAGTTCGCTGGCCGGCACCGTCTCGCGCCGCCGCGCGTTCAGCCGCTCCAGGTGCTGCTCGGCCTGCCGCATGATCGACTCGACCATGGACATGAAGCCGACGTGCGCTTCGTCCTGCAGGCAGACCACGTCCAGGCCGGTGTCCGCGTTCGTGCCGACGTCGGCTACGTTGCGCTCGTCCACCAGCGGGATGCTGCCCGGCGGCAGCAGGCGCTCGGGCTGCAGCTTCTCGCAGCCCAGGCTCACCACCATCACCTCGCCGCCGAAGTTGGGATTGAGGCTGATGTTGCGCAGCGTGCGGATCGGGATCACGGCGTCCGGCGCGTCGATGGCCACGCCGCAGCCGTAGCCGTGCTCCAGCGCCACCACGTCGTCCACGTTCGGGAATTTCGGCAGCAGTTCGGCCTTGATGCGCTGCACGGCGAAGGCGGTGACGCCGGCTACGCACTGCACGGTCTGCGTGATCGCCAGGATGTTGCGCGTGCCCACCGAGCCGTCCGGATTGCGGAAGCCCTCGAAGGTGTAGCCCTCCAGCGGCGGCAGCTCGCGCTTGACCGTCGCCATCGGCAGGTCGGCCAGCTCGCGCGCGTCCGGCATGCGCAGCAGCCGCTCGTGGACCCAGCGGCCGGCGGCGATGTCGTCCAGCGCGTAGCCGATCGTGACGTCGTAGCGCTTGACGGCGCTGCCGGCGCGGATGTCCACCAGCGCCACCTTGTGGCCCTGCGGCACGCGCTCCTGGAGCACGAGTCCGTTGGACAGCGTGGCGCCGCTGGGCAGCCCGCCGTCGTTCGCCACGATGGCGACGTTGTCGGCGGGGTGCATGACGATGTGCAGGGGAGGGCGTTGCGGGGTCTGCATGGTGATCACTTCACGGACGTGGATTGCCGCTCGACGATGCGGAAGCCCAGATCGACGACGGGTTGCTCGACCGGCGTGCCGTTGCAGCGGTCGAGGATGAGTTGCGCGGCGCGGCGGCCGATCTCGGCGCCATCGACATGGACGGTGGTGAGCGAAGGCAGCAGGTGCGCGGCGAAGTCGGCGTCGCCGAAGCCGCAGACCGCCAGGTCCTCGGGCACGCGCAGGCCGCGGCTTGCGGCCTCGACCAGCACGCCTTGCGCCAGGCCGTCGGAGCTGCAGCTGATCGCCTGCAGCTTCGGTTCGCGCTCCAGCAGTTCCGCCAGCGCGCGGCGCCCGACGGCCAGGTTGCTCGGCGCCGGCACTTTCACGACGGGCACGTCGCGGCCGCAAGCGGCGCAGAAGCCCTCCAGGCGCTGCATCGCGCGCTGGTCGTCGCCGGTGGCGACGGCGACGCGCTCCCAGCCGCGCGAAAGGAAATAGCCCGCGACCGCGCTGCCCACCTTCAGGTGCGAGAAACCGACCACCACGTCGATCGGGCGGTCGCTGATGTCCCAGGTCTCGACCACGGGGATGCCCACCCGGCGCAGCCGATCACGGGCCTGCTCCGACCGCACGAGACCCG
This sequence comes from Pseudomonadota bacterium, assembly GCA_023387335.1. Taxonomy (GTDB): domain Bacteria; phylum Pseudomonadota; class Gammaproteobacteria; order Burkholderiales; family Burkholderiaceae_C; genus Ramlibacter. The sequence continues at coordinate 62,167 of JAEWIF010000050.1, read as the reverse complement.
CGACCACGATGCCGTCGGGCCGGCGCGCGAGCATGGTGTCGATCAGCCGCTCCTCGCGCGAGTAGTCGTAGCCGCTCTGGCCCAGGATCAGCTGGTAGCCCGCGGCGTCCAGCGTTTCGGTCAGCGTGCGGATGGTGGGCAGGAACTGCGGCACCGAGATGATCGGCACCAGTCCCGCGATGGTCATGCTGCGCTTGGACTTCAGGCCACCGGCCAGCAGGTTGGGGATGTAGCCGGTGCGCTCGACCGCTTCGCGCACGCGCGCCAGCGTCTTGTCGGAGACCACGGCCGGATTGCTCAGGGCCCGCGATGCCGTGATCAGCGACACGCCGGCCTCGCGCGCCACGTCGTGCAGGGTCGGGGGCTTGAGCGCGGCGGTGCGGTTCATCGGGGAAACAAGGGTTGACGCGTCCGGAATGGCAACGTTACCATGACTTCAAAATCAGGCCTATGGCCTTTGCTTTTGACTCAACATGACAACGTTACCATCCGCTTCCGGCGATCGCATCGAAGGCCTTCGCCTCTCCTCCTGCTACCTCCCGCTGGCCACGCCCATCAGTGACGCCAAGGTGCTCACCGGCCGCCAGAAGCCGATGACGGAGATCGCGATGCTGTTCGCGGAAGTGCGCACCGAAAGCGGCCACACCGGCCTGGGCTTCAGCTATTCCAAGCGGGCGGGCGGCCCCGGGCAGTTCGCCCACGCTCGCGAGATCGCTCCGGCGCTCATCGGCGAGGACCCGAGCGACATCGCCCGGCTGTGGGACAAGCTTTGCTGGGCGGGCGCCTCGGTCGGCCGCAGCGGCATGGCGGCGCAGGCGATCGGTGCGTTCGACGTCGCGCTGTGGGACCTCAAGGCCCGGCGCGCCGGCCTGTCGCTGGCCAAGCTGCTCGGCGCGCACCGCGACTCGGTCCGCTGCTACAACACCTCGGGCGGCTTCCTGCACACGCCCACCGACCAGCTGCTGGTCAACGCCCGCAAGTCGCTGGACCGCGGCATCGGCGGCATCAAGCTCAAGGTCGGCCAGCCCGACGGTGCGCTGGACATCCGCCGGCTGGAAGCGGTGCGCGAACACCTCGGCGACACCGCATCGATCATGGTGGACGCCAACCAGCAGTGGGACCGCCCGACCGCGCAGCGCATGTGCCGCACCTTCGAGCGCTTCAACCTGGTGTGGATCGAGGAGCCGCTGGACGCCTACGACCATGAAGGCCACGCCGCGCTGGCCGCGCAGTTCGACACGCCCATCGCCACGGGCGAGATGCTCACCAGCGTCGGCGAGCACTGGGACCTGATCCGCCACCGCGCGGCCGACTACCTGATGCCCGACGGCCCGCGCGTGGGCGGCATCACGCCCTTCCTGAAGGTGGCCACGCTGGCCGAGCACGCCGGGCTGATGCTGGCGCCGCACTTCGCGATGGAGCTGCACGTGCACCTGGCCGCCGCGTACCCGCGCGAGCCCTGGGTCGAGCACTTCGAGTGGCTGGAGCCGCTCTTCAACGAACGCATCGAGATCGATGCCGGCCGCATGCGGGTGCCCACGCGGCCCGGCCTCGGCCTCACGCTCAGCGAACAGGCCCGCGCCTGGACGCGCGAGACCTTCCACGCCGGCGCGCCGCTGTAACGCGCGCCCCATCCACACCACCCAGAAGGAGACAACCGATGAAGAAAGCCATCGCCGCCCTGGCGCTCGGCGCCGCGACCGTGATCGCCCATGCCCAGGCCTGGCCCACCGCCAAGCCCGTCACCCTGCTCGTGCCTTTCCCGCCCGGCGGGTCCACCGACATGATCGCGCGCTCGCTGCAGCCGCGGCTGCAGGAGAAGCTGGGCGGCACCTTCGTCGTGCAGAACACCTCGGGCGCCGGCGGCACGCTGGGCGCCACCACGGCCAAGCGCGCGGCGCCGGACGGCTACACCATCTTCGTCTCGTCGCTCGGCCCGTTCGTGATCGGCCCGCACCTGATGAAGGGCCTGGGCTACGACCCGCTGAAGGACTTCGACTACCTGACGGTGGCGGTCCAGGCGCCCAACATCCTGACCGTGCCCGCCAACTCGCCCTACAAGTCGGTGGCCGACATCATCGCCGCGCAGAAGGCCAAGCCGTCGACGGTGACGTTCGCGTCCGCCGGCAACGGCACCAGCGACCACCTGACCGCCGAGCTGTTCTGGCAGGAGACCCACACCAAGGGCGTGCACGTGCCGTACAAGGGCGGCGCCCCCGCGATGCAGGACCTGCTGGGCGGCCAGGTCGACGCGACCTTCATGAACATCAACACCGGCCTGCCCAACGTGAAGGCCGGCAAGCTGCGCCCGCTGGCGATCACCTCCAGCAAGCGTTCGCCGCTGCTGCCCGACGTGCCGACCATGGAGGAGCTGGGATACAAGGGCATCACGGTCTATTCGTGGCAGGCGCTGGCCGCGCCCAAGGGGCTGCCGGCCGACATCAGGACCAAGCTGCACGACGCCATCGTGGCCGGGCTCAACGATCCCAAGGTCAAGGACAGCCTGCTGAACCTGGGCTTCGAGATCGTGGGCAACACGCCCGAGCAGTTCACCGCCTTCCAGGCCGCCGAGTTCGCGCGCTGGAAGAAGGTGATCGAAACCGGCAAGATCACCGCGGACTGACGGCGGGGATCCCCTCCGCGGCAAGGAGAACTGCATGAACATCGGATTCATCGGCCTGGGCATCATGGGCGCGCCCATGGCCCTGCACCTGGTCAAGGCCGGCCACACCGTGCACGTGAACACGCGCAGCAAGGTGCCGGCCGAGATCACGGCCGCCGGCGCGGTCACGTGCGCCACCCCGGCCGAGGTGGCGCGCGCCGCGGAAGTGGTCTTCACCATGGTCCCCGACACGCCGGACGTGGAGGCGGTGCTGTTCGGCCCGAACGGCATCGCCGCCGGGCTGTCCGGCGACAAGGGCGCGGGGCCTCGCAAGGTCGTCGTGGACATGAGCTCGATCTCGCCCATGGCCACCAAGGACTTCGCGCGCCGGATCAACGACCTGGGCGCCGACTACATCGACGCGCCGGTGTCGGGCGGCGAGGTCGGCGCCAAGGCGGCCTCGCTCACCGTCATGTGCGGCGGCGATCCGGCCGTCTTCGAGCGCGTGCGTCCGCTGCTCGAGAAGATGGGCAAGAACATCACCCTGGTGGGCGGCAACGGCGACGGCCAGACCACCAAGGTGGCCAACCAGATCATCGTGGCGCTGAACATCGCGGCCGTCGGCGAGGCCCTGCTCTTCGCGAGCAAGGCCGGGGCCGATCCGGCCAAGGTGCGTCAGGCGTTGATGGGCGGCTTCGCGGCCAGCCGGGTGCTGGAGGTGCACGGCGAGCGCATGGTCCAGCGCACGTTCAACCCGGGATTCCGCATCGCGCTGCACCAGAAGGACCTGGGCCTGGCGCTGCAGGGCGCCCGCGAGCTGGGCGTGTCACTGCCCCAGACGGCAAGCGCCGCGCAGCTGATGCAGGCCTGCGCGGCGAACGGGATGGCGAATCTGGATCATTCGGCGCTGGTGCGCGCCCTGGAGCTGATGGCGGCGCACCCGGTCGCGGGCGGCACGCCATAGCGGGGAGAGGGGTCAGCCGGCCTGGGCCAGGTCGCCCATGGCGAACACGGACACCGGGATCCGGTTGGCCAGCTGCTCGGCGGAGTGCTTCATCCAGGTCAGGCGCTGCTGCGCCTCCAGCGCGGCCTTGCGCTCCTGGGCCAGTTCCTTCTGGGTCAGTTCCTGTTCGTCTTCGATGATGATGCGGATGTCGGTGGCGTCGATGGCCTGGTTTTCTTGGAAGCGGTCTTGCATGGGCGCAATTGTCGCGAAAGAACAGCCGTTTGAGGGTATTCCCGGGCTATGCCCTCAATCAGTCAATGCCGCGCTTGACAGCCCGACCGTAGGGCGTCGCGGCAGAATCGTCGAATGAAAGCCGCCTGGTACTCCCGCAACGGCCCGGCCCGCGAGGTGCTCGAGGTCGGTGACCTGCCCCGTCCGGTCCCGCGGGCCGGCGAGGTGCTGGTGGAGCTCCACGCCTCGGGCGTGAACCCGTCGGACGTCAAGTCGCGGGTCGGCCGGCCGGTCGAGGGCGGCGTCATCGTGCCCCACAGCGACGGCGCCGGCGTGATCGCCGAGGTCGGCCCCGGCGTGCCCAAGGAGCGGATCGGCGAGCGCGTCTGGATCTGGAACGGCCAGTGGCAGCGTCCCATGGGCACGGCCGCCGAGTTCATCGCCTTGCCGCAGCGGCAGGCCGTTCCCTTGCCCGCCCCCGTGAGCTTCGAGGCCGGCGCCTGCATCGGCATCCCGCTGCTGACGGCCCTGCAGGCCGTGCGCCTGGCCGGCGACCTGGCCGGCGACCTGGCCGGGCGAACGCTGCTCGTCATCGGCGGCGGCAGCGCGGTCGGGCACTATGTGACGCAGCTGGCCCGCCGGCGCGGGGCGACGGTGCTGGCCACGGCCGGATCGGACGCGCGGCGCGACCACGCCGGGGCGGCCGGCGCCCACCACGTCATCGACTACAAGCGCGAGGACGTGGCCACGCGGGTGAAGGCGCTCACCGCGGGCATCGGCGCCGACGCCGTCATCGACATGGATTTCTCCACCACGGCGAAGCTGCTGCCCCAGGGCGCGCTGAGGCCGCACGGCCGCCTGGTCGGCTACGGCTCCAACCAGCCCGGCGACGTGCCGGTGCACTTCCGCACGCTGCTGTGGAGCTCGCTGGAGCTGCGCTTCTTCGTCGTCTACGACCTGCTGCCCGCGGACCGCGAAGCAGTCACGCGCGAAGCGGTCGAGTTGCTCGCAGGCAACGCGCTGGCGCACACCATCGGCGCGGTGTTTCCGCTTGAGGATGTCGCCGCCGCCCACGAGAAGGTGGAGTCGGGCGAACTGGTGGGCAACGTGGTGCTGAAGATCCGCGGCTGAGCGCGTGTCCGCCGTCATCGTCATCGTCATCCCCGCGCAGGCGGGGATCCAGGGCTTCCCTCTGGTCGCTGAAAAGTGGACGCACTGGATTCCCGCCTGCGCGGGAATGACGAGGACCTACCCCGCGGCCAGCAGTCCCTTGCGTTCGATGAAGCTCACCACCTCGTCCAGCCCCTCGCGCGTCTTCAGGTTCGTCATCACGAACGCCTTGTCCTTGCGCATGCGCCGCGTGTCCGCTTCCATCACGCGCAGGTCCGCGCCCACGTGCGGCGCCAGGTCGGTCTTGTTGATCACGAACAGGTCGCTCTTGGTGATGCCCGGGCCGCCCTTGCGCGGGATCTTCTCGCCGGCGGCGACGTCGATGACGTAGATCGTCAGGTCCGACAGCTCCGGGCTGAAGGTGGCGGCCAGGTTGTCGCCGCCGCTTTCGACGAAGACGATGTCCGCGTCCGGGAACTGGCCCAGCATGCGGTCGATGGCCTCCAGGTTGATCGACGCGTCCTCGCGGATCGCGGTGTGCGGGCAGCCGCCGGTCTCCACGCCCATGATGCGCTCGGCGGGCAGCGCGCCGCTGACGGTGAGCAGGCGCTGGTCTTCCTTGGTGTAGATGTCGTTGGTGATCGCCACCAGGTCCCAGCGCTCGCGCATGGCCTTGCACAGCATCTCGAGGAGCGTGGTCTTGCCGGAGCCGACCGGCCCGCCGATGCCGACGCGCAGCGGCGGCAGCTTCCTGGTGCGGCCGGGGATTTGATGCAGGTTGCTCATGATCGGAAGAGGCGTGAGTACTGGGTTTCGTGCTGCGCCGAGAGGATGGCCAGGCGCGGCGTGAAGGCCTGGCGGTCCTCGTCGCGCAGGGCGATCGCGTGGGTTGCCGCGGCGGGGATCTCGCCGGCCAGCCGCAGCAGGATGCGCTGGCCGGCCGACTGGCCGAGCGGCACGGCCTTGATGGCGGCCTGCATCAGGTTCTCGGCCCAGCCGAAGGCGTAGGCCAGCACGATGTCGCGCACGGGCGCCGGCACCGGCGCGGCGGCGCGGGCGAAGGCGACGGGATAGGTGAGGCTCTCGCGCTTGTCCGGCTGTTGTTGCGGCTCGAGCGACCGCGACCAGTCGCCCAGCGAGCGGCCCATCTGCTCGGATTGCAGCCGCAGCTCGCTGGTCTCGCGGGTGCGGCGCACCCATCGGTCGAGTCCGGCCACTCGCGCCGTGTCGTTCGCACGGAACGCCTCGACGGCCTGTGCCACCACCGCGAGATCGGATTCCGCGAGCGCCAGGTGCAGTTGATCGGCCAGCCAGTCCGCGGCGCTGGCTTCATCGGCGACCAGACCCGCCTCGACCGCGGCCTCCAGCCCCTCGGAATACGAGAAGCCACCCACCGGCAGCGCGGGCGAGGCCAGCCAGATCAGCCGCAGCAACGCGCCGTCAGTGCGAATGGCCGTGGTCGTGGTGCTCGTGTCCATGGTGGTGGCCGTGCCCGCCCGAATAGGCGCCGCCCTCTGGCTCGAACGGCTCCGAGACCTCCGCGACGATCAGGTGCATGCCGCGGAGCATGTCGGCCAGCACGTGATCGGGCTCGATCTTCAGGTGGTCGGGCTTCAGCTCGATGGCGACGTGGCGGTTGCCCAGGTGGTAGGCGGCGCGCGTCAGGTCGAATGGCGTGCCGTGCGACGTGCAATGCGTGATCTTCAGCACCGATTGCGGCGCCGCCAGCACGCGCACCAGCGAGCCGTCTTCGGCCACCAGCACGTCGTCGCCGCGCACCACGGTGCCGCGCGGCAGGAACACGCCCAGGGTGCGCCCTTGCGAATCGGTGGCCTGGAAGCGGCTCTTCTGCCGCACGTCCCAGTCGAGCTCGACGGTCGCGGCGCGACGCACGAGCACGGGTGCGAGCCCGCGGCCCTGGGGAATGCACTTGCCCACGGCAAGGAGGTGAGTGGAGGTGTCGCTCATAGCGACATTGTCATGAAGCAGCTGGCCGGATCCTCGCGGTAGCCCTCGAACGGGCCGCAGGGCGCGAAACCGTGCCGCGCATACAGCGCGCGTGCGGGCGCGAAGAAAGGCTGCGAGCCGGTTTCCAGCGACACGCGCTGCCAGCCTTGCGCACGCGCATGCGCCAGCAGGTGCAGCAGCATCGCCGACGCGACGCCGCGCCCGCGCAACGCGGCGGCGGTGCGCATCGACTTGATCTCGCCGTGCGTGGAAGCGATGCGCTTGATCGCGCCGGTGCCGGCGAGGGTGCGTCCCTCGTCGGTCCAGGCCGAGAAGAAGCGGATGTGCGGCTGCCGCAAGCCGTCCAGGTCCAGCGCATGCACGCTCTCCGGCGGCGAGACCGAACGCATGTCGGCCAGGTGCTCGCGCAGGAAGTCGGCGATGCGCGGGTCGTGCAGGTCGTCCAGGCGGAAGGCCAGCTCGGGAGTGGAACGGTCCATGGCCGAACTCAGAACAGGAAATAGCGCTGCGCCATCGGCAGCACGCTGGCCGGCTCGCAGGTGAGCAGCTGGCCGTCGGCCCGCACCGCGTAGGTCTGCGGATCGATCTCCATCTTCGGCAGGTAGTCGTTGTGGACCAGGTGGTGCTTGCGCACCTGGCGGATCGACTGCACCGCGGAGAGTCGGCGCGACAAGCCGTAGCGTTGGCCGACACCGGCGGCCAGCGCGGACCTGGACACGAAGGTGATCGAGCCCTTGGCCACCGCGGCGCCGAACGCGCCGAACATCGGCCGGTAGTGCACCGGTTGCGGCGTCGGGATCGAGGCGTTGGGATCGCCCATTGCCGCCATCGCGATGCTGCCGCCCTTGAGGATGAGCGAGGGCTTCACGCCGAAGAACGCAGGCTTCCAGACCACCAGGTCGGCCCACTTGCCGGGCTCCAGGCTGCCGACCTCGTGGCTGATGCCGTGGGCGATGGCGGGGTTGATCGTGTACTTCGCCACGTAGCGTTTCGCGCGGAAGTTGTCGTGGCGCTCGCTGTCGCCCGGCAGCTTGCCGCGCTGCAGCTTCATCTTGTGCGCGGTCTGCCAGCACCGCAGGATGACTTCACCCACGCGGCCCATGGCCTGCGAGTCCGAGCTGAACATGCTGATCGCGCCCAGGTCGTGCAGGATGTCCTCGGCCGCGATGGTCTCCTTGCGGATGCGGCTCTCGGCGAACGCCAGGTCCTCGGCGATGGCGGGGTCCAGGTGGTGGCACACCATCAGCATGTCCACGTGCTCGTCCAGCGTGTTCACCGTGTACGGCATGGTGGGGTTGGTGGAGGAGGGCAGGAAGTTGGCCTCGCCCACCACGCGCAGGATGTCCGGCGCGTGGCCGCCGCCGGCGCCCTCGGTGTGGAAGGCGCAGATCGAGCGGCCCTTGGTCGCCGCGATCGTGTTCTCCACGAAGCCGGACTCGTTCAGCGTGTCGCTGTGGATCGCGACCTGGGTGTCGGTCTCGTCGGCCACGTCGAGGCAGGTGTCGATGGCGCTGGGCGTGGTGCCCCAGTCCTCGTGCAGCTTCAGGCCGATGGCGCCGGCCTCGATCTGCTCGCGCAGCGGCTCGTGCCGACTGGCGTTGCCCTTGCCCATGAAGCCCAGGTTCATCGGCAGGCCTTCGGCGGCCTGCAGCATGCGCTCGATGTTCCAGGGGCCGGGCGTGCAGGTCGTGGCGAAGGTGCCGGTGGCCGGACCGGTGCCGCCGCCGAACATGGTGGTGATGCCCGAGGCCAGCGCCTCTTCCACCTGCTGCGGGCAGATGAAGTGGATGTGGCTGTCGATGCCGCCGGCGGTGACGATGCTGCCTTCGCAGCTGATGATCTCGGTGCCCGGGCCGATGACGATGTCCACGCCCGGCTGCGTGTCGGGATTGCCGGCCTTGCCGATGGCGGCGATGCGGCCGTCCTTCAGGCCGATGTCGGCCTTGACGATGCCCCAGTGGTCCAGGACCAGCGCGTTGGTCAGCACGCAGTCCATCGCGCCCTGCGCACGGGTCTGCTGGCTCTGCGCCATGCCGTCGCGGATGGTCTTGCCGCCGCCGAACTTCACCTCTTCGCCGTAGCCGCCGGCGCGCAGCGTGTAGTCGTCCTCGACCTCGATCACCAGTTCGGTGTCCGCCAGGCGCACGCGGTCGCCGGTGGTGGGGCCGAACATCTCCGCGTAGGCGCGGCGGCCGATCTTCGCCATCTCAGAGCTTTCCTTGGACGAGCGCGCGGAAGCCGTACACCGCCCGCGCGCCCGAGTAGTCGACCAGTTCCACCGTCCGCTGCTGCCCCGGCTCGAACCGCACCGCGGTGCCCGAGGCGATGTTCAGCCGCATCCCGCGCGCGGCGTCGCGGTCGAACTGCAGCGCGCCGTTGGTCTCGGCGAAGTGGTAGTGCGAGCCCACCTGGATCGGCCGGTCGGCCGTGTTCTTCACCACCACGGTGAAGGTGCGCCGGCCGGGGTTGAGGTCGTGCTCGCCGCCGTCGGTGATCAGCTCGCCGGGAACCAGGGCCATGGCGTTCACTTGCCGCCGCGCGTGAACCAGTAGACGAGCGCGGCCACGCCGCCCACCAGCAGCAGGCCGAAGGCGTCGCTGGCGTGCCAGTGCGAGCCGGCCAGGCCGTGGCCTTCGTGGGCCCAGGCCGCGGGAGCGCAGAGCAGCAAGGCGATCGCGTGGTTCTTCTTCATGTTTGTGTCCTCTTCGGGTTCAGACGATCGGCTGGTGCACCGTCACGAGCTTGGTGCCGTCGGGAAAGGTCGCTTCGACCTGGATGTCGGGGATCATGTCCGCCACGCCTTCCATAACGTCGGCGCGGGTGAGGACCTCGCGGCCCTGGGCCATCAGCTGCGCCACGGTCTTGCCGTCGCGGGCACCTTCCATCACGGCCGCCGAGATCAGCGCGACCGCCTCCGGATAGTTGAGCTTGAGGCCACGCGCCTTGCGACGTTCGGCCAGGAGCGCGGCCGTGAAGATCAGCAGCTTGTCCTTCTCGCGGGGTGTCAGTTCCATGGTGTGAACCAAACCAGTGCAAGGGGCGTGCCTGCCGGGCTGCCCCGGCATGCGCCTTGCACAACGGTCGCGTGAACGAGGTGATTCCCATCCAGCCGGCCGACCCGCCCCAGCGGGTGGTGAAGGTCCGGCGCGACTACAACAGCTGGGTGGCGCGCGAGACCATGGAGGACTACGCGCTTCGCTACACGCCGCAGCGCTTCCGCAAGTGGTCGGCCTTCCGCGTGGCCAACACAGCCTTCGGCGCCGCCTCGTTCCTGATCCTGGAAGCGGTGGGCGCCACGCTGCTGGTCCAGTACGGCTGGGTCAACGCGTTCTGGGCCATCCTGGCCACGGGGCTGGTCATCTTCCTGGCCGGGCTACCGGTCAGCGTGTACGCCGCTCGGTACAGCGTGGACATGGACCTGCTCACGCGCGGCGCGGGCTTCGGCTACATCGGCTCCACGATCACCTCGCTGATCTACGCGTCCTTCACCTTCATCTTCTTCGCGCTCGAGGCGGCGGTGATGGCCTACGCGCTGGAGCTGGCGCTGGGCGTGCCGCCGACCTGGGGCTACCTGCTCTGCTCCCTGGCCGTCATCCCGCTGGTGGCGCACGGCGTGTCGGCCATCAGCCGGCTGCAGGCGTGGACCCAGCCGGTGTGGCTGGTGATGCTCGTCGTGCCGTTCATCTATGTGCTCGCGCGCGATCCTGGGGCGTTTTCCGGCGTGGTGCACTACGTCGGGGAGAAAAGCGGCACCGGCGGCTTCGAGTTGCACGCTTTCGGTGCGGCGCTCACCGTCGGCGTGGCGCTCATCACCCAGATGGGGGAACAGGCCGACTATCTGCGCTTCATGCCGCGCGCCGAACGCGGCCGCCGCGCCGCCTGGTGGCTGGGCGTGCTGGCGGGCGGGCCGGGCTGGGTGGTGCTGGGCGTGCTCAAGATGCTGGGCGGCGCGCTGCTCGCCTGGCTGGCGATCAGCCACATGGTGCCGGCCGAACGCGCGGTCGATCCCAACCAGATGTACCTGGCCGCCTACGAGTACGTGTTCCCGCACTTCGGCTGGGCGGTGGCGGCCACGGCCATCTTCGTGGTGATCTCGCAGCTCAAGATCAACGTCACCAACGCGTACGCCGGTTCGCTGGCCTGGTCCAACTTCTTCTCGCGCGTCACCCACAGCCATCCGGGGCGGGTGGTGTGGGTCGTGTTCAACACGCTGATCGCCTTCATGCTGATGGAGATGAACGTGTTCCAGGCGCTGGGCGACGTGCTGGGGCTGTACTCCAACATCGCCATCGCCTGGATCATGGCGGTGGTCGCGGACCTGGTCGTGAACAAGCCGCTGGGGCTCTCGCCGCGTGGCATCGAGTTCCGGCGCGCCTACCTGTACGACGTGAACCCGGTCGGCGTGGGCGCGATGGTCCTGGCCTCCAGCCTGTCGATCGCGGCCTGGCAGGGCGCGTTCGGGGCGATGGCCCAAGCCTTCTCCGCGCTGATCGCGATGGGCGTGGCCTTCGTCGCCGCGCCGGCCATCGCGTGGGCCACGCGCGGCCGCTACTACCTGACCCGCAAGCACGAACCGCGGCCGCGCGGCGCCGCGCTGCACCGCTGCGTGATCTGCGAGCAGGCCTACGAGGCGCCCGACATGGCGCACTGCCCGGCCTACCAGGGCTGCATCTGCTCGCTGTGCTGCACGCTGGACGCGCGCTGCGGCGACGCCTGCAAGCCCGACGCGCGCCTGGCCTCGCAGTGGTCGGCCGCGCTGCGCGCGGTCCTGCCCCGACGCGTCTGGCCTTACCTCGACACCGGCCTCGGCCACTTCCTGCTGCTGACGACGGTGATCGTGCCGCTGCTGGCCGCGGTGTTCGGCCTGCTCTACCACCAGGAACTGCGGCCGCTGCAGGAGCTGATGCCCGATGCCGCCCGGACCGCGCAGGAGGCCCTGAGCGCCGGCTTCCTCAAGGCCTATTTCGCGCTGCTGGTGATCGCCGGCATCGTCGCCTGGTGGCTGGTGCTGGCGCACAAGAGCCGGCAGGTGGCGCAGGAGGAATCGAACCGCCAGACCCACCTGCTGGTGCGCGAGATCGAGTCGCACCGCCGGACCGACCAGGCGCTGCAGGAAGCCAAGCTCGCCGCCGACGAGGCGCGCCGCGCGGCCGAGCAGGCCAACCACGCCAAGAGCCGCTACATCAGCGCCATCAGCCACGAGCTGCGCACGCCGCTCAACAGCATCCTGGGCTACGCGCAGCTGATGGGCGAGGACGCGGCGCTGCCGCCGCACCGGCGCCAGGCGGTCAACGTGATCCGGCGCGGCGGCGAGCACCTGCTATCCCTGATCGAGGGCACGCTGGACATCGCCCGCATCGAGGCCGGCAAGCTCACGCTGAGCGTCAAGCCGATGCAGTTCGCCGACTGCGTGCACGAGATGGCCGGCCTGTTCGAGCTGCAGGCCGCGGCCAAGGGCCTGGGCTTCCGCTTCGACGTGGTGGGCGCCATCCCCGAGGTGGTGCGGGCCGACGAGAAGCGGGTGCGGCAGATCCTGATCAACCTGCTGGGCAACGCGGTGAAGTTCACCGCCGAGGGCCGCGTGACGCTGCGGGTGCGCTACGCGCGGGAGATGGCCAGGCTGGAGATCGCGGACACCGGGCCGGGCATGTCGGCCGCGGAGATCGCGCGCGTGTTCGAGCCGTTCGCGCGCGGCGAGGGCGCGGGCGCCTCGGCGCCGGGCGCGGGCCTGGGCCTCACCATCGCCAAGATGCTCACCGACCTGATGGGCGGCCAGCTCTCGGTGCACAGCGAGCCGGGCCGCGGCTCCACTTTCGAGGTGCGGCTGTTCCTGCCGCAGGTGCACGGCGTCGCTTCGCACGCCGCCGCGCCGGCGCGGCCGCGCGGCTACGAAGGCGAGCGCCGGCTGCTGCTGGTGGTGGACAACGAGGAGGCCGACCGCGAGCTGCTGGTGCAGCTGCTGGAGCCGCTCGGCTTCGAGCTGCGCACCGCCGCCAGCGGCCACGACGCGCTGGACCTGCTGGCCGCCGGCCTCGCGCCCGACGCCCTCCTGATGGACCTGGCCATGCCGGGCATCGACGGCTGGGAGACCTTGCGTCGCGCGCGACACTTGCCGGGCGGGCGCGCTCGCGTCGCCATCGTCTCGGCCAACGCCTTCGACAAGGGCCTGGACAACGACGCGGGCGTGCGCGCGGAGGACTTCATCCTCAAGCCGGTGCGGCATGCGGAATTGCTGGACTGGTTGCAGCGTGCGTTGTCGCTGCGTTGGACTTATGGCGAGCGCACGGCGGTGCCACTCCCGCCCGCGTTGCCCGTGGCGACTGCAAGGCCCGACGCCGAATCGCTGGCCGCGCTTTCGCAACTGGTGCAGCTGGGCTACCCGCGCGGCGTGCTGAACAAGCTCGACGAGATCGAATCCTCGCAACCCGCGACCGCCGCGTTCTGCCAGGCCGCGCGCCGGCTCGCGCAAGCCTTCGAGTTCGAGGCGCTGGGCCGGCAGATCGCCAGCGGCCCGGGCCAGGAGGCGTTGCGATGAACCCGTCCGCCTCGCTGCATCCGGCCCTGGACCGCGCCAACAGTGACGTGGTGCTGGTGGTGGACGACGTGCCGGACAACATCGCCGTGCTGCACGACGCGCTGGACGAGTCCGGCTACACGGTGCTGGTGGCCACCAGCGGCGCCGCGGCGCTGGCGCGCGCCGAGCAGGCGCTGCCCGACATCGTGCTGCTCGACGCGATGATGCCGGGCATGGACGGCTTCGAGGTCGCGCGCCGCCTGAAGTCGGCGCCGCGCACGGCGCACATTCCGATCATCTTCATGACGGGCCTCACCGAGACCGAGCACCTGGTCGCTGCGCTCGACGCGGGCGGCGTTGACTACGTCACCAAGCCGATCAAGCCCAAGGAAGTGCTCGCGCGCATGAACGTGCACATGCAGGGCGCGCGGCAGGCGCGGCAGACGCGCAACGCGCTCGACGCCTACGGCTACGCCAGCATCGCTGTGCGCGTGAGCGACGGCCGCCTGCTGTGGCAGACGCCGCTGGCGCGCGAGCTGCTGCAGGCGTACTACGGCAGTGCCGGTCCGCTGGCGCCGGCGCCGGTCGCGGACTGGCTGCGCAGGCATCTCGCGCTGGCCTTGCAGCAGGTCGAGCCGCCGCGGCTGACGGCCGAACTCGGGGCGCGGCGACTCTGCTTCCGCCTGCACCAGCAGATCGGGCAGGACGAGGAGGGCGGCGACTGGCTGATCGTGATGCGCGAGGTGTCGGACGCGGCGGTGATCGAGTCCATGAGCCTGGCGTTCAAGCTGACGGCGCGCGAAGCGGAGGTGCTCTACTGGGTCGCGAAGGGGAAGATCAACCGCGACGTCGCCGACATCCTGGGCGCGAGCCCGGCGACGGTGAAGAAGCACCTGGAACGCATCCTCGCCAAGCTGGGCGTGGAGACGCGCACCGCGGCCGCGGCGATGGCGATGAACCGGATGCGGCAGCTGCATCCGGGGTTCGGGGAGTAGCGGGGCTCAGTGCCCCCAGCGCGCCGGGTTGAGCCACTGGCTCCTGGACGTCGAAGCCGGCGTCCTGCGGGCCAGCAGCAACCCACCCGCCGCCGCCAGCGCGCCGGCAGCGGCCAGCATGGTCCCCGTGCTCATCGACCGCGCCATGCTTCCCGCCAGCTCGCCGCTGCGCGGCCCGATCAGTTGCATGCGACGCCGCGTCATGCGCGCGCCCATCTCCGACAGCTGGCTCGTGAGCAGCCGTTCCGCCTTGGGCAGCAGCTGCGATTCCTCGTCGGCCACATGGTGCAGCACCGTGCGCATCAGGTCGAACATGGTCTGGTCGAAGGCCGGATCGGTCGGCTGCAGCACGCGCAGGCGGGCGATCAGGCCGCGCATCTCGTCGTGCTCGGGCTTGGCCTTCTCCACCGCCTCGTCGGGCGCCACCTCGCGCAGCGCGGGATAGAAGATCTCCTCTTCCAGCTGCGCGTGCACCTCCAGCGCCAGGCAGATGTTGTCCGCCAGCCCCTTCTTCACCCGCGCCGGCGTATCGACCTGGTACTGGTGGAAGGCGGAGACCACGTGCGTGTGGTCCATGCGGATCATGTTGGTGATGGTGGGCGACACCTTGCTGAGCATGGAAGTCATCGGCGGTCTCCTTCGGATGGGGCAACTTGCGAACCGGCCATGATGCCCAGCCATCCTCGCGGCCCATGTAGGAACAGGGCGTCGTCGAGCTTTGTTACCGCTGCCGTGTACGCCACTCGGCGTATTTGCTCCGGCTGCACCGCTCCCTAGCATGGACCTCGTCCATACGGGCTTCCCTCACTACCTCCTGGAGCGCAGCAGATGCAAAGACGATTCACCCTCAAGGCGTTGACCGCCGCGGTGGCCCTGGCGGGCACCGCTTCCCTTCCCGCGCTGGCGCAGTCCGGCGGCACCATCAAGGTCGGCATCCTGCACAGCCTGTCCGGCACGATGGCGATCTCCGAAACCGTCCTGAAGGACACGGCCCTGATGGCCATCGAGGAGATCAACGCCAAGGGCGGCGTGCTCGGCAAGAAGCTCGAGCCGGTGGTGGTGGACCCGGCGTCCAACTGGCCGCTGTTCGCCGAGAAGACCAAGCAGCTGCTCACGCAGGACAAGGTGGCCGTGATGTTCGGCTGCTGGACCAGCGTGTCGCGCAAGTCGGTGCTGCCGGTGGTCGAGGAGCTCAACGGCCTCCTGTTCTACCCCGTGCAGTACGAGGGCGAGGAGCTGTCCAAGAACGTGTTCTACACGGGCGCCGCGCCCAACCAGCAGGCCATCCCCGCGGTGGAATACCTGATGAGCAAGGAAGGCGGTGGCGCCAAGCGCTTCGTGCTGCTGGGCACCGACTACGTCTATCCGCGCACCACCAACAAGATCCTGCGCGCGTTCCTGAAGTCCAAGGGCGTGAAGGACAGCGACATCGACGAGAAGTACACGCCGTTCGGCCACGCCGACTACCAGACCATCGTCGCGGACATCAAGAAGTTCTCCGCCGGCGGCAAGACGGCGGTGATCTCCACGATCAACGGCGACTCCAACGTGCCCTTCTACAAGGAACTGGGCAACGCCGGCCTGAAGGCCAAGGACGTGCCGGTGGTCGCCTTCTCTGTGGGCGAGGAAGAGCTGCGCGGCGTGGACACCAAGCCGCTGGTGGGCCACCTGGCGGCCTGGAACTACTTCATGTCGGTCAAGAACCCGTCCAACGACGAGTTCACGAAGAAGTGGGCCGCGTACGCCAAGGCCAAGAACATCGCCGGCCACAAGGACAAGCCGCTCACCAACGACCCGATGGAAGCCACCTACATCGGCGTCTACATGTGGAAGCAGGCGGTCGAGAAGGCCAAGTCCACCGACGTCGACAAGGTCGTCGCCGCGATGGGCGGCCAGACCTTCAAGGCGCCCTCGGGCTTCACCGCCAAGATGGACGAGAAGAACCACCACCTGCACAAGCCGGTGTTCATCGGCGAAGTGAAGGCGGACGGGCAGTTCAACGTGGTGTGGAAGACGCCGGGTCCGGTCAAGGCAAAGCCCTGGTCGCCCTTCATCGACGGCAACGACAAGAAGAAGGACGAGCCGGACGGCAAGTCGATGTAAGTCGTCGTCCCCGCGAAGGCGGGGACACCCCCTCCGTCATTCCCGCCGCCGCGGGAATGACGAGCGTGAGTTATCCCATGAAGCGACTTCTCCTCCTCCTGGCCGCGGTGGCCTGCATGCATGCGCATGCGCTCACCGCCGACGAAGCCACCGCCATCGCCATCGGCGAACCCGACACGCGCATCGAAGCCCTCAACAAGGCCATCGCGACCGCCGACGACAGGACCGTCGCCTTCCTGCAGGCGCTGGGCGACGACGCGGTGAAGGCCGCGGGCGGCAAGGTGTTCATCGTGCGCGACGGCCAGGGCGTGGACCCGGTCAGCGGCGCCGCCGCCGAACTGCCGGCCGACGCCGAGGACGTGGTCAGCAACAACCGCATGCGCGGCGAGATCGACGGCGCGCTGGCCGCGATCAAGCTGTTCTCGCCGGACCGCGCGTTGCGCGCCGAGGCGGTGGCCGCGCTGCGCCGCGAGCCCGACGAGTCGCGCCTGCCGATGATCGAGAAGGCCTACGCCGCCGAGCAGGACGCCGGCATCAAGGCGCAGCTGGCGCTGGTGCGCGCGGCGGCCCTCCTGGGCAGCGACGACAAGGCCAAGCGCCTGGAAGCGGCGCGCCTGCTGGGCGGCAGCCACAGCCCCGCGACCAAGACGCTGCTGCTCGACCGCCTGCGCGAGGAGGGCGAGCCCGACGTCAAGGCGGCGCTGCAGGCTTCGCTGGGGCAGGTCGAGTCGGCCCTGGCCTGGGCCGACCGCGCGGCGCAGGTCTTCTCCGGCATCAGCCTGGGCTCCATCCTGCTGCTGGTGGCGCTGGGCCTGGCCATCACCTACGGGCTGATGGGCGTGATCAACATGGCGCACGGCGAGCTGATGATGATCGGCGCCTACGCCACCTACGTGGTGCAGGGCGTGTTCCGCAGCTGGTTCCCGGGCGCGTTCGACTGGTACCTCGTGGCGGCGGTGCCGGCGGCGTTCGCCGCTTCCGCGCTGGTCGGCGCGGTGCTCGAGCGCGGCGTGATCCGCTTCCTGTACGGCCGCCCGCTGGAGACGCTGCTGGCCACCTGGGGCATCAGCCTGATGCTGATGCAGGCCGTGCGAAGTCTCTTCGGCGCGCAGAACGTGGCGGTGGAGAACCCGAGCTGGATGAGCGGCGGCGTGGTGCTGGTGGAGAACCTGCAGCTGCCGCTGAACCGCCTGGTGATCGTGGGCTTCGCGTTCGCGGTGCTGGCCGGGATGGCGTTCCTGATCGCGCGCACCCGGCTCGGCCTGTTCGTGCGCGGCGTCACGCAGAACCGGCCGATCGCGTCCTGCATGGGCGTGAACACCGCGCGGGTGGACACCTATGCCTTCGCGCTGGGCTCCGGCATCGCGGGCCTCGCGGGCTGCGCGCTCAGCCAGATCGGCAACGTCGGTCCCGACCTCGGGCAGGCCTACATCGTGGACTCGTTCATGGTGGTGGTGCTGGGCGGCGTGGGCCAGCTGGCCGGCACGGTGTACGCGGCGCTGGGGCTGGGCGTGCTGAACAAGTTCATCGAGGGCTGGGCGGGCGCCGTGCTGGCCAAGATCGCGGTGCTGGTGCTGATCGTGGTGTTCATCCAGAAGCGGCCGCAGGGGCTGTTCGCGGTCAAGGGCCGCAGCGCGGAGGCTTGACATGGACCGTGCACCCGACGCCCTGCTCACCTCGGCCCCCGCCGCTGTCCCGCTGCCCGCGCACAGGCCGCTGCTCACGCGCACCGGCTGGACCGCGTTCCTGGTCGCGCTGATCCTGGTCTGCGCCGTCGCGCCGGTGCTCAACCTGGTGGTGCCGCCCGACAGCGCGTTCCACCTCGGCGACTACGCCATCGCGCTCACGGCCCGCATCATGTGCTACGCCATCGCCGCCCTCGCGATGGACCTGATCTGGGGCTACACCGGCATCCTGTCGCTCGGCCACGGCCTCTTCTTCGCGCTGGGCGGCTACGTGATGGGCATGTACCTGATGCGCCAGATCGGCCGCGACGGCAACTACAAGAGCGACCTGCCCGACTTCATGGTGTTCCTGGACTGGAAGGTGCTGCCCTGGCACTGGACGTTCTCGGACAGCTTCCTCGCCACCTGCCTCCTGATCGTCGCGGTGCCGGGCGTCGTGGCCTTCGTGTTCGGCTACTTCGCCTTCCGCTCGCGCATCAAGGGCGTGTACTTCTCCATCATCACGCAGGCGCTCACCTACGCCGCGATGCTCCTCTTCTTCCGCAACGAGACCGGCTTCGGCGGCAACAACGGTTTCACCGACTTCAAGCGAATCCTCGGGATGCCGCTGCAGACGCCGCAGATGCGCATGGCCCTGTTCGTGATCACCGGCGTGACGCTGCTCGCCTTCTTCCTGCTGGCCCGCTGGCTGGTCGGCGCCAAGTTCGGCCGCGTGCTGCAGGCCGTCCGCGACGCCGAATCGCGCGTGATGTTCTCCGGCTACAACCCCGTGGGCTACAAGCTCGCGGTGTGGACGCTGTCGGCCGTGATGTGCGGCGTGGCCGGCGCACTCTACGTGCCGCAGGTCGGCATCATCAATCCCGGCGAGATGAGCCCGGCCAACTCCATCGAGATCGCGGTATGGGCCGCGGTGGGCGGCCGCGGCACTTTGGTCGGGCCGATCGCGGGCGCGTTCGTGGTCAACGGCGCCAAGAGCTGGCTGACGGTGAGCGCGCCGGAGTTCTGGCTGTATTTCCTCGGCGGGCTTTTCATCGTGGTGACGCTGTTCCTGCCCGACGGCCTGGCTGGCCTGGCGCGGCGCGTGTTCAAGAAGAGAAGGAGGTCGGCATGACACCCGACCTGATGGAGGAGGGGGCGCGACGCGCCGCGGCGGCACGGGAAGCCGCGGCCCCCGGCAAGACCGAGTCCGGCGGGCGCGCCGCCGGATTCGCCCATCCGCTCACGCGCGGCGAAGTGGACGTGAGCCACGGCCGCATCCTGTACCTGGAAGACGTGAACGTCAGCTTCGACGGGTTCCGCGCGATCAGCGGCCTGTCGCTGGACATCGCGCCGGGCGAGCTGCGCTGCGTGATCGGCCCCAACGGCGCGGGCAAGACCACCATGATGGACATCATCACCGGCAAGACGCGGCCCGACAGCGGCACCGTGTTCTTCGGCAGCACCATCGACCTGCTGCGCTACAAGGAGCCGCAGATCGCCCAGCTGGGCATAGGGCGCAAGTTCCAGAAGCCCACGGTGTTCGAGCAGCTCACGGTGTTCGAGAACCTGGAACTGGCGCTCAAGACCGACAAGGGCGTGCGCTCCTCGGTCTTCTTCCGGCTCGACTCCGAACAGTCCGACCGCCTGGCCTCCGTGCTGCGGACCATCCACCTGGCCGAGCACGTCGACCGCCTGGCCGGCACGCTCAGCCACGGCCAGAAGCAGTGGCTGGAGATCGGCATGCTGCTCATGCAGGACCCCAAGCTGCTGCTGCTGGACGAGCCGGTGGCCGGCATGACCGACGAGGAGACGGCGCGCACGGCGGAACTGTTCCTGTCGCTCAAGGGGCAGCACTCCCTGATGGTGGTGGAGCACGACATGGGCTTCATCAAGACCATCTCCGAGAAGGTCACGGTGCTGCACGAAGGGTCGGTGCTGGCGGAAGGCTCGCTCGAGCAGGTGCAGAACGACGAGCGGGTGATCGAGGTGTACCTGGGCCGCTGACATGCTCCACGTCAAGAACATCAACCAGTACTACGGCGGCTCGCACATCCTGCGCGACGTGAGCCTGCAGGCGCGCGCGGGGCAGGTGACGGTGATCCTGGGCCGCAACGGCGTGGGCAAGACCACGCTGCTGAAATCGCTGATGGGGCTGGTGCCCATCAAGTCGGGCTCCATCGAGCTGGACGGCCGCGCCATCCAGCAGTGGACGCCCTACCAGCGCGCCCGCGCCGGCATCGGCTTCGTGCCGCAGGGCCGCGAGATCTTCGCGCGGCTCACGGTCGAGGACAACCTGCGCATGGGCCTGGCCTATCGCCCCGCGGGGACGCCGATCCCGGCCGAACTGTTCGAGCTGTTCCCGGTGCTCAGGCAGATGCTGAACCGCCGCGGCGGCGACCTCTCCGGCGGGCAGCAGCAGCAGCTGGCGATCGCCCGCGCGCTCGCGGCCGGGCCCAGGCTGCTGGTCCTGGACGAGCCCACCGAGGGCATCCAGCCGAGCATCATCAAGGACATCGGCCGGGTCATCCGCATGCTGGCCGCGCGCGGCGACATGGCCATCGTGCTGGTCGAGCAGTACTACGACTTCGCGCGCGAACTGGCCGACCGGTATCTCGTGATGGAGCGCGGCGAGGTCATCGCCGAGGGCGAGGGCCGCACGATGGAAGAGGACGGCGTGCGCCGCCTGGTGGCGATCTGAGCGGAAGCGCTCCGGCACCGGTAGGCGCGTGCCTACCTCGTCTGGTGCCGCCGCCCGGCACGGTGCGCCCGGCGCCCGAAGTACCTTGAGGGCATCGACAACCTCGAAGGAGAAATCAAATGCCGGTCATCCTCTGGCTGCTGGGCGTTCCGCTCGTCGTCATCGTCCTGCTGATGCTGTTCGGCGTGCTCTGACGCCGTCCGCGCGTCAGGGTTTGCCTTTGACGCTTTCGAGCTGGTCCAGGTTTCGCCCGGACCGCTCGGCGCGGTTGCCGACCGCGTAGTGCTCGCCCGCGGTCGCGGCGGGCACGTTCGGCGTCTGGTTCGCGTAGGGCTGCCGGCCCTGCAGCCAGGCGTGCCCCATCGGCGGATCTTCATGGCGGCTGGAGCCGCCTTCCCAGTTCACTTCGTTGCGATAGCCGTGGCGCGCCTGGCCGTCCGGCTGGGGCGTCGCGCCGACGGGCTTCTGCTGGTCTTTCACTGCTAGGACCCTCTGTGTAATGCGGCCCCGGGGGCCATGACGCGACGGCGGTCGCGCTCCGCTAGCCTAGCGACGGGAACGTACGCACCTGTAGGACAACGCCCCGTCTGCGCTCTGTTACGGAGCGCAGGGCGGGGCGTGTTGTTTGGAGCGTGAAAGCGCGTGACGCGATCGTCACTGCTGCGGCTTGACCTGCACCGAGGGCACGGGCACCAGCACCACCGGGTCGCTGGTCTTGGGTTCCACCTTGACCTCGCTCGCGCCCGGCGGCAGGACCACCGTCTCGACTTCGCGCAGCACGCCGCCGGAGGCCACGCTGCCGGTGGTGCTGCCGTAGCCCATCACGCGCGCCTGGCAGGCGGCCTTGTCTTCACCGGTGAGCGGCTCGCATCGCGCCATGGCATTGGCCTGCAGGTCGGCGGAGGGCTGGGCCAGCGCGCCGTGGCGGCGCTCGGCCTGCGCATTGCGCGCCTCGCGCAGGCAGGTGTCGACATCCTGCTGGGTGCGGCCGCTGCGGCAGGCCTGCAGCTCGGACTGGTAGTTGCCGGTGGCATCGATGCCCGTGGTGCCGGCCCCGCCGCCGGCGACCTGGGCCGTTGCGGCGGTCATGGCGAGCAGGGCCGCGGCGGCGAAGGGCAGCAGGCTCTTGCGCGGACGCATCGGTGGCTTCCTGTTCATGCGGACTCCTTGCGAATCTGGATGGGCTCACTCTAGGCATCCCGCCGGGCAGCGGGTGCCGGAGGAGGCCAGCGGCTCGGGGCGGAACGCTCCGGCGGCCACCGTAGGAACCTGCTTGCAGGCAGCTGCCTACGAACGGCCCAGGTTCACAGCGCCCACAGGCGCGGGGCGATCGACGACAGGTCCCACAATGCGGGCCGCCACGCGTCGCGGATGGAGCGCAGCAGCGACATGGCAGGCTCGACCAGGGGCGCGAGCACGCGTACGACCACTACGCCGTCGGCCGGGCTCGTGGCTCCCGCGTCAGCGGCCAAGGGATGCGCCGCGACCGCCTGTCGCGCCAGCTCCAGCGCCAGCTCGCGCCGATCGCGCGCAAGAGGCTCGCCCGTTGCGAAGAACAGCGTGGCCACGCAACGTCGGCCCGCGAGGCCCAGCGGGCCGTCCATCAGCCGCGTGTTGGTGGCGACTATGCGCCCCCGCTCCAGCCACTGATCGCCCACCGACAGGTTCTGCAGCAGGCTGCCCGCGACGAACGGCTGGCCCGCTTCGGGCAAACCCAGCGCGCACAGGTCCCAGCCCATCGCCTCCGCGCCCGGCGCGAGCTCCAGGTCGAGGTGGTTCTCGGCGATGCAGCCGCTGTAGCAGATCGCCTCCAGCGGCAACCATTCGAAGCGGCCGCCGGCCTCGACCTCGATGCGCGTGCGCTGGATCGCGGGCGCGCCTTCGCTGCGGTAGAAGCGCGCCGCGCCGGGCGTGGTGACCAGGCCGTGCGCACCCGCGCCCACGCGGATCCGGACGTCGAGCTCGTCGCCGGCCACCAGCCCGCTGGGCGGATGCACCAGCACGTTGTGGCTGATCGCATCGCCCTCGGGGTAGAGCGTCTGCAGCAGCCGCAGCGGACCTTCGTGCTCGTGGCGGGCGACGCAGCGCCCGCCTTCGCGCCGCAGGTCCAGCCGCAGCCGCGCATGCCAGCTCATGCCTTCGCTTCCTCAGGTGTTCTGCGAGCCGCGGTGCGCCCACGCGGTGGTGTGGCGCTCGAGCCAGCTGAAGGCCTCGTACATCGCCATCGCCATCACGCTGATCGCCACCAGGCCGGCGAAGGCCAGCGGCATGCGCTGCTGGCTGCCGGCGCTCTGGATCAGGTTGCCGATGCCCGAGTCGCCCGCCGTCATCTCGGCCAGCACCGTGCCCACGAAGGCCAGCGTGATCGCGATCTTCAGCGAGCCGTAGAAGTAGGGCATGGCGCGCGGCAGGCCGACCTTCACCAGCACGTCCCAGCGCCGGGCGCCGAGCACGCGCAGCACGTCCTCCAGTTCCGGCTCCAGCGTGGCCAGTCCGGTGGCGATGTTCACCATGATCGGGAAGAACGAGATCAGGAACGCGGTGAGGATGCCCGGGCCGATGCCGATGCCGAACCACACCACCAGGATCGGCACGATGGCCGCCTTGGGCACCGCGTTGAAGCCCACCATCAGCGGATAGACCGCGGCGTAGGCCAGGCGCGAGGAGCCGATCAGGAAACCGAGCAGCACGCCGACCAGGATGGCCAGGCCGAATCCGACCATCGTCACCCAGAAGGTGCTCCACGCGGCCGCCATCAGCGGACCCTTGAACTCGGCGAACTGCTCGGCGATCTGCCAGGGGCTGGGGAAGATGAAGTCCGGGACCTTGAAGGCCATCACTCCGACCTGCCACACGAGCACCAGCACGGCGGCCAGCAGCAGCGGCGCCCAGCGTTCGAAATGCCGGTTCGATTTCATGGGGCGACCTCCGCGCTGGTCTTGCGGATGGCGCCGATGTGGCCACGCAGCTCGAGGACGATGTCCGTGAACGTCTTGCCGTAGGTGATCTCCAGCTCGCGCGGGCGCGGCAGTTCGATCTGCTTCTTCACGACGAAGCGGCCCGGGCTGCGGCTCATGACGTACACCGTGTCGGCGAGGAACACCGACTCGCGCAGGTCGTGCGTGACCAGGATGACGTTGAAGCGCTGCTCGGTCCACAGGTCGCGCAGGATGCACCAGAGCTCCTCGCGGGTGAACGCGTCGAGCGCGCCGAACGGTTCGTCCAGCAGCAGCATCTTGGGCTCGTGGATCAGCGCGCGGCAGATGCTGGCGCGCTGCTGCATGCCGCCCGACAGCTGCCAGGGGAACTTGTCCTCGTAGCCGGCCAGGCCCACCTTGCGCAGCAGGGCGCGGGCGCGCTCCTCGTACTCCTTGCGCTTCGCCTTGAAGTTGCTGCGATAGGGTTCGACGATCTCCAGCGGCAGCAGCACGTTGTCGACCGTCGTGCGCCACGGCAGCAGCGAAGGCGCCTGGAACGCCATGCCGGAGATCTTGAGCGGCCCCGTGACCGGCCGGCCGTCGATGCGGATGCTTCCGCGCGACGGCATGCGCAGCCCGGTGGCCAGCTTCATGAAGGTGGACTTGCCGCAGCCGGAAGGGCCGACGATGGCGATGAACTCGCCCTGCGTGACCTGCAGGTCGATGGCCTCCACCGCGAACTGCCCCTGCTGGAGCAGTTCATAGTTGTAGGCCAGCCAGACGTCGCGGAAGTTGATGAACGCGGTGCCGGACACCGCGCTCACTTCTTCACGGGGGGCAGGACGTTGAGTTCGGCCTTGGCCGGCAGGAAGCTGCCGTTCCACACCTCGTCGGCCTTCACGCGGGTCTTGGTGTTGAACGCGTCGGACACCTGCGAGGCCATCAGCGACAGCCGGCCCGGGTTGACCTGGCCGAAGCCCTCGGCGCGCGCGTCGGGGCTGGCGATCACGGCGTCGATCGCCATGCGCAGGCGCCGCTTCTCCAGGTCGGTGCTGATGATGCCGTCGCGCTGCTTGACGTGGTCGATGGAGGCGTCCGGGTTGGCCATCACTTCCTTGGCGCCCTTGGTGAAGGCGGCCAGGAAGCTCCTGATCGCCGCCGGGTTCTCCTTGACGAGCTTGGCCGACGCGATGATGACGTTGCCGTAGAGCTTCACGCCGTGGTCGGCGTAGGGCAGGGTGACCACGTCCTGCAGCTTGACCCCGCGCGCCTCCAGGTTGAGCAGCGAGGTGAACGAGAATCCGGTGATGGCGTCCAGGTCGCCGCGGGCCAGCATGGTCTCGCGCAGCGGCGGGTCCATCGACACCCAGTTCACGTTGGCGATGTTGTTGGCCTTCTGGAAGATCGGAAAGCCCCGGCGGCCGGCGTCGAACACCGGCGCGCCCAGCTTCTTGCCGTTCAGGTCGGCCGGCGACTTGATGCCGGACTTCTTCAGCGCCATCACGGCGGCCGGCGTGTTGTTGTAGACCATCATCACCGCCACCGGCTTGTTGGGCGCGTCGGGGTTGTTGGCGTGGAACTCCATCAGCGCGGCCAGGTCGGCGAAGCCCATGTCGTAGGTTCCCGTGGCGACGCGCTGCACCGCGGCGCCGGAGCCGGTGCCGGCGTCGACGCTCACGTCCAGCTTGGCGTCGCGGAAGTAGCCCTTGGCCACCGGCTGCAGGAACAGCGCCGCGGGGCCTTCGAAGCGCCAGTCCAGCTGGAACTTGATCGGCGTCAGGCCCTGCGCCGAGGCGGGCGCGATGGCGGCCAGCAGCGCGCCGGCGGCGATGGTGTTCAGGAAAAGTCTTTTGTTCATGGGAAGCCTCTGGGTCACGGGAACGGAATCAAGCCAACCGAAAAGCAAGAAGGGTGCCGCGGCGATTGTGGTGCGGGTCGTGCCGCGTGCTCCTCCGGAAATTCCCCCGTAGGCGAGGCCGCGCGGAATAGTCGAGTACGGGTAGGGGTTGTCTGACGCCCCGTCAAGCCGGGCGCGCACGGGGAGGCTGTATCGCCGACTACGCCTGCGCTAGGGATGCAGAACCATATTGCGTTCACCGGCTGCCGGATTTGGGGTGGCAGGGAGTCGGGGCCCCTACCCGGGCTCCGGCGGGCTATCAACAAAATGCCGTTCGCGGCTTCAAGGAGTGCAATATGGGCTTTCTGATTTGGTTGATCGTGGGTGGAATCGTGGGCTGGCTGGCCAGCCTGATCATGCGCACCGACGGCCAGCAGGGCATCCTGCTGAACGTCATCGTGGGTATCGTCGGCGCCTTCATCGGCGGCTGGGTGATCTCCCCGATGGTCGGCGTGGCAACCATCAACGAAGGCATCAGCATCGGCTCCGTCCTGGTCTCGCTGGTCGGCGCGGTCATCCTGCTGGCCATCGTGAACCTGTTCCGCCGCGGCCGCGTTCGCTAAGAGCTGCTGAACAGTTTGGAAAAGGCCGGGTCCTGCCCGGCCTTTTTCATGGGCGCGCGGAACCGGGCATCAGGTTTCGTTGTTGATGGCTGCCGCTTCCGGGTACAGGTTGGGCAGCAGGATGTTCAGCGCGTCCAGCGGGAAGCTGAAGGCGACCGGGCTCTTGGGTCCGTCGCTCACCAGCAGGCGGTCCTTCAGCAGCTGCGCCAGCACCCTGCTGGCCGTGCGTTCAGACAGCCCCGTCATCGTCATGAACTCCCCGCGCGCCGTGGGGCCGGCGAGCAGCACGTGGTGAAGGGCCAACGTGGCCTGCCGGTTGTAGTTCCCGTATCGCGAGCTCTCCGATCGCACCAGCATCAGCGTGGCGATGCCGTCCTTGAGCCTCTCGAGGTCGAGCAGCTCGCTCATGAAGGAGGCCTGGTCGTCCGCGAGCTGGACGAAGTACTCGCACCACTGGCGCAGCGCCTTCTCGGAGAGGTTGCCCCTGCCATCCAGGTCGCCCTGGCGTGGCGCGTCGGCACTGTCCAGCAGCTCGTAGTACTTCTCGCGCCCCCGGGCCAGTCCGCGGTTGACGGACCAGAGCCCGGCGGTCAGCGGCAGCATCGCGCAGTGCGTCTGCAACCGGCACGCGCGGCCGTTCCCGTCGCCGAACGGGTGCACCCAGGCGGCGCGGTGATGCGCGGCGGCGACGTGGTACAGCACGCTGTCGAGGCCCTTGATGCGCGGGTAGACCTCGTCCATCCTGGCCAGGAACGCCGGAACCGAAGCCGCCGTCGGAGGCTGGTGCCGCCCCACGCTGACGTCCTCGGAACGCAGGCTGCCCGGCTCGATCACCCGGCCATCCCGGGTCGTTCGATCCGCGGCCTGCAGCCGGCGATACAGCGCCGCGTGCGCCCGCATCAGGAACGACGACTGCAGCGCGAAGCTTTCGGTGCCGGTTTCGGGCAGCGTCGATTCGAGTTCCTTTTCCGCTTCGATGTGCGCCAGAGCGATGCGCTGCCGCTGCGCCACGCTGGGGGTCGCGGAGAAGTCCGCGCCCAGCGCGCGCTCGATGTTCTGGGGGTGCGTTCCCTGCCCCTCGATGCGGTTGGAGTAGTACGAGTTCATCCCGCGCACCAGCTCCCTGAGCGCGCGGCGGGTGCTCGGCGCGACGGCGTTCTGCAACCGGAGCGCCTTCTCGACCACCCCGCGCGTGCCCTCGATCAGGTCGCCCAGCTGCAGCTGGGGCAGCAGTGGCTCGAACTGATGGGGCTGCGAGTACACCGCCAAGGGTGATGATGTCATGGCATTTGGCGGATATTCAAATCAGGTTGAAGTTTAGCTAACCTATTGTTGTAGAACAATAAGTTTGCGAGATTGGTTGAATTTGTCGGCTTGATTGGCGGGTTTCGTGGCGCCATCGATGGCGGGTCGCGAGCTTCGCGATAATTCCCGTTAACCGGCCCAGATCACGAGGAAGCCATGTCCAACGTCACCATCTTCCACAACCCCCATTGCGGCACCAGCCGCAACACCCTGGCGCTGATCCGCCACGCCGGCATCGAGCCGCACGTCGTCGAGTACCTGAAGACGCCGCCTTCGAAAGAGGAGCTGCGTCAGCTGCTGGGCGAGATGGGCCTCTCGGTGCGCGACATCCTGCGCGAGAAGGGCACGCCTTATGCCGAGCTGGGCCTGGCGGACCCGAAGTGGACCGACGAGCAGCTGCTGGATTTCATCGGGCAGCACCCGATCCTGATGAACCGTCCCATCGTCCGCACGCCCCTGGGCACCAAGCTGTGCCGGCCTTCCTCCGAAGCCGTGCTGGAGCTGCTGCCGGTGCCGCCGCTGCCGCCCTTCACCAAGGAGGACGGCGAGGTGGTGCGCGACAGCGGCGCGCGCCGGCCGGCGCCTACTTCTTCCCGCTGAGCAGGTCCAGCAGCGTGCGCGCGACGACCTTGGTGGCGCGGCGCAGGTCCTGCAGGTCGAGCCGTTCGTCCGCGCGCTTGGCGTTCGACTCCAGCACGGTGCGCGGCCCGGCGCCGTAGATCACGCCGGGGATGCCGGCTTCGGTGTACAGGCGCACGTCGGTGTAGAGCGGCGTGCCGACCGCGGGGATGGGTTCGCCGAACACCTCCTGCCCGTGCCGCTGCAAGGAATCGACCAGCGGCTGGTTGCCCGGCAGCGGCACCATCGAGCGCGCCAGCAGGAGGCGCCTGACCTCCACGCGGATGGCGCTGCCGCCGCGGGGCGGCTTGAAGCCGGCGGCCGCCTCTTCGATGGTCTTGCGGATCGCCGCCTCGACCTGCGCCGGATCTTCCTCGGGAATCATGCGGCGATCGAGCTTGAACACCACCTTGCCGGGGACGACGTTGGTGTTGGTGCCACCCGAGATCCAGCCCACGTTCAGGTAAGGATGGGTGATGCCCTCGACCTTCGAGCTCACCTCCTTGTACCGCTCGTTCAGGCGGTAGAGCGCGTTCAGGATGTGGGTCGCGCCCTGCAGCGCGTCGGTGCCGCTGTCGGGGATGGCGGCGTGGCTCATGTCGCCGTGCACCGTCACTTCCATCTGCAGGCAGCCGTTGTGCGCCACCACCACCTCGTAGCTGAAGCCGGCGGCGATCAGCAGGTCGGGCTTCGTGATGCCGTTCTTCAGCAGCCAGCCGGGGCCGACTTCGCCGCCGAACTCCTCGTCATAGGTGAAGTGCAGCTCCACGCCGCCCGCGAGCGGCGCGCCCAGCGATTCCAGCGCGCGCACGGCGAAGGTGAAGCTGGCGAAGTCGCTCTTGCTGACCGCGGCCGCGCGGCCGTACAGGAACCCGTCGTCGATCTCCGCGCCGTAGGGCGGATGCTTCCAGCCGTCGCCGGGCGGCACCACGTCGCCGTGCGCGTTGAGCGCGACCACGCGGCCTTCGCCGTAGCGGCGCCGCACCACCAGGTTGGTGATCGACTGCAGCCCCGCGGCCTGCACTTCGGCGGCCGGCACGGGATGCTTCTCGGCTTCGAAGCCGAAGGCCTGCAGCAGCTGCGCGGTGCGATCGGCATGCGGCGCGTTGTTGCCGGGCGGCGTGTCGGTGGGCACGCGCAGCAGTTCCTGCAGGAACTTCACCTGCTCGTCGAAATGGGCGTCGATCCAGGCGTCGAGTTGCTGGTGCTGCGCGCTCATGCCGCGGACTCCGAGGCGAGCTGCTCGAGCAGGTGGGCGAACGCCTGCACCGACAGCTCGATGTCGTCGGCCGTGGTGCTCTCCAGCGGGTTGTGGCTGATGCCCGAGTTCTGGCCGCGCACGAACAGCATGGCCTGCGGCATCACCTCGTGCAGCTTCATCGCGTCGTGCCCCGCGCCGCTGGGCATGGGGAACAGCGGCACGCCGAGCGACTCGACCGCGCGTTCCCAGCGCGCCTGCCATTGCGGATGGCTGGGCGCGGCGGCGGCTCGCATGGTGGGCTCGCAGGTGAAGCGCAGGCCGCGGCGCTCGCAGATCGCCTTCAGCTGAGCGAGCACGTCGTCGACCATGGCATCGCGCTGCGGGTCGTTGGGCGCGCGCAGGTCCAGCGTGAACTGGCAGCGGCCCGGCACCACGTTGGTGGAGCCGCCCGGCACGTTGAGGATGCCGATGGTGCCCACGGAGTCGCCGTCGCGCGCGGCGCGCTGCTCGATGAAGAGGGCCAGCTCCGCCACCGCCACCGCGGCGTCGCGGCGCCGGTTCATCGGCGTGGTGCCGGCGTGGCTGGCCATGCCGATCACCTCGCAGAGGTAGCGCACGCCGCCGTTGATCGACGTGACCACGCCCAGCGGCAGGTGCGATTCGTTGAGCACCGGGCCCTGCTCGATGTGGACTTCCACGAAACCGAGGTAGCGCGACGGATCGCGGCGCAGCGCCGCGATGGCTTCCACCGTCCCCGGCAGGCCGGCCTTGCGCATGGCCTCGCGCATGGTGACGCCGTCGGCGTCCTTCTGGTCCAGCCAGGCGGGGTCGAACGCGCCGATCAGCGCGCCCGAGCCCAGGAAGGTGGCCTTGTAGCGCTGGCCTTCCTCTTCGGAGAAGGCGATCACTTCCAGCCCGAACGGCAGCCGGCGCTTGGCGTTCGCCAGCGAGCGTACGCAGGCCATCGGCACGTAGATGCCCAGCCGGCCGTCGTACTTGCCGCCGTTGCGCACGGTGTCGAAGTGCGAGCCGGTCAGCAGCCGATTCGATTGCCGCAGAACCCCGTGATAGACGCCGACCACGTTGCCGACCGCATCGACCGTCACTTCATCGAAGCCGGCCTCCTTCATGTCCTGCTCGATGCGCGCGGATGCCGAGCGGTGCGCGTCGGTGAGGTAGGTGACGGTGAGCTGGCCCTTTTCCTTGAAGCCCGGATCGCTGAACTGCGACAGCCGCTCCAGCTGGTCCCAGACCTGCTCGCCCTGCGTGGGCGTGACGCCGAACTTGTCGTTGAGGCGGATCTCGGCGATGCGGTGCACGTTGCGCAACGCTTCCTCGCGCTCGAAGTCCACCGGGTTGCCCACGCGGCGCTCGAAGGTGTCGATGATCTCCGCGCGCGTGAGCCCGGTGCCGCGCGGGCCGCGCACGGCCAGGATGAACGGGAAGCCGAACTTCGCGTTGTACTCGGCGTTCAGGCGCTGGATCTTCTCGAACTCCGCGGGCGTGCAGTCGGTGAGGCCGGCCTTGCCCTGTTCGTTCGTCGATTCGATGGTGAGGGAGTTGCTCACCATCGCCTTGCCAGCCAGCTCGGGGTGGGCCCGCAGCAGGTCCAGCTGGCGGTCCACGCCGGCGTCCTCCACCGCGGTGGCCAGCGCGTGCTTGAGGTGCGCGAGCGAGCGGAACGGCCGGTGGGCCAGCGCCTCGATGGCGATCCAGGGCGAATTCTCGTAGACGCCGTCGAGCAGGGCCGCCGAGGCC
Source organism: Pseudomonadota bacterium (assembly GCA_023387335.1). GTDB lineage: Bacteria > Pseudomonadota > Gammaproteobacteria > Burkholderiales > Burkholderiaceae_C > Ramlibacter. The sequence continues at coordinate 31,076 of JAEWIF010000050.1, read as the reverse complement.
CGCGCGTCCGGCGCGTTCAATTGGTCGAGGGTGAGGGTCATGTTCTTCCCGCCGGGTAGGGGTGGATCAGTTTCCAGTGGCGCGCCAGGTCGATGCGGCGGCACACCCACACGTGGTCGTGGCGCTCCACGTGGTCCAGGAATTTCTGCAGCGCGACGATGCGTCCCGGCCGCCCGAGCAGGCGGCAGTGCATGCCCACGCTCATCATCTTGGGCCGGTCCAGGCCTTCGGGATCGCCTTCGGCGTAGAGCGCGTCGAAGGTGTCGCGCAGGTAGGTGAAGAAGTCCTCGGCCTGCGAATAGCCCTGCGGCAGCGAGAACCGCATGTCGTTGCAGTCCAGCGTGTAGGGCACGACGAGGTGCGGCACCACGATGTTGTCGGAGCGGCGAACCTTCATCCAGAAGGGCAGGTCGTCGCCGTAGTAGTCGCTGTCGTACTCGAAGCCGCCATCGTCCACCACCAGCTTGCGCGTGTTGGGGCTGTCGCGGCCGGTGTACCAGCCCGCGCCGTGCACGGCGCCGGGCGAGCCGTGGCGCTCGCCGGTCAGCTGCTCCAGCGCGCGGATGGCCAGGCGCATGTGCTCGCGCTCGGTGCCCTTGTCCACGTCCTGGTAGTGGATCCAGCGCCAGCCGTGGCTGGCGATCTCGTGGCCGAGCTCGACGAAGGCTTTCGCGACGTCGGGGTGGCGCTGCAGCGCCATGCCGATGCCGAACACCGTGAGCGGCAGGCGGCGTCGCTCGAACTCGCGCAGGATGCGCCACACGCCCGCGCGCGAGCCGTACTCGTAGATGCCTTCCATGCTCAGGTGGCGCGCCGGATAGCTCGCCGGGTTGAACATCTCGGAGAGGAACTGCTCGGAGCCCGCGTCGCCGTGCAGCACCGAGTTCTCGCCGCCTTCCTCGTAGTTCAGGACGAACTGCACGGCGATGCGGGCCTTGCCCGGCCACTGCGGATGCGGCGTGTCGCGGCCGTAGCCGGCCAGGTCGCGCGGGTAGTTCTGCGGGGTGCTGTCGTAGATGGCGGGCACGGTGGCGGTCCTTGGGTCGCTCAGGCCGCGGCCAGGGCCTGGGCGATGTCGTGGGTGGGCGGCGGCCGGTCGAAGGCCAGGCTGGCCTCGACGTTCTGCAGGTGGTCCTCCATCAGCTTCACGGCCTTGTCGGCGTCGCGCGCGGCCAGCGCCCGCACGATCTCCACGTGCTCCTGCTGCGAATGGTGGGCGGCGCCGGCGCGCTGGTACATGAGCGTGACGAGCGAGCTGCGCGAGATCAGGTCACGCAGGATCTGCGCCAGCACCTCGTTGTCCATCAGCTCGGCCATGCGCACGTGGAAGTCGCCCAGCAGTTCCACGCCGCCGGCCGCGTCGTGCGCGTCGACCGCGGCCTTCTCCGCCGCGACGTGCTCGCGCAGCGCGCGGATGCGGGCCGGCGTGGCCTCGCGGGCGAAGGCGCGCGCCATGCCGGCTTCCAGCATGCGGCGCACGGCGAACACCTGGCGCGCCTCGTCCACCGTGGGCGCCGCCACGAAGGCGCCGCGCGCGGGCTCCAGCGTCACCAGGCGGTTCTGCGCCAGCTGGTGCAGCGCCTGGCGCACGAGGGTGCGCGACACGCCGAAGTGGTCGGCCAGCTTCTGCTCGGCCAGCTTGGTGCCCGGCTGCAGGCGATGGCCGGCGATGGCCTGCGTGAGCTCGTGGACGATGACGCTGGTGGTGGTCGGCTGCACGTTGGCGATGATAGTGGTGCGTCGCAAAAGTGTATACACTTCTGTGGACCAAACGAGGAGCGCCCATGGGCCTGAGCACCCACGTGCTGGACACGATGCACGGATCGCCCGCCGCCGGCATGTCGGTGGCGCTGTACACGCTGCAGGGCGGGCAGGCGACGCTGGTGCGCCGCTTCCAGCTCGACGCCGACGGCCGCGTGCCGGACGGGCCGCTGTACCGCGACGGCGAGCTGCGCGAGGGCAGCTACCGGCTGGAGTTCGATGTGGCGGGGTATTTCCGCAGCCGGGGCGTGGACCTGCCCGAGCCGCCTTTCCTGGACCAGGTGACGCTGGACTTCGGCGTCGCCCGGCCCGAGGAGCACTACCACGTGCCGCTGTTGTGCAGCCCGTGGAGCTATTCGACCTATCGTGGTTCGTGATCGCTCAGTCCTGGCCTTCGGTCAGCGTGTCCAGCTGGAAGCGGCCGCTCTTGTGCCACAGCCAGGTGTCGGTGTAGGTCACGCGGCCCATGCGGGCGGGCGCGGGATAGGGCGCGGCGGCGCGCACCATCTTCTCGATCTCGGCCATCACTTCGGGCGCGTGCTTGGGCGCGCGCATCCAGCTGACCTGCTGCACCCGGCCGTGCTTGTCGACGTCGACCTGCAGCACGCCCACCGCGTACAGCAGCGGCGGCATGCGGCCCTTGTAGATGCGGTTGCCGTGCAGCCCGTACAGGTGGCCGGCGGCGTCCTTGCGGTAGGCGCGCGGCGTGGCGGCCTGGGAGACGTGGGGATTGGTCACCGGTTCCTCCACGACCACAGGTGGCGGCGGCTGGACGGGCACCACCACCGGCGGTGCCACGGCCTCCGGGGGCGCGGGTGGCGGCGCGGAACTGCAGGCGGCCAGCAAGGCGGCCACGGTGACCGCCGACCAGCCGGCGACGCGAATCGGAACTCGTAACTTCATGTCATCTCCTCGTCATGCTCGCGACGCCTGCCCGCCTCCCGCGGACGATGTACGTCACGCCATCCGCAACGACGGTTCGCGCGAATGGATGACCATGCTTGCGAGTGGAAGTGACTGTTGCGATCCGTCGCCGATGAGCGGCAGCCGGAAATGAACGAGTGGTCCGCCGTTCTCGCGGAATGTGGAAAAGGTGTGCTCGTCACGGTGACGGCCGTCGAGGGTTCCGGCCCGCGCGAGCCCGGCGCGTGGATGCTGGTGTTCGACCGCGAGGAGGCCGGCACCATCGGCGGCGGAAGGCTGGAGTTCGACGCGATCGCCGGTGCGCGCGAGTTGCTGCGAAGCAGCGAGCCCGGCCCGCGCCGCCAGCGCTATGCGCTGGGGCCCAGCCTGGGCCAGTGCTGCGGCGGCGTGGTCCACCTGGAATTCGAGCGCGTCACGCCGGCCGACCTGCCCGCGCTGCGCGCCCGCCTGGCCGGACCCGCCACGCCCGTCGCGCTGTTCGGCGGCGGCCACGTCGGCCGCGCGATCGCCTCGCGGATGGAAGGCCTGCCGTTCGCGCTGACCTGGATCGACAGCCGCGACGAGATCTTCCCCGAGCACCTGCCGGCCAACGTGCAGTGCGAGTACTCCGACCCGGTGCAGCGCGCGGTGGCCGATCTCGCGCCGGGCAGCCAAGTGCTGATCATGAGCTTCAGCCACGCCGAGGACCTGGACATCCTGGCGGCCTGCCTGCAACGGCGCCGCGAGCGCGCCGACCTGCCCTTCATCGGCCTGATCGGCAGCAAGACCAAGTGGGCCACCTTCCGCCACCGGCTGGAGCAGCGCGGCTTCACGGCCGCGGAACTGGACGCGGTGCACTGCCCGATCGGCGTGGCCGGCATCGCGGGCAAGCAGCCGGCCGTGGTGGCGGTCAGCGCCCTGGCCCAACTCCTGCAAGCCTCATAACGAGAACGACATGGAAAGCTACCTCCTCGACTGGGCCAACCTCCTGCTGCGCTGGCTGCACGTGATCACCGCCATCGCCTGGGTGGGGTCGTCGTTCTACTTCGTGTTCCTCGATTCGAGCCTCACGCCGCCGAAGGACGAGGACCTCCAGCGCCAGGGCGTCAGCGGCGAGCTGTGGGCGGTGCACGGCGGCGGCTTCTACCACCCGGTGAAGTTCGCGGTCGCGCCGCCGCGGCTGCCGGAACACCTGCACTGGTTCTACTGGGAGAGCTACACGACTTGGATGTCGGGCTTCGCGCTCTTCACCGTTTCGTACCTGTGGAACGCGGGCAGCTACCTGGTCGACAAGTCGCTGGTGGACTGGTCGCCCTTGGCCGCCGGCGCCACCGCGGTGGGCTTCATGGTGGTGTTCTGGCTGGCCTACGACGCGGTCTGCCGCGTGTTCGGCGACCGCGAGAAGGGCGACACGATCGTCGGCGCGCTGGTCGCGGTGCTGGTCGCCGTGGCCGCGTGGCTGGCCTGCCACTGGTACCCGGGCCGCGCGGCCTTCCTGCTGGTGGGCGCGATGATCGCCACGGCGATGAGCGCCAACGTGCTGTTCTGGATCATCCCAGGCCAGCGCAAGATGGTCGCGGCCATCCGCGAGGACCGGCCGGTCGATCCGATCCACGGCAAGCGCGGCAAGCAGCGCAGCGTGCACAACACCTACTTCACGCTGCCGGTGCTGCTCGCGATGCTGTCCAACCACTACAGCTTCTTGTGGAACCACCCGCGCAACTGGGTGGTGCTGATCCTGCTGATGTTCGCGGGCGCGGCGATCCGCCAGTTCTTCGTGCTGCGCCACGGCTGGAAGCTGGGCCGCAACCGGCATCCGCTGCCGTACGCGGCGGTGGGCATCGCGGTGATCGCGGCCACCGCCGTCTGGCTGGCGCCGGCGGGCGGCGGTGCCCCGGCGGTCGCCGCCCCCGCGCCTTCGTCCGAAGCCGGCTACGCGCAGGTCCGCGCGATCCTGGAGCAGCGCTGCTACCAGTGCCACGGCGCGCAGCTGCAGATGAAGAACGTGCGCCTGGATTCGCCCGAAGGAGTGAAGCAGCACGCCGCGTCGGTCTACCAGCAGGCGGTGGTGAGCAAGCTCATGCCGCTGAACAACGCGACCGGCATGACGGACGCGGAGCGGGCGGCGGTGGGGCAGTGGTTCCAGGCCGGGGCGATCACTCCGCCGTGATGTTCGCCGTCTTGATGATCTTGGCCCAGTAAGCCGTCTCGCGCTTCACCAGCGCGTCCAGCGCGTCGGGCGGCAGGTAGCGCAGCTCGATGCCCGCGGTGTTGGCGCGGTTCCGGGTCTCTGGCTGGTCCAGCGCCTGGCGGATGCTGGTGGTGAGCTTGTTGATCACGTCCGGCGGCGTGCCGGCCGGCGCGAAGATCGCCACCCAGGCTTCCAGTTCGAATCCCTTCAGTCCCGCTTCCTCGGTGGTCGGCACGTTGGGCACGCCCGGATGGCGCGTCTTGCCGGTGACGGCCAGGCCCTTGAGCTTGCCTTGCTGCACATGGCCCATCACCGAAGGCGGGGTGGTCATGAACACCTGCACCTGCCCCGACAGCACGTCCTGGATGGCCGGACCCGAGCCGCGGTACGGGATGTGGACCATGCTGGTGCCGGTCTGCATCTTGAACATCTCGGTGCCCACGTGCGACAGCGAGCCGTTGCCCTGCGAGGCATAGCTCAGCTTGCCGGGGTTCTTCTTCACGTGCGCGATGAACTCGCCGAGCGTGTTGGCCGGCACGGAGGGGTGGACGGCGATCAGGTTGGTGGCCGCCGTGATCAGCGCCACCGGCGCCAGGTCCTTCTGGGCCCAGGGCAGCTTGGGCATCAGCGAGGGATTGCCCACGTGGTAGGCCGAGTACGAGGTCAGCAGCGTGTAGCCGTCGGGCGCCGCACGCGCCACGTGGCCGTACGCGACGTTGCCGCTGCCGCCGCCCTTGTTGTCGACCACCACCGACTGGTTGAGCACCCTGGCCAGCGGATCGGCCAGCAGCCGCGCCGAACTGTCGACGAGCCCGCCGGGCGGGTTGGGCACGACCAGGGTGATGGGCTTGGTCGGGAAGCCCTGGGCGGCGGCCCAGCCGGCGGCGGTGGCCAGGCCGGCGGCCAGCAGCAGGCGCCCGAGGGGCAGGGGGGATGTCATGGTGTCGTCTCCTTCGTTGTGGTCGCCCGCAGTATCGGCGCCGACCGCCGGCGGCACAATCAGCCGCTGTGCACCACCAGGCCACGCTCCAGTTCTCCACCGCCGGCCGCGGCACCCGCGACATCACGCAGGCGGTGGCCGGCATCGTCGCGCAGTCGCGCGTGCGCACCGGCCTCGTCCACCTGTTCGCGCAGCACACCAGCTGCTCGCTGGTGATAACGGAGAATGCCGACCCCGACGTGCGGCGCGACCTCGAAACGGTGCTCTCGCGCCTGGCGCCCGACGGCGACCGCGCCTACCGCCACGACACCGAAGGCCCCGACGACATGGCCGCGCACGCGCGCACCGTGATCAGCGGCGAGTCGCTTACGGTGCCGGTCGGCGAAGGCCGGCTGCTGCTGGGCAGCTGGCAAGGCCTCTTCCTCTGGGAACACCGCGCGGAACCGCAGCACCGCAGCGTGGTGGTCACGATCCTCGGCGAATGAACATGAACCCCTCCACCGGCCCCGTGCCCGATCCGCAGCGCGCCCCGCGCGAATTCCTGGAACACCTGTACCGGGCCGCGGTGCATCGCGCGCTGCCGCTGCACAACACGGCCGCCTTCCTGCCGGCCCCGCCGCGCGGCCGCACCGTCGTGCTCGGCGCGGGCAAGGCGGGCGGCGCGATGGCGCAGGCGGTCGAGGCGCTGTGGCCGGCCGACGCGCCGCTGTCGGGCCTGGTGGTCACGCGCTACGGCCACACGCCGCCGCGCCCGGCCGGGCTCGCCTCGCGCATCGAAGTGGTGGAGGCCTCGCATCCCGTGCCCGATGCGGCGGGCCTCGAAGCCGCGCAACGCATCCTCGGCCTGGCGCACGGCCTCACGGCCGACGACCTGGTGCTGTGCCTGATCTCCGGCGGCGGCTCGGCCCTGCTGACGCTCCCGGCCGAGGGCCTGACGCTGGAGGACAAGCAGCGCATCAACCGCGAACTGCTGAACAGCGGCGCCAACATCATCGAGATGAACTGCGTGCGCAAGCACCTGTCGCGCATCAAGGGCGGGCGGCTCGCGGCAGCCTGCGCGCCGGCGCGCGTGGTCACGCTCACCATCAGCGACGTGCCTGGCGACGATCCGTCCGTCATCGCCAGCGGCCCCACGGTGCCGGACGCGACCAGCTGCGCCGACGCGGTGGCGATCCTGCAGCGCTACCGTATCGAGGTGCCCGGCGCGATCATGAGCCTGCTGGAGCAGGGTGCGCTCGAGACACCCAAGCCCGGCGACGCCGCGTTCGAGGGCCAGGAAGTGCACATGATCGCGACGCCGCAGCAGTCGCTGGAAGCCGCGGCGGCGCAGGCGCGCCAGGCCGGCCTCGCCGCGTACATCCTCAGCGACGAGATGGAAGGCGAATCGCGCGAGGTCGGCAAGGTGCACGCCGCGCTCGCTCGCGCGGTGGCTAGCGGCGGCCAGCCGTTCGCCAGGCCCTGCGTGATCCTCTCGGGCGGCGAGACGACGGTGACGGTGCGCAAGCAGCCGGAAGGCACGCCGCGCGGCCGCGGCGGTCGCGCCGGCGAGTTCTGCCTGGGGCTCGCGCAGGCGTTGCAGGGACAGGAGGGCGTGTGGGCGCTGGCGGCGGACACCGACGGCATCGACGGCATGGAGGACAACGCGGGCGCGTTCGTCGCCCCCGACACGCTGCGCCGCGCCGCGGCCGCCGGCCTGAAGGCCGACCGCCACCTGGATCGCAACGACGCCTACGGCTTCTTCAGCGCCATCGGCGACCTGGTGGTCACCGGGCCGACGCACACCAACGTGAACGACTTCCGGGCGATCCTGGTGCTTTGACGAAGGCTCAGCGCGCCGTGTCGCGCCGCAGCTCCGGCGGCAGCCGCTTCAGCAGCCAGCGGATCGCGAACGGCACCAGCACCAGGTCATCCACCACGCCCAGGAACGGGATGGCGTCGGGGACCAGGTCGATCGGCGACAGCAGGTACAGCACGATCGCGGCCGTGCCCCACTTGAGCCAGGCCGGCGAGGCCGGATGGCGCAACGCGAACCACAGCTGGCGCGCGTCGCCGCGCACCAGGGTCCACAGCACAGTCAGTCGCTTGAACATCGATCGGCCTCCAACAAGCCCGGTTGGGCTCCCGCGAAGTTTGCGGTCGTGGCCGCCCATTGCAAGACGCGGGAACCGGGCGTTACACCTGCCGCGGTGAAACCGGGCAGCATGCCTGGCCTCCAATTCCCATGCTGTCGCGACGCGTCCTGCTGACCGCCCCTCTCATGACGCTGCCGCCGATGCTGCAGGCGGCCACGTCGCGCAACAGCGTGCAGTGGAGCGCGCCCGTCGAGCTGGCCCGCGGCGCCGGCCTGCGCGGGCCCTGGCGGCAGAACGACTCGCGCTACGACTTCGTCGACGACCCGGCGCTCGCGCTCGCGGCCGACGGCTCGCTGCTGGTGGCCTGGGTCGACCAGGCGCGCAAGGCGGTGGTGGTGCAGCGGCGCGGCGCGGGCGGGCAGCCCGCGAGCCCGCCGGCCGAGGTGGCCGGGGCGCCGCACGCGTTCTCATGGATCCCGCGGCTGGCGGTCGCGCCCGATGCGCCGCGGCGCGTGCTGCTGCTCTGGCAGGAGATCCTGTTCTCCGGCGGCTCGCACGGCGGCGAGATGATGCTGGCGCGTTCCGAAGACGGCGGCCGCAGCTTCTCGGTGCCGGTCAACCTCTCGAACTCGCAGGGCGGCGATGGCAAGGGCCGCATCACGCCGCAGTACTGGCACAACGGCAGCTACGACCTGCTGGCCGCGCCCGGCGGCCGCGTGTTCGCGGCCTGGACCGAGTACGACGGGCCGTTGTGGGTCGCGCGATCGGTCGACGGGGGCGAGAACGTCGCGCGTCCGGTGCGGATCGCGGGCGGCCGCGGCGAAAGGCCGGCCCGCGCGCCGGCCTTGACGATGGCGCGCGACGGCGCCTTGCTGCTGGCCTGGACCGAAGGCGACCATCCGATGGCCGACCTGCGCCTGGCCCGCTCGACGGACGGCGGTGTCTCCTTCCGCGCGATGGGCACGGTCGGACTGCCTGGCTATTCCGACGCGCCGCGGCTGGCGACCGATCGCGAAGGCGTCGCGCACCTCGTCTGGAGCGAGAGCGAAGGCGGCCCGTTCCGCCGCCAGCGCGTGCACCACGCGCGCTCGCGCGACGGCGGGCGCAGCTGGGAGCCGCCGCGCACGGTGATGGATGAATTGCCGGACGGTTTCGTCAGCGCAGGCTTTCCCTCGCTGGCGATCGACTCGCAAGGCGCGGTGCTGGTGCTGGCCGAACTGCAGGAGGACCTGAGGAGAAGCCCGCGCGGACTGGCGCTCGCGCTCTCGACCGACGGCGGTGGAACTTTCGGCGCGCCGCAGCTGGTGCCGCACAGCCGCGACCCCGGCGGCGGCTTCAACGGCAGCAGCCAGGGCCTGCTGGTCCCCAAGCTGGCCGTGAACGCGCGAGGCGACGTCGCGGTGGTGAACAGCGCGCTGCGCGAGGGCTCGCACAGCCGGGTGTGGTTGATGCGGGGGAAATTGAGTTGAGGCCCGTCATTCCCGCGAAGGCGGGAATCCAGTGCGTCCGCTTTCGCGGACTGCCGGAAGCTCTGGATCCCCGCCTTCGCGGGGATGACGGTTATTCGCAGAGCGCCCGGATGGACTCCGGGATCGCCATCGCGAAGATCCCGCCGTCCTCGCGGCGCCCCGCGAAGATGCGCACCTCGTCGCATTCCATCAGCAGCTCCTCGCCGCGCATCACCCGGTAGCGCTGCACGAAGCTCTTGCCGCGCCACTCGGCGATGCTCACGCGGATCTGCAGCGTGTCGCCGTAGGTGGCGGTCTTGATGAAGCGCGCATGCGTGTCGACCAGCGGCGTGCCGATCACGCCCAGCGTCTTCTCGGTTTCGGTCCACGTCGGCACGCCGCACTCGATGAAGAAGTGCCGCGAGGCCGCGTCGATCCAGCGGAAGAAGTTGGGAAACCAGACGATCCGCGCCGGGTCGCAGTCGCCGAACTCGACGCGCTGGGTGTAGGTGATTTCCTTGGCCATCAATCCGCCGCGATCTTGCGTTCGCGAATGATGGCGCCGAAGCGCTTGGAGTCTTCCATCGCCTTGGCGCCGAACTCCGCCGCCGGGATCGGCAGCGCCTCGCCGCCCAGGGCGATGATGCGGTCCTGCAGGGCCTTGGTGCGAAGCACCTTGTTGATCTCGGTGTTGAGCCGGGTGACCACGTCGGCGGGCGTTCCGGCCGGCGCGTAGAAGCCGAAGACGGTGTCGGCGTCGAAGTTCTTCAGGCCCACCTCGTGCAGCGTGGGCACGTCGGGGAACAGCGGCGAGCGCTTCATGCTGCCCACGGCCAGCAGCTTGAGCCTGCCGGTCTTCGCATGCTGCAGGCCGATGCCCGGGTCGAAGTAGAAATCGATCTGGCCGGCCAGCAGGTCCTGCAGCGCGGGCGCCGCGCCGCGGTACGGCACGTGCACCGCGAACAGCCCGGCCTGGCTCTTCATCATCTCGGCCGCCAGGTGCGGCGAACTGCCGTTGCCGGGCGAGCCGAACGACAGCTTGCCGGGATTGGCCTTCACGTACTGGATGAAGTCCTTGACGTTGGCGGGCGGCAGCGAGGGCTTGGCCATCAGGTACACGGCCACGCGCGCGGCGGCGGCCACGGGTACCAGGTCCTTGGCCGGATCGAACGCCATCTTCGGGTACAGGTGCGGATTGACCGACACCATGCCGCCCGAGCTCATGAGCAGCGTGCAGCCGTCCGGCGCGCTCTTGGCCACCGCCTCGCCGCCGATGTTGCCGTTGGCGCCGCCGCGGTTCTCCACCACGACGGGCTGGCCCAGCGCTTCCGACAGCGGCTGGCCGATGGCACGGGCCAGCTGGTCGGCGGCGCCGCCCGGCGGAAAGTTCACGATCACGCGGACCGGCTTGCTCGGCCAGCCTTGCGCCAGCGCGAAAGGCGAGGCCAAGAGGCCGGTGGCGATCGCAGCGGCGAGCAACGCGCGGCGCGGCAACGAAGTGGAACGGAAAGCGCGCATGTCAGTCTCCTGGTGCTCTTGCTCGGTGGGGATCAGGCGGCGTGCCGCGCGGACGCGGCGGGCTTCTTGCGGACGAACCGGATCGGCTGGGCCTTGGGTTCGCGCGCCGGCGCGCCGTGGCGCACCAGCGTGGCGTCGAGCGCCTTGCCGGCGTCGTCGGCCAGCGCGGCGGCGCGCGCATCGGCGATCGCCTTCGTGGCCGCGGCGGCATCGGGCAGCACCGCGAGGTGCTCCAGCACGTGCAGCAGGTTCTCCTTGCCGCGCTCGTTGGTGGCGCCGTAACCCTTGATCAGCCGGCCGCACAGCGCGACCTCGTGGCCCAGCGCCCAGCCGCGGCGGCTGCCGGCGAGGACGCCTTCCAGCCAGCGGCCGATCATCTGCTGCTCGAACGCGAAGCGGCTGCCGCGCACGCGCAGCCACTTGAAGCCGGCCAGCGTGCGCAAGGCGACCATGCCGAACGCGGTATGGGTGCCGACCTTCAGCGGCATCGCCCACGGCTCGCGGCCGGCCAGCACGCGGGCGCGGTCCCAGGCGGTGAGGCGGTGCGCCAGCGAAGGCGGCAGCAGCGCGGCGAACTCGGGCACGCCGGGCTTGAAGTGGTCGTAGACCTTGAGCAGGTCGTGCTCGCCCACCTTGACTTCGCCGCGCACGCGGTCGGCGCGGGTGGCGCGGCTCTTGAGGTCGGCCACGCGCACGATGTCGTCGAAGGCCATCCACAGCGCGAGCCAGCGCGCGGTTTCGCGGGTGGTGGCGAAACCGTGGGCGCCGGTGGGATCGGCCTCCCGTTCGGCGGCGAGGACCTGGTTCAGGCGCTCGACGTAGAGGTCGGCGTAGGCGCGGTTCTGGTAGTCGACGAGGCGTGCGTGGCCGAGAGACGCGATTTCGCGAACGGGTTCCGGGAAGCCCTGGATCCCCGCCTCCGCGGGGATGACGACACCGGCCTTGTCATTCCCGCGGAGGCGGGAATCCAGAGCTTTCTTCACGTACTCCGCACGTTCGACGATCTCGAACGCCCGCGCGAACCCTTTCAGACTCGCCTGCGCCGACGCGTTCGCCTTCTCATGCGGCACGCCGCCGCGCACCGCCTCCTCGAAGAACCGCCGCTCGAACGGAAACAGGCCGCTGCCCGCGATCGCGCCCAACAGCACCGCGCTGACCACCGTGCCGCACTCGCGCGCCACGGCGTTCATGTCGAACACCTGGTGCTCGCGGGCGAAGGCTTCCACCAGCTTGAGCAGCTCCGACTCGTCCACGCGGCCGTCGCCCAGCTGCATGCGTTCCTGCGTGGTGAGCAGGCGCGCGTTGGAGCTGAGGACACGGGTGCGATCGCGCGAAGCCATGCCGTTGCCGATCTGGCGCGCGGTCTCCAGCAACTCGGAGGACACCAATGCGTCGAGGGCGCCCGGCACCGGGCTCAGGCTGAACACGGGCTTCCTGCCGCCGAGCTCGGCCAGCGGCACCGGGAACACTTCCAGGTAGTAGGTGGTGGCGCCGGTGCGCTGCGCCACGCCGGGGATGGACGTGGCCTGCGCCGCGTAGCCGGCCCGGCGCGCGGTCTCCACCAGCCATTCGGTGAGCACGCCGCCGCCTTCGCCGCCGAGGGCGCAGACCAGCAGGGTGATGGGTTGCTTGCGGTTCATCGTGTTCACGCGGGTTGCAGCGCGCGCACCACGGCGCCGCGCAGGGAATGGAGCAGGCGTTCGTGCCAGCGCGGGTTCTGCACGACCTCGGCGCGGTAGAAGCTCGGGCACAGCGTGGCGGCATGCGCGTTGGCGCCGCACAGGCCGCAGCCCACGCAGCCGTCGATCACGGTGGCGACCGGATCGACCTTCAGCGGGTCGGGGTTGTCCTTGAGCGTGAGCGTGGGGCAGGCCGACAGGCGGATGCAGGCGTGGTCGCCGTTGCACACGTCCTCGTCCACGCCGTACTTCACCTTCACCACGCGCTTGCCCTGCTTGAGCAGGCTCGCGATCCACGGCTTGATGCGGCGCTGGCGCTCCAGCTGGCATTCGCCTTCGGCCACGATCACCTTCAGGCCGTCGAAGTCGCTGGTGAAGGCCTCGACCAGCGTGCGCCGCATCGTCTCGACCTCGTAGGTGTGCACGGTGCGCATCCACTTCACGCCCAGGCCCTGCAGCGTCGATTCGATGGTCTTGTTGGTGTGGACCAGGCTGCGCGCCTTGTCGCCGGCGCCGAACTTCGCGTCCTCCTCCGGCGTGGAGATGATCTCCTGCGTGCCGGTGGCGGACGTGTAGCCGTTCTTGAAGATCAGCAGCACCGCGTCGTCGCCGTTGAAGAGAGCGCTCTGGACGCCGGTGAGCAGGCCGTTGTGCCAGAAGCCGCCGTCGCCCATGATCGCCAGCGTGCGCCGGTTCATCATCGGCGACACGCCGGCGCGGCTGGCCAGGCTCATGCCGTAGCCCAGGATGGAGTGGCCGGTGGAGAAGGGCTCGAAGGTGCCGAACGCGTGGCAGCCGATGTCGGCGGCCACGTGCACCGGGCCGGTCTTCTGCTGCGCGAGCTTGAGCGCGGCGAACACCGGGCGCTCGGGGCAGCCGATGCAGAAGCTCGGCGGACGCGCGGGCAGCGGCTGCGCCAGCAGGCCGGCGGCCTTCTCGCGTCGCTCGCGGTTGTCGGCCAGCCAGCGCTTGGCGGACTCGGGGCCTTCGCCCGGCAGGTAGCTCGAAGCGAACTGCGTCAGCCCCTGCGACAGCACTTCGACCGTGTACTCGCCGCCCGAAGGCAGCAGGTCCTTGCCGTGCAGCCGGGTCTGCAGGTCGCGCCGGCGAAGGTGCGTGGCGATCTCCTGCTCGATGTATTCGGGCTGGCCCTCTTCCACCACCAGCACCGCGCGCTTGACGGCGCAGAACTCCGCCACCTGCTCGGGTACGAGCGGATAGGTGACGTTCAGGACCAGCAGCGGGATGTCGCTCTCGCCGAAAGCGTCGGCCAGCCCCAGCTGCTGCAGGCTGCGCACCAGCGCGTTGTAGAGGCCGCCCTGCACGATGATGCCGACGTCCTGGTGCTTGCCGGGCAGGAGCTCGTTGAGCCCGTTCTCCACGATGTAGCGCCGCGCGGCCGGAATGCGCTCCTCGGCCTTGAGCTTCTCGTGCCGGAAGGTCACCGGCGGATGCGCCAGGCGGTTGTAGTCGAACGCGGCCGGGTCCTCCATCAGCTGGCGCGTGGAGACGGGCGGCGGCAGGTTGTCCCTGGCCTCGAAGCTGCCGCGCACGTGGCAGGCGCGGATGCGCAGCTCCAGGATGGCCGGCATGTTCGACGCTTCCGAGAGGCGGAAGCCGTGCTCGACCATGTTGACCATCTGCGGCAGGTCGGGCCGCGGGTCCAGCAGGCACATGGTGGACTTGAGCGCGTAGGCATGGGTGCGCTCCTGGATCACCGAGGCGCCCTCGCCGTAGTCCTCGCCCACCACGATCAGCGCGCCGCCCTTGACGCCGGGCGACGACAGGTTCGAGAGCGCATCCGAAGCCACGTTGGTGCCGACGATGGACTTCCAGGTCACCGCGCCGCGCAGCGGGTAGTGGATGGAAGCGCCCAGCATCGCGGCGGCGGACGCTTCGTTGGAGCAGGCCTCCACGTGCACGCCCAGCTCGTCGAGGTAGGGCTTGGCCTGGACCATCACGTCCAGCAGGTGCGAGACGGGCGCGCCCTGGTAGCCGCCGACGTAGGCCACGCCGGACTGCAGCAGCGCCTTGGTGATGGCGAGGATGCCCTCGCCGTGAAACTGTTCGCCCTGCTGCTTGCGCAGCAGTTCGATTTCCTTGCTGAATGAGACTTCCAAAGTGGGGCTCCGCGGTGTCGGCGGCGAGTGTGCCCGCCGGCTGCTTATCCATCAATACAATGAACCGACTAAGTCACATAAGCAGCATGCATATCGCCGATGTCGACCTGAACCTGCTGCGCCTGTTCGACGCGGTCTATCGCGCGCGCAGCGTCAGCCGCGCGGCCGAGCGCCTGGGCCTCACGCAGCCGGCCGCCAGCCAGGGCCTGACGCGCCTGCGCACGCTGCTGGGCGATCCGCTGTTCATGCGCGCGCCCGGCGGCGTCAAGCCCACGCCGCGCGCCGACCGGCTGGCGCCCGCGGTGGCCAGCGCGCTCGCCACGCTCGAGCTGGCGCTGGCCGACGCGGCCGGCTTCGAGCCCGCGGCCGCGCAGCGCACCTTCCGCATCCACATGAGCGACATCGGCGAGGGCCGCTTCCTGCCCGAGCTGATCTCGGCGCTGCGCGAGCGCGCGCCGGGCGTGCGGCTGGAGACGCTGCCGCTGCCGCGCACCGAGGTCACCGACGCGCTGGACGGCGGCCGCATCGACTTCGCCTTCGGCTTCCTGCCGCAGGTGCGCGACACCCAGCGCCTGGAGCTGCTGCGCGACCGCTACATCGTGCTGCTGCGCGCGGGCCATCCCTTCACGCGCAGGAAGCGCAGCGGCGCGGCGCTGCTGCAGGCGCTGCGCGAGCTGGAGTTCGTCAACGTGCGCACCCACGAGGACACGCTGCGCATCCTGCAGCGCCTGAAGGTGGAGGACCGGCTGCGGCTGACCACCGAGCACTTCATGGTGCTGCCGGCCATCGTGCGCGCCACCGACCTGGCGGTGGTGATGCCGCGCAACATCGCCCAGGGCTTCGCGGCGGAGGGCGGCTACGCCATCGTCGAGCCGCCGGTGGCGGGACGCGACTTCACCGTGTCGCTGCACTGGAGCCGCCGCTTCGAGGCCGACCCCGGCAATGCCTGGCTGCGCGGGCTGATCGGCGAGCTGTTCCGCGAGCCGCGGAACTGAGGACAATCGCCCGATGTCCACGCCCGTGCCCCAACTGGTCGCCATCGACGTCAAGCCGGGCGCCGCGCTGGAGAGCCAGTCGGGCCTGCAGCTGCTGCGCCCGCGCATCTACGGCGCCTGGGCCGAGCCCGTCGGCCCGAAGAAGGTGGCGGCCATCGTCATGCACCCGGCCAGCAACTTCATGGGGCACTACCTGATCGCCCCGCTGGCCGAGCGCGGCATCACCTGCATGGGCCTGAACTCGCGCTACGCGGGCAACGACACGCTGCTGCTGATGGAGCGGGTGATCCAGGACCTCGGGGCGGGCGTGCGGTTCCTGCACTCGGAGGGCTACGACAAGGTCGTGCTGATCGGCAACTCCGGCGGCGCGGCGCTCGCGGCGTTCTACCAGGCGCAGGCCGAGAACCTGACGATCGATCGCATGGTCGACGGCGACCCCGCGGGCCTGTCGCCGCAGGACCTGCCGCCGGTGCAGGGCCTGGCGCTGTGCGCGGCGCACGAGGGCCGCTCGTTCCTGATGCGGCGCTGGATCGATCCCTCGGTGTTCGACGAGGCCGATCCGCTCACCGCCAACCCCGACCTGGACATGTACAGCCCGGCCAACCGGCCGCCGTATTCCGCGGAGTTCCTGGCGCGCTTCCGCGCCGCGCAGGAGGCGCGGCTGGCGCGCATCGACCGCTGGGTGGAGCAGCGACTGGCGCTGCTGCGCGGCCTGAAGGCGCCGGGCAGCCCGCGCGACCAGGTGTTCGTCATCCACCGCACCCATGCCGATCCGCGTTGCCTGGACCTGTCGCTGGACGCGAACGACCGCGATATCGGCAGCGTGTGGGGCGCCGGGGCGGACGGCGCGCGCGCCGTCAACTACGCGGCCAGCCAGATGGGCCGCATCACGTCGCTCACCGGTTTCCTCTCGCAGTGGTCGCCCCGCAGCCGCGCCGACGGGCCGGCCAATCTCGCGCGGACTTCGGTGCCCGTGCTGCTGCACACCTACACCGCCGACCGCTCCACCTTCCCGAGCACGCGCGAGGCCTGGCTGCGCGCGGCGGCGGGCCGCATCCGCGACATCGACGTGAAGGGCGGCAACCACTACCTGGCGGGCCAGCCGGCGCTGGTGGCGCAGGTGGCCGACGAGATGGCCGCCTGGATGAAGGCCCTCTAGCGGGCCGCCTGGCCGTTGGCGCAGAGCGCGAGGCAAAACCCTTGCGGGCCGACGGAGCGCTCATGCGGTTCCCAGTCCGTCTCGCCTCCCGGTAACCGGGTGCAATGAACGGATGGTGGGCCTGCCTCAGCGGCGACCCTGTAGGAGAGCGGGGCGACTTGGCGGGATGCGCCGCCTACAGCTCAGGCAGGAGTCAGGCAGGAAGGCCCTGGGCGGTCGCGCCGCGGGCCAGCTGGGCGAACTCATGCGTGGACATCACCAGCGAGTTGCGGGCGCCGGTCGACCGGCGCACGTCCAGCCGCACCACGAACCACTCGGCCTCCCCGGCGATCGCGGCGATCGGCAGCAGCTCGCGCACGGTCCATTCGTCGCCGCGCGCATCGCGCAGGCGCTGGCCGACGTGGACCGCGATCTCGGGAGGTGTGACAGCCATGGCTCGACCGTACAACGGAAGAGGCCCGGCGCTTGTAGGAGGAACGCGTAGTTCAGCGCGTCGGCAGGTCCGGATCGCGACCGTTGCCGCGCGGCACGCGCGTCAGCTCGGCCTTCTTCCAGGCCTCGAGTGCGCTGGCGGACCCACGCCCGGAGCGGCCGGTTCCGACTTGCGGCCGGGTCGGCACGCTCGGCGAAGGCCGGGTCGGCTTGGCGGGAGCTTGGGGTTTGCGTTCCATGCAGCACCTGGCGCACGGAGTGTTGGCGTGGATCGCCCACGCGCGCGTCGGAATGCACACCGCCTGTGCGTGCGCGCGGACCGCGCCGCGCGTCGGACGGAGCAGACGCGTCAGTTCCCGTTGCGGGAGATGCCGAGGGTGGGGTCGTTCTGCACGCGCTGGTCTTCCTGCTCGCGCATGCGCGTGATCACGCTGTCGAGGCCTTCGCCGCTGCGCGCGGGACGGCGCGGCGTCCCGTCGTCGGGGGCGTCCTGGGAAGGCTGGGACTGGGGCTTGCTGTCGGGCTCGCTCATGGCATCGGGTAGCACACTAAATGTGAATCCCGCGTGCGTCTGTAAGCCGATACCGACAACTTTGACAGGGGGAGGGCCCGAGAGCGTGTGGGTCCCCTGCATCGGGGGCGCGCATGGCGCCACGGGGGCGGGCCTTTACGGGGGGCTGCGAGGCGATGAGCCTGTCAGACGTGACAGGGCGGCGCCATGATGAGTTCATGCTCGACAACACCACGACGACCTCGCCCGTCTCCCCGGCTGCCCGCCGCAGCGTGCAGGCGGGACTCTGGATGTTCTTCGCCGGCGCCATCCTGCTGCTCTTCTCGCTGCTGGCCCAGGTGGGCGCGGCGGGTTCCACCGCGACGACGCTGGCCGACCGCTTCCCCGGCTGGCCGACCTGGTTCGTCCCCGAATCGGCCGCCGGCTACACGATGGCGCTGATGATGGTCTGCTGGGGCGTGTGGTCGCTCGGCCGCGGCCTGCAGCTCGCGCGCGAAGCATCCGGTCGCCGCTAGAGCCGAAAACCTACAGACGGGCGGCGGCGCGCCGCACTAGATTGGCCGCGAACGCAGATCCACCACGAGGAGTTCGCGATGCCCGACCCCAAAGCCAACGCCAAGCTCACCGGCGACACCCACCTGCCCGACGTCGAATCGGACCTGCCCGTGCAGGGCGCCTCCGGTGCCGGCGCGCAGGCGCGCACGCGCGAACAGGCCGCCCAGGCGCGCCGCGGCGTGCGCAAGGCGGGCGTGCTGACCGATCACGACACCGAGTCGCCGCAGGATGATTCGCCGGAAGGCGGCGCGCCCGAGGGGCGCTGACCCGTTCAGGCCGGGCGGTTGCGCCGGGCCACCCAGTACGTAGCCCCTTCGCTGCCGTAGCGCTCGGCATGCGGCACGTCCGCATCGAGCCGGAAGGTCGCGCCGGGCAGCAGGTGGTGGCCATCCAGCCACATCTCGCCCTGCACCACCAGCGCCTCCACGGCGAACGGATGGGTGTGGGTCTCCAGCACGGTGTGCGGCTCCCATTGGCGCTCCAGCACCTCGTCGAAGCCGCGGGCCAGCGCCTCGCGCCGGAACTCATCGAAGGTGATGGTGGAAGCAGCCATCGAAGCATTGTCCCGCGTCGGCGCGCCCCCGCGGGGCGAGATGTTTCTGCACCGGGCGCCGCGACGTTCTCCGCCGCCGACAACGGCTGGCCTCCTACACGGCCGGCTTGCGAGGGGTCCGACCATTCGCTGGAACGAACCCACACCAACCCGCAGAGACCGCCATGCCGCCCGTCGACACCACCGCCGCCGCCATCGCCTTCAGCGCCCCGTTCCATGCGCGACCGGCCAGCGGCTGGACCTCGTGGGCCCCGGAAGTGGCGGACCTGCCTGAACTCGTGGAGCCGGATGCCGAGGTCGGTCGGCTCGGCGGCATGCTCTGCCTCCTGATGTGGGGCTGCGCCAGCCTGCTGGCGGTCTGGTATCTCTGAAGCCGGGAGAGCAGCTCAGCCGATCAGCAGCTGCTCGGCCTGGGCGGCCGTGATGCTCAGCAGGTAGCCACCCGCCAGGGCGCGCGCGAAATGCCGCAGGCCGGTGGGCTGGTGGCGCAGCGACACGCGATAAGCCTCCACCTCCGCCCACAGCCGGAAGGCGGGGCAGGTGAAGTACATCCACCAGAAGCGCAGCACGCCGACTTCCTTCATCTGGCGGCAATGCACGGCCTCGTGCGCCAGCAGGCCGGGGTCGCGGCGCACGCGCGGATGCACGACCACCAGGCCGGGCAGCACGGTCATGCCGTCGGCCCAGAACAGCAGCGAGGTGCTCACGATCCGCATGCGGCCATTCTGCCGCGCGGAGCTTCGCTCAGGTGCTCATCAGGGCTTTCAGGACGTTCTCCGCGGTGGCCGGCGCCACCAGCGGAGCGCGACGGTCGCCGCGCGCCTGCGCGACCGCGTCGCGCAACGCCTCCCACGCGCTGATCGCCAGCATGAACGGCGGCTCGCCCACGGCCTTGCTGCCGCCGACGTTGTCCTCGCGGTTGCCTTCGTGCCAGAGCGCGATATGGAAATGCTCCGGCACGTCGCCGGTGGCGGGGATCTTGTAGGTGCTCGGCGCGTGCGTGGCGAGCAGACCCTTGTCGTTCCAGACCAGCTGTTCGGTGGTGAGCCAGCCCACGCCCTGGATGAAGCCGCCCTCGATCTGGCCGATGTCGATGGCCGGGTTCAGCGAGGTGCCCACGTCGTGCAGGATGTCCACCTTCAGGAGGCGGCTCTCGCCCGTGAGCGTGTCGATCGCGACCTCGCTGCACGCCGCGCCGTAGCTGAAGTAGAAGAACGGCCGGCCGGTGAGGGTGGTCTTGTCGTAGTGGATCTTGGGCGTGCGGTAGAAGCCATCGCTCCACAGCTGGATGCGGTTGGCGTAGGCGGCCTTGACCACCTCGTCGAAGCTGCGCACGGCCTTCGGCGAGATGACCTGCCCGCCGCGCAGGCTGACCGCGCCCGCGCCGCAGCCGTCCAGTCCCGCGACGAAGGCGGCGAGGTTGTCGCGCACGTTGCGCGCCGCGAACTGCGCGGCGCGGCCGTTGAGGTCGGTGCCGCTCGAAGCGGCGGTCGCGGACGCGTTGGGCACCTTGCCGGTTTCGGTGGGCGTGCAGCGCACGCGCTCGAAGGGCACGCCCAGCTCGTCGGCCACGATCTGCATCACCTTGGTGTGCAGGCCCTGGCCCATCTCGGTGCCGCCATGGTTGACCTGCACGCTGCCGTCGGTGAACACGTGGACCAGCGCGCCGGCCTGGTTGAAGAACGTCGCGGTGAAGCTGATGCCGAACTTGACCGGCGTGATCGCGATGCCGCGCTTGATCACTTCGCTCTTCGCGTTCCAGGCCGCGATCTGCTCGCGACGCGCGCGGTAGCCGCTGCTCTTCTCCAGCTGCGAGATCAGCGGATCGAGGATGTTGTCCTCGACCTTCATCCGGTAATGCGTGACGTCGCGCTCGCCCACGCCGTACAGGTTGGCCTTGCGCACGTCCAGCGCGTCGCGGCCCAGGTGGCGCGCGATGTCGCCGAGGATGGCCTCGATGAGGATCACGCCCTGCGGCCCGCCGAAGCCGCGGAACGCGGTGTGGCTCTGGGTGTTGGTGCGGCAGCGGTAGGAGGCGATCTCCACGTCCGACAGGTAGTAGGCGTTGTCGGTGTGGAAGATGGCGCGGTCGGCCACCGGGCCGGACAGGTCGGCCGAGAAGCCGCAGTTGGCCAGCATGGTGAGCTTGAGCGCGGTCAGGCGGCCGTCGTCGTCGAAGCCGGCATCCCAGTCGTAGGCGAACGGGTGGCGCTTGCCGGTGACCAGGAAATCGTCGTCGCGGTCCAGCCGCAGCTTGACCGGCCGCCGCAGCTTGCGCGCCGCCAGCGCCGCCCACACCGCCATGTGGCCGGCCTGGGTTTCCTTGCCGCCGAAGCCGCCGCCCATGCGCCGGCACTCGACCGTGACCGCGTTGTTCTCCAGCCCGAGCGCGTGCGCCACCCAGTGCTGCACCTCGCCCGGGTGCTGGGTGCTGGAGTGGATCCACCACTGGTCCTGCTCCAGCGGCAGCGCGTAGGCGACCTGGCCTTCCAGGTAGAAATGTTCCTGGCCGCCGACTTCCAGCTGGCCGGACAACCGGTGCCTGGCGGCGGCCAGCGCGGCCTCGGGTTCGCCGCGGCGCACCACGACCGGCGGCAGCACGTAGCTCTGGGCGGCGTGGGCCTGGCGCACGTCCAGCACGGGCGAGAGCGGATCGATCTGCAGCTTGACCGCGCGCGCGGCGCGGCGCGCCTGCATCACGCTGTCGGCGACCACCAGGCCGACGACCTGGCCGATGTGCTGCACCTTGTCGACCGCGAAGATCGGCTCGTCGTGCACGAAGGTGGCCAGCAGCGGATCGCCGGGGATGTCGCGGGCGAGCACGATGCCGCGAACGCCGGGCATGGCCTCGGCCGCGCTCGTGTCGACGCCGCGCAGCAGGCCGTGCGCCATGGTGGACAGGATGGGCGCCGCGTGCAGCGTGCCTTTCACCTCGGGGATGTCGTCGACGTAGGTCGCGGCGCCGGCCACCTGGGCGCGGGCGCTCTCGTGCGGGCGTGCGCGGCCCATCGCGGGCAGCGGCGACGGCGGCGCATGCGGCGACCGGGTGGCGGGCGCGAGGTTGCGTTCGCCGGCATCGGCGGGTCCGCCCGGGCCGCCGCCGGTGGTCGAGGTGAATTCGTTCTCGCGCGCGGTCATGCCGTGAGCTCCCGCAGCGTGAACTGCTCGAGGTTGATCGCCGTCTCGCCCTGCGACTCGCGCCAGAAACGCTGCATCAGGTTGCCGAGGACCGTGCTGCGGTAGTCGGCGCTCGCGCGCATGTCGGAGATCGGCTGGAACTCGCCGCGCAGGATCTCTCCGGCCTGCCGGACCGTGTCCTCGTTCCAGGCGCGGCCGGCCAGGAACGCCTCGGCCTGGGTCGCGCGCACCGGCGTCGCCGCGACGCCGCCGGCGCCGATGGCGATGTCCTTCACGCGGTTGCCTTCGAGCTCCATCCGCACCACCAGGCAGACGGCCGAGATGTCGTCGTCGAAGCGCCTGGAGACCTTGTAGGCGCGCAGGAACTCATCCGGCCGCGGCTTGGGCACCAGGATCCAGGCCAGCACTTCGTCCGGGGCCAGCACGTTGCGCCGGTAGCCCGTGTAGAAGGCTTCGGGCGGCAGGTGGCGGTGGCCGTCCTGGTTCATCAGCACCACCTGGGCGCCCAGGGCGATCAGCAGCGGCATGGAGTCGCCGATCGGCGAGCCGTTGGCGACGTTGCCGCCGAGGGTGCCCGCGTTGCGCACCGGCAGGCCGGCGAAGCGGCTGGCGAAGGTCTTGAGCTGCGGGCGCTGCGCGACGAGGGCGGCGAAGGCGTCGGTCAGCGTGACGGCGGCGCCGATCGCGATGTGGTTCTCGTAGTCCTCGATGCGGCGCAGCTCGCGGGCGCGGGTGACGTCCAGCAGCCGATCGAAGCGGCGGTGCTGCTTGGTGATCCAGAGGCCGACGTCGGTGCAGCCGGCGACGATCTGGGCGTGGGGGTGGGCGGCGCGGGCGGCGAGCAGGTCGTGGAGGGTTTCGGGGGCGAGGTACGGGGGCTCTGGATCCCCGCCTTCGCGGGGATGACGGGTTTGTGCCAAGGAACGGAGCACTGCTGCCTCGTCGACGGCTGCTTTGGGCAGCTCGGCCATCTTCTGCGCCGCGTCCAGGATCGGCCGGTAGCCCGTGCAGCGGCACAGGTTGCCCGACAGCTCTTCCTGCGCCAGTTCGCGGCTGATCGGCCGGCCCTGGCGGACGTGGTTCTGGTACATGCCGAACAGGCTCATCACGAAGCCCGGCGTGCAGAAGCCGCACTGGGAGCCGTGGCACTGGACCATGGCCTCCTGGGCCGGATGCAGGGTGCCGTCGCCGGCGGCCAGGTCTTCCACGGTCCAGAGCGCCCGGCCGTCCACCGAATGGGCCAGCTGGATGCAGCTGTTGACCGCGCGGTAAGCCAGCCGGCCGTCGACTTCCTCGCCCAGCACGACCGTGCAGGCGCCGCAGTCGCCTTCGCCGCAGCCTTCCTTGGTGCCGGTGGCGCCGAGGTCCTCGCGCAGCACCTCTAGAAGGGTGCGGTCGGGTGGTACATTGCCCAGCGCGACGAGCTCGCCACGGCGGATGAATCGGATGGTCTTGGGATGCATGCAGGCACGGAGATGGAATACCGCGGTTGGAGGGTAGAACGCCAGCATGCCACCGGCATAAGCCGTGCCATATCAAAACCATGCCGCTGGCGGTATGAGAGACCAAGCCCTTTTCGACAAGATCGACCTCCATCTCATCCGGGTCCTGCACACCGTGTTGACTGAACGCAGCGTCTCCCGCGCCGCCATGCGCCTGGGCATGTACCAGCCGCAGGTGTCGGCCGCCCTGAAGCGCCTTCGCGAGCTGGCCGGCGATCCGTTGCTGGTGCGCTCGGGCGCCACCATGGTGCCCACCGATGCCGGCCTGCGCATGATCGAGCCCAGCGCCAGCATCCTGCAGGCGGCGCAGTCCCTCTTCAGCGACGTGCGCGGCTTCGATCCCGCCACCGCGACCAACACCTTCCGCCTGGCCGCGAGCGACTACCTCGATCCGCAGTTCCTGCCGGGCCTGGTGGCCGACCTGCGGCAGGCCGCGCCGCGCACCCGCATCGAGATCCATCCGCTCTCGCCCGACGGCCACTACCACGCGCGCCTCGCCCAGGGCGACACCGACGTGGTGGTCGGCAACTGGCTGCAGCCGCCCGGCGACCTGCATCGCGCGGAGCTGTTCACCGACGAAGTGGTGTGCCTGGTGGCGCGCGACCATCCGGCGGTGCGGCGCGGCTGGACCGCGCAGGACTGGCTCGAATCCGAACACGTGGCGCCCACGCCCATGCATCCCGGCGCGCGCGGCGTCATCGACGAACACCTGGAGGGCCTGGGCCTGGAACGGAACATCACCGCGCGCTGCGCGCATTTCGGCCTGATCCCGGCCATGGTCGCTTCCAGCCTGCTGGTGATGACGACCGGTCGCCTGTTCTGCGAGCGCTACCTGGCCCGGCTGCCGGTCGCCATCCTGAAGCCGCCGGTGGAATTCCCGCCGCTCACCTACTACCAGCTGTGGCACGAGCGCAGCCACGCCTCGGCCGCCGCGCGCTGGCTGCGCGGGCGCATCAAGGCCGCGGCCGGGCGCCTGAGGACGGGGGAAGCATGAGCGCGCCACCCCGCCTGCGCCTTTCGGGCATCACCAAGCGCTACCCGGCCGTGGTGGCCAACGACGGCATCTCGCTGGAGGTGCTGCCGGGCCAGACCCATGCCGTGCTGGGCGAGAACGGCGCCGGCAAGTCCACGCTCATGAAGATCATCTACGGCTCGGTCAAGCCCGATGCCGGCCAGGTGCTGTGGAACGGCCGGCCGGTGCAGGTGCGCAACCCGCACGAGGCGCGCGAGCTGGGTATCAGCATGGTGTTCCAGCACTTCAGCCTGTTCGACACGCTGACCGTGGCCGAGAACGTCTGGCTGGGCCTGGGGCGCGGCCTGTCGCTCGCCGAGGTGGCGCGGCGCATCGAGGGCAAGGCCGCCGAATACGGCCTGCACGTCGACCCCTCGCGGCCGGTGCACACGCTGTCGGTGGGCGAGATGCAGCGGGTGGAGATCATCCGCGCGCTGCTCACCGACCCGCAGCTGCTGATCCTGGACGAGCCGACCTCGGTGCTGACGCCACAGGCGGTGGAGAAGCTGTTCGTGGTGCTGCGCCAGCTGGCGGCGCAGGGCTGCAGCATCCTGTATATCAGCCACAAGCTGCACGAGATCCGCGAGCTGTGCGACGCCTGCACCGTGCTGCGCGGCGGCCGCGTCACCGGCGAATGCGATCCGCGCCAGGAGAGCAACGCCTCGCTCAGCCGCATGATGATCGGCGCCGAGCCGCCGCGGCTGGAGCACCGCGCGCACACGCCGGGCGCCGCGGTGCTGGAGGTCGATCGCCTGACGCTGGAGCGCGACTCGCCCTTCGGCGTGGACCTGGAGGACATCGCGCTGCAGGTTCGCGCCGGCGAAGTGGTGGGCATCGCGGGCGTGTCGGGCAACGGCCAGCGCGAGCTGCTGTATGCCCTCTCGGGCGAGGACACCCGCGCCGCGCCGCAGGCCGTGCGCGTCGCCGGCCAGCCGGCCGGTCGCCTGGGCCCGGCGCAGCGGCGCCGGCTCGGGCTTCATTTCGTGCCGGAGGAGCGCCTGGGCCGCGGCGCCGTGCCCTCGCTCGGCCTGGCGCACAACCTGATGCTCACCCGCACCGATGCGGTGGGCCGCAGCGGCTGGATCGACGTCAAGGGATTGCGCTCGCAGGCCCAGGACGTGATCCGCCGCTTCAACGTGAAGGCGGGCGGGCCCGACGCGGCGGCGCGATCGCTGTCGGGCGGCAACCTGCAGAAATTCATCGTCGGCCGCGAGATCGACGCCAAGCCCAGGCTGCTGGTGATCTCGCAGCCGACCTGGGGCGTGGACGTGGGCGCCGCCGCCCAGATCCGCGGCGAGATCCTGGCGCTGTCCGAAGCCGGCTGCGCCGTGCTCGTGGTCAGCGAGGAACTGGAGGAACTGTTCGAAGTGAGCGACCGCCTGCACGTGATCGCCAAGGGCCGCCTGTCGCCGCCGCTCGCGCGCGGCGAGGCCACGGTGGAGAAGATCGGCGCCTGGATGAGCGGCCTGTGGGACGCGCCCGCCGAGGTCGCCGCGCGGGAGGCCGCCGATGCTTAGGCTGGAAGCAAGGCCCGAGGCCTCGCGGCTGTGGAGCGTCGCCTCGCCGGTGCTGGCGCTGGCGCTCACGGTCGTCATCGGCGTGCTGCTGTTCATGGCGCTGGGCAAGGACCCGGTGCGCGGGCTGCAGGTGTTCTTCTGGGAGCCGGTCAAGTCGGCCTACGCGCTGGGCGAACTCACCGTCAAGGCCACACCGCTGCTGCTGATCGCCCTGGGGCTGGCCGTGTGCTTCCGCTCCAACGTGTGGAACATCGGCGCCGAGGGTCAGTTCGTCCTGGGCGCCATCCTGGCCGGTGGCGTCGCGCTCATGGCCGACAAGACCACCGGTCGCTGGATCGTTCTCGCCATCCTCCTGGCCGGCATCGCGGGCGGCATGCTGTGGGCGTCGCTCACCGCGCTGCTGCGCGACCGCTTCAACGCCAACGAGATCCTGGTCAGCCTGATGCTGGTCTACGTGGCCGAGCAGCTGCTGTTCTACCTGGTGTTCGGGCCCTGGAAGGACCCGGGCGGCTACAACTTCCCGCAGACCCGAACCTTCGAATCGGTGACGCAGATCCCGCGGCTGATGCAGGGCTCGCGCGTGAGCATAGGCTTGCTGATCGCGCTGGCGGGCGTGGCGGTGCTGTGGGTGTTCCTGTTCCGCACGCGCGCCGGATTCGCCCAGCAGGTAGGTGGTCTGGCGCCGGCGGCGGCTCGCTACGCGGGCTTCTCGTCGCGGCGCGCGCTGTGGCTGGCGCTGCTCGTCAGCGGCGGCTGCGCGGGCCTGGCGGGCGCGCTCGAAGTGGCGGGGCCGATCGGCCAGCTGACGCCCTACGTGCCGGCGGGCTACGGCTTCGCGGCCATCATCGTGGCGTTCGTGGGCCGGCTGCATCCGGTCGGGATGGTGTTCTCGGCGGTGCTCATGAGCATGTTCTACATCGGCGGTGAACTGGCGCAGTCGCGCCTGGGGCTGCCCAAGTCGCTGACCGGCGTGTTCCAGGGGCTGCTGCTGTTCACGCTGCTGGCGTGCGACACGCTGATCGCGTACCGGGTGCGGTGGGCACCCAGGCAACCGGCGGCGGCCGCCGCGGGCTCCGGCACCGTGCCGGCCAAGCAGGGGACGGTGTGATGGAAAGCTACGCACTGCTCTTCGCCGCCACCCTCAACGCCGGCACCGTGCTCGCGCTCGCCGCGCTGGGCCTGCTGGTCAACGAGAAGGCCGGCGTGGTCAACCTGGGCGCCGAGGGCATCATGCTGTGCGCCGCGCTCGCCGGCTTCGTGACGGTGGTGCACACCGGCATCGACCTGCTGGGCTTCGCGGCCGGCATGGGCGCCGGCGCCTTGCTCGCCGCGATCTTCGGCCTGCTGGTCATCTGGCTCAACACCAACCAGTACGCCACCGGCCTGGCGCTCAGCCTGTTCGGCGCGGGCTTCTCCGCGTTCGCGGGCATCAAGTACGTGCAGGAGAAGCTGCCGGAGCGGCCGCGCTTTTCCGTTCCCGTGCTGGGCGACATCCCGCTGGTGGGCCCGGCGCTGTTCCGCCAGCACCCCATGGTGTACGTCGCCATCGCGCTGGTGATCTTCCTGGTCTGGTTCCTCTACCGCTCGCGCGCGGGCCTGGTGCTGCGCTCGGTGGGCGAGTCGCCCGAGTCGGCGCACTCGCTCGGCTATCCGGTGCGCCGCATCCGGCTGGCGGCGGTGGTGGCCGGCGGCGCGCTGTGCGGCCTGGCCGGTGCCTACCTGGCGGTGATCTACACGCCGCTGTGGGTGGAAGGCATGGTGGCCGGCCGCGGCTGGATCGCGCTGGCGCTGACCACCTTCGCCACCTGGCGGCCGGCGCGCGTGCTGCTGGGCGCCTACCTGTTCGGCGGCGTGACCATGCTGCAGTTCCACCTGCAGGGCAGCGGGGTGGAAGTGGCCAGCCAGTTCCTCACCATGCTGCCCTACCTCGCGACCATCGTGGTGCTGGCCCTCATCTCGCGCAACCCGGCCTGGATCCGCATCAACATGCCGGCATCGCTTGGGAAACCCTTCCATCCCGGCACATAATTTGCGGTTTCATCCAGCCCATCCCATCACTCAGAGGACTCCATGACCGATCTCAGAAAACGCTCCCTGCTGCAGGCCGCCGCGCTGACCGCGCTGGCCGCCTCGGCCCTGGTGGCCTGCGGCAAGAAGGAAGAGCCGGCCGCTCCCGCTGCCGCTCCGACGGCGGCCGCCCCCGCCGCCTCCGCCCCCGCGCCCGCCAAGGCGGAGCCGCTGAAGATCGCGTTCGCCTACATCGGCCCGGTGGGCGACGGCGGCTGGACCTTCGCGCACGACAACGGCCGCAAGGCGGTCGAGAAGGAGTTCGGCGACAAGGTCCAGACCAGCTTCGTGGAGAACGTGCCCGAGTCGGCCGACGCCGAGCGCGTCATCCGCGACATGGCCAGCTCCGGCGCCAAGCTGGTGTTCGGCACCACCTTCGGCTACATGGAGCCGATGGTGAAGGTGGCCGGCGACCACAAGGACGTGAAGTTCGAGCACGCCACCGGCTACAAGACCGCCGACAACCTGCGCACCTACGACAGCCGCACCTACGAAGGCGCGTACATGGCGGGCGTCATCGCCGGCAAGATGACCAAGACCAACACGCTGGGCGTGGTGGGCTCGGTGCCGATCCCGGAAGTGGTCCGCAACATCAACAGCTTCACCATGGGCGCCCAGTCGGTGAACCCGAAGATCAAGACCAAGGTGGTCTGGGTCGGCAAGTGGTTCGATCCGCCGAAGGAGACCGAGGCCGCCACGTCGCTGATCAACGGCGGCGCCGACGTGCTGATGCAGAACACCGACTCGTCGGCCGTGCTGCAGACCGCCGAGAAGATGGGCAAGCGCGCCTTCGGCTGGGACAGCGACATGACCAACTACGGTCCCAAGGCCCACCTGGGCTCGGCCGTCATCAACTGGGGCCCGTACTACGTCAAGGCCACGCGTGATGCGCTGGAAGGCAAGTGGCAGGGCAACCAGCAGTCCTGGTGGGGCGTGAAGGAAGGCGCCATCGACATGGTGTCCGTGGCCGCCGACGTGCCGGAAGACGCGAAGAAGCGCCTCGAGGAAGTCAAGGCCGGCCTGAAGGACGGCAGCTTCCAGATCTGGAAGGGCCCGATCAAAGACAACACCGGCAAGGAAGTGGTCGCCAAGGACGCCGTCGCCGACGACAAGTTCCTGGTCGGCATCAACTTCTACGTGCAGGGCGTCGAAGGCAAGGTGCCGGGCGGCGACAAGAAGTAATCAGCTTTTCGCTGAAGACGAAAGGGCCGCGATCGCGGCCCTTTCTCATTGCACGCAGATCTTCTGCGCGAGCTCCCCGATCATGGTCCCGGGCGCGATCGGCTCCGCCGGCTGCTCCTTGGCCCCGCCGACGTACTTGCCCTGGCCCATCGGTCCCGAGTAGTACATGGTGCGCAGGTAGCGGAAGGTGCCGGCCTTGCACTGGAACTCGATCAGCGCCTTGCCCGACTGCACGCCGCCCTGCGGCTCGCGCAGCGCGAAGAGACGCCATACGCGCTTGTGGTCGCCCTCCACGCGGATGCCGGACCTGTCGAAGTAGTACGCGCCGTTCTCGCTCTGGCCGTAGCTCACCCACTCGGTGGCGTGGGCCGGGAAGGCAATGCCCGCCAGTGCGAGCGCAGCGGTGTGGAGCAGGACAGGCATGTTCACGTCTTCACCCGCGTCGCGCCGGGTTCGGCGAGGTCGAGGTCCAGGTCGACGTTCAGGCTCTCGAAGTCGAGCTCCGGCAGCATCGCGGTCTTTTCCAGCGAGTTGAAGTCCAGGTCCAGGCCCAGGTTGATCATGGCGCTCGGCATGGACTCCTGCGAGTCCAGTTCCATCAGCGGCATCGGCTGGGTGCTGATGTGCGAGTTCTCGAACTGGGGCGGGCCCTGGTCCTCCAGCGCCGTCACCATCGTGGGCGTGTAGGGCCGGCCGTCCTCCAGCGAGGTGACGTCCAGCGCGATGCTGTAGAGCAGCAGCAGTTCGCGCGACGCTTCCAGGTCGAACATGATGGCGCCGGGCGCGCGTTCCTCGAACAGCGACTTCTCGATCTCCTGCATCACCCGCGTGGACGGCCACAGCAGCTCGATGCGCGACAGCGCCTTCGGATAGCGCTCCAGCCCGCCGTTCTGCGTATGCGCTTCCTCGAAATGCGGCAGGCGCGCGGCGAAGTGGCGCTGGAACTCCTCGCGCACCCGCTCGTAGTCGTCGGCGCGCTGCAGCTTGCGGCACAGGTCCAGCAGGTCCAGCCAGAGGAAGGGGCTGCCGCCCAGGTGCTCGAGCAGCCGCGATTCGAGCAGCTCGATCGCCTTCTCCGGCTGGCCGATCGCCAGGAAGAAGTTGGCCTTCTCCTGCACGTCCAGCAGTTCCTCGGCGCTGGGCAGCATGCGGCTGCGGCCGTAGCCGCTTTCCGCCGCGCGCACGCCGCCCGTGCCCACCTGCGCCTGCACCGACCAGCCGCTGTCGGGCTCGGGCGCGAGGCGCGGCGGCTCCGGCGCGTGATCGGGAAAGCTGCTGTCCACGAAGCTGCTGTCTTCGGCACTCGGGGCCGGCGACACCGGCGAGCGCTGGTACCAGGCGCGCTGCGCCGCGGTTTCACGCGAACGGCGCCACAGCAGCAGCGCCAGGCCGACGGCGATGGCGCCGGCGATGCCGGCGATGATGTCGCGCGCCAGGTTGCGCTGGTCCACGAGCTTCTGAAGCTGGTCCGACTGGCGGCGGGTCTGTTCGCGCAGCGCCTGGATCTCGGCCTGGACGGCCTGGGACTGCTCGCGGGCGGCGGCCAGCTGCTTCTCCGGCGGCGAGTTGATCTCCTGCCACGCGGCCGCGGCGTCGGCGCGGGTCATGGCGTTGGGCAGTGGCGGGGCCAGTTGGGCCGAGGACTTGAGCGCCGGCGCCTGGTCGATGGCGATGTCCAGCAGGTCGACCTGCAGTCGGGGGCGGCCTTCGGAGGCCGGCTCGCGTGCGGGAGCGGCCGGCGCCTTGGCGGCCGGGCGGGCGGCGCGCTGGGGAGCTGGGGTTCGGGCGGTTTCGGAGGCGGAACGCGGCGCGGGCGCCGGG
>JAEWIF010000033.1 GCA_023387335.1 Pseudomonadota bacterium | reverse complement strand
CTTTCTAGGGTGATGAAAGAGCTACCAAAGGTTGCAATAGACATTGAAAAAAACGAGAATTTTAAGTTTATCAAGCGATACAGAGATAACGAGTTCACTGAACTCGAGAATGGTCCCGGAAAAGGCGCTAGACACGAAACAACTCATATACTAACACCGAGTTCACGCCATTTCTTCAGTTTCTTAGAGTCGCATAACGACGATACCAACGTTCTTGAGCCACATAAATGGATGACTTTATTGAAAAAACAGTTCCATTTATATTTACAGGGTATTAAAAAGGCTGCTAGCCTAATGGAAAAACATGGGCTTAATTGAAGACTGGGCGATTTAAGAACCATTATGCAAGTTATACTATCTTTTGGACAACTAGCTTTTGTCCTGCCCCCGTCTGACAATAAGTTTCTTTGAGTTAGGAATATCAAAGCTCATCTAAGGTAAATCCTAACGCCTTTACCATATCCTCGGTATTCGAATAGATAGTCATATTTTCCTTATCTTTTTCTACTTCTTCAGATATTTTCTTGAGTTTATCCAGTTCCTTTTTAGGATAAACAACAACTGGGACTAAAACCAGCATGCCATTAAAAACCAACATCTCTAATTTATCGCCGACTTCAGCACCAAGTTTTTCCATTATCTGAGCGGGTATCGTAATCTGAGATTTTGGCCTGATTTCTATGAGCACGATTTTTCCCTCCCCTTCTTATTCTTACTTTCCAACTGCATTGTGCGGTAGAAAATGGCGTAACGCAACTGTTATATTATGGCAAAATCCGCCAAGGGAGAAGAATGGAACCATAGTAAGCTGCCCCTCTTTTAATCTAGATTAAGCATTTCTTGCCAATTTATTGCGATTCCTGCAGAAACTAATGGCCATCAATCAACTACCATGGAACCTGACAAACACCGAACGTCGGCTCTATTTCATGGGCCGTTTTATACTCCCACCTTCGGCTAAATTCTACAGCTGTGGTTTGATGTAATCTAGTGACCCAACTCCGTCAATTCTGATCACCAATTGATCACGAACGTGATCAAAGCAACCTAAACCACCCGGACAAAACAATTATCTCAGCAAGCGGAGATATAGACGAACTAGGCGGTTCCCGCAATTGCTGACACTAACCAAAAGCGTCCTGCGCAAATCCCACCTTCGGCACCATATAAGTATGAAAACCCCATGATGGGGTTTTTTTGTTTAACAGTACTCTTCGCAAACGTGAGGAAAGTGGACCTCCAAGTTACATTGCTTAGGCCGCCGCTTCGTTATAGCGCATTATCCAGAATAACATAACCAGTGTCCATGATCTCCTTGGCAAGAGGATCAGTGGGGACAAAATCCTGAGGTAAAAAAGGAATTGGTTCAATACGCAAATCAATCTGTCTCCGAAACCTCATTAACTTCAACTGATCCTCTAAGCGATCCCCGGTGAAGTCCGGAGACACAACTGCAACATCAATATCGCTATCTATGTGTGACTTGCCTTTTGCGAAGGAGCCATATAGGATCACCTTCTCTAGTTTGATATGGTTACGAAGAAGAGCAGCGTATTGACTAGTTATTTTTCTGGCATCATCTGCAGAACATCGTTCAGCCATGCTCTCACTTCCTCAATTTTCGTGATATTTTGATCCGCAAATTCTTGAGTACACTTCTTGTAGAAGGCTTGTTTGAGATCTGGATACCGTGCATTTATATTGAATGTGGTTATCATGTCTAGATAATCAGCCATTTCATCGTCAAACTCCAACTTACAAAGATTGGCTAATCGTAAGAGATCGTGAACCCTGGGTGCATGCTCTTCCATCATCTTAACATAGCACGCCTTCAACAGCTTCTCCAAAACAAGATGTCCCATAAACAGTGCCCAATGGTAATCTCCGGTTTCGTAGAGATTGCGCATGGTAATATAATCCTTCTCGGCGGTTTCCATCCAATACTTGGCCAATTCTTCAGAATCCATATGTACCCCCCTCCAAGAACTAAGAACACGGACTATCTTGCTCAATATTGCCTTCTTGACCTACCTCAAGAGGTGAACGTGTTCTCAATAACACCTGGTAATACACGATACAGTGAGCCACCTATACATTCTTCAAAATGTTTTTTGATTGTGAACGTAGCTTTCCACTTTGCAATGGTGTAGTTATTTACACCGTGTCGCAGAGCTACATCAATCATCCTTCGTTCGAGAAGACAAAACCCTTCCGGTAAGGCTAATGCATCACACAATTGAATGAGGCGATCATAATCATCAAACTCGGCACTGCTCAGGAAATTCTGTATGAAGTCCAATTCTTCAGGAGACACATCCCAGTGGCCGAATACAGCATTGACTTCTTTATACGGAAAAGAGTGTGTAATGCAGATTCTGGCAGGCAGACTGTATCCTTGACACATTAGATAATTGTAGCCGTCAATACTGTGTCGCATACTGGTAACCCCAAATCGTCTCCCAATATCGTGTAAGGTCCCCAGTACCAACGCGATCTCTGGATCCAAGTGCGGGCACCTCTGTGCAATCAACTGCGCTGCTTTACCCACATGAAGCGAATGAGATACCCAGCGACCCGGATTCAATTTCTCAGCCTCGGTCAAAAACGCCTTAGCTTCCTCAACACTAGGAGTATCATCCCTAGTATTCTTTATACCATTCACAAAGATTACCTCGTTTCAATTCGTAACCTGAGGTTAGAATTTCTCCATCCATCTGGCACCACACCTAGTGAATACACAATTCCACGTGACACGGGAATTACCTGCAATGTCAAGTGCGCTACCGCGCTGATGCCTCTACCTAATTGACCCCGAAGGGGATCAACCAACCTAAACCACTCGTGCAAATAATTCATAGTCGTACCAAGTGATTCTCGCAATTGCTTACACTAATCAAAAGTGTCCTGCGCAAATCCCACCTTCGGTACCATTAGAGAATTAACCCAAGCTAAGCTGGGTTTTGTTGTTTTATGGAGTGGATTGCCCATCAATTGACCATCAGCCCTTCTGTGGAACGTATTCTCAAAACTGGTTCCGGGCCAGTTTTAAGCAAGGTACGCCTTACGGATACCCGACGAACATTGAAATCTATATCGTCCCACGTTAGTCCACCCAAACTTGAATTTACGATTTTTTCGTAATGCTGGATGTGACCAGCACTCAACTCTTGTAGAGTTATGGTTCTCCAGCAAGATAACAGTCATTTTCGGTGAGCTATAGCCTATTTAGGTTCATCCTTATCACCTTCAGAACGCAATTGTTCCAGTACCCGCTTTAGCATTTCTGGGACGAGTAGACCATTCGCCACCACATTCTCCAGTACAGACAAACCCTCATTACTTACATAAAAGGAAGTCCCATCAATGTACCTCACAGCTTCTTATTTAAACAGAAGATTCTCACAGCGCTCACACCGGTCGTTACGAATCGAGTTCCGAAGGCGACAGACATTGCAGTAGATAACCTGATCCTTAGATTTATCATACTTCTCATATGTCTCCAGTGCGGGATGATACCGAACGCGATCCCCAACGTCCAAATAGTCATACATATCTCGATCTCTTTGGCGCTCGACGATCCTTTTTTTCTTGCCTTGCTCAGTTCGAATCAACACGATGTATTCCATATATGCTCGGCTAGAGCCACCCCCGCGATCACTTTCATAGCGCTTTTTCTCCAACTTTTTCATGACTACGCCGTCCCAAGCTGGCTTTTTCATGCCCGCAATACGCCACACATTGATTGCCAGCATAACAAGACCCAATCCGATACCTATGATTAATGCCTCATTGAGGGACATTTCATCAACGAGAAGACCTGCAATGAGAAAACCCACCGGAAATAGCAGGGCGAAAGCCCAGTTCCAGACTATGGCCGACTTTTTGCTCTTTTTTATGGTTTCCGCCATTTCAGGAGATTTGGCAACATCAGACCAGCCTACCAAGGGGCGTTTCTCAAGCATACTATCACCCTCCGTTCTGATTTTAAGCTTTAACAGAAAGAACAACACAATACAGCTAAAACCGGTAACAAGCTAGAAAGGCCCCCCTACTCCCAATTCAGGAAAGTCCACTCACACTGTTGTACAAGGAAAATAGCAGACAAGCAACGATGATCACGAAAACCAAGAGATTGATTCGTCCAATCGTCACCTGATCGTTCCCCTTCACTAGCCCGCCAAAGGAGAGACGCATTTTCTTCTGGTCATCTCCATCGCCTTGAGCCTAATGCCCAAAAGACCCCGGCGACCCCTTCATAGATATGACCGGCACTCAGCATACCAAAGGTTGACAACACCATTTCGTCCACTTCTTAAGCCATCCCGCTGCGTTTGTCCAAGAAGGCTCCAAACAATGCTAAAGCCAATTTGGCTGGGCTCAAGCCAGACGGTGCAAAGAATACTTAGGGCGAGGAGTAAACCACAGCGCGTATATCCTCTGCGAATTGATCTCAAATGCATCAACCTCCTTTCTTCAAGCGGGAAATGGGGAGTTATTATATTACCTACCGCTTGACCCAATTGGAGCCTTCTTGCGCGTACACTCCTGGACCGCCGCTTACATAGGCATCTTTAAAGGAATCTCCCTCACCAAGTAAATTTTCACCCAGTGTTACTTCAAACCCGATGATGATGGTGTTTACTTGGGGAGAATTTTGATAAAAGGCATGCCCATCAATGAATACGTTGTTGGGTATGGTTAAAGTGACAAGGCCGTTATTGTACGCGAACGCTCCTCTACCAATATGCTGTACGCTAGCTGGAACTTCAAGAGAGGTGAGATTATTCGAACTAAATGCTGAGGCACCAATATGCGTGACACTAGACGGAAACACAATACTTGTCAGTGAGTTGTCCTCAAATGAAGTACTGCCAATATGGGTTACGCTAGTGGGTATCGTCACACTGGCAAGATCATTTAACCAGAAAACTCCCCTTTCGATGTGTGTTATGTCATCTGGAAGGCTTATCGTTTTGAGTTTGTTCGCAGAAAACGCATATTCACCAATTGTCGTAACACTTTCAGGTATATCAACAACCTCTAGTAGGTTGTTGTTAAAAGCCCAAGGTTCTATGGTAGTTACACCTTCAGGTATATCCACACTAGTTATTTGGGCGCCTTGGAATGCCTTTTCTCCAATCATTGTCACCGGCCTCCCATTTATCATAGAAGGGATGACAGGATCGAGTTTTTCGTCTAAATTGTGGTACTTGCCCGTTTCTTGGTACTTCGTTATTCTGCCAGTTGTTCCATCAAACGCAAAGTAATCAGCCATAGTAGCATCGCGATAGCTTGCCGTTACTGTAACGGCCTCCTTCGGCATAGTGAAAATCGTGCTTTCTGACCTCGCTTCGCCAAATCTTCCGCCACTTGAAGTCATCCACTTATCAAATACTTTTCCTTCCTCATCTGGGGCATTAGCACGAATGGCTACAGTCGTACCCTCTGCATACTCTCCGCCTCCTGTTCCATTTTCTACAACCAGAGCAAATAGCTCAGGGGGTTCTGTCGTCCCCACAAACTGTATACCTGTACGTCCATTTGTGACTTGTCTACTTGTAGGTTCAAAAGCATAGCCATCTAGATTTGGAACCAGCGTGCAAATGCCCATCAAACCAGCCAAGGTGAATTTTCCACCATTTGCTGTTGTTGTCGTGGTACTTTTCCCTCCCTTGACCACAATCTCCACGCCATCGATTGCATTACCATCTTCATCCACAACTGTACCTGAGACAGAATAAGAACTGCTCCCACCAACACAACCTGCCAATAGAGAAGCAACTATAAGCAATCCGATAAATCGATGTGACCATACAGCTTCTTTCTTCAATTCCAAGCCTCCCATTCCTATATCCCTGTACCAAGGGTAACGTGTGAGAGACAAAATGCCACCATCTTTTCGGTTGATATCAATCGAGTAGGAGGGGGCGCCTAGCCCCCGTCCTCTCACACCACCGCTCATGCGGATCCGCAAGCGGCGGTTCGGTTTCAGTGAATCTGGCATAGTATCCCTTGCACAGTCTATCCTTGGTCACTAAGCGTTCCTGCCATCTGTCCTCGGTTTCCAACCTACTTTCAGGCAAGTAACCTCTTTCGAGCAACTGCTATTCTCGCTTCCTTGGTAAACTGCGACTAATCCACTGTCCCCGTCGAGTCCTTTCCTCCATTGGCTTTCACCAACTTCTACGGTACTACGACTCGAACTGACTTCTGCACGTTCAGTTCCACTTTTCAATGGAGGTTACTAAGAGGCGAATGTATCATCGCCTTGCATAGCGTACCATGCAGACCTCCCCTGTTAAGGCGTATAGTCTTTCGCTCCACCTATCTGTCACATTTACACAGTATACCTTCGGATAGTTATTGGGCTTCAGTTTGTTTAGCAACCTTACCCGGCATACTCTGCCTTATATGTGATTTCTGTCCGTCAGACCAGAGCTTTGCCTACGACTTCCTTCAGATTCTTCCTCGCGGAGGACACCCTTGTCTTCAGCTATACACTTCCCACTATCAGGGTGTGTTCGGGACTTTCACCCGTTAGACTATACCCATGCAGGGCGAACTAAAAAAATGCCCTCATACTTTAGTATGAGAGGCATTTTTGCACCATCGATGTCTCCACTCTTAGCTTCTCGACTCGTTGCCCATCAGTCTAGCCCTGTATGTCTTCGATGGCTAGAATGATTGCAGGAAAAGCTTATTCTTCATGATGGCACTCCAATTTGATCCTTCAGCACAGTACTGATCAGCTCCTCACGACTACGCACGTCGTGCTTCGAATAAATATTTCGGACATGGGTTTTTACTGTGCTCTCACCAATGAACAACAATTCGGCAATCTGACGGTTGGACTTGCCATCTAACAAAAGCTCTATTACCTCTTGCTCCCTAACTGTCATATACTTGCTAAATCATCTACATCAAAGCCACTAGCTGCAAACACGCTCATGGGGATACTCTTCTGCCAGTCGTTTCTTTAAACTTATTACCTCGAACAAACTGTTTTCACTCGGAATAATTATGTATTAGCCCCCTTCACCACTTGATCAAAGAGTTAGTATCATTTATAGTGCTAGATCAGTCTGTCCGCTGAGGCGGAGAATACAATTCAAGAACGTTGCCGTTTGGATCCTCAAATTGGGCGCAATAGCCTGCTCCAGCACCGAGAGAATGTGATCTCTTTAAGACTTGACCACCACGTTCGAGAATTGCTGATAGCGCCTGTTCGATGTCGGATACCGTTATTGAAAATCTAATTCCTTGTTTGTTGACAACCAAGTCCCGATCTAGGCCACCACTAAGGTTGCCAGCCTTGAAGACCCAGAAACGATCACTATATTCAGATATCATGAATCCAAAAACTTCGCTATAGAAGGTC
Organism: Pseudomonadota bacterium; assembly: GCA_023387335.1. GTDB lineage: Bacteria > Pseudomonadota > Gammaproteobacteria > Burkholderiales > Burkholderiaceae_C > Ramlibacter. Next base: position 4,359 of record JAEWIF010000033.1, on the reverse strand, counting down.
TTAGCTGATTCGAGATCAGGTGCTGGCAAGATTATCCATTCTATTTTGCACAGATCTGTTATTCTTTCCATTTTGATCCACCCTTAATGAAATTCATTTTCTCTGTTTTCCTCTAGCTCTTGTTACTTTAAGCTCCACCTCTAGAATGGAAAAATAAACACAACACAGGAAGCAGCATAGTCTTTCTATCATGGCCTCGGGATTCCCGATACACACCCCAGGTTACTCTGCTTAGGTCTTAGCACATTTGATTCTTAAGCCGCTGTCTTTGGCAGACATAGGTTAGTAGTATCAGCGGTGATCTTACTCCATTGCTAAGTTTCGTAAAACCACCTTCTTCATAAAAGCTTGGTTTTTCTACAACTCTAAGGGAAGCCTTGTTGTAAGGAATTATGTTGGCATCAATTCTATGCAGCTTCATGTCATTAAAAGCGCTTATCACTCTTGCTATAGCTACCATTCAAAAAAGCCTTATTCTTCATGACGGCACTCCAATTTGATCCTTCAGCACCGTACTGATCAGCTCCGCACGACTACGCACATCGTACTTCGAATAAATGTTCCGGACGTGGGTTTTTACTGTGCTTTCACTAATGAATAGCATTTCAGCGATTTGACGGTTGGACTTGCCATCTAACAAAAGCTCTAATACCTCTTGCTCCCTAACTGTCAGAGAATCAAGGGTTGCGCGCCGGGCAACAATGGCATTTCGCTGTGGTTTGTTCATACTATCATAAACCACTAGATAAGCATGACTCTTTAAAAGCATAACAAGATTACGGTTAAGTGTAGGTAGTAACGCCACGGTCATTGAAACGATGGTAAGGGCTATAACTGTCACTTCGGCATAGGAAAGTTGTAAGGAGACAATTAGCATACCTAAAACGCCCCCAACTAAGACACCAAAAACGTTGGCAGCAAGCCCCATCCCGAAGACTCTGACGGGGTTATCTGTGTAATCCAGCATTTCCCCGAGAATGCTCCACCAAAAGAGATCGAAAATGCCGCATGCACCAAGCATCAAGGTGTTCACAATGAGATAATCCGAAGCATTTCGACCAAGTAGCATAAAACTAATAAAGGCCGCCATAATCATTGCCATACCAACATACAATGCACTAGAGTGTTTGACTCTCGGCGGTAGGTTTCTCATAACGATTAGGGCAACAATGTAAGGGACCGCCCAATACCAACTCACCAGCCCGGTTAGATGCTCGAAAGCGGGGTTAATAACCTGATACATGAGCCCGGAGTTGATTGTAATGATCAAAACGAATAGAGCAAGCAGTAGCCAAGGCTTATTGATGTTGCTTTGCTGATTTTGAATACCTTCGGTCTTGCTCCCTTCTTCATTCATTGAATTAGATGGTAGTGCCCAGATGAACACCATGCCAAGCACCACACAAGTCAAAGATAGGACAAGCCCGAGGAATGGTGAGACATTCATAGCCACAACATTGATGGCAATCATGATCACGTTAGAATTAATCAAGATGTTGGCACATGTCTTGAACCGCTCACTTCTTGGAGTAAAGGCTTTTAGTAAAGAGCCGAATGAGGCCACAGCACAACCGCTTGTATACCCACTTACTATTAATCCCCCCATCCACAAAGCCGATGGACCAAAAAAGAAAGGTGTAGTTGCAAGCAAACATGAACCCATACTACCGATCATTACATGTCTTACCGCGTCCGAGGACTTCACAAAATACCCGCAAGAAAATAGACCTAAAAGATGTGCGACAATAGCCACCAACAGATAACGGGAAGTTTCTACTGAAGACGACGCAAATAAGCTATACAGTACTTGCCCTTCGAAGAGAAAAGACAAGATGTAGGCAAAAAACAGGGAACATCCTACAGTAATAAGTAGCAGCGGGTCAACGGCCTTAATTCTTCCCATTTGATCATCTCCCATTTTGCGGATACCATATAATTTATTCGTTTTCAGATAAACAACTCCTGCCCAAAGACAGTAGTTGTCAGCGTGATGCCATGGTATGGTGTAATGCGTTGACGGAATACTATAACACCGCTCATGGGACAAACCTTGTCTGTGCTTATACGCATCAAGAGCAAAGTCTCAAAACGCACAACCAGATCTGCCAAATCCCGAAGAAAATCCGGAGATCCAGCGCGGTTTTAAGTCACCAGTTCGTATGTACTACGTAATTCTAGGACCAACTCCGCTAGATTGCCTGTGGAACTAACCTCTGGTTGCCAAACTGAATAAGCAAAAACAGGAACCGTGAAAATACATACATACCAAAAACCGTTAGAACCGTGCTGGACCGTATTTTCATAATAAATTTCTACTTTCTTTGGTAATCATACATGAGGCTGTCATCACCTCTGTTATGGCTATGATAATATCATCCGTATGGATGATGCCCAAATTTAAAACATAGTCCCAAAGGCCGATTGTTTGTTTCCTCATATGGAATTATGCTTAAGCCAGCAAAGGGTCTTCTTCACTACCAAATCTGTTCGTTTGTCTGTAGTTGTGTTGAATGTACGATTCAATCGCTCCATGATTTGCAAAAGAGGGCTGTATTCAATGGACACAGGGTCATTCTTTAGTCCGAGGGGGTGTCGCTTTTATGTATAAGTTCCCTTTACAAAAGGGTTTAATAACAATTTAATAATGTAATCTATTACCCTACAAACAAAAGTTGAGGAGTGTGTTTATGCATAATAAGAGACTATATTTTTCCCTAGTAATTGCCTTGTTGTTGTTTACGACGGGATGTTTCCATAGCGCTGTTGATGAGTCCACTGAACGAGCAGATGTTGAAAAAGTAATCGGACAATTCAAGACATATGTTAAGGCTAATGATGAAAGTTCTATAGCACAGGTGTTAGATACTAGGCTCGTATTTGTGCTAAACGGGGCCACGCAACGATGGAAAGCAGCTGCAGAAGAATATTATGATCATCTAGACTTTTTCGTGGACAACTTTGAAGAAGAAATAGAAAAAGCAATCGGAGATATACTTGATGAGCAGGGATTTTTGCCAACAAGTCCACCAGATGATTGGGATTTACCCGAAGAAGACTGGTTGGAAGTTGCATCTCTATGGAATGGCTATGTAAGCTTAAGAGAAGAAGATGGGGATGAAATAGAAATTGAGCTATTAGAAAAGAAAATTGCTGCGTTAGTCTTATTTTTGGATGAGTATTATGAAGACCTGCAACCCTTGATCCTACACGCCGAGGGAGATTTGGAGGATGCATTGGCTTTGATAATTGATTGTAAACCTGTTTCAAATGGGTTGGATATTCCCAAAGAGGCTTTCTTAACCCTCTTTCATTGGATCATATGGGTTACGGAGATCGATAGTGATAGTTTTGATGGATATACATGGGGGAATAGCCTGATGTTATCCAAAGTAGGCAATAAGTGGAAGGCGACAGAAACAATTATTCCTGCAGAAGTAGACTATGAAATACCATTTACTCTTGAGTTAAGAAAACTCGGCAGTTCATGGCTTATAGACTCCTTTACCTTCGTTTTTGAGAACAGACAACCTAGATGAATGTTCAATTGACGGCGGGCTAAGTAGAATTTCAAGTGGCAACTTCTGCTTCGAGGCAGGAGTTGTCCCTTTCTGTTCGGTCCACTGCAAATCAGCCTTGTATCCTCGATTCTCGGAGACTCATAAGAGGCAAGAGGGTCAACACCCAACACTGTGTAGAAAGAGCGGCTTACGCTAGGGAGTGCGCGCATGGGGAACCAACACGAATATTTGGCATGCTGGTGCCCCATGGCTTCATCAGGCTACGCCATGCGAAGCTCAATCAACTTCGAGTGGTGCGGTCTTGAATCATCTAGCTACTGGATCGATCAATTCACGTTCGCTACTCCTTTTGTCCTGAGCTAATACTCTCTGAACCACAATTATTGCTAATACCTCAGGGGAAATGCCAAAATAGCCCCTCCTAGAGTTGTGGCTAGTGCAGCCGGAGAAATTGGTATTGTGCAACGATTTTCCACGTGGACTGCTTTCCCATCGTATCTTGGGTTCTAGTATTGGACACGCATGGCAAAACGTTTAGCAACCAATAGATTGAGGATAACTCCATAACGGTATTTGTCAAGATAGTTGTCGCTATCCCCAATAAATTCCATTGTAGCTATGATGCTTTACTCTCTTTGGGTTTAGACTCATCTTTCGAGCGCTCCGGGTTTAGCCAGACTTTATCTTGTCTAGTCCAATCCCTCGTAGAGCCTGTCCAGCGCTCTGGATGCCTTGCTTTAGCCATTTCATAGACTCGTTTGCGGTTCTCTAGGATCTGCTTGTCCAAGCCGGTGTGCCTTTGAACAGGTGTCACGAATTTTATGCCACTGTGTTTGTGCTC
>JAEWIF010000023.1 GCA_023387335.1 Pseudomonadota bacterium | reverse complement strand
CCTCTATCTGAGTCAGATCGAGGACCTGACCCGTGCGCTGTTCCCCCGCACCAGCACGCTGCCGGAAGCCATGTTCCCTTGGCTCAAGGAGTTGACCGCCACTCCGCCATGGATGCAGACACTGGATGCACTGAGCAGCGGCTTCCTCGGCTCTGCATCCACCGCAACATCCACTCAGCCGCGACCGCGCACTAACGAAGAGTTCCTGCGCGAGGCTGACGAACTTCTCGACGCAGCCGATGACGAGCAGAGCGATGAAACACTTCCTGCGGATGTCCTCGAAGCCATCATCGAAGACCTTGAGGCAGCACTCCCCGATGACCTCCAGGACGACGCCACAGACCTCCTGGACGACCTCGAAGAGTCCTCCGACCCGAGCACCCTCACACCCCTGCGAGCACTCACCAGGCTCGTGGTGCTCCAGTACCCGGACCTCCGTGACAACCCTCGTCTCCACCGCATCCTGCGACGCGCTGCCAACGGGTCTCTCGTCGCCACGCTCTTCGTGGTGTGGCTTCTGAACCCCGCGTTCTTCGCCGTCCTGATGACCGTCCTCGGTGTCCTCCAGACCAACGGCATGGGTGCTCGCGCGGTCGACATCGCACTCGCTCGTGGTGAGGCTCCTCGCTCCTCTGATGAGACCCCCGAGGACTCGTCGGACAACGAGGACGACGACGAGGACGACCCTCAGAAATCCTCCGACGACGACGCCTGACCACCTCCGGTGTCTACAGATGTAGACACCGTGGCTCCCCTCTGGAACGTCCCTCGGTGACCCTGCGCGCTACCTCGCGCGAACACCCCTGCGCGCAGATGCGCACACCCTCATGCCTGGATGGCTGAGGGGTGAAGAGAGAGTGAAGCGAGGGAAGACGAACAACCCGGAGAACCACCTGAGCGACGGACGAGACTCCTCCGAGTAGTACGCCTGGACCTACCTGCTGAGCACGTGCAGTTCCCGTCTCCAGTGACGAATGAGGGATGAAAAGGGACCTCCGAAACGTCCCTCTTCTCGCCTGCGCTGCTTGCAGCACTGCGCCTCGTTCTTCCCTCGCTTCACTCTCTCGCGCTCCGCTTCTAATCTCTCCAAACCCTCCCCCAACCCAATCAAGCATCACTCCCGAGCCTCACCCTCGATCCACCCCGTGCACCCTCTGTATCCCTGGTCCCAGGGAAGCAGTAAGCAGTGGTAGTTGGCAGTTGGTAGTAGAGGTGACCCGGCACTGACTCTCCCTCTCCCTCCCCTGGTGCTTGGTAGTAGAGGTGACCCAACACTCTCTCCCTCGCCGGGGAGATATCCCCGCCATCCCCTCTACCGGGTATGAGTCTTCTCTCTCTCCGATCCGGGTAGACGTCTTTCCTCTCCCTCTCACCCAGAGGTCTTTCCTCTCCACTGGTGAGACTTACCCTCTCCGGGGAGGTCTTTCCTTGCTCTCCGGGTAGAGCAAGTTGCTCTACCCCTCTCCTCCCTTGCTTCCACTGTTGTCATGCGCGCTGATGCCACTGGTCCCACCGTCTCCAGGTATCACTGGGTACTGCATGCAGTAATCACGTCAACACGGATGCACGTGGTGGAGGAGATGCACCCTTGCTTCGTTCCTCTCTTGAGTACTAGAAGAAGAGTTGATAACTGAGGCGAGGAAGACACTCGGGAGGAAGACCGCGTTTATGCAGGTCACACGCGTATTCCACCCTCGAACACCCCTCGAAACATCTTCCTCCGCGAACCAACCGATATTGAGAGGAGAGACCACTAGCCAGGAGGCACCATGACCATCCACGCCGTACCCGTATCCCGACCAAACCGTCCAGGTCTCCCTCGACCTGTCGACGCTCGTCCATCTCTCCCTACTCCTTCTCCACGTCAGCAGGAGTCTCACGGAGAGACCTCTCGCGCGTGGGAAGAGGTGTCACCGGAAGACGTCATGGCGAACCCCTTCGCCGCTCCTACTCGCTCTCCCCGCGCGGTCGAGGTCGAAGAGGAACTCCCCTCACCCGAGGAGGAGGTCTCACCGGAAGAGGTCATGCCTAACCCGTTCGTTCCCTCTCCCCAGGTGACACCTGTGGCTCCCCTCCCTATCCCAAAGCCACGTGCGGCACTGCCTCTCCCCACTGTCTCCACGAGCGCGCATGCCGACGTGGAGACGCCTTCGGTGGAGACCGCTGGACCTCTTTCCCCTCCGGCGCGACCTCGCATCAGCAAGAAGGTGCGCCGTCGTCGTGACGCGCGCGAGGGAGGCATCGTGCTCAAGGCAGAGGACGAGCGGTGGCTGCGCTTCATCGCGGAGTCGCGCTATGCCACTGTGCGTCACATCCATGCGCTGGAGGGTGAGGACCACCGCGAGTACTACGCCGGAGTCAACCTGCGCACCAAGGAGAAGGCTGAACTGCGCGCACTGAAGCGTGACCGCAACCGCGTGGCACGCGGTCCGGAGCGCGCCGGAAAGGCTGCGGCTGTTCGCGCGGCTCAGGAGCGGGTGGACCAGTACGAGGAGTACATCCGTGAACTCGATGCCTACTTGAAGACCATCGCTCCGAGCACCACGGTCCGTGACCGCCTCGACAAACTCGCCAAGGCTGGCTACCTGTCGAAGGCTTCCTACACCGGTCTCAACACGGTCTACTGGGTGACCCAGCGGACAGTCGACGTCTTCAGTCTGGACGTCCCGGCGCTTGGCACGCCGTCAGAGGGTCAACTCGGTCACACGCTTGCCATCGCCTACCTGAGCGCGATGGTGCGAAGCGGGTTGAAGACCTTCGGCTCTTCAGGACGCTCTCCCGCTGTCGTCCTCACCGAGACGCAGATTCGCCGTCAGGCTGTGCGCGCTGGGATGGATGACCCTGACCGTCGACAGTTCGTGCAGTGGAACGCAGCCTCGGCTGATGGATACGGCGTAGCCGATCAGCAGACCGCGCTGGAGATTGCGGACCACTACGTCGCCGCGTCCCGGAAGCAGGCGTTCGAGGGAACGCACCTGCCGGACCTCGTGCTCCTCTTCGAGACGGAAGAGGGATCGGCACCTAACGAGGGTGTCATCGCCATCGAGGTTGAGCGCACTCGTAAGTCCAAGACCGAACTGCGCAAGGTACTGCACAAGTACAGGGACTCCGCTGACCGGTTCAAGCGTGTCTTCCACATCATTCCATGCGCGGCTGAGGCGTTGGAAGACCCGACCAACTGCTCCTGCCGTTCCACGGTGAAGACGATGGTCACCGATGGCATCCACGAACTCGGGTTGTCCGGGATGGTGAGTGTGGTCGAGTACGACCCTCGCGAATGGAACGCGACCATGGTCACTTGGTGACGAATCGCGAAGACGAAGACCCTGGTGCTGTTGCATGCGCCGGGGTCTTCTTCGTGTGCACAGTTCCTGACCACGGAAACCGTGACGCGTCGGGTCTTCGTTTTACCGATATTAGGGAGGAAGCGATAGCCATCTACTCAAGGAGATATACCCATGACCACTACCAATCCCCGCCTCACTCCTCTTCGAGCAGCCGGTGCAGCACTACTCGCAGCCGGTCTCGCATGTGGTGTAGCCACGCCAGCACTGGCAGTACCTGACGCCAACGCTGCTGCTGCTGACCCTGCTCCGTACTGGGAGACGATCCCGGAGAACCGTGGAGCGGTCCTCAGCGCGACCATCTCCGACGACAGCCTTGCTCGCCTCGAAGCGGCAGGCGTCCGCGTCGAGGGGATCACCATCGACGGTGACTACGTGGACATCGCGTGGTCGATCATCGAAGACACGCCGTTCCCAGAGGGTCTGACCCCGATGGCTGCTCCTGGTCGCGAGTGGGTGGACCTGGAGGCAAACCCTTGGGGTGGTCACGACCTCAGCATGATGCTCGGCGTCCGTGGTCAGAACGTGTACGAGCCTGGCAACTACCCTGCCGGTTCGCCAGCCGGGACGTTCACGTCGCAGGTACCCATGGGATTCTCTTTCAACGGCTACGTGAACGGTTCAATCCGATTCCAGGCTGCCTCGCTGTCGTCATGGCGTCCCGGCAGTGAGCAGCGCGTTACAGCCGTCGAGTCCTGGAATATCGACTCTTACCAGACCCTCGACCCGGCTCGCGAAACTGCCGCCGAGGCTATGGGTGTCCGAGGTCACTACCTGCCGAACCTCAGCCAGTGCTACGACAACGCCGCCTGCGGTATCTACATCCAGCCTGCTGCCTTCGGCATGCTGGAGACGCCGTACGGCTCCACGTCCGGGATGCTGACTCTCACCGATCCGATTTGGGTCTCAGTCCACACCACCGCTGGAATTAAGACCCCAAGCAACTATGTGGACACCAGCGGCTCATTGCACACCTTCACGATTGACGACAGCGAAGCGTCTTTCGCCTCGTCTTCTCAACTCCAGAATCCATGGAACCTGCCTACCGGCATCGATGACTCTGGTCGCGTTCAGCCTCGCTTGGACCTGCTGACGCCGTTCTACCGCGTCGACCAAGGCACCATCGGTCTCGGCGTGGATGCCTCCGTTGGTGTCACGCAGACCTGGGAGCCGTACGGCGTTGGTCACCGTCTCACCGTGACTCCGAGCATCCCGCTGGATGGTCGCGCGTGGCAGATCGATACGGCTGCAACGAACGGCGTCTTCGTGGTGCAGCACGACGGCATCGAGTACCGCGTAGATGTCACCACGGCGGTCGTCGGTGAGCAGGTCGTCATCGACGTCGTGGTGACCGGAGACGGGATCAACCCTGTCCCAGCAGTGGACCCAACAGCACCGTTCCTGACGATGTACGCAGGCGGACTCGCGATGCACGAAGCCTTCTGGCGGACCCCCGCTTACGTGGAGACCATCACCGCTGCTCCAGAGCCACCGGTCGAGGAGCCACCCGTGGTCGAGCCTCCTGTGGTCGAGCCACCGGTCGTCGTTCCTCCCACTGCGGAGCCACCTGCTGTGACCCCTCCCGTCGAGGTTCCGGTCGCTCCTGAGGTACCTGTGGTCGAAGACCCGGTTACGCCTGAAGTCCCTGCCGAGGAGCCGGTCGAGGTGCCGGTCTTCAACACGCCATTCCGTCCCGAGACCGATGTCGTGACGGCTCCTGCCGGACAGCACGGCATGGCACTCGGCTTCGCTGCCGCCGCTCTGCTGGCTAGCACCGGCTCGGCTCTCCTGTTGCGCGCTCGTCGCGCTCAGGACTGATCCCCGAAGAGGCTTCCGGCGCGCAGTAGCCGGAAGCCTCTTCGGCTCTTCCATCCACCACGATCACCGGAGGCTCCCCATGACCATGAAGACATCG